>NZ_JAENIP020000002.1:0-720865 GCF_016595285.2 Corynebacterium antarcticum
TACCGGCAGTTTTAGGGATGTTCATCCGCCACTCACCCCGCGTTGGTTGCCCTGGCGGTATTCATGCCCAACCAATCCGCCAACCCCCTCGACCCCGACCGCCAACGTCGGACCAGCCACCGGTCGACCACGATGTAGTTGACGATGAGGAACCCCGCCCCGACCACGGGATAGAGGGTCGGATCAGGACAGGTGTCCGCGGGCAACGAGACCGGAATCCCCGTCAGGCCCATGATGATGATGAGATAGGGCGCCCACCACACGGTGAGCACGGGGAGGATGATGTCGATGGTGGCGATCAGGAATCCCACCGCGATCCACCGGTAGATTCCGGTGAGCAGATGGTCATCCGGGTTCACGATCAGCAGTGACGGCAGTGACGCGGCCGCGGCCATGACCGGATGGAGCAACGCCAGTCGTGTCCGTTCCCGCAGCCAGGTCCGTCGGCGACCGTTGAAGGCCATCCACCGGTCCGGTCGTTCGTCGGATGTGAGACCCGCCATGACCGTCACCAGGGGAAGGATCATCCAGTTCACCCGGATGTCTGTGAGACCGATGATGACCGCGGCGACAGCCGTGAGTCCCCAGCCGATGAGGTCCCGCGGAACAACGTTCCCGGCGATGATCGCCCGGCACGCCCGGCGCGGGCCGCCACCGCTGTTCGCCGGATCTCCCGACCTCGACGTCGCCGTCCGGGACGCCTCCGGCCAGGTTCGCGTGTTGCGGACCTGGATGATGGCGGCCACCACCCAGAACACGACGCTCACGAGGACGACGCCCTCGCCGCGCAGCAACCAGTTGAGCAGGGCGCAGGAGGAGAGGATGACCGTGTAGATCCCCACCCGGAGAAGATGATGCCGACGCCAGGTCGCGTGGTCGAGGTTGAAGGCGCGGTAGGTGTCCGCGTCACCGGCGGATGCCAGGAGAACCGCACCGAGTGCCGCAGCGACCCACGCGGTCCACGCGTGCGGCCAATCTTCCGTGAAGAGGTACCCGTAGAGACCTGCGGCGGAGGCCAGGGTCACCAGGACAGGCAGGACCCAGGGGTTCGCGTGGCGGAGGATCGCGGTTGATGAACCACCCATTGTCCTCACTGTCAACGCATCCTTCCCCATCGTCGATTACCGGAGAACCGCTCATGGAACGTCGCCCCGCTGAGGTCGGTGGTTCCGGCGAGTCTCGGGGAGATCACGAACAGCAGGATGAGCGTCCAGATCGTGAGCGTCGCCAGAGCTCCGGATACGACCCGGACGTCGGTGGAGCCTGTCGCGAAGGCGACGGGGTACGCGGCCACCAGGCTCGCGTACCACCAGGCGTTCCGCCCGATGGCCCACGGTGCGAGCACCATCCCGCTGACGGCGAGGAGTCCGACGGCGAGGAAAACGGGGATCCCCTCGTGGAAGGAGATCGTTCCCCGGAACGCCACGGCCCACGCGGCGGTCCAGACCAGGAGCGCCACCGGGAGGTTGAACAGCGTCGTGACGTTCCAGTCGCGGACGAAGTCACGTAGCGGCCAGCCGTACGCCCGCCATGTCCTCGCGGCCAGGGGAGCCAGGGATGCCATGCTCCCGGAGAAGGAGAGCACCATGATCGTGACGAAGGCCAGGTCGTCGGCCTCCCGGACGGCGCCCCACGGCAGGAGGCGGATCATCAGAAGGTAGACCAGTACCCCGACCCAGACCATCACCGTGAAGCGGAGGACCGGGTCGCGGATGACCTGGGCCGTGGGGGAGGAGCCGATCAGCGTTCCACGGCTCATCCCGAGGTCCGCCGTCAACCACCACGGTTTCCCGTCGTCGGCCCGGGACCGGGACTCCGGCATCGACCGTCCCCGCCAGACCTGCACGAGAAACGCCGCGGCGAGAATGACGCCGACGGGTACGAGGGCGCGCGGGGGAAGAAAGCCGGGTGCGACGACCACGAGGGCCACGACGAGGGCGGTGCTCAGGGTGAACACCGCCGAGCGCACGATGTGGTGTCTTCTCCAGGTCGCCCCGGTGAGATTCATGGCCCGGTAGCCGTCGGCCGGGGTGTGCAGCCACACGAGTGCACCGGAGAGAAGGACGAGTCCGATGTAGAGGACGTTCCATCGGCCGCCATCCTCGATGAACATCATCAGCACACCGGTGAGCAGCACGTAGTCGGCGAGGATGAAGGCGAGGATGAGTCCTGCGCGGCGCCAGTCGCCGAGTGTCAGCATCAGTCGGCGGTCCACACCGCCGCCCGGGGTCACGTGGGGAGTCATCGGGCATCACCCGCCAGGGCGGTGACGGCGTCCTCGAGGTCGGCGGCCTGGACGCGGACGCCGAGTTCGCGTGCCTTCGTCCACAGGGAGTCGATGGCGTCTGCGGTGGCGCCCCGCAGGTCGAGGATCACCCGCTCCTGCCCGGTGAGTTTCTCGCGGGCGAGGACCGTCCCGGTGGACCCGAGCGCCTCGACGAGTGCATCGATGCGGAACGCCGGCCCGGTCGCGGAGAGCACGCCCTCATTGAGGTCGGCGACCTCGGCGGTGAAGAGCAGAGAGCGTGAGCCGATGACGATGACGGAATCGATGACGGCCGCTGCGTCATCGAGCTGGTGGGTGGAGAGGATCACCGTTCGGGGATGCTGCTCCACATCGGCCCGGAGCTCGGTGTAGAGCACCCTGCGACGCTCGATGTCGAGCCCCAGATAGGGTTCGTCGAGGAGGGTGACGGGACAGCGGGCCGCAAGCCCTATGACGACCTGGAGCATGGACTTCTGACCGGTCGAGTACTCCGAGTACTTCTTGTCCAGATCGAGATCGAACAGTTCGGCGAGCTCGAGGGCGCGCGCCATGTCGAAGGTGGCCCAGCGTGCCTCCCCGATCTCCAGGAGCCTGCGCCCCTTCCAGGTCCGCGGTAGGGACACATCAGCGCCCATGAGCACGACCCGGTCCATCACCTCGGCGTTGTCGAAGGGCGGGGCGTCGAACACCGTGAGGCTGCCGCCGTTCGTCTCGTGCTGGCCGGCGATGGAACGCAGCAGCGTGGTCTTGCCGGACCCGTTGGGTCCGACGAGCGCGTGGATACCGCCGTCCGGGACGGTGACGCTCAGACCGGTGAGCACGGGCGTCTTCCCGTATCCGATGGTGACGTCGTCCGCGTTGATGACTGTGATGACTGTGTTGTCGTTGTGGTTCATGAGTAGAGTCCTCGGCTTTCCGCGACCTGGTCGGTGAGGGTGTGCAGCTCTTCCCGGGACATCCCGAGTTTGACGGCCTCGTCGATGAGCGGGGCCAGGAAACCGGCCGCGAACGCCTCCCGACGGCGCCGGAGAATCGTCTCCCTGGCTGTGGCGGTGACGAACATGCCGATTCCGCGCTGTTTCTCGAGTATCCCGGTGTCCACGAGCAGGGTGAGACCCTTGCGGGCCGTGGCAGGGTTGATGTTGTGGAACGCCGCGAGTTCGTTGGTCGACGGGGCCCGTTCGCCGGCGACGAGAGAGCCGTCGACGATTGAGTCCTCGACCAGTGCGGCGATCTGCCGGAACAGCGGCAGGGTCGTTTCCTCCATGGCCCACTCTCCGTCATCGGATGGATCGCGAATCGTTGGTTCGTTGGTTGGTTACTTGTGTAACTAACCATACAACCAATTCCAGGCGGCCGCAATGCCCGTCGGAACCGGACAGATACGGGGGTACAGCCCACGCCCCACCACCCCCCGAACGGGTGAGTCACAGCGCCCATCGATGCCCGGCCACGCACAGATCCCCCGCCTGTGCTGGCGGGACATGGAAACGTACAACTGCAGCGCCCGGGGGCCTCGCCGCGGGATATCGACGTAACCGGGCCCTTTCAGGCATGCTGGACACAAGTGACTAAACGGATTTAGCAAGACAATGAACGGAAATTAGGAGCCATGCTTGAGCGCACACAAGTATTCGTCGATACGTCCTACCTGCTCGCCAGCTTTTACAACTCATGGGAGACGGGGGCACGCGCCCAGTTAGAGATAGACCTACCCGAGGTCGTCGCCGTTCTCGGCACGATGATCCGGAATCAACTCGACCAGCCCATCCAGCGACAGATGTGGTACGACGGGATCCCCGATTCCGGCCCGCACCGCTACCAGCGCGCGCTCCGGACATGCGACGGCGTGCAGCTCCGCGCGGGGCAGCTCATCGAGTGGGGTGAGCGCCGCACCCAGAAGGCCGTGGACACCCGGCTGGTGGCCGACATGGTTCTCTCCGGGGTCCGGGGCCAGTGCTCCGACATCGTCCTCGTCTCCGGCGACGCCGACATGCTGCCGGGAGTGCAGGAGGCGACCGCGGCCGGACTCCGCGTGCATCTCTACGGATTCGGCTGGGACTCCATGTCCTCGGCGCTGCGCTACGCCTGCGATTCCACGACGATCCTCGATCCCCGCGAGGACTTCGCTGAATGCATGCAGCTCCAGGTCCTCGAAGGGCCTCTCCCACCGGTGGTGAGAACCAAACCGATCGGTGACGCCGAGCCCATCGAGGAAACGGGGCCGACCAGCGTGCCGAACCCGGGGGGAGCCACCCCACAGACGTCCGAGCAAACGAACACTCCGGACGATCACCACACCGGGCATCCCGGGAAACACCGTTCCGGCCCCACCCCCGGCACCATCAGGCAGGGACAGCTCCACGGATCGGGTGACAACCAGGTCGACGTGCCCGGACCCCCCACCGAGGACCGCGGTCCCGGTGCGCCCGCGATGCGCCAGACGGCGTCGCCGTCGACACACGCCGGAGCCGATTCCCCCCGCGAGCCCGCCACCGCGGAGAGCCCCGAAACCGGCGATCTCCGCAGAGCGACCGCGGCACCGACACCGGCGGGTGCGGAGCACACCTCCGACGCCTCTGCCGTGGACCGGAGACAGACGGAGGAGCCCGGCACCGGGCGTCCGGTTCAGCCTCCGCAGCAGGATGCCGCGGAGAAACCGGCCCGTCCGGTCCCCAACCCGTCGATGATGGCTCCGCGGCGGAAACTCCGGTCCAGGTACGTGCCGTTGCCGAGCGAGGTCTGGGCGTCGGACGGATCCCAGACCCCCTTCGACGTCGGCCAGCAGTACGCGAGCTGGTGGTACGACAACGCTGCCTCCGGAGAACAGCGCAACAACGCCCATCAGCTGTGCGGTGGCGGTCTTCCACCCGAGATCGATCGCCCACTCCTGCAGTTCGCCTGCGAGACACTGCACGAGTACACCCTCACCGAATCGCAGCGGGTGAATCTGCGCGACGGGTTCCATTCCGGCATCCGGGGTGTTCTGCTACACATCTCCCGCCGCTGACCGACGATCGCTGGAGAAGCGTGATCCGCCCCCGTTCCGACCTGGTCGGGGCGGGGGCGGATCACCGTGTATCTCCCGGGCCTAATCCCCGGATCCGTCGGTGATCTCGGGTTTCCGCATCTCCGCCCGGATCTGCTCCAGGCGGGCCGCGGCCTTCATGTCGAGGCCGGTGTCCCTGATCTCCGTCATCCGCTCGGCGACAGAGGTCTCCAGCAGTTCCTGGGACCCCAGGGCCTCCGCATAGCGACGCTCGATCTTGGCACGGACGGCGTCCAGGGTGGGGACGGCGGAATCGGGGTCGCCGATTCCGTCCATCGGATCCGCGGCGTCGTTGACGGTCTCCCGCATCGCGGTCTGATCCACCTGGGCACGCAGCTTCTCGATCTGGTCCAGCTGCTCACGGAGCCGCGCCTCGGACTCCCGAACCTGCGCCTCCGCCTGCTCCGCGGCTTCCACCGCCCGACCGTGGAGCGCGGTGGTCTCCTCGATCTGGTTCTCCACCGCCACCAGTCGCGTGGACAGCACCTCCGCGGCGGCCATCTGTTCGGCGGCGCGGGCGGTTTCCCCGGCCTCGGTGGCGGCGTCCGCGGCCCGCAGGGAGGTGCGTGCCTGATCCTCGAGATTGTTCTTGTCCGCGAGGAGCCTGTTGAGTTTCATCTCCAACTGACTGCGGGTCCCGATCACCGACACAGCATGACTGGCGATGTCCGCGTGTTGCTGCTTCGCGGCAGCGGCGGCCTGCTGGATCTGCACCTTCGGGTCGGCGTTGTCTTCGATCTTCTTGTCCAGGGATGCCATGAGGTACTTCCATCCCTTCGCGAATGTGTTGGCCATGATCTTGTGTCGACTCTCTTCCGGGGGACCGTGGCGGCGCCGCGTTGAACGGCTTCTGTACTGCCACCAGTCTAGCCGCGCCGACCACCCCCATCAGCCGACTCACGGAGCGGAACCGGAAAAGTCCCTCCCCCCGGGAGTACCTGCGCGTCCCCGGGGGAGGGGAGAAGAAAGGGGGCCGCTACTCGGACTGCTGTTCCTTCGCCATCTCACTGCGGACCTGATCCATGTCCAGCTCACTGACCTGGGTGTACAGATCCTCCAGTGCCGCGGCCGACATGGATCCGGATTCCCGGAACACGAGGATTCCGTCGCGGAAGATCATCAGGGTGGGTATCGACTGGATCTGCAGTGCGGCAGCGAGTCCCTGGTTCGCTTCGCTGTCCAGTTTCGCGAACACAGCCTCAGGGTGCGCCTCGGAGACCTTCTCGAAGGTGGGGGCGAAGCGGACACAGGGGCCGCACCAGGACGCCCACACATCGACGAGGACTATTCCGCCCTTGGTGACGGTCTCTTCGAATGTGGCTTCGGTTACATCAATCGTGGCCATGGAATAAACACTCCGGATTCTCTGTTTGGGAACTGTGCATCCCGCTCAACACCGAAATCCCGGACGGTATTCCCGTCCTCTTGCGGTGGAACCGGTGAGCTGGGGTAGTTTGTGCGGATAGATGACACCGCACCGTCACGGTACCGGAGGGACGCGGGCCGATCGGGCCGAACCCTCCGCACCCATCGGACGGATGTGACGGAGACGCGAAAGGACGGAACGAACAATGACCAAGAATTACCGTGTGGAAGGTATGACCTGCGAGCACTGCAGCAATGCGGTGATCGAGGAGGTGTCGACGGTTCCCGGTACCCAGGGTGTCGACGTCGACCTCGACAAGGGAGTGGTGACGGTCACCGGCCAGGGATTCACCGACGAAGCCATTTCCACGGCGATAGAGGAGGCCGGCTACAAGGTGGCCGACTGACCCGGTCAGCGCGGATCTCCCACTCACCACGCCGCCCCGCTGTCGCTGTACCGACGGCCGGGCGGCGTCGTCCTCTCCGGAAACCGGATCAACGGTTCCCATGAACAGGAGCAACAATGAACAACCCGACCGGAACCACCGGTCCCACCGCAACAGCCGGTACCGAACACGTCGATCTCACGGTCACGGGTATGACGTGCACCTCCTGTTCGGGCCGGGTCGAGCGCAAACTCAACCGTCTCGACGGGGTCACCGCCACCGTGAATTTCGCCACAGAGACCGCGTCCGTCGACTTCGATCCGGATCTCCTCACTCCGGATGATCTGGTTTCCGTCGTAGAGAAGACGGGCTACGGCGCGAGCGTCATCGCCCCCGCCGGCTCCGGGACCGACGACACTGATCCTGCGGGGGATTCACCGGACACCGCCGACGAGGCCCGCGCGGAGGAGATCGCCGATCTACGCCGCAGGCTGATCGTGTCCGCTGTGTGCGGTCTACCGGTGATGCTGCTGTCGATGGTCCCCGCCCTCCAGTTCGACTACTGGCAGTGGGTCGCGCTCGCGCTCACCGGACCGGTGTTCTTCTGGGGCGGGTGGCCGTTCCACCGGGCCACCGCCACGAATCTGCGGCACGGGGCGTTCACGATGGACACTCTGGTCAGCCTGGGCACCACCGCGGCGCTGGTGTGGTCGATCGTGGCACTGACGCTCGGCGACGCAGGACGGCCGGGGATGACGATGCACTTCCACCTCTTCGCGGACAGCGGTTCCGGACTGCACGACATCTACCTCGACACCGCCTCGATGGTGATCGTGTTCCTGCTTCTCGGCCGCTGGTTCGAGGCTCGCGCCAAGGGCCGTTCCTCACAGGCGCTGCGTGCCCTGCTGACCCTCGGGGCGAAGGAGGCCACCCTCCTCGTCGACGGCAGGGAGCAGCGGATACCGGTCGACCGACTCTCCGTGGGTGACGAGTTCGTCGTCCGCCCGGGGGAGACGGTCGCCACAGACGGCGTGATCGTCTCGGGGACGAGTTCCGTCGATGAGTCGATGCTGACGGGGGAGTCGGTACCCGTCGACGTCACCCCGGGGGACACGGTGACGGGTGCGACGGTGAACAACTCCGGTCGGCTCGTGGTCCGTGCATCCCGGGTCGGCGGGGAAACCACGCTCGCTCGGATCGGTCGCATGGTCACCGAAGCCCAGTCCCGGAAGGCGCCGGTCCAGCGGCTTGTCGATCGGATATCGCAGGTCTTCGTCCCCGTCGTCATGGTGGTGTCCCTGGTGACGCTGATCGCCCATCTGCTGCTGGGATCGACCACGGCCGGGGCCTTCACAGCCGCGGTGGCGGTCCTCATCATCGCCTGCCCCTGCGCCCTCGGCCTCGCCACACCCACCGCGCTTCTCGTCGGAACCGGTCGCGGCGCCCAGATGGGGCTCCTGATCAAGGGGCCGGAAGTGCTCGAGTCGACCCGCCGGGTGGACACGATCGTCCTGGACAAGACCGGAACGGTGACAACCGGAGAAATGGCGCTGTCCGACGTCGCCACCGTCCCGGGGACGGATCGCGGGGAGGCGCTGCGCCTGGCGGGCGCGGTCGAACAGGGCAGTGAACATCCCGTCGGGCGCGCGATCGTCGCCGCCGCGACGGCGGCAGCGGGGGAGGGGGAGCTGCCGGAGTTCTCCGGCTTCACCGCGCACGCCGGTAGTGGCGTGAGCGCGGTCGTCGAAGGACGTCAGGTCGCGGTGCTGCGTCCGGAGGAGGGTCTTCCGCGGGAACTCGCCTCCGTCATCGCGGACGCCCAGTCCGACGGCGCCACGCCGGTCGTACTCCACGTCGACGGTGACCCCACCGCCGTCCTCACCGTCCGGGACCGGATCCGGGAGACCTCCTCGGCCGCGATAGCATCGCTGAAGGAACTCGGGCTGACCCCGGTTCTGCTCACCGGTGACAACCGGGGTGCCGCCGCAGCTGTCGCCCGGGAGGTCGGAATCGACCCGGACGATGTGCTGGCCGGGGTTCTGCCGGAAGGCAAGGTCGAGGAGGTCCGCCGTCTGCAGGGCGAGGGGCGGACCGTCGCCATGGCCGGGGACGGCGTCAATGACGCGGCAGCCCTCGCCCAGGCCGACCTCGGACTCTCGATGGGCACCGGTACCGACGTCGCCATCGAGGCGGGGGACATCACCCTCATGCGGGAGGGGCTCGACGGGGTCGCCGATGCCATCCGGTTGTCCCGTGCCACGCTGCGGACGATCCACGGCAACCTGTTCTGGGCGTTCGGCTACAACATCGTCCTGATCCCGGTCGCCGCGATGGGTTGGCTCAACCCGATGCTCGCCGGCGCGGCGATGGCTCTGTCCTCGGTGTTCGTCGTCACCAACTCCCTCCGGCTCCGGACCTTCCGCTGACCGGCGGACATCCGCGCGACGACGGCGGGGGCGGCACCTGAGGGTGTCGTCCCCGCCGTCGTCGTTTTTCCGGTCGTCGCTAGCCCATTCCGCGGGCCAGATCCCGGAAACGGGAGTAGTGCAGCTGGTGGGCGACGGCCACGGTTCCGATCGGGCCACCACGGTGCTTGGCCATGATGATGTCGGCCTCGCCCGCACGCGGGTCCTCCTTGTCCTGGGAGTCCGGCCGGTAGAGCAGCATGACCATGTCGGCGTCCTGCTCCAGCGAACCCGACTCGCGGAGGTCCGCGAGCTGCGGCTTCTTGTCGGTCCGGGACTCCGGGCCACGGTTCAGCTGGGAGATGGCCACCAGGGGCACGTCGAGTTCCTTGGCCAGCAGCTTCAGCTGACGGGAGAATTCACTGACCTCCTGCTGGCGGGACTCGACCTTCTTCCCCGAGCTCATGAGCTGGAGATAGTCCACCACGATCATCTGCAGGTCGTGCTTCTGCTTCAGCTGGCGGGCCTTGGACCGGATCTCCATCATCGTCAGATTGGCGGAGTCGTCGATGAACAGGGGGGCATCGGCGATCTTGCCGACCCGTTCCGCGATGCGCTGCCACTGCTCGGTGGTCATCTTGCCCGACCGCATGTCGGTGAGCTTGATCTCCGTCTCGGCGGACAGCAGACGCATGACGATCTCCGACTTCGACATCTCGAGGGAGAAGATCACAGAGGCCTTGCCGTGCTTCACCGAGCAGGACCGCATGAAGTCCAGCGCCAGTGTCGACTTACCGACGCCGGGGCGGGCGGCGACGATGATCATCTGACCGCCGTGAAGCCCGTTCGTCAGTTCATCGAGGTCGACGAACCCGGTCGGTATCCCTGCCGCCAACCCACCGTGGGTCGCCAGCGCCTCGAGTTCCTCCATCGTCGGTTCCAGGACATCGGAGAGGATCGCGTAGTCCGTGGTCGTCTTGCGCTGCGCGATGGCGAAGACCTCCTGCTGCGCGAGGTCGAGCACCGTGTCCGCCTCGGCGGTCTCCGTGCCCTCGTAGCCCAGTTGGACCACTCTCGTGCCCGCATCGACCAATCGGCGCAACAGCGCCTTCTCAGCGACGATCTCGGCGTAGTAGCGGGCGTTCGCCGCCGTCGGGACGGAGGAGATCAGGGTGTGGAGATAGGGTGCCCCTCCGACCCGGTCCAGATCACCCTGCCGGTCCAGGCGGCCGGACACGATGATCGGGTCGACCTCCTTCTGCTCACTGAAAAGGTCGAGGATCACCGAGTAGATGATCTGGTGGGCGGGCCGGTAGAAATCCTCCGGGGTGAGCTCCTCGACGATGTCGGTGACCGCACCGGTGGACAGCAGCATGGCACCCAGCACGCTCCGCTCGGCCTCCAGGTGGTGGGGCGGTACCCGACCGAACTTCTTCTCCGCGGCCTCACCGGAGGTGGACCGGAATCCGGGGCGATCGCGCCGTGGCCGGTCGAAGCGGACGAAGTCCGAACCACCGCCGTCCTCCTCCGGAGGTGCTTCCGGGGGTACATAGTCGTCGTCGAAGCTGGTGTCACTTAAACCGGAGGTCACTGAGGTGCACCTTTCACTGTCTGAAGAAGATCGCTGGTCCCCGCCACCGGGCCGGGACACCGGCTGCGGGAAGCTGGACGCCCGCGGTACCGCAACGGGCGGACCGGCAAGCGTCAGGGCCAACAGTACCGCCAACGACACACCTATCTCGAGGCACTCCACGGAATCCCTCCGCCCCCGGTAAGTCACACCGGCTCACAGCGCTCTGCCCCCTCAGTTTCGGGGGGTCCCGGGCGCCCGTACCCCGGTCGGGGAAGGTCAGTTATCCACAGGGGCTGTGCACAAAGTTAGGGATAGTTCATCTCTGGGCTGGGGATTTCCCGGCGCGCCTGTGGACAACTTGTGGAATACCGCCCGAAATTTTGCTGAACTTTAACTGAAGTCGCAGGTCATACCGCATAAATGGGCTGTGGGTAACTGGTCGTGGGCCGTGGATAACCGTCGCTAACCAGCCGGTTTGACACCGCCACCCCCCACGAGTTAGACGAATCACCGCCGGTCAGCGCGTCGCGTTGCACGTTCAGCACCCGGAGTTATCCACAATTCGGGAACAATATTCACATGCGGTCGCAACCGCGATATCCCACCACCCGAACCCCATCCGTCGACAACTCCCACACGACGCCCGCGGGGCCCCGACCGGTCGTGGTGGTCGCCCGCACGACAGAAAGACCACGGCCCCCGCATCTTGTCCCGTGGACACGTCGAACGTGTCGGAGGGCCTAGGTGCGGGGGCCGTGGCTGCTGTTGTCGTTGGGTCGGTACGGTGTGTACCGGCCGCCGTCTGACCGCCTGTCTTAGGCGGAGACGACCTCAAAGTTGATCGGCGCGGTGACGTCACCGTGCAGCTTCACGTCCACCTGGTAGGAGCCGGTCGACTTGACCGTTCCCTTGGCCAGCTTGACGTTGTGCTTGTCCAGGGTGGGACCGCCGGCCTTCTTCACCGCGTCGACGATGTCGTCCGCGGTGACGGAGCCGAAGAGCTTGCCCTTGTCAGAGGTGCGCACCGCGATGGAGACGCCGGTGAGCTGCTCGAGCTGGTTCTTGACCTCGCGAGCGTGGTCGGTATCGCGGATCTCGCGGGCCTTCTGGGCGCGCTTGATGTCCTCGATCTGCTTTTCCGCGTTGCGGGTCGCAACGATGGCGTAGCCACGCGGAAGCAAGAAGTTACGTCCGTAGCCGGCCTTGACCTCGACGATGTCCCCGGGGACACCGAGATTGTCAACGGCGGCGGTGAGGATCAGCTTCATGATCCCTGCCTTTCGTTCTGCTTCCCGCCGAACCCGGCGCCAGCTGTGCGGCGTTCAGGGGAGCGGGAATTATGTGGATGATTGATGCTGGGACGTACCCACGTTCTACGGACCCTCAGGTCAGAACGGGGGCTCGTCATCGGTTGAACCACCGAAACCGCCGGATTGCGGAGCGCTGTTCCACGGGTCATTGTCGGGGGCGCGGTTGGCGTTTCCGCCACCGAAACCGCCGGTACTCTGGCCGCCACCGAAACCACCGCCGGCGTTTCCGCCACCGTAGTTTCCGCCGCCGGCGTTGCCGCCGGCACCGCTGCCGCCGCCACCGAAGTTTCCGCCGCCCTGGCCGCCGCCCCTGGGGGTCCGCGCGACCTGAGCCGTCGCGTACTTCAGGGAGGGGCCGACATCGTCGACCTCCACCTCGAAGACACTGCGCTTCTCACCCTCACGGGTTTCGTAGGAGCGCTGACGGAGTCGACCGGTGACGATGACGCGCATCCCCTTGCTCAGGGACTCCGCGACATTCTCCGCGGCCTGGCGCCAGACGTTGCAGGTCAGGAACAGGGCCTCCCCGTCGACCCACTGCTTCGACTCAGCGTCGAAACGGCGGGGGGTCGAGGCGATACGGAAATTGGCGACGGCCGCCCCCGAAGGGGTGAACCGGAGCTCCGGGTCGGCGACGAGGTTGCCGACCACCGTAATGTTTGTGTCTCCCTGTGCCATGTCCTTGAACGACCTTCCTTTATGACTCGTGTACTGGGGGGTTCACCGCCCACCACTGGTGGTGGGACTGCGTGCGGGAAAGAGTTTTCCTACCAGTGTCCCTGCTTAACGGTCAGCCCGCAGCACCTTGGTGCGCAGGATGCTGTCGTTCAGGTTCAGCAGACGGTCGAGTTCCTGCACGGTAGCGGGCTCACAGTTGAGCTCGATGACCGCGTAGATGCCCTCTTCCTTCTTGTTGATCGGGTACTGCAGGCGACGCTTGCCCCAGATATCAACCTTCTCCACGGTGCCGTTTTCCTTGCGGACGACTTCGAGGAACTTATCCAGGGACGGGGCGACAGTGCGCTCGTCCTGGGAGGGGTCGAGAATGATCATGAGTTCGTATTGACGCACGGACCTCATCACCTCCTGTGGTCTAGTGTTTTGGATCGGCCACACCCTTGTGGTGTGGCAGGAGGGTTCGTTGCGTCAGCAACCCCACCAGCGTACACCAGGCCGATGGAGAGTCGGAAGCCGAAGCGGAAGCGACGTTCCCCCGTTCCGCGGATCCCGTGGCCCCCGGTCCCGGTTCAGCCGGCTCCGGACCCGGCGAACAGCGTGGCCCAGAACACGGCGATGACGGTCGGAATGACCGTGATGAAGAAGATCGCGAACGTGAAAAGGGTCCATGTCAGTTTCGGGCTGCGGCGGTAGCTGAAGCTCGCGTACGACCCGCCGAAGAGCAGGAACCCGACGAAGACACTCGCCATGGTGACGATGACCGCTGTGCTATCCACGACCGGACGCTCCCCCGGTACCGCTCGACACCGTGTCCGCCCCGCGCGGCGCGACCGGCCGCTGTTTTTCGTCGGTGCCGTCTTCTTCCCCGACCGGGCGGATCTCGCCGATGAAGCCGCGGTACGTGGAGCCGGGTCGAACGAGGAAGCCACCCGCGAGTGGATCCATGCCGCCGTTGGCCTCCAGCACCGGATCGCTGCGGCGGCCGAGCATCTGGAGCACGACCAGAACGATGATCGTGATGAGCAGCGCCCCCCGGATCACCAGGACCGTATCCAGCAGTTCCGACGGGGCGCCCTTGGCGTCGTCGCCCGCCATGTGCCACATCAGCACCGGCCAGACCATGGCCTCAGCCAACCCCCAGGCCATGAGGAGGCGCCACCGGGGGAGCGCCAGTACCGCGAGGGGCACCAGCCACAGGGAGTACTGGGGGCTCCACACCTTGTTGGTCAGCAGGAACACAGCGACGATGAGGAACACCAGCTCCGCGACCCTAGGCTGGCGTCTGGTGAGCACACCGAGCACGGCGATCGCGAGACACCCGACGAGGAAGAACGCGAGCGACACCGCATTCAGGATCACCGGTTCGGTCCCGGGTTCGTCCCAACCGTTCCAGGGCGTGTTCCGGGCGGCGATCGCGTAGATCGTCGACCACTCCCAGCCGCGCTCGGTGTTCAACCTGAAGAACTCACGCCAGCCTTCGGGGAACGCCAGCATGATGGGCAGGTTGACCACGAGCCAGGCCGCGGCCCCGGAGGCGACCATGACAACGAAGGGTTTGAACCGCCGGGTGCGAACCGCCAGCACCAGATACGCCCCGAACATGAATAGCGGCCACAGTTTAAGGGCGACGCCGAGGCCGATGAGCAGGCCCGCGATGCCGGGCCTGCCCCGCGCCGCGGCGAGCATAGCGGCCAGCGCCGCGGCGATGGGGAGGGTGTCGTAGTTCGTGAAGGCGTGCACCACGACGAGTGGAGAGGCCGCCATGAGAACCGTGTCCCAGACACGGTTGCCGGTCATGGCGTAGACGCACCGCACCGCCAGGACCCAGAACAGCGCCAGGACCAGCGCCGAAACGCTGAAGTAGACCCCGACCTCGGGCATTGATCCCGCCACGGCATGGACCAGCGGCCAGATGAGCATGGTGATGCGTGCCATGAGCCACTGGAAGAGCCCGGTCAGTACCGGGTACTCCATGTAGCGGGTCGTGTCATTCTCCACCCATGAATAGGCGTAGGGGAAGTGTCCGTCCTTGAGTCCCTCCGCCCCGTAGAGCGGAATCATGTCGCTGTAGCAGGCCGAAATCAGCTGCCGGCTCCCCGACCAGTCCAGATTGACGATCCCGTCGCCACCGACGGTCCCCTGGATGCAGTTGGCCTTGGCCAGCCAGCCGAGGGCCAGGAACACGAGGGAGAGGGCGACGATGACCCGCAGAGGGGTCACCAACCACGCGGTTCCCGGTGCACTGAATCGTCCGAACGGGCCACCCAGGAATTCGATGAAGCCGCGCGCGAGCGGCTCCGTGCGGCCGGGTTGAACTCGATCCAGGTCGCGGTCGACGTCCGCAGGCCTCCGGTTCTTCGGTCTGGTACTCATGGTCCTCATTCGTGCCTGCTCGTCGGGATGTAGGTCGGTATCATTGTCGCTCACCGGCCCTCCGCTGCCAACCTCGCCGGCGGGAACCGTGTCTCCGGTCCCCCCAGCGGAACGCTCCGGTCAGTTGAAGATGTTCGGGATGGTGATACCGGGGAGAATCTCCACCTGCTCGGGAGAGGGCGGCGGTGCCGGGACCGGTGCCGGGGCCACCGGAATCTCCGGCACCCCGCCGTCGATTCCGCCGCCTTCCTCCTCGCCGTGTTCGGCGTCGGGGTCCTCATCCTCCGACTCGGATTCGGTGGGTGTGGCGGAACCCGGGGCCGGGGGCACGTACTGCGGGGCGGGGGCGTTGTTGAATCCGAGTGGCTCCGGTTCGGGGAAGTACTCGAGGGGTTTACCCTCGAGGGCGCCGTCCATCGTGGCCTTCCAGATCTGGGCCGACAGACCGGCACCGTACATGTTTCCGCCCCAGTAGTTGCGCAGCGCGGTGTTGTCGACGGTGCCCACCCACACGGCTGTCGCGAGCTGGGGGGTCGCGCCGATCATCCACGCGTCCTTGTTGAAGCCGGTGTCGCCCAACTGCGTGGTCCCGGTCTTGGCGGCGGACACCCGCCCACCAGCGAGCTGGTTCTGGTTGGACCAGGCGGCGATGGGGGCCATCGCGCTCATCACGTTGTTGGCGACGTTCGCGGCGACCCGGCGCTGGCCGGTGGTGGGGGTGTGCTCGTAGAGGACGTCGTTGTTCGAGGTCTCGACCTTCTCCACGAAGTAGGGCTCGTGCCAGACGCCCTCATTGGCGAGGGTCGCCAGCGCGATGGCCTGATCGAAGGGACGGGACTCGTACTGGCCGAGGATGATCCCCTCGTAGGGCTGGCCGCCGTTCTCCGTCAGAGTCGCGGGGTAGCCGGGCAGTGAACGGGCCATACCGAGCGCGTGGGCCATGTCCGCGACATCCTGGGAGCCGTTCTCCAGGTCCTGCTCGAGCCGGATGAAGCTGGTGTTGTGACTGCGCTTGAGTGCCTCGGCGATGGTGCAGTAGCCGCATCCTCCGCCACCGACGTTGGTGACGGTGACGTTACCGGTCGTGACCGGTGCCGATGAGTACATGGTGGTCAGGGGAATACCCTGCTGTAGCGCAGCGGCGAGTCCGTAGATCTTGAATGTCGAACCGGTCTGGATGGGGGCGTTGGCGTAGTCCCATCCCGCCGCGTCGTCGCCCCCGTAGTAGGCACGTACCGCGCCGTTGGACGGCTCGATGGAGACGACCGCGGAGCGCAGCTTCTCGTCCTCCCCGTCGAAGATCCGGTTCACGTTGTCGACGGCGGCGTTCTGGTTGCGGATATCGATGGTGGTGGTGATCCGCAGACCCCGTGTGTCCAGGTCCTCCTGGGTTATCCCCACCTTCTCGAGCTCGGCGACGACCTGATTCTTGATCAACCCGTTGGCGCCCGTCGCCTCGACGTAGGCCTGGTTCAGGGCGGGGTCGATGACCTCGGGGTACACCGCTGCGTCGCGGTCGGCCTGGGTGAGATAACCGGTGGACACCATTCCGTCCAGGACATAGTTCCACCGCTGTTCGGCCTCCTCCCGGTTGGTCCAGGGGTCGAGCTGGCTGGGGCGCTGGATGGACGCGGCGAGGACCGCGGATTCCGCGGGGGTGAGCTCGGCGAGGGGCTTGCCGAAGTAACCCTCCGATGCAGCTGCCACGCCGTAGGAGTTGCGGCCGAAGTAGATGGTGTTCAGGTACGCCTCGAGGACGTCGTTCTTGGACCACTCGTTGGCCATCTTGGCGCTGATCACGAGTTCCTTGAGCTTCCGTTGGTAGGAACGTTCGTTGCCGACCACCGCGTTCTTCACGTACTGCTGCGTGATGGTCGAACCGCCACCAGCCGAATCATCACCGGTGATCTGTCCCTTGACGGCACGTGCGAACCCGGTGACGGAGAATCCGGGATTGGTGTAGAACTCGCGGTCCTCGGCCGCCAGAACCGCCCCGCGGAGTGCCTCCGGAATCTGGTCGAGGTTGACCTGTTCACGGTTGCCTTCCGGGGGGACGATCCGGGCGATTTCGGTGGTCCCGTCGGAGGCGTAGATGTTCGAGACCTGTTTGTTCACCAGCTCCTCGGGTTCCGGTACATCCGCCATGGTGTAGGCGATCAGAACGGCACCCAACGGGGCGACGACGAACAGGACGAACGCGGTCGCCAGGGACCAGATGATCCAACGGCGACGACGGGGACCACGCGGAGTGTCCACCCCGTCCCCGTCGTTGTTGTCGTACCGGTTGTTGCTAGTCACCTTTGTGTCCACTCCATCGGATTGATTCTGTTGAGTTCACGTGCCACGTACCACGGTCGGTTCACGGACCGACCTCCCGGGCGCTGAGCAGATGGTTCCAGTGACAATCTGGGCAGACCTCGACGGTGTGCACCGTGAACTCACGGCCGGCTTCAGCGAAACGTTCGATCTCCTCGGCGCTACGGGCGCTAGATGACATCTTCCCTAATGAGTCGCCAAATATCCACAGAACGACACGGAGGTCGTCACCGTCACAGATGGGACAGGGGCGCTCCGCGCGGTATCCGTGGAAACGGGAGGCGGCGAGCAGACGGAAGTCTCCGTCGCACACCGTGTCCCGGGAAACACGGCCGGCACGCCACTCGGCCAGCAGGCGGCGGCGCGCCCACTGGTGAGTAACTTCGCCGGAATACCTGACCACGGGGACCAGTCTATCTGTCGCCGGTGTGAACCCCCGGTATACCGCGACGACGACCGCGGAAACCCCGGATGATGGCTGCACGGCACGACCGCTCCTTTTGTTCGGGAACGAACTTTCCGCCGGTACCGGACGTCAGGACCAGCACGGACAGGCTTCTCACACAGACATCGCAGCGTAAGGCGGTTAAATCGGGTTTCACAGCTGTCCCGGAAAGCAGTTAAGATTGGGAACATGACTGCTGCAACCCCGATGGATATCGCCGCCCGGATCCGGCCGGCCATGACAAAGCTCTACGTGACCTACTTCCGCATGGCAGAACAGTCCGATCTGACTGGCCCGCAGCTGACGATCCTGACCCGCCTCGCCGAACACGGCGCCTCCCGCATCAGTGAGGTCGCCCGTCAGGAGGGCATCCGCATGCCGACCGCCTCCAACGCCCTGCACCAGCTGGAGCACCGCGGCATGGTCGAGCGCATCCGCGACACCAGTGACCGCCGTGGGGTCCGCGTCCAGCTCACCGAGCTGGGCCGAACCGAACTCAAGCGCGTGGGCGACGAGCGCACCACCTATCTCGCCGATATGCTCTCCTCCCTCAGCCCGGAGAAGCTCGAGATCGCCGAGCAGATCATCCCGGTCATCACCGAGTTGGCGGAGCGCTACTCCGCGAACCAGAAGAACGCCTGATCGTTTCCAGCACCCGGGCGGCCGCACTGAAGCGCGCCGCCGTGGCCCGAGCCCCGAGGACCCTGCAACCGCATGCCGAAGAACAACGCTGAACCGGAGGACACCTCCCCGCCGATTCGCGTTCTCGTCGCGTGGCGCCCGGACGCTTCGGGGACTGAAGCAGTCGAGTTCGCGGCATGGTTGGCGCGGACCACGACCATCCAGGTACGCGCTGTCACCGCGTTCACCCGGCCCTGGCCGTCCTCATCCCTGAGTCGCCTCGGCGGAAAGTACAGGAAATGGCGCAAGAAGGAAGCCGCGGCGTGTGAATCGCGGGTGTGCAAGGCTTTCACCGCGGCGGGGCTCCCCGACTCGATGTGGGACAAGACTGTGTCCGTGTTCGCCGACGGCCCCTCGGAGACGGCGATCCTGACGCAGGCGGCCGACGAATTCAAGGCCGACGTCGTCCTCCTCGGCTCCCACGGATCAGCGCCGAAGCGACGGTTCATGGCCGGCTCCACGGCAGATGCTCTCCTGCACTCTTCTCCCCGGCCCCTGGGGCTCACGCCCCGGGCACCGAAACTCTCCCGGCACGGGGTGACGCGCATCAACTGCGCATTCATCGACTCGGAGAACGACCGGAGCTTCCTCGTCGACGCCGCCGATCTCGCGTCCCGGTGGGGGGTACCGCTGCGGATCGTGTCCTTCGCTCCGGAGGGAGTCGCCGATTCGCCGGTGAAGAGCACCACCGACCTGGAATCCGAGATTCTCGTCGAATGGCGGGAACACACCCTGGCGATCCTCGATCAGGCCCGTGACGCGGCACTGGACAGGCATCCGGAGATCAGCGTCGACACCGAGATCGGGTCAGGATGGGGCTGGTCGGGGGCCGTCGAGTCCGTGAAGTGGAAGAAGGGTGATCTGCTCTATCTCGGATCAGCCCTCATGGGGTCGCTCGAGCGGGTGTTCATCGGATCGAGCACGAACGAGATTCTCCGCCACTCCCGCATCCCGGCGATCATCCAGCCGGCACACGGCCAGTGATCCACCCACCCACACAGCGCGCCCGAACACGACTATCGTCGGGGGTGACCGATCAGGAGATCCGGAAGGAGGGGACGTAGTGAGTGACACCCAGAAGGGGGCAGGGGACGATGACCGGGATCGGCGTATTCACCTCGATCCCGTCCTCGACAATGCACCACGGAAGGGCGCTTCCGCCCTGGATTACGAGGCGGATCCCCTGCTGCGGCTCGAGCGCAACAACTCATCGACCAGGCAGGCGATCGTCTACGCCCTGGCGGTCCCCCCGTTGACCTTTCTCACGGCGTTCGTCGTCGCGATGATCTCCCGCACGCAGGGCGGGCCACTCTGTGACGCGGGTACGTCATCCTGGATCTGCTCCCGCACCTACGAGATCCTCTTCCCGGTCATCCCGGGAACGGTGACCCTGGGCGGCACACTCGGTACCGCCTGGATCACCTACCGCCGCTGGGCGCGCTACGAGCGCTGGCGCCCCTGGTTGGCCGCGCTCTGGCCGCTCATGTTGTTCACCCTCGCCTGGATCACGGGGGTGGGAACCATGGCCGTGATCGGGTCTTCCTGAAATCTAGGGCCTGGCTTCGAGAGCGATCTCGAACTCGAGCAGTTCGGCACCCGTGGCTACGGGTTCCTTCTTCTCTCCGGCGTGCGCCTTCCGGGCGTCGCCGTCGCGCCACGCGACGAACGATTCCTCATCGGCCCAGCGGGTGATCACGAAGTACCGCTCCTCGCCCGCAACCGGACGAAGCAGCTGGAACCCCTCGAAACCGGGGGAGTTGTCGACCGTGTGCTTCCGCGCCGCGAAGCGCTTCTCCAGTTCGGCACCCCTGCCCTCGGGGACGGTGATCGCGTTGATCTTTATTATGCTCATGCTCACCAACCTACTCCGGGAAACCGCACGACGCAGGAAATGAAGCACGGTTGCAGCCGCGCACCGCGTGGACACACACCCCGGGACGGTGCTCAGGCGCCCGCGGGCACCGCCCGCCGACAGTCGGTGCAGTGGGAACCGGGCCGCGTCGCCGCGCAGTCGTCACAGATGAGGACCTGCCGGCGGCACTCCTGATTCGCACAGTTCCGGTAGGTGTTCGTCCCACCGGAACAGTGGATGCACCGGCCGATCTGAACGAAGTTGTGGTCGGTCGCGTCCCCGAATTCCATGTGCATCCGCCGGTCGAAGACGTAGAGGGACCCTTCCCAGAGCCCGGCGTTCCCGTACGTCTCCCCGTAGCGGACGATCCCGCCGTCGATCTGGTACACCTCCCGGAAGCCCCGCTTCTTCAGCAGTGCACTGAGCACCTCGCAGCGCACACCGCCGGTGCAGTAGGTCACCACGGGGCGGTCCTTCAGGTCGTCATACTTACCTGAATCGATCTCGTCGATGAAATCGTGGGTTGTCTCCACGTCCGGGACGATCGCGTCGCGGAACCGGCCGATCCCGGCCTCCATGGTATTGCGGCCGTCGAAGAAGACGACCTCGTCACCGCGGGTGTCGACCAGCTCGTTGACCTCCTCGGGCCTCAGGTGCACACCACCGCCCACGACGCCGTTCTCATCGACATCGAGATCGTCGGGGGCACCGAAGGCGACGAGCTCGTCGCGGACCTTGACGCTCAGCCTCGGGAAGTCCGCGGCGGACCCCTCGGAGAACTTGAACTCCATGTCCCGGAAACCCGGATAGGAACGGGTCGCGCGGATGTACCGCTTGACGGCGGTCAGTTCGCCGCCGACCGTGCCGTTGATGCCGTGCCGTGAGATGAGGATCCGCCCGGTCAGTTCCAGTGATTCACAGAGCGTGCGCTGCCACAACATCACCGCCGTGGGATCCGGGATCGGGGTGAAGCGGTAGTAGAGGAGAATCTTGCTGATGGCCACGAGAGGAAGTCTAGTCACCCTTTCCCGGACTATTGCACGCAGCCTGCACATTTCGGGAACATCGGATAGCCTTGGCTGACCTGGTTCCCGGCGCTGCCGGTGTTCCCGCACCCGATGAGAAAGGCCCGTTGCAGCCATGTCGTGGAAGAACACCCTCTACCTGACAACCATGAAGACCATGTCGGCGGTGATGAGACGCACCATGGCGATGCCCGCCGACCCCGGAATCCGCGAGGAGCTCGTCCGGGCGACGGTCGCGGACGCCACCCCGCTCGCGCCGCAACTCAGGCGGATCACCCTCAGCGCCCCCGAGTTCAAGGGCCTCGAGAGCGCGGGACCGGACGAGTACGTCGCACTCATCATGCCGCAGCCCGGCAAACACCTCGTGATGCCGGATCCGACGGTCCTCAATCCACGGGCCGCCCTCGCCGCCGTCGATGAGGACGTCCGCCCCTCCATGCGCTATTACACGATCCGGGAGCTGCACCCCCGCCACGGGGAGATGATCATCGACATCGTCACCCACGGTGATTCGGGCCCGGGGTCCGCCTGGGCCATCAGCGCGGAGAAGGGTGACGAGGTCGGGGTCCGGTTCCTCTCCGCGGCCTATCGGCCGCCCGCCGGCCCCCAACTCCTCGTCGCCGACTCGACCGCGGTTCCGGCCCTGTCCGCCATCATCGAGTCACTTGACGAACCGGCGCGGGCCCGGACGCACGCCCTCGTCATCGCGGATTCCGATGACCTCCTGGATCCGGACCTGGGCGAAATCGTGTCCGGGCTCGCGTCCTGCACGCGGCTGACCGCCCCCCTCGCCGACGCCCCCGAAGCGGGAATCGCGGCGATCGACGCCCTTCCGGTCAGGATCGAGAATCTCACCTATGCGTGGATCTGCGGCGAACAGTCGATCGCGACCTCCCTGCGCCGTCACCTGACGAAGGAGTGCGGGATGGACCGCAGGAAGATCTTCTTCTCCGGGTACTGGCGGCTGGGTAGGGAGCGAGGTTGATTCGGTAGGGTCACCGTATGGACCCTCTGCTGTTGCCCATGGTTGTTCTCCTCGGTGGCATTCTCTTCGCGGGATACCGGGGCACCACCGAGTACCTGAGACCGTCGACGCATCCGATGCTGCCGTCCGTACCGCATCTCCGGGCCGTCCTGTGGCTCATAGGGGCGGCCTTCTTCCTGCTTTCTCTCTGGCTGCTCGTTCGTGGCCCGGTGGCGTTCGCCGTCGTTGTCACCCTCTGTGCCCTGATCGTGTGTTTTCTCGCCGACCAGCGCCCGACGAACGGATAGCCTTGATGGACAATTATCGCTACCTGTAAATATTTCTTCTCCAATCGTTGGCACAGTCGATTTTTTGAACAGCATAAACGGAGTCCTCGTGGACAAAAGTGGGACGGCGCACGCCGTACCGAGCAGATCGACCAGCCCCAACTCACACTGAAAACGGACAATCATGCCTGAAGGCCACGTCATCCACCGGCTCGCGGAACGCCTCACCACCACCTTCGGGGACACACGGCTGGAGTTCTCCTCACCCCAGGGGCGCTTCGCCGATGAGGCGGCACGCCTCGACGGTCACCGCATCGACCTGGCCGAAGCCTGGGGAAAGCAGCTCTTCATCGACGTGGACCACGACGCTCCCGAGCACATCGTCCACATTCACCTCGGACTCATCGGTGGATTGCGCTTCACCCCGTACGCCGCGCCGACCGGCCAGGTACGACTCCGCATCACCGACGGAATCACCGCCGCCGATCTCCGCGGCCCCCAGTGGTGCCGACTGATCACCGACGACGAACGTGACGCAGCCGTCGCCAGGCTCGGAGCCGACCCCCTGCGACCCGACGCCGACCCCGAACCCACCTGGACCCGGGTCCACAGGTCGGGAAAGTCCATCGGGGCACTCATGATGGACCAGAAGCTGTTCGCGGGTGTGGGCAACATCTACCGTGCAGAGGTCCTCTTCCGCCTCGGCCTCGATCCCCGCACACCCGGAAGGTGCCTCGACCGGAACGGGTTCGACGCCATCTGGGCGGATCTCGTCGAACTCATGAATGCGGGTGTGCGGGACGGACGGATCGACACGGTGCGTCCCGAGCACACCCCGGAGGCGATGCACCGGGAACCACGCGAGGACGACCACGGGGGAGAGGTCTACGTGTACCGACGTGCGGCGCAACCGTGCCACGTCTGCGGCACGCCCGTCGAGACCACCGTCCTGGAGGGTCGGAACCTCTTCTGGTGCCCCCGCTGCCAGGGGTGAGCTCTCCGGAGACCCGTCGACCCCGTGTCCGGCCACCGGAACACGGAACCGGACCACGGACGATCCGGTGAAGCACCCCCGTCGTGTTGTTTTTCCGGGGAGACCTGTTCCACATGCGCCATATGTGATCTAATGCACCCTATCCCCCGGGGGTATCCCCCTCGCCGGCCACCCACGCATCCGCTCCGTGAGGACGATTGCGCCCACACGGAAAGATCCCCACCATGAACGCACTCTTCCTCGCCGTCATCGGCGTCGCCATGATGCTCGGCGGATATTTCCTCTACTCCAGGTATCTCGGTTCCCGGATCTACAAACTCAACGCGTCGTTCCGGACACCCGCACACGCTCTGGAGGACGGCGTCGACTACGTCCCCACCAACAAGTACGTGCTCTGGGGGCACCACTTCACCTCGGTCGCCGGCGCCGCACCCATCGTCGGGCCGGCCATCGCGGTGATCTGGGGTTGGGTCCCGGCATTCCTGTGGGTCACGATCGGCACCGTATTCATCGCCGGAATGCACGATTTCGGAGCACTGTGGGCCTCCGGCCGGCACCGCGGACAGAGTATCGGGACACTGTCGGGCAGATACATCGGACGGAACGGCCGCAACCTCTTCCTGATGATCATCTTCCTGCTGCTGCTCATGGTGAACGCCGCGTTCGCGGTGGTCATCGCGAAGCTGCTCGTGAGCACCCCGACCTCGGTGATCCCCACCTGGGGCGCAATCATCGTCGCGCTGCTCATCGGTCAGGCCATCTACCGTCTGAAGTGGAACCTTCCGCCGGTCTCTCTCGTCGGTGTCATCGCCCTCTACGCCCTCATGGTCATCGGCAACTCGATCCCGGTCGTCCTCCCGGAGACCATCCTCGGCCTCAATCCGAACGGTTTCTGGATCGTCGTCCTCTTCCTCTACGCCGGTGTCGCCTCGCTGCTGCCGGTGTGGGTGCTGCTCCAACCACGGGACTACATCAACGGTCTGCAGCTGTTCGTCGGGCTCATCATCCTCTACGGCTCCATCGCGCTCTCCCTGCCGACCGTCGTCGCCCCGACATTCAACACCCAGCTGCCCGAGGGCACTCCGTCGATGATCCCGCTGCTGTTCGTCACCATCGCCTGCGGTGCGATCTCCGGCTTCCACGGGCTGGTCTCCTCCGGAACCTCGTCCAAGCAGATCGACCTGGAGACCGACGAACGCTTCGTCGGCTACTTCGGGGCCGTCGGCGAGGGACTGCTCGCCCTCGGGGCGATCATCGCCACCTGCGCCGGGTACCAGACGGTCACCCAGTGGCGTGAGGTCTACTCCGCGTTCGGCAAGGGCAGCGTCGGTGCCTTCGTCGAGGGCGGCTCCGGCATCATCCACGCCGGGCTCGGCCTGCCGTCGTCCCTCTCCGCCACGATCCTCGCCACGATGGCGGTGCTCTTCGCCGCAACCACGATGGACACGGGAGTCAGGCTCCAGCGCCTGGTGGTCCAGGAGATCGGGGATCATCTCGGTGTGAAGCTGTCCAACATCGTCGCCACGGTCATCGTCCTCGTCGTCGCACTCGGCCTGACCTTCTCCTCCGGTGGAGACGGTTCCGGTGGGCTCGCCATCTGGCCCCTGTTCGGCACGACGAACCAGCTCATGGCCACGCTCACGCTCTGCATCCTCTGCATCATCCTGATCCGTCTCCGTCGGCCCTACAAGGTGGTGCTCGTCCCGATGGTCTTCGTCATGGCCGTATCCGTGTGGGCCCTGGTCATCCAGCTCGGGACGTTCTACACCGCCGGGAACTGGATGCTGCTCATCCTCGACCTCATCATCCTCGTCGCCGCGGTCTGGGTCGTGGCCGAATCAGTCCGCGCCATGCGGGACGCCATGAATTCGCCGGCGATCACCGACGCCGAATTCGACGAAGCCACCGAGGTCACGGACGACAGCGACACCCCGGCGCGGGTGCAGTGACGTGGCCCGGATCGGTGACCTGCGAATCCGACTGCGTGCACTGTCCGACGGGCTGGCCGAGTTCTACACCGGCCCGTACCGGGCGACTCTCCGACGGGCCGCGCGGGACGAGGATGACCTGTTCATGGTGCTCGTCATGGGGGAGGCGCTCGGGGTGCCGAACCCCGCCAGCCACCACACCCTCGAACTTCTCCCGGTGATGTACGACCGCTTCCACGACTGGCACAGGCGCATGGGAATGGAGCGCTCACCGGTCGAGGGCCTGTCATGCTGCTAGAACTCATCGACGGCCACCGGGTCGTGTTCTTCGGTGGGAAGGGCGGGGTGGGGAAGACGACCCTCGCCTCGGCGACGGCGGCGACGCTCGCCCGGCGCGGTCGCCGGGTACTGCTCGTGTCCACTGACCCGGCCCACAACCTCGGTCACCTCTGGGACACCCGGATCGGGGACCGCGTCACCGACCTCGACGCCGGGCTCGCGGCCGTGGAGATCGACCCGGCCGCGACAACCGCCGCACACCTCGCACGGGTAGAGGGAACCATGCACGAGATGATGCCCCGGCACCTGCACGCCGAGGCCTCCCGCCACCTCAGGCTCGCGGCCGGGTCCCCGGGCACCCACGAGGCGGCGATTCTGGAGCGGATCGCCCGTATCGTGGACGTTTCGGTGGCGGAGTACGACCACGTAATCGTCGACACCGCACCCTCCGGACACACCGCGAGACTGATGGCGCTGCCGGAGATGATGGCCGCGTGGACGGACGGGTTGCTGGGCCGACGGGCGAAGGCGGAGAAACTCGCCGAGGCCGCTGACGCGTTGGGGCCCGCATCCCGGCGGGACCGCGATCTTCTCGGCGCCCGAGGTGCCACCGGGACCTCGACGGATCCGGTACACCGGCGCAATGATCGACTGCGGGAGATCCTGGAGGAGCGTAGGCGACTGTTCGGCCGCTTCCGGGACACTCTGACCGATCCCGGGACCTGTTCCTTCGTCATCGTGCTCACCGCGGAACGCATGCCCGTCCTCGAGACGGTGGAACTGCACGCGGAGCTGACCGGTACCGGGGTGGCGGTCGCCGCGTGCGTGGTCAACCGCCGTTCACCACGGAACCAGGGGGAGTTCCTCGCCGCCCGGGCCGCACTCGAGGACGGCTTCGTGCGGCTGCTGGGCACGCGGCTGCCGGATCTGCCGGTCATTGAACTGCCGTTGCTGCCCGGTGAGGCGGCCTCGCGCGCCGCCCTGACGGCGTTGGGGGAGCAGCTCTAGTCGGGGCGGGAATCAGCCGGAATCCGCTCCCACCAGCGATACTTAGAGCGTCACCTGACAGTTTCCGGGGAATTCCCGCTCAACTCTTGGAAGTAAGGCAAGGGTCGGCTAATTTAAGCGGGAGAAGTTAGTGATTCCACTCACTGTGTTTTTCACTGGACGAATCAGTGGATGAACAGCGTACCAACCAGCCCCCCGGATCCTTTTTACTCCTTCCGGCACGGGCCTGACCCAAGAACGGACCCCCGTGATCATCGTTCCCCGCGACATCGACTGGATGCTGGAATTCACCGCCGGACCCACCTTCCACGGTGCGATGCAGCTGTTCGCCACCGGCCGGGATCCGCTCGAGAACTGGCCGGTCCTCGATCGTGACGAACTCGCGGCGATGCCCGCCCGCGAAACCCGGGGAGAGGCGGCACTCGTCCTGGCGACGACGGGGCACCATGTTCCGGTGACCTGCCTCGAGGAGGCGTTGCTGCATCTGTGGGCCGTCGACGAACTGCTCGCCACCGATCCCGCTTCGGGGGGTCCGGCCCTGCACTCGCCCCGGACCCACTGTGCGCTGGAACAGCTCCGGGTCTTCTGCCTCACGCTGTCCGGCGTCCTCTTCGAGCAGCGTCTGCTGTTCTGGCTGATCTTCAACGACGAGGGCAGCATGGACTACCGGATCAACGGCCGGACCTACATCATGGGCCGGGGGGAACTGGGCGTTCCGTGGGAGGTCGCCGTCAGCGGCGACCTTCCCTTCCAGTTCGGGGAACTGTTCGACTCCCTGGTTCCGTGCCGGGACGCCGTGCGCTGGGATCCGTGCCTGAGCTTCTATCCCGTGGGGAAACTGGATCTGTTCTTCACCGGGAGCCCCACCTCACAGCCCTGGTTGACGGATACGGCCAGCACGTTCCTCGCCCGGCTCGCGGATCCCCGGGTGTGGCCGACGGTCACCGATCTGACCCGCTGCGACCCCTACTTCTTCTTCGCGGCCTACCGGGGCCAGGCGTTGCCGCAGGTACCGAGCGACGGGACGCCGCTGACGGTGGCCCTCCGGGTCATCGAACAGCGGGTACCCGACCACGGTCCCGAGGAGCTCTACCTCAGGCGACTGATGGAGTACCTGGCCCACGCCATCAATTCGGAGTGGACGTTCGCCTCACTTCTCGGCGGCGCAGGCGACTAGGGCCACACCGACCGACCGACACAGCCGGACCCCGAGACGGAATCCCCTGTCCCGGGGTCCGGAGCCGCTCGGAACGGTCCCGCAGATTACTTCACCACGAGGTTGACCAGGCGACCGGGAACGACGATCTCCTTGACCACTGTCTTGCCGTCGATGTGCCCGGCGACGTTGGACTCGGCCTTCGCGGCGGCGATGATGTCCTCCTTCGGGGCGTCCACGGCGACGGTGACCCGTCCACGGACCTTGCCGTTGACCTGAACGGGAAGCTCGACCGAATCGTCGCTGAGCCACTTCTCGTCGAAGGTCGGGAAGTCGGTGTAGGTGATCGTGGCATCGTGGCCGAGGCGCTTCCAGAGTTCCTCGGCGATGTGCGGGGCGATGGGGGCGACCATCTGCACGAGGGGCTCGACGGCCGCGCGCGGCGCGCCCGACGGGTACGACTTGGTGAGGTGGTTGACGTACTCGATGAGCTTCGCGACCACAGTGTTGTCCCGCAGCTCCGCGTAGTCCTCACGGACACCGGCGACGGTGCGGTGCAGGGCGCGGTTGTCATCGTCGGTGAGGGCGGCGTCGGTGACGATGGGATCGCCGGTGTTCTCGTCGATCGCGAGGCGCCACAGGCGCTGCAGGAACCGGTGCGCGCCGATGACGTCCTTCGTGGCCCACGGGCGGGATGCGTCGAGGGGACCCATGGCCATCTCGTAGACGCGCAGGGTGTCCGCACCGTAGTTGTCGCAGATCTCATCGGGGGAGACGGAGTTCTTCAGGGACTTGCCCATCTTTCCGTACTCGCGGTTGACCCGCTGGCCGTCGTGGAAGAACTCACCGTCGATCTCCTCGACCTCGGCCGCGGGGACATAGACGCCACGGTCATCGGTGTAGGCGTAGGCCTGGATGTAGCCCTGGTTGAACAGGTGCCGGTAGGGCTCGAGAGAGCTGACATGGCCGAGGTCGAAGAGGACCTTGTGCCAGAACCGGGAGTACAGCAGGTGCAGCACGGCATGCTCCACACCACCGACGTAGAGATCGACTCCGCCCGGGTCCTTCGCACCGTGTTCCGCGGGGCGCGGCCCGGTCCAGTACGCCTCGTTCTCCGGGGCACAGAAGGCCCCGGAGTTGGTCGGATCGATGTACCGGAGCTGGTACCACGACGAACCCGCCCACTGGGGCATGACGTTGGTGTCGCGCGTGTAGGTCTTGGGTCCGTCTCCGAGATCGAGTTCGACCTCCACCCACTCACCGGCCTTCGCCAGGGGCGGGTGCGGCTCACTGTCGGCGTCCTCCGGGTCGAAGGACACCGGGCGGTAGTCGTCCACCTCGGGCAGCTCGACGGGGAGCATCGACTCGGGCAGGGCGTGTGCGACACCGTCCGCGTCGTAGACGATGGGGAAGGGTTCGCCCCAGTAGCGCTGGCGGGCGAAGAGCCAGTCACGGAGCTTGTACTGGATGGTGCCCCGGCCGGTGCCCTGTTCCTCGAGCCAGGTGATGGTCTTCGCCTTCGCCTCGGCGAGTCCGAGACCGTTGATGTCCAGACCGTCGCTGTTCGCCGAGTTCACGGCCGTTCCTTCTCCGGTGAAGGCTGCCTCGGTGACGTCGCCGCCGGCGACGACCTCGAGGATCGGTAGCCCGAAGACGGTCGCGAACTCGTGGTCGCGGTCGTCGTGTGCGGGAACGGCCATGATGGCACCCGTACCGTATCCGGTGAGCACGTAGTCGGCGATGAACACGGGAACCTGCTCACCGTTGACCGGGTTGGTGGCATAGGAACCGGTGAACACACCGGTCTTCTCCTTGTTCTCCTGACGCTCGAGATCCGACTTGGCGGCGATGGCGGAACGGTACGCGGCGACGGCCCCGGCGGGGGAGGACTGGCCGAAGGTCCAGCGCTCGTCGATGCCCTCATAGGAGCCCGTTCCCTCGGCGACGAGGACGTCGACGAGTTCATGCTCCGGTGCGAGCACGACGTACGTGGCACCGAACAGGGTGTCGGGGCGGGTGGTGAACACGTCGATGGCGTGACCGCCTGCGTCGAAGGTGACCTCGGCACCACGGGAGCGGCCGATCCAGTTGCGCTGCATGGACTTGACCTTCTCCGGCCAGTCCAGCAGATCGAGATCGTCGATGAGACGGTCCGAGTAGGCGGTGATCCGCATCATCCACTGGGAGAGATTCTTGCGGAAGACGGGGTAATTGCCGCGCTCGGACTTGCCGTCGGAGGTGACCTCCTCGTTCGCCAGGACGGTGCCGAGCCCGGGGCACCAGTTGACGGTGGAGTTGGAGCGGTAGACCAGACGGTAGGTGTCGACGACCTCGGCACGCTGGACCCGGTCGAGACCGGTGAAGTCGGAGGTGCCGAACTTCTCCGCCAGCTCCGCGGGCACGGGGAGTTCACCGGACTCGAGCAGTGGGGTGAGCTCGGCGATCGGGCGGGCCTTGCCCTGCGCCGGATCGAAGAAGGAGTTGAAGATCTGCAGGAAGATCCACTGCGTCCAGCGGTAGTAGTCGGTGTCCGTCGTGGCGATCACGCGTCGGCGATCGTGGCCGAGACCGAGACGTCCGAGCTGGCGTTCCATGTTGTCGATGGATTCCTGCGTCTTGATCCGTGGATGGGTTCCCGTCTGGATCGCGTACTGCTCGGCGGGCAGCCCGAAGGCGTCGTACCCGAGGGTGTGCAGCACGTTCTTCCCGAGCATGCGGTTGTAGCGGCCGTAGACGTCGGTCGCGATGTAGCCGAGGGGGTGTCCGACGTGCAGCCCCGCCCCGGAGGGGAAGGGGAACATGTCCTGCACGAAGAGCTTGTCCTCCGGAAGATCCGCACCGTCCGCCGGGGCGAGATCGCCGACCGGGTTCGGCGCGTTGAAGGTGCCGTGTTCACGCCAGTGGTTCTGCCAGGTGCGTTCAATGCTGCCCGCCAGCTCCGCGGTGTAACGGTGTGCGGGAGTCTCGCTCGGTTTAGTCATGGGAAACAGTCTATAGCCGTCCCGCACGTCGATCAGCATGGGCCGGGGTCCGGTCCCGGGGATCCGGTCAGCAGCGGGGTAACGCGGACGCCAGCATCGTCGGGATGAGTATCGCGTCAGGTACCACCTTCCGGATGTTGAGGGGGTCCGCACACCGCACCTGGTGCTTCAGCTGCGCGCCGGTGATGGCCCACGAACCGGATCCGGGCGGTGGTCCCGCAGGCTCCGCCGCCTGTGGGGCGGGGGATTCGCCCACGGCGACGTGGATGTCCCGGGTGAGCTGATCCGGTGGACCATAGGTGCGGGCCGCGGCGGTCCATCCGTTCCCGTAGGTGCCGGTCGCGTTGATGGTTCCGTCGTCGGACCAACCGAACTTCGTGGCCCAGGCGCCCGGAAGCGTGGCGGTCCCGTAGTTCTGGTGGTAGCCGTCCGCCGCGACGGGGCTCGCGGTCGCCATGGCGTCGATGATCGGGGCGGCCGTCGGGTCGTCACGCACCGCCGTGAGGAACCGGACGACGTCATCGGTGGTAGTCACACCGGATCCCCAGTCCGGGCCGGCCTGGCTCCCGTGGAGACCGAAACGGTCGATGGTGTCCGCGATCGCGGTCGGGTGTTTCGCGGAGAGACGCGCGGCGGTCAGATCATCGGACGTCCGGATCATGTGCGTCACCGCGTCCCGGTCCGCGGGATCCCCGGCCGCGAGAACCCCGTACGCGAGATAGAGCTTCGCCAGCGAGAGCGCCGGTCCGGGACGGTTGCCCCGGATGCTGAACACCGTGCCGTCGGTATTCCGGACGCTGATCTCGGTCCGGCCCGGTACCGACCACGGGTCGAGCGTGAGCGCTCCGGCGCTCGGGGGCACCAGGGTGCCACAGGCCGCGGCGAGCAGCGAGGCTAATAGCGTTCGAGTCTTGGTCACCCGACACATGATAGGTCGAAAGCACGGTGATACGGGTCGGTACCGGACTCCGGGGGTGTTTCACGTGAAACACCCCCGGAACGCCGATGCCCGCCCGGAGTCCACGGGGACGTCGGGCGGGCGGGGCGGAGGGCGGCGGGCGGGTGCCCGGATCTTCTAGATCTCGGATTCGAGCTGCTCGTCCTCCTCGATGATGTCCACCTCGTAGCCGAGGGTCTCCTGCTGCTCCGAGCGGGAGATCTGACCCTTGGCGAGCTTGTTCACGACCATGGCGATCGCGCCGTCGCCGGTGACGTTGCAGGCGGTGCCGAAGGAGTCGATGGCGATGTAGGCCGCGATCATCAGGGCGACCTGCTCGTCATTGAAGCCGAGCATGGAGGCGAGCAGACCGGTGGCGGCCATGATCGCGCCGCCGGGGACACCCGGCGCGGCGACCATCGTGATGCCGAGCATCAGGATGAAGCCGATCGCCATCGGGAAGGTCAGCTCCATGTCGTTCATGTACATGATCGCGAAGGCGAACAGGGAGATCTTCAGCATGGAACCCGACAGGTGCGTGGTGGCGCACAGCGGGACGGTGAAACCGGCGACCGTCGGGGCGACGCCGTTGCGCTTCGTGCAGGCGTAGGTGACCGGGATCGTCGCGGCGGACGAGGAGGTACCGAGGGCGGTGCCGTACGCGGGCAGCATGTTGAGGAACGCACGCACGGGATTCCGCCCCGCGACCGCGCCGGCGATCGCGAACTGGATGACTAGGAGGATGAAGGTCATGAGGATGGCGATGATCAGCACGGTGCCGAAGGACGTGAGCGTGGAGGTCAGGTTGCCGTTCATGCCCATGGACAGGAACAGACCGAAGATGAAGAGGGGCAGCAGCGGGATGATGAACCGCGCGATGACCCGCATGATCACGCGCTCGAGATCACGGACCGTGTTGTACAGCGTGTCGCTCTTGACCGCCGTCATCGCGACGCCGAGGGTGAAGGCCAGCAGCAGCGCCGTCATGACGCCGAAGGGAGCAGGCATCTCGATGGAGAAGTAGCTGCTCAGTGCACCCTCACCGACATCCACGGCATCGACCATCTCCTGGTGCTGGAGCAGGGAGGGGTACAGCAGCGCGGATGCCCCGAACGCGAGCAGACCGGCGAAGACCGTCGATCCGTAGGCGATGCCCGTCGTCACGGCGAGCCACTTGCCCGCGCCCCGACCCAGGCCCGCGATGGCGGGCGTGATCAGGGCGAAGATCAGCACCGGGATGAAGAATCCGAGGAAGTTGCCGAACAGCTCGTTGAAGGTGACGAAGACGCGGGCGAGCGAATCCGGGAAGAAGAAGCTGCAGATGATGCCGAGAATGATCGCGACGATGATCTTGAACAGCAGTGAGGAAGACAGTCTCTTAAAGTCCATGTGTTCTACCTAGGTCGGTGGGTGTTCCGGTGCACCGGATCGCCGGTCTTTCACGGCGATCCGGGACGGATCGGGGGACCCGGCGCCGGTGGCCACCACGGTCGAGGAACCGACCGGGATACACAGGCGTGGGCTGAGTCGGAGCTGTGTGAAGTCACAGATTTTCGACATCTGCAACTTACGATACGGGATCAGGTCCAGCACACACCAATGTTTTCCCGCGGCGCGCGGCGTGCCGTGGTGCCCGGCGTCGGTCCCGGCTCCGCCGGGCACGCCCCGGAGGAGGTTGCACGGGAGAGATGATCGTGGTTCCCGGATGTCCGGGGATTAGACTGGGGACATGATCGTGATCTCCGTTGTCCTGCTCGTTCTCGCGCTGCTCCTGCTCATCACGGGAGTGCTCGGGTGGACCGGTAGGCTCCCGGGCAATCCGGTCCTCGGCATCCACGTCGCCGAGGTGCGGAAGTCGGAGGATGTCTGGGTACTCGCGCACCGGGCCGCCGGGCCGCTGTGGATCGCCGGCGGCATACTCACTCTCGTCGGTGCCGTCATCAGTTTCGGTGCGACGGGTTGGATGTGGCTCCTGCCCGTGATCGCCGTGATCGCCGGACTGGTGTTCGTCGGCGCAGGTGCGGGCCTCGGTGCGCGGGTCGCGGCCGCCGCGGATGTCGCGGCCAACCGGAACGCCGGGGAAGGTGACGGCTGCTCGTCCGGCGGCGGGTGCTGCGGCGGAGGCGCCGACGATCAATCCACCACGCAACCGGCTGTCGATCTCGACGCCGTGCGACGTGCCGCGAGTCAGGCCGACGGGAGGTAGGTTCTCCCCGTGCCGACCCCGGACTTCATCCTCGATCTGCGCGAGCGGATCAGCCACGCCCCTCTCTGGTTGCCGGGGGTGACGGCCGTCGTTCTCCGTCCGGCAGCCGATCCCGGTCAGCCTCCGGAGGTGCTGCTCGTACGGCGGGCCGACACCGGGGCGTGGACCCCGGTCACCGGAATCGCCGAGCCCGGTGAACAACCCGACGTCACCGCGGTCCGGGAAATCACCGAGGAAACCGGTGTCGAAGCTGAGGTGGAGCGGGTCCTGTGGGTCCGGGCGGTGGGTCCCGTCACCTACCCGAACGGCGACGTCGCCTCATACATGGACACCGCGCTCCTGTGCCGGGTGGTGGGGGATTCCGGGTGCGCGCACGCGGCGGACGACGAGAACACCGACGCCCGCTGGTTCCCCGTCGATCGGCTGCCCGAGTTGTCCGAACGGTTCCGGCAGACGATCACAGCCGCCCTCGCTGGCGGCCCCACCCGGGTCGGCACCCCTCCCGATAGTTCAGCCTAGCGTGTATCATTCGGGGCATGAGCCATATTGAAGCCCACGAACAGGCGCTCGTCCGCCTCGGTCGGGCACTCGCCGACCCGACCCGCTGCCGACTGCTCCTCGCGATCCTGGACGGAAACCACTATCCGGCACAGCTCGCCGAACAACTCGGACTGTCCCGGGCGAACGTCTCGAATCACCTCGCCTGCCTGCGGGACTGCGGACTAGTCCGCACCCACCCCGAAGGCCGGAAGGTCCGCTACGTTCTCGCCGGCCCCGAACTCGCCGAGAGTCTACGTAACATGACCCGGATCGTCCTCACCGTATGTGACGATTCGGAGACCTGCCTCAACAAGACCCCCGTGGAGGCGAACCGATGAGCGACGCATGCTGCGGCGGCGAAGACACCACGCCAGACGGGACGGCCGGTGAGCTGCTCATCTCCCGGGACGAACCGGGAACCCCGTGGTGGCGCGATCCGACGCTCGTGATCCCGCTGCTCTCCGGGGTGGCGCTGCTGCTCGGCCACCTCGCCCACCCCGCCTTTTTCTGGGTCGGGCTGGCCCTCGGTGGATCGACGTTCATCCCGCAGTCCGTGCGCAGATTCATCACCGGGTCCGGAGGCGGACGACTGGGCATCGGCCTCCTCATGACCGTCAGCGCAATCGGTTCCGTGGCCCTCGGCTATGTCGGCGAAGCCGCCGCACTCGCATTCCTGTTCTCCATAGCCGAGGCCCTCGAGGAGAAGGCCATGGCGCGGGCCAGAGCCGGGCTCCGCAGCCTCGTGAGCCTCATCCCGGAGACCGTGACCGTGCGCCGGGGAACGGCACCTGAGACGATAGGCATCACCGAACTCGTCGCCGGCGACACCGTGATCGTCCGACCGGGGGAGCGGGTGCCCACCGACGGCACCGTGTCCCGCGGCGAGGGCTCCCTGGACACCTCCGCGGTCACCGGCGAATCCATCCCGGTGAACGTCGGACCGGGGGACGCGGCACCCGCGGGTTCCATCGCGGTCGGCTCACCCCTCGAGGTCCACGCAGACGCGCCCGGAACCGACAACTCCCTGACCACGATCGTCTCCCTCGTCACCCGGGCCCAGGCGGAGAAGGGCGCCCGGGCACGGATGGCCGACCGGGTCGCCCGACCACTGGTTCCCGGTGTCCTGATCATCGCGGTGGCGGTCGCGGCCATCGGTTCCCTGCTCGGGGACCCGTCCGTGTGGATCGAACGAGCGCTGATCGTCCTTGTCGCGGCATCACCCTGTGCGCTGGCGATCGCGGTGCCCGTCACCGTCATCTCGGCGATCGGCGCCGCCAGCCGCTTCGGCGTGATCATCAAGTCCGGTGCGGCATTCGAACGCTTCGGTGCCGTTGACCGCATCGCCTTCGACAAGACCGGCACACTGACCCGAAACACGCCTACCGTCGTGTGCACGGACGGCTCGGGCGAAACCCTCGTCCTCGCCGCCGCGGTGGAGCAGCACAGCACCCATCCCCTCGCCGGAGCAATCCTGCGGGCCACGGAGAACCGTGCTCTCCCCGAGGCGCTCGACGTCGAGGAGATCGCCGGTCACGGAATGCGGGCCAGGGTGGCGGGCCGTCTCGTCACCGTCGGAAGTCCCCGCTTCGTGGACCCGGGGGACATGGCGCCACGCATCGACGAACTCGAATCCGCCGGTACGACCGTCGTGGTTGTCCGGGTGGATGACGCACCCGTGGGAATCATCGGGATCATCGATCCCCTCCGAACCGAGTCCGCCGAAACGGTGGAGGCCCTCCGTGACATGGGACTGCGGGTGACGATGCTCACCGGTGACAACAGCCGGACCGCCGCGGCACTGGCGCGCGACGCGGGAATCACCGACGTGCGGGCCGAACTCCTTCCAGAGGACAAGGCCCGGGCGGTGACGGGTCGCGGCTGGGCGATGGTGGGCGACGGAATCAACGACGCCCCCGCCCTGGCGTCGGCCGACATCGGGATCGCAATGGGTGCGACAGGTACGGACGCGGCCATCGAATCCGCCGACATCGCCTTCACCGGGCACAGCCTGACACTGCTCCCCGGTGCCATCCGTCACGCACGGCGGGGCCATTCGATCATGAACCAGAACATCGCACTCGCGCTCGCGGTCATCACCGTTCTCCCACCGTTGGCGCTCACCGGCGTCCTGGGACTGGCCACCATCGTGTTCATCCACGAGGCGGCCGAGATCGTGATCATCGCGAACGGCCTACGGGCGGCCCGAACCGGGAAGAAGGGAGAGCCCACGCCCCGCGTGGTTCCGGTTCCCGATGAGTCCTCCCCGTCCGGCTCTCCCGGGCGGGAGAGCCGGACGGCCGGGGACTGCTCCTGCTGCGCGGACGAGTAGGGCCATCGATCCAGCGCGGATCCTCCCGTTCCGGTACGGAGGAGAGTCCACCGGAACGCACCCGTCCGGGACGTCGGACCCGGACGGGCGGGCGAGGTGTGTACTTTCCGGATTGATACAGATGCCACCCGTGCAGACGCCGGGACAGGACGGGCGGAAGCGGTACCCGCAATCCCGCGGTCCTGAACCCTGCCGGACCGTCCCTTCCGTCGCGGCCGAGCAACCCGGATACGGGGGCGGGCGCGGGAGGAGCCCCGCCGCACACACGACCGGAGCCCGGGTCGGACCCGGGCTCCGGTCGTGACAGACGCCGAGGTGTGTGGAAATGCGGAGCTGCCGCACCCACCCACCTCGGGGATCTCTATCGTTCGGTATAAATCAGCCGCTGTGGTGTCCGGCCTCTACTCCGAATCCTTCAGGTTCTTCTCGACCCGACGGTGCGCCTCCCAGATCCTCTCCGGAAGCCCCTCGAAACGGGACAGGTGCTCGGCACGGGAGTCCATCTCCCTGAGCCACAGATCGCGGTCGATCGTGAGAACCGCCTCGAGATCGTCGCGGTCACCGGTGAAACCGGTGAGGTCCAGCTCCTCGATCCTCGGGATCAGGCCGACAGGGGTCTCGGTTCCCTCGACCTTGCCGTCCTTGTAGTCGAGCAGCCAGAGCAGAGCACGCAGGTTGTCGCGGTATCCGGGCCACATGTAGCGTCCGTCCTCCCCACGCTGGAACCAGTTGACGTGCGCGAACACCGGCAGTGCACTGTCGCCGCCGACCTCCCTGGCCTTGTCGAAGATGTTCAGCCAGTGCTGCGCGTAGCGTCCCTCCGGGTACGCCATGAACGGGCGCATGGACATTGGATCATAGCGGAGTTGTCCGGCCTTGCCTTCCGCGGCCGCGGTGGCTTCGGCCCCGAGGGTGAGTCCGTCGTAGACGCCCTCGGCCGGATCACGGAAGGCACGGATCAGCGGCTCCCGGTCGCGGACACGGCCACCGAAGATCACGGCGTCGACCGGTACACCCCCGGGCACCTCGTAGTTGGGTGCGACGTTGGGGACGTTGGCCAGCGTGGTGGTGAAGCGGGAATTGGGGTGTGCCCATTCATCACCCTTCGCGTCTGAACGCTGGTGCTCGACGGGGCGGTCGGCGATCGGCTCACCCTTCCAGTCCAGCCATCCATCCAGGTCCTCCGGGTAGTCCGGGGTCATACCCTCCCACCACACCTGGTGGGTCTTCGTGTTGTAGGCGACGTTGGTGAAGAGCGTTCCGGTGCCCTCGTCGATGGCGTCGATCGCGGTCGGGTTGGTGTTGCGGTTCGTGTTGGGTGCGACGCCGAAGGCACCGAACTCCGGGTTCATGCCGTAGAGACGGCCGTCGACCCCCACCCGCAGCCACACGATGTCGTCGCCGTAGAAGAACACCTCGTAGCGGTCCCCCAGGCCGTCCGGGGGAAGCATCATGGCGAGGTTCGTCTTGCCGGAGGCGGACGGGAACCCGCCGCAGATGTAGCGGTGTTCACCGGTGACCTTGTCGTGGATTCCGATGAGCATGAACTGCTCGGCGAGGAACTCCCCGGAGGCCCAGCCGTCGTAGCAGGCCTGCCGCAGGCCGTGAGCGATCTTTCCGAGCAGTGCGTTGCCGCCGTATGAGGAGCCGTAGTGGAGGATGGTGCGCTCGTCGGCCACCGTGGCGAAGCAGCGCTGGTCGTCATCGGTGCCCTGGCCGAGGTTCTCCAGGTCTCCGGTGACGTGGACGGCCCGGACGAAGTGGTCCGGGTCCTCGAGATCGCTGAGGTAGTCGATCCCGACCCGGGCCATCCGGATCATGTGCAGGCAGACGGTCCGGTTGTCGGTGAGCTCGACACCGGCGGCCCACGGGGCGAACGGGGAGTCCTTCGGACTCATCAGGTAGGGGAGGACGTACATCGTCTTGCCCCGGTACGCGCCCGTCATCTTCTCCTTCTGTTCGGCGGTGACCTCCGCGGCATCCCGCCAGTTGTTGTACTCGCCCCGGTCCGCCGGGTCGTGGGTGGCGACGACGGTCTTCTCCTCCGTCCGGGCGGTGTCCTTGTGGTAGCTCCGGGAGTAGTAGCGACCCTCGCCGGCGGGCTGGATCTCGTCGTCCGCGAGCGCGGAGTCGATCAGTCTCTGATCATCGGCAGCGGAGATGACCTCGATGGAATCGGGCTCCAGGATCGCAGTCCATTCACTGACGAAGTCGATGATGTGCTGATTGTGGACGCCTGCTTCCTCGAGCACTGTCCTGCAGTCGGTTGTGGTCACGGTGGTCACCTTTCTCCTGGGGTGGCGGGGGCGGCGTGTCGGATCCCGAACCGGAAACCCGCGAGAGTTCGCACCCCCGTATTTCATTTTTAGTCTATCAGTGTTAGAGGAGACTCAACACCGTTTTTACGTCACCGACGTTATTCGACCCCATAGCCCGGGTCCGCGTGAATACCGCATCTACTGAAAACCGATACCGATACATATCGCTCCTGCGACGCCTCCACAGTCGACCCCGACGCACCCCCGACGGGATGATGTGCCGTGCCTGGATGCTTGCACACGCGGCCGCGACCGGTGCTAAACTGTTCTCCATGTCCAACATTTCCGTAACCCTTCACACCCAGTGGTGGTGGCACGCTTTCGAGGCGAGCCGCGGAATGTAGGCGACGGTCTTTTCACCGTCAGAATCGAACACCCGAGGGCTCGCCCGCTTGAACCCCAAGCAGCGAGCCTTTCTTCATGCCGGTACCCGCCGGAGACCCACCGGAGAAAGAACGCCCGGGGTGACGCGGCCGAACCTCCCGACCCCAACAACACAGGAAGGCCATTCGAGTTGATTGACACCGGCTCCACCACCGACGGGGCAACATCCCCACCCCCGGTTCCCGGCGCGACCATCCACCGGGTCCCCGTCCGCTACCACGAGAACGCCTCAACTCTCTTCGCCTTCCTGGGCGGTACCTCCGTCGACGATTCGGTGCTTCTCGAGAGCGCAGACATCACCTCGAAGCAGGGTCTCACGTCGGTCGCGGTCCTCCGTGGCTCGGTCCGGGTCACCTGCCGTGGGAACACGGTCTACGCCCGACCGCTCACGGAATCCGGAATGTTTCACGTGAAACGTCTCCGGGAGGCTCTGGCCGACCGGGTGGCCGAGACCCCCTCGTCCGACGGGGGAGAGGGCCGGGTCTCGTTCCGCTTCCCCGCGGGGACGGAACTCGACGAACGCCGCCGGCTCACCGAGATCTCCACCATTGAGCCACTGCGGCGACTCCAGCAGGATCCCGGCTACCGGGATGAAGGGGGCGCCCTCCCGTTCATCGCCGGAGGATTCGCCTTCGACTACATCGAGACCTTCGAGTCCCTACCCGGAGTCGCGCAGGGCGAGAACACCTATCCGGACTACCAGTTCCTCGTGGCCGAGGTGCTCCTCACCATCGACCACCAGTCCGGTACAGCTGAACTCGTCGGCGTCAGCGTGGGCGAGACGGAGGCGACCCGCCTCGCCGAAGAACTCGCCAAGCTGGCCGAGGCGATCAAATCAGCGGAACCCGATCACGCCGACGCCTACGTACCCACGGCGCATCACACCGACACGCTGACGATCACCACCGACACCGACGACGCGACGGTGCGGGAGCAGGTGACCCGCCTCCAGAAGAACATCGAGGTGGGCGACATCTACCAGGTGGTTCCGGCGCGGAGCTTCCTCGCCCCGTGTCCCGACGCCTTCGCCGCCTACCGGGCCCTGCGGGCCACCAACCCCAGTCCGTACATGTTCTATGTCCGGGGCCGGGCCGACGGCGAACCCTACGAGCTGTTCGGTGCGTCGCCGGAATCGAACCTCAAGTTCACGGCCGCGACGCGTCAGGTCGAGCTGTACCCCATCGCCGGGACCCGACCCCGGGGGCTCAATCCGGATGGCAGCGTCGATGACGAACTGGACATCCGGGCCGAACTCGAACTCCGCACGGACGCCAAGGAGATCGCGGAGCACACCATGCTCGTCGATCTCGCACGAAACGACCTCGCCCGCGTCGCCGTACCCGCCACCCGACGGGTGGCCGACCTCCTCCAGGTGGACAGGTACAGCAGGGTCATGCACCTGGTCAGCCGGGTGACCGCGGACCTGGACCCGACACTCGACGCCCTCGACGCCTACCGTGCCTGCATGAACATGGGCACGCTGACCGGGGCACCGAAACTGCGCGCCATGGAACTCCTCCGGGAGACCGAGGGGAAGAGGAGGGGTTCCTACGGCGGGGCCGTCGGCTACCTGCGGGGAAACGGCGACATGGACACCTGCATCGTCATCCGGTCGGCCTTCGTCCGCGACGGTCGAGCCGTGGTCCAGGCCGGGGCCGGGGTCGTCCGTGACAGTAAACCGCAGGCCGAGGCCGATGAATCACTGCACAAGGCGTTCGCCGTCCTCAACGCCATCGCCCTCGCCGCCGACGCGAACCTGGAGGTCATCCGGTGACTGACACGCAACCCCACATCGTCCTCATCGACAACCAGGACTCCTTCGTCTACAACCTGGTCGACGCCTTCGCCGTCGCCGGATTCGACTGCACCGTCTACCGGAACACCGTGCCCGTGGCCACCATCCTCAACAGTGACCCCGACCTGATCTGCCTGTCACCCGGGCCCGGGCATCCCCGTGACGCGGGCACGATGATGGAGCTGATCGACGCCGTTCTGGGGCGGATTCCGCTCCTCGGGATCTGCCTGGGATTCCAGGCCCTCCTGGACCACCACGGGGGCAGGGTCGAGCCCTGCGGACCCGTCCACGGCACGTCGGACCTGATGACCCTGACGGACGAGGGCCTCGACAGTCCCGTGTTCCGCGGTCTCACCGTCGACGCGGGACCGGACCTTCCCGGTGTCACCGGACGCAAGGTCCCCATCGCCCGATACCACTCACTCGGCTGCACCACGATCCCGGACGGCATGGTGTCCCTCGCGACCTGCCCCTCGGAGATCGGGGAGGTCACCATGGCGGCCCGCACCGTCGACGGAACCGCCCTCGGACTGCAGTTCCACCCCGAATCGGTGCTCAGCCCCTCCGGCCCCCACATCCTCACCCGTAGCGTGGAAACGCTGCTCACCCAGAACCGAGAAGGAACCACAGATGACCCACACTGATCCGAGCACACTGCTCACCGCCTACCTGGACAACAGCGATCCCTCTGTCGAGGAGGCCCGAGCCGTCTTCGATCCGCTGACGACGGGTTCCTACTCAACCGCCCAGATCGCCGCGCTCCTCGCGACCCTGCGCACCCGTGGCGAAACCGTCTCCGACATCACCGGAGCGGCCCAGGCATTCATCAACGCGGCACGACCCTTCCCCGTCACCGGGGAAGGCGTCATGGACTCCTGCGGCACCGGCGGCGACGGCGCCAACACCATCAACATCTCCACCGCGGCGGCACTGGTCGCCGCAGCCGGGGGAGTGACGATGGTCAAACACGGCAACCGTTCCGTCAGCTCCAGGTCAGGGTCCGCCGATGTCCTCGAGGCACTCAACATCCCCCTCGACCTCGATCCGGCACGGGCGGAACGTCAGCTCCGGGCCTCCAACTTCACCTTCCTCTTCGCGCCCGCCTACCACCCGGCGATCGCCCACGTCATGCCCGTGCGCAAGGAACTGAAGGTTCCCACGATCTTCAACATCCTGGGCCCGCTGCTCAATCCGGCCAAACCCCAGCTCCAGCTGATGGGGATAGCGCGTCCCGAACTGGGACCCGATATCATCGAGGTGATGCGTGAACTCGGCCGGAGCCGGGCACTGGTCGTCCACGGCTCGGGGACCGATGAGATCGCCGTCCACGGGCCCACCACCGTCTGGGAGCTCCGCGACGGCACCGTCACCGACTACGAACTCACCCCGGAGGACCTCGGGGTGCGCACGCACTCCCTGGAAGACCTCACGGGGGGCGACGGGGAAGAGAACGCCGACCACCTCAGGGCCGCCTTCGCCGGGACAGGTCCCGACGCCCATCTGGACGCGATCACCGCCAACGCCGGTGCCCTGTTCTACCTCAACGGTGACACGGACACCATCGCCGACGGTGTGACGAAGGCGAAGCAGCTTCTCGCCGACAAGACGGTTGAGAACTGGCTCGCGACCCACGAGGAGGCGGACTATGCCTGACACCCATTCGATGCCGACGGTCCTCGAGGGGATAGTCACCGCCCGCAGGGTGCACCTCGAGGGCATCCGCCACCGCATCAGCCACGTGGACCCGGAGGCGCTGCCCCGCTCAACCCGCAGCCTCGTCGCCAGCCTCGGCGGCGACCTGCCCGAGCGGGGTAGGGGGACCAACCGCTTCATCATGGAGTGCAAGTCCGCCTCCCCGTCGCTGGGGCTCATCCGTGAGCACTACCAGCCCGGCGACATCGCGCGGATCTACTCCCGCTACGCCTCGGGGATCTCCGTCCTCTGTGAGCCCGACCGATTCGGTGGCGACTACGATCACCTGGCAACCGTGGCAATGTCCACGCACCTTCCGGTCCTGTGCAAGGACTTCATCATCGACGAGGTGCAGATCCACGCCGCCCGCTACTTCGGCGCCGACGCGATCCTCCTCATGCTGTCGGTCCTCGACGATGAGACCTACACACGCCTCGCCGGCGAAGCCGACAGACTCGGCCTCGACATCCTCACCGAGGTCGTCGACGAGGAGGAGATGGACCGCGCACGCAACCTCGGCGCGAGGATCATCGGGATCAACCACCGAAATCTCCACGACCTGAGCATCGATCTCGGCCGTTCCGCGCGCCTCGCGTCGCTCGCCCCGGATGACGCCGTGCTCATCGCCGAGTCCGGGATCCGGGACAACGCGACGGTCCGTCGTATCGGGGCACCCGTGAACGGTTTTCTCGTCGGCTCCCAGCTCACGGGTGAGCCCGACATCGACGCCGCCGCGCGGGAACTCGTCTACGGTCCGAACAAGGTGTGCGGGCTGAGGACACCGGGTGCCGCGCAGGCTGCCCGCGCGGCCGGTGCGGTCTACGGTGGGCTCATCTTCGAGGAGAACTCTCCCCGCGCGGTGGACGCGGGTACGGCGGAATCGATCATCGCAGCGGAACCCGGGCTGCGCTACGTCGCGGTCAGCCGGCGTTCCTCCGGTTACGGTGAGCTCTGCATCGAGGGCGTCGCGGCGGTTCAGGTCCACTGCCCCCTCGGCACGGTCGACGAGGAAGGCGAACTGATCCGACGTATCCGGACCGAGCTTCCCGACCACGTGGAACTGTGGCGGGCCGTCTCGATGTCGACACGCGACGCCGCCGAGACCGTCTCCGCACTCGCCGAGGGAGAACCACTCGTCGACAGGTTCGTCCTGGACTCCGGTTCGGGCGGCACGGGAACCGCGTTCGACTGGACCATGATCCCGGAGAACGTGAAACAGCGGTCGTTCCTCGCCGGCGGCATCGGGGTGGACAATCTCCGCGACGCCCTCGACGTCGGCTGCGCGGGACTCGACCTGAATTCAGCACTCGAATACGGACCGGATGCGGCGGCCTGGGCCGGGCACAAGGACACCGCGCGGCTCGCCTCGGCCTTCACCACGATACGCACCTTCAACGATGAACAGGCGGTAGAGAAATGACCCCTCCCGAACACCACTCGACGACCCCGGACATGTCCGGGGGAGCGACCATTCTGCCCGCCTACTTCGGCCAGTTCGGTGGACAGTACGTACCCGAATTGCTCATTCCCGCGCTCGACCAGCTGGAGCAGGCCTTCGTCGACGCGATGGACGACCCCGGGTTCCGCACGGAACTCGCCGACTACCTCCGCGACTACCTGGGTCGACCCACCCCGCTGACGGAATGCTCGAACCTGCCGCTGGAAGGAAGAGGTCGGGGATTGGCCCGCATCTTCCTCAAGCGTGAGGATCTCGTCCACGGCGGTGCACACAAGACCAACCAGGTCATCGGACAGGCGCTGCTTGCCAAGCGGATGGGAAAGACCCGCATCATCGCGGAGACCGGTGCCGGCCAGCACGGCACCGCCACGGCGCTCGCGTGCGCCCTGCTCGACCTCGAGTGCGTCATCTACATGGGCGCCGAGGATGTCCAGCGCCAGCAGCCCAACGTTTACCGGATGGAGCTGATGGGCGCGAAGGTCATTCCCGTGACCTCAGGGGCGGGCACTCTCAAGGACGCCGTCAACGAGGCGCTCCGCGACTGGACGGCCACGTTCCACGAGTCCCACTATCTCCTCGGCACCGCGGCCGGTCCGCATCCCTTCCCGACGATCGTCCGTGAGTTCCACCGGATCATCTCGACCGAGGCGAAGGCGCAGATGCTCGAACGGACCGGCGGACTGCCGGACGTGGTGACGGCCTGCGTCGGCGGCGGATCCAACGCCATCGGCATGTTCGCCGACTTCATCGATGAGGAGTCCGTTGAACTCGTCGGGGTGGAACCAGCGGGGGAGGGCCTGGATTCGGGACGCCACGGCGCGCCCATCCACGCCGGGAAGATTGGCATCCTCCACGGTGCCCGCTCCTACCTGATGAGGACGGCGGACGGGCAGGTCGAGGAGAGCTACTCCATCTCCGCCGGCCTGGACTATCCCGGTGTCGGACCCCAGCACGCGTATCTGCACGAATCCGGGCGAGCAACCTACGTCGGTATCACCGATGCGGAGGCGCTGGAGGCCTTTCAGCTGCTCAGCCGATACGAGGGGATCATCCCCGCTCTTGAGTCCTCGCACGCGCTGGCCTACGCACTCAAGCGCGCCGCGGCAGCCGAGGAGGACGGTCGGGAGATCACCATCCTCGTCTCACTCTCCGGGCGGGGCGACAAGGACGTCGATCACGTCCGTCGTACCCTCGCCGATCACCCCGAACTCGTCATGGAGGACAACCGATGAGCCGCTATCCCGCACTGTTCGAGCGTCTCGACGCCGCCCGGGAGGGAGCCTTCGTTCCCTTCGTCATGCTCGGTGATCCCGACGCGGAAACCTCCTTCGAGATCGTCCGTGCCCTCGTCGAGGGCGGGGCGGACGCCCTGGAGCTGGGTGTGCCGTTCTCCGATCCGGTCGCGGACGGCCCCACGATCCAGGCCGCCCACATCCGGGCACTGGACGCCGGTGTGGACGTGGACACCTCGTTCTCGATCATCCGCCGTATCCGCGACACGTGGCCGGATCTCCCCATCGGACTGCTCATCTACGGCAACGTTCCCTTCGCCCGGGGGAGCGGGGAGTTCTACGCCTCCGTGTCGGAGGCCGGTGCAGACTCGGTGCTCATCCCGGATGTTCCCGTCCGAGAGGGCGCGGCGTTCTCCGCGGCCGCTGAGGAAGCCGGTGTCGACCAGATCTTCATCGCCCCGCCCCACGCTTCGGAGCGAACCCTCGCCGGCGTCGCGGCCCACTCCCGCGGCTACATCTACGCGGTCTCCCGCGTCGGTGTCACCGGAGCGGAGAATGCCTCCAGCACCGACGGCCTCGCCGATGTGGTCGCCAACCTGCGGCGCTTCGGCGGAGCCCCCGCCCTGCTCGGGTTCGGGATCTCCACCCCCGAACACGTTCGGGCGGCCATTGACGCCGGTGCCGCCGGTGCGATCTCGGGTTCCGCGATCACGCGGATCATCGAGCGGCACTGTTCCGGCGCTTCTCCGGCAACCCGTACCGTCGACGATCTCCCGGCTCTCCTCGGAGAGCTGCGCGATTTCACGGCCGATATGAAAGCCGCGACCCGGCGATAGACCCGGCACCGAGGGACCCCATGCTTCACGTGAAACATGGGGTCCTCGCATGTCCGCCACAGGCACGGAGCGGTATCTTGTGCGATATCAGCTTCATCACAGTTTCTGTGGGCCCTTGACCGTGACGTAACGTCACAGTGTTCCATTGAGGCATGAGGGTGAAAGAGCTGGCCGAGCACACCGGCACCACGGTGCGGACCATCCGCTACTACCACCAGGTAGGCCTGCTCCCGGTACCCGAAGGTAACGGCCCCCGGGACTACGGATTCGAACACCTCATCAGGGTCGAGAGAATACGTCACCTGCGTCGATCGGGCCTCTCGCTCGCGTCAATCCAGACCCTCATCGCGGACGACCGCATCGATGTGGCCCGGGAACTCCAGGCCACGGAGAACTCCATCAATCAGCAGATAGCTGATCTGGAGAAACAGCGGGAACGCCTCCGGAGCCTCCGCTCGATGCTGCCGGACCGGTGCGTCGGGAAACGAACAGAGACGCAGTTCGAGCTGATTCCTCCGCTTCCCAGCCAGCTCGACGACCTCTATGCTCGTTTGACCGCAGGGGTGGACGATGAGCGTTCCATGGCACTCATCCGAAGAGAGAAACAACTCATTCAGCTGTTTCTCCACCGCGGCCTGATACCCGGTGACGTGTTCAAATCGGTGTCCGAACTCGACGAATCCACGTTGAAGGGATTCCGGGACGACATCAACCGTTTCGCCCGCATCCATCAGCTGGATCCCGAAGCGGTCATCGAAACAGCCGAAGCAACCGCCGACCACTTCATTGACGTTTTGCGGACAATCGGTGACCGGCGAACCATAGAGGCCATTTCCCGGCACCTCCGATCTCTTGAACGGGAGCCCGCACGGCAGCTCGTACTCCTCGCTTTCCCGGACCCGGTAGAGGCACGGTACGTGGATGCGAGAATCCGCCGCCTGTGTACCCGGATCGCGGAAATCGCCCCGTCCCGCCCCGAACCCGATGACACCCCCACACACTCCAGAACCGCTCGATAAACAAGGGAGTTTCACGTGAAACCACTGCTCTGTGAGAGCATCTCCAAGACCTTCGGCACCGTCCGCGCCCTCGACGAGCTCACCCTGGAGGTGGAGGAGGGGAGCGTCCACGGTTTCCTCGGGCCCAACGGCGCCGGAAAATCAACCACGATCAGAATCCTGCTCGGACTGCTCCACCCCGATTCCGGGAGAGTCCGGGTCCTCGGGAGCGATCCACGATCAGACCCGGGGGTGCTCCGCCGCGTGGCGTACGTGCCCGCCGAGGTGACCTTGTGGCCGCAGCTCACCGGAGCGGAGACGATCCACTTTCTCGGTGAGCTTCGGGGCGGAAGTGTGAACAAGGCGCGACGGGAGGAGCTGATCGAGGTTTTCCAGCTCGACGTCAACCGCCGGAACCGGGACTACTCCACGGGTAACCGGCGGAAGATTCTCCTCGTCGCCGCTCTGTCAACGGGCGCGGATCTTCTGATCCTCGACGAGCCCACCTCGGGACTCGATCCACTGATGGAACAGGTTTTCGCGGAACAACTCACCGTGGAGGCGAAGAGGGGAGCGACCGTACTGCTCAGCAGTCACATTATGAATGAGGTGGAGAAGCTCTGCGATTCCGTCACAGTGATTAAATCAGGCAGGGTGGTACTGAGGGGCCGGGTCGACGATCTCAAACAGATTTCGGCCCATCATGTCTCCGCGCAGTTCGACGGGGGAGTACCCGAAGCCTTCCGTTCTCTCGCGGCGGTGACCGTGGAGGGATCCCGGCTGACCGCGACCGTCGACCGGGAGGAGAGCACCGAACTCCTCCACCGGATCATCGAGAGCGGCGGTCACGACATCACGAGCACACCGGCATCGCTGGAGGACATCTTCCTCAGCCACTACGCGGAGGAACGATGATCACCGAAACACTGTCCCTGACGATATTCAATCTCCGACTGCGTCGCCGCTTTCTTCTGCTGTGGATCATCCCGCTCCTGGGATTGATCGGGGCGCTGCCTCCCGGATACGACAACCAGTACCCGGATCCCGCGTCCCGGAAGCTCGCCGCCGACGCCTTCCGGGGCAATGCCGTCATCGAGGCGATGTACGGTCGGGCACCCGAGAGTGGTTCACTCGGGCAGCTGGTGTCGCTCGAGGGCGGAGCGCTCCTCACACTGCTCGCCGGAGTAATGACGGTACTGCTCGTGACCGGGCTCTTCAGGGGACCGGAACAGGCCGGAGCCGGTGAGTTGATCCGTGCGACGGGCCTTCGCCCCGGATCCGTACCCGCGGCTGCCCTGACCACCGCAGCAATCGGCGGTCTGTTCCTCGCCGCGGGCACCAGCGCCGTGATGATCGCCGCGAACTCGGCTGTCGGGGATCTTCCCTTGGAGGGCTCCCTGGTTCTCGGCGCAACCGTCCTCCTGGCCGTCCTCGGAACAGCGTTCCTGACCGCGGCGTGCACGTTCTTCGTCCGGGATCCCGCGAACCTCCGGCGTGCGGCCTTCGGAGCCCTCGCTGTTCAATTCATCATCCGCGCGGTGGCGGACAGTCGGGATCTTCCGCACCTCAACTGGGCCAGCCCACTGGGCTGGCGCGCGATTGCGTCGCCCTACGACTCGAACAACTGGGCGGCCCTAGGCGGCCTCACGATCCTGTGTCTCGCGTTCAGCCTCGGACTCGTGGCGGTGGAGAAACGCCGCGAGTTCGGAATGCCGGTGATCACGTTCGGAGACCCCAAGCCGAAGGCGCCCCGCCACCTGAACGGCCTGGTTGCACTCCGCCGGGTACTCGACCGTGGCACCAGGATCGGTTGGCTGATCCCGGTCGTGGTGTTCGCGGTGGTACTGTGTTCACTCCTCCAGACCGTGATCGATTCTCTCACCGTCGACGGGCAACAGACGGCGCTGGCCGAACGGGTCGGGACGATCTTCGGCAACGGCGATGTCGTGCCTTCCTTCTTCGCCTACTGCGCGGCCCAGATCGGAATTCTGATCGGGGCAGCGGGTATCCAGACATCGCTCCGCTTCAGGTCGGAGGAGAACCACCGCACAGTGGACCTGATCCGATCGTGTGGTGTCTCCCGTGGAGCCCCGTACCGCTCCATCGCCCGGTCAAGCTGGGTGACGGTGATTCTGCTCGTGGTGCTCGGAACAGTCGGAGGTCTCATCGGGGGGATCCCGGGTGCCGACGATTCAGGGGAGACCGCGACGGCGATCACCGTGAGTTTCCTCACCCAGATCGGCCCCGCGGCAGCCCTTACCGGAATCGCGCTGCTGCTGGTTGGAGCGAGTCCCCGGTTCGCGACACAAGCCTGGCTGCCGCTCATCGTCTGCGCACTGATCTGGATCTTCGGGCCCGTGTTCAACGCACCGGACTGGGTCATCGATGTCTCGGTATTCAGCCACACCCCGACCAGCACCGATGTCTCCGAAACCGGGTGGACGACCACTCTGCTGGTCGCCATCGGCGTCGCGTGCACCCTTGCCGGTGCCGGGGCTGCATCCCGGCGGGAGATCAGGTGATCCGGGTGGTGGATGATGACCCGTACCGTCGGCGGGCACCGGAGGAGATAGGTCAGCCTCACCGTTTGTGACACAGCTGTCCGGATGGGAGATACTGGGCCCATGAGCTGCCAAGATGTTTCCCCGAACACCCATACACCCTCCTGCAGCCGCCGCCTGTTCCTGGTCGGGACCGCCACGACATTCGCCGGCGCCGTCCTCGCCGCATGCGGCGGGAAGGAGACTCCCGCGTCAGTGGAGGCGGAGGACGTACCGGTTGGGAGTGCGGTCGTCGTGGGGAACTTCATCATCGCGCAGCCTACGTCAGGTGTCTTCCACGCCTATTCGACCGTCTGCCCCCATCAGGGCGCGAAGGTGGAGGTCGTCGAGGGCGACACGGTCCGCTGCCCGAAGCACAACTCCGTGTTCAGCATCGAGGACGGGAGCGTCGTCGAGGGGCCCGCACGGGCGCCGCTGGATCCGGCCGAGCTCAGCGCCGCCGGGACCACTCTCACCGCATCCTAGTCGCGGCCACCCGGTCCCACCGCGGCCGATGTTTCACGTGGAACATCGGCGCCGGAATCGGCCGTCAGCACAATGCAGAAGAACCAGGGCCCATGGGCCCTGGTTCTTCGGTCGTCCTTCGCCTACTCCGTGGTGCCCGCAGCCACGGGTTCCGCCGACCGCGCCGGCCACCAGATCCGCTCACCGATGAGCTCGAAGAGTGCCGGCACGACGAGGGTCCGGACCAGGAAGGTGTCGAGCAGGATGCCGAAGCCGACGATGATGCCGACCTGCGTGAGGGTGATGAGGGGGAGCACCCCGAGTACCACGAACACCGCGGCCAGAACGATACCGGCCGAGGTGATCACCCCACCGGTGAGCGCCACCGCGCGCACCATCCCACGTCGGACGCCCCTTCCCTCGCTCTCCTCCTTGGCACGGAGCACGAGGAACACCGTGTAGTCGATCCCGAGTGCGATCAGGAACAGGATGGAATAGAGGGGAGCGGCCGTGTCCAGGCCCGGGAACCCGAAAACGTGGTCGGAGATCCAGGTGCCCACACCGAGGGCGGCGGCGGTGGACAGTGCCGCCGCCGCGAGCAGCAGAAGCGGGGCCAGAACGGCACGCAGCACCACCACGAGAACCAGGAACACCACCAGCAGGATCAGGGGTACGCAGACGCGTAGATCCCTCAGGGTGGCGTCACGGCTGTCCAGATCCCGGGCTGCCGCACCACCGACGACGGCATCAGGGTCCGCCGCGCGTGCGATGTCCCGGGTCTCGTGGATCAGCTCGAAGGACCGGGGCGAGGCGGGTTCCGCGTCCGGTAGAACCGTGAGCCGGGCGAGCGCCCCGTCGGTGCTCTCCACCGGCGGTCCGAGCACGGTGAGGTCGGGGTGTGCGCTGATTTCGTCTCTGATCCCCGACACCGCATCGACGTCCGCGATGACGAGGAGCGGCGCAGACGCGCCCGCGGGGGCGTTCTCGGCGAGGGTCCGCTGTCCTGCGACGGCCTCGGAGTCGGTCCGGAACTGTTCGGTCGTGGACAAGCCGAATCGCGTAGCGGTGAGACCGGCGCTCATGCAGAGGAGGACGAGGACCATCACGGCGAGTACGGCGCCCGGACGTCGGGCGACCGCCCCGGCGACCCGCCCGAAAACTCCACCGTCGTCTGTCTGCGGGTGTCCGTCAGCACGGGGAACCCTCGGCCAGAACAGCCCCCGGCCACAGACCGCGAGCAGTGCGGGCAGGAGAACGAGTGCGAAGAGAAGGGCGAGCAGCAGACCGATCGCACTCGAGATACCGAGGCTCCGGAACGCCGGAACCGTCGCCGCGATCAGGGTGAGCAGTGCGAGCACGACCGTCAGGTTCGACGACAGGATGGCCGGGGTGGCACCCCGAAGCGCACAACCCAGGGCCTGCCGGTGGCACGGCCGCGTCCTCAGCTCCTCCCTGTACCTGCTCACCAGCAGCAGCGCATAGTTCGTTCCGGCACCGAACACCAGCACGGAGGTTATTCCCGCTGTTGAGCCGTCGTTGGCGAACCACCCCGTGGTGGAGGAGAGCCAGGCGGTGACCGCGGCGGCGGCCCGGTCCGCGAGCGCCACGACGACCAGGGGGATGAGCCAGAGAATGGGGGAGCGGTAGGTGAGAATGAGCAGTACCGCGACCACCGCGGCGGTGACAGCGAGCAATGTGACGTTCGCCCCCGAGAACGCCGCCGCAGTGTCGGCCGCGAAGCCCGCCGGTCCGGTCACCTCGACGCGGACACCCCGGGGAAGATCCTCCCGGGCGGACGACCGGAGCTCGGTCACCGCATCGTTGAGTCCGAAGCCGTTCAGGTCCGCCGGCAGGAGGACCGTGGCCTGCGCGGCCCGCTCCGACAGCGGCACCGTCGGACCCGCACGTCGCAGCGCCCGCCCATCGGGTAGATCCATGCCCGCGAGGCGTTCCACAGATCCGTCGATGGCCTTCAATCGCTCGGTGCCCAGCGTGCCGTCGGTGGAGTACACCAGGACAGCGGGCAGGTTGTCGCCGCCCGGGAAGCGTTCCTGGAGTTGCCCGGCCCGGGCGGACTCGGCTGTGCCCGGCAGACCCTGGGGAGCCCCGTCGGAGTCTCCGGCTCCGGCACTCAGGAACTGCAGTCCCGCGAAAAGCAGCAGAAACCCGAGGATCGTGGCCCATGCCACGCCTTTCTTCGCCACGAACGGGGGGTCTGCCGCGACGGGCGCCGCCCGGTCCACTGTCGTTCGCGCTGCGGATACCGGGGACTCGGGACGGTTGGTGTTCATGAGCCCATGTTTCCACAGGACAGCGACGATGTGCAGCAGATGATGCGATCCACGCGGTCTCCCGGAAGACTGTCCGGTTCCGGGGCGCCACCTAGACTGTGACCATGCTCAGTCGTATCAGGCGCCCGCGGCTCGACCCGCTGATCGTCCTCATTCTCCTCGCCGTTCTCCTCGCCGCGTTGCTGCCCGTCCGGGGTGAGGCGGCGACGGTGTTCTCCGTGGCGACGAAGCTCGCGATCGCGCTCCTGTTCTTCGTCTACGGAGCGCGCCTTTCACCCACCGAGGCTCTCGCCGGTCTCCGCCACTGGCGGCTGCACACGGCCATCCTGGCCTTCACCTACGTGGTCTTCCCGCTGATCGGTGTGGCGCTCATGCCCTTCGAGCACCTGTTCCCGACGGGCCTGTTCCTGGGGATCGTGTACCTGACCCTGGTTCCGTCCACCGTCCAGTCCTCGGTCGCATTCACGTCGATCGCCCGGGGTAACGTCGCCGGGGCCATCATCAGTGCCTCGGCGTCGAATCTGCTCGGGGTGGTCCTCACCCCGATCCTGGTGATGCTGCTGATGAGCCAGGGGGGTCATGTCCATGTCAGCGGTCAGGTGTTCCTCGACATCGCGGTCCAGCTCCTGCTGCCGTTCCTCCTGGGGCAGCTCGCGCGGCCGTGGATCAGATCGATCGTGTCCCATTCCGCGACGAAGATCATCGACCGTGGTTCCATCACCATGGTGGTCTACTCGGCGTTCTCGGCGGGAATGGAGGAGGGCATCTGGTCCCGGGTGACACCGCTGGATCTGATCGGGGTGGTGCTGTTCTCCGTCGTCCTCGTCGCATTCATGCTGTGGCTCACGCGGTTCGGCGCACAACGCCTGGGGTTCAACCGGGCGGACACCCTCGCCATCCAGTTCTGTGGAACGAAGAAGTCCCTCGCCACCGGATTGCCGATGGCCGCCGTCATCTTCGGGACCGGGGAACTCGGCCTGCTCATTCTGCCGCTGATGATCTTCCACCAGATTCAGCTGATGATGTGCGCCGCCCTGGCGTCGCACTACGCTGCGGGGAAACCGGAGTCGGAACCCGTCGCGGGACGACTGACCGAACCTGACGCTCCACCGGACAGCCCACCGTTCCCCGGTGGTTTCACGTGAAACATCGACCGGCTGAAGTCGGTGGGAGACCGTCAGTTGTCTCTCGGATCCACGGGGAACGTGGCGAAAGCGGGCAGCGGTGCCGGTTGTCGACGCATGACGTCACTCCAGAGGTCGGCCGGCCCGGGGGCGAGAATGTCGCCGGGCAGGGCGGGCGCGATGTACCAGTCACCCCGCGCGATCTCCTCGTCGAGCTGCCCCGGTGCCCACTCCGCGAAACCGGCGAAGAGTCTGACGCCATCGAGCTGGGTCGCGAGCTCCGCCGGATCGGCGGCGCCGTTGACGTACACGATGCGGTTCGCGCAGCGGGTCAACTGCGGGTTGTCCGAGGGATCGACCCCGTTCTTCGTCACCCCGACACAGAGCACCGTGTCGCGGGAGAGGGGACCGCCGACGTACAGGGCCTTCGGCTTGGCGGTGATCGCCAGCCATTCCGGCATGACCTCGTCCACGGCCAGTTCACTGCGCGCCACGAGGTTCACACCGAACGTACCGGTGTCCCCGTGTTCGATGACGAACACCACACTCCGGGTGAACTCACCCGCCACGAGGCCGGGGGCCGCGACGAGGAGCATGCCGGGGGCGGGGTCCGTGCGCTCCAGGGCGTTGAAGAGCCGGTCTCCGAAAAGCTCACTCATTGTCTCGATCCTCCGTCGTGTCCGGTGCGGCGGTTCCACCGCTCTGCCCACGCCACCAGGCGAGTAGCGCCTCCACCGCTTCATCGTGTCCGAGGGGGCCGCGTTCCAGACGCAGCTCCTTCAGGAAAGCCCACGCCCTACCGACATCCGGACCGGGGGAGATGTCGAGCAGTTTCATGATCTCGTTGCCGTCCAGATCCGGTCGGACGCGGGCGAGATCCTCCTTCTGCCCGATCTCCGCGATCCTCTCCTCGAGGTGATCGTACGTCCGGGCGAGACGTTCCGCTTTCCGACGGTTCCGGGTGGTGACGTCAGCGCGGACCAGCTTGTGCAGCCGTTGCAGCTGGTCCCCGGCGTCCGTGACATAGCGACGGACGGCGGAATCGGTCCATCGGCTCTCTCCGTAGCCGTGGAACCGCATGTGCAGGAACACGAGCTGATTGACCTCGTTGATCACGTGCTTCGGGTACTTCAGTGCCCGGAGGCGTCGTCGGGCGAGCTTCGCCCCCACGACCTCGTGCTGGTGGAAGGTGACGGCCCCGTCCCCGTTGAAGGCCCGGGTGTCGGGCTTGCCGATGTCATGGAGCAGGGCCGCCCACCGGAGGACGAGATCGGGGCCGTCCTCCTCCCTGTCCATGACCTGGCGGAGGACCTGCAGCGAGTGGGCGTAGACATCCTTGTGCTGGCGGTGCTCATCCTGGGTGAGTCGGAGGGCCGGGATCTCGGGGAAGATGATGTCCGCGATACCGGTGTCGACCATCAGATCGATACCCAGCCAGGGGACCCGACCGAGCATCATCTTGTCGAGTTCCGCCTGAACCCGCTCGACGGTGATCCTGCCGATCTGACCGGCCATCGCACTCATCGCGCAATGCACCCGTTCCGCGGGCCGGAAATCCAGCTGTGAGACGAAACGGGCGGCACGCAGCATTCTCAGCGGGTCATCGTTGAAACTCTGCTCCGGTGTCGCCGGGGTGTCGAGGACGCCCACCGCCAGATCCGCGAGTCCGCCGACGGGGTCGTGGAACCGGAAGGATCCGTCGGGAAGCAGCTCGACAGCCATCGCATTGACCCTGAAGTCACGCCGGATCAGGTCACCCTCGAGGGTGTCACCGTAGCTGACCTCGGGATTTCGACTCTGGCCGTCGTAGGTGTCGGACCGGAAGGTCGTGATCTCGATCTGCTTTCCGGCCTTCTCCGCCGAGAGCGTCCCGAAATCGATGCCCGTGTCCCAGACGGTGTCCGCGTAGCCGTCGAGGATCTTCCTGACGAGATCAGGGCGGGCGGGGGTGGTGAAGTCGAGATCGGTTCCGAGCCGACCGAGCAACGCGTCCCGGACAGATCCTCCGACAAGGTAGAGCGCGACGTCGTGGTCGGCGAAACGTTGCGCCAGAGGCTGCAGCACGGGCCTGAGTGCGTCGAGAGCCTTCTCCGCATCTGCGAGCGCGGATACCGTTCCCGTGTCGGTGCCGGGACGCTGGCCGGGGTGTCCTGTTGCTTCCTCGTTTTTCACCCGGTCGAGTCTACCCGGCGGGCCGGGGCCCCGGAACCGCGCGGAGGCGGGCCCGGGCGGGCCGGGAGCAGCCCACCGGCGATGGACGGGATCCGGTCGCAGCGGGTCGGAGTACCACGCGGGTGTCCGGCGGGTTACGATCATGGGATATGAGCGACAGCGAGCGGCAGCACGCCGAGAAGCAGCCCGGACGTCGCCGGCGTGGCCGTCGGCGGCGTCGCTCGCATGGTCGCGCCCGCCAGAACGACACACGGAACACCGCCGGCGGACCGGGACCGCGGACTGACGCCCCGGCGCCCGATCCGGCGGCTGCCACCGCCCCGGGGGCAACAGGATCATCCGGCGCACCGGACACCTCCGGGACGGGTGATGACAGGCGTTCCAGCGGTAGCGGACGGAGGCGACCGCGGCGACGCCGGGGACGTGGAAAGAAGACGAACACCGCCAGGCCGGTGCAGACCCCGGACGCCGCGGTGGAGAAGACCGGGGGCGGCAGGCAGAGCCCTCCACCGGAGAAATCCGGCGCACGGGACGGGGAGGCCACCGACCGGGGGAACGCCCGACGCCGGGATCCGGGCACCCGGAACCGGAAAGGTGGCCGTCGCAACCGACCCGGGGACTCACCCCGTACCCACAGCCAACGTCCCCGAATGCAGACGAATGACGAGACCTCGGCCGGTGGACTCGTCCTGTCGGGTCTCGCCGAATCCGTGCAGGAGAACGGAACCGTTGACCTGGGGCGGATCTACGTCGCGTTGATCGGACGGTTGGACCGCCGGGGTCGACTCCTCTGGTCGATGCCCAAGGGCCACGTCGAACCCGGCGAAGGGCATGCCGCGACCGCGGAGCGTGAGGTGTGGGAGGAGACCGGGATCTCCGGTGAGGTGTTCGCGGAGCTCGGTGTCATCGACTACTGGTTCGTCTCCGAGGGGGTACGCATCCACAAGACCGTGCACCATCACCTGCTCCGCTATCTCGACGGAGATCTCAACGATGAGGATCCGGAGGTCACCGAGGTGACCTGGGTACCGGCCAGCGAACTCACCGAACGGCTCGCCTATGCGGATGAACGCAAGTTGGCGCGCTACGCGCACGACATGCTTCCCGAACTCGCCCGTCGGGAAAAGTCGGAGGGGAGAAGGACCCCCCGGTGATTCCGTCCGACTTCCCGCGCTCCACCACCGCCCACCTCACGGACGGTGACAGGGGTGCAAATCGCGTACGCCGGGTGCGCGCCCTGGGCGGCGCCCTGCTCGCCGCGGGGTTCCTCGCAGCGACCACCGTCGGTGGAGCCGGTCACCCCACGATCGCCTCGGCCCAGGAGCGGTCGGTGGTGAGCCTCCCGGACAGTTCGGCGGCCCAGTGGAGGAATCCCTCCATTCGCGAAGATGACGCCGCGAGCGATATAGAGATCCGGCTCGAGTCACCGCTCGAGAATCTCCGCCTCGGCATGAAACAGATCGTCAGCGTGACGATCGAGAACCACTCGGAACAGGTGGTGGATGATCTATCACTTCGTCTTCAGCGCTCTGCCCTCGTCGACGATCCCGCCACCGCCCGTCTGGCACTGACCGACGATCAGTCGGCCTACGGCTACACGGGACCATTCACCGACCTGCCGACCCCGTTGAACCCGGGCGATTCGGTGACGGTCGGCCTGCCCCTGGACACCACCCCGGGTTCACCGGACGGCCTGGGTATCGGTGCTCCCGGGGTCTACCCCGTCATGATCAACCTGAACGGCCGACCGGGGGAAGGCATCATCAGATACCTCACCTCGGAGCGCTTCCTCCTGACGGTCGGCGAACCCGACGCAACCCCCCACCCATCCGCCGCACCGGGAGTGACGATGCTGTGGCCCCTCACCGCCCCCACCGGGCTCGTGGCGGGCGAGACGGGTGAGGCACCGCTGGCCGCACCGCTGCTGCTCGAGAACGACGATCTCGCCACCCAGCTCCGGGAGGGGGGCCGCCTAGACCAGCTCCTCGACACCTACATCGACGCAACCTCGGGGGATTCGGGCTCCGCCCTCCGGGAGGCGACCTGCCTCGCCATCGACCCCCAGCTGATCGATGTCGTCAACCGGATGCGCGACGGGTACACGGTGACAGCTGAACGGCCGAGCCCGGTGTCCGGGACTCCACGGCTCCGCGACAGCTGGCGCGCCGAGTCATCCACGCCCAGCGCCGAGCAACCGGGAGTGGGAGCGGCCGCCGCGGCGGACTGGCTGTCCAGGCTCCGGACGGCGGCCGGACAGGGCTGCACGGTGGCACTGCCGTGGGCCGGCACCGACATCAACGCGGTGACCCGGACGGGCAACCAGTGGTTGGTCCGTGAGGCATTGTCCCGCGGGTCATCGGTGATCGCCGATGTCCTGGACACGGAACCCGAGCGGAACCTCGTGATTCCGTTGTCCGGATACGTGACCGAATCAAGTGCCGCCTGGCTTCCCCTCGCGGACACCACCGGAGCGGAGAACACCGTCGATCCCGAATCCGCCTGGGAGGCGCTGCAGCGGAACGGGCTGCCGACGGTCCGGCAACCGGCGGACACCGCGGCCCTCGAGGATCCCGAGATGCCGGACCCCTATCCCCTGGAGCCGTTGCCGGTCCCGAGCACGGGGATCCGCGTCCTCGTGACCGACAACAGTGTGTGGAACGCCCCCACGAAGGGGCGGTTCGCGGGCCTCGGCCCCGGAGTGACCGGCGTGACCTACCAGGGCTCACTCGCGGCGACACTCGCGGCGACCGGTCCGGAACCGCTGACGGTCGGATACAGCAACCCGGAGACGCGGCATGATCCGACCCTCGACTCCGCGAGAGCGAGACTCACCACGGGTAACACCGCGCTGCGGCTCGCGGTGGATGCTGCCCGCAGGACCGCCACCTCACCCGTCGCCGGGGACGGTGACCCGCCACCCGAGGCACCGGAACCGGTCATCGTCATCCCGCCGGCGGCCCCGGCCGCACCGACGGACAGTGCGGAGCTGCTCCACACCGTCGCCCGACTCCTGGAATCGGGGCAGGCACGTCCGCTGAGCCTCCATGAGGCCACGACACCCGATCCCGCCACGGAGTCGGTCCTGGCCCGGTCGGCGGATCCCGTGGAGCGGGAGCGGGGGACGAGCCGGTTCGGCGCCCCCTTCCCGGACCCCTCGGTACCGTCGGACCGCGAGATCCTCGCCGCCACGCAGCAGTCGAACTACATGAATGACCTCACCCAGCTGATGGTCAACGATCCCGGCATCGCACTGACCCGGTACGAATTCATGCGCCCCCTGATGCTCGACCTGCTTCGGGGTCTCACCGTCATCGGCCGCCGCAATGCCGAGGAGTACGCCACCGCGACCGCCCGTGCGAACCGCATCTTCACCCTGAACCGGAAGATGCTCGAGAGGCTGCAATCCTCGGTGGCGCTCCTGCCACCCGGCTACGTCTACACGAGAGTGTCCCAGTCCTCGCCGCTGCTCATCGTCGCGCGCAACGGCCTTCCTCTCCCGGTCGACGGTCGAATCAGCTACCAGGGCCCACCCGGCAGTGTCGTGCACGTACCCGACCAGCTCTGGATCCCGGCGAAGGGTTCGATCATGACCCAGATGACCGCGGACCTCCCGACCGAACCGGACCAGGTGACCCTGGTGCTGCGGCTGTCCGGTTCCCAGGGCTCCGTGGTCAGCGATCCGGTGGAGATCACGGTCCAGACACAGGGACCGCTCATCGGTCTCCTCGGTCGCCTCATCATCGGGCTTCTGGTCGTGGCCCTGGTCGCCCGACTGATCCAGACGAAGGTCGTACGCCGCATCCGGGGCGCCCGGCGCACCACCGGTACACGGTAGGGGAGTGGCCGGACCACCCCGGTTCCAGGCGTTCCCCGCGCGGGGTATCCGCAGGGAATACGGTGACCCGAACGAAAGCTCCCCGGTCGGCGATCCGCCGCGCCCGGATGGGGACCGTTTACCTCCTTCCACACGATCCTGTTAGACAATGGGGATTGTGAACTCAGCTGATCCCGATCAACCCGACCGAGACGCATCCGGACACGGGTCCGACCACGGCACCTCCACCGGCCAGCGCGGCCGGATCATCCCGCCGTCGCCGCCGGCACCGGTGCCGGTCAATCGACCGGTCACCGGTGCACGTCAACCAGTGGTGGATCTGTCCCGTCTCACCCTGGCCCCGACCGCAGTGACCAGCGGGATGAATGCCGTCGGGCTCACGGCCGACACGTCCACGACCGGGCGGCGGCCTGCCGGGGCGGCGGTCCCTGCGCCACAACCGGGACGCAAGGCCACCGACTCCGAGGTCGTCCGCTCCACCGGTTCCATGGCGGTCGCGACACTCATCAGCCGCATCACCGGTTTCCTCCGCAACGCGGCCATCGGTGCGACGATGGGCACCGCGGTCGGCTCAGCCTTCAACACGGCGAACACCCTCCCGAACCTGATCACTGAGATCGTGCTCGGCGCCGTTCTGACCTCTCTCGTCGTCCCCGTCCTCGTCCGCGCCGAGAAGGAGGACCCGGACAACGGTGCCGCCTTCATCCGGAGACTATTCACCCTGTCGGCGACGCTGCTGATCGTGGTGACGGTGCTCTCGGTCGGGACAGCCGGTCTGCTGGCCACCCTCACGCTGGGCAGGGACGGCGAGGTCAACCTCTCCCAGGCCTCGGCTTTCGCCTACCTTCTGCTGCCGCAGATCTTCTTCTACGGTGTGTTCTCCCTCTTCATGGCGATCCTGAACACGAAGGGGGTGTTCAAACCGGGGGCGTGGGCGCCGGTCGCGAACAACGTCGTCGTCCTGGTCGTCCTGGTCCTCTACTGGACGCTCCCGGGAGGACTCGCACCCGAGCAGCAGGTGTCCCTCACCGACCCGCACGTTCTCCTGCTCGGTGTCGGCACGACCCTCGGCGTGGTGGTCCAGGCACTCATCATGGTGAAACCACTGCGGGACGCGGGCATCGACCTCCGTCCCCTGTGGGGCATCGACGACCGGCTCAAGCAGTTCGGCGGCATGGCGATGGCGATCATCGTGTACGTCGCGATCTCGCAGGCAGGCTACATCATCGTCACCCGGATAGCGTCCGCCTCCAGTGACTCCGCGCCCCTGATCTACCAGCAGGCGTGGCTGCTGCTCCAGGTGCCCTACGGGATCATCGGAGTCACCCTGCTCACCGCGATCATGCCGCGTCTGAGCCGCAATGCCGCGGACGGCGACGACGCCGCCGTGGTCCGGGATCTCACCCTCGCGACGAAGCTCACCTTCGTGGCGATGATCCCCGTGATCGTCTTCTTCACCGCGTTCGGCACACAGATCGCCAACGCCCTGTTCGCCTACGGCCTGTTCAGCCGTAACTCCGCGGACATCCTCGGCTGGACACTGAGCTTCTCGGCGTTCACCCTCCTCCCGTACGCACTCGTGCTCCTTCACCTGCGCGTGTTCTACGCCCGGGAGCAGGCGTGGACACCCACCTTCATCATCGCCGGAATCACCGGCACGAAGGTCCTGCTCAGCCTGCTGGCTCCGGTCGTGGCCACGTCGCCGTCGCGGGTCGTCATCCTGCTGGGTGCGGCGAACGGCTTCGGATTCGCCGCCGGCGCCGTCATCGGTGCGTTCCTGCTGCACCGCAAGCTGGGTTCCCTCAACGGCCTGTCCATCCTGCGATCGAGCGCCTGGGCGCTCGGTTCCTCCCTCATCGGCGCATTCGTGGCCTTCGGCCTCGATGCCGCGCTGGTCCGCCTGACCCCCGGTCTCTTCGACGCCATGGGCAGCCTCGGGTTCTTCCTCCGCTGCGGTGTCGCCGGAATCATCTTCCTCATCGTGACGGGATTCGTCCTGTCCCGCTCGGGCCTGCCCGAGGTCCGCTCGATGGGTGGACTACTGGGGCGTATTCCGGTCCTGCGCCGCCTAATCACCGTGAACGCCCGGAACGGGGAAGGCGTGGAGAAGGCGACTCCGGAGGAGATCTCCTCCCAGATCATCACCGTCGAGCCATTCAACGCTTCCCCGGTACCGCCACCGATGTCCGCCGGCGTCGTCCGGGGACCGCGGCTGGTTCCCGGGGCCCCGGTGTCCGACGGCCGTTTCCGCCTGCTCGCCGATCATGGCAGCGTCCCCGGGGCACGGTTCTGGCAGGCCCGTGAGATCGCGACGGGCCGTGAGGTCGCCCTGGTCTTCGTGGACACGACCGGACAGGTACCGGCAGCACCGGCGAGCCCGATCGAATCGGCCGCCACCGCCCGTGAGGTCGCCAGGAGAACCCGACTCCTCGGTCGCCTCGGGAGCACGGGAATAGCCCGCGGTATCTCGGTGTCCTCCTACCGGTCGGGCTGCCTGGTCGTCGCCGACTGGGTCCCCGGATCCGCACTCGTCAGCGTCGCGGAGGGCGAGGTCGACCCCCACGCCGCGGCACTCGCCGTGAGCTATCTCGCGGACGCCGCCGCCGCGGCACACGCCGAACACCAGCCTCTCGGGCTGGAACACCGTTCCCGTATCCGGATCGACACCTCGGGGCGGGCGGTCCTCGCATTCCCGGCGGTCCTCCCGGACGCATCGGTCGCGGAGGATCTGGACAGCATCGGAGCCGGTCTCGCGCTCCTCGTCGGGCGAAACGGACCGGAGGCGATCACCGAGTTGTCCGAGGCGGCCCGGATCGCCGGCCGCTCAGGATCGAGCGACACCCAGCAGCCCACGGCCGCGGATCTCTCCGTACGCCTCAGGGAGGTCGGTCTGTCGGACGACGACACCTCCGCTCCCCGGGTGGTGGTCGAGAACGAACGGACCCCGAAACCCACGAGCACCTCCGGCTTCGGTAGCGCGGAGTACTCCGGCCGGATGATCGCGGCCATCGCAGCTCTGTCCGTCACCCTCGTCGTCATCATCGCGGTCGCGGCCCTCTACCTCGCGAGCGTGTTCGGTGGTGACCGGGAGGAGTCCCCCGTCAACAGCGACTCCATCGCCTCGGTCGCGCCGTCCGCGGCGCGCGGTGCCGGAAAACCACGCGAAGTCGCCGACATCCCGGTGACCGCGGCCGTCGAGTGGGAACCCGGCAAGGTGGTCCCGGGAACCGAGGACAACCCGGATCTCGCACCGCTCGCGGTGGACGGGGATCCGACCACCGGGTGGCGGACCGACCGCTACCTCCAGCAGTTCGCGGCACCTCCGGCGGGCCTCAAACCCGGTGTCGGGCTCCTCGTGGATCTCGCGGGGCCGACGAGGGTCGGGGAGATCAGGATCAGTGTCGACCGACCGGGCACCGGAATCCGGATCTACGGGGTTCCGGAAGGCCCTTTCGTCGCCCTCGACCGGGCGGTTGAGCTGGGCGAGGCCCGACTGTCCCGGGGCGAGAATGTCATCGCCACCGGGGATCCCTCCACGGACGGCCCGAGTTTCACCCGGATCCTGGTCTGGGTGTGGGCCCTGCCCATGCCGGAGGCCGCGGATGTGTCCGAAATCTCGGTCCGCGGAATCCCGGTTTCCGCCCGCGGAATCAACAACCCCCGCTGACCCGAGGTGGGGAACACCCCTGAATCAGCGGTTTCGCTACCCCCGGAACGGTCATTTTCAACCCCGAACCTATCGCAAGTGCAGCACTCGATGGATAATGGACCTCCACCGCCGGTACACGCATCGACGGAAACGATGGACCTTCGCCACGTACCTCCCGGCGGTTTCTCGCGGACGAGCAGGGGAGAGGCCTCATGGGGAACACCGACACCGGCTGCGGAGCCGGGGAAGATGATCGGGTACCCGGCGCCGGAACGATCCCGGGTGCGACGCCCCGCCCACTACCGCGTCGCCGTACCCGGCCCGGCGTCCGTGTCCACCGGACCGCCGACGACGGCAGTCTCGTCGACGCGTACATAGACGGCGATGACGCCGCGTTCTCGGAGATCGTCAGAAGACACCGGGCCCGACTGTGGCGGGTGGCCCGACGCTACGCCCGTTCCGACGATGAGGCCGATGACATCGTCCAGGACGCACTTCTGCGGGCGAGTCGGCACCTCTCGAAGTTCCGTGGGGACTCCGCCCTCACCACCTGGCTCCACCGGCTCGTGGTCAACTCCGGGTACGACCATCTCGGCGTCGGTTTCCGGCGCAGGGAATTCACGACGCTGGATGCCTCCGAGGTCGCTCACCGACTCCTCGGGACCGAGGAACCGTTCGGGCAGGTGGATCTCTCGATCACACTCCGGGACGCGATCGGTCAGCTCCCCGAAGACCAACGACAGGCGATTCTGCTCGTGGATCTGGCGGATCTCCCGGTCGATGAGGTGGCCGCGATCATGAAGGTCCGTCCCGGAACCGTGAAGTCCCGACGCGCCCGGGCCCGGTCCACGCTGAAGGCACTGCTCACGGAGCCGGAGGACTGAATCCGACGGGGAGCGGCGGAGGAGCCGGCGGTGCACGCCTACAATCGACGCCGGCACTACCCATCAACCCCGCGAGGATCTCCATGACCACCCCACCAGTCCATGACGTCATCATCGTCGGTTCCGGCCCGGCCGGCTACACCGCGGCGATCTACGCCGCCCGCGCCGAACTCAAGCCCCTGGTCTTCGAGGGAATCGAGTACGGCGGGTCCCTGATGACCACGACTGAGGTGGAGAACTACCCCGGCTTCGCGGAGGGGATCATGGGTCCCGAGTTGATGGAACAGATGCGGAGCCAGGCCGAGCGCTTCGGCGCCGATCTGCGCCAGGAACTCGTGGACCGGATGGACCTTTCAGGCGACATCAAGAAAGTGTGGGTCGATGACGAGGAGTTCGCCGCGCGAACCGTGATCCTCGCGATGGGCGCGGCACCGCGCTATCTCGGGGTCTCCGGGGAACAGGAACTCCTCGGCCGCGGCGTCAGCTCATGCGCGACCTGTGACGGGTTCTTCTTCCGGGACCAGGACATCGCCGTGATCGGCGGCGGTGACTCCGCGATGGAGGAAGCACTCTTCCTGACCCGTTTCGCCAGTTCGGTGACCATCGTGCACCGGCGTGGGGAGTTCCGGGCGTCCGCCATCATGGAGGAGCGGGCACGGGCAAACGACAAGATCCGGTTCGTCACCAACAAAGTGGTCACCCGGGTCGAGGGCGCGGAAAAGGTGACCGGTCTCGAGCTGGCCGACACGGTGACCGGGGAAAGCTCGCATCTCGATGTGACGGCCATGTTCGTCGCCATCGGTCTCGATCCGCGCTCCGGGATGGTCGACGGTCAGATCGACTGTGACCCCGCCGGATACGTCACCGTGGAGCACCCGTCGAGCCGCACCAGCATCTCCGGTGTCTTCGCCTGCGGTGACCTCGTCGACAGCCACTACCAGCAGGCGGTGACGGCCGCCGGTTCCGGGTGCAGGGCGGCGATCGACGCCGAGCACTTCCTCGCCGCGGCACCCGCACTCTGAGCACTCCGCGCCGCGGCGGTCGCCGGCCGAAACGGCGTATTCTCGGGAACACCACCCCCGGGAACCACGGTTTCACCCTTGTTCCACACACCGACACGACTCCGGAGGAGAGACATGAGCAACCCCGTCAACGTCACCGAGAGCAACTTCGAGGAGCTGGTGCTCGGGGCCGACAAACCGGTCCTCGTCGACTTCTGGGCCGAGTGGTGCGGCCCGTGCCGGAAACTGGCACCGGTCATCGACCAGGTTGCCGAGGAGATGGGGGACAGGGCGCTCATCGCCAAGGTCGACGTCGACGCCGAACGCGGCCTGGGTGCGAGGTATCAGATCATGTCAATCCCCACGCTGATGTTCTTCAGCGGGGGAAAGAAGGTGGCCGAATTCAACCGGCCACGCCCCAGGCACGAGATCGTGTCCCAGCTGGAGAGCCTGGTTTAACTGGTAATCTGACCTGAAGTCACCGACTGCACCAATAGTCGGATCTGTGGGCGCAGGTTTTCCGGGCGTCCACGACAGTTGTGGGAACGTAGGACGAAGGACGAAGATATCGTGGCAGACAAACTGCGGGTGGGCGACCGAAGCCCCCGTGTCGCAGAGGTGCGTTCCACCCTGGCCCGACTCGGCCTGATTCAGGGCTACGCAGGAGACGTCGGAGGAAGAGATTCCGGAAGTTTCGAGGAGAAGGACACCCTCTACGACGCTGACCTGGCCCGTGCCGTGCAGGAGTTCCAGCAGACCCGGGGCATCATCGCCTCCGGTGAGATCGGGGAGTCGACGCTGCGTGAACTCCGCGAGGCCACGTACACGCTCGGTGCCCGGGTGCTCTCCTTCTACCCGAACAACATCCTCGTCGGCGACGACGTCAACCAGCTGCAGCGCCAGCTGCTCGAGCTGGGGTTCTACACCGACCGGATCGACGGACACTACGGCCAGGCCACCTACAACGCCGTCGCCAACTACCAGTTGAACTACGGCCTGGAGAGCGACGGGATCTGTGGCCCAAAGACGATCCGCGCCCTCAGCTACCTCGGGCGGCGAATCACCGGTGGCTCACCCAACGCCATCCTCGAGCGGGAACAGGTGCGTCTCGCGGGCCCACAGCTCACCGGCAAACGGGTCGTCATCGACCCGGGACTCGGGGGCTCCAACAAGGGCCGCACCGTCCGTGGACGATTCGGTGACATCTCCGAGGAGGAGATCCTCTGGGATCTGGCCACCCGCCTCGAGGGCCGTATGGTCGCGACGGGCATGGAGACGATCATCTCCCGGCCCCGCATGGATGATCCGAGCCACGATCAGCGCGCGAACATCGCCAACGCCTTCGGCGCGGACCTCATGCTCTGCCTGCAGCTGGACCACTACCCGAACGAGAAGGCCTCCGGCTGTGCATCGTTCTACTTCGGTTCACGGCACGGATCGTCATCGCTGATGGGCGAGAAGCTGTCAGGTCTGATCCAGCGTGAGGTGAGTGCACGCACCGAGCTGATCAACTGCGGAAATCACGCGCGGACCTGGGATCTCCTGCGACTGAGTGAGATGACCTGCGTCGAGTTCGTCGCGGGCTACCTCTCGAATCCGCACGACGTCTCCATTCTCACGGACTCGGCACAACGTGACGCCATCGCGGAGTCGATCGTCGTCGCGGTCAAACGGCTGTACCTGATGGACCGCGACGACCAGCCGACGGGTACCTACAAGTTCAGCGAGATCCTCGAGTCCGAGCTGCTCTGAGCGCTCGGGGCGCTGTTCCGTCTCAACCGGCCACCGCCGGGACCGACGAATGGTGGGCGGGTGGCGACGGGACGACCGAGATCCTCCGTCGGCCGCCTTCCCGTACCACACCGACGCAATCCCCGACCGCCGACGTCCTCCTCAGTCACCGTGGGACGGTCTCTGCGTCAGCTTCTCCCGAACTACCTCGGGGTCGCCGCGAGCGGCAGAGACTCGAAACCCTCCATCCGGAGGTGGTCCTCGCAGGGGAGCGACAGTCGCATCCGGGGGAGGAGCTCGTGGTCGGCGATCACATCGAATCCCGCTTCCTCGAGTATCCCGTACCGCAGCAGTCCGACATCGCGGGCCCGCACAACCAGACCTCGGGCGGAATCCTCCCCGGTACCCGGCTCCACTTCATCGGTGTGCACGCCAGGGGCGGGGTCACGCAGAGCGAAAGCTTCCACGGCCCGCACACCTCGTCGGGTGAGTTCGAGGATGACCGCGTTCACCAGAACCGATTCCAGTCCAATTTCCCCGAACCGGTCATCGATGAACAACGAACTCAGCAACATCGCGTCCGGGGAGACCGGACCGGTCGGCAGCTGCACCACCCCTGACGCGTCCTCGGGGGAGCAGAACAGGACACTCGCGATCGCCTCGGATTCCTCGACGGAACCGATGCTGTAGCCGCATCCGCCCTGTTCCGCCAGGACACGGTGGATCCACGCCTCCTTCTCCAGGGAGGCGGAATCTGTGGCGGTGACCTCGGCCGCGGTCCCGGGGTCCAGTTCCCAGAAGACACTGGAACGGGCGCGGGCGTGCATGAGACAGACCGTGTCCGGTGTCACCGCGTACAGCGAGGGAATCATGGCCGGCGCCCCGATCTTCTTCCGGAGGCTACCTGTTACCGGCCTGCAGGAGTCCCATGATCCGCTCGAGATCCTCCCGGTCCCCGAACTCGACCATGATCTTTCCCTTGCGCTTGCCCACGCTCACGGTCACGCGTGTGTCCAGGCGGTCCGCGAGACTGTCCGCGGCATGTGTCGCGAACTCCGGCGGGGCGGGCCTGTCCTTCGCCCTGCGCTCGGGAATCCTGTCGCCCCGGTTGAGCAGCGTGACGGCCTCCTCCGTGGCACGCACGGAAAGCCCCTCGGCGACGATCCGGTCGGCGAGGGACGCCTGGGCGTCAGCACCGGCCTTCAGTCCCAGCAGGGCACGGGCGTGCCCCGCGGAGAGCACACCGGCGGCAACCTTGCGTTGGACGGGCACAGGCAGCGCCAGCAACCGGATCATGTTGGTGATCACCGGTCGGGACCGACCGATCCGGTCGGCGAGCTGCGCCTGGGTCACACCGAACTCCTCCAGCAGCTGCTGGTAGGCGGCCGCCTCCTCCAGTGGGTTGAGCTGAACGCGGTGGATGTTCTCCAGGAGTGCGTCCCGGAGCATGGATCCGTCGTCGGTGTCCCGGACGATGGCCGGGATCTCGGTGAGACCCGCACGGGTAGCCGCCCGCCAGCGGCGCTCGCCCATGATGATCTCCCAGCCGCCGTCGTCGGGCGCTCGGCGGACGACGATCGGCTGCATGAGTCCGAACTCGCGGATCGAATGGACGAGCTCCTCGAGCGCCTCCTCCTCGAAGACCGTCCGCGGCTGGTGCGGGTTCGGCATGATCTGCGTGACCGGGAGTTCCCGGTAGACGGCCCCGACGGAGTTGCCCGTGTCCGGTGTCCCCGAGGCGACGGTGGGCCGCTTGTTCCCCTTGGTCGACGAGGCCGGGGGTCGTCCGGCACCCCCCACGGATTCCCCGGTCGTGGTCTCCGCACCCGGGGTGCGTTCACCCATGAGGATGCTGGCGGCTCCGTCGCCCAACCGGGGCCGGGCCGGGGATGCGCCGTCCGGGATGAGTGCGGCGAGACCGCGCCCCAGGCCGCCGCGGCGGCTGTCACCCTTGCGGGTCTGTTGTGCCATGGTGTGACCGGAACCTTTCTGGTGCAGGAGTGGATTTCTTTCGTTGCGCCCGTCGCTCACCGTGCGCCTCCGGTACCGGATCGCTGCGTACCCGCATCCCCGTCGGGGGAGACCCCGAGGGCTCCGGAGTCAGCTGTGACGGGGTAGTCACCGCGATTGGCGATCTCCTTCGCGGCATCGAGATAGGCCATGGCACCGCGGGAACCGGGATCGTATGCCAGTACGGTCTGACCGTAGCCCGGGGCCTCGGAGACCTTCACGGAGCGGGGTATCACCGAGCGCAGAACGACGTCCCCGAAGTGGGAGCGGACCTCCTCCATCACCTGTTCCGCGAGCTTCGTCCGCGCGTCGTACATGGTGAGCATGATCGTCGAGATGTGCAGTTCCCGGTTGAGGTAGTCCCGGATCATCGTGATGTTGTTGAGGAGCTGCCCGACGCCCTCGAGGGCGTAGTACTCGCACTGGATGGGTATGAGAACCTCCCGTGCCGCCGTCATGGCGTTGATGGTGAGCAGACCGAGTGACGGGGGACAGTCGATGAAGACGTAGTCGAATCCCTGGGTGGTGATGAACTCCTCATTCAGTGCGTCCGCGAGCCGGTACTCGCGCCGCACCATGGAGACCAGTTCGATCTCTGATCCGGCCAGATCGATCGTCGCGGGAATGCACTTGAGGTTCTCGTGCGCCGTCGACGTCTGCATGGCCTCCAGGGGGGTGCAGTCTCCGAGGAGTACCTCGTAGCTGGACAGCACGCCTTCACCGCGGTGCTCCACACCGAGGGCTGTCGAGGCGTTTCCCTGGGGGTCGAGATCGACCACCAGGACCTTCAGTCCGCAGAGGGCGAGTCCGGCAGCCAGGTTCACCGATGTCGTGGTCTTCCCCACACCACCCTTCTGGTTGGCGACGGTGAAGATCCTGGGCCGCTCCGGGCGTGGGAGCGAAAAGGCGTTCGGGGTCTTCACCTTGGCGGCGCGCTTGGCCGCGGCCGCTATCGGCGTGTCGTCCCAGAAGTTGTCGTCCATGGACGTCGTTTCCCCTTTTCATTGCCGGAATTCGCAGGTCATGCGCGCGGGGGGCCGAAGTCGGGTGTCCCGCGACGGCGGTTCGGTTTCCGGACCTTCAGCCCGTGGACCTTTCCACCATCAGTTCAACACTAGTGTCTCATGAATGGGTCATCCACCGGAGCGGCACCACCTGAACCGGTGACTGGCCGGTCATCTCCGTCGCGGAATCACGATGACCGTTGCGGGCTCTCCGACGAGACCTTCACCTGCGGTGACGATCCGCGCACGTCCGCCTCCGGCCCGGGTGATCTCCCGCGCGTCGCGGTCGAGTTCCTCCCGCACGGACGAGCCCTTCAGAGCCATCATCTCGCCACCACGGGCGACGAGGGGGAGTGACCACCCGGCCAGCTTCCCGAGGGGGGCGACGGCCCGGGAGGTGACGACCCGGAACCGTCCGACCTGTTCCCGCACCGCCTTCTCCTCGGCGCGACCCCGGACGACGGTCACGTTGTCCAGTCCGAGGTCGTCGACCACCTCGGAGAGATAGGTGGACCGTTTGAGCAACGGCTCTATCAGGGTTATGTCGAGATCCGGACGCGCGAGAGCCAGCGGTATCCCGGGCAGTCCCGCCCCAGAGCCGATGTCCGCCACCCGGAGGCCGTCCGCACGGGGAATGACTTCGCCGAGCACCGCACAGTTCAGGATGTGACGGTCCCACAGCCGCGGAACCTCACGGGGCCCGATGAAGCCCCGGACCGCACCGTCCGTCGCCAGTGAGCGGTGGTATGCGATCGCCCTGTCCAGGTTGGTGCCGAAGACAGCTTCAGCCGCGGACGGGGGAGTGGTCGGTTCTTCCGGATCAGTCTCTGGTGGTTTCACGTGAAACATCTTTCCATGTGGCGCTGCGGGGGCGTATTCCGCCCGGCGTCATCGACCGACACACACGGAAAAACCCCACAGGATCGGATCTGTGGGGTTTTCGTGGACGAGCCGGAATTACTTCCGCTTCTTCCTCTTCCGCTTTCCCGGAGCCGGTGACTGCCCGGCCGAGGGGGGTTCCTGTGCGGCACCGTCCGGTGCCCCGCCACCGGCTGCCGGAGAATCCCCGTCCTCCGTGTGGGCGGGGCCGTCCCCCACCACCTTGTCGATGCTCAGGTTCCCGTTGCCCGGGGAACCCCGACGCTTCTTCTTCGGCGCCTTCTTGGGGTTCTCCGGTCGCACCCCGGGCTTCGGGGCGGTGGCACGCTTCGCCTGCTTCTTCTGCTCCTCCTCGGCGGCCTCCTCACGGTCGAGCTTCGCGAAGATCCAACGCTGCTGGAAGAAGGTCCAAATGTTGTTGGCACCCATGTAGCAGAGCAGACCGATGTGCCAGAAGATACCGGTGAACACGATCATGGCCGGGAAGAACCAGACCATCATCTTGTTCATCATCTCCATCTGGGACTGCATCTGTGCGCTACCCATGCTCTTCTGCTTGCCGCTGGCGATGCGTTCACGTTGCCGGGTGATCGACATCTTCGCGTTGAAGTGCGTCGCAACCGCCGTGAGGATGATCAACGGCACCGCGACGAACACGATGTTCATCCGCGTGAAGTCGATGGGCTGGAACGCCTCGTACATGTCCTGCGGCATCTTGATGTAGGCCGAGATCGGGACCCCGAAGAGCCGTGCGTCCAGGAAGGACTGGACGTCGGTGGGGGAGAAGATGTAGTTCGCGAGCTGACGGTTGTCCTCGATAGACAGGCCCAGCTGTCCGGGACCCGAACCGGTCCGGTTGAACGACCTCAGCACGTGGAACAGGCCGAAGAACACCGGCATCTGGACGAGGACGGGCAGACAGCCGGCGATCGGATTGACTCCGGCCTCCTTGTTGATCCGCCGGGTCTCCTCCATGATCTTCGTCTGGTCGCCCTTCCAGCGTTCCTTCACCTCGGCGAGCTGGGGCTGCAGCGCCTGCATCTTCATCGATGACCGCATCTGATTGAGCATCGGCTTAACCAGCAGGACACGAATGGTGAAGGTCAGGAAAACGATGGCCAGGACCCAGGAGACACCGGATCCGGATCCGAAGGGGACACTGAAGACCTTGTGCCAGAACCAGAGAATGGCCGAAATTGGCCAGTAGACGAAATCAAGCACTTTTGAGTCAGGACTCCTTGGTGGTGGTGGGTGTGCAGTGGGGGCAGCCGGGAGGATCCTCCGGTGCCCGGAACCGAGGCGCAGGATCGAAACCACCCGGATGCCAGGGTCCGCACTTGGACAACCGCACAAGCGTGAGCGCGATGCCGGTGACCGCACCCCGCGCTGAGATGACCTGGAGCGCGTAGGCACTGCAGGTCGGCTCGAAACGGCAGGTGGACCCCATCTTAAGGGGTGATATGTAGTTTTGGTAGAAACGGACCCCGGACAGAAGCGCCCGGGATGCCGCGGATTTCCCCGGACGGAACCCGGGCGCAGCCGGCGATGTCCCGCAGTGGGGGCACGTTCCACGGCTCTCAGTCACCGCTGCGGTCCCGGATTCTGCCCAGAGCTCTCCGGACATCGCGGTCGAGCTCCGTTCCGGAGGCCTCCGCGGCACGCGGCAGGGCGCGGATGACGACATCACAGTCATCACCGAGACCCGCCGCCAGTCCGGCGCAGACATGCCGAAGCCGTCGGGAGACACGGTGGCGGACCACCGCGTTCCCGACGGCCTTGGAAACGATGAGACCGAACCGGGGACCGCCACTGCGGGCCATTCCGGGTTCGGTCTCCGTGTGCCGAAGGTGCACGATGACCGTCTTCGAGCCGGCTCGACGCCCACCCCGGATCGTACGACTGAAGTCGGACGGGGTGGAGAGTCGATGCTCTTTCGGTAACACCCGTGAACCTGCGGATCCGACCGCTGATTAAGCGGTCAGGGAAGCACGGCCCTTGCGACGGCGAGCCGTCACGATGGCGCGCCCTGCACGGGTGCGCATACGAGTACGGAAGCCGTGCACGCGTGCGCGACGACGGTTGTTCGGCTGGAACGTCCGCTTGCCCTTTGCCACGGTGAACACTCCTCAAATTAACGGGCGATCCACACACCGGGCCGGACGGGGCACCCGACTACCGGAGGGGTCCGTCCCTGTGCCGGAGCACACGGGACGGGATGATCGCCCTCTTCGCCGGGCGCCGAGACACAGGCACCGGTTGTGCATCTCACCCTTAGGTGGATGATTTTTCTGCTGCCCGGGACACGATCGACAGATGTCGCGGGGGCGACATTCGTCCAGGCGATTCCCGGAACACAACGCAGCGGTGGCACGTCGAACGGATCGACCGGAATGCGACGAACCGGAAAACCCGGAATGCCGGCACTGCGGCCGTCCGGCTGACCGGCCGGTGCTGCGTGAAACGCACCGGAACAGACCGGACACAAGTGTCCACCCTGAGTGATGCGTTGAGACTAGGCCAGATTACGTGCAGGTTGATGGTTCGACAAATCGACACGCCGCCGGAGAACCCCGGAGTTGAAATGACATTTCCGTAATTATCCCCCTATTCACCTGACCCTTCCGACACGTTTCCGCGGGCAGACGCCACCGGCGGCGATCCACGGCGAGGATCCGGGGGCAGGGCCGCCGGGTCACCCGTCTAGACACCGGTCCGCGGCGACAGGTAACAATGAAGCAGCAGTCGAACCACAGCCTGTGGATGTCCTGCACTGTGAATAACTCTCAACCAAAGCTTGAGGATATTCGCATTTCCCGATGAATCCGCAGGTTAAACCAGTCAGGACAGCCGGTTGAATCTATCCACAGGGTATCCGGTACCCTGTGGAGAACGAGGTCCACGAACTGTTGTCCACAGATGTGGATAACTCTGTGGAACCCGCTGGACACCGACCACATCGAGGTGTGGACGAACCGGTGGAGAATGACAGTTCTCCGTCCACCGCCGTTGCCCGCACCGGCACCCCGGGCCACGGAATCAGCACCTGAGCTTCCCCGCATACCCCGTTCGTGTTACGCCGGGAAGTGCAGACCGCCGATGTCCGGCAGAGATCAGAGACGACGTACAGAAGGATGACCGTGACGGATACTTCACCCCAGCAGATCTGGGACAGGGTAGTGACCGAGCTCACTGACCTGGCCGGAAGGCCCGGAAGCGGAGTCCCTCCCCTGGGCCCGATGCAGGCCGCGAACATGCAGCTCGTACGGATCGTCGCACTCGTCCCGGGTTTCGCCGTTCTCACCACGCCGCACCTGTTCGCCAAGAACATGATCGAGAAGGACTTCGGGGAGCCGATCAAGCAGATTCTCTCCGACATCCTCGGGAGTCCCCACGGTATCGCGGTCTCCGTCGCACCGGAGTCCTCCGGGGAGAACCGGGAGGCGGAGCCCCCCCACCGGGATCCCTTCCACCGGGAGGAGCACCGGTCAGCGGACCGGTCCGACACCGAACCGGACGCTTCCACCCGGCAGCAGCCGGTTCAATCACAGTGGCGTGGGCGGGATTCGCGGACGCCGGTTCCGGGCGGACCGACCGAGGTCGACGGTCGTACCTCACACCGGGACGACCCCGCCGCGCCGACCCTGTTCCCGGCGGACGTCCACGGGGAGACGGAGAACCACCTGAACGGGCACCTGTCCGACCGGGACGCCGACTACCCGTCCAGCGAGGGATGGCGGGCCACGGTCGCCCGTGCGACCGCGAATTCCCGGAACAAGCCGCAACGTGACAGCGGCCAGCGGATCGTCCGGGAGAAGACCGCGAGAAACCCGCACCGGGCGGCATCCCTGAATGAGCGGTACACCTTCGACACCTTCGTCACCGGTTCGTCCAACCGCTTCGCCCAGGCAGCGGCCATCGCCGTCGCCGAATCTCCCGCCCAGGCCTTCAACCCACTGTTCATCTGGGGTGGATCGGGGCTGGGAAAGACCCATCTCCTCCACGCCGCAGGACACTATTCGCAGGAACTGCAACCTGACCTCCGCGTGCTGTACGTCTCCAGCGAGGAGTTCACCAACGACTACATCAATTCGGTCCGTGATGACCGTCAGGAGTCATTCAAACGCCGGTACCGGAATCTCGATGTGCTCATGGTCGACGACATCCAGTTCCTCGAGGGCAAGGAAGGTACGCAGGAGGAGTTCTTCCACACGTTCAACGCCCTCCACCAGGCCGACAAGCAGATCATCCTGTCCTCGGACCGGCCACCACGGCAGCTGACCACCCTGACCGACCGTCTCCGGACCCGCTTCGAGGGCGGGCTGATCACCGATGTCCAGCCACCCGACCTCGAGACCCGTATCGCGATTCTCGAGAAGAAGGCCGGTCTCGAGGGAACCGTGGTGTCGAGGGATGTGCTGGAGCTCATCGCGTCCCGCTACGAGTCGTCGATCCGGGAACTCGAGGGCGCCCTCATCCGCGTCACGGCGTTCTCGTCCCTCAACGGGACGAGCATCGACATGGCCACGGCGATGTCCGCGTTGTCGGACATCATGCCCGAGGCCGCGGACATCGAGATCACCGCGAACACGATCATCGAGGTGACCGCGGACTACTTCAACATCAGCGTCAAGGAGCTGTGCGGCACCGGAAAGGCGCGCCCCATCGCCCGTGCACGCCAGTTGGCCATGTACCTCTGCCGGGAACTCACCGATCTCTCCCTGCCCAAGATCGGTGCGAGCTTCGGCGGCAAGGATCACACCACGGTCATGTACGCGGACCGGAAGATCCGGAAGGAGATGACCGAGAAACATGACACCTACGATCAGATCCAGGAGCTCACCAGAATAGTCAAGACCCGCGGGCGGGCCTGACGGACCGCACCACACCCGAACGAGAGGCACCTCAGGAAGGGGTGCCTCCTGTTCGTCTTCGTGTGTCAGGAGAGGTCGGAAGTTGTCCACAGACCTTATCCACACCTGTGTAATTTCAGATTTGTAATTTGGTGATCCTCGACACAAGCTCTCACGCCCATCACAACCGGAGCCGTCGGTGGACAACCGCCGGCAACCTGTTGAGCAACAACCCCCGAATGGTGGATGGCCTGTGGATGAACAACAGGCTCCGGGATCCATCCACAGCCCGTCGACTTTGTCCACAGGATCCACACAGATGAACCCACAACCCGAATCGCCGGACGGACCAGACCCGATGACGCCGATTCCACAGTTTGCACAGGACTTACTGTTACTCCCGTCTTTTCCCTTGGTAGATCTAAAGAAGAAAGAGGGGATGTGGGGAAACTGACTCCGGGCCGGATCTGACCGGCACCGGAACGACAGGCTGGGCCTCCGGCGGGGAGGCATCTTTGTAATTCCAGGTTTCCCGGCGACCGCTCGCCGGGTACGTTGGTCTGTAATCACATGAAGCGATGTCCCGGACCCGATCCCACCCGTCCGGCGACAACGCTCCGGCGGCAGTGCATCCCGTTCCGGCGACCGGCCGGAACATGTCCCTGTGTCGCGTCGCAGTGTTCGACCACGTCTTGAGGAGCTTCAACGAGCATGGAGTCACAATCGGTGTCATTCCGGGTGTCCAAGGACGACCTGGCGGGAGCTGTCGCCTGGGTGGCACGGAGCCTCCCGAGTAAACCCACCCAGCCCGTTCTCCGGGGCATGCTCATCACCGCCGATGACGAGGGTCTGGAACTGGCCGGCTACGACTACGAGGTCTCCACCCAGGTCCGTATCCCGGCCGAGGTCACCGAGACAGGTCGGGTCGCCGTCGCCGGCAAACTCATCGCCGACATCACCGCAACCCTGCCCAACAAGCCCGTCCAAATCGAACTCAACGGGTCGACGGTGCAGGTCAGATGTGGTTCCTCCCGATTCGAGCTGCCGAGCATCCCGCTCGATGACTACCCGCAGCTGCCGACGCTCCCTGAGACCACCGGCACGATCAACCCGAAGCTGTTCACCGAAGCCGTGACCCAGGTCGCCACCGCGGCCGGCAGAGATGACACACTGCCGATGCTCACCGGCGTGCACATGGAGATCAACGGTCCGGAACTGCTGCTCGTCGCTACCGACCGCTTCCGGATGGCCGTACGCACACTGGGATGGAATTCCGCTGACACGGACGCCACGGCGAAACTGCTCATCCCCGCGAAGACTCTCCTCGACAACGCCCGTACCCTCGACGGAGCCAGCGACGACATCGAGATCGCCGTCGGTGCGGGCGCGGAAATCGGTAGCGAAGGCCTGTTCGGCGTGCACGCGGACGCCCGCCGGACTACCACGCGCCTCCTGGACGCGCAGTTCCCCAACTTCCGTCCGCTCCTGCCGAAGAACCACAAGGCGCTGGCGAGCGTCGAGATCGCCCCGCTCATCGATGCGATCCGCCGAGTCGCACTGGTCGCTGACCGGAACGCCCAGATCCGGATGGAATTCTCCGAGGGACAGGTCATCCTCTCCGCCGGAGGTTCCGACGCCGGTCACGCCGAGGAGATCCTCCCCTGCGCGTTCACCGGTGAACCGCTCCTCACCGCCTTCAACGCCGGCTACCTCAAGGATGGTCTCGCCGTGGTGCGGACGGAGCGCGTCGTCTTCGGATTCACCGATCCGTCACGGCCCGCGATTCTCATCCCGGAGCCCGCAGACCTGCCCGAAGCCGACGAGGACGGGACCTTCACCACCCCGGAGACCGATTTCACGTATCTCCTGATGCCGGTCCGTCTTCCCGGCTGAGAGACGAGGGACAGACCGGGGTTGTCGTGTGGACCACGTGAAGGAGTGAAAGGCGAAGAGTGCACATCCGTACCCTGACGCTGCGTGATTTCCGCTCCTGGCCGACTCTCTCCCTCGATCTCCGTCCCGGCGTCACGGTTCTGGTGGGGAGGAACGGACACGGAAAGACGAACATCGTCGAGGCCGTCGGATACCTCGCGCATCTCGGGTCCCACCGCGTGGCCAATGATGCGCCGCTGGTCCGATCGGGGGCCCGGGACTCCAGGATCTCCGCGGTGGCCGTCAACGGCGGCCGTGAACTCACGGCCCATCTCCTGATAAAGCCGCGGGGCGGAAACCTCGCGCAGCTGAACCGGACCAGACTGGAATCCCCACGCGGGTTGCTCGGTGTCGTCAGGACTGTGCTCTTCGCCCCGGAGGACATCTCCCTCGTGCGGGGTGAGCCTGTGGAACGTCGTCGCTACCTCGATGAGGTACTGGCGACCCGCTACCCGAGGATCGCGGGTGTCAGAGCCGACTACGACAGGATCCTCCGGCAACGCAACGCACTCCTCCGATCCGCGTCCGGCGCACTCCGGCGCGGCTACGACAACGAGGACGGGGCCGCGGCGCTCACCACACTCGATGCGTGGGACGGGCAGCTGGCGGCGGCCGGCGGACAGCTCACCGCCGCACGGGTGGCACTGGTCGCCGAGCTGTCCGACCATGTCACCACCGCATACGGCATCATCGCCCCGGAATCGAGACCCCCCGGACTCAGCTACCGGAGCACCATCACGACGGCCCCCGACGACTGCTGTGACGCTGAGGTCCTCGAGGCCGCGATGCTGTCCGATCTGGCGCACAACCGGACGAGGGAGATCGAACGGGGACTGTCACTCGTCGGTCCCCACCGGGATGATCTGGAACTCATGCTCGGAGATGAACCCGCCCGCGGATTCGCGAGCCACGGGGAGACATGGTCGTACGCCCTGGCGCTACGACTCGGTGTGTTCTCACTGTTCAGGGAGGATGGAACGGACCCGATCCTGATCCTCGACGATGTCTTCGCGGAACTCGACGCGGCCCGGAGAGAGGCACTCATCCAGATCGCCCTGACGGCGGAACAGGTTCTCATCACCGCCGCCGTGGACGGTGATCTCCCGACCGGCCTGGACCCCTCGCGTGCCCGCATCCACCGCGTCTCGATGATCACCGACGAATCGGGCAGATACTCCGTTCTGGATGCGCCGGGGTCCGCTCCGGAGCGGGTCTCCGGCGTGGAACCGACCGGGGAAGACGATCATGACGACTCCTGAGGAAAGGGAGGATTCGGTCACCGCGGCCTATGAACACATCCGTGCGGTCGCGCGGAAAAGAGGGGGCAGGCCACCTGAGGCGGGCCGCGTGACCCGCGGTCCGGCCCCCGGCGAGACGCAGCCGCGGCGGATCGGCCGGCCGACCGGGCCGGACGGTCGGGCACTCGGGCGCCCGGACAGAACGGAATCCGTGGGATCCGTGCTCGGCGACGAGATCAGACGTCGGGGCTGGGGTCGCCCCATGGCCGGTGGCTGGGTCAAGGCCAACTGGGAGCTCCTCGTCGGAGAGCGGATCGCCCGGCACAGTCAGGTCCAGATGCTGAAGGACAAGCAGCTGTTCATCACCTGCGACTCAACGGCCTGGGCGACGAACCTCAGGCTGATGCAGCGCAACATCCTGCAGGTCATCTCACAGAAGGTCGGACCCGACGTGGTCGCCGAGCTGAAGATTTTCGGACCCTCCCAACCCAGCTGGCGGAAGGGCCCGCTCCACGTCAAGGGACGGGGCCCGAGGGACACCTACGGGTGAGGCGTAGGTGAGTTGCGACACATTCCCGGGCGACCTGGGGAAATCTGTTTTTCCCCGGATGTGAGGCTCTCTGACGCTCCCAAGGCCGTGTTCGGTAGGTACCCCTGACCGTGTAGAATGAAAAGGTCCAGATACAACTTCAGCGAGGAGCCAAGGACACCGTGGCAGACACCGTGGCAGCAACCGAACACCACTACGACGCTTCATCCATCACGATCCTCGAGGGTCTGGAAGCGGTTCGTAAGCGGCCCGGCATGTACATCGGGTCCACCGGTGAACGCGGGCTCCATCACCTGGTGTGGGAGGTCGTCGACAACTCCGTCGATGAGGCGATGGCCGGCTACGCCACCCGCGTCGATGTCACCCTTCTCGTGGACGGTGGTGTCCAGGTCGTCGACAACGGCCGTGGTATCCCCGTCGAGATGCATCCCTCCGGTATGCCCACGGTCCAGGTCGTCATGACCCAGCTCCACGCCGGCGGTAAGTTCGACTCCGAGTCCTATGCGGTCTCCGGTGGTCTCCACGGCGTCGGTATCTCCGTCGTCAACGCCCTGTCGACCCGCGTCGAGGCCGACATCAAGCGGGAGGGACACCACTGGTTCCAGAACTTCAACCAGGCCGTACCCGAGGAACTCCAGCAGGGCGGGCGGGCCCGCGGAACCGGCACCACGGTCCGGTTCTGGCCCGACGCCGAGATCTTCGAGACCACCGAATTCAAGTTCGAGACCATCGCCCGCCGCCTGCAGGAGATGGCGTTCCTGAACAAGGGACTGACCATCACCCTCACCGACCAGCGCGTCACCGAGGAGCAGGCCGAGCTCGACGAGATCGCCGAAAAGGGCGTCGACGAGGCGGAGCCGTTGACCGGGGACTCCTTCGATGAGGCCGAGATCGCCGCCGAGGAAGCGGAAGCTGCGGAAGCTGCGGAAGCCGCAGCCGCCGGCAAGAAGGTGAAGAAGAAGGTCAAGACCAGGACGTACCACTACCCCGAGGGTCTGAAGGACTACGTCAACGCACTGAACAAGTCGAAGACCCCGATCCACCCGACCATCGTCGCCTTCGAGGCCAAGGCGGATGAGCACGAGGTCGAGATCGCGATGCAGTGGAACAGCGGCTACCAGCAGAACGTCCACACCTTCGCCAACACGATCAACACCATCGAGGGAGGCTCCCATGAGGAGGGCTTCCGGGCGGCGTTGACGACCCTGCTCAACCGGTACGCCCGCGAGCACAAACTGCTCAAGGAGAAGGAACCGAACCTCGCCGGCGAGGACTGCCGTGAGGGTCTCGCCGCGGTGGTCTCCGTCCGGGTCGCCGACCCCCAGTTCGAGGGCCAGACGAAGACGAAGCTCGGCAACACCGAGGTCAAGGGTTTCGTGCAGCGCATGGTCAACGAGAACGTCACCCACTGGCTCGAGGCGAACCCCGCCGAAGCCAAGGCGATCGTCAACAAGGCCGTGTCCTCCGCCCACGCACGCCTCGCGGCCCGCAAGGCCCGCGAACTGGTGCGCCGGAAGTCCAGCTCCGACATGGGCGGTCTCCCCGGAAAGCTCGCCGACTGCCGTTCCAAGGATCCGCGCAAGTCCGAGCTCTACATCGTGGAGGGTGACTCCGCGGGTGGTTCCGCGAAGAGCGGCCGGGAATCGATGTTCCAGGCGATCCTGCCGTTGCGCGGCAAGATCCTCAACGTGGAGAAGGCCCGTCTCGACAAGGTCCTGAAGAACAATGAGGTCCAGGCCATCATCACGGCGCTCGGTACCGGCATCCACGATGAGTTCGACATCTCCAAGCTGCGCTACCACAAGATCGTGCTCATGGCCGACGCCGATGTCGACGGCCAGCACATCTCGACGCTGCTGCTGACCCTGCTGTTCCGTTTCATGCCGGATCTGATCAGGGACGGCTACGTGTTCCTCGCACAGCCGCCGCTGTACAAGTTGAAGTGGTCGAAGGGTGGTCCGACGTTCGCGTACACCGACGAACAGCGTGACCGCCAGCTCGAGGAGGGGCTCGCCGCCGGCAAGAAGATCAACAAGGACGACGGAATCCAGCGCTACAAGGGTCTGGGTGAGATGGACGCCAAGGAGCTGTGGGAGACCACGATGGATCCCTCCGTCCGTACCCTGCGCAAGGTCACGATGGACGACGCCCAGGCCGCCGACGAGCTGTTCTCCATTCTCATGGGCGATGATGTCGTCGCACGCCGGTCCTTCATCACCCGCAACGCCAAGGACGTCCGCTTCCTCGACGTCTAGAGAAGCTGTCGCGGACCGGAGGGTCCACGGCAGGTGACCGGAGACATGACGGCACCGCCCCCGGAAAATACCGGGAGCGGTGCCGTCTTTCATGTCCGGTGGCCGGATCAGTTCATGATGACCTGCGGGAGATGACCTGTGGGACACCGGGTCCCTTCAGCTCCGGACTCCGTAATCGATGCCGTAACCCGATTCCCTGACACCACCGAAGCAAACGGGGGATCGATGGCGCTGTGGTTGTCGTTCCACGCGGTACCGCCCTGGGTCCGGGAGATGTCACCGTGTCCGGCCGGATGTCGTCCCACAGTGGGTCGGGGACGTTGTGCTCTTCGGGCCCGACGTCAATCGGCGCCCAGCGGGTGACTCCCGCCACCGGGACGTCGTAGATGTCACCGTGGACGTGAAGTGAGGGGTGACCACGGGTGTCCTCCGATGGCTGCACGCCGACGCCTCTCCAGTTCCGTGGGACGAAGTGACGGTCGGTTGTGGCCATGCTCGGTGCCACGAACCGATGACGCCGACTACGCCGACCGAAACCCCGGAATCGGGGGCCGGGGACACCGTGGTGCGGAGTCATCACACCCACGCGCCGATCGATCGTGGTCGCGACGGTCTTGAGCGGTTCGCACCGCTTCCCCGGCCTTCTGAACCGCGGACGGTCCAACAACTGCCGCGGAGTGCGTCGTCCGGGCCTGTGGCGTCTCCCGGGGAGCACGGTTGGTGGGTGTACCCCGGCGACGGGCCCCGGTCGGGCGGCGCCGGGAGGGCGGAGGATGGTGCACACCGTACGCTGTGTGGCGCGGTGGTGACGTCCCTGCCCGGTGTCGGAACAGTGGTTGACACCCGGTTGTTGTGCGGAGCCCATGACGACCCGTACCTGTGTGTGGTGGTCAACCCCAGGTCCGGTGGCTCACCCTCGTACTGCGCCGGTGGATACGCGCCCTTCGGCTGAAGGGTACGGCGGGCCAGGGTACGGGTCTCCGCCGTCCGTGGGGAAACCGGGCCGTTCCTCCGAGGCGAGGGGACTCTAGGCGGCGTGTTTCTCGATCACGGCGCCGAGGCCGCCGAGGTGGTCGTCGATGATGCCGGTCAGCTTCCCGCGCACCGAGGAGTAGACCTTGGTCACGGTGGGCTGGTCGATGCTGTCCGCGTTGCGGTCGGCGACGGCGAGGATCGAGTCGGTCACCTCCGTGTGGTGCTCCTCGAGGTACGCACCGAAGTCGGCGTGTGCGCCGCTTTCCCGGTAGTTCCGCCAGTGCGGGTCGAGGGCGTCGCAGAATTCGGGGAGGAGGCGGTTGACGCCTTTGGAGATCACGTTCTGGTCCGCCTTGCGGGCTGCCCCGACGGCTCCCTTGATGGCCATGCCCGTGAACCCGGACAGACCGGAGACGGAGGACTCGACGAAGGCCGCCATGTCACTGACTACGGCGTCCCGGTTGGCTCCTGTGAGTGTGGACTTGAGATCGGTCATCGGTGGTTCGACATCCTCTGGTGTTCGTCGGGCTGTTTCGGGCTACCGGGATCACTCTAGCGTGTCCGGGTGTCCGCTCCGTGATGGATGCGCGGTCGTTGACGACCGGTGGGTGAGAAGGTGACACAGGTGCCCCCGGGTCCCGCGTCCCGGTGGGACGTGAACCGGAGAGCACGTGTCACGGGTGTTGTGACTCTTCCGCCACAGTCAAACTCAGGGATTAACTGCAGTCACAACAGTCACAGATGTTACACACCTCGACGATATTCACCTAGTCGGTGCCGACATGGGTGCCGGGGGACACGAAAACGCCGGCCCAGTCACTGACTGAGCCGGCGAAACGTTCTCTTGTGGAGCATAGGAGAATCGAACTCCTGACCTCCTGCTTGCAAAGCAGGTGCTCTACCAATTGAGCTAATGCCCCAAGTTCTTCTGGTGGGCCTAACAGGAATCGAACCTGTGACCTCTTCGTTATCAGCGAAGCGCTCTAACCGACTGAGCTATAGGCCCTTGGAACGAGACTGAACTTTACCCAGCCCGCTCCATCAAAAGCAAATCACCTGGTGAAGGTTAATTTTCCGGAAGGGCGCCGGATACGGATCCGGTATGTCCGGAACCCGTAGCCGGCGGCCACGGAATCAGTAGTCGCCCTCGTTGAGGGTGACCACGACACCGCCGAAGAGCTCGACCATCCCGTTGTAGATCACGGCGGTCAACGGGGCCAGGATCGTCACCGCGATGGCGGTGACCGCCCCCAGGAGACTCGCCACGGACAGGACGGTGCCGAACGTGATGACGTCACTGCCACCGACGCCCGTCACGATGCTGTTCAGCTTGGCCCAGAACCCGAACTGCTCGAGGCCGTAGTACAGGAGGGTGACGCACAGGATCCACGCGGCGAGGGCCGCCAGCGAGAGCGCCAGTGCGGTCCGGAACGCCGACAGGGGGGATACCCGGGAGACGGTCACTTCCTGGATGCTCATCATTCGTCCCCGTTCTCGTCGTCAGCGGTGGTTCCGTCGAGGGGAACACCATTGGCGTCAAGGTTAGCGCTTCCACCGCGACGGACGCCGGGGATGTCGTCCGTGTCCGTGTCCTCGTCGAGGTCCAGCGTCGGGCCCTTGGCGGCCCCGGTGGCGACGGCTTCCGCGGTCTCCTCGCCCTCGTGCTCGACGTTCCGGTCGATGGCGAGCAGCTCGACACCCTTCTCGAGGTTGACCAGCCGCACGCCCATCGTCTGGCGCGAGGACGGGCGGATCTGGCCGACCTCCGTGCGGATGACCCCACCCGCTGAGGTGATGGCGAAGATCTGGTCGTCGTCGTCCACCGACAGTGCACCGATGAGCTTTCCGCGCTTCGGCGTGTACTTGAACGTGGCGACGCCGAGGCCACCGCGACCCTTGGTCGGATACTCCTCCATCGCGGTCCGCTTGCCGTAGCCGCCGGAGGTGGCGACGAGCAGGTAGTCACCCGTACCGACGACACACATCGCGAGGAGTTTGTCCTCGCCGCGGAACCGCATGCCCTTCACACCGGCGGTGGCCCGGCCCATCGGACGCAGGGTCTCGTCGTCGGCGGTGAACCGCATGGCCTGTCCCTCCTCGGAGACGAGCAGCAGATCGTCCTCGCTGGAGCACAGTGAGGCACCGATCAGGGAGTCACCTTCGTTGAGGTTGATGGCGATCAGGCCGCCGGAGCGCACGGAGTCGTAGTCGGCGAGCCGGGACTTCTTGACCCGGCCGTGTGCGGTGGCGAGCACGAGGTACTCGGCGTCGTCGTAGCCCCGGATCTGGATGACCTGGGCGATCTGCTCGCCGGGCTGGAACTCCAGGAGGTTCGCGACATGCTGGCCGCGGGCCGTCCGGGAGGCCTCGGGCAGCTCGTAGGCCTTGAGACGGTACACGCGACCGAAGTTCGTGAAGAACAGGATCCAGTCGTGCGTGGAGCACACGAAGAAGTGTCGGACGACATCGTCGCTCTTCAGCTCCGCACCGCGGACACCCTTGCCGCCGCGCTTCTGGTTGCGGTAGGCGTCGACCTTCGTACGCTTGGCGTAGCCGGTGGAGGTGATCGTGGCCACGACGTTCTCGCGGGCGATCAGGTCCTCCTCGGTGACGTCGCCGGTGGCACCGATGATCTGGGTGCGGCGCTCGTCGCCGTACTTCTCGACGATCTCGGCGAGCTCGTCGCGGACGATCTCACGCTGGCGTTCGGGACGGGCGAGAATGTCCTTGTAGTCGGCGATGATCTCCTCGATCTCGGCCAGGCGGTCGACGATCTTCTGCCGCTCCAGGGCGGCGAGTCGACGCAGCTGCATCGCGAGGATCGCGTCGGCCTGGATCTCGTCGATGTCGAGCAGGTCGATGAGGCCGTTCCGGGCGATGTCGACGGTGGCCGACGCACGGATCAGGGCGATGACCTCGTCGAGCATGTCGAGAGCCTTGACGAGGCCGCGGAGGATGTGGGCCTCCTTCTCCGCCTCGTCCAGGAGGTGCTGGGTGCGGCGGATGATGACGTCGACCTGGTGCGCGATGTAGTGGCGCAGCATCTGGTCCAGGCGCAGGGTGCGCGGTACCCCGTCGACGATGGAGAGCATGTTCACGCCGAAGCTGGACTGCAGTTGAGAGTGCTTGAACAGGTTGTTCAGCACGACGCGCGGCACCGCGTCCCGCTTCAGGGTGACCACGATGCGCAGACCGACGCGGTCGGAGGACTCGTCGTCGATCCGGGAGATGCCCGCGATCTTGCCCTGGTTCGCCTGCTCGGCGATGCTGAGCACCAGGTTGTCCTTGTTGACCTGGTAGGGCAGCTCGGTGATCACGATGATCTGCCGGTTGCCGTCCTCCTCGATGCTGGTCACGCCGCGCATGCGGATGGAACCGCGACCGGTGGTGTAGGCGTCCTTGATGCCCTGGTCGCCGACGATGAGCCCGGCGGTGGGGAAATCGGGGCCCTTGACGTAGCGCATGCACGCCTCGAGGGTGGTCGCCTCGTCAGCCTCGTAGTTCTCCAGCATCCAGAAGATCGCGTCACCCAGTTCGGTGAGGTTGTGCGGCGGGATGTTGGTGGCCATGCCGACGGCGATACCGCCGGAGCCGTTCATCAGGAGGTTCGGGATCCGGGACGGGAGGATGACGGGTTCGAGGTTCTTGCCGTCGTAGTTCGGCTGGAAGTCGACCGTGTTGGAGCGGATGTCCCGCACCATCTGCATCGCCAGCGGGGTGAGGCGGCACTCGGTGTAACGCATGGCGGCCGCGCCGTCGTTTCCGCGGGATCCGAAGTTGCCCTGTCCGTCGATGAGCGGGTAGCGCATCGACCAGGGTTGGGCCATGCGGACCAGGGTGTCGTAGATCGCTGAGTCGCCGTGCGGGTGGTAGTTACCCATGGTCTCCGCCACGGGCTTCGCGGACTTCACGTAGGAGCGGTCCGGGCGGAAGCCGCTGTCGTACATCGCGTAGAGCAGTCGTCGGTGCACGGGCTTCAGGCCGTCGCGCACCTCGGGCAGGGCACGGCCGACGATGACCGACATCGCGTAGTCGATGTAGCTGCGCTGCATCTCCTCGCCGATGTCGATCGGATGGATCCTGTCGAACAGGAGCTCGCCGCCGTCGTTGCCGCCGGAGTTGTCGTCGCTCACGGGTCACCTAATTTCCGTCTAGCAGGGTGTATGGAGGTCTTGATCCCCACCATTCTAACCCGTTGAGGGCCTGAAACGGGCTCTCAACGCCGTTGAGTCAGGATAAAGACCGATAACTGATATCAGACTGGTATCAGAGGCGTCCTGTCCGTAGTGTCGGGGTATGGCCATGACTCTTCGCCTCACCGACGCCCAGGACCGGGCGCTCACCCTCCTCGCCCAGGCACAGGGCACGAGCAAACAGGAGGCCGCCACCCGGGCCATCGTCGCCACCGCCGCCCGCGTGCTCGCCGACGCGGAGGTCGCGGAGCTGGCCCGGACCGTGGTCAGCGGGTACGCCGCGACCGAACGCAGGCTCCGGCACGGTCGATGAACCCGGTCCCACGCGTCCGTCCGCTCACCCCGGAACAGCTGCTCATCATCGCCGACGAGGTCACTGCGGTGCACCGCGTCCGCGTCCGTGACCACGCGCTGCTCGCCGGTGCGGCCGCGGTGACCTCGGCCAGCTACCTCGGGATACCCGTGCACCGGGATGTCCGATCGGCGGCGGCGGCACTGTCCGAGGCGATCATCCGATTGGCGCCGCTCGACGGTGCGAACGATGTGCTGGCGGACGCGGCGGCCGAGATTCTCCGCCGCATCAACGCACGCTGAATCCACGCGACCCGGTGCCCGGGGTTCCCGTGGGCGGGTGGTGGCGGGGTGCGGGACATGGAAAGGTCCCGCACCCCGGAAAACCGGGATCCACGGGACCTGGCGGTGGTCGTGCCTCCGGGTCAGTTGCCGCTCTTCTTCTCCTCCGCGGCCTTCCCGACCTCATCGGCCGCGGCCTTCGCCGCGTCGGCCGCATCATCGGCGACCGCACCGGCGACGGTCTCGGCGTCGTCGGCGAGGGTCTCGACCGCGTCAGCGGCGTCCTCGACGCCGTCGCGGGTCTTCTCCGCGATGTCCTCCGCCTTGTCGGTCACCTCTCCGGCGATCTCATCCGCGTTGTCGTGGACGCTCTCCGCGATGTCCTCCGCCTTGTCCGCGACCGTGTCGACGACGGACCCGTCCCCGGCGTCGGTCCCGGCGTTGTCGAGCAGTTCATCGGCCTTGGCGCGGGCCTCCGCGAGCTTCTCTCCGGCCGCGGCGGTCGCGGCGGCGGCGGCCTCGGCCGCCTTGTCTGAGACTGCCTCGGCCTTCGACCCGGAGGCTCCGGTCGACTCGGCGGCGTGGTCCCGCACATCGGGGGGCGTCGTCCCCGGCTTGTCGGCGCGGTTGCGCAGCCAGTAGATGACACCCGCGACCGTCGAGACCAGGAGCGCGAGAAGCGTGAGATTCGCCAACCGACCGCGGCCCTCGTCGCCGCCGCAGCGGCTGGTCAGGCACTTACGGCGGTTGATCTTCCGCTCCGCCTTCTTCCGCGCCTTCTCCGCGGCCTTGCGTACCTTCCTGACCTTCCGGCCACCCTGCTTCTCGAGGTCCTGGGCCAGATCCGTCCCCTTTTCCTCAGCCTGCTTCCGGAGCTGCTCGAGGCGGTGGCGCGCCTCTCTGAGCAGGGCACTCGCCTGGGCCTGGGATTCCTCCGTCAGGGAACCGGCCTTCTCGGCGAGTTCGTCGCGGAGCTGACTGACCGCCTTCCGGTGTTCCGCGTAGTCGTTCGCTCGGGCGACCAGATCGTCGTAACTGTCGGCGGCGTGGCGGTCACGGTAATCACGGGCGGTGCCGAGGGCCTGCCGGCCGAGTTTGTACGCCATACGGATGGTCGAGGGATTCACGCGCTTCTCCTTGGTTGAGAGGTGTTGTGCCCCGGTCGGGCTGACGCAGTCGGAAAGGGTGGGGCGAATCGCCGACTGTACGACCGGAAACACTCGTCGGGCTGTTGGTGTGTCCAGCGTAGCCCCGGACGGCGGTCCGTGGGGGCTCCGACGACACAGCGGTGCGTGGAAACCAGCACGGCTGACGCCTGTTGACTAGCATGGAGTCCATGACTACCAAGACCGCGACCGCGATCCTCCACACCAACCGTGGTGACATCACCATTGATCTCTTCGGAAATCACGCGCCGAAGACCGTCGACAACTTTGTCGGCCTCGCGCAGGGTACGAGTGAGTACAAGACGAACAACGCCAGCGGATCAACCACCGGCCCGTTCTACGACGGATCCGTGTTCCACCGTGTGATCGACCAGTTCATGATCCAGGGCGGCGACCCCACCGGCACCGGACGAGGTGGCCCCGGCTACCAGTTCGCCGACGAGTTCCACCCGGAGCTCTCCTTCGACCGTCCGTACCTGCTCGCGATGGCCAACGCCGGCCCGGGAACGAACGGTTCCCAGTTCTTCATCACCGTGGTTCCGACACCGCACCTCAACAACAGGCACACCATCTTCGGTGAGGTCACCGACGAGGCGTCGAAGAAGGTGGTCGACGCCATCGCCACGACGGCCACCGACCGGATGGACCGACCCACCGAGCCCGTGGTCATCGAGAGCGTGGAGATCACCACGGACTGACCCGTCGTGTCGTGCCGACCAACGCGACACGACCGGTACCGCGCACGAGAAGAGCCCCGTGCACCGTCTCAGGATCGCCCGGACCGGGTGGTCCGCCGACCGGTGTGGCGGGGTCTTCTTCTGCGTGCGCGGTCGATTCCACCGTCACTGACCGCAGCCGGACCGGACGAGAACCGGATCCGGCGACCGATTCCGGAGGCCGTCTTGTCCCCGTCCCCACCGCTCCCACCCTCCCAGTTGGCCCGGAACCTCTACCGTCAGGCTCCGGTGTCCGCGGCAACCGTCGTCCTGATCGTCCTCGTTTTCGTCGTCACCGCGGTACAGTCCCGGTCGATCACCGGGAACCTCGACGACAGTGGACTCGGTGACGCCTGGATTCTGTATCTCCCGTTGATGGACGATTCAGCGTTTGGCCCGCTACGGGCACTCGGATCGGGTCTCCTGCACGCGGGCATCGGTCACATGCTGATCAACGTCGTCCTGCTCTTTCTCATCGGAAGGGAGACGGAGGCGACCTTCGGTTCACCGCTGACGGCCGGGATACTCGTCACCGGCGCAGTCGGTGCATCGGCGACGGTTCTCTGGTGGAGCCCGGAATATCCGACGGTGGGAGCCTCGGGCGCCGTGTACGCGTTGATGGCGGTGTTCGTCGCGATCGCCTATTCCCGGAAGAATTCCCAGGTGGGCGGCGCACTGGTTCTGATAGGCGTCAACCTCGCGTACACCCTGATGACCCCAGGGGTGTCCCTGTGGGGGCATCTCGGGGGACTGGCCACGGGAGCGCTGCTCGCCGCCGCGCTGTTCGGTACGCGGAGGACCACGGCCCGGTGGCTCGGGCTCGGAGCCGTCTGCGCTGTCGCGGTCGCCGCTGTCCTGATTCGGGTGGCGGAGTTCTCCACAGGAGACCCGGGAGCACTGCTGCTCTGATTCACCCTCTGTTGACAACCCCCGACCCGTTCTCCACCGTGGTCGGGGGTTTGCTGTGGATCGTCCGGGGGACGGGAGTTGTCCACAGGAGTTGTCCACAGTGTGGATAATGACATTTTTGTGATTCGGCGCGTCTGTGTGTGTCGGGAACCGTTGTGTACTGCGACTATCCGTGCAGGAACGAAAGCATGTACGAACGGTGGAAACAGTGCACAGGGTTGTCCACAGGTTGTGTGTTTCCCTGCGGGAACGGGTACGCGAGATTCGTCCACAGAATTGTCCACACCCTGTGGATAACACCCTGCACACGATGTGGAGGAGTTTATCCACAAATTATCTGTGTGTAACTCATGTTCCCTGTGGATAACTCTGTCCCCGGTTCGTGGTGCCTCCCGGTACCGCCGCCCACCGGTGTCCGTGGACGGGTCCAACCCGTCGGGTGGCGTTCTCCCCGGTGGGAAAGGGGGCGACCGGGAAGCACCGGCGGATGGGCGGCGGGGTGTGGCGGAGCTGACCCGCGGTCTTCGCCGGTTCTCTCCACCGCGCCGGTGGCCGCTGCGTCGCTTCGGGGTCCTTCATCAGTCCCGGTGACCACGCCCGTGGCGGTACCGGGTGACGGGACGAGAAAACCGGACGCCGGCGCAGCATCCGATGTGCTGCGCCGGCGTCCGGCGGAGGGGCTGAGATCGCGCCTCAGCGCCAGCCCATGGTCATCAACAGGCCCAGGATGAACAGTGAGAACCCGATGAGGTAATTCCACGGTCCCAGCTCCAGCATGAGCGGGATCTGCGTACCCGCGAGGTAGTTGACCACGAGCCAGGCGAGCCCGGCCAGCATGAGACCGAACATGATGACCTTGTACCACAGCGGGGTGCCGCTGGCGTTGATCTTCACCGGCACACGGTTCGCTCCACCGCCGGACACGGGGGCGGTGGTCTTGTTGATCTTTGACTTCGGCATGGTTACCTCTGCAGATTGGCGTGATGTGTTTTCTACGGACACCCCGGGTCCCGCATGCTCCGAGCCAACGGTGCCACGGAATCGTCCACCCACCACCGGTAGGTGATCGGTACCGGTGGGGTGCCGGACATAGGTGACAATCTACCAGCACCCGTCGGTGACTCCACCCGGCCCGTGGTGGAGTCACCGGGATCAGGGCTGGATCGCCTTCAGCAGGTCGAACTGCTTGACGCGGATGCTCACCAGAGCATCCTTCCCCGTCAACTCACCGGGCAGCGGGGTCTGGCCCTCGATCTGGCCGGACTCTATCAACGCACCGGTCTGCACCGGCTGCTGCAGCAGGGAGGTGTCCGGGGAGGTCCAGCCGGCCGCACGGAGCGCCGCGAGAGCCTGGTTGACATCCATGCCGGTGAGATCGGGGATGCGGAACATCGAACCGTCGGAGACCTGGACGGTGATCGGGGTGCCACGGGACACCTCGGTACCACCCCGGAGAACCGCGGTCACGTGCCCGACGGGCAGATCGGAGGCGACCGACTGGACGACGGGAACGAGCCCGATCCCCTCCAGGCGGCCACGGACCTCCTCCACCGGTAGACCGCTGAGATTCGGTACGGTCACCGTCTCCGGGCCGGTGGACACCGTGATCTTGATCTTGGAACCCTTGGACACCTTCCGGCCGGCCGCTGGATCCTGGTCGATGACCAGGCCCTCCGCGACAGAATCGGAGGTCACCTCCCGGACCACGGGATCGAGTGCCAGTCCGGCTTCCACGAGTGCCCGTTCCGCTTCCTCGGTGTTCATGTCGGCGACATCGGGCACCCGCGTCAACTCGGTTCCGGAGGACACGAGAAGCGTCACCGTGGAACCCGGCTGAACGGTTGAGCCGGAACCGGGGTTCGTCGAGATGGCGGTGTCCTCGGAGACATCCGGTGACGGTTGCATGGTCACGTTGACCCTGAGATCGAGCTCCTCGAGTGATCTGCGTGCCGCAGCCAGGGACTTCCCCTCGACGTTCGGAATCGTGACCGTTCCGTCGGCATTGACGCTGACCGGTGTGCCGGATCCTCCACCGGGGCTGGTGTCACCGGTGAAGAAGTTGAAGGCGAAGACCGAAGCTCCCGCGACGAACACCAGCCCCAGCAGTGCACCGATCCACACGCCACGGTTCCCGGATCCGCCGTTGTCCGCGTACCGGGGCCCCTCCTCGCTGCGTCGGCGATGGCTGGTCCGCGCCCCGGATGCGGCCGCCGAGTGCTGCGGGACCGCTGCGTGCGCGGGAGCTGGGGACACCTGTCGTGTCGCGGCGTTCTCCGATCGGATGACCCGGGTCCGGTCCGGCTCATCACCCTGGATCGGACGCATGTGACTCCGTGCGGCGTTGGACACCGCGTTGCGGCTCAACCGGGTCAGGTCCTCGGCCAGCTCAGCCGCGGATTGATAGCGGTCCGCCGGATGCTTGGCCATCGTCAGCAGCACAACGGCGTCGACGTTGAGTGCCGCTGTCGGAGTCAGGTCCGGAATGAAGGATGACGGTGGTTCCGGGTCCTCGTGGACATGGTTGAAAGCGACGGCGAAGGGGGACTCGCCCTCGAACGGGGGGCGTCCCGTCACCGTCTCGTAGAGCACGCAACCCAGGGCGTAGACATCGCTCCGCGCATCGGCGGACTTGCCCCGGGCCTGTTCCGGGGAGAGGTACTGCGCGGTGCCGATGACCGCGGACGTCTGCGTCATCGCGGACGTGGCGTCGTCGACCGCACGGGCGATGCCGAAATCCATCACCTTCACCGACCCGGTGTTGGTGATCATGATGTTCGCCGGTTTGATGTCCCGGTGCACGATGCCCGCGTCGTGGGAGAACTGCAGGGCCTCACAGACCGGCAGCAGCGTCCGCGCGGCCTCCGCCGGGCGCATGGGGCCGTCACTCTGCACGATCTCACGGAGGGTTCTCCCGTGCACCCGTTCCATGACGATGTACGGGATCCTGATTCCGTTCAGCTCCGTCTCGCCCGTGTCGAGGACGGAGACGATCGACGGATGATTCAGCCGCCCGGCATTCTGGGCCTCCCGCCTGAACCGCTCCCGGAAATTGACGTCCCGGGCCAGTTCCGCGCGCATCATCTTGACCGCCACCTCACGCCCGAGGAGTGTGTCCTTCGCGGCGTAGACGTCCGACATGCCGCCGGTACCGATGACCTCACCGAGTTCGTAGCGCTCGCCGAGCACGTGCTCACTCACGGGGTCTCCTCTCCGGGGTTGCCGGTGTCTGTCGTGGATCGATTCGGTGCCGCCATCCGGGCTACGGTACCCGGGTTGCCGCCCGTGGCGGAGGCCGCGCGTTCGCTCACGTTCTCCGCGGTCGGAACAGCGCCGCCAGCGGAATCACCCGCCGGAGGGGCCGGTTCCCGGGTGGGCTGCACCGCAGGCGGCGTCGGTACCGGCGCCGAGGTCGTATTCCGCACGGTGGGCTCCTCGGGGGCCTTCCGCGTCGGGGTCGTTTCGGGGGTGGGCTCCGGAGCGGGCACGACGGTGGTCTTGATCTCGGTGACCACGGTCAGTTCCGGTTCAGACGGCCGGGTGACCGCGGGGCTGGTCGGTTGTGTACGAGCGGTGACCCCGTCGATATTCAGCGTACCGGTCGAGACCAGCAGCCAGCCCACCGCGGCCAGGGCACCGAGGAGCAGGACGACGAGGAACGCGATGAGTCCACCTCCACCACGGCGCGGCGGTGCCACGGGAGCTGACTGCCGGGCCGGGGGTTGCCGGTGGACGACCGGACGGACCGGCACCGGCGGCGGGGTGGCTCCCACCGCGGGCTGCACGGTCGTCGGGTTGGTGACCTGACCGAGGATCCGGGTCGACTCCGTCGGGGTCGGTGCGGGGGCCCTGCGCTCCATCGCGGCGGAACGTGGCTGTGGGGGCCTCTCGCCCAACCGGACCGTGTGCACGGCCAGCGCCATCTCGTTGCCGTCGGCGAAGCGCCGTTCCGGGTCCTTGCGCAGCGAGATCCCGATGAGCTCGCGGGTCTGCGCCGACACGGAGTTCCCGATCTGGGGGGGCGCCTGGTTGATGTGCGCGATGGCGACGGACACGGAGGAATCCCCGGAGAACGGACGCCTGCCGGAGAGCATCTCGTATCCGACGACACCGAGGGAGTAGATGTCCGAGGCACTCGTGACGGACTTTCCCTGCGCCTGTTCCGGAGAGACGTACTGGGCGGTTCCGACGACCATCCCCGTGCGGGTCAACGGCACCGCGGCAGCGGCCTTGGCGATGCCGAAATCGGTGATCTTGACCCGCCCCTCCTCGGTGATGAGGATGTTGCCCGGTTTGATGTCCCGGTGGACGAGGTTCATCTGGTGGATCACGGACAACCCGTGGGCGGCCTGCTCGAGGACGTCGAGTGCGAGTTCCTCGTCGAGATGGCCCCTGCGGGAGATGAGGTCCGCCAGAGATTCTCCACGGACGTACTCCATGACGATGAAGCAGAAGGTGTGGCCGGCGGGGTCGGGCACCTCCCGGTAGTCGAAGGTGCGGACGACGTTCACGGAATTGATCCGTTCGGCGGACGCCGCCTCATTGCGGAAGCGATCGAGGAATTCGCGGTTGTCCGAGAACTCGGGACGCAGGATTTTCACGGCGACATCGCGGTTGTTCCGGACGTCGGTCGCGAGCCACACGGTGGACATGCCTCCGTGCCCGATGACCCACCGCAGTCGGTAGTCTCCACCGATCAGTCGCTGGAGACGTTCGATTCCCTGGTTGTCCCCGGACGATCGCCGGGGTTCATTGGTGTTCGACATGGGGCTCACCGTTTCCTTTCCTAGCGTCCCGACCGGAGAACTGCGTCGATGACGGCTCTGCCGATCGGCGCGGCCACGGATCCGCCGGTCGCGGCCTGACCGCGATCGCCACCGTTCTTCACGAGCACGGCCACGGCGACATCGGCGTTCTCGGAGGGGCCGAAGGCGATGTACCAGGCATGCGGATCCGAGTTCCTGGAGTCCTCACCGTGCTCGGCCGTCCCCGTCTTCGACGCGATGTCCGCTCCGGTGTAGCCGGCGGTGTTGCGCTCGCTGGCGCGCATCATCTCCGTGAGCTGTGCGGCCACGTCCGGACTGATCGCCTGGTTCAGTTGGCGGGCGTCGGTGCTGCGCAGCGTTCGCAGGTCGGAACCGAGAATGCGGGACACCAGGTACGGGTTCATCCGTTTACCGCCGTTGGCGACGGTCGCGGCGACGACGGCGTTCTCGAGGACCGTCATCGTCACATCGCGCTGACCGATCGAGGACTGGCCCACGGCCGCAGGATCCGGCAACTGGCCGACCGTGCCCGGAATGGCCGGGAGTCCGAGGTCGTAGGTGTCGGTGACACCGAACTTCTCCGCCTGTTCCCGCAGTGCATCGGCGCCAACCTTCACGCCGAGCTCGACGAATGCCGTGTTGCACGACAGTGCGAAAGCGGTGGCGAGCGACGCTGTCGCTCCCTGACCGCAGGTCTGACCACCGTAGTTCTCCAGGGTGGTCTCGGTGCCCGGGAGGGTCGTCCTGGCAGCCGCCGTCAGCTGTGTGTCGGGGGTGAAGTCACCGGCGAGACCGGCCGCGGTCGTGATGACCTTGAACGTCGATCCCGGTGGCAGGGCGTCCTGCGTCGCGTGGTTGAGGAGGGGTGCGCCGGGGTCCGAGGTCAGCTTCGACCACGTGGCGTCCGCTGTCGAGGTATCCGTCAGGGCAGCCGGACTGAAGCTCGGCGTGGAGGCCATGGCGAGGATCTCCCCGGTGCTCGGGCGGATGGCGACGACCGCCCCCTCGTAGCCACGGTCCGCGAGACCCGAATAGGCGACCTGCTGGGCCTCGGGATTGAGGGTGAGCTCCAGGCTCGCGCCCGCCTGCGTACGACCGAGCAGAGTGTCCATCCACCGTGAGGCGAACAGTGAAGAGTCCGTTCCGTTGAGGATGTCGTTGTAACCGAGTTCCAGGCCCGCGGCGCCGTAGATGTTCGAGAGATATCCCTCGACCGGACCGTAGACGACGGGATCCGTGACGTACTCCCGCCGGTAGTTGCCCTGTTCGTCCTTCACGGACCGGGCGAGAACGAGCCCGTCGGTGGAGATCTGACCGCGGGGTATCGACTGCATCTCGTGGTACTGGCGCTTGTTCAGGGCGTTGTGCGCGTACCGGTCCTCACTGAATACCTGGACCCTGGTCAGGTTGGCCACCAGGATCACGATGAGGAGCATGGTGAAGACGGCGGTCGCGCGGATTGAACGGTTGATCATCTAGCGTCGCACCTCCTGGCGCAGTCCCGGCGCAGGTGGTCCCGCCGGAGCGGTGGTCCTGAGCGCCGGGCGTCGGGCGGTGTCGGAGATACGGAGAAGCAGTGCCACGAGAATGTAGTTGGCCATCAGCGAGGAACCACCGTGGGAGATGAATGGTGTGGTGAGTCCGGTCATCGGCATCAGTGCGGAGATGCCCGCCGTGACGACGAAGACCTGGATGGCGAGGGTGAGGGAGAGACCCGCGGCGACGAGTTTGCCGTAGGAGTCCCGGACGAGAAGGGCGGTGCGCATACCGCGGATGACGAGGACGGCGAAGAGAATGAGGACCGCGGTGAGACCCACCAGTCCGAGCTCCTCGCCGATGGCGGCGAGAATGAAGTCGGTGTGGGCCACCGGAACCTCGTCCGGGTAACCCTCACCCAGCCCGGTTCCCGTGATCCCACCCCAGCTCATCCCGAACAGTGCCTGGGAGAGCTGGTAGCCGGTGCCGTCGTAGTTCGCCAGCGGGTCGATGAAGTTCTGGACGCGGGACTGGATCTTCGTCGAGATCGTGTAGACACCGTAGCCGCCGACGGCGACAAGCAGACCGCCGATCAGCAGCCAGGAGGTCCGCCCCGTGGCGAGATAGAGCATGCCGAGAACCGTACTGAACAGCAGGAGAGCCGGGCCGAAGTCGTTTTCTCCGGCCATGATCACGAGCGCGATGGCCCACACGAGCAGAATCGGCCCGAGATCCCGGAGGCGGGGGAAGTCCAGCCCGAGGAGCCGGGCACCGGCGACGTTGAGTCGGGCCCGCTTGTTCACCAGCAGCTGCGCGAAGAAAAGCAGCAGCAGGATCTTGGAGAACTCGCCGGGCTGCACGGAGAAGGGGCCGATGGAGATCCAGATCTTCGCGTCACTTCCGGAGGATCCCGGCCACACCATCGGCAGCGCCAGGAGGATCAGCCCGAGGCCACCCAACAGGTAGGAGTAGCGGGTGAACACGCGGTGGTTCGGGATCACCAGCAGTACCGCGATCATCACCACGAGGGCGACCATCGTCCACTGGAGCTGACCCGAGGCGAGGTAGACCTCCGTGACGCCGCCGTCCCGCTGCGGGATGAGCAGTGGGTCGAGCCGGTGGATCATGAGGATCCCCAGACCGTTGAGCAACGCCACCACCGGCAGCATCACGCAGTCGGCGTAGGGGATGAGCCAGCAGAGCACCAGGTGCACGACGAGGAACACCACCGCGAACTGGGCGACTGGGATCAGGGCGGTCGCCGGGTCGTCCCCCTGCGCGACCGCCAGGGACGCACGGGCGACGAGGATCACGAGAGCGGCGAGCAGAATCAGCCAGCGTTCCGTCCGACGCATCTTCAGTCTCTCGACGATACCCACTAGGAGGTCACCTCCCGGCAGTTGACGCCCGGCGTACTCAGATCGCCGGGACTGCGGCGGGGGGCCACCGATGGTTCGGTCGAGGGTTCGGCGCCGTCGGTTTCCCCGGTGGCCCCGTCCTCCTCGCCGGGTGTGGGTGAGTCACCGGCGTCGGTGGAGTCCTTCTCGGCTCCGGGGTCCGCCTCTTCCCCCGGTTCCCGCGTCACGCACACCGGCAGAGCGTCATCCCCGAGACGTCGGAGCTGCTGCAGGACCTCGTCATAGGAGCCCGAGGGAAGTGAGGTCACCGAGTCGCGCCGCGCCTCGGGGAGATCATCCAGGTGGAACGGGCTGCAGCCGTCGCCGGCCGCGGCTCCGACGACGGTGACGTTCCCGCCGGTGTCGAGGCAGACGACCTGGTAGGTGCTGTGGAGGGGCCGACCGAGAACGGAGAGATCGATCCCGCGCTCGATGACGATGTCACCGTCCGTCACGTTGTCCGCGGCGCCGTCGGCGACGACGGAGACGTAGTAGGTGGAGTTCACCTGTCCCCACCCCCACCAGGCACCGCCGGCGAGAGCACCCGCCAGAACCAGTACGGGGATGATCCAGCGGAACCGGCGTCGCGGGGAACTCTTGTCGGGGGCGTGGACCGGGTCATCCGCGGCTGCGCCCACGGGTTGCGGGGAAGCCTGCCCGGAAGGGGAGATCTCCTGCGGCTGCCGGGCGCTCATCAGCGCGGCTCTGCCGGCGGCGGTATCCGGTCGGGGGCTCTCGGGATCGACGGTGTTCAGGGCCCCGACGACCACGGGGGTGGTCGGCAGAGCTTTCGCCTCCTCCGGGGCGAGCTGTTCCGTGTCGATGATGTCCGCGACGACGACCGTGACGTTGTCCGGGCCCCCGGACCTCAGCGCGAGGTCAACCAGTCGCCGGGCGGCCTCGGTCGGGCCACCGGTGCGGAGGGTCTCCTCGATGGTGGAGTGGGTGACCGGATCGGACAGACCGTCGGAGCACAGCAGGAACCGGTCCCCGGGCCGGGTGTCGATGAATCGTAGATGGGGTTCCACCGGACGTCCGGTGTAGGCCTTCAGGATCAGGGAGCGCTGGGGGTGTGTCGAGACATCCTCGGGATCGAGCTTCCCCTCCTCCACGAGGGACTGGACGAAGGTGTCGTCGGTGGTGACCTGGGTCAGTTTTCCGTCCCGGAGCCGGTAGCCACGGGAATCCCCGACATGGCACAGGGCCGTCTGCTGACCGGCGAACAGGAGCGCGGTCAGCGTCGTGCCCATGCCCTCGGTGTTCGGGTTGCGTCTCACCTCGTCCGCGATGGAGCGGTTTCCGTCGTCCGCGAGGGATCCGAGCAGGGTGAGCATGTCGTTGTCGCCCGGATCGGCGTCCAGGGGCCGGAGATGGTCGATCATCAGCTGCGAGGCGATCTCGCCCGCGGCGTGCCCCCCCATGCCGTCCGCCAGCGCGAGCAGGTGGGGGCCGGCGTAGGCGGAATCCTCGTTGTTGCCGCGCACGAGACCGCGGTCGGACGCGGTGGCGTAGTTCAGTCTCCAGGTCACGGTATGAGCCTCACGGTGGTGGTTCCCAGGTCGATGTTCGTGTCGGTGCTGACGCGTTCAGGCTGTTCGATGGGCACCCCGCCGACGAAGGTCCCGTTGCGGGACGCCAGGTCCTCGATGAACCATTCGTCCGAATGCCGGAACAGCCGGGCGTGCTGCCGCGTCGTCGAATCGTCGCCGACGACGAACGTGCAGTTGGGGTCCCGGCCGATGAGGATCTCATTGAGACCCGTGAGTTCGATCCACGTACCTTCCGACGGTCCACCGACGGCCATCAGGCGGGTGGGGGGCGTGGGACGGGTGAGTGGTCGTCCGCTGACGGCGGCACCCTCGCCCCGTCCGCCAGCTGCGGTGCGGACATCGCTGCGCAGCGCACGGAGCGCCATGAACACGAAGAACCACAGGAGTACGAGCAGCCCCATCCGTAGGGTGAGCAGCACAACTGATTCCATATCTTCTTCTCCTGGCGGGTGTTGCGACGGTGGGTGGTGGACGGTGGAGCGGTGGACGTGCCGTTCGGTCAGCCGCCGGTGATGCGGACCTCGATGTAGGAGTGACCCACTTTAATCACGTCCCCGTCGGCGAGGAGCCAGTTGTCGATGTCGGTGTCATTGACGGTGGTGCCGTTGGTGGAGTGCAGATCGACGAGGACCGCGTCCCGACCGTCCCACATGATTTCCGCGTGCCGGCGGGATACGCCCATGTCGGGGAGCCGGAAGTCGACATCTGTACCGCGTCCGACGATGTTGGACCCTTCCTGCACGAGATAGGTTCGGGACGAGCCGTCCTGCAGGAGAAGAGATACGAGCGGGGCGTGCTGGACAGGTGTCCCGGTGGAGATGTGTTCGGTCGGCTCCGCCACGCCGGTCTGCGGTGCGGGGGGCACCGGTGCGGCGGGGCGGTGGTGCGGGTCAGCGGCCGGCCGAACCGGGTCCGGGACGGCTGCTCCGGGGGAATTCGTCCCGGTCCGGATACCGGGAGTCCCGGTGTCCGCCGGGGATGCATCCGATGAGTGTCGATCCGGTCTGTCTGAGCTTCCGGTGTCCCCCACATAACCGGTTTCCTCCCGGGGGTTCCGGTCGATCCGGCTGTGGCTACCCAGCTGTCCCGTCCGCAGTCCCGGATCCTGCCGCACCTGGACGGTGACCGGCCCGAGGGTGACGAAGCCCTGGTTCCGGCACCACCTACTCATCCGGCCGGCCGCGTCCTGAGGGAGGTCGGGGTGACTGGTGCGGAGATTGTCGAAGTCCTTCCGGCTGACCGAGACAAGGTAGACGTTCGGTGCCTCGATCCAGTCACCGTCGCCCCGGGTGAGATTGTCCTCGGCCTGCTGGGTCAGCAGATCATCAATCTCCCCGGGAACGACCTTTCCGCCGAACACGAAAGCGAAGCCGTTGTCCAGACCACGCTGAAGCGAGGTGTCCAGCTTCGCTATCCGGTCCATGACAGACATCGTTTCCACCTTCCTCCGTATGACGACTGTCCCCGACCGGTGTAGACCGGTTGCCGGGACAGCGGGTACTGGGCGACAGGTCCGTGGAAGGAAACGAGGTGGCGTCCACCGGATGCCGTCGATGTTCCGTGCCACGCCCGGTGTCTCGGGGCGTGGAGAGGATCTGTCTGCGCAGTGTTTTCGCCCAGTATAGGTGCCCGGTGGGGTGGGACAGTAGGCCGACCGGTCACCGGTGAACCTGTCCGGTCCCGGTCCCGGCCGCGGAAAGTGGATCGTGAACAGGGAATTTGCCAACCAGGATTGCGCGCGTGCTATATTTCATGAAGTTGCGCAGCGACCAACACTCGGGCGAGTGGCGGAATGGCAGACGCGCTGGCTTCAGGTGCCAGTGTCCCTTTGGGACGTGGGGGTTCAAGTCCCCCTTCGCCCACCATCGGCGGTTAACGCCGACTGCAGCCGCAGATCACGGATCACGTGACCTGCGGCTGCAGTCGTTTCTGAGGGACCGGTCGTTCGATTCCGGGGTGGGTTTCCACTGTCGGACCGCATGGGTGTGGCCGCGCCGGGGGTGTCGGTGTTCGTGACACGCGTATCCGACCACACCCGCTGACTCCCGCAGGGTCCGCGTACCGGTGCAGGGGACCGGCGAAAATGATCCGGATTACACTGTCGACCAGTGCTCCGCGACTGGCGGACACCGTGGAGAGAGGTAGATGATGTCACCGGAATCACCCGACCGGCCGGAGGTCGGGGCGCAGGCGATCAGCGTCGTAGTTCCCGCCGGCCACGATGCCGAACTGCTGCGGCGATGCCTCGACGGCCTCGGCCGGCAGACCCTCCCCGCCCGGGAGATCATCGTCGTCACGGACCCCGGAACCCCCGGTGAGGTTTCCGGGGTCACCGCCGTCCATGACGTCATCACGGTGTCCGGCGCCCCCGGGGTCCTCCCCGCATGGGCCGGTTTCGATGCCGCCTCCGGACCGGTGCTCCTCCGCGTCAATCCCCGGAGCACCCCGGCCCCGGATCATCTCGCGCGCCTGGTCTCCGCCTGGGACCGTGCCTCCGCCCGGACCCCGGGCTTCGCCGTCGTGGGGGTCAGCGGTCCGACCCGTCTCGAGATCCCCGGTTGGCGGGGTGAACTGCTGAGCGGGGCCTATCGGAGGGCCCACGGAGCATCGGTCGGCAGGATCCTCGGCCATCAGCCGTTCTACGGTATGAATTACAGTCTCCGCCGTGACTGGTGGTGTTCCGTCCGCCGCTCGGTGCGTGAGGCCGGTGCCCGGGTGTCGGAGGACGTCCACCTGAGTTTCGCGGTGCGGCCCGGTGAAACCATCTGGTACGCCCCGGAGCTGTGCGTGGCCGCACGCCCCGGCCCCGGCCTCCCGGGAAAGGTGAGGGACGGGGTCCGGACCCTGGCGGTGAACCTGCTCAGTGAATCACCCTCCACGCGCCGCAGCGACCGCATGCCCGCGGAGGATCGACGATGACGGCCGCCGGCGGACGGAAGGCGGGCCGCCCCCGCACCGCGGTGGTCATCGGGGCCGGGGTCGCGGGTCTCGCCACCGGGGCACTGCTCGCGAGGGAAGGCCTGGCCGTGACCGTGTACGACTCCCTTGTCGAGACCGGGGGCCGGGCCGGGAGCCTCACCGTCGCGGATGGCCCCGGGTTCAGGTGGGACACGGGGCCGAGCTGGTATCTCATGCCTGACGCATTCGACCACTTCTTCCGGCTGATGGGGACCTCGACGGAAGACGAACTCGATCTCGTGACACTGGACCCCGCGTACCGGATCTATCCTGAGGCGCGCGAGCCGCTCGACGTTCCTGCGGGACGGGCGGAGGCGGTCGAGATGTTCGAACGGATCGAGCCGGGCGCCGGGGCCGCGTTGGACAGGTACCTCGAATCCGCCGCGGACGCCTACCGGATCGCCGTCGACAGGTTTCTGTACACGACATTCAGCGGGGTCAGGGATTTCACCGCGAGGGAGGTCCGCAGTCGCCTGGGGCTGCTCGCGACCCTGTTGACGACCTCCCTCGGCGCATTCGCGGCCCGGTACGTCAGGGACACACGGCTCCGGCAGATCCTCACCTATCCGTCGGTGTTCCTGGCCTCTCGGCCAGGTTCCACGCCGGCGCTCTACCACCTGATGAGCCACACGGATCTGGACCAGGGGGTCCGGTACCCGATGGGAGGATTCGCGGCGGTCATCGAGGCGTTGGATCGGGTGGCGCGACGTGCCGGGGTGGACATCGTCACCGGAACACGGGTTCTGGAGATCACGACGAGCGGCGCCCGTCGGAGCCCCGGACCGGTCCTCCTCGGCCGGTTCCGACGACCGGTGGCCGCAGCCACCGGTGTGCGGGTCCGGCGCGCGGACGGCACGGTCGAGCAGGTGCCCGCGGACGTCGTGGTCAGCTGCGCGGATCTCCATCACACCGAGAACGCGCTGCTCCCCGCTGAGCTTCGAAGCTACCCGGAGAAATGGTGGGGAACCCGCGACCCGGGTCCCGGCACCGTGCTGCTCATGCTCGGGGTCCGGGGCGAACTCCCGGAGTTGGCGCACCACACATTGCTGTTCTCCCGCGACTGGGACGCCGACTTCGACGCGGTCTTCGAGGGTGTTCTCCCCGAGGACGGGCTCCCGGCGTCCCGGTCGATATACATATCGAAGCCCTCGGCGACCGATCCCGGTGTCGCACCGGACGGTCACGAGAACCTCTTCGTGCTGATTCCGGTTCCCGCGGATCCCCAGCTCGGGCACGGGGACGCCTACCGGTCCCGGGCGGCCACGCTCGTCGACGGCATCGCGGATGCCGCCATCGACCAGATCGGTCGACGGATCGGGGTCGACGACCTCGCGGACCGGATCGTCGTCCGGAGGACCCTCGGACCCGGTGATTTCTCCGAGCGCTACAACTCCTGGCGGGGAAGCGCCCTGGGGCCGGCGCACACACTGCGACAGTCGGCCTTCCTGCGGGGGAGCAACGCCAGTGCACTCGTTGCGGGGCTCTACTACGCCGGGGCGACGACCCTGCCCGGGGTCGGTGTGCCGATGTGCCTGATCTCCGCGGAGAACGTGGTCAAGCGACTCCGGGGAGACCGCTCCTCGGCCCCTCTGTCGGAGTGATCACGGGACCTACACTGACGGTATGGACCTTTCCGCACTGTTCACCGACCTCGCCCACCGACCCGCTGAAGCAGCGGCTGCACTGCCTGCCCTGGCACCTGCCGTGTTGAACGGTCACCCCGGCGGCCACCCGAACTCGCCGGCGTGGTTGCTCTGGCACGCGGCCCGCCAGATGGACGTGCAGCTCGCGCAGCTCACCGGCGGCACCGAGGTGTGGGCCGAGGGTTGGCGGGACCGGTTGAACCTCGGCCCGGCCGGAGACGGCATCGGATACGGTGACGGTCCCGAGACAGCGGCCCGGATGAGGTCCGACGATCAGGAGGGACTCACCGGGTATCTCGCCGACGTGTGTGCCGCCGCCGCGTGGTACGCCGCGAGCCTGCGGGACGGTCAGTGGGAGGAGATCATCGACGATTCCTATGATCCGCCCGTCACCCGGGCCACCCGGCTCGTCAGCATCATCGACGACGCCGCCCAGCACGTCGGCCAGGCGGCCTACGTCGCCGGCATGCCGGCGCTCTGAACCAGGGGGAACACCACATCGGTGATCCAGGCCTCCGGATCCGGGTCCTGCGCCGGGGAGACCCGGTAGATGTTCATCATCGGCCCGGCCTCCAGTCCGTGTTCGACCAGATGGGCACCGATCTGTGTGGTGACCGTGCCCATCCGTTCGTACGGCCCGTGGAGCGTCGCCGTGACGACGTCCCGTGCGGGGATCACCCGGTGTGTCACTGGTGCCTCCGGCACAAACGGTTCAGTGACCCGGACGAAGATCTCCACGTCGGTCTGCGATTCGCGGAATTCGGCGTCATGGTAGCAGGCCCCGGCGACACCTTCCGGGGTAACGGGTACCGTGCCGTCGGATGTCAGATCACGAAGGCGCTCCCACAGGTGGTGCTCGTGGTTGTGGTCGCGGAGCACCGCGCGAAGGCTGATGACGTCCATGGCCGGAAACACGGTCCGGGTGACCGGAACCGGGTCGGTGATCGCCCGCACGTCGAGAGCTGCGAGCGCATCCAACTGCGTCTCTGCGGCCGCGATGTCCCGGAGGATCGCACGGCGACGTTCCCGGCTCAGCGCGGTGAGCACACCGTGTGTCCCGTAGTGCCGGAGCATCCGCACACTGATGCCGGTGAGTTGGGAGAAGACACCTGTCTTGAGTCCGTGGATGTTGTTCATGATCCCGGTCGACAGTCTGACACCGTGGCAGGGTCAACATCTGTCCCCGGATACGCGGAACCCCCGCACTGACCGGCAGTGGCGGGGGTGAGCGGATCGTGCGACGGGGATCAGCCGACGGCACCGAGGATACGACTGTGGTTGTCCCGCATGACCCGCACCCAGGGCGCCCACGTGTGCAGACCGTCTCCCTGCTGGTGTTCGACGTTGATGCCCTGTGCACGGGCCTTCGTGACGAAGCTGATGCTGGAGAGGTTGATGAAGAACTCACCCAGGATCGACAGCGGGATGTTCGGCGGAGGCGGGAAACCGTCCGCGGGGTGCTTGAGCCCGTTACCCGAGTAGACGATGGTGTCGACGTTCCGTAGTCCCTGGATGTTCGCCACCGGATCGAGCTTGTTCATGTTGGAGCTGAACGCCGGTGAGGAACCGAAGAGCTCCCACACCTGACCACCGTTGAAGGACGAACCGGCGGAGCCGACCGCCGCGAGCATCGGGATGTGGGTCGCCGCGGTCGGATCAATGAAGCCCGAGAGGGCGATCGCCTGCTTGAACTGGTCCGGATGCCGGGACGCCAGGGTCAGCGTCGGGAGTGCGCCCATCGAGATACCCGCGATGGAGTTCCGGTTCGGGCTCACCCCGAAGTGGTGCTGCAACCAGTCGGGAAGTTCAGCGGTGAGGAACGTCTCCCACTGCGCCCACTGCAGCGGCGGCACCTGGCCTATCTCGGAACTGTAACCCGAGGACAGCGGTTGGCCCGCCTGTGCCCAGTCGGCGTAGAACTGGCCACGACCGCCGACGGGCATGACGATGGTGACGTTGTCGCCGAGGAACTGGTTCATCACGTCTGTGCGCACCCAGTCATTGCTGTCCCGCGGGGCTTCCAGACCGTCCAGCAGGTAGAGGCCACCGTTGCCGCCGTAGGCGGCGGGCTGCACCAGCACGGCCATGTCCCGACCGTTGGAGGGTGAGGGAACCCGGCACTTCTGGATCCAGTGTCCGTGACCGTCCCACTCACATCCGGGGCGCAGCCAGTCGCGGTTGCCTGCGGCGTGTGCCGGAGCAGCGGTCAGCATGAGCATGACCGCCAGCGCGGTGAGAACCGCCGTGACCACCGAAGAAAGACGGAGAAACCCGGTGGTGTGACCGGCGGAATGGGTCTGAAGTGCACTCATGGAATCAAACCTAGGCGATTAGCGCCCGTGACGCACCTTAAAGTCCCTGGAAACCCCCTTGATTTCCTCGTAACGTGCCAGCGCGTCGCGGCGCTCCTCCGCGTGATCGACGATCGGCACCGGATACTCCGACGGAAGATTCCGTATCGCGTGGATGTCCCCGGCCGGAACGCCCCGCAACTCCGGGACCCAGCGGGTGATGTAGCGGGCGTCGGGATCGAACTTCTTCCCCTGGGTCATCGGGTTGAACACCCGGAAGTAGGGAGAGGCGTCCGTACCCGTGCCGGCGCACCACTGCCACGAGTGCTGGTTGCTTGCCACGTCGAAATCGACCAGATGCCTGCGGAAGTGTTCCGCTCCCGCCTGCCACGGCAGGTGGAGATCCTTCGTGAGGAAACTGGCCACCAGCATCCGCACCCGGTTGTGCATCCAGCCAGTCGCCGCGAGCTGACGCATCCCGGCGTCCACGATCGGGAAACCCGTCCGGCCCCGGGCCCACAGGTCGAACTCCGAACCGGACTCGTTCCACCGGAAACCGGCGAACCGCGGATTCACGTCACTGTGCGCCGTCTCCGGGCGGTGGTGGAGGAAATCGGCGTAGAACTCGCGGAACGCCAGCTCGCGGGCGAACGCCTCCTTGTCATCCTCCGGCGCATCCGCGACCGCCAGTGTGGCCAGCAGGCTCCGCGGGTGCAGTGCACCCACGGCCAGCCACCCCGAGATCCGTGACGTACCGTCGATCGCCGGGATGTCCCGGTTCTCCGCGTAGCCGTCCAGCCGCTCCCGCAGGAACCCACACCAGTCCCGCCACGCCCGGGTGACCGGCAGCCCGTCCTCGCCCGGGAGGCCACCCACGGGATCATCGGCACCGTAGTCGCACCACGCCCGGTGGAACGGCGTGAACACCTTGTAGTGCCCGCCCTGCCCCGTGCGCAGGATCCCCGGATCGACGGCGTACGCGGACCCGGCGGCCTCCATCACACCGGGGCCGAGGGCGTCCGAGACCGCCCGGTCACGGGCCAGGCCCGACGGCGTGAAGTCGGCGCTCACCCACACCTTCGCCGGGTTCAGCCCCGGAATCACCTCGCGCGGATCGCCGTCGAAAACCTCCACCGTGCGGTGCGCACGGACCTCATCCAACGCGGCGTCGACGAGTGCCCGCTGGAAACCGTTCGCCGCAGGCTCCCGCACCACGACGACCCGCGCGTCGGGACCGCCCGCCGTCAGAGCCGGATGATCGTGCAGGCGGAGATCCCGGCGCAGCCAGACGATCCGGTCAGCGCAGGACACGCTTGCCCCAGCGCAGAGCCGTCGACATCACGTCCGAGAACAACTCCCGGTCGACACCGGGCGGACCCGACACCGGCATGAGGCGCTGCGTCGCGACGGTGCGGGTCTCCGTGTACTTCGTCAACCCCACCGCCCCGTGGCGACGCCCCAGCCCCGAGGCCCGCCAGCCACCCATCGGGGCGGCGACCGAACCCCACGCCGCGGCGAAACCCTCGTTCACGTTCACGGTGCCCGCGTGCAGCCGCGACGCGATGCGGCGGCCCGTCGAGGGTTTCGCCCACACACTGGCATTCAGCCCGTAGGTGGTCTCGTTGGCCCGCTCCACCGCCTCGTCGACGCTGGCGACCGTCTCCATGAACACCACCGGGCCGAACACCTCCCCGTCATACAGCTCCGCGTCCGGCGGCACATCCGTCAACACCGTCGGTGCGTAGAACGTCGGTCCCAGGTCCGGCAGCGGGTGGCCGCCGGCCAGGACCCGGGCGCCCCTCGACACCGCATCGTCGACCATTGACCGCACCCGCTCCAGGTGCCCCTCGGAGATCAGGCAACCCATGTCGACGTCCCAGCCCGGACCCGCGCCGACCGTCATCGACGACACCTCCGCCAGGAACCGGGTGGTGAAGTCACCCGCGACCTCCTCGTGCACGTAGATCCGCTCCACGGAGATGCACAACTGGCCCGTGTTCGCGAAGCACGCCTGCCGCGCGCCGCGCGCCGCGCGCGCCAGATCGGCGTCCGGGGCGACGATCAACGGATTCTTGCCACCCAACTCCGCCGAATAGCCGATCAACCGTTCCCCGGCCTTCGCACCAAGGATCCGGCCCGTCGCCGTGGACCCCGTGAACATCAGGTAGTCACATTCGTCGGCGATCGCCCCGCCGACCTCCTCACCGGGGCCGGGCAGCACCTGGAACAGCTCCGCCGGCAGACCCGCGGCGGACAGCAGCTCCGCCGCCTTCAGCGCCGTCAACGGTGTCGCCGAATCCGGTTTCAGCACCACCGCGTTGCCCGCCAAAAGAGCGGGTACCGCGTCGGAGACGACCATCGACAGCGGATAGTTCCACGGGGAGATCACCCCGACCACGCCGACCGGTGCCCGCTCCACGACGGTGCGCGTCAACACCGGCAACGCCCCCTTGACCCGTTCCGGCGCGAGCAGCCCGGCCGCCGCGAACGCGTAGTGCCGCGCCGTCACCGCCACATCGAGCACCTCATCGAACGCACTGGCCCGGTTCTTGCCCGTCTCCGCCTGAATCAGATCCAGCAGCTCGTCCCGGTGCGACAGCACGAGATCGTGGAACCGCAGCATGATCGACCTCCGGTCCGACACCGGTGTGGTGGCCCACACCGGCTGGGCCCGTCTCGCCACGGCGAACGCGGAACGGACATCCGCTCGCGTGTGGCCCGTCACCCGCCCCACCGTCCGACCGTCCGCCGGACAGGTGATCGTGATGGCGGCTGCAGTTGTGGAGGAATCAGTCATACACTCCAACCTATGGGAAACATCTTCATCTCGGGCGGCGCCCGGGGAATCGGGGCGGCCGTCGCCGGCCGCTTCCTCCGCGAGGGCTGGACCGTCGGCGTCTACGACATCTCCGTCGACGGCCCCGACATCAGCGAGGAACTGGGCGGCACGATGATCAGCGGCCACCTCGACGTCACAGATCCGGGCAGCTGGGACGCCGCACTCGCCGAATTCACCGCCCACACCGGAGGACGACTCGACGTGCTCGACAACAACGCCGGCATCATCGCCGACGGGCACCTCGCGGGGATGGACCCCGGACACATCGCCGCACAGATCAACGTCAACTGCCTCGGCGTCACCCTGGGTGCCCGTGCCGCCCACCCCCATCTCGCGGCGACACCCGGATCGCATCTCGTGAATATGGCCTCCGCCTCCGCTATCTACGGGCAACCCGACATCAGCGTCTACTCCGCCACCAAGTTCTACGTCGCCGGTCTCACCGAGGCACTGAACCTCGAATGGCACGACGACGGCATCCGCGTCGTCGACCTGTGGCCCCTCTGGGCCAAAACCAGCCTCGCTGACGTCGACGCCGGATCCGTCCGCCGCCTCGGCGTCAACATCACACCCGAGGCCGTCGCCGACATTCTCTGGGACGCCGTGCACCCCACCGGTCGGTTCGCCCGGGCGAAGGTGCACTACGACGTGTCCACCACCGACCGCATCATGCACACCGCCCGCGAACTCACCCCGCACTGGATGGGGAAGATCGTCACCAGGCTGGTCGCCGGTTGACCAGCTTCACCCCGGACATCGCCCGCATCCACGCCTCCGCACTCCGCTCCATCTCCCGCGTCGTCCGGGAAACCGCACGACCCACGCCGCCGGATGACGCACTGACCGCCACCGCCGATGCACTACGTCGTGGCGGGGCCCTCGTGCTCACCGGCGCCGGGATGTCCACCGACTCCGGTATCCCCGACTACCGCGGACCGGCAGGGTCCCTCACCCGCGATCGACCGATGACCTACCAGGAGTTCCGCCACGATCCCGGGGCACTCCACCGCTACTGGGCCCGCAGCTTCATCGGCTGGCGGCACATGGCGGGTACCCGTCCCAACCGCACCCACCACACCCTCGTCGAACTCGAACGCGCCGGTCTGATCACCGGGATCGTCACCCAGAACGTCGACGGTCTCCGCACCGTCATCGGACTGCACGGTGATCTCTCCGTCGTCGTCTGCCTCCGCTGCGGCACCCGAGAACCGCGCCCCGACCTCGACCGCCGTCTCGCCGCGGCGAATCCGGGATACCTCGAGTGTGCCCGGGCCGTGGGCACGGGGGACGTCCGCCCCGACGGCGATATCGACCTCACACCGGACATCGTCACCCGTTTCCGGCTCGTCGGCTGCATCTACCGCGATTCGAGACTCCTCAAACCCGATGTCGTCTACTTCGGCGAACCCGTCCCGACCGACCGGCGTGCCACCGTCAACAGGCTCCTCCACAACTCGCGTGCCCTCGTCGTCATGGGCAGTTCACTAGCCGTCATGAGCGGATACCGCATCGCGCTCGACGCCGGCCGCGCCGGGCTTCCCCTCATCGTCGTCAACGGTGGCCCGGGGCGCGCCGACACCCGCGCCGACATCCTGTGGCGCACGAGCGTCTCCGACGCCTCCGACCTGATCCTCGACGCCCTGGAGCTGTGATGCGTATCCTGTCCCTCTGCATCCTCACAGCGGCTCTGGTCTGGGCGTTCCTGCCCGGGAACCCGACCACCACATTGCCCGTCATCGCCCACCTCACGGCATTTCCGGTCGTGATCGGCGCGGGGCTGGGCCTCATCGGTGCCGTCGGTGTGCCCCGGCGGCGGTTCCGGGTGCTGCCCGTCGCGGGCGCGGTACTCGTCATAGCCGGTGCGGGGAGTTTCCTGCCCGTCCAGCGGCCCACCGTCAGCGATGCGGGAGCCGACGGGGACGGGGAACTCGTCGTGCTCGAGTGGAACACCGGCGGTTCCGTCACCACGGAGAACCTCGCCGCCCTCATCCGGGACGTCCACCCCGACATCGCGGTTCTCCCCGAGTATTCCGGTGAGGTTCCTGCCGGCTACCGGTCCTTCGTCAGCGGAGGGACACCCGTCACGGTTCTCACCGCAGACGGGCTCGGGGACTACCGGACCACAGAGGTCCCCGGCTCCTCCCGTGTCACATTCGGCACCATTCACGTTTCATCCGGACACCCCGGGACAGGGAAACCGGATGTCATCGGTCTCCACACCGCGCCTCCACTGCCTGGTCTCATGAGCCGGTGGCGCGGTGATCTGGGAGCCGTCGCCGCTCTCGCCGCGGCGAACCCCGGCGCCCTGATCATCGGTGATCTCAACGCCGTGCTCCGGCACGGTGACCTGGCGCGGATCGACACGCACACGGATGCGGTGGCCGCCGCACCGATCTTCGGTGGGGGAACATGGCCGACCTCCCTCCCCGGATGGGCACGTTCACCCATCGACCACATCCTCATCCCCGACGGATGGAGTGTCGTCGACGGTGGCGTCCACATCATCGGATCCGGGCAATCCGATCACGCTCCCGTCGTCGTAGGTGTACGGCGGAGACAGGAATCGTTCCCGTAACCGTCGGGGGATGTGCGGACCGGCGCCGGGGTGGAACCGGTGAACCTTCGGGACAATGCCCGATGCGGGGGCGCGGCCGGTTCCCGGGCGGACCGCGTCGGCAGGTGTCATCCCACTCATCCGTGGACCGGCTGATGGTGGCGGGGCCGTCGGTGTGGCGGTTTTGCTGAGTTCCAGTCGAACGAGGAATCCCCGGGGAAGTTTGTTCCGCCCTGTCACGGGACTCCGGTCCATGATTCCGGTGCGTGCGCTCTCCGTGGTCGGGCCCGGCGGACCGACGGGATCGGGATGCTGTGGTGCCGGACACCGATCTCCCGACGGATAGGTGGGCGGTTGACGGGGATTCGCTGAGTGAAATTAACCTGGATGAGCGAAACAGTGAGAAAAAACTGATAAAAAATGAGGGGTTATCAGTATAAAAAATACAGAAGATTTGTGGAAAGTTTGCCTGATGATCCTTATCATGAAAAACGTATCCAGCGGTCGCAGATGTACTAACGCTACTTCTGGCCGCGATAATGGGTGCAATTCTGTATCTTCCGACGTTGCTGTTGGACGGAATCGGATGTTTTCCGCTTTCATCGTTCCGGTTGGTGGCCGCCGACAAAACTGTGCCTGAGAGCATGGCCGGAGAACAGCGCGCATGGTCCATTCACCGAATGGGTCCGATCGGTTCGGAGGTTTCCCCTGGATGAGCTGTTCCGGGGGCAGACATTTATCGAGAACTACCGAGATTGATGGAGGACAACATGAGCCAGGAAACAACGAACATCAACCAGGGTGAGGTTGCGGTATTCGACTCGCTGGAGGCGGCGACCGAAGCGGTCAGGAAGCTCGGTGAAGCTGGATTCCCCATCGAACATGTTTCCGTGATCACCCAGAACCTGGAGAGCACGACTGAGGTTCACGGATTCATCAACGGCAAGGATGTCGCCAAGTCCGACGCCAAGTTCGGCGCCTGGTTCGGCGGTATCTTCGGCCTTCTGTCCGGGTCGGCTCTCCTTCTGGTTCCGGGTGTCGGGCCTGTCGTGGTCGCCGGTTCCCTCGCGGCGGCGCTCGCCGGTGGTGTCGAAGGTGCGGCCGCCTTCAGCGCACTGGGTGGTGTGGTTGGTGCGGTCACCGGTCATTTCGTGGCCAAGAAGCATCTGCCGAAGCTCACCGAGCACCTGACGGCGGGTCGTTTCCTGCTGGTCGCACAGAGCGCCGATGAGGCCGACCTGGAACGCGCCCGTGAGATCCTCGGCGCCGACAACCTGGTGGAGACCTCCTAGGATTCTTTCTGCGGCACGAGGTCGGAGGGTCCCGGGAGTGGTACGACCACCCCGGGGCCCGCCCCGTCTCAGCCCACCGCCGGTCCACCCGTGACGTGGGCACGCCGGAACCACAGGGTGATGATTCCCGCGACGAGAACCCCGGCGATGTTGATCAGGAGCTGGAGTAGTGCTTCCCCGGACCGGCTCCAGTCACCGTTGACTGCGGCCAGTGCACAGAAACCGGCCGCCGGTACCGTCGTGATGGAGATGAACACCCCGACAAGCGCGGTGGACTTCCGGGAGGTCAGGGCGAGCATTCCGGCCATTCCCGCCAGGAGTGCCACGATGAGCGAATAGGGGCCGACCTGATAGACGAAGGAGACACTCCCCAGGTCGTCCAGTGAATCCCCGGGGAGAATTCCGGCGCTCCGGGCGAGGAGCGCGGCTAATCCGGTTGCGGCGATCCCCACCGGGAATCCCACGGTGATAGCTGATGCGGCCTCGACCGCCAGTCTCCGACGTTGTCCCACCACCGCAACCGCGAGACCCGCGAGAGGCCCGAAATCCGGGCTCACCACCATCGCCCCGACGATGAGAACCGCTGAATGCGTTATCACGCCTATCGCCGCCAACAGGCACGCGATGACGAGGAATATGAGGAACTCGGGATTGAGTTCACTTCCCTCGTCGGTCTGTTCAATCAGTTCGTCCCACACGAGAGGGTCCGCACCTGAGTGTGCCGCGACATCTTCACATGCCGCGTCGACCATCCGCGACACCACGAGATCGATGTCACGGAAACTGATCTCACCCGACTCATCGACACCGAGTTCCGTCAGATCGTCCACCAGGGCCTGGATGAGTCCCCGGGGAATGACCGCCTCGATGACGTCCCCGGGCGGTGAGAGTGCGGCGTCGCGGCTCCGGATCAGATGGGTGACACCGCGAACGTCGCTGAGCAGATCAACCACGGGGGCGCTCTGCGCCCGGGTGCAGATGACCCTCAGTACCGTGACGTCACCGCTCGATTTCATGGGACCCCACCATCCGGCTCATGCCGGTGACTATACCCAGTTCCGTGGGCCGCGACAGGGGTACGGGCCGGTCCCGGACAGACACGGACCCCGGGGATCGCCCGGGGTCACCCGAGCCGTTCCACGACGAGGTCCGTCCGCACGGATGGCAGCCGGAGGTACCGCTCACCGTGCAGCCGCCCGACGCAACTCCCGGTGCGCCAACCCGGTGGACACGATGAGCAGAGCGGTGCCCATGATCAGTGCAACGGGGAGACGGCCGCCGGTGGCCGTCAGTGGCCACGCGGGCATCGCCGGTAACCAGAGCGCTGTGTCGGCCAGGACTGAACCGCCGAGGGTGACGGACAGGACCGTGAGGAACACGGTCGCTGCGATCACCGCTCCCGGCCCGGTACGGACGCACAGCGCCAGTGCCGCCGTGACCATGACCGTGCCGACGACGATCAGCAGTCCCGCCACCCGCAGGACCTCCGGGAGCGGCGTTCCGCGCAGTGCGAGGACGGCGCCTGTCCCGAGTCCCATCGCGGCCACCAGCACGTCCAGCCAGACGATGACCCCCGGGATCACCCGCCGTGTCCGGCAGACGGTGATCCACCATGCGGGCTGCAGTGCGGTCCAGGTGACCACGGCCGCGATTCCGCAGCCCAGGGGCAGGATCAGGTGCACCGCGAGGTCCGCGGTCCACGATCCGGCGACGGCGATCAGCGCCAGCGCCGCGAGAGTGAGGGGGGTGAGTGCGGTGCGGAGCAGCGTGTGGCTCAGTGCCGCGCCCGTCGACGCCCGTCCCTTCCGCAGGTCTGCGGCGGGTTCGGCGGCCCAGGTTCCGGTGTGTGATGTGGCCGTTGTGGTTGATCTGTCGGGCCGGGTGCGGGGTGTCCCGATGAACACGTACGCGGTGGCGGCGAGGGCCGCGAACACCAGGCAGAGGACCGCGGCGAGGGTCGGGGATTCCGTGGTGAGTGGATCGCCCGGGTCGAGGGGGACGGCATTGGAGTGGACACCGAGGACCGGCAGCATGATTCGTACCGCCCACGTCGGTGGAAGGAGGAACCACAGCGGATGTTCCGCCGTCAGCGTGCCCGTCAACTGCCACACCACCGCGACCAGGAGGGCCGGTATCAGGCCGATCCACCGGCTGATCACACCGAACAGTGCGACGACCCCGGCGGCACCGATCCAGGCACACACCCAGGCCACCGGCATCAGGAGAATGCCGAAATCGCAGGCGAGCATGGCCGCGAGGATGATCAGCAGGACGATGAGGCGTCCGCCCCGGATCAGGCGCGGTGACACCTGCCGGATCCCCGTCCCGCCCTCCCGGCAGGACTTCTCCCGTTTCTCCGGGAGGCCGGACAGCAACGCCATGAGCGGTGCTGCCATGCCGGTGACGTAGATCGCCTGCCAGGCGCCGCGGCCGGCATCCGAGTAGCCGGTGAGGAGCCCCAGTCCGGCAAGGGCGAAACCGAGGAGCGGAAAGAAGGCGACGGTCGTGTTCTTCGTGCGGACGAGTTCCGCCCGGATCACGCGGATCATCGGATCGCCGTGAGGTCGAGGAACCGGGACTCGAGTTCGCCGGCCGGCGCGAAGGCGTCGAGTGAGCCGGAGTAGGCGGCCCGCCCGTCGTGGAGCACGGTGATGTCGTCGGCGGTGCGGGCGATCTCACCGAGCTGGTGTGAACTGATCAGCACCGTCCCACCGGCGTCGGCGTAGCCGCGCAGGAGTCCCCGCAGTGCGACGGTGCCCTCCGGGTCGAGGCCGTTCTGTGGTTCGTCGAGAAGCAGGATCCGTGGCCCACCCAGCAGGGCGACGGCCAACGCCAGGCGGGATCTCATGCCGGTGGAGAAACTGCGCACCTTCTTCCGCCCCGTGCCGGTCAGGCCCACCACCCCGAGGACTCGGTCGATCTCGGCGTCGTCGAGGCCGAGGAGCAGGGTGTGGACGCGGAGGTTGTCCCGTGCGTTCAGGTGCGGGTACAGCGCCGGCCCGTTGACCGAGGCGCCCACCGACGCCCGGTCGACCTCCACCGTGCCGCCGGCCCGGTCCTCGAGTCCGAGGATGATCCGGAAGCACGTGGATTTGCCCGCACCGTTCCGGCCGACCAGGGCGTGGATCCGGCCCCGCTCGACGGTCATGCTGAATCCGTCCAGGACCCGCTGGCCCCGGTAGCTGATGGAGAGGTCGTGGCACTCGATCGCCGGTTCGTGGTTGTTCATGACACCAGTGAAACGTCGGCCGGCCTCCGGCACATCCACCGCGCGGGGGAATCAGAGGTGCAGCTCGTGGTCCCGGGCCCACAGCGCGAGTCCCACCCGGTCCCGGGTCCCCGTCTTCGCCAGCAGACGGGAGATGTACGTCTTCACCGTGGCTTCACCGATGTGCAGGTCGGCGGAGATCTCGGCGTTGGTGCGGGCCCGGGCGATTCCCGCCAGAACGTCCCGCTCGCGGTCCGTCAACGGCTCCGCGGGTGGGGTGGGTGTGTGTCCGCGGAACACCCGCAGCACATAGTCCGTGACCCCCGGAGAGAGCACCGACGCCCCGGCGTCCACCCGTCGTACGGCGTCGATCAGCGCTTCCGGCCCGCAGTCCTTCAGGAGGAAACCGTGCACACCCTTGGTCAGGGCGTCGCGGACCAGCTCGTGCGCGTCGAACGTCGTCAGCATCAGCACCCGGACGCCCGGGTGCCGGGCGAGGATCTCGCGCGCCACCCCGATCCCGTCGACCCGTGGCATCTGGATGTCCAGCACCGCGACATCGATCCGGTGTGCGGCGACCGCCTCCAGGGCCTCCGCGCCGTCGGCGGCGGTGGCGACGACCTCGATGTCGGGCTGGGTCGACAGGGTCATCTCCAGCGCCTGGACCACCAGCGGCTGATCGTCCGCGAGCAGCACCCGGATCACGGTGCCACCACCACCGGGAAACCGGCCACCAGGTGCGCGTGCGCCGGATCCGACACGTCCACATCCAGGGTCCCGCCGAGGTGCTCCACCCGCTCGCGCACACCGGTCAGCCCGGCACCTGAATGCGGCGTCCGCCGCGGAACCGGGCCGCCGGCGCGACTGTCCACCACCACGCGAACCTCATCGGTGACCTCCACGGTGAGCGCCACGGTGCTGCCCGGGCCCTGGTGGCGCAGCACGTTCGTCAGCGCCTCCTGCACCACCCGGCGCAGCGTCAGGCGGACAACCTGAGAGTCCGAGACCTCACCCTCCGGCAACGATGCCTCGATCGTGAGCCCGGCGGACCTGAATTCCCCGACCATGTCCCGGATCCCGGCCATGCCCGTCACCGACGTCGGCGGAGAATCGTCACGCAACGTCCCCACGATCCCGCGCACCTCCTCGAGGGCCTCCGAGCTGACCTTCTGGATCGTCGACAGGATCTCCGCCCGCCGGTCCGTCACCCCACCGCCGAGCATGACACCCGCCCCGGCCTGCATGTTGATCAGCGTCAGGCTGTGCGCCAGCACATCATGGATCTCCCTCGCGACACCCGCACGCTCCCGCTCGCGCGCCGCCTCCTGCTCCACCACCAGGTGCCGCTCCGCGGACCGCGCGCTGCGCGCCGAGACGAACACCAGGCCCAGAACCAGCCACTGAAGCGCGACCCAGCTCGCCGCCTGAACACCGGTGGCGCGCTCGAAATGATCGGGTGTCCACCACCACAGCAGCGGGGAGAAGAAGCACCAGACGGCCTGAATCGTGGTGAAAACACCCGGGACGAGCAGATCTGAACGGTACCGGGCCGTCGAGTACACCACCATCGGCACCGCGACCAGGAACGGACTGATACCCAGGTTCGTCGGCAGTGCAGTGAACCAGTTCACCGTCCATGCCACGGTCAGGACCGTCAGCGCGGTCGCCGCCGGGACGACCCGGCTGCGCCACACCGCGAACGCGGGGACGAAGAGAACCGCGAGCACGACCTCGATCAGAGCGGCATGGCCGGGGGTTGTTCCGGACAGTGCGACGAGCAGATGGAACACCGCCAACATCGCCGCCAGTGCAGCGAACACCAGGTCAAGACGGCGGAGCCGGTTGCCGGTGGTGCCCGTGAGCTCCGGTCGGTGGGTCGATGGTTCCGGTGCGGTCCCCATGGCCGAAAGTCTAGGCGCGCCGGTGCGGGCGGTGATTCGTACGGTGCGGTGCGTCGGCAGGGAATGAGCGGTGTTTGGGTCGCCGGAAATGTCGTCGGTGCGTGCGAACCCGGTGGGAGAACGGAGAAAACCCAGGTCGGTGTCCATTACTGGTGGGTGTTAACACGCACCGTCGATACCCAGAGGGCCGGCTGTTCACCGCAGGGCCCGCGCGTGGCTACCACGTGAAAACGTGTCGATGATGGCGGGAAAACGCCTGTTCACTCGTTTCGTCGATGGGTGTTGACACGTACCGACGACATGAACGTGGCTCTGAACCGGAGGGGGTACCGGGCCCCGTCGACCGTGGCTAGTCTGGGCGGCATGGAGACACGGTCAACGCAGATGCCCACCGGATGGATCACACACGACTCGGTCGAAGCAGCCGTCGACGACCTGATCAGACGCTACGACGCCGCGGTGGAACTCGCATGCGGGATCCTCAACTCCGGAGAAACCACCGACGGGCCGGCCGACTACAGCCGCTACAGCGACGTGGTCTATCCCAAGCTCGTCGTCGAGGTGGAGTCCTGGCGCCCCATCGACCGCACCGAACCCTTCGGCTACGTCGACCGGGCGGGACGCTACGCCGCGACCGTCTCCCGCCCACGGCTCATGCGCCGCTACCTGACCGCCCAGCTGGACCGCCTGACCACCAACTATCCGTGCACGATCTCCACCGGTCCGTCGGAGGTGCGTATCCCGCCGGAGTACCTGTCCCTTCCCGCCGACTGCCCACCGCCGCCGCGTGTCCACGATGATGCGGGCGTCATCCCGCGACCGAGCCTCGATGACGTGCACGACGGGATCATCGACGGGTCCTGGGACGTGTTCCACGATTCCGAGATGCCGTTGTTCCACTTCTCACCGCAGCGTTTCGACATCGCCTGTGAACGCATCGAGCACTACACCGGCATCGGTGTCGAGGGTGTGCAGAAGTACATCCTGTTCACGAACTACGCCATGCACACCACCGAGTTCGTCCGCTACGCGCTGTCGGAGCTGGCGATCCCCGAATCCCGCTACACGGAACTCCGTCTCAACGACGGTCGCGTGCTCCGGCGCGGGGAGGTCGACGGCGTGGAACTGCAGACGCTGCTCGGGCCGTCGTCACGCCAGATGCCCCGCTACGATCTCTCCGCCGAGGACAACACGGGCGTGACGATCATCAACATCGGGGTGGGGCCGTCCAACGCCAAGACGATCACCGACTGCCTGGCGGTCCTCCGACCCGAATGCTGGATCATGATCGGCCACTGCGCAGGTCTCGACGGCCGCATGCGCATCGGAGACCTCATCCTCGGCAACGCCTACCAGCGCCGGGATCACATCCTCGACGACCGGATCGGTCTCGACATCCCGATCCCCGCGGTGCCTGAGGTGCAGCGTGCGCTGGAGAAGTCGGTGAACGCGGTCTACGGCGACAACCACTCGCTGATGCGCACCGGTACGGTCATGTCGACCGACGACCGGAACTGGGAATGGCACACGTCCCGGGATCTGTGGCGGATCCTCCGCGGCTCCACGGCGGTGGCCGTCGACATGGAGTCGGCGACCCTCGCCGCCAACGGATACCGCTACCGCATCCCCTACGGCACGCTGCTCAGTGTCTCCGACCTCCCGTTGCACAATGTGCCGAAGCTGCCCGCCGGCGCCCAGGCGTTCTATTCCTCATCGAAGGAGGCACACCTGATCTGCGCGATGCGGGCGATGGAGAAACTCGCCGCCAAACCCGAGAAACTGCACACCAGGAAGCTACGCCGCACGATCGGGGAAGTGCCGATGCGTTAGGTTCCGGTGGAGCGACGGTTCTCCGCACGTGTGGAGAACCGAGCTTCCGGATCCGGTCCGGATACAACGGTGGTGGTTGTCACCGGGTGTCGCTGATCCGCGGGTCGGTTGTCACACGGCCGGCGGCCGGCGACATGCGTGGGTCAGCGCAGGTTGACCCCGGAAGATCCGAGCGCTCCCTGGGTGACCTCGTACAGTGCGCCGCCGGCCACGAGGCCGAGCATGGAGACCTGCGCCCAGGCGGGGGTGCGCCCGTCGGTCGGTGGGAAGATGATGTCGCGGATGATCGCCCCGAAATTCGATGAGATGTAGGAGCTCAGTTCCGTGGTCGCGGCGTCGAGGAGTTGTTGGGAGTCGCGGTGACCGGGACTACCCGGTTCAGGTGTGGGCCACGGGTCGGCTCCGGCCGGTGCGGCGAGACCGAGGATGAGGACCCCCGTGGCTACGGTGGATGCGGTGATGCGGCGGATGGACACGGGGCTCTCCTCAAACGGGAATCACATTGTGAGCTCTGGTCTACCAGAAAATGACTCCGGATGAGACGGGCACTACCGGCGAGAGGTCGAAGAAAGGTCCGGGATGACCTGGATCGGTCTTTCCGCATCGGTGGATTCGACGTGCGGGCCGAGCCGCGCTGATATGCGGGGAGAGAGGCGGTCGCCGTACCTCGATGAGCGCCGATCGGGTGGGAGACTGTGGTGGAGGCTACAATCCTGCCATGACCCCACCCTCCCGGGATCCGGTCCCCGGCGGCCGCGACACCACGACCAGCCCGGAGATCTCGACCGGATACCGCGATGGAATGGTGGAGGTCGTCACCGACACCTTCGCCGTGTCGACCGCCAATCAACACGCCACCGATGCTGCGGTGGGGGTCCTCGCGGACGGTGGGACGGCTCTCGACGCCGCGGTCGCCGCCCAGTTCATGCTCGGGCTCACCGAACCGCAGTCCTCCGGTATCGGGGGAGGCTGTTACCTCCTGCACTTCGACGCCGCGACGGGAAACACGACCGCGTTCGACGGGCGGGAGACCGCACCCGCCGCCGCGACCGGCACCTACCTGACCCGGATCAGTGACGACGATCCCCGGCCTCCGGTCCCCGACGCTCTGCGTTCGGGCCGTTCCGTCGGGGTTCCGGGGGCGGTCGCCGCCCTCGAGCTCGCGCACCGGAGATTCGGGCGCATCGCGTGGGCGGATCTGATCGCCCCCGCGATCAGGTGCGCCGAGGAGGGGTTTTCGGTCAGCCATCGTCTCTGGGCGTCGATCGATGACGCGAAGACCGACCTCGCCCGCTGTCCCGAGGCGGCACGCCACTTCCTCGACGATGCCGGGGAGGCGAAGGCGGAGGGCACCGTGCTCACCAACCCCGACTACGCGCGGACGTGTGAGCTCATCGCCGAACACGGTGCCGACGCGCTACGCACCGGGGAGATCGCCGAGGCGATCGTCGAACGCGTCTGCCGCCCCTCGGACACCGTGACACCGGGCCTGATGACGCTCGCCGATCTCGCCGGATACCAGGCTGTCGAATGTGCACCCCTCTGGTCCACCTACCGGGGTCTTCGACTGGCGGGGACGCCGCCGTCCTCGTCCGGCGGGATCACGGTCGCGGCGATCCTCGGGATGCTCGAACACCACGATCTCGGCGCCCCGCCGCGGAACGGGGTGCCCGCCCCTGAACTCGTCCACCTCGTCAGTGAGGTCGAGCGCCTGGCCTATGCGGACCGGGACACGTTCATCGCCGACGGATATCCGCTGCCCGACATGCTGGATCGCGATTACCTGCGGGAACGTGCCGCACTCATCGACATGGACCGGACCATGGGCACCGCTGAACCGGGGCTGCCCACGAACGGACTCGCCGCCGGACGTGACCTGCCCGAGTACGGCACCAGCCAGGTCAGCGTCATCGACGCCGCCGGCAACGCGGTCAGTCTCACCACGAGCATCGAGATCGGGTTCGGATCCTTCCACATGGTGCGCGGGTTCCTCCTGAACAACACGCTGACGGATTTCTCCGCCGAGCCCACCGACGTCCACGGACGTCCCGTGGCGAACCGCGTGGAGTCCGGCAAGCGACCCAGGTCCTCGATGGCCCCGACCCTCGTGTTCGACGGTCCCGACCTGCGCGCCGTGGTCGGGGCGCCGGGCGGTGCGGTGATCATCCAGTACGTGGTCAAGATCCTCGTCGCCCTCATCGACTGGGGTCTGGACGCCCAGCAGGCGGTGGGCGCCCCGAACTTCGGGGCGCGGAACACCCGCGTCACCGCCGTCGGCGGTGAACATCCCCTGATCGGTGAGGCGGAGGATGGTCCGGCCCGGGTGCTGATCGACGGGCTGGTTTCCCGCGGCCACCGGGTGCAGCTCGCCGATCAACCGAGCGGTGCCGCCGTGCTCGTCGTGCGGCCCGACGGTCGGATCAGCGGCGGGGCGGATCCGCGGCGCGAGGGGACCGTGGGCGGGATCTGACCCGGCCCGGTCGGGGCGCGGGGGCCGTTCGTCTCACCGTTGCGTGCTGACATGTACCGGTGAGGTGCCCCGTCCAGGGGTTTTCGGTCTCGTGGATCCTCTTCGCACGCGGTGCCCGGCGTCCCGGGACCCGCGTCGAGTGCGGGGGAGCCGCCGCCGTCGGTGCTGGACCGGTGGATCGTCGGTGCGTGTCAACACGCACTGACCGGAGGATCCACCCGGGTGTCTGGCGGTGTGTGCCGATGTTTGCACGTACTGACGACGTATCGGCGGGCCCCGGCAGAGACCGCGGAGATGCTCCATCCGCCGGCGGCGCGGTCACGGAGCGCGCGTATCGACGCCCGGCGGGCAGGGAGGGAAGGGCTCCGGTTCAACGTGTCGGCCAGGTGCACCGCGGCCGTACGTCACGCCACCGGCATTCAGCGCCCGAACAACCTCCGCCAGAAACTCTTCCGGGGGATACCCTGTTCGTCGAGGGTGTCGCGGACGCTCCGGCTCGCCGCCCGCCTGTCTGCGCGGCTCGGTCCGGGGCCGGCGTCGATGTCGATTCGCTGCCAGGTCAGCGGGGTGGGCAGGTTGCGGACCCGGGCACCCGCCCCGATCATGCGGACCCACAGGTCCCGGTCGGCCCCGTGGCCGCCACCGCGGTAACCACCGGCGGCGCGCATGGCGGCGGTGCGTGCCATGACGGTGCCGTCGATGACGGGGCTACGGCGGCCCAGATGCCGGGTGGCTTCGGTGTGTGAGCTCGGCATGGTGCGGACGGAGAGATCCGCACCGAGGAGGCTGACGGGGTCGGTGGCGTCGGTGGTTCGGTCGAGTTCCATGACGGCGGTGCCGAGGATGTCGACACGTCGTTGGTGGAAGGTGTCCAGTTGGCGCCGCAGCCGGTCGGGGTGGGGGATGTCGCCGGGGTTGACGCGCGCGGTGTACTCCGTGTCGACGTGGGCGAGGCCCGCGTCGAGCGCGGCGGCCGGGCCGGTTTCGTCGGCGACGGTGTAGATGATGCCCATGTCGTGGGCCTCGGGTGAGGTGAGCTGTTTCTCGAGGGTCGGGTGGAGGCGTGCGTCCGCCGTGACGATGGTGCGGGTGGGGCGCAGGGACTGCTTGGCGAGGCTGGCGAGTGTGGTGCTGATCAGGTCGGCGGGCGTGGTGGTGGATACACCCATGAGCACGGTGACGGCGTCGGGTTGCAGTTGCTCCATGCCCGGATCCTAACGTGCGTCGCGTGGGATTCGGCGCAGGTCAGCGCCGCGCGCGTCCCCGGGGGCTGGTGACGGTGGGGTCGCCGGGCAGGTAGAAGCGCAGGGGTGCGTCGGCGTTGCGCGTGATGCCGATCCGGGGGCCGGTGGTCCAGTGCGGCTCGTGGTCGCGGTCCCTCAGGATGAAGCCGTCGGTCCCGGAGCGAAGGACGGGGGAGTGGTTGTGGTCGACGTGGAGGGCGAGTGCCCGGCCGAGATTGCCCGGTCCCTGTGCGAGGCGGGCGTCGGGGATCGTCGGGCCGCGCCGGGCGCGCGCGGTGTCGTGGCCGTCCACGACCGCACCGGCACGGAGGAGGATTCCGCCGCTGCCGCCGGGTGGGTGGCAGACGATGTTGCCGGCGCGGTGGATGCCGTAGGAGATGTAGACGTACATCCGACCGGGTGGGCCGAACATGGCGGCGTTGCGCGGTGTCCTCCCGCGGCGGGCGTGGGAGGCGTCGTCCTGTTCGCCGAGGTAGGCCTCGACCTCGGTGAGTCGGACGGTGACGCCTGCGTGGCTGAGTGTGCAGCCGAGGAGCAGGGGGGCGACCCTGTCGGCTGGCTGTGCGAAGTCGATCATCCGGTGTGGGCCGCCAGTGCCTTGCGGAGCAGGTGTCCGAGTGTCTCCCGCTCGTCGTCGGTGAGTCCGGTGAGGGTGTCGCGGCAGGTGTCGAGGTGGGTGGGCAGGACCTTGTCGACGAGTTCGCGTCCGGCGTCGGTGAGCGTGATGCGGACGCAGCGGCGGTTGTCGGGGTCGGTGCAGCGGGTGAGCAGGCCGGCGGCGGCGAGCTTGTCGACGCGGTTGGTCATCGCCGAGCCGGAGATCATGGAGTTGGCGCACAGTTCTCCCGCGGTCAGCGGCCGGTCGATACGGCGCAGTGTGGCGAGGACGTCGAACTGCCACCGTTCCAGGTTGAATCGGGCCAGGTTCGCGATGATGTGGTCCCCGGAGGCCCTGGCGAGGTACTGGAGTCGGGCGGGAAGTTCCATCGGTGCGGGATCGAGATCGGGGCGGGTGGTGCGCCATTGCTCGATGATGTGGTCGATGTGGTCGGCCATGGGCCATCCCCTAACTGTTTGACGCCGAAGTGTTTGACATCAATCTTACATGAGATTAATCTGGCGTCGAACACTTTGATATCGAACAATTGAGCACCTTCCAGGAGTCCATCATGTCCCGCACCATCGCCGAGGCCATCGCCACCCGCCGCGCCGTCCGCAACTACCTCCCCGACGACGTCTCTCCGGAGGTCCTCGACCGCGTCGTCCATCAGGCTCTCGAGGCCCCGAGCGCCTTCAACGCCCAGGCCCGCGACCTCGTCGTCATCCGGGACCCGGAGGTCCGGCAGGCGCTCGTCGACGCCTCCGGTCAGCACCAGTTCATCGACGCCCCGGTCGTCCTCGTGGCGGTCGGTCGGGTCGAGGTTCTGCCGGAGGACGCCGGGGAGATCCTGCCCGAACAGGTACGCACCACCGCGGAGAAGTTCAACAGCCTCAAGACCCCGCAGGAACTACGGGAGGCCGCCCTGCGTGACGCGATGCTCGTCGCCGGTTTCGCGCTCGTCGCGGCGGCGGGTGAGGGACTGGCGACCAGTCCCACGACCGGCTGGAACGAGGAGAAGGTGAAGGAGGCCATCGGCATCGGTGGCCGGGACGACCGGGTCATCGCACTGGTCATCGCCATGGGCCACGGCGCCGAAGCCCCCGAGCATCCGGGTCGCCACGCCTCACGTCGGGTCAACGAACGGTACTAGGGGAGGACGGCCATGAATCTTCTGCTCACAGCGATCACCCCATTCACGTGGGGCACGACCTACGTCGTCACGACGGAGATGCTTCCGGACGGCCGGCCGATCCTCGCCGGTGTCATGCGTGCCCTGCCCGCCGGCCTGCTCCTGCTCGCCTGGTTCCGCGTGCTGCCGAAGGGGATCTGGTGGATCAGGGCCATCGTGCTCGGTGTGGTGAACATCGGTGGTTTCTTCGCCCTGCTCTTCCTCACCGCCTACCTGCTCCCCGGTGGTACCGCGGCCGTGATCACCAGCACCGCACCACTCGTCGTGATGGGACTCAGCCCGCTGCTGCTGGGCGTGAAGGTGTACAGGGCGCAGGTCGTGGCCGGCGTCATCGCCGTGGCCGGTGTCGCGGCGCTGGTGCTCTCGCCCGATGCCGCACTGAACACCGAGGGTGTCGCAGCTGCGGTCGCGGCGACGCTGTTCACCGGTACTGGCCTGGTCCTGGCGAAACGGTGGGGCCGTCCCGAGGGCGTTCCCCAGCTCGCCGTGACGGGGTGGCAGCTGACGTTCGGTGGTCTGGCCCTGATACCGCTGCTGCTGTTCGAGGGACTGCCGGACCACCTGACCGGCACCAACATCGCGGGCTACACCTACCTGACCGTCGTGGGTGCGCTCATCGCCTACGGTCTGTGGTTCCGCGGACTGGCGGTGCTCGACGCGGTCAGTGTCTCCCTGCTCAGCGTGATCAACCCGCTGACGGCAACGGCGCTCGGAGTGATCGTCAAGGGGGAGAGCTTCTCCGCGATCCAGGCCGTGGGCGCCGTGACGGTGATCGTGGCGGTCTCCGCCGCGCAGATCGTCGGGGCCCGCGCCCGGAAACGGGAGGCGGCGAACGCCTGAGGGGCCGCGGTAGATTGGCGTGCGTGCAGACCTGTCTCTTCGATCTCTACGGCGTCCTGTTGACCACCCAGACCGATGCCCACCTGCGTGCCATCGAGGCCGCGGTCGGCACCGACGAGCGGTTGTGGCCGTTGTACTGGGAGTTGCGGGGGCCGCTCGACGCGGGTGAGCTCACGCCGGCGGAGTACTGGGAGCGGATCCGCGCGACCCTCGAGCTGCCACCGTTCGACGTCGACGCGGTGGTGGAGGCCGACATCGCGAGCTGGTTGGACGAGGACGTCGATGCGGTGGCGTATGTGGGTGAGCTGATCGACGCCGGGCATCGGGTCGGTCTGCTGAGCAACATCCCGACGTTCCTCGCGGAACGGGTCCGCGCGCGGCACACGTGGCTGGAGCGTTTCGACGCGGTGACGATGTCCTGCGACATCGGTGTCGCGAAGCCCGATCCGGGTGCCTACCGGGCGGCGTGTGCGGCACTCGGTGCGGAGCCGGGTGAGGTTCTGTTCTTCGACGACAATCCGGTGAATGTGGCGGCCGCCCGGGAGTTCGGGATGCGGGCGGTGGAGGTCACGGGCAGACTGGTGGAATGGAACCACTGATTCTCCCGTTCAACGGCATCAATCCGCGTATCCACGCCTCGGCGTTCATCGCGCCGAACGCCACCATCATCGGTGATGTCGTCATCGGCCCCGACTCCTCGGTGTTCTACGGCTGCGTGCTGCGCGGTGACGTCAATGCGATCCGCATCGGTGCGCGCACGAACATCCAGGACAACTGCGTCATGCACGTCGACGCGGATGCGCCGTGCACCCTGGGTGACGATGTCACAGCCGGGCACATGGCACTGCTCCACGGAACGACGGTGGAGGACGGGACGCTGGTGGGGATGAAGGCCGCGCTGTTGTCACGCTCGCGCGTCGGCGCGGGGTCCCTCATCGCGGCCGGTGCGGTCGTACTCGAGGGGCAGGAGATCCCGGCCCGCTCCCTGGCGGCCGGTGTTCCGGCGAAGGTGCGCCGTGAGCTGTCGGCGGAGCAGTCCGGGTCCTTCATCCCGCACGCGGGTCGGTACGTCGACATCGCCCGCGGGCAGTCGGATCAGCGGCTGCTTCTCGACGAGGTGCGCTACAGCTGATTCCGGTCGATGAGTTCGGCGTGGACCGCGGCCGGGTCCGACAGCAGCCGGTCGAGGGCCACGGTGCGGGCGACGGCGCGGGCCAGTGTGGCCGCGTCCGGGACGATCCGGATGGCGACGCGCTTGTCGACGTTCGGGTTCACCGCCAGGGCCAGTTCCCGGTAGCCGCCCGGGTCGACGGTGAATCCCGGGCCGGCGAGCACGACCGTCCCGGCGCCGGTGTCCCGGGTGAGGCGCGCGACCGTCTCACCGAGGTCCCGTGCCCGATCGTCGAGAAGTGACCGCAGCTGCGGGGTCTGCGGTGTCTCGCCGGGCAGGAGCCCGGTGAACCCGCGTGGTTTCTGGTCGGGGAGAAACCCGGCGTCGATGAGGCGGCGGGCGAGGATCTCCGGTCCGAGGTCGGTGTCCACCGGGTGGGCCGTCACCCCGTCGTCGTCCGCGACCGCCAGGGTGAGTCCGCGGTCGAGGTGGATGATCAGGATCGGGTCGGTGGTGGCACCCGTGGTGAGGAGCTCCGCTGCGGCCAGCGCCGCCGTGAGGTCACCGACGGTCACCGGGCAGCCGAATTCCTCGGTGAGCCGCTCGCCGAGGAACCCGGTGTCCGGCGTTGTCACCGCGACACCGATGTCGGCGACCGGCACCGCCAGCCTGGACAGCAGCCGGTGGATACCGGCGATGAGGTGTTCCGCGGTGTCGGCTGTGCCTGTGGTGTCGGTGTACGGGGGGAACGTGGTTTCCCGGAGGACGCGGCCACGGGTGTCGAACACTCCGAGAGTGCCCCCGTCCGCGCCGATCGCGGCACCGATGTGGAGCCACGGCGTGGGGGTCATCTCCAGGGGGATGCGGGGTCGTCCGGGGCCGGTCGCGCGGACGAGGTCGGGGCGTTCGTGGATGAGCCCCGCGCCGACGAGGCTGGTGACGGCGCGCGTGACCGTGGGCTGGGACAGTCCCGTCGCCGCCACGAGTTCGCCCCGGATGGTCAACTGGCTGTGCATCATGTGGTGCAGGCACCGGGCCGTCGGCATGGTGGGACGACGGAATACGGGGGTGCGCGCGGACACGGCCAGAGTGCTCATGGACGATGAGTCTATAAAAGACAGACTGAACTGTCTACCGCCACTAACTGGAAAGCCTCATTCAGGGGCAAAATAACAGACAGATCGGTCTAAAACATGCCGGCCCAGTCCGCCGCCCGCCGCGCCGCAGCGAACCCGGCCATCCCGTGCACGCCACCGCCCGGCGGCGTCGACGCCGAACCGAGGAACACGCCGTTGACACCCGTGTCGTAGGGATTGCGCAGAACCGGACGGGCGATCAACTGGCGCGGGGAATTCGCACCCCCGGTGACATCTCCGCCCACGTAGTTCGGGTTGTACGCCTCCAGCTCCGTGGTACTCCGCGTCGACACCCCGACGATCCGGTCACGTACCCCGGGAGCAAACGTCTCTATCCGGGAGATCACCCGCTCCGTCACGTCACCCCGGCATCCGGCGGGCACGTGCGCGTACGTCCACACCGGGTGCAGCCACCCACCATCCAACCGCACCGAACGGGAGGGATCGGCCAGGTACTGCTGTCCGACCAGAACGAACGGATCCTCCGCGACACGACCCGACGACGTCGCCCGTTCCGCCGCGGCGATCTCCCCGGCGGTTCCACCCAGATGCAGCGTGCCCGCGCGCCGGGCATCCGGGTTCAGCCACGGAATGCCCTCGCGCACCGCGAGGTCCACCCGGAAGGCGGCCGCCCCGTGCCGGAACCGCCGGTACCGACGCCGCAGCCGGGCGGGCTGGGTCCCCGACAGCAGCGCAGCCGCGTGCCCCGGCGTCGTGGTCAGCACCACGACATCACCGGCCGGGGCGCCCCGGTATCCGAAGTCCGCGAGATCACTCAACCGGTGGACCGTCACCCCGGTGCGGATCGTTCCGTCGAACTCCCGGACATAATCCGCCAGGGCGGCTGTCAACCGCCCCGAACCACCCCGGACCACAGGCCAGCCCCACGTCTGCGCCGTCAGCCCCATCATCAGCCCCACCGCAGAGGTCAACGGCCGGTCGAGTCTGCTGAAAGCGTGGGCCGAGAGCCCCGCGAACAGGGCCGCGGCAGGGGTGTCCCCACCGAGGGACCTCGTCACCGAAGTGGCGGGAGGCAGGCCACGTGCAGCGAACCGCGGCCCCAGGACCGTGTGCCGCGCGATCGAACCGGGGAGGGGAGTCAACGCCAGATCCGCGATCCGGTCCGGGTAGCGGACCAGGGGAGCGAAGAGTCTCCGCCACCGGCGGCCCTCCCGCCCGAGCCCGGCTACCGTCGCCGTGAGATCCCGGTGCAGTACCGCGGCATCCCCGCCCGCCAGGGGGTGCACCAGCGGAATCTCCGGATGAACCAGCTCCACGTCGAGTTCGAGGGTCCGGAAGAAGGGTGACGCCGCGAACAGCGGATGCACCGCCGCACAGTCGTCGTGGACCATGCCCGGGACAAGCCGCGCGGAGCTCCGGCAGCCGCCGCCGATCCCGGAGGCACCCTCCAGCACCGTCACACGGAATCCCGCGCGCGCCAGCTCGATGGCGGCGGCCAACCCGTTCGGGCCGGACCCGACCACGAAAGCCCGCGCGCTCACGACAGGTCCCGGGCACGGCGGACGGCGTCGACGAGCACCGGCAGGCCCCGCGCCGCGGTCGTGGGCCAACTCACGTCGGCGATCCGGGTCAGCTCCGTCGGTGCCGGGGTGATCTCGAGGACCGGGACCCCGGCCTCCACCGCGAGCAGTGGAAGCGACGCCGCCGGCTGCACCACACCCGACGTGCCCACGATCACGACCAGATCCGCACCCGCCATCGCCTCGGCGGCGCGCTCCCACTCCGCGGCGGGCAACGCCTCGCCGAACCACACGACACCCGGGCGCACCGCTGCACCACACCGTGGGCAGGCGGGCGGCGTCATCCGGGGCTCCCGCACCGCGGGAAAATCAACGACCTCGAACGGATCCGCGCACTCCGTGCACCGGAACTCGAAGAGGCTGCCGTGGAGGTGCACCACGGCGTCGCTGCCGGCCCGCTCGTGCAGATCATCGATGTTCTGCGTCACCACCGTCACCGAACACAGTTGCGCCCACCGCGCGACCGCCCGGTGTCCGGCGTTCGGTTCCGCGGTTCGTGCCAGATGTGCCCGCCACAGGTACCAGGACCACATCGGTTCCGGATCCCGGCGCCAGGCGTCGATGCTGGCCATCGCCTCCGGATCGACCCGTTCCCACAGGCCGGACTCGTCGTTGCGGTACGTGTCCAGGCCCGACTCCGCGCTCACCCCCGCTCCCGTGAACACCACGACGCGCGAGGCGTCGCGGACCAGTTCCATCGCATTCCCCGGACAATTCACGATCCCAGCGTACGACCGTGCTCGAAGCCTGCACAAGGATGCGCCTGCTCCACTGCCGCTAGTCTGTGACCCATGACTGCACACGTCCCCGACAGCTCCGCGACCCTGCGGCCCATGACCGTCGACGACCACCCCCTCCGCGAGTGGGCGACCGTCCACAACGTCGGGGCGGAGGCGGACACCACCGACGAACGACTGTCCCCCTACCTGCAGTTCATCCCCCAGCGCGGCGACATCGGCATGGTCGCCGAGATGCCCGATCCCGTCACCGGGGAACGGCGCACCGCGGGTGTCGTCTGGGCCACCTTCATCCGCTCCCACGGCTACGTCGCACCGGAGATCCCCGAGCTCTCCGTCAGCGTCGACGACGGCTTTCAGGGGGCCGGGATCGGCACCACCCTGATCCGCGCCGTCGTCGAACACGGCCGCACCGTCGGCTGGCCCGGCATCTCCCTCCACGTCGAGCACGACAATCCAGCGCGGCGCCTCTACGCCCGCCTCGGCTTCGAGTCCCTCGACTGCGATGACTGCCCCGGGACGATGGTCATGCACCTCACCCCGCCGATCAACCGGGTAGCCGTCTACTGCGGCTCCGCCCCCGGTGCCCGCACCGACTACGCCCACGCCGCGTGCACCATCGGCCACGCCCTCGCGGAACGTGACATCGACCTCGTCTACGGCGGCGGCGATGTCGGACTCATGGGTGTCGTCGCGAACGCCGTCATCGACGCCGGCGGACGGGCCATCGGGGTCATGCCCCGCTCGCTGGTCGAACTCGAGATCGCCCACGACGGCCTGTCCTCCCTCGAGGTCGTCGAGACCATGGCCGAACGCAAGTCCCGCATGGAGGAACTCGCCGACGCCTTCATCGTGCTGCCCGGCGGCGCCGGCACCCTCGAGGAACTGTTCCAGGTGTTCACCCGCCAGCAGCTCGTCGCCGGTACCGGCCCGATCGTCCTGTTCAACGTGGACGAGTACTGGACCCCGCTCGTCGACGCCCTGGAACGGATGTGCGCGGAAGGCTTCATCCAGCGCCGGTACATCGACGCCCTCATCGTCACCGACGACCCCGGGGAGATCTTCGACAGACTCGCCGAATGGCGCGCCCCGGGCACCAAATGGGGGAACCGCGAACTCTGCGGCTGACCTGCCCGCCGCGGCTACACTGGGTGGGCATGAGCTCCGACACCTTCCGTAACCCGTCCCGTCTCGATCTCGCCTGCGAGACCTTCGTGCACGATCTCGCGGCGTTGTCCCCGCTGTCCGCGACAGAGTGGGGATTCACCGAATACAACGGCGACATGGAGGACTTCTCCCCGGAGCACCACGACGCCGTAGCGGAACGCACCCGGCGCATGCTCGACGAGGTCGACGCCCTCGAGAAGGCCGCAGCCGGTGACGGGGACGTCGACTTCGACGATGTCGACCGCGTCACCGCCGCCGTCCTGCGGGACCGCCTCGGGCTGCGGCTCGAACTCCACGAGGCCGGCGAGGACATCCGGCAGCTCGACAACATCGCCTCCCCCGTCCAGTGGATCCGTGACACCTTCAGCCTCATGCCCACGGACACCACCGAGGCGCGGGCGGACATCATCTCCCGTCTCGGGCATGTCCCGCGTGCACTCGACGGACACCGCGCCTCCCTCATGCTCGCCGCCGAGCGCGGGCACGTCGCCGCCCGACGTCAGGTCGAACAGGTCATCGCCCAGTGCGAGGATCTCGCCGGTGACGAGTCCGCCCTCAACGGCATCGGGATCGACACCGACCAGGCCGAGCTCGTCCGGGCCCGCGAGGCCTTCGGGGTCATGGCCACCTGGCTGCGCGAGACCCTCCTGCCGCAGGCCCCCGCCGCGGACGGCGTCGGACGGGAACGCTACGAACGCTTCTCCCGCGAGTTCGTCGGCGCCACCGTCGATCTCGACGAGGCCTACGAATGGGGACTGACCCGACTCGCCGAGATCGTCGCCGAGCAGGAGGCCATCGCCGTCGAGTGCTTCGGCGAGGGCACCACCGTCGGGGAGGCTATGGACCGCTTCAACGCCGACGAACGTTACCGGCTCGACGGCGTCGACGCCCTGAAGGAATGGATGCAGACCACCGCCGATCAGGCGATCGCCGATCTCGACGGAACCGCCTTCACCATCCCCGAGCCGGTGCGCACCATCGAGTGCTGCATCGACCCCGCCGGAACCGGAGGCATCTTCTACACCCCGCCCAGCAGCGACTTCACCCGCCCGGGACGCATGTGGTGGTCCGTGCCCAGGGGCGAGACCGTGTTCCACACCTGGCAGGAACTCACCACCGTGTTCCACGAGGGCGTTCCCGGCCACCACCTCCAGATCGGCCAGACCCTCTGCGAATCCGACAGGCTCAACCTCTGGCGCCGCGTCGCGTGCTGGAACTCCGGGCAGGGCGAGGGCTGGGCGCTCTACGCCGAGCAGCTCATGGCCGACCTCGGCCACCACACCGACCCCGCGACCCGCATGGGGCTCCTCGACGGACAACGTCTGCGGGCCGCCCGCGTCGTCCTCGACATCGGAGTCCACCTCGGGAAGACCACGCCGGACGGCGGGACGTGGGACGCCGAGTACGCGGCGTCGTTCCTGCGCGCCAACTCCGCCATGGCCGGCCCCAACCTCGACTTCGAGCTCAACCGCTACCTCGGCTGGCCGGGCCAGGCACCGTCCTACGCCCTCGGCCAGCGCCTCTGGCAGCAGCTCCGCGACGAGGCCCTCGACCGGGGCATGACCCTCCCGCAGTTCCACGCGGAGGCCCTCGCCCTCGGCTCGATCCCCATGGGCATCCTGCGCGACTGTGTCCTCGACGGTCTCGACGGGGGCGAGAACCGATGAGCCGACCTCCACTCGTCGAGGTGCCCCGCACCATCGTCGTCACCGGAGCCAGTGACGGCATCGGGGCGGCCGCCGCCCGGAAACTCGCCGACCTCGGGCACCGCGTCATCGTCGTCGGCCGGAACCCGGCCAAGACCCGCTTCGTCGCCACCGCGATCGGTGCACCCCACTTCACCGCCGATTTCTCGTCCCTGGACGAGGTCCGTGAACTCGCCGACGGAATCAGCCGGATCGCCCCGCGCATCGACGTCCTGGCGAACAACGCGGGAGGTGTCTTCGCCCCGGAGCGGACCGTCACCGACGACGGCAACGAACTCACCCTCCAGGTGAACCACCTCGCGCCGTTCCTCTTAACCGAACTGCTCGCCGACAACCTCGCCGCCGGACTCGGGTACGTCGTCGGGACGGCCTCGATCGCCGCGAAGTACTACGGAAAACTCGACGTGAACGACCTCGACAACGCCGACGGGCCCTGGGACCCGATGAAGGCCTACGGTGACTCGAAGATGATGAACATCATTCACGCCCGTGAACTGTCCCGCCGGCACGCCGACCGGGGCATCTACGGTGTCTCCTTCCACCCCGGCGTCATCGCCTCGAACTTCGGCTCCGGTACCGGCGGCAGGCTCGAGTTCTTCTACACCAACCCGGTGACCCGCATGGCGCTGAGCAGCTCCGACAAGGGGGCCGACCGGCTCGTCCGGCTGGCCACCGGAACCGTCGGCGTCGACTTCGTTCCCGGTGGGTACTACCTCGGAAAGAAGAAGGGGCCGGACTATCCCGGCAGCCGCGATCCGGAGATCGCCCGGCGACTCTGGGAGGAATCCGCCCGCCGCGTCGGGCTGTGACCGGGGGTGGGCCTGGACCTCAAGTTCAAGTGAGCATGCCCGCCTCCCGGTTCCGGGAGGTCGGTATCACCACCGTTGAAGACCGTTCACGGCGAGGAATGTGCTCCGGTATCGGGTGTGTGGGCACACTGAAGCATGATCAGGCAGGGGTGATCGAAGTGGTGACGATCCCGGAGTAGTGGCGGACACGCACCCTGGATTGTTTTCACCATTGTTTGGTGTGCTGAGGCTCGGTGCCTGACGAGTGATGAGTCGTTACCGTTGCGCACAGCCACAGCGATGAGATCACGTTCCGCCCATCATCCGGATCATCATTGACGGCGCTGCCTCATCTTCGGGTTCGGCCATTTGAAACCACTGCGCCGGTCCCTGACTGCTTTCCCTGAAGCCCGATAAAACACCGACGTGCCGGGTGATCGTGCGCTGTTCCGCGCGAAGCCTATCCAGCGGATGTCAGGTCGGGGAAAGCGTCTGTCCAGAGCTTGGTCACCCGGCGGGGGAACGGAAGGTGCGGAAGTCCCGGATGAGCAGGTCACGGTTGATGAACTCGCACTGTTGCTCGTAGGTTCCCTCCGCGAGCAGATCACGGTACGCGCAGCGCCGACGGATCTTGTTCGTGACGTCGGTGGTGCGTGCTTTCTCGTTGAGCCAGCGGACCGAGTGGGGGAGCACGAAGATGCCCTCCGATGGGCCGTGCAGCTCATCGAGGCTGTCGGGGGCGACGTAGGGCTTATGGTCGCCGATGAAGACCCTGCCGTCCGGTCGGACGGTGACCGGTGCGAATCGGGGCATGGCGCGGGCTCCTTGAACGTAAGACTTCGGTAGGTGGCTGATTTTACCGTAAAACGTGCAGGTTATCGCCGTGTCGGCGTTGCTGTCGTGACTGTGTACTTGGTGGGTGCAGCAGACTGGGGGCCTATCTCTAAATACCCCCATGTGGGGACTCTTGCCGACGAAAAATGTTTCCCCGGAATACATTTCTATTAGGGGATGAACTGTCTAGCCGGACAGTTTGGTTAGGTCATGCACATGTTTCCCTTGTACATGGTGACGTCAGTCCCTGTGGTCTTGAGTGGAACGGAATTCAGAAAGGAGAACTGTGGACCGTCTTTCTAAAAATCAGAAGTTGTTTCTGTTTCTGACATTCATGCTTGTCGTGGCCATAATTGAAGGAGTATTATGGTTTTCCGGATACCGGCTCGTTGCCGGTAGTGTCGGCGCGGCAATGGTCACGTATTTGCTGTGGAATGTCGGTAAGGAACAAAAACCGTCGTAAAAAGGTAAAGGCCCCCAGGTTTTGATTTTCCTGGGGGCCTTACTCATTCTGCGTCGGCATGGTGTCCGGGGTGCTGGGGGTATTATTCCGTACTTTGTGCAACTACTAAGCCCGCCTGGTGGTTGTTGCATTAGACGATCGTTTATGACACACCAGGTTGCACATCGGTACCGGAGCGTGCCATTGCAGGTCGCGTTGTCTCAGAACACTGTGTCAGAATCAAGGTGTCACTAGACTTGTCCGCGACGAGTTTCGGACACCTGGGCACACGAAAGCGGGTTCTATGGGTGAAGTATTCGGGTATGCCCGAGTATCAACAGCGGATCAGGATGCGAGTCTGCAACGCGATGCGCTGAGCCGGCACGGCTGTAGCGAGATCTTCACCGATGTCGGGTCCGGGTCCCGGGCGCATCGCCCAGAGCTGGACCGGTTATGGGGCAAGCTACGTTCCGGGGACACGGTGGTGGTGTGGCGATTGGACCGGCTGGGTCGGTCAGTCCCGCACCTGATTGATCAGTTGGAGGATCTACAGACCCGCGGGGTTGGGTTTGTCTCGTTGCAGGAGACGATTGATACGACGACGCCGGGCGGCCGGTTGGTGTTCCATGTGTTCTCGGCGTTGGCGCAGTTCGAGCGTGACCTGGTGATAGAGCGCACCACTGCCGGCTTAGCTGCTGCCAGGGCACGGGGGCGGGTTGGGGGCCGCCCACGAAAGCTCACCGCACAGCAGACCGCCACCGCCCGCTCACTGTATGAGGCGAAGACGATGACGGTGACAGAGATCGGGAGAGTGCTCGGGGTCAGTCGCTCGACGATCTACCGGGCACTTGAGAGCAATAACGTGGCGGACTGAAGCTGAGGTTGTTCCGCACCTTCTAAGTCATATCAGATCAGGCGACGGGTGGAATCTTGTCACGACCATAGAGCCAACCGTCAGGAAAACCCATCACCACAGTATTTCCACCTTGGTCGACGTCGTTCTGAAGCCTCTTTGCGGTCGCAATATCCCAAGCGGCCCCTACGCAAGTAGGTTCAAAGGACTCCCAATCTTCTTCTATGGGCCACAGCAGGCCCATCAAGACCAGCCAAATCACTTTCCTTGACTCGCCGTCACTGTTTGCAGTATGCAAAGAAGTGTAGATTGGCTCGCTCTGTAGATGGTGATATTTTATCCAACGGTCGGGGTGTGAAGTAGATTTTTCTGATATGTTACTATCAGTTGTAACACACAGAACATATCCGGAGAAACGATTCTCGGGATCATCATAATACGTGGAATAAAAGACGTGGGCTACATCTGAAGACCTTTTTATTCGAGGTTTTCTGGACATTGTTTGATCTCTTCCTAGTGGACACGGCAGTCAAGTTTTTTCTGCGGTGGCTTCACAGTGGCGTAGTAGGTCTTCCCATTATAAACGATTGTCCCTTGAACTGAGCCCCACAGAAGAGTGTTTACCGCCGTGCCATCACACTTTTCCTCGAGCTTTTTCTGTAAGAGGCTGGAAGAGTTGGTGTTGCTTACATCATTTTCGGCTGCTTGATTCCACTTAGTATAGTACTTATACATGATTCTTCCATGATGATGGATGCTACTGACTCGGATTGGGGCTTTCTTTGTTCCGCACTGAGTTTGTGGTTTGAAGGCGACATAAGGTCCAGTATCTCCGTCGGGCCTCGGGTCTGTTCGGATGTGCAAGGCAGAGGGGTTTAGCACGCAAGGACCGTATTCCTTCTTTAACGAACGTGCGGATACGCTGTTTTCCTCTGATTGTTCCTGTGCCTCGGCAAGAGTAACTTCGTTGTCGAAATACCGTTGTGCTGCCAAGGGTGTAGGGAAGCTGATATAGGGTAAGTAGAAACCGCCGTCAAATGGATCGGCTGATATATCTCCGATGATATCAGTGTTCTCAAACTCTTGCTCGTACCAGCCATCCTGTGAGTCGTAGTAATCGCCAATCGGGTAGCCGGCATTTCCTACTTCATATCCCTGGTCTGCCCATTGATCGAGTATGTCGCCGGTGACGGGGTGTGCTCCATGGGTGGGGTGCCAGTAGAGCATGCCGCCGACGAACCTGTTGAATCGCCCAACACCGTCGGGTGCCCCGGCTTCGTCAGCGGTGGGGTATCCGAGGGGCCCGCCTTCTGCGCCGGTGGTCACCCACTTGTCGTAGATGAGTCCTTCAATGCTCGCGAGGCCGGCCAGGGAGCCGTAGATGTGTCCGCGTTGGAACGACTGCTTGCGTCCGATACCGTCGGACAGTCCCAACTCGTCGGTGGTGGGGTAGCCGAGGCGCCCGGCTTCCCATCCGTTGCGTGCCCACACGGTGGAGAAGTGTGTGGTGACCGGGTGCGCGCCGGTGGTGGGGTGCCAGTAGATGAACCCGTTGACGAACTCGTTACGGCGCCCGACCCCGTCGGGGACTCCGAGTTCATCGGACTTGGGCCAGGTGAGGAAGCTGGTGGGACCGCCGATGGCGTCATACTTCTCGCGGATTGCTCCGCAGACCTTGTAGGGGCTGGGCCAGTAGGTGGTGCAGTTGACCGGCGCTGCTGCTAGTGCTCGCGCCAGTGGGTTGGCGGCACGGTCCTGTTGAGCCTGCCGTTCGGCTGCTTCCTGGACTTCGGCGCGGTCTGCTTCCTCTTTGGTGAACCCTCCGGGGATGTCCTCATTGTCTGAGCGCATCTGCCCGGGGGTGATCGTCGCCTCGGGGTCAGTGGTGGCGTGCCAGTCGGCGCCGGCATCGTTGTCGATGGTGTTGTCATCGAAGCCGGGTTCAGCGGGTTCCAGGTCTTCCCGGCCGGGAGCGGGTGTCGCTGCAGCCTCGGCGGCGTTGTCGATCGCCTCTTGTTCTGCATTGGCTCGCGCGGCGGCCGAGTCTTCGTTGACCGGGGCGGAGGGCTGGGTGCTGGTGGTGTCGCGTGTGGCGCTGGTGGTTTTGTTCGGGGTCCAGGTCGTGTGATCGTCGTACAAGACGGTCAGTGGTAGACGTTGCTCCTGATCTCATTCGTGGTGTGCGCGTCCGCTGGAAACATCCCGGTCACGTTTACGGGATGAGAGACTGCATCTGGCATGGCACTGTCTGTCGCTCACAAGCGCCGTTACGAAAGGAAAACCTGGAAAAGGTCCATCATTGGCGTTTAGTGGAATGGGCTTTTCTCGAATAAAAATGACTGGCCACCAGTGCAATCAAGCAAATGAAGGCAACTGAAAGTGACGCATATTGGGGGTTTCCGACCTTTGATATTGTCGGGGTCAGAGCCGCGGTGAGTGAATAGCCAATACCTCCTGCAGCGTAGAGATAAGAAAATGCGGTAGCTTGCTGGCTTTTGGGAACTCTGTCTGCGATGATTTGCTGTCTGAATATCATGGCGGGTGCCTGAAAAGCGCCGAGTATCACAGCTATAGTTATGAGAGATGGGAAAGAATAGGCAAAACCGGTCGCTCCAATGAGGACAATGACGAGGAGGGTGAAGAAAACTGATTTGCTTTCCTTTCCGCTCCAACCCGCTCTGATTCCGAGAAGCGCTGAAATCAGAACGCTAGAACTGGCCAAGGCGGCGAGTACCCATCCAGTGCGTACATCAGTGCCAGTCCACTCGGTCAGCAGTATGGGCACCAATGTATCGAAAGAGGCTGTTACGGCCATTATTACCGCAGAGGCAATTATCGGATTCAGGACGATTCGTAGGTCTGGTTTGGACTTGGATCCACTCGACTGATGATAATTGGCTGTAATGGCTTTAGGGGTCGTGATCATTGAAGTACCCAGGAATAAGCCAAGTAAAAGAAAAGCGGCCATGCTTCCAAAAGTGTGGACCATGGCGACGCCGAGAACTGGACCCACGACCCAGCTACTCTGATTGATAACGTTGTCGAGGCTCATTGCTCGGTCTGGACTGCTAGAAGATTGGCTTATTGATGAGCGAAGAATTCCCGGTATTGGAGCTGAGATTAGCCCGGTTATGAAAACCAAAAGTGGTACAGAATAATTGTAAGGTGTCCCGTGAACGGCAAGGACGCCGGAACCGAAGAGTAGGAGCGAGCAAATGGCACAACCCTGACGCAGGCGTTTCTTCACCTTCTGGTGAGAAAGCAAGGGGGTAAGCCAGATGGCACCTACGGACTCTCCAATTGCATATGCTCCAGAAGTAATTCCTCCGAGGATAAATGAACCACCGGAGGCTGATATTCCAACGATGCTCACCATCGGGATTGATGTCACCGTCAAGCGGGTCAAAATTGTCGATATCAGCCATGCTGTGAAGGATCTATCTGGTTTTTGGGGAAGCATTTAGCTGTCTTTCAGTACTTGCGAGTAGGGGACGATGTAAAAGAACTTGATTTCCGTACGTAGTGGTGTGCTCAAGGATGGCCGTGGTCGCTGATTCGTCGGTCAATCCAGCCTCAACGGCAAGTTCCGTATTCTTCCGGCTCGGTCATGATATACCCAAACGCTGCTTCTGTTCATCATCAAAACGCGAGCCAATCACCGAACCAATTATGTCGGTATTCCTGCATCTAGCTGTAGAGAAACCCATACCTGTGAGTCAGCTTATTGTCCACCTCTGGAACCGGTAGTAGTTCGCCTACAGGTGGGCTGTTTCTCGAAAACCAATTGTTCCGGACGGTCCGTGTATCGCTTACGGTCTGTCACCCTTTTTGGCTCGTTGCGAGTCTTATTCCTGCGCGGGGAGAGGGGTAGCTGACCCGTCGTTCGGATGCTAGGGAGCACTGCGGACGCCACGCCTGGCCTGATCGACGAGGTGCGGGTGCAGATCTGCGGCGCGGAAGTGGGCCTCGAGAGAATCCCGTGGGTAAACAGCCCCGCTAGGCGGCAGTCATACGGTGCTGCCCTATCGTCCCGTCTGTTCAACCCCGGTGGCGGACGCGTGCGATCCGGTGCAGTACCTGCGGCATCCAGCCCGCGAGGATCAGTACGCCGATCAGTCGGATGATCTGGACCGCGGCGACGACGGGCCCGGAGTCGGCCTCGTCGGCGATGATGAGGACGGTCTCGAGTCCGCCGGGGCTGGTCGCGAGGTACGCGTCGAGGTAGGGGATGCCGAGCCACCAGGTCAGCAGAAAGGCGGTGGCGGCGCAGCAGGCCATGAGGGCGGTGATGAACAGCAGTGTGGCGGGCAGGGTCCGGGCGAAGGATTTCAGCGCCGGGACGGACAGTGCCCCGCCGGCCATCCAGCCGATCGCCATGAACGCGACCGCGGTGACGGCTCCGGGGAGGGCGAGGGTGAGCCTGTCGTCGAGAAGCGCGTGGGCGAGGACGGTGAGCAGCATCGGCCCGAGTATCGACGGCGCGGGTATGTGCAGCCGGGTTCCCACGGGCTGCCCCACGGCCATGATGATGAGGAGGACGAGCAGGCCGATCCAGGAGAAGTCCGTGGTCGTGTCGGCCGTGGGGTGGGTGTCGAAGCCGATGACCATCGCCGCGAGCGGCAGGGAGAGCATCACGGCCAGCAGTCGGAGGTACTGGGTGAGGGTGACGTAGCGGTAGTCGGCGCCCATGTCCCGGGCGAGGAACGGCATGACGGAGGCACCGCCGGCGAGCATCGAGAGCACACCCGTCGAGCGGCTGATCTCCCGGTGCGCGTGGTGCAGGAGCAGACCGCCGGCGACACCGATTCCGAGAGTCGCGGCCGTGATGACGGTACCGGGGATGAGGAAGTCCACCAGTTCGGCCGCGGGCGTGGCCGTGAGGGGCGCCGCGGAGAGGATCGCGATGACGGCCCGGGAGGACCGGGACGCGGGGGCCGGAAGGTCCAGGCTGCGGCCGGTGGTGACGGCTGCGGTGGCGGCGACGAGGATCGCGGCGATCACCCAGCCCGCGGGCAGCCCGATGCGGGTGAACGCCCACCCGAGGATGACGGTCGACGGTACGACGGCGAGCCACCGGCGGTCGATGCGCGGGGCGTGCACGGGCTCTCCTCTCCGTCGGTCGTCAGATTTTACCCTCGTCCATTGTGCCAATCGGGGAACGGGCGCGAACGGATCGGTGCATAATTGACATCCGACCCCCGTGGGTGACAGTGGTCACCTCCCGGAATCCTCGAGAAAGCTGGTACCCATGGATCTCGCCCTGCCCGCGTGGCTCATCCTGATCGCGGGCGCGGGTGTCGCCGGCTGGATCGACGCGGTGATCGGTGGTGGCGGGTTGATCCTGATCCCGCTGATTCTCGCCGTGGCCCCCGGGCTGGCCCCGGTGACGGCGCTGGCGTCAAACAAGTTGGCGGCGGTGTCGGGGACGGCGTCCGCGGCGTTCTCCCTGTGCCGGAAGGTCGGTGCGGACCGGTCCCTGGTGATCCGCTTCGTGCCGGTGGCCGCCGTGTGCTCCGCGGGCGGTGCGCTCGCGGCGAGTGCGATCGACAAGTCCCTCATGCGGCCGATCGTGATCGTGCTGATGGTCGCGGCGGGTGTGTTCGTGGCGCTCCGCCCGAGCTTCGGGACGGGTGTCGCACGCGAGGCGCCGAAAGGCGTACGGCGTCTGATCGCGGTAGGCGCAGTGGCGCTGATCGCCGGCTACGACGGCATTTTCGGTCCGGGCACCGGAATGTTCCTCATCATGGTGTTCACGGGTGTGCTGAGCCAGAACTTCCTCACGTCCGCCGCCCTGGCGAAGGTCGTCAACACGGCGACGAACGTCGGGGCGCTCGTCGTGTTCGCCGTGGGCGGTCACATCTGGTGGACCCTCGGCCTGGTGCTCGCGGTGGCGAACATCGCGGGTGCGCAGATCGGTGCCCGCACGGTGGTGCGCGGCGGTACGGGGTTCATCCGTGCCGCGCTGCTGTGCATGGTGATCGTGATGTCGAGCTATCTGACGTACACCCAGATCCTCGGTGGCTGATGGTTCCCGACGTCGCGTTCGGGGAGTGGCTCGTCGCCCACCGCACACCGTGGATGGTGGCGGTCAGCGAGGTTCTCGCGGAGGTGTTCCGGCCCTGGCATGTCCTGGTTTTCGCGACGGTCCTCGGGGTGCTGTTCCTCCGCCGGTTCGGGCGGGCCACCGCCGTGCGGTTCTGGTGCGCGGTCGTTCTCGCCCAGGTGGTGACCCATCTGCTCAAGCCCGTCGTGGGGAGGACCCGGCCGCCGGTGGAGTGGCGGCTGGCGGTGGAGCCCACGGCGGCGTTCCCGTCGGGACACGTGACGGGGGCGGCGGTCCTCACCGGATCTCTCGTGGTGGTCTTCTGGCCGGTGCTGCGCCGTGCGGGGCGGTGGGCGGCTGTGTCCACCGCGGTCACCGTGACCGTGGCCGTGGCGGCGAGTCGCCTGATTCTGGGGGTTCACTGGTTGAGCGACACCACCGCCGGTGTCGCCGTGGCGGTGGTGTCGCTCGGTGTGGTCGGGGGAGTGGGGGCGATCAGGCTGCGGCGGGGTTGCCCATCGGGAAGTTGACGACGACATAGGCGCCGAGTGCGATGAGCACGATGATGTTCACCCACAACACGATGAGGAACCGTGTGCGGAGTTCCGGGACGCGCCGCATCTTCCGGTAGGCCACGATCGCCGCGACGAGCGGGATCGGGAAGAAGATGAAGTGGTGGAGCGCGAGGAGAACCGCGGCGACAACGGTGATGGCCCACAGTATGTAGAGCTGGGTGGTCGGCTTCTGCATGGGAGGTACCTCCGATCGTGCGGGCTGGTGGGTGCTCCTGCGGGATCGCGGTCTCTCACCAGCTCAGCGGTGATGTCGCACCTTCAGGTCTATCAGCCGGAGCCGGTTATTACCAGTGTTCACCCCCGGATGGGCTTCCGGTGTTCTGTACCGTTCCCGCCGTCACATCCGGCGCTTCGTCCGCGCCGTCGCGGTCGCGCTCCACGGATCCTCCGGCCACGGGTGCTTCGGGTACCGGCCGCGCATGTCCGCGCGCACCCCGCTGTAGGGCCCGGACCAGAAGCTCGCCAGATCATCGGTCACCGCCAGCGGTCGTCCCGCCGGGGACAGCAGATGGAACAGCACCGGGACCCCGGTGATCCGGGGGGATTCCGCCAGGCTGAAACACTCCTGCAGCTTGCAGGCCACGACTGGTTTCTCCCCCGAGTAGTCGACGGCGTGGCTGTGTCCGCTCGGAACGGTGAGCCGCCGGGGAACCAGCTCATCCAGCTGCGCCGCCTCGGGCCAGGGGAGCAGCCGGCGCAGCGCGGCGTGCATGTCGATCTTCCCCGGAGGGGTGCCCCGGGCGATGTGCTCCAGGTCGGGGGCCAGCCAGGCGTCCAGATTCGCCAGCAGGTCCTCCTCCGCCACCGACGGCCACGGATCGCCGACGTGGGTGTGCAGCCAGGCGAGCCGGTCGCGCAGGTCGGTCGCGGCCGCCGAGAAGGTGAACACCCCCAGGCCCTCGGTCCGCAGTCCTTCCGCGATCGCCTCCGAGGCGTGTCTCCTGTCGACGGAGGTCGGTGTGGAACTCAGCTCTATGGCTCCGGCCCGCCGCACCTTCCGGGCCCGGATCCGCCCGCCCTCGAGGGTCGCGGTCACGGTCTCCGAGACGCCGACCACGGCCAGGGCGGTCTCCTCGTCCAGCCGGGCTGCCGCCCGGATCACCGCACCGGTCCGGCCCTCCCGCGCCGTGGTGCGGGTGACCTCGGCGACGGCCAGCCACTCCGCGTCATCCAGACCCGTACCGCCGGGGAGGGTCGCCCGGGTACCGCTGGCGAGCAGCCAGTCGCCACCCGTTCTCCGGGCCACCTGCTCCGGGTGCGCCAGGGCGGTGACCAGGCCCTCGGGATGTGTGGTCGGATAGCCCGTCCCGGGTTCCGCGCCGCGGGCCAGCCGCATCAGGCGCGTGGTCTCCCGGCCGAGCCGGCCCCGTTCCGCGCGGGCCTGCGCCGTGATGTCACCCCGGGGCTGATCCGCCAGCAGCGCGACCGTACGTGCCGCCCGCTCACCGAGCAGCGGAACGGTGAGCAGCAGGGCCCGGGCCAGCCGGGGACCCGCGGGTATGCCCGCCAGCCTCCGCCCGAACGGGGTCGCCGAGCCGTCGTCGTCAACCGCACCCAGGCGCCGCAGCACGTCCTCTGCTCCCGTGATCGCGGCGGTGGGCGGAGCGTCGACGAGCGGTAGTCCCCCACCACGGGGCGTACCCCAGCTGGCCAGCTGGAGCGCGGCCTGCGTGAGGTCCGACGTCGCGATCTCCGGGGTGATGTGCGGCTGCATCGAGGAGTACACGCGGGGCTCGTAGCAGCGCAGCACCGTTCCCGGGCCCTCACGGCCGGCGCGCCCGGCCCGCTGGTCCGCCGATGATGCGGCGCATGTCGTGGTCACCAGGCCCGTCATGCCGCGTGACGCATCCCGCCGCGGTGCCCGGGCGAGCCCCGAATCGACGACGATGCGCACCCCGGGCACCGTGAGCGAGGACTCCGCGATCGACGTCGCCACGACGATCCGTGGCCGATCCGAGGGCGTCAACGCAGCATCCTGCGCCGCCGAACTCAACTGTCCGTGCAGCGGCAGCACGGGCACGCGGGGTGCGAGATCACTGACCGTGGCGACGACCCGGTCGACCTCCCGCGCGCCGGGCACGAACACCAGCGCCGAATGCCCGAGCTCCGCGACGGCGTCCACCGACACCCGGGCCACATGGTCGAGGAAAGTCCACTCCACACCCCGCGCACCGAGGCGTGTGCCGCCGGGAACGTACCGGACGTCGAGCGGGTGTGTCACCGCCTCCGTGGACACCACCGGGCCCCCGATCAGCCCGGCGAACGTGTCGGCGTCGATGGTCGCCGACATCGCGGTCAGCACCAGATCATCGCGCAGCTGGTGCAGCTCGGTGAGCATTCCCACCAGCAGATCGGTGTCCAGCTGCCGCTCGTGCACCTCATCGAGGGCCACCGCGTCCACACCGCGCAGCTCCGGATCCGCCAGCAGGCGGCGCAGCAGAACGCCCGGGGTGACGAACTGGACCCGGGAGCCGGCGTGATGCTCACCGCGCACCGTGAACCCGACCCGGTCACCAACCTCCGAGCCGTCCAGCTGGGCGAGTCGCCTCGCCGCGGCGCGCACGGCCACCCGCCTGGGTGCGGTCACCACCACCTTTCCGCCGGTGATGTTGGCCAGGGCCGGCGGTACGAGCGTGGTCTTGCCCGTACCGGGCGGGGCCTGTACGACGCAGGCGCCGGTCCCGGCCAGGGCGTCGCCGAGCGTGCCGACGGCCGTCGCCGCCGCGAGCCCGGCGCCGATGCGGGTCAGATCGAAGGGGGACACGGGGGAAGTGTATCCACCGGGCGCTGCTACGGTGAGGTCATGGCACAAATGTTCGAACCCGGTGCGTTGCCCCGCGAGCCCGCCCGCATCATCCCCGGGGTCGTCCACCTGCCGGCCTGGCTCGCCCCCGAGACGCAGTCCCGGCTGGTCATAGGCGCCCGCGCCCACGCCCGCGGGCCGGCCGCGATGCGTCGGCCCGTCCTGCGCAGCGGACAGATGAGTGTCTGGATGACCACCCTCGGGCTCTGGTTCCACACCGACCCGTACCGCTACAGCTCCCGCACCCCGGACGGAACACCTGTGCCACCGGTCCCGGGCTTCCTCTCCGACCTCGCCCGCGGTGCGCTCGCCGACGCGGCCCGGCACGCTCCGGAGCTGGGCCCCTGGGTGGAGAACTACCGTGCCGACACCGCGCTCATCAACTACTACCCACCCGGTTCGAGGATGGGGATGCACCGGGACGACACCGAGCTGAGTGACGCACCCGTCGTGAGTTTCTCCATCGGGGATTCCGCGATCTTCCGCATCGCCACCGTCGCGGGACAGACGCGCCCCTGGCGGGACGTCCCCCTCGAGTCCGGCGACGTCCTCGTCTTCGGCGGGCCCGCGCGTCTGGCGTTCCACGGGGTGCCCCGCCTCATCGCGGACACCACCCCGGACGGCTGCGGACTCACCGAGGGGCGCATCAATATCACCGTCCGCCAGGTCACCGCCTGATACCGCTGTGGGGTGCCGGGGAATCCGCCCGTCTTTCCGCAGGGTGGCCACCGGGTGACCGGTACGAGCGAAACCCTGACCTAGGGTGAAGCCATGAATGACACCGACGATCCCGCCGCCCGGGGTCTGGTCCGCGGGGCGGACGGCAGACTCCGGCCGCACTGGGCCTGCTCCTCGGAACTCCTGCGCGACTACTACGACCACGAGTGGGGCCGGCCCGTCACCGATGAACGGGGACTGTTCGAACGCATCTGCCTCGAGGGGTTCCAGGCGGGGCTGTCGTGGGAGACCATCCTGCGTAAGCGTCCCGCATTCCGGGAGGCCTTCGCGGGATTCGACCCCGAGGTGCTCGCAGACTGGGGCGACGCGGACGCCGACAGGCTGCTTGCCGGCTCCGGGATCATCCGGAACCGTGCGAAGATCCGCGCCGTATTCGCCAACGCCCGCGCCACGCTCGCCCTCCGGGAGAGCGGTGGGCTGCCCCGGCTGGTGCTGTCCTTCACCCCGGCGGCGTGGACCCCGCCTGACTCGGCCGCCGAACAGCCCACCACCAGCCCGGAGTCGATCACTCTCGCAAAGGCGTTGAAGAAGGTGGGATTCTCCTTCGTCGGACCCACCACCTGCTTCGCCCTCATGGAGGCCGTCGGAATGGTGGACAACCGGATCCGGGGCGCATCCGGCCTGATCGACCCGTAGCCGAACCCACCGAAATGGTGGAACCGGGCCAACCCCGTTCCGGTGGAGTGGACGGCCCCGGTCTCACCGGTGCAGGGATGCTGGCAGAATGAAACCATGAACGCAATGAAGAACTCAGGTCGGGTCGCGGTCGTCACCGGGGCGTCCGCAGGCATCGGGCAAGCGTGCGTCGAGGCGCTGGTCGGGGACGGGTGGACCGTCATCGCCGGTGCCCGGCGAATGGAGAAGCTCGAGGCCCTCGCCGAGCGCACCGGGTGCATCGCCCGCCACCTGGATGTCACCGATGACGCGAGTGTCCGGGAATTCACCGCCGACATCGATCGCTGTGACCTGCTGGTCAACAACGCCGGTGGAGCACTGGGACTCGACCCCGTCTCCGAGACCGAGATCCAGGACTGGACCTGGATGTACGAGGTCAACGTGCTCGGTACCCTGCGCGTCACCAAGGCCCTCCTCGAGCGGCTCACCCGGTCGCACGGCCAGGTCATCAACATCGGTTCCGTCGCCGCCCGGGTCCCCTACGCCGGCGGCAGCGGATACAACGCCGCGAAGCACGGCGTCGCCGCACTCACGCGGGTGCTGCGCATAGAGACCGCCGACACCCCGCTGCGCGTCAGCGAGATCGACCCCGGCCGCGTCGAGACGGACTTCTCCCTCAACCGCTTCAAGGGCGACGCCGAGCGCGCCGCCACCGTCTACGACGGGAAGATCAACCTCACCGCGGCGGACATCGCGGAGGCCGTCCGCTGGGTCGCATCCATGCCGGCGCACGTCAACGTCGACACCATGCTCATCATGCCCACCGATCAGGTGTAGCCACGGGCACTGAAGGTGGCGTCCACCGGACGGTACTCTCAGGCGCATGACTTTCGCCGCCCTCACCACCCTGCTCGTCGTCTGGATCGCGGCGATCGCCAGCCTGGGCCCGGACACCCTCCAGATCATCCGGCTGGGCGCCCGGAGCAGGGCCGACGGCGTGTGGTGCGCACTCGGTATCTGCGCCGGCAATACCCTGTGGATCGTCGCCAGCCTCATTGGTCTGTCCGCGCTGATGACCACCCACCCGGGTCTCTTGCACATCCTGCAGATCATCGGCGGCAGCTACCTCGCGTGGATCGCGTTCAGGTCGATCAGGGCCGGGATCCACGGTAGACGCGAACGCTCCCGGTCCCCCGTGGGATCGGCGCCGACGGACACCGGAGCCGACGCCCGCCCCGTCGCGTCCTTCCGGACCGGGCTGGCCACGAATCTGTCGAACCCCAAGGCCGTCCTCTTCTTCGCCGCCATCTTCGCGCAGTTCGTCGACCCGGACGGCGGGTTCGTCGCGGGTGCGACGATACTGGCACTGCTCACCGTGACCGGTGTCGTCTGGTTCGTCGGCTTCGCTCTGGCCGTGCGGACGCTCGCCGTGCGTATCGTCCGCAACGGTCCCCTGATCGAGCTGGTCAGCGGCCTCATCTTCGCACTGATCGCCGCCTGGATGATCCTCGAGGGCCTCCGCGGGGTCGTCGGGCAGGGATAGACTCGCAAAAACACAGTTGTCCGTCCGGGAGGCCCGCACCATGATCATCACCACCACAGATTCGGTCGCAGGACGAGAAATCCACGAGTATCTCGGTGTGGTCACCGGTACCGGCTACGCCTACACGCTGCGCAGCAGTGAGGACAAGAAGGCCGCTGCCGCCCTGAAAGCCCGGGGCCAGGCGCTCGACATGCCCCGGGAGGAGGCCGCCGGGCTGCGCGCCGATGCGATCATCGGTCTCCGGGGGTCTCCCACCCCTACACCGGTGCCATCGGGAACTTCGCGATCATGCTCACCGGGACCGCCGTCCGGCTCGTCTGAGCCTGTCGGCGTCTGCGCTGCTCCACCGGTGCCCTTACACTCGGCCGTGAAGCGCACAACCAACGAGGAGCACACACCATGATCGTTTCCACCACCCCGACCGTCGACGGCCGAGAGATCAGCGAGTACATCCGCGTCGTCGCGGGCGAGACCATCGTCGGCATCAACGCCCTGAAGGACTTCGCCGCCGGATTCCGGAACATCGTCGGCGGCCGTAGCCAGGGGTACGAGCAGGAGGCGGCCACCGCCCGGGAACAGGCCCTCGGTGAGATGGTGCAGCGCGCCACGGCACTCGGCGCGGACGGCGTCGTCGGCGTCAGCATCGAGTACGCCGTCCTCGGGCAGGGCAACATGCTGCTCGTCGCCGCCACCGGCACCGCCGTCCGCTTCCGCTGACCGGAGCCGCACGGTCTCCCGCCCCGGCGGTGTCGGGGCACCACTGGACCGCCCGTACACTGGACCGCATGGAAGCAGTCGACGTCGCGATCCGGGACGACACAATCAAACTCGGGCAGTTCATCAAGCTCGCCAACCTCGTGGACACCGGCGGTGCCGCCAAGGAGGCGATCGCCGCCGGTGAGGTCACGGTCAACGGCGAGGCCGACACCCGCCGTGGGCGCACCCTGCGCGTCGGCGACGTCGTCACCGTCGGTGGGGCGTCGGCGCGTGTCGCCGCCTCCGGCAGCGACGATGACGACGATTTCTTCGACGAGGCCACCGCGAACGATGACTTCGACCCCGAAAAGTGGAGGAACATGTAATGCCTGCGTTCATGGCACAGGACGGTATGCCGTTCTGGATCGACCTCACGACCTCCGAGATGCGGAAAACCGCGCACTTCTACTCCGAGATCCTCGGCTGGGACGTCGAGGAGGCCGCCCCCGGTTACCGGCTCGCCCGGGCCCAGGGGCTGCCCGTCGCCGGCTTCATCGAGCAGCCGGAGGACGCCACGCAGCCTGACACGTGGATCACGTACTTCCTCACCGGCGACATCGACGCCACCGTCGCCCGCACCCGGGAACTCGGCGGCACCGTCCTCACCGAACCGTTCGACGTCCACCTCGGCCAGGTCGCGATTCTCGTCGACTCCGCGGGTGCCATGTTCGGTGCGATCGAGCCCTCCGGCGAGGAACGCTTCGTGTCCGGAGGTGAACCCGGTACCGCCGTCTGGCATGAACTCACCGCAACTGGTGACTACGATCGCGCCGTCGACTTCTACACCGAACTGTTCGGCTGGACCGTCCGTCGGCTCGACGAGGACGGCGCCCGCTACACCCTCATCGACGTCGACGGTTCCCCGTTCGCCGGCATCTGGGACGCGGAGGGCAGGTTCCCGCCGCAGATCCCCGGCTTCTGGCAGACGTACCTCGGCGTCAGGGACATCGCCGCGACGGCGGAGAAGGTGACCGAACTCGGCGGGGAGATCATCCGCGGACCCTTCGAGGCCGAGTTCGGCACCATGCTGATCATCGCCGATTCCACGGGCGCGACGCTCACCCTTTGCGAGGCCGACGAGCCCGCGGAGGAGGGCAATGAGGCGGACCCGCTGGAGGGCATCGACCTCAGCCAGTTCGGCGGCTGACCGACACTCCCGTTGACCCGGGTGGCCCCTCGGGCTACCCGGGTTTCCGCTGTCCGGAGGTCCCCTCGCCGCGTGCTGACACGTACCGGGCAGGCGTGTTTCCGCAGCACGTCGTTCGTGGCCCGGGATGTCGGCACGCGTTGACGGCGCCCCTTCGGCCGACCGCGGAGAAGCGGTCGGGTCAGAATACAGGGCGTCCGGGAACCGGGGTCCTCCGCGGCACCTGGTGTCCCGACACATGGGGACGGGCGGTGGCCCGTGCCGTGGATGTGTTTGCCGGGGCCATCCCGGAGCCCGCCCACCGGAAATCGGCCGGCTCCGCTCTATCCCCGCAGGAAGTCCGCGGCGTCCTTCGCCATCTTCCGCGCGACGGTGGGCGTGACGATGGTGTGTTGTGCCGTATAGGTCAGTACCTCGGCGACGTGTTCCGCCCACCGGAAGTGCGGCACGGTGGTGTCCTGCTCACCGACCTGGATCAGGGTGCGCGGCCAGGTTGCGGGATCGGGGATCTCGGCGTCGCCGCGTACGACGTCGGGCAGTCCGCCGAGGTGCAGGCTGGGGCGGGTGAGCAGCAGCTTGTCGACGTCGCCCGCCACGAGCGCGGCCAGCGCCGCACCGGAGGATTCGCCCCAGGCGGCGACATGGCGTGCACCCTGCTGACGGGCGTGGGCGATGGCGGCGCGCGTCACCGCACGCATCGCGGTGACCGGGTGCTCGGGTGCGAGGGGATAGTCGACGTCGATGATGGTCGTGCCGGACAGCTCCGCCACGGCGGCGACGCCGGGGCGCCAGGCGTTGTCGAGACAGCTTCCGGTGCCACGCCACCACCCGCCGCCGTGGAGGCTGACCGCCCAGTCACCCGTGGGTTCGGAGGGGGTGAACACCACACCGAGCCCGGGGAGATCGTCGGCGGTGACCCCGCCGAGGTAGTCGACGCCGGGCATACGGTGGCCGGCGGCGGTGCCGAGCATGAGCATGGCGGCGTGGGTGAGCCGGTCGGGCAGGCGCGCGGCCCAGTCGTCGCAGGTGTCCCGGTCGCCGGTGCCGCCGGCCCAGGGTGGGGTGAGGTCGGGTGCGGGGTGGTGCTGGTTGAGGTACCAGGCCAGTTGTTCGAGCTGTCCCTCCTCGTCGAGGCCGCCTTCGGTGCCGCCGACGACGAAGTCACGTCCGGTGGCGTCGTCGTGGATGACCTGGGGTTCGTCGGGTGTCTCGCTCATGGTGACCATGCTACCGGCGGGTAGTGTCGGGCCATGGACATGATCGCGTTCCGTTCGCTCGACACTCCGTTCGGCCCGTTGACGGTGGTTGCCGGGGAGGCCGGTGTGCGCCGGGTGCTGTTCCGGGGTGCGCTTGTCGACGATCCGTCCGGTTCCGGTGCGGCCGCGCGACACGCCGCACAGGCGGTCGGGGAGATCGGGGAGTATCTGGCCGGTGACCGTCAGGTGTTCGGGGTGTCACTGGATGTTCCGGAGCCGGTGACGTTCACGCAGCGGGCGCAGGCGGCGTTGCGGGGGATCCCGTTCGGGGAGACGGTGAGTTACGCCCGGCTGGCCGAGCTCGCCGGTAGCCCGGAGGCTTTCCGTGCGGCGGGGTCGGCGTGCGCCTCGAATCCGCTGCCTGTGCTGGTGCCCTGTCACCGGGTGCTGGCGTCGGGTGGCGGGATCGGTGGGTTCGCCGGCGGCGTGGATTTCAAGCGCGGGTTGTTGGCCGTCGAGGGGATCCGGGTCTGAGACCGCAAACCGTCACCGCCGTCCGCGGTTCCGCGCGGTCCGGGCTCCGAGAGCGGTGCCGCTGAGCCACGCGAGCAGTGAAAGCCCGACTGCTGGCAGTAGGACGGCCGGGCCCCGGAGGATGATCGCGGCGATGAGTGTCGCGGGCACGGCTCCGGCGAGTGCGGTGATCAGCCCCAGCGCGCCGAAGTACCGGGCGTGGAGGAAGGGGGAGGTACCGCCCGCACCGGGCATCCCGGTGCTTCGGCGTGCCTCGGCGGCGGTGAGCAGGAGTACGAGAAGCGTGGCCCCGTAGGCCGCGGCCAGCGCGATGAGCACCGCCGCGGTCGCCGTGAGGGTGTTCGGGGCGAGCTCGCCGGTGGCGCGGAGGGGCACTCCGTCGCTCTGTTGCGTGCCGGTACGGACCCTGATGGTGTCGAGGACACGTATCGGGTTCTCCGTGTGCACGATCGCGCCGCGGTAGAGCGGGTCGATGCCCAGTTCCGCCGCGGTGGCCGGTGTCATGAACCAGCCTGCGGCGCCCGGCACCGGTACCGCGGTCGCGGAGCGGCTGACGATCGTGGGTTCTCCGGCGCCGACTGGGGAGCCGTCACGTTCACCGGGGTTCGGTGTGTCGCCGTAGCCCTCCCGGTGGGCGAATCGGGCCGTGCCGTCCGTGACGAGAGCGGGATCCGTCACGACGACGTCACCGGCGTCGAGTGCGGTCTGGATCGCGTCCCGCTGGGCGTCGGTGAGGGTGGTCAGTGCGGTGATCGTCGCTCCGTCACTGATGACGATGCCGTTGTGGTGGTGCGGGAGAGCGGTATCCCAGCCCTGTCCCGTTGCGCCGGTCCGGGTGCGGTCACCGGATTCCGTGGCGGGCACGCCGTGCCAGGTGCCGTGGAGTTTCGAGTCCGCTGTCGCGTAGATGTCGCTGATGGAGCGGACCCCGGCGGCGCCGATGTGACCGGTGATGTACGCGTGCGCGGAGTCGGGGGAGGGGTGGACCCGGCCGTACTGTTCGAAGGCCACGACATCGTGCGGTAGCGCTCCGGTGCCACCGTCGTCGATTGGCGGCATTCCGGCGATGAGCGCTGCCGCGAGCAGCGTCATTCCCGCGACGACCCCTGTCGCCGCGGTATCGCGGTCGGGGTGGCGCAGTGCCTCGCGGGCGGCGAGCCGGGCCGGGCGGGACACGTGTCCGGCGAGCCGGGCGGCCCCCCGCAACAGGAGCGGGGAGGACAGGACGAGTCCCGTGCCTGCGAGGAGGACGGTCAGGGTGGTGGTGTCCGCGACCGCGTTCACCGGGCCGGTGATGAGCGCGGCGAGGAGAATTACCGGGCCGATGGCCGTGGGCCAGTGGAAGCGGTGTGCCCGGGCCGGCGGATTGTCCGTCGGGGCATCCGGCTCCGGCCGCTCGAGGTGTCGTGCCGTCCGGAGCGCGGCCGCTGCGCCGACGCAGGTTCCGACGACGGAGGTGAGTATCGCGAGGTTCCGGGGCCAGATCATCGCGGCTCCGGGTCGGAGAACGGCGAGCAGTGCCCACTGCGCGGGGGCGGAGATCACGACTCCGGTTACTGCGCCCAGTGAGCCGACGATGAGGCCCTTGATCAGCGGGACGCGGCGCGGGTGCTCCGGGGCCGTGGGGCCGACCGCGAGGAGCGGGGCGATGACCGATACGACCATCAGGAGTGCGGTGAGGAGCGCTATCCACACCTCCACGGATTCGGCACCGGCGTCGGTCAGGGTCGCGGTGAGATCGTCGACCACGTGGCGCCCGGATTCCGGAGTCTCCACGGGTGTCCCGATGATCACGTGCTGTGCCTCGAGTTCCGCGGCGTGGTTCGCGAGGATCCGGTCGGCTGTGGTCTCCGGGAGGTAGTGGGACACCGGCCACGATTCCCCGTCCCCGCTCCCGTGGAAGCCGGGATCGGTGAAGGCCCGCTCCCCGGGGAGATCCGCCAGCGGTACCGCAGCCCCGCGGGTGGAGTACCCGGCCAGTGTGAGTTCCGTGTCGCGGATTCCACCACCGACCACGGGGATGCCGACGGTGGCGACGTCGCCCGGTTCGAGACCTAGGCCTGCGGCGGTGGCGGAGTCGAGGAGGAAGGTGCCGGGGCGTGGCGCGTGCGGAGGTGTTTCGGGCACCGCGGTGGCGGACACACTGTCGGTGGTTCCGGTACCGGTGGTCACGCGAATCGGGACCGACACCGTGGTCACGACGGCATCGGCGTCCGGCCCCATCGCGGCGGCCAGGCGGTCGCGGTACGGGGTGCCGCGGAGATGTCCGTGATCCGGGTCGAGGCAGGGATCGAATGTCGAATTGAGTTGGAAGGGCAGGCACGTCCGGTCGCTGATCCACACCTGCCGGTACCCCGACATCGGTTCGTTCCCGGGATCGCGGGTTCCGCTGACGGAGACACCGGCGATGATCATCACGCCCAGGGCGGGGAGGGCTAGGAGCAGGAGAGCGGTGAAGGTGCGCCACCGGTGATCGGAGAGCTCACGCAGGGCTGTCCGGGCGTTGGCGCGCCACGTGATCATCGCGTGTGTACCCCACAGTGCCCGGCCGGTGTCCGGTCATCGGAACCGGAGGCCCCGGCGAGACCGGAGGGGCGGGCGTCGTGGAACCACGTCCGCCGGAGCACGGCGATACCCGTCCGACTATCGCTCATATCGCCCATGCTACCGCCACCGCGCCTCCGGCCCCGGTCACTCCCGACGGTCGCTCAGCGGACGCCGGTGCCCGGCGATCCAACCTCCGATGGCCAGCCCGGTCGCCCAGGCGAGGAGCGGAACACCGACGAGGGTGATCAGCAGGGGAATCGACCACGGGCCGACGCCGATCTCGTCGAATACGTACCTCGGGAACCACTCCATGTCCGTGCTCGCCATCTCCACCAGGAGGGGGATGAAGGCGAAGAGGGTTCCCGCCAGCGTCCCGCCGAGCCCGATGATCAGGCCTTGCGCGCCCACGTATCGGGCCAGGATCCGCGGTGATCCTCCGATCGCCGTGAGGATGTCGGTGTCCCTGCGGGATTCCGCTGCGGCGAGCAGCATGAGGAGCACGACGATGCCGTAGCTGATGAGGCCGGCGAACAGCGACGGAATCATCCAGGTCAACAGCTCGTAGAGTGGTCGGTTCGCCGTTTCAGCCCGGAAGGGTGGCTTCTCTCTCGTTACCTTCGCGTCGAGCCGGAAGGAGTCGACGGTGCTGACCGGTTCGAGGGTGGTCACCAGCGTGCCCGCGTAGGTGGTCTCCATGCCGATCTTCGCGGCGGTCGCCGGGGTGAGGAGCGAGACCCCGGGCCCGTCGAGGGGGACGACCGTCGCCGGGTGGGTGCGAACCTCGTAGTTCCCCGGATCGTACTGTTCGGCGGTGTCGCCGTGGTTCCGGAAGGTGAGGAATCCGCTCTCGTCGACGAGCCGGTCGCGCAGCTCTTCGGGGTGGGCCTCGAGTCGGCCCGCGTACTTCTTTTCCCGATGTTCGGCGGATGCGCCGTTCGACCGGACCGTCCTGCCGAATGCCGCCACACCGTCGACGGTGAGATCCGGGTCGGTGACCACGATCTCGCCCTCGTCCAGTGCCGTGCGGATCGCCGTGCGCTGTTCGTCCGTGAGGCCCTCCAGCGCGGTGACGGCGGAACCGTCGTTGATGAGGATGTTGGTGTGGACGCCGGGGAGCCCGTGGGCCGCCCACCCCCGGAAAAGTGGGAGGTCGAAGTAGTACTCGTCGTCGGCGGTCGTGGTTCCGGCCGCGGCGAGGCCCTCCCAGTCGGTGGCGCCCCAATCGTCGGACCGGGGGGCGAAGAGGTCGCTCTGTGCGCCGTGGGGCTTGTCGAGGATGTCGGAGATGCCCTCGTGAGCCGCATCCGGGTTGAAGTCCACGTCTTCCGTGGGCAGGAAGAGAACGGAGGCGTCCGGGAGCCTGTTCTCCTCGTCGTGTGTCGTCGCCGGGAACCACAGGATGCTGAGGAACGTGGTCGAGACGAACGTGATACCGGCGATCGCGCCGACCGCCGGGGCCGTTCGCGTCATGGAGCGCAGCGCGTCGCGGGACGCGAGCCGGCCGGGGAGCCGGAATCTGCCGGCGAGTGCGGCCGTCCCCCACAGCAGGATGGGTGCGGTGAGCACGAGCCCCAGCCCGAGCAGCGGTTGGGTGAGGATGTGGATGAACGGGGATTCTTCGATCGCCCTCAATATGAGGGCGATGAGCATGATCACCGGGCCGATGACCATGGGCAGGGAGAATCGCCGGATCCTGACGCTGCGACCACCGCGGAGTGCGACGACCGGGTCCTGCCGTCCGGTCTTCAGCGCGGGGAGCAGCGCCGCCCCGACACCGACGAGCAGGGAGGTGGCGACGATCAGGAGTGCGAGGTCCCAGGGCCAGTGGACGTCGGCCCCGGGGTTGATGGCCCCGACCAGGACCCGCTCGACGGGGATGGAGAGCACGCTGCCGAGAACCGCGCCGACGGCACCGATCATGAGCCCCTGGATGAGCAGTACGCGGCGCAGGTGCACCGGGGCGGCTCCGGTGGCCGACAGCAGACCCATGAGCCGGGTCTGGCGTCGGGCCGCGACCGCGAAGATGGGGGTGACGACGGCGATGATGACCAGCAGTGCGAATGTCAGCACGACCCAGTTCACGATCGCGTCGCGGTCCATCAGTGCCCGGAATACATCGGGCGCGACATACGGATCCGTGTCGTCGTGCCCCCCGGTGAAGGTGAGGTAGATGCCGCTCGTCCGGAACGACTGGGCGTCCGGACCGACGAAGGACTGCACGGAATCCAGGGGAACGAGGTAGCCGACGCTCCACGGGGTGCCGTCGGTGGCACCCGTGAAATCGGGGGTGCCGATGCTCTCGGAACCCGGGACGTCGGCGAGGGAGAGGAAGGTGCTGCCGGGGGTGGGGCCGACGTAGGTGAGTTCACGGGTGTGCGCGTCTCCGGCGGCGTCCAGAACCGTGACCGTCGCCGGGTCGCCGGGCTCCAGGCCGAGAGCTTCGGCTGTGGAGCCCGGCATCATGAAGGATCCCGGTTCCGGTGCCCCGTCGAGGGTACCGGGGAGCGCGGTTGCGGTGCTCCGGGAACTCGTTCCCCGGGGCGTGGTTATCCGGACCTCGGTGTCCAGTACGGCTATCAGGGAACCGGGATGGATCCCCAGGTTCTCGGTGAGTCGTTCGTGGTCGGTCTTCGCGACGGTGGCGGCATCGGGCCCCTCGCAGAGATCGTCCCCGTCAGCGGTGCAGGGTGTGTGATCGAGCCACGCGGTGGCGTAGGCGCGGGTGGGGTCGGTTCCGTCGGTGGTGCGTTCGCTGAGCACGGCTCCCGCGAACACGAGGACCGCCATGACGGGCAGGGCGAACAGGAGGACGGCGGCGAGGGAACGCCACCGGTGGCGGGTCAGGTCGCGCCGGGCGATCCGGGCGGAGGTGAGCCAGGCGTTCATCGGGCATCACTCCCGGTGCGGGGCTGGACGAGCTGTCCGTCGCGGAGCCAGATGGTGCGGTCGGCGTAGGCGGCGAAGCGGGGTTCGTGGGTGACCAGCAGGCCGGCTGCGCCGGCGTCGATACGAGAGCGCAGGAGCGCCATCACCGATTCCGCCGTGGTGGTGTCGAGCGCGCCGGTGGGTTCGTCGGCGAGCAGCAGGGAACGCTCACCGACGAGAGCCCGGGCGATGGCGACGCGTTGCGCCTGGCCGCCGGAGACTTCGGCGGGGAAACGGTCGGCGAGTTCGGCCTGGCCGATGTCCTCCAGCGCGGCGAGTGCCGCGGAGCGTGCCTCGTGGCGGGGTACGTTGTCGAGTTCGAGGGGTAGGGCGACGTTCTCCGCGACGGTGAGCGTGGGGACCAGGTTGTAGTACTGGAAGACGAAGCCGACGTCACGGCGGCGGATCGCGGCGCGCTCCGTGGGGGAGAGACCTGCGGTGTCCCGCCCGTTGATGATGACGCGGCCGTGGTCCGGGGCGTCCAGGGTTCCGGCGACGTTGAGGAGGGTCGACTTCCCGGAGCCCGACGGTCCCATGACGGCGACCAGTTCGCCGGGAGCAACGGAGAGGCTGACGTTCTCGAGGGCGGCGATGGTGTCGGGGCCGTCGGAGTGCAGTCGGGTGACGTTCTCCAGCGTGAGGATGGGGGAGGGGGTCATGATCGGGGGCCTTCCGGGTCAGCGAGGGTTTCAATGTGGTCGAGCCAGCGTGCTTCGGCCTCGAGGTCGAAGATGCGGCGTTCGAGCAGGAGACGTTGCGCGGTGCGGGCCGGGGGGATCGAGGCCTTGGTGAGGGTGATCTCGCGGAGCTCCCGCATCGTGGCCTCGCGTTGCCGCTGGATGAGCTCCCGACTGTTCACCCCCCGGATGACGGTCGCGACGGCGATCTTGATGACCAGGTCGTCGCGGTCGTTGCGGGGTCGGAGGGTCGGCTCGTTCCACCACTGCTCCAGGGCCGCGCGTCCGGCCTCGGTGGTGGTGTAGATGTCGGCGGGGCGGGTGGAGGTGGTGTCGGTTCCGGTTTTCTCGATGAGTCCGTCGCGGTCGAGTCGTTGGATCGTCTGGTAGACCTGCCCGATGTTCATCGGCCAGATCCCCTGTGTGCGGTCTTCGAAGCGCTGCCGGAGTTTCCCTGCGCCGCAGGGTTCGTCATCGAGGAGTCCGAGTAGCGCGAACTTTATTGACATCGTCGGATCCTTAGACAATCGGGCGGGGTGGTCATCAAGTAGGTTACCCGGTAACTTACTTGGTAATCAACATGGTGGCCCCGTCAGAGGGCGCCAGTGGCGATTTGTCCCTACCGCTGGTTCTTCGCGCGCACCGATTCAGCTACGGCCGCGATCAGCAGTCCGACGAGTGCGGCGCACCCGGTTCCGCCGGCGGCGCCGAGCAGAGCGAAGAATCCGAGTGGCCCCATGTGATCGAAGACGAATCCGCCTTCCGGCCAGATCACCGGGGCGAGGACCCTGGAGATGGGGTAGGCGGCGAGCCACCCGAGGACAATCCCTCCCATCGCGGAGAAGGGCATGAGAACCAGTACCAGGGCAATTTTGCGGCGGACGGTCAGTCCCCAGAGAATGGCGGCGATAAACGCCAGTGTGCTCTGGATGACCCACCTGTTGTAGGGGGCATCCAGGCCCTCCAGTCCGCCCGAGGGGGCGGGGGCCCCAGCTTCGCACCATGAGGCGAAGCCGGGGCCCCGTGCGTACTCGGGGGCGAAGTCGCAGCTGTCCTGCAGCTGGCGTGTGCCCTCGAGTCCCACCACTGACAGGGCCCCGAACCCACCGGGGATCGTCTGGGCCGTCCACCAGCCGGTGGGCGGTGTTCCGTCCAGTGCCGGGATGTCGGTGGCGGAGATAATCACCTGACGTGCGGCGTCCGGATCACCGGCCTCCTCGGCCCGCTCATCCACCGCCGGGCGGAAGGTTCCGATCAACCGGAGGCGGACCCCGGCCTCGGTGCCGGTATCCGCGGTGACGCGGAGATCAACCTCGCTCCCCGTGGAGAGCCCCAGCTTCCGGGCGGTCAGGTCGTCGAGGAGGAACTCGCCCGGACCGGGGCCATCCGGGATCCGGTCCCCGAGCAGATACGCCAGGGTCCGTTGTGCTTCTCCTCCGGTACCCAGGGTGGCGCTCGCCTCGATCACGGGAACGGGGTCCGCATCCGGGCCGACGACGTCGGCGAGGCGTTCCGTGATGGGTGGGCACGGCGGCGTGCCACCCGGGCATCCCTCCGGCGCGTCACGGACGGCGGAGTAGCCGTACAACGGGGACGCGGGGACGTCCCGGGCGGCGCTGGACAGGAGGGAACGGCTCGTCACCGCCTGTGCGGTGATGGACCCGTAGAGGAGGAGAATGAAGATCACCAGAACGATGTTCGGCCAGTTCCGCTGGCGTGTCTCCGTCGGTGCCGCGGGCTGTCCGTAGGGGGGCGGATAGTGTGTCATCCGGGTCTCATCCTCTCGGGGCCGGTGTCACCAGATGGTGACGCGCCGGGTGGGTTCCAGGTACATCATGCCCTCGGGGTGCACGTCGAAGGCGCGGTAGAACTCGTCCACGTTGGCCGCGATGATGTTGCAGCGGAACTCGGCGGGCGAATGGGGATCGACGGCGAGGTACTGGGTGGCCAGCTCCGGCCTGATCGCCGTCCGCCAGACCCGCGCCCACGAGATGAACAGGCGCTGCAGTCCGGTGAACTCGCGGCCCTCCATGTCCGGGTCGCCGCCCTCGTGGTCGACGGTTTCGGTGGGGGCCGAGTCGAAGTCGAGGCCCTGATCCGCCAGGTGGCGGCGGTAGGCGACGACGGCGATGCCGAGGCCTCCGAGGTCACCGATGTTCTCACCGAGCGTGAACTCCCCGTTCACACCGGTGGACTCGGTGCCGGCCAGCACGCCGGGGACCCGCCCGTTGAACTGGTCGACCAGTCGTGCGGTCAGTTCCTCGAACGCGGCGCGGTCCTCGTCGGTCCACCAGGAATTCAGGTTGCCGTCACCGTCGTACTGGCTGCCCTGGTCGTCGAAACCGTGCCCGATCTCGTGCCCGATCACCGCTCCGATCGCGCCGAAGTTCGTCGCCGCGTCGGCATCGGGATCGAAGAAGGGCGGTCGGAGAATCGCCGCGGGGAAGGTGATGTCGTTGACGACGGGGTTGTAGAAGGCGTTGACCGTCTGCGGGGTGGTCACCCACTCCGTCCGGTCGGCGGGCTTCCCGATCTTGTTCAGCTCGTAGTCGTGGAGGAAGGCGCTGCCGCGGCGGACGTTCGCCACGAGATTGGCGCCCCCCGGCTCGAAGACCAGACCCTCATAGCTGCGCCAGTTGTCCGGGTAGCCGATCTTGGCGTTGAACTTGTCGAGCTTGACCAGGGCTTTCCTCCGGGTTTCCTCGGTCATCCAGACGAGGTTGGTGATCCGCTCACGGTAGGCCCCGATCAGGTGGTCGACGAGGGTGAGCATCCGCCTCTTGTACTCGGGCGGGAAGTGCTCTGCGACGAAGAGCCTGCCGATCTCCTCGCCGACGAAGCGCTCGGCCAGGCCGGTACCGCGCTTCCAGCGGTCGCGCTGTTCCGTGGCTCCCTGCAGGACGGTCCCGTAGAAGTTGAAGTTTGTCCTGCTGATCTCGTCCGTGAGCAGACCCGCGCGGGCGTTGAGGATGTGCCATGTGGCCCAGAGCTTCCAGTCCGCGAGATCCGCCTCGCGCAGCAGTTCGTCCAGGTGCCCGAGGTAGGACGGCATCATCACGATGAGGCGGTGTTCCGGAAGACCCGATGCCGTGCAGAGGGCGCGGACGAGCGGCGGAAGATCGGTGAACTCCGTCGGGTTGAACGTCTTCACCGCGTCCCGGGTGGCGACGACATCCCAGTGCCCGGCGGCGATGCGCTTCTCCAGTTCCACGATGCGCCCGGCTGCATCGGTCGCGGAGAGTCCACCCAGACGTTCCGAGGGGAGGAATTCGAGCATGGTGGCGACGTGCGCGCGGTAGGTGGCCAGGGTCTCCGCGTGGGAGGGATCGCGGTAGTAGGCCTCGTCGGGCAGCCCGAGGCCCGCCTGGACCAGGTAGGCGAGCGCCTCTTCACCGGCGGAATCCTTCTCCACCCAGAAGCCGGCGGGGGCACCGACCCCCTCCCGGTCGAGTCGCCCGAGGGCTGTGACGAGTTCCTCGACGGTATCCACGTCGAGCCGGTCCAGGTCTGTATCCAGGACCGCGACGCCCGCTTCCTCGATGGCGTCGGTGTCCATGAAGCAGTCGTAGAGGGTTCCGGCGCGGCCATCGTCGGCCTCGACGATGGCGCGGACATCCTCTTCAGCGCGATCGCGGAGTTTGTGGAAGTTGCCGTCGACACCACGGTCATCGGGAATGACGTGGGAGTCGAGCCAGGGGCCGTTGACATAGCGGTAGAGATCCTTCATGCCCCCAACTCTACGGGCTTCCCGGCACGGGACACTGAAATAGAGAAGACGTCAGTGCCGACGGATACGTGCCGGATCGGTACTCATGCCACCCGGGCGCGGGACCTGCTGGCGGTGGGTGTCCCCCTCCGGCGGGGATGGTGGCGGCCGCCACCATGACCGGCACGAAGGTGCGGGATGGACCGGATCCCACCGGTGTGGTGGATGCCGGTCGCCCGGACTCGTCCTGATCCCGGCCGGGGAGTCCGGACCGCTTGGTATCGTCGTCATGCATGGGGCCCTATCGTCTGAAACCGCAGTTCCGGACTGCGCATGTCCTGCAGTTGATCGGTGTACTGCTGCTCCTGGTGGCCGTACCGCTGCTGATCACGTCCCGGCTGCCGGCGACCTCGCGGTCCGCGGACGAGGTGATCCTCGGGGACTCCGTCGGCGGCGGCTGGCAGATCCCGCTGCGGTACGCGGACGGCGAACCCGTCATGTGCGAGTCGTCCCCGGACACGATGCTGGAAGGTGGCTGGGACTGCGGGGGAACCACCATAAAGTCCCTGGTGGTGGAGGGCGTTCCGGATCCGGAACTCGCTGCGCGCCGGATGCTGCGGGCGATGGGTGTGTCCCGGGGAATGGACCTCGAGGTCACGTGGGACGGTGACCTCCTCGAACTGCATCACCAGGAGCAGGCCGTGTCGCCCGAGGAACGGTTCGACGGTGACGAACGGGAAGACCAGCTCACGGGCCTGGCCCTGCCGGGGTCCGGGGACCACGAGGGGGAGCTGCTGGTCGTCGCTGTCCACGGTGAACGGGGCGACGATTTCACGGAACTCATCCGGCCGCAGGTCCGCAACAACGGTGAGCATGATGTCACCGAGCTGGACCTGCCGTCTCTACTGACTTCGGAGGTGCGGGCGTGAACAGGTTCCTGCGGGGTTCGTTGTGGGTCCTGGACGGCATCGGGCTGCTCGTCGGAGGAGGTCTGGCCCTGGTGGTGGCGCTGTTCGCCGGTTTGGCCACGGACGGTGAGCTGCCGTCGATGGGTGTCATGGGGCTCAGTGCGTTGCTTGCGGTGGTGGAACTCTCGGTTGTTCTGCTGGTGGTCCGGTCCAGTCCGCTGTGGCCCCGCGCCGGGGCAGGCTATGTGGTGGCGGCCCTGCTGTGGGGGGCCGCGGTGTCCCCGCTGCTCGCTTTCCCGCTGTCCGCGACATCCCTGGATCTTCCCGGGAGGCTCGGACTCGATCACTTCGAGGCGTCCTGGGGAGGTGCCTATCCGGAGGAGACGGTCAAGACCCTGGGGGTACTGATCATCCTGTTCAGTTTCCGTCGGCTCACGAGGCCGTGGCACGGCCTCGTGAGCGGCATTCTCGTCGGTCTCGGGTTCGAGGTCGTGGAGAACGTCGGCTACGCGGTGATCGGGGCCGTGTACGACCCGGTCAGTGACGTGAAGGGAATGCTGTGGATCTGGGGGGTACGGGTCGCGGCCGGCCCGTTGCTGCACGTGCTGTTCACCGGTATGGCCGGATGGGGGTTGGGTGTGGCCGTGTTCACCGCGCACCGCAGTCGCCTCTGGCGGCTGGGTACCGGCCTGTTGTGGGTGTCTGTGGCGTTCGCGGCACACTTCTGCTGGAACATCATGTACGACGACACGCGTGCGGCGATGGTCTCCATGGGGGCTGTCGCGCTCGTCATCTACCCCTTGTTCATCTGGCTGTTCATTCGTGGGTGGCGTGCCGCCCGGCGGGATGCCGGGTATGTGCTGCTCGATCGCCCGGTGATGTCGCTGCGCGAGCTGGAGCAGGGTGGTTTCGTCGTACGTGGGACGGTCGGTGCCGGTCCTGTGGACAGGGGTCGACCCCGGATGTGACAGCGTGACACGCCAATTGCGCATGTTGTTGATGTTAAAGATGTGACTCATGTGAATTTGCTGTAGATTTACGCCCATGTACTTCTCTCCGCACGATCGCGCTGCCGTGCGCGCGACGCACCACCGCGCCGTCACCATCCCCGTCACCGCACTCATGACCGCGCTCGCGTTGGTCGTCACTCTGCTGGGCGCCCCGAAAGCCGCCGCATTCAGCATCACCTCTCCCCAGGGGGTCGACGTCGCCAGCTGGCAGCATCCGGGAGGGGCCGCCATCAACTGGCGCGAGGTCTCCGCTTCCGGACACCGGTTCGCCTTCATCAAGGCCACGGAGGGGATCGGTTACATGAACCCGTACTTCGTCGCCGACTCCAAGCAGGCCCGCAACGCGGGCCTGCTGGTCGGCAGCTATCACATGGCCCGCCCCAGCTCCTCCGCCAGCGCACAAGCCGCCGAGTACGCCGCGGCGCTCGCGACGCAGCCCCAGCCCTCGCTGCCTCCGGTGCTCGACATCGAGTACGCGGAGAACCTCGGACCGGCCCAGCTCAGCGCCTGGGTCCGGGAGTTCCTCACCGACATCGAGCGCCTCACCGGTCGCAGGCCGATCATCTACACCTACCGGTACTTCTGGCAGGAGAACATGGCGAACACGAGTGAGTTCAGCGACTACCCGCTCTGGCTCGCCGCCTACGAGAACCGTCCCCCGGCCGACATCCCCGGTGGCTGGAACCACATGTCCTTCTGGCAGCGCGCCGACAACGGTGTCGTACCCGGGATGGTCACCGTCTCCGACGTGAACCTGTTCAACGGCAGTGAACAGCAGCTCACCGACTTCAGTGCCGGTATCGACGTCAACCTCGGGGACGTGCTGTCCACGGTGCTCGACCTCGACGCCATCGGCGGTCGGATCGCCGAGCTCGAGGCGCTGGGCAACAACAACCGGGAACTCGTCGGCGCCATCCTCGCTGTTGCGGCGGGTGCCCTGGCCGTCGGCGCTCTCGTCGCCGTCGCCCAGAGCCAGGGGATCGATCTCGGCCCCGCCACCGAGATCGTCGACCGCGTCCGGGAGCTGGCCGCCAGAGGTGACCTGCCCGTTCCCGACCTGCAGACGATGCTGCAGACCGGTGAGTACACCATCGGTGACCTCCTCATCCTGCTGAGGAACGCCCAGCACTTCGCCGAACAGAACAGCTGACCCGCCGTCTGCGGCACACCGGCGACGGCCGGCACCCGAGGTAGCTCCGGGCGCCGGCCGTCGCCGTTTCCCGTGCAGCTCCCGGGAAGAAGCACCCTCCACCCCGAATCCGGGAGAGGGGCGAGGACGCAGCCGGTCGGGCTTCCGGGCGGATGGTGCCATGCTCGACGGGAACCGGTGGCCGTGAGCCCCGGTACATTTCCCTGATCCCCGGAACCGGGTCGCCACATCGCGTGGGGCGCCGGCCACGAGCGGGGTCCCGGATCTGTTTCCCGGCGACCGGACGTCGGACAATTCCACCCGCCCCGGGCCCCGGATGGCGGAAGGCCCCCACCCGCGCGTGGTGAACGGCGGGTGGGGCCTTCCGCCGGTTGTACGGTCAGTCCTCGATCTTCATCTTGCCCGGGTTCCAGAAACCGGAACGCTGTACCGTGCGGTAGTCGATCACCGCATCGACGGGGGCCTCCCCGCGGGAATCGGTGCGCAGCTCGTAGGCCTCGAGGGAGCCCCAGTCGCGGTGCCAGTCATCCTTGAGGTAGCTGGGCAGCTCGGTGGCCTTGTTGATGGCTTCCGCGACACCCATGACGCCTCCGCCGTTGTAGTCCTGCCACGGGGAGAGCGTGACTTTGCCGGCGTGGTCCGGTGAGATCCGCCAGAGCGGTGTCTCGGCGACCCCCGCCCAGTGGTCGAACGGACGCTGGCAGGGGAACTGCAGCGAGACCGACCAGTCGAGCAGGGTGGGATCCTCGGAGCCGACGACCTCATTCAGTGACTTCAGCGTCGGCACCCTCGGTGGGGTGACCGCGAGCCACTGCTCCGGGTCGAGACTCGTGTCCGTGGCGACGATCCGGACGACGTTCGCGTCCGGTGGGAGTTGGTCGAGCGGAACGCGCAGGTTCCGCCAACCGGGTGCCGGACCGATGTCGAGGGGCTCGATCTCGTTGACGTCCGTGACCTCACCGTCGGCTCCACGGGTGCCGTACTCGATGACGAGTCGCTGCCCCTCCTGTCGGACGCCGTTGATGTCGTTGTGCTCGATCCGACCGGCCGCGGACACCACGAGGAGCGGCGCGTCCGGATGACGCTCCGGCAGTTCGTACCAGGACGTGGTGATCTCGGCGGGGAACTGGGGGCCTGCGGTGTAGGACCCGACGACCGGAACCTCACGGTAGTCGATCCCGAAGGGGAGCTGCGCGACGGAACCGTTGACGCCGACGTCGCCGCGGACACCGCCGCCTGAACCGGAGTCCTGGCCGCCCGTATCACCGGAGGCGGTGTCCTCGTCGGTCGCGCCGGCGATGGAGCCGGCTCCCGTGGTCGCGGTGTCCACGCCCGCGGAGTTGATCGACGGTGGGACGTTGTTCGCGTCGAATCCCCGGTTGTCCTCGCTCTCCAGGGACTCACCGAGCGGCGTTCCGTCGACAGGGTTGAGGAAGCTGTCGTTCGTGTCCGATTCGATGAGTGCGTCGTTGGCCAGTGCGCAGCTGTCACCCGCCAGGGAACGGACGTTTCCGAGCCCGATCGAGTAGGCGGGGTACTGGGAGACGAAGCCCTTGCCGAGGGACAGCGCCGAGAACACGACCACGAGAGCGGAGGCGACCGCGATCGGTGAGGCCGCCAGGCCGTCGAAGCGGCGCAGGCGACGCTGCTTCTCCACGGCGTATTCCTCGGCCCGGCCCTCAGTAGCGGCACGCGCCGTCGCGACGTCCGAGACGAAGGACTGGATCGCGCCGAGGGCGAGGACGGCGAGCGCGATGAACAGCATCACCGTGGACGCCTCTATGTGGCGGTACTGGATCGTCTTGTCGAACCACGGGACACCGTAGCTGGAGACGTACCACCAGCCGTTCGTCCCGGACAGCGCGAAGGCCAGGAGGAAGAGGATCGCACCGATGAACAGGGTGCGCGACCGGGCGCTCTTCAGCGCCATGTTCGACACCGCGATGGCCGCCAGCGCAGCCAACGCCGCTCCGATGCCGGCGTACACGCCGAAGTGGTGCGTCCACTTCGTCGGGGTGAACATCATGAAGAACATGGTTCCGAAGAACACGAGCATCAGTCGCATCGACGGCCCCTGAGCGGAACCGGGGACACGACCGTTGCGCAGCACGCTGGCCAGCACCAGGGCGAGACAGACGAAGAGCATGAGCACGGCGAAACGGCGGGCGAAGGACCCGTCGACGGTCTGCTGCATGAGGGTCTCGTAGCGGACCCACTCGTCGTACCAGTTCAGTGAGGGGCCCTTGGCCGAGCGCACCCGGATGGACTCGAGGACGGTGCCGAGGGTCTGGTCACCGAACACGGCGAGCAGGATCGCGGTCCCGGACGCCAGGAACGGCGCCATCATCGCCGCGGCCGCGCGGAGTGACGCACTCCTCGGTGCGCCCCGACCGGCTCCGAGCAGAGGCATCCGGCGCAGGCCGATGCGGATCATCCCCGAGAGGCCGGCCAGCAGTGCCGCGACGGCCATCAGACCTGTGGGGCCGGCGCCGAGGCACACCGTCGCGATGATCACGGCGACGGCTGCGGGCAGCAGCCGGGACGTCGCGATGGCCCGCTCGATGGACACCCAGGTCAGCAGGGCGCCGACGGCGATGACCGGCTCGGGGCGCAGCCCGTTGTTGTAGACCATCCAGAAGCCCAGGAAGGAGAATGCCGCGGTCCAGTGCGCGACGCGGCGGTTGTTGATCTTGGATCCCAGGCGGGGCAGCACCTCCCGGGTGATGATCATCCAGGTGAGCAGGCCCGCGATGAGCTCCGGCAGACGCATCCACACCGAGGCGGTGGAGACCTGCGCCATGAGCCCGAGCAGGTCGTAGTAGGGGGCGCCGAACGGGGATTCGGGGACACCGAACCACCGGTAGTAGTTGGCCATGTAGCCGGAGTGGTCCGACACCCGCGCCATGGTGAGCAGGTAGCCGTCATCCGACGTGTTGGCACCGAAGATGTACCACCAGGTGAGCACGCCGCCGACGATGCCGTCGAGCAGCCGTGGCCGGAACCAGCCGACCGGCAGGAAACGCCGGGTCCGTCGACCGTCGAGGATGTCCATGCGGTGCAGCGTCCACAGCGCGACCGCGAGCAGCACCAGGCCCGAGAACATCGTGATGTACTTGAGGACGCTCGGCGCGGAGGTGAAGCGGGAGTTGATCTCGATGTGGGCCGAGAGGCCCTCGTCGATGAGTTCGCGTGCGGTGGCCCCGTCCCCGCCGTCCAGCTCCGTGTAGATGCCGGTCAGCTGGGGGCGCTGGTCACCGCTGACGGTCCCGCTGTATTCCTCGCCGTCCGGGCCACGGGCACCGTTGATCCGGGCCGTGGTCTCCTCCTCGGTGGAGGAGACGTGCAGTACGGCGTCCCGGGGGAGCGCCTCGAGCTGCTCGGCGTCGAGTTCGAAGGGGACCTGGTTGCGGACGATGACGTCGAGACCCGTGGGTGTGAGCCGGACGAACAGTCCGCGCGTGGTCGCGTCCTCGCTGTCCGCGGGCAGGGTGCCGAGGACGGTCGACTGGCTGTCCCGCAGTTCCGTGAGCGCGGACACCGGGATGTCGATGTCGACGGACTGCGGGACATAGCTGAGCAGCGGGGCGTTGACGCTGTTCAGGGAATCGTTCTGTGGCCAGTCGAAGGAGGACTGGGTCTGGGAGACCGGCATGAACGGCGTGAGCACGAACATGAGGAAACCCAGGACACCACTGACGATGGCGAGGTTGAGCAACCGTCTCGACGCGGTGGGCGGGGTATTAACGGCTGTTGCTGACACAGCAGACGATTCTACGTCAGGGTTGTCCTCCGGCTTCATCGGCTGCGGGTCACCACCACGAAGGGACCGACCTGCTCGACATCCCAGGGGGAGCCGTCCCCGGTGAATGACTCGGGGTTGAACCAGACACCCCGGAACCGGACGTTCGGGTTGTTGGGGTAGATGTCCTCGGCGATGTCGTACTTCCAGCCCTCCTCCCTGTCCTCGGCGTCACCGCGCAGGATGAAGACGTCGGGTGCGGTGAAGGGGGACTGCTCGAGGGCGGCGGTGAACTCCCGGGGCTCGGCGAGTACGTTCCACGAGGCGGTGGCCCACTGTTCTATCTCCCGGTTGCGGAGGTCGAACTCACCGAGTGGGTTGGCGTAGTGGCTGGTGAAGGCCTGGAAGCCCCGGTAGGGGTGGTAGGACATGAAGTTGTGTTCGTCGGTGAGGACGACGGTATCGGCGGGGATGTGGCCCCTGCCGCGGATCAGTTCATCGATCTCCCCGTACCAGGCACCCGAGTCGGGGGGATAGAGGTCCGCGCGGACCCCGTCACCGTCGGTGTCCGTGTACGCGAGGTCGATTGCGTTGTGGTTGCGTTGCGGGATCGTCTGGGCGTAGGCGACACCCGCGATGAGCAGAAGTGTCACCATGACGAGCGTGACGTTGCGTCCCGTGCGCGCCGAGATCTGGTGGGGATAGAGGGCGTCCGGCCCGAGGAGCCGGATCTCCGCGATCGCGAAGACGCCGGCGGTGGCCAGTTGCAGGGTGACGACGGCGTCCATCCGGAACCCGAGCAGGGTGTTCCCGGCGAGGGTCGCGATCATCGACGCCACGATCCAGCCGTAGAACACGACCAGGGCGATGCCCATGGAGCGGACATCCCGGTCCACGGCCCGGACGACGAGGAAGACCATGCCCAGCAGGCAGAGCGCCCCGACCGCGGAGAAGGAGAGCATCGGCATCGGGACCTGGGTGCCGTTGTACGGCAGGTAGTGCATGGCCGTCGCGCCGGAGTGCGGCTCTCCGCTGACTATGGCGAGCAGGTAGGGTCCCCACACCACCGACGCGATCGCCATGGAGGCGACGCCGATCAGCACCATCCGCAGCAGCGGGAGCCAGGACCGGTCCACGACCGCGGCGAACACCCCGGCGACCGTCACCACGGACAGGGCGATGACCGCCGTGTAGAGGGTGTAGATCGATGCCGAGGCGCCGAGATAGATGATCATGCCGACCATGGCGAGCCGGCTGCCGTCGAGGGCACGCCGCACCAGGACGGTCGCTGCGGGTGCCCCGAGTGCGACGATCGCCGCGTACGGCTCCTCGGGGGAGATCACGAGAATGAGGCAGATGCTGGTCAGCCCGATGCCCGTGGCGACGGTGAGTGATCCACTGAGCCGTTGCCAGGTGGGCACAACCATCGATGCGGCGGCGGCCAGTGACACCAGGGCCCACGGCTGGAACGCCGCCCAGCCCTCCATTCCGAGCAGATTGGCGAAGCGGCCGCCGAACCAGAACCACGCCCCCGGGTAGTAGGAGGGCATGTCGATGTAGTTCATGTCGCTCAGGGCCGCGGAATCGGTCAACCGGGTGAGGAACTGGGTGCGGAACCCCTGGTCGACGGTGATGCCGTCGAGGTACAGGCGGGTCGCGGACAGCGGCAGCGCGAGCGCGGTGACCACGAGTGCCGAGGGCGACAGATAGCAGACCACGTAGGTCAGCCAGACCCGCCACCGGGGTCGCGTGGCGGACACCCGTTCGCTGTCGGGGAACTCGACCACGGGGGGTTCGGGTTCCTCCGGGTCACCCGGGACGGTGCCCGGGGCGATCGCCGCGCCCGGCCCCCGAGCGAGGGACCGGACCTCGTCGGTCTCCGATTCGCGGCGGCGGCGATCGTGGTGTTCGTCGCGCAGCCACAGGAAGACGAGGCTGACCACCAGCAGGAGGACCATGACGGTGCCTGCGGTGGACAGGGCCCTGGAGACCAGGGAACCACCGAACGCGGGGAGACTGGTCATCTTGAGGATGTACCAGCAGATCAGCGTCAGTGCGCCGCCGCCGATGCCGGCCGCGGCGATCGCGAGGACGGTGGCCCGACCTCCGAGGGCGTCCGAGGTGAAGTCCGCGCCTCCCGCCGGGGCCGTCGGGCCGAAGAAGACCCTTTTCCGGGTCGCCCGGGCGGGTGCGCCAGTGAAGCCGTCCGTCGCGTTAGTCATGTTTCCAAGTCTCCCACACCCGGACCGGACACGACGGTCGCGGACCCGGTGCGGGAGGCGGCGTCATCCGGTCAGAACGGGAGCTTGCGGAAGATCGCCCGCGGGATGTGGTTGAACACCATCATCACGTACCTGAACAGCGGGTGGACCCAGACGGTGTCCTTGCCGGCGTCGACCGCGGAGACGACCGCTTCAGCGACCTGGGTGCGGTCCACGGTGAGCGGGGCCTCCTCGACGTCCGCGCTCATCCGGGTCCGGACCTGGCCGGGACGGACGACGAGGACGTTCGCCCCGGAACCGCGCAGGGCCTCGCCGAGCTGGCTGTAGAAGCCGTCGAAACCGGCCTTGGTCGATCCGTAGACGAAGTTGGAGCGCCGCACCTTCATTCCGGCGACGGAGCTCAGTGCGACGATCGTGCCGTGGCCCTGCGCCTCGAAGCGCTGGCCGAGCAGCACGCCGACGGAGACGGCACCGGTGTAGTTGACCTGGGCGGCGTCGACGGCCTTGGCCTGGTTGCGCCACAGTTCCTCGTTGTCACCGAGGGTGCCGAAGGCGACGATCGCGATGTCGACGTCACCTTCGGAGAACGCTTCCTCGATCACGGCGGGATGGCTGTCGAAGTCGGTCGCGTCGAAGTCGATGACCCGGATCTCGCTGGCTCCGGCGCGCTCGAGCTGCGCCTTCGCCTCCTCGAGGTGCGGGGAGTTCTTCCGGGCGGCGAGGGTGACCGCCGCCGGCCCGGCGGCGAGAAACTCGGAGGCGATGGCGACGCCGATCTCCGAGGTGCCGCCGAGCAGCAGGATGTTCTGGGCCTTGCCCACAGCATTGAGCATGTCGTGTTCTACTTCCTGATCGTTGTCGTGTGGGGGTCGGTCTAGTGCAGCTCGAGGCGGCGCGACAGATCCGACGCGAAGACCCCGTTCGGGTCGATCGCGTTGCGGGTCTCCAGCCAGGACTGCATCTGCGGGTACATGCTGTGGAAGTTCTCCGCGGAGGTCCGCGACTCCTTGGCCAGGTAGAGGCGGCCACCGAACTCCATCACACGGCGGTCGAGCTCGTCGAGGAAGTGGCCCAGGCCCGGCTTGATGGGGAAGTCCACGCACACGTTCCAGCCCGGCATCGGGTAGGACAGCGGGGCGCGGTTGCCCTCGCCGAACAGCTTGAACACGTTCAGCGCGGAGTAGTGTCCCGAGGACTGGATGTCCCGGATGATGTCCTTGAACGGCTCGACGGCCTCGCGCGGCACGACGAACTGGTACTGGAGGAAGCCCTTGGGGCCGTAGCCGCGGTTCCACTCACCGATCAGATCGAGCGGCTGGTAGAACTGCGTCAGATTCTGCACCTGGTTGCGGTAGGTGCCCGACTTCAGCCACCACAGCTCGCCGACGGCGATCATGGACAGCTTGTTCATGGTGAACGACGGGAAGATGTCCGGCACCGTCACCAGCTGGGGGGCGTTGAACTTCAGCGGGTCTTTCGCCAGCTTCGGAGCCAGTTCCTCGAGCTGCGCGAGCGTGGCCAGGGAGCCGCGGGAGATCGCGGCGCGGCCGAGCTTCGGCGGAGCCGAGATCGCGTCGAACCAGGCCGAGGAGTAGGTGTAGTTCTTCTCCGAGCCGTCCGAGTGGAACTCGATCGTCTCGTCGAGGCTGTGGGTCATGTCGCCGTCAGCGATGAAGTACGCGGTCTCGGTACGGGTCATCCTGATCCGCGCGCGGACGATGATGCCGGTCAGACCCATGCCACCGACCGTCGCCCAGAACAGGGAGCCGTCCGGATCATCGGCGGTGCCCTCGGGTTCCAGATGGAGGATCCGGCCGTCGGCCACGAGCAGCTCCATGGAGACGACGTGGTCGCCGAAGGAACCGGCGGAGTGGTGGTTCTTGCCGTGGATGTCCGGTCCGATGGCACCGCCGATGGTCACCTGGCGGGTGCCCGGTAGGACGGGTACCCACAGTCCGTAGGGCAGCGCGGCCTTCATCAGCTGGTCGAGGGTGACACCGCCGTCGACGTCCACGATGGCGGAGGTCGAATCGATGGAGTGGATCCGGTTCAGCGGCGTCATGTCGACGACCAGGCCGCCGGCGTTCTGGGCCGGATCTCCGTAGGAGCGGCCCATGCCGCGGGCGATCACGCCGCGACGCAGGTGGGCGGGCTTGCTGTCGTTCTGTTCGGCGACCAGCTGCACTGCCTTGACGATCGTGTCGAGGTCTTCCGTGGACAGGACCTCGGCGGTCGTGGGGGCCGTACGACCCCAGCCGGTCAGTTTCTTGGCTTCTGTGTTCAGGGCCCCGGAGGCACCGCTCGAAGCAACGGTGCTGGACGCGCCCTTATCGCTCGTCATCGATTGTCCACGCTACCCCCAGAACCGGCCGGGTGGGGATGAATCGGACCCGATCGGGCGCTTTTACAGGAAGAAATCAGCGTGTGATTTCCCACAATCCCACATGTGGGCGTGAGGCCCTGCGGGAAACCACCGGGGAAGAGCGACGGCCGATCGTGTCCCGTGACGGGTCGCACAACCGGCGGCGTGGGCGGAACCGGGAGCTACAGGTCCATCATCTGGCGGATCTCCGCGGGCAGCTCCTCCTGGGAGGTGATCTCCGGGCCGTCGTACTCCCGCAGGATCTCGTAGACCCGCACCCGGTCGACACTGTCCAGCAGCGGAAGCTCCTGCGCCATCAGCATCGTCATGTGCTGATTCAACGGCAGCTGGGTACGCTCCGCGGCGATATGCCCCGGTTCTTCCCCGGAGTCGCGATCCTGGCCCTTGAACAGTCCGAACATGCGCCCGAGTCTAGCCAACGCGGGCCACGGCCCGTACCCCCACCACCCCGGTAGGCTGCGGGGCATGGCTGCACCACGCACAGAACCGAGGTCCGGGATCCTCGCCGATCTGCCACTCGCCGTCGCGGGTGGCGTCCTCACCGCGATGCCCGACCACATCCATCACCGACTGATCCGCTGGGGAGTCGATGTCGTGGTCCTCGTCGCAGCCGCGGCAACCACCGCAGCGCTCACCGACACCACGTCCGCCGCGCCGGAGAAGGAACCCGACGGCGATGGGAGCACACCCGTCGAAACGCGGGACGACACTCGCCGCTCGGCCAACCCGACGGTGCTCGTCATCGGACTCGCTCTCCTCTGCACGAGCTTCTACGCGGACGCCCGCATCAAACGCGCGCTCGTCGGATGGCTCCGCTCCCGGGGCGTCACCCGGCCCCACACGGTGCTCGGAGTGTGCACCGTGCCGGTCCTGCTCGGGGTCCGCGCACTGGAGAACACCACGGAATCACCGGATGGGACAATGAAGCGGTGACCGACACGCTGAACACCACGACCACCGGTGGCACCGCTGATCCCGCACACCACCCCACGATCGCCGTCCTCGACGCCACGGACCCGACCCTCCGCATCGTCTGGCACGTCCAGACCGACCCCAACTCGGCCACGGGGCGCTACAGCGGGGCCTGGATCGTCGGGGAGACCCCCGCCGACGGTGGCACGCCCGATTCGGAACCGGATCCGGAGGGGGCGGACGCCGGGACGCCGGAAACCGGGTCCGCCGACCCCGTGACCGTCCTCGAGTCACTCCTGCGTGGCACCGTGCTGCTGCCCGTCGGCGACACCGACCCGGATGCCGTGGACGGTGCCGCCACCCGCGCCGGAACGACGACACTCGCCGCGATCCACGCCGGCCTCACCCGCGCCGCGGACGAGATCCGTGCCGCCGCGAAGAAGGCGCACGAGAAGAACACCCACCTCACCGTGCCCCGTCTGCCTGCCGTCACGCTGCCCGACGACGGGCCCGACAGCGGTGCCTCATTCCACGGTGAAAAGAGCGCCCGCGCCGCCTGGTGCATGGCCCAGGCCGCGGGTGATCTGGTGGAACAGTGGTTCGCGATCGAATCCCAGCGCCGGAGTCGCGCCCACCTGAAGGAGACCTTCGACCCGGACGTCCGGCCCCTGCCGTTGGGCTGACGCCGTCCCGGCCGGGACCCGCGACAGGATAGGCGGTCCTCTACCTCGACGGCGCGGACCGCGTCAGCTGGCTACGCTGGGGGCCATGCCCACCGATCCAGCCCGCGGAAACGTCATCGAGCTCGCGCCCCGCCGCGACGCCCGTGCGTCCGCGGGCGGACCGGACCGCAACCGGGAGCCCCGCACCCTCATCATCCGGGCGACCCTGTGGTGCGCGGACCGGGAGATCCACCGGCAGGTGGGCCTGAACGACGCGATGTCCCTGACGGAGCTCCACCGTGTCCTGAGCATCTGCTTCGGGTTCCACGGCCACGGTGCCGGTGCGCCATGGTCCTTCACCTCCGGGACGCAGACCTTCCGGACTGACGGATGTGTCCACGACGTTCTCTCCCGACCGGGCGACATCGCCATCTACACCTGGGGACTGTGGCGCATGTTCGTCGAGGTCATCGAGTCCTATCCCCGTGACCGGGGAACGCCGCGGGCACTCTGCATCGGTGGCTCGGGGAGCCTCCGGCCCGGAGGGGTCGGTCCCGTCGACTTCGACCCGGCGGACATCAACGCCGAACTCACCGGTAGGGAGACCATCGCCTCCACCCTCGCCCTCGTCGACGAGGATGCCGCGGACCTGATCAACCGGTCCCGTATCTTCGACTTCATCCCGCTGCTCCAGGCACTGGACCTCGCCCGCCCGGTGCAACTCGACGAACGGACGCGCGCCATCCTGGACGGACTGCCCCTCGAAGACGGGCCCGAGGCCCGCGACGCGTTCCTGGTCACGGTGCTCACCCTGTCCTCCCTCGTCGACGCCGAGCTCGGGGACAACGTCATCGAGGCCACCATGGCCGAGATCGGCTGGGTGGACGATGACGACGGTGTCCTCACCGCCGACCGGATCCGGGACCTGTGCACCGGATCCCTGCGTGCACTCGCCGGGGTCGGCGGGTACGGCGCCGGTGCTCTGCCCCCCGTGGAGCGGTTGGACCTGTACCGCTATCTGCTGCGCCGCTGACCGGGCTCCGGTGAGCGGGTAGCATCACCTGGCGTGGCCGACTACGACGACAACACCGCACCCGACGCCCGCGATCCGCGGCACCCCGACCCCTCCACCGTGTCCCCTACCGGGGACCCGGACGACGGACTCTTCGTCTCCACCGAGGAGATGGAGGCACAGGTCGCCGCCGGCGCGGACGAGTACACCGGTCCACTTCCCCCGGCCGAGTCCGGAGACGGCCGGGACGTGAAGACGCAGGGCGTCAGGTTCATCATCTCCGGCGGGATCTCCGCGGTGGTGGACATCGGCCTGACGTGGCTGTTCCAGATGATCTTCGGGCTGAGCCCGTTCGCGTCCCGCAACATCGGCTTCATCTTCGGCACGATCACCGCCTACGCCATCAACCGACGCTGGACGTTCCAGGCCGCGCCCTCCAGGGCCCGGTTCGTCGCGGTGGCCGTGCTCTACGCCCTGACCTGGATCCTGAATACCCAGCTGTACAAGTACCTCTTCGGATTCTTCGTGGAACGCGACATCCCCGACCTGTTCTCCCTGGTGGTCGCCTTCGTCATCGCGCAGGGCATCGCGACGGTGGTGAACTTCGTCGTCCAGCGCACCGTGATCTTCAGGGTCCGCTGACCGGGGCCGTCGCCCCGGACCTCAGGGGCGCTCGAAGCGTTCCCGGCGCCCCATCCGGTGCAGGCGCAGCCACTCCAGGAAACCGGCCGGATCGCGCTGCTTGACCAGGAAGAACCAGCCGAAACGGGCGTACTCCTGGGGGAGCAGGTGACGCATACCCGGCTGGTTCATCAGGTAGCCGCGGTTGCGGTAGGTGAAGAATCGCTTGCCCTCGTTGTCCGGGTACTGGGTGTGCATCCGCCCGCCGAGGATCGGCTTGAATTCGTCCGATCCGTCCGGGTGCAGGTAGGCGCAGCGCAGGCAGGTGCCGAACTTGAGCCCGGAACGCGTCAGCCTGCGGTGGTACTCGACCTCGTCGCCCCGGATGAACAGCCGGAGATCCGGCACACCGATGCGTTCCATCGCCGCCGCGGAGATCAGCGCGCCGTTGAACAGGGAGGCGATGCCGGTCAGGAGATCATCGTCCGGGTTCGCCGGGTCGATGAGCTCGCCGCGCCTGCGCCGCCACTCCAGCCCACGCCGCAGGGGAAAGGCGAGGAGATCCGGTTCGTTGAGGTTGCACACCACCGGTGAGACCTCGTCCAGGCCGTGCCGCTGCGCGCACTCCTGCAGCGTGGCGAGGACCTCCGGGCCCTCGGGGCGACCGTCGTCGTCGGCGCACCACACGGCGTCCGCGCCGAGGGCGAGGGCGGTGAGGAACCCGTAGGCGAAACCGCCCGCACCGCCGAGATTCGTGCGGGACGGCAGGTAGACGCCCCGCTCGCCGGCGATCTCCGCGACCGCGTCCGACACGGCCGGTTCGCAGCCGTTGTCCACCACGATGATCCACTCCACGGGTGCCGACTGAGCGGCGACGACCTCAAGGGAGGCGCGCAGGAGGTCGGCGCGACGGTGGGTGACGATGACCGCTGCGACGCGGTCCGAGGTGGTGAGAGCCATGCGGCCATTGTCGCACAGGGGCACGTCCGTACGACGTCGTCACGCGCCGACCGGCGGTGGAAATCCGCGGCCGGCGCGTGAGGTCCGGGTCCCGGGCGGGGCCGGGGGGACAGTCGGTCAGTTCTCCGGCACGAACCAGCTGGTGATCGTCGTCGGATGCGTGATGGCGGTGCCGACGCACGCCGCGAAGGCGCCGCGTGCGAGGACCCCGGCGACATCCTCGGGCCGGTGCAGGCGTCCCTCCACGAGGACGGGCCGGTCCACCGCGGCGAGGACCTTGTCGATGAAGTCGTGGTCCGGGCCGGGGGTCTTGGCCCGGGCGTGCCCGTAGCCGGGGGTGTATCCCGCCAGGGTAGTGCCGATGATGTCCGCACCCGCCTCCGCGGCGGCAACCGCATCGGGGACGGAGGCGCAGTCGGCCATCACCGCGACACCCGGGAACTCGGCGTGGATCGCGGCGACGGCGTCGGCGAAGGATTCACCGTTGCCCCGCTCGCGGAGGGTGGCGTCGATGGCGACGACATCCGCGCCCGCCAGTGCGCAGGCCCGGGCGTGCGCCACGGAGGGGGTGATGTACACGCCGTCGTGGCCGTGCTTGATCAGCCCGATGACGGGAACCTCGACGGCCTGCCGTGCGGCGGCGATGTCGGCGACTCCCTGGACGCGGACGGCGCGCGCGCCCCCCTCGACGACGGCCTGGGCCATCGCGGCGGTGATCTCCGCGCGACGCAGCGGTTCGCCGGGGTAGGCCTGGCAGGACACCACCAGTCCGCCGCGGAGACGGTCGAGGAGGGCGTCGATGCTCATGTCACTCATTGGGTGAAGCTCCTTCTTCAGGGATTGAGGTGCGCGCGGGCGTGGTGTGCCGCACCAACGAGGGCGGCGTCATCGCCCAGCTCGGCAGCGACCAGGGGGGTGCCCCGGAGCGGGGCCATCAGGGTTTCAGCGTAGGCCTCCTCGAGCGGCCGCCACCAGAGCTCGCCCATCCGGGTGACACCACCGCCGATCACGACCAGCTCCGGATCGAGCGTGTTGACGAGGGAGGCGACCGTGTGACCGGTGACCGATCCCGCGGAGATGATCACGTCCGCGGCGAGGGCACCGGTTCGGGCCGCCGTCTGGAGCTGGTGTCCGTTTCCGACCCCTTTTCCGCCGAGCTGTGTGTAGAAGCGGGTCATGCCAGGCCCCGAGGCGAGATTCTCCAGGCTGTCCGTGTATCCGGCGCACCTCTCCGGATCGGTGGTGGTGACCCGGATCTGCCCGACGTGCCCGGCCACGCCGTGTGCGCCGGGCACGAGCCCGCCGTTGACGATCACGGCGCCGCCGATGCCGGTGCCGACCGTGACCATCAGCATCGAATCATGCCCCCGACCGGCACCACCGGCGAGTTCACCGAGAGCGTGGGCGTGGACGTCGTTGAGCACGGAACAGGGGATGCCCAGTTCCTCCTCGACCCCGGCGGCGAGTTCGGTTCCCGCCCAGCCACGGATGGCGTCCGTCGCGGAGGTGATGCGCCGCCCGTCCGGGCTGACGACACCCGCGCTGCCGATGCCCACCAGCGTGGGTGCCGGGCCGCGCGCGGACTCGATGACGCGGCGCGCGACCCGCAGCACCTGCCGGACGACGGCGGCACCGTCCTCGCGGCTCGGGGTCGCCGCGGTGGACAGCCCCGAGACGGTGTTGTCCGCGTCCACGAGGGCCACGTTGATCTTCGTTCCGCCGATGTCGACCGCGAGAACGCGGCCGACGTCACTGTCGGTGCTCACGGGTACCGTCCTCTCTCGGTTCGTGCGGTGATGATCCGGTGGATCAGGAGGCGAAGGGTGGGATACGGACGGAGTCCGGGTCGACCGTCGGCTCCAGACCGCACGCCCTCAGCACCTCGGCGATGGCGGTGAGGTTCTCACCGGTCAGGGCGGCGACGGGTTCCGGCATGCGGTTCGTGGAGAACACGCCCAGAAGCATGAGCGCGGTCTTGAAGGCGCCGACCCCGGCACCGAAGCCCACGGCTCCGGTGGTGACCAGCACGATGCGCATGAGTTCGGTGAGGTGGTCCTGCTCGGCGCGGACCGTGTCCCAGTCGCCCGTTCGGTAGGCGTTCCACTGGCGGACGTAGGCGGCCGGGTCGATGTTGCCGAGACCGGGCACACAGCCGTCGGCACCGGACATGTACGCGCCGTCGACGACGACCTCGTGGCCGGTGAGCAGGGTGAGGGGGCGGCCGGCGGCGGCGTTGTCGCGGGCGAGGAACCGGAAGGAGACGTCATCGCCGGAGGAGTCCTTGACCCCCGCGAGTACACCCTCGACGCCCAGCCTGACCAGCAGGTCCCCGGGAAGCTTCACGTGCACGCAGACGGGGATGTCGTAGGCGAACAGGGGCAGGTCGACAGCCTCGTGGATCTTCCGGAAGTGCCGTTCGATCTCGTTGACCCCGCCGAGTGCGTAGAACGGTCCGGTGGCGACGATGGCGTCGGCGCCGAGTTCGGCGGCGGTGCGGGCGTGCTCGATGACTCGGTTCGTCTCCGTGTCGATGCAGCCGACCAGGACGGGCACGCGCCCGGCGACGGTCTCGGCCGCGGCGGCGATGATCTCCCGGCGGCGCTCATCGGTGGAGAAGACGACCTCTCCCGATGACCCGAGGAAGAACAGGCCGTGCACCCCGGCGTCGATCATGCGGTTGACCACCCGGTCGAAACTGGCACGGTCGAAGTTTCCGGCGTCGTCGAGGGGGGTGACTACCGGCGGGATGACACCGGTGAAGGGGGATTCCACTGTGGGCTCCTAGTTGATTTTCAGATGGGTGATACGGCGGACCGGCCGTCAGTTGGCGAAGGCGGACTTGGCGGGGTGCAGCAGAGACGGTGCCGCACCGAGCAGAGTACGCGTGTACTCGTCCCGGGGGTTCTCCAGGATCTGTCGGGCGGGTCCCTCCTCGACGACGGTGCCGGCGTTCATCACGGCGATCCGGTCGGACACGTAGCGCACGGTCTGGATGTCGTGCGAGATGAACACCATTCCGAGGTTGAGATCGTCCTTCAGGTCCGACAGCAGGTTGAGGATCTGGGCGCGGACCGAGACGTCGAGCGCCGAGGTCGGTTCGTCGGCGATGATCGCGTCCGGGTTCAGCGACAGGGCGCGGGCGATGGCGACGCGCTGCCGCTGCCCACCGGACAACTGGCCGGGCAGGGCCTGGAGCACGCTCTCCGGGAGTCCCACCAGGTGGATGAGCTCGCGGATCCGCTCCTCGCGGTAGCTCTTGTTGTTGATCTTGTGCACGACCATCGGATCGAGCAGCTGCTCAGCGACGATCATGCGCGCGTTCAGGGCGGTCGCCGGGTCCTGGAAGACGACGGAGACGACGCGGCCGATCTGTTTGCGGTCCTTCCCGGAGCGCTTGGTCACCTTCCTGCCCTGGAAGTACACCTCGCCCTCGGTGGGGTCCTGCAGGCCGCACATCACGCGGGCGGTCGTGGACTTTCCGCAGCCGGATTCGCCGACCAGACCGAGGGTCTCGCCGGCGTTCAGCTTCATGGTGACGCCGCGGACGGCGTGCACCAGATGGGGCCTGAAGATGCCACCCGACCGGGAACGGAACGTCACGGAGACGTTCCGGAGCTCGATGATGGGCGTCGTGGCGTCGTCGTTGGCCGCGGCGCGTCCGGTGGAGTCCACCTGGCGCGCGCGGAGCGTCTCGTCCGGGTGCTCCGGCGCGGGCTCGACGGTCTCCTGCTGGAAGGAGTCGAGGGCGGATTCTGTCTCGGTGCGGGCGACCTCGTTGGTGTCCCGCTCGTTGTCGTTGGACATCGGATTGCTCACTTTCCGCTCTCGGCGAGTTCGGGTTGCACGGCGTAGAAGTGGTGCTCGCCAGCGGCACGGGTGAGCACCGGGCGGGTGTCGAGTCCGACGATCGGGTGCGAGGAGCGGGGCGCGAAGCGGTCACCACGGGGGAAGTCCCGCGGGCTGGGGACGACGCCGGGCACCTGGTGCAGGCGGCCGGATCCGGCCTCGATGGACAGCACCGAGCCGAGGAGGCCGCGGGTGTACTCGTGCCGGGGATCGGTCATCAGCTCGACGGTGGGCGCCTGTTCGACCACCTGGCCGGCGTACATGACGGTGATGGAGTGCGCGACCTCCGCGACGAGCGCGAGATCGTGCGAGACGAAGATCATCGCGAAACCGAGCTTGTCCTGCAGGTCGTTGAGCAGTTCGATGACCTGCTTCTGCACCGTCACATCGAGCGCGGTGGTCGGCTCGTCGGCGATGATCAGCTTCGGGTCGCGGGTCAGGGCCATGGCGATGAGGACACGCTGGCGCTGGCCGCCGGACAGCTCGTGCGGGTAGGACTCCAGGGTGCGCTTCGGATCGAGGCCCACCAGTTCGAGGAGCTCCTCCGCGCTGCGGGTCCCGCCGCGCTTGGTCAGCTGCTTCAGCTGGGCCTTGATGAGCATGGACGGGTTCAGGGAGGAGAGCGCGTCCTGGTAGATCATCGCGATCTCGTGGCCGCGGAGTGCCGCATGCTGCTTCGTCGAGAGCTTCAGCAGGTCGGTGCCGTCGTAGATGATCTCACCGGTGATCGTCGCCCTGCTGTCGAGCAGGCCCATGATGGTCAGTGCCGTGATCGACTTGCCGCAGCCGGACTCACCGACGAGCGCCATCGTCTGCCCGGGGCGGACCTCGAAGCTGACGTGGTCGACGACGTCGACGTCACCGTGCCGCGGGAACCGGAGGCAGAGATCCCTGACCTCCAGCAGCGGTGGGACGGAGTAGTCGGGGATGAAGCGGTCCGTGCGGCGGGACTCCACCTCGCGCAGCTCGGCGAGCCGCTTGTTCAGGTCCTCCTCCTGGATCTTGTATGCGGCGACCGGGTCGGAGGCCAGGCGGTCCGCCTCTCGCTTGCCGTCGGTGTCCTGTGGGTTGATCTTGGTCGCGCCGGGCGCGGCGACGAGCGCGTCGGTGATGCCCTCGGCGAGGACGTTCAGCGCGAGCACCGTGATCATTATGGCGAGACCGGGGAACATCGCGGCCCACCAGAATCCGGTGAGCACACCCTGACGGGCGGAGGCGATGATCGAACCCCAGGAGGGGTCGGGCTCCGGGACGCCCGCGTTGATGAACGACAGGGACGCCTCGAAGACGATCGCGTCGGCGACGAGGACCGTGGCGAACACGAGGATCGGCGCGACGCAGTTGCGGGCGACGTGCTTGATGAGGATCCAGGTGCGGGCCGCGCCGGAGACAACGACCGCGTTGACGTAGTCCTCGCCCCACTGGTCGAGCACGTTGGCGCGCACGACGCGGGTCAGCTGGGGGATGTAGAGGAAGCCGATTGAGAAGATCAGGATCGGGATCGAGTTGCCGAACACCGCGATGAACACCGCCGCGAGGGCGATCCCGGGGAAGGACATGATGATGTCGAGCACGCGCATCAGGGTCTCGGAGACCCAGCGCGAGCTGACCGCCGCGATCGAACCGAGGACCGCGGCACACGCCAGCGCGAACAGGGTGGCGCAGATGCCGATGGTCAGGGAGATCCGGGCGCCGTAGACCATGCGCGAGTAGACGTCACGGCCGAGGTAGTCGGTGCCGAACCAGTACTCGGAGTCCGGGGCCGTGTTCGGCCGGGTGATCAGGAGTGGATCGTGGGTCGCGAACAACGGTGCGAACACGGCGATGATGATGATCGCGGCGAGGAGGATGACGCTGATGCGCGACGGCACCGACATCGCCCGCCAGCGGCCGAACCTCAGTGCGGGCCTGGAAAGCTTGGTGGTGAGTTCTCTGCGCATGTCACACCGTCCTGATACGCGGGTTGATGAGGATGTAGAGCATGTCGACGACGATGTTGACGACCACGAACGCGAGCGCCACCGTCAGCGTCACGCCCTGGACGAGGTCCGCGTAGTTCGACTGGATGCCCTCGAGGATCGCCTGCCCCATGCCGGGGAGGGCGAAGATGACCTCGATGATCACCGCGCCACCCATGAGGTAGCCGATGCGGAGACCGAGGACGGTCACCGGCGTGATCAGCGCATTGCGCAGGACGTTGCGGGCCACGACGATGTGCTTGGGGATGCCGGCGCCGAGCGCGGTGCGCACGTAGTCCTTGTCGAGTTCCTCCACCATGGAGGTACGCACGACGCGGATCAGGGAGCCTGCGACCGGGATACCCAGTGCGAAGGCGGGCATGAGCATCCGCATCATGTAGGCCCTGGGATCGGACTCGAACGCGATCAGCGGGCCCGAGGCCGGGAGGATGTCGTTGTTGATGGTGAACGCCTGGATCAGCAGGACCGCGAGCCAGAAGGACGGCGTCGCGACGAAGATGATCGAGAACACGCGGATGACCTGGTCGATCCAGGAGTCGCGGTAGAGGGCGGCGAGAACGCCGAAGATGAGGGCCATGACCACGGCGATGATCAGCCCGTAGAAGGTCAGGGAGATGGTGACGGGGAAGGCCTCCGCGATACGTCCGGAGACCGGGAGCCGCTGGGAGGTGTAGCTTCCCAGATCGCCGTGGAGGAGACCGCCGAGGAAGGCGAGGTAGCGGACGAAGAGCGGATCATTCAGGCCGTATTCCTCGTGGTACGCCTCGATCTGCGCGGCGGAAGCGCCCTCACCGAGGGCTCCGTACGCCGGGTCGACCGGGTTGAAGGACATCACGAAGAACACGAGGAACGTGATGCCCAGGATCATCACGGGGAGTGCCAGGAGGCGGCGCCCGATGAGCCTGATCAGGTTGGACACTTGAGTACCTTCAGATAGTTGTCCCGGACGGCGCTCCGGAGTGCGGGGGCCATCCGGCACCCCTGTGGCCCCCGCACCGTGCGGGGCAGGGGCCACAGGGATGGTCCGGGAAGGGGATTACTTGACGTTGACGTCGAGGAAGGAGATGCCGGTCAGGGCGATCGGCTGAAAACCCTCGATCTTGTCGTCGTTCCACGCGGAGGTGACGCTGCGGTGGAACAGCGGGTAGATCGGGACCTCTTCGGCGATGACGTCGTAGGACTGGTTCCACAGATCCTGCTGCTCGTCGCCGGTCGCGCGGACGGCCTTGTCCATGAGCTCATGGAGCTTGGTGTACCCCTCGGAGCCCTTCCAGCCGGAGCGCTTCTGGGTCCAGGCGTTGTCGCCGTACCACCAGTTCATCAGCAGGTCGGGGTCGTTTCCGAAGACGGAGGGGTCGCCGGGGGCGAGGACCACGTCGAACTGCGGGTCGTCGACGTCGGTGACGTTCGAGTACATCGCCCCTGAGGCCTGCGTGTCGATGGTGTCGACGGTGATGCCGGCCTCACCCAGCTGCTGCTGGATCAGCGGCGCCATGTTGGCGATCCAGCCGTGGTCGGTGGTGTTGAGGGTGAAGTGCAGGTCCTCGACACCGGCCTCCTTCAGCAGTTCCTTCGACTTCTCGGGGTCGTAGGTGTAGACCTGGGAGGCCTTGTGGTAGTTCGGGTGCGACTCCGGGAGGAAGGAGGTGGCCGCCTTCGCGTTGCCGTCGAGGGTGTTGTCGATCAGCTCCTGGGCGTTGATGCCGTAGAGCACGGCCTGGCGGACCTTCGCGTCATTGAAGGGGGCCTTCTTGGTGTTGAACATGACGAAGGGGAGGTTGAAGCCCTGCTCGGACTCCATCTCGACCTTGCCCTCGAGCAGGCTCCTGCTCACCGAGGGGACGTTCTCCATGGCGACGACGGAGCCCTCGCTCATGGCGGTCACGCGCGCGGTGTCGTCGACCAGGATGTCCCAGCGCATCTCATCGGCGCCGGCGGGGCGGTCGCCGTTGTAGTTCTCGTTCTTGGCGAACTTTACGTGCTTGGACTTGACGGCCTCGGTCATCTTGTAGGGGCCGGTGCCGATCGGGGCGGACTTCAGCTCATCGTCGGTCTGTCCCGCGGGGACGACCTTGACCAGGGAGATGCGCTCGTTGACCAGGGAGAAGGGGTACTTCGTCTTGATGGTCACGGCGTTGTCGCCGTTGGCCTCGACGGAGTCGATGAAGCCGAGCATGGGGGCGTAGAAGCCGTCCATGGTGCGGTTGAACGCGGCGACGACGTCGGCCGGGGTCACCTCGGTGCCGTCGGAGAACTTCGCGCCGTCACGCAGGGTGACCTCGTAGGTGGTGTCGTCCACCTTGGTGGGCAGTTCCGCGGCGAGGGCCGGGTAGACCTCGCGGGTGGCCGGGTCGAGTTCGGTGAGCCCCTCCATGGTGTGCCAGTTCGCGGCGAGCGCGAGGGCGGAGGTGGTCGTGCCGGGGTCGTAGTTGTCGGTGTCGTAGCCTACGGCGGCGGTGATGATCTTCGCGCCGTCGCCGTCTCCGGAGGCACCGTCAGCGGTGGTGTCGCTGGTGGTGGTTCCGCCGCCACACGCGGTCAGGCCGAGAGCTGCGACTGCGGCCAGGCCGGCCATGCGCGCGCGGGTGCGCTGTGAAGTGGGTGCTCGCATTGGGGGCTCCTCATTGGGGTACACGGGAAGTTGTCAGACATCTTACGGTCTCGATGATACGGGGTGTGTGAACTCCACTCAATGAAATCGAAAACGGAAGATGACGAAACGCGCACGCTGGATACCTGACATGTGCTTTTGATTCTCGACTCCACCCCTTAAGGGGGTGCTATCGACATTCCTCCTGATAGATGCATGGTGTGAACTAAACGGCAGCACATCACCATTATCGTCCCGATCACATGTGGAGCACATCTTCGCCCGGGCTCACAGGGAGGGGGATCGGCGCATTCCTGTCGGACAACCGTGATAACTTTGGCTGCATGAGCAAGATGCGCGCCGGAGAGCCCGGAACAGATGCGGCGGCAGACGCGTCGGTGGGACAGGCGTCCCGGCCGCAGCCGGCCCGGAACCGCAAGGACGCGACCAGCGAAGCGATCAAGCGATTCATCCTGGACAACCGACTGGGCCCGGGGGACCCGCTGCCCGGGGAGACCAGTCTCGCCGAGACCCTGGATGTCTCACGTTCCTCCGTCCGGGAGGCGCTGCGCAGGTTGGAGGCGCTCGACATCGTCGTCGTCCGACGGGGATCGGGTTCCTTCGTCGGGGCATTGTCGATGTCTCCGCTGGTGGAGGCGCTCGTGTTCAGGACGACGCTGTCCGCCGGGGGAGACCTCGCCACATTGCGTGAGGTCATCCAGGTGCGCCGCTTCCTCGACCTCGGTATGTCGGAGGCACTCTGCGGTCGCCTGCGCGGAACGAGCCAGCCGGGGTTGACGGCCCTGGTGCACTCGATGGTCGACAGTGCGGAGAAGGGTGAGACATTCACGGACGCCGATCTGGCGTTCCACGATGGCCTGCTGGCTCTCGCCGGCAACGAGGTCGTTCGTCAGCTCGTCAGCTCGTTCTGGCAGATCCACCAGGCGGTGGTCCCCACACTCGGCCTCGCCGTGCACGAGGGGCTGGTGCAGACCGCGCACGCCCACGGGGACATGCTCGAGGCGGCGATGGCGGGCGACGTACGCGCCTATGAGCGGGCCGTCTGCGACCACTACCTTCCGCTGGAGACCATCCTCGACAACCGGTGAACCCGCAGCGTTCCGGGGCCGTCACCCGGAGACGGGGCCCCGACCGTGGATGCCGGTGTTCTCCTCCCGCATGCGTCGGATCAGGTTGCGCACGTGGTCCGCGGCTCCCTTGCCCTCGTAGGCCTCGACCACGTCGTCGACGCGCCCGGCCTGCCGGATCTGACCGTGGTCGACCCACAGTGCCGTGTCACAGAGCTGGGCGAGGAAGTCGTTGGAGTGCGAGGCGAACACGAGGATGCCGGACCGGGCGACCAGTTCCTCGAGTCGGGCCCGGGCCTTCGCCATGAACGCCGCATCGACCGCACCGATCCCCTCATCGAGCAGCAGGATCTCCGGCTCGATCGACGTGACGACCCCGAGCGCGAGGCGGATCCGCATGCCGGTCGAGTAGGTGCGCAACGGCATGGCCAGGTACTCGCCGAGCTCGGAGAAGTCCGCGATCTCCTCCATCTTGTCCTTCATCTGCTTCCGGGTCTGACCGAGGAACAGTCCGCGGATGATGATGTTCTCGTACCCGGAGATCTCCGGGTCCATGCCCACGCCCAGGTCGAACACCGGAGCCACGCGACCGCGGATGTGGGCGCTGCCCCGGGTCGGCTCGTAGATCCCGGACAGCAGACGCAGCAGCGTCGACTTGCCGGCACCGTTGTGTCCGACGAGGCCGACCCGATCGCCCTCGCGGAGGTGCAGATTGATGTCCTTCAGTGCCTCGACCACGACGACGTTGTCGGAGTTCCGGCCGATGGCACCGCCGGCGGCCCCCAGGAAGGCCTTCTTCATTGACCGGGACTTGGCGTCGAATATCGGGAAGTCGACGCAGGCGTTGTAGGTGTCGATGGAAACCATGCGGTGTGTTCTCCTTACACCCAGTAGCTGACGCGGAATCGCCACTGCTTCATCGCCAGCAGCGCCAGACACAGGCCGGCGGCGGTGCAGCCGATGACGACCCACCAGTGGTAGACGGGCAGATCCGCGCCGATGAGCGGTGCGCGGAGCACCTCCATGTAGTGGTACAGCGGGTTGAGCTGGGCGAGTTTCGCCCGCTCCGAGATCTCCCCGCCCTGATCCTTCAGGGTGGTGGTCGTCCACACGATGGGCGTGATGTAGAACAGCAGCTGCACCAGCGCCTCGAGCAGCGGGGAGACGTCGCGGTAGCGGGTGGCGATGATGCCGAAGAACATCGACACCCAGACACCGTTGAGCACCAGCAGGAACAGTGCGGGGATCGCCAGGAAGCCCTCCATGCCGAGTGGCCGGGGGAATACCATCATCAGGACGAGCCAGATCACCATGTTGTGTGCGAGGAACAGCAGCTGCCGCCACACCAGCCGGTACACGTGGACCGACAGGGCGCTCGGCAGCTGCTTGATCAGCCCCTCGTTCTCGATGAAGATGTCGGACCCGTCCTTGATCGCGCCCGAGATGAAGTTCCACATGATGAGACCGACGGTGACGTGCGGCAGGAACTCCGCGACGGGAATCCGGAAGAGTACGGAGTAGAGCAGACCGAGGGCCACGGCCATGACGCCGGTGGCGATGGTGATCCACAGCGGGCCGAGGACGGAGCGGCGGTACCGCTGCTTGATGTCCTGCCAGCCAAGCTGAAGCCACAGCTCATGCTGGAGAAAACCGCGCACGAGATCGGACCACGCTGCGGCGAACGTGGTCGACCGGGAGCGGCACTCGCCGGGGTCCTCGGCCCGGACCAGCCGCGCTATGTCCCCGGACAGGTCTTTGGTTGAATGGCTATCTGACACAATGAACACCCTAGCGGCCCATGTGCGCTGCGCGCGGCAGGCGGGCATACTGGCGGGTGATCACCGGACGGAATGAGGAGGCGACATGGCCCTTGATGTGGCTCGCGTGCGCGGACTCTACGTGTCGTTGAGTGACGGTTGGACGTATCTCAACGCACATGAGCTTCCGCAGATCCCGGAGCGGGTCGCCTCGGGCGTCGCGACGGCGTTCCGGACCTCCGCATCGGCCACCTCGAATCAGGTCGCCACCGGTAGCCACGGCCTCACCGCCCCCGGGGGCGGGCGGCGCGGTGACATGCACACCGAAGCGGCACGACGTGCCGTCGCCGATCTCGTCGGTGCGTCCGCGGACCGGGTGGTCCTCGGTCCCAACAGGGAGACGCTGCTGCGGACCCTGGCGGATTCCCTCCACCCACGGTTGCGCCGAGGCGGCTCGGTCATTCTGGGGCGGTGCGCCGATCCCTCCCTGAACAGTCCGTTCACCGCACTGGGCGCGCTCGGCGGAGTGGCCGTCCGGTGGGCCGAGCCCGATCTCGGGACCGGGGAATGGCCCGCCTGGCAGTACCGGGAGCTCGTCGACGGATCCACCCGGTTCGTCGTGGTCAATGCGGCGCACCGGCTCCTCGGCACCGTGGCGCCCGTCAGGGAGATCGCGGAGATCGTGCACAACCGGTCACGCGCGTGGGTCCTCGTCGACGCCTCCGCCATCGCCCTGTACCGGGGCATCGACATGGACGACTGGGGCGCGGACATCGTCCTCGTGGACTGCGCGGCCTTCGGCGGGCCGCAGGTCTCCGCACTGGTGTTCCGTGACACGACGATGTTCCCGCGGCTCGACGGCGCCTGGGAGGGCGCGCCCGGCCACCTGGCGACGAAGCTCGAACTCGGTCCTCTGCCGACCGGACTCCTCGGGGGCGTCGCCCCCGCCGTGGATCACCTGGCGGGGTTGAAGGAGGATGCCCGTGGCAGTCGCCGCAACCGCCTCATCGAGTCGTCCGGGGAGCTGGAGGACTACATGCACTTCCTCTCGCTCCACCTGATCGATTCCCTCCAGTGGCTCGGTGGCCTCCACCTGCTCGGAATCACCGGCGAAACCGCAGGCGACGTCTACCGCCAGGACCGGATACCGAGGGTCAGTCTCGTCGTCCCCGGGGTCGACGCTCAGGCCGTCCACCAGCGGTTGCTGGACAACCGGCTCATCACCACGGTCAGCCCACCTGATCCACTTCTGGAGCAGATGGGTGCCGGGGAAGCCGGCGGCTCCGTGACAGTGTCCCTCGGCCCGTTCAACACGACCGCCGACATTGATCAGCTGACCCGCGCCGTCGCCTCCTTCGGCTGAGGTGACGAGCGTGCCCCCGTCAGTCGACGGTGAGTACGAGCTTGCCGGTCACCTCACCTGAGTCCAGGAGGCGGTGCGCCTCCGCGGCCCGGTCGATCGGGAGGGCGCGGTGGATGCTGACCCTGATCCGACCGTCCTCGAGCATCGGCCACACGTGTTCGACGACCTCCGCCACGATCCCCGCCTTGTCCTCGAGATCCCGGCCGCGCAGACCGGTCGCCGAGATCGATCCACGCTTCGACAGCAGGCGCCCGATGTTCAGCTCGCCCTTCACTCCGCCCTGCATGCCGATGATCACGAGGTGCCCGTCCATCGCCAGCGCGCGGAGGTTCGGGTCGAGGTACTTCGCGCCCATGATGTCGAGGATCACGTCGGCGCGGTTCTTCAGCACCTCCGCGAAGTCCTCCTCCCGGTAGTTCATCAGGATGTCAGCGCCCAGTTCGCGGCAGGTCGCGAGTTTCTCCGCGGATCCGGCGGTCACCGCGACGGTGCATCCCAGCTGCTTGGCCAGCTGGATGCCGAAGGTGCCGATTCCACCGGCACCGCCGTGCAGGAGGACCGTCTGCCCCTCGTGCAGTCCCGCCACCATGACCAGGTTCGACCACAGGGTGCAGGCCACCTCCACGACGGATGCGGCCTCCGCGAAGGAGTAGCCCTCCGGGATCGGCAGCAGCTGCCCGACGGGAACGGCGACGTACTCCGCGTATGCGCCACCGGCCAGCAGGCACGCGACGCGTTCGCCTTTCTCCCGGCCGGTGTCGCCCGGATCCGCGATCACGCCCGCGCACTCGAGGCCGATGATCTCGGACACGCCGGGCGGCGGGGGGTAGTGGCCGGCGGCCTGCAGCAGGTCCGCGCGGTTGACGCCCACGGCCTTCACCTCGACGAGGACCTCTCCGGTTCCGGGTTCGGGTGTGGGCGCCTCACTCCAGGTGAGTGAGGTTTTGTCGTCCGGGTTTGCAAGTGTGATTGCCTTCATACCGCCCAGGGTAGGGGAAACCGGCGGTCGCGTCCGGCGATCCGGGACCTGTCGCCGCGGTCCGGGGCGCGCTGGTGCCACGTTGCGGTGATCCGCTAGAATCAGTCGCGGCCAAGGAAGTATGGCAGAGCGGCCGAATGCACTCGCCTTGAAAGCGAGCGTCCCTTGAAACGGACCGGGGGTTCAAATCCCTCTACTTCCGCCGGCAGAAGACCCCCTGCATCGCAGGGGGTCTTCTGCGTGCCTGCAGGGGACCGCGCGCGGTGCCGGTGTGCGGCCACCCCGTCCGCGCGGACTGGTGCGTGAGCCACTGACGGGCGGTTCGTTGCCTGGTACGGCGGCCTGTGGACCGGAAACGGGTGGCCGCTGCGATCGCAGGCGATTCGGGGGCGGCGACGCGAGGACGTGCCCGGACGTCCTGTGCACTACCGCTGGGCAGGTGGTTGAGACGAACTTCACTGAAGGGTGCTCCAGGCCTCCGACTTCATCGGGGGAGGTCTGGGCACGGACTATTTTCGGCCATGAAAACCGTATTCTCCGATCTGTCGGGTGCGCCGAATTCTGGGCCGGTGGCAGGCTGCGGAGGCACTGATTTCCGGACATCTGTATTCGGTTGCGGGCCCGCGCAGTTTTCTGTGCGGGACAGGAATTGATCGGGGCCCCGCGACCGGAAGGGCGCGCGGGGACGATTGAAGGAGCCCGGCCTGAGGTGCGTCAGATCGATGGTCGCGCGGCCGGCACGAACGCGGTGCGTGGACTCCGTTCGGACTTGACGTCGCCTCGCCGACGTGCGGCCCCGTGCTTCTGGCCCGGGGTTTGCTCCCGAGGGGTGGTTTCGCCCGCCATCGGGTCCGGTTCCCGCATGTGCCCGGCACCACCCGCCGAAATTCGGGGTTTGTTTTCGGCCGGAATGAATACCCGGACGGACATTCAACCGGAGAGCGGGTGGAATCGCCGGATGCGGGAGCGGGAATCCGTCTTCGCACCGCCGGAGAAATGGGGCTGGCCGCGGAATTCGGAAATGGGAATCGTGTGTCCTTCCGGCAGGGGTGTGCCTGCTGCCGGCCCGCCGTGCATCTCAGCGGTCCGGAACGATCTGAACACTGGCGCCAATGGTGTGATGAATTTAAATTTCGACGGGCGCTTTCTACTCTCTTCCCGTTCTTGACACTCGTGAGGACGGGGTGTTTCGGCCTGTCCATGGGCGATATCGAACCGCCATTCCACATGGCTGGAACCCTCATCAAAGATAATACGAAAGGTGGTGCCCGTGTATCCAATAGTACGACAGATCAGGCAGGGGGCGACCCTGTTCCTGGCACTCGTTCTGGCCGTCTTCGGGCTGGCGGTCCCGGCCGGGACCGGAGTGGCGTCAGCGGCGGAACCGACAGATCGGCAGACTCTCGTGACACCCGTCGGGGTCCAGAGCTTGTACGCCGACTCCGGCCACAGCTTCCGGCTCGCGGAAGACGGTGAGAAAAGGTCCGTCGCACTGTTTGCGGTGGAGCTGCCGGACGAGAGACTGGCACGTGCCTACTGCATCAACGCGGTCGTCGCCAGTGCCGATGGCGGGCACAACCTGAGCAGCTTCGGTGCCGAGGGAATCCCCGGTGGGCCCCACGTCCGCTGGATCCTGAAGAATGCCTACCCCGGGATCGAGGTCCATGAACTGGCCGTCAATGCCGGAGTCGGGCGCCCATTCTCCAGGGAAGACGCCATCACCGCAACCCAGTTCGCCCTCTGGCACTTCACCAACCCCGATGTCCGCCGACCCATGCTCGTCGGAGTGGACGAGGGGACCAGCGCCAGGATCGGGAAGGTCGCCGACCATCGGATCGAACGCGCCGTCGCGGAGACCGCCCCCGAGGCCAACCTCGCCCTGACCCCGCAGGAGACGGAAGGCCGGGTCGGCTCCGACATCGGGGAGTTCACCGTCTCACTTTCCGCGGACAATGGCATGCTGACCATCGAGGAGGCGCCGGAGGGGATCGAACTGGTCGACCTGGGCTCGGGCAACGCCGTCGGAACGGGAACGGCGGTCACCTCCGGGGACCGCTTCTCGGTCCGGGTCCCCGCGGGTCTCGCAGCGGGTGCCGCGAAGCTCAAACTCACCGCCGAGGTACCGCTCCAGGCCGGTTCAGTCCTCGTCCACGAGGGTGGCGAAGCACAGCAGCTACACCGGTCTCATCCCGGGAGAGCGCCACACCCTCACCGGTGTTCTCGTCCACGGAGAGACCCACGAGGCCACTGAGGTGACCGCACGACGTTCCTTCACCCCGGAGGCCGCAGATGGTTCCGTCGACGTCGAGTTCACCGTGCCCGCCGGCTACGCAGGCCGGGAGCTCGTCGCATTCGAGCGGCTGTTCTCCGGCGATGACACGACCGCGGAACCTGTCGCCGTCCACGAGGATCCCGGGGACGTGGGCCAGACGGTCATCGTGGAGGAGGAGCCCGTCGTCGAGATTCCGGTGACCGAGGCGCCGGTTTTTGACGAGCCTGTCGTTGAGGCGCCGGTGATCGAGGTATCCGCTACCTGGGAGCCCGTGGTCGAAGAGTCTGTCGTTGAGACTCCGGTGGTCGATGAGCCGGTCGTCGACGTTCCTGTGGTGCAGGTTCCGGTGACGGAGACTCAGGTGGTTGACGTGCCTGTCGCCGGCGGAACCGACGTCGAGGAGTCTGAGGAGGGGCCCACGTCACCGACCCCCGGTGGCAACTGCACCGACGGTCGGGGCCTGTTCTCCGCCGACAGTGACTGTGCACCTGTTCTTTCCGCACGTGGACTCGCCCTGGCTCTGGTGCCGGCCGTGGTTCTCGCTGTGATCGCCGGCGGAGCGTCGAACGCCGTTGCCGCGACCGCGGCAGTCACGGGCCCGCCGTACGGCCACGTTGTGGATCACCACCGTCCGCCGGCCGGTACCGGGAACCCGGCGACGGCGATGTCGGGGGTGGGGCCGGCCCCGATCTCCGCTCCCCAGGCGCAGTCCCGGCACGAGCAGCCGCAGGAGCAGATGGACGGCCCGCAGGCGCAGATGGTCCAGCCCCATCAGATGAACGGGAGGCAGTTCGCGAACATCGGAGCGAATGTTCTGTCCGTCGTTCTCTTGGGGCTGATGTTCCTCCTGTTCGGGGTCGGCCTCCTCCGGTGGCGTGGGCGGGGAGCCTAGCGTCCGGATCGCCGGTACGGCACCGGGACCGGACCGGCGGAATAAGGGGAGGGCCACCACATGATCGTGGTGGCCCTCCCCTTTATCCCGGCGTTACCTGCTACTGCACGTCGTCCCAGGCGGTGAGGAACTGATCGAGCTCTTCGCCGGTGGTCACGGTGACGCGGATGCCTTCGTCGAAGGCCCGGATGAGGACCCCCCGTTCGGAGAGGGCCTCAGCCAGCTCCCGGGCGCGGGTGGTGGGGATCCAGACGAAGTTCGTCTGCGAGTCGACGGCCTCCGGGATCCGGGCGACCAACGCCTCGCGCTGCTCGACGGCTTCCTCAGTCCGGCGGAGCAGTTCATCCGCGGCGGCCAGGGACGCGAGTGCCCCGGCCTGACCGACGGCATTCACGCTGAACGGGAGCGCCATTCGATTCACGGCATCGATGATCTGCGGCTCGCCGAAGGCGTAGCCGATGCGCACGCCGGCGAGGCCGTAGGCCTTCGAGAAGGTGCGCATGCCGATGAGGTTCGGGTACCGGTCGAGGAGTTCCGTGGAGACCGGGTTGTTCTCGTCGCGGACGTACTCGATGTACGCCTCATCGAGAACAACGGCGATGTCATCGGGGACACGGTCCATGAATGCGGTGAACTCGTCTTCCGTGAGGTTGGTGCCGGTCGGGTTGTTCGGGTTGCAGACGAAGATGAGACGGGTTCGGTCGGACACCGCGGCCACCATCGCGTCGAGGTCGTGCCTGTGGTTGTCGTCGAGGGGGATCATCACGGGCCTGGCGCCCACGACGAGGCAGAAGATGGGGTATGCCTCGAAGCTGGGCCAGGCGAAGATGACCTCATCCCCGGCCTGGCAGGTGGCCTGGACGATCTGCTGGCAGAGGGCCGAGGATCCGCAGCCCACGGCGATCCGTTCCGGGGTGAGTTCCAGGGTGTCCGCGAGCTCCGCCTTCAGTGTGACGACCCCCATGTCCGGGTACCGGTTCGCGGTGCGGGCGGCCTCTGTCATCGCCTCGACGGCACTCGGCAGTGGTGGGTGGGCGGCCTCGTTGCTGGACAGCTTCAGGGCGTCCGGTGCTGCACGCCCCGGGACATAGGCGGGAATGGCGGAGACATCGTTGCGGATCATACGTCCAACACTACAACCAGGTGGATCTGGAGTGTGTGGCCTGTGGTTTTGCCGTGACAGCGGGGCTCAGGGTAACATCATCGCTGGTTTCGCGTCATCTGCATACGTGCGATGTGCGCGAGGTCGATGGAGGCGTGCCAGAGCGGCCGAATGGGACTCACTGCTAATGAGTTGTCTTCCTAACAGAGGACCGGAGGTTCAAATCCTCTCGCCTCCGCCACCCGCAAGGGTCAACTGAATAAGCGCCCGTAGCTCAACGGATAGAGCATCTGACTACGGATCAGAAGGTTGGGGGTTCGAATCCCTCCGGGCGCACTCTGTGTCGAGACAGAAAATGAGACGGCCCCCCGGATAACGGGGGGCCGTCTCATTTTGTCGGATATGCGCGTTCACCTGCATATTTGTTGACTCTTCCACGGCGGGTGTAATGTAGTACATCGTTGCCGGGGCTGATACGCCCCAAAGCGACATGCGCCCGTAGCTCAACGGATAGAGCATCTGACTACGGATCAGAAGGTTGGGGGTTCGAATCCCTCCGGGCGCACCACATTGTGTGAAGCCCGGTACCGTGACCATGCGGTACCGGGCTTCCGCGCGTGTTCGGGTCAGTACACCTCGATGCGGGCTCCGAGCATCTCCGCGTGGGCGAGCTGGTTGATCCAGCCGGGCGTACCGGGCTGGAACCGGATCACGGGACGTGGAGAGGCGAGGAGGCCGCCGTTGTCGGTGTGCATCCCGGAGCGTGCCTCGTACCGGATCCGGGACCGGTACCCGGAATCGACGAGCTCCTCGATGCTGGGGCGTTTGTCCGTGAGGTTCGCGCGCGCATCGTTGAGCAGGGCGAGCGTCTCATCCAGGGCGTCGAGGAGCGCCTCGTTGTTGGTCTCGCACATGGCGCGGACCAGCGAAGGTGCACTGCCCGCGACGCGGGTGCCGTCGCGGAAGCTGCCCGCGGCGAGGGACAGTGCGAGGGCGCCGCCGTTGTCGCCGACGATCGCGAGAGACTCGGCGAGCAGGTGCGGCAGATGGGAGATCCGGGCGACCGCGGCGTCGTGGTTCCCCACCTGCGCCGGGATGACCTCGGCGCCGACGCGGGTCGCCATGTGAACGACGTCGATCCAGAGGGACACCCACTGCTCCGGCGGGGGAGTGTCGTCGAGTGCCCGGTCGAAGGTGACCACCCAGGCCGCGCCCCTGAACAGGTCCCGTTGGCTGGCGGTCCAGCCACTGTCCGCCGTCCCGGCCATCGGGTGCCCGCCCACGTAACGGTCGGCCATCCCACGCTCGCGCACGAGCTCAAGCACCTTCGCCTTCACGCTCACCACATCGGTGAATCCGCAGTCGGGGGCGTGGTTGTCGATGGCCTCGAGGAGCGTGGGAATCGCGGGCATCGGGGTCGCCATCACGATCAGGGCACCGCACTCCTGCGCCTTCTCCAGGACATCGGTGAGGGAGTCGGTCACGTCGTAGCCGTCATCGGCTGCGGCCTGGGCCGCGGAGGGGGAACGGTTGTATCCGAAAACGGGGTGGCCGGAGGCGGCGAGATCACGCAGCAGGGAGCCGCCGATGAGGCCGAGGCCGAGGACACAGACGGGCCGGGAAATTGCGGTAGTGGTCATCTGACAATCCTCCCATATCGCGACTACGGTTACCGGTATGGATTCCAACGGCTTTGACGGATTCGACGGCGACACCGACGACCATGACGATGATCTCTGCTTCGCCGTGACCGTTTCCCGGGCGGGCGGGGAGTGGGACGTCCGCGAGATCGACGACTGCTTCGATTCTATCGACGATGCCGTCGCCGCGGTCGGACGCCTGCGCAGCGAGAGCGCCTCGTTCGCGATGCTCTGCGTCGATGACGAGTATTTCCTCATCCTCCGGCCCGCGCCGGGCGGGGTCCGCCTGCTGCTGTCGGACGCGACGATGGCGGTCAGTGACGATCTCGCGGCCGGTGCCCTGGAGGAGATCGGCGCGGACATCCCTGAACTGGACTCCGATGAGCTGGACAAGGTCGATCCCTGGGCGGAGGGGGACATCGACATCCTCGCCGATCTGGGTGTCAGTGAACAGGTGATGACGGTCATCTGCGATGACTCCGAGTTGTGGGCCTCCGAGCAGCTGCTGCGGATCGCGGCGGAACTCGGTTTCGAGTCCGAGCTCGCGGACGCCGTCGACCTCGACATCGACTGACGGTCACCCGCATGCCGGTTCTACCCGACCCGGAATGGCTGGTCCGCGCGGAGACGCTCATGCACAGGGCGATCGAGGTGGCCCGGACGACCCCGCCCGGAGACGTACCGGTCGGGGCGGTCGTCATCGATTCCACGGGCCGGGAACTCGCCGTGGCGACCAACCGCCGGGAGGCTGACGGTGACCCCACCGCGCACGCGGAGATCCTCGCGATCCGCCGCGCCGCGGCACTCCACGGCGACGGGTGGAGGCTGTCCGGATGCACCCTCGTCGTGACCCTGGAACCGTGCACGATGTGTGCCGGAGCGCTCCTGGATGCCCGCGTCGATGAGATCATCTTCGGGGCCCACGAACCCAGGACCGGGGCGTGCGGCAGCGTCCACGACGTTCTCCGGCCGTCCGGGGCGATGCGCTGGCCCGAAGTCCGCGGGGGGATCCTGGGTGGACGGTGCGCCGAACTCATGACCGGTTTCTTCGGTCGGCTCCGGTGACATCCGGGGTTTTCTCAACCGGCGTGATTGGTCATATGACGTTTTCCCGTGACTCTCGGAGTCCTTCTCCGGAACCCCGTCGGGACAGCTGTTGTCCCACTTCAGCGCACATTTCTATGGGGATCCTGTGGGGCACCTGAACTACCGTTCAAGTGATACTTTTTGACGGCTGTGCCAGATAACATTCCGGATAAAGTTGCCGCCCGAACGTGCCGGATCTGCGGAACGCACCTAGTATGGGGCTTCCGATCGACCGACTGACAAAGGAGATTTCATCATGGGTTTCGAGAGCAAGGCCAACGACCTCGGCGGCAAGATCAAGGAAGGTGTCGGCGAGGCCACCGACAACGAGAAGCTGGCCAACGAGGGCCGCGCCGACCAGGTCAAGTCCGACATCAAGGAAGGCGTCGAGAAGGCCGAGGAGGCTGTCCGTGACGCCGCCGACAAGGTCAAGGACATCTTCGACAAGAAGTAGAAGTAGACCGCAACCTCGCGGCTGGCGTGGGAATTTGTTGCCCGACGCCCCGTGCGGTTAGGCTGGTCGGCGGTGGCGTGTCCGAGCGGCCGAAGGTGCTCGCCTCGAAAGCGAGTGTTGGGTAATCCCCAACCGGGGGTTCAAATCCCCCCGCCACCGCCAGTCGGAGAGACCCCCGGAAATCCGGGGGTCTCTTTTCTGTTTCGGGTGTATTCGGGCGCTCCACGCGCCGGTGCGCGGTGTCCATTACAGTGGCACGGGTACCGCGCCGCGGTGGTGCGACGGACCACGCGGGTTCCGTATCCTGAGATACGCCGACGAATCCCGCCGTGACAGAGGAGAAACACCTGTGGCCAAGCTGCTGTATAAACTCGGACGCTGGTCTTTCCGGCGGAAATGGGTCGTCCTCGTCGCGTGGGTGATCATCATCGCGGGTGTCGGTGGCAGTGCGGGGGCCCTCCAGCGGGGGTTCAACGACATCTTCAACATCCCCGGTACCGCCTCTGAGGCGGCCGCGGACTCCCTGGTCCGGAACTTCCCGGACCAGCGCAACCCGCTGACCTCCACGGGCGTGACCATGGTCTTCGCCGCCCCGGAGGGACAACGGCTCGATGAACCCCGCTACACGGAGGCCATGGACCGGGTCATCGCCGACATCGACGAGCACGTACCCGGTGTGATCGACCGCGACCGTTTCGGCAACCCCGTCAAGCTCAACCCGCAGCTGCAGAAGGCGGTCATCGAGCAGTCCGTCTCCGCGGGACTCCCGGAGGAGACCGCGAAGGCGGACGCGAAGAACCTCGCGCTGGTCAGTGATGACGGGCGGATCGGCTACACCAGTTTCAGCCTCGATGTACCCCTTCCCGCCGATGTCACGGACGAACAGCGTGCCGCCATCCGCCACTCCATGGACGTCGGCCGCGAGGCCGGACTCCGGGTGGAGACCGGAGGTCCCGCCTTCGGCGACCCCCTGGTGATCAAATCGACGAGCGAGATGATCGGCCTGGGCGTCGCGTTCCTCGTGCTGCTGTTCACGTTCGGTTCCTTCGTCGCCGCCGGTCTGCCGCTGATCACCGCCGTCGCCGGCATATCCGTGGGCTCCTCCGCGATCCTCATCGCCACCCACTTCGCGCCCCTGAATAACGTCACACCGGTTCTGGCTGTGATGCTCGGTCTCGCCGTCGGTGTGGATTACACCCTGTTCATCCTCTCCCGCTACCGTGCCGAACGGAGACACGGGCGCGGACGGGACTCCGCGGAACACGCCGCGGGCATGGCCGTCGGCACCGCGGGTTCCGCAGTCGTGTTCGCCGGACTGACCGTCATCATCGCGCTGGTCGCCCTGACGATGGTCCGCATCCCCTTCCTCTCCTGGATGGGCGTCTCCGCCGCATTCACCGTCGCCGTCGCCGTCGCCGTCGCACTCACCCTCCTGCCCGCGCTGCTCGGACTGTTCGGTCGGTTCGCGTTCGCGGGCCGGGTCCCGGGCCTGGGATCACGCCGCCGGCGGGGGCGGGAGGAACCGGCGTCCGGGGACCCGTCGGACGCGGAGAGCCCCCGGAAAAGCTCCATGGGCCGCAACTGGGTGACGTTCGTGCACCGGGCACCCGCTCTCGTGCTCACCGTCGTCGTCCTCGGGCTGTCGGCGCTGTCCTACCCCGTCCTCAACCTGCAGATGGCGCTGCCGTCGGACAGCACATTCAGCAAGAGCTCCACGCAACGAAAGTCCGCGGACCTGCTGGCCGAGGGCTTCGGTGCGGGAATCAACTCCCCGTTCCTCATGATCATCGACGCCCACGACGTCGACCCCGATGCCCAGATCCTCCGCCCCCTCGTCGATGCCCAGCGTGAGACAGATCCCGAGGAATTCAACCCCGGGACCGCGGCGGCGATGGCCTCGTACGCCTACGTCGCGCAGCGCTACAACACGAATCCGGACATCAAGCACGTCCAGATCATCGGGCTCTCCGAGGACACGCGGGCCGCCCAGCTCCTGATCACCCCGCGCAGCGGCCCCGCCGACCCCGTGACCTCCCAGCTGCTCGGCTCGTTGCGTGCGAGCGACCGCGAGATCGAGGAGGCCACCGGCATCGGCATCGGCGTCACCGGCCTCACCCCGATCCAGCGCGACGTGACGAAGAAGCTCGCCGAGGCGATGCCCATCTACCTCGCCGTCGTCGTCGGACTCGCCATCGTGCTCCTGCTCGTGGTGTTCCGCTCCATCATGGTGCCCGTCATCGCGGGCCTCGGGTTCCTGCTGTCGGTCGGAGCCGCCTTCGGTGTCACCGTCCTGTTCTGGCAGGAGGGGCTGTGGGGCATCGTCGACACGCCGGCCCCGATCATCTCGTTCATGCCGATCTTCCTCATCGGTGTCACTTTCGGCCTCGCGATGGACTACCAGATGTTCCTGGTGACCCGCATGCGTGAGCACTGGATAGCCACCGGTGGGAAGCGTACCGGGGGATCGCGCTACAACGCCGTCGAGGAATCCGTCATCGAGGGGTTCAGCATGGGAGCCCGCGTGGTCACCTCCGCCGCGCTCATCATGATCTCCGTGTTCGCCGCGTTCATCGACCAGCCGCTGCCGTTCATCAAGATCTTCGGCTTCGCCCTCGGTGCGGGTGTCCTCTTCGACGCTTTCTTCATCCGCATGGGCCTCGTGCCCGCGGCCATGTTCCTGCTGGGCCGCGCGACCTGGTGGATGCCGAAGTGGCTGGACCGCATCCTGCCGACCCTGGACATCGAGGGTGCCGTGCTGGAGGAACAGTTCGAGGAAACCCGGCCCGCCACGGACGAGCCCGCCCCGGCGGGCGCCGGCACACGCCGCTGACCGACACCCGGCCGCACCGGCACTACAGTGACAGTCATGACTGACACCACCTTCACCCTCGGCACCCGCCTGGAGTCCAGCCCCCACGGGCGCACCGGGGTGATCCACACCCCGCACGGCGACATCGCCACCCCGGCATTCATCCCGGTGGCGACCAAGGCCACGGTGAAGACCCTCACCCCGGAGCAGATCCGGCAGACCGGTGCGCAGGCGATCCTCTCCAACGCCTACCACCTCTACCTCCAGCCGGGCCCCGACATCGTCGACACCGCCGGAGGGGTCGCCGCCTTCGAGAACTGGCACGGACCCACCTACACCGACTCCGGTGGATTCCAGGTCATGAGCCTCGGCGTCGGCTTCAAGAAGGTCCTCGCCATGGACACCACGAACCTGACCGCCGCCGACGTGAAGGCCCGCAGCAAGGACCGCTTCGCGCACGTCGACGAGGACGGTGTGGACTTCCGCAGCGTCATCGACGGGTCGAAGCACCGCTTCACCCCGGAGGTGTCCATGCAGATCCAGCACCAGCTCGGGGCCGACATCATGTTCGCATTCGACGAGTTGACCACCCTCATGGACACCCGCGAGTACCAGGACGCCTCCGTCGAGCGGACCCACCGCTGGGCCCGCCGCTGCCTCGAGGAACACAACCGGCTGACGGACCAGCGCGTCGGCAAGCCGCTGCAGTCCCTCTGGGGGGTCGTGCAGGGCGCCCAGTACGAGGACCTCCGCCGGCAGGCAACCCGGGGTCTGGTGGCGCTCTCGGAGGAGTTCCGTGCGGAGGGGAAACGCGGTTTCGGCGGCTACGGCATCGGCGGGGCCCTGGAGAAGGAACGCCTCGGCACCATCGTCGGCTGGGTGAGCGATGAACTGCCCGTCGACGCGCCCCGGCACCTGCTGGGCATCTCCGAGCCGGATGACCTGTTCACCGCCATCGAGGCCGGCGCCGACACCTTCGACTGCGTCGCGCCCACGCGCCTCGGCCGCCGCGGCGGCGTCTACACCCTCGACGGGCGCATGACGCTGACCGGGGCGCGCTTCAAACGCGATTTCGTGGGCATCGACGAGGAGCTCGGCGGCTACGTCAGCGAGAACTACTCCCGCGCCTACATCCACCACCTGCTCAAGGCGAAGGAGTTCCTGGCGGGCACGCTGTGCACGATGCACAACCTCCACTTCATGATCCGTCTCGTCGACGGGATCCGGGACGCCATCGAGTCGGGGGACTACGAGGCGTACCGGGACGAGTTCATGGGCCGCTACTACGCGTCGAAACGGTAGATGGGTCCGGTCGGGCGGTGTCGGGCCCTACCGGGGCCGTCGTCGGTGACAGCCCTGTGGGCGGGCGTCGATCAGTAGTTCTCGCGTTTCTTCACCCAGGCGATGGCCGCGTACGTCAGCGGCATCATGACGACCTCGATCGCGGTCTTCCAGAGGAATCCGACGAGGGTGTAGTTGACGGTGTCGCCGACGGTGGTGATGCCGATGACGGGTGCGGCGATGAGGCAGAACAACAGGGTGTCGCCGAATTCGCCGACGATGGTGGATCCGATGAGGCGGGCCCACAGGGTTTTCTCGCCGGTGCGTCTCTTGATGGCGACGAGGACGTAGGAGTTGAGCAGCTGGCCGGCGAGGTAGCCGACGAGCGAGGCGATGACGATGCGGGGAACCACGCCGAGGACGCTGGCGAACGAGTCCTGGCCGTCGTAGAAGTCTGCGGCGGGTAGCGCGATGGCGACGGTGAACGCGGCGACGGCGAGGAGCATGGCGGCGAACCCGGTCCAGATGGCGCGGCGGGTGGCGCGGAAGCCGTAGCACTCCGCCAGGACGTCGCCGATGATGTAGGCGAGGGGGAAGAGGAAGAAGGCGCCGTCGGTGATGATCGGTCCGAGCGTCACCCCCTTGGTGGCGGTGATGTTCGAGATCACGAACACGGAGACGAACAGTGCCAGCAGCACGGGGTAGTAGGAGTGCTGGACGGGGATGAAACGGGCGTTCGCGGACGCTGCGGAGGTGTCGGCAGCGCCCTGCCCAGACGGGATCTCGGAGTGTGTTGTCATGGCGAACATCGTGCCACAGGGGCTACCGGTGTCGCCCATCGGAGCCCGCACCACCGCGGCCGTTAGCATGGTCCCATGTCAGATTCCTCGTCCGGCGCCGGTCGCTACGCGCCCTCACCCAGTGGTGACCTGCACTTCGGCAACCTGCGGACGGCGGTGCTCGCGTGGCTGTTCGCCCGGCGATCGGGCCGTCGTTTCCTGTTGCGCGTGGAGGACATCGACACGCAGCGGTCATCGACAGAGTCCGCGGAACGGCAGATCGAGGACCTGATCGCGCTGGGACTCGATTTCGACGGTGAGGTGTGGTGTCAGCAGGACCGGTACCCCGCCTATGCGGCCGCGGTCGACGAACTGCGTGCCCGCGGACTCGTCTACGAGTGCTACTGTTCGCGCCGGGAGATCCGGGAGGCCTCCGGTGCCCCGCACATTCTCCCCGGCTGCTATCCCGGCACGTGCCGGGATCTGGATGAGGTGATGCGGGAACGACGCCGCGCGAAACTCGCCGCGGACGACCGTGTCCCGGCGCTCCGGCTCCGTGCGGAGGTCACGGAGTGGACGGTGCACGACCACTACGCCGGCGAGTACACCGGTGAGGTCGATGATCTGGTGTTGCGCCGTGGGGGCCAGTGCCCGGATTGGGCGTACAACCTCGCGGTCACGGTCGATGACGCCGCGCAGGACATCGACCAGGTCGTGCGCGGGCGGGATCTGCTTTCCTCCGCACCACGCCAGGCGTATCTGGCCCATCTGCTCGGGTACCCGGAGGTCGGGTACGTGCACGTGCCCCTGGTGCTGGGCCCGGAGGGGAAACGGCTGGCGAAGCGGGACGGGGCGGTGACTCTGCGGCAGATGCTCGACAAAGAGTCGATCGATGCGATCCGCGGCCGGATAGCCCGGTCGGTGGGAGTCGACGGGGTCTCCGACATGCCCGGCCTACTGGAGCGCTTCGATCCCGCTGCCCTCCCCGGTGATGATGTGGTGTGGGTGGCACCGGATCAGCGGGGGAGCTGAATCGTTGCCGGGGCCGCCCCGCACGTGGACCCCGGGAAACACCGTCGACGTCCACCGTGCACTGTGCCGGTGGTACCCGGACGAAAAAAGAGATACCGAATGCGGTGTCTCTTTCTCAGCGTCCGAGAAAACGGCGCCAGACGCGCTTCGCGAGTCCCCGGTCCGGTTCGGGTTCCGGCGGGGAGGCCGGCTCCGGCGCAGGGGTCTCTTCCGGGACGGCCGGAAGATCCGTGGTGCCGGAAGCGGCGCTCTCCGGTGCCGGAGCGTCGGGTGCCGCCTCCGCGTCCGGTTCCGCTGCCGCGGCTTCCGCCGGTGTCCCGGTGCCCCGGTCGGGGGATTCGTCCCCCGGGGGGTTGGTCACCTCAGACTCGAGCCCGGCGCGGATCCCGAGGGTGCTTCAAGCTATCTCGGCGATCCTCCGCTTCACGGAGGTGCGCAGCAGCGCGAGGTTGGAGGAGTGGCGGTCGACGGCGACGTAGATGAAGGACTGGTCGTCGAGCATCCGGATGAGGTGCAGCTGGTCGTCGAGGGTGAGGAGCATGTCCTCCAGACCGGTCTCGAGGCCGAGGGCCTTGATCGTCTTGTACTTCGCCTTGACCATCTCGCTGTTGTAGGCGGAGGCGACGTCGAGGTCGAAGTTCGACATCTTGGAGGCGCTGGCGAGCGACATGCCGGTGTCGAGGTCGACGACGGAGGCACCGATGAAGCCGTCCAGATCACTGGAGATGTTGGCGATGAGGTTGTTCAGGTCTTCCTGACGGGACATGACGATCCTTCCAAAAGGGGGTTATTCAATCTGAGGTGAGCGCGTCCGGGTATCAGTTCTCGTGGCGGCTGTGGCCATGACCTATGCTGATCACCGAGTGCTTGAAAAATCATAGCTGCAGCTGTAGCGTATCCGCCATTTCAGGAGCCCCCGTGACCCATTCCCGCGAGAGATCCGGCACACCGGAAGCCGTGATTCCGGATGACGCGATCATCGGTTCACCGTCCGACTCGGAGGTCGTGTTCATCGGCCCTCCGGGGGTCGGGAAGACCACCGCCGTGACCACGCTGTCGAGCGCCGCGCCCGTCACCACGGAGGTTCTCATGGTTGACGGGGCGGCGGCGTTCGCGGGTACCTCGAAACAGACCACCACCGTCGGTATCGACTACGGGATCTGGGAGCGGGGCGACGGCACGCTCGTCGGGTTGTTCGGCACCGCCGGGCAGGATCGTTTCAGCCACAGCCGGGCACCCCTCCACAACCCCGATGCGGGGGTGGTCGTCTGGTTGTTCGGCGACCGGGGAGACCTCGATGACGACCTGGAGCACTGGATCGCGGCCGCCGGTGGGCCGACCGTCGCGGAGCGGATGATGGTCGCCCTGAACTTCACCGTACCCGGCGCCCTCGAACGGGCGCGCGCCTCACTCGCCGGGCTGGGGTACGGCTCGATGCCGGTCGTCGAGGCGGATCCACGGAACCCGGAGGACATGGCCCGGCTCGTCACCGCCGCCATCCGACTGACGGAGGAACGCTGATGGCTGAACACGGTCGGGGCACCGGCCCCCGGCACCGCCGGATCCGGGGCCGGGAACTCGGTGCGAACGAGATCGCCCGGGCGGCGCTGCCGTACCTCTCCACGATCCGTGAGGAGGTGACCGGGGTCCGTGCGATCGTCCTCGGCACCGGGGACGGGATCCACGTGTGCTCACTCGGTATGGGCGGCCCCGAGGACGCGGCACGACTGTCGGCCCTGAACTCCTCCATGTTCGGCGTCGCGGGAGCCCAGGTGCAGCTGATGGGGCACCCGGATTCCGTCGGCGGGGAGACCGTCGTCGCGGTCACCATGCCCGGGGAGATACTCATCGTCGTGAGCATCGTCTACGAGCCGGTGGGGAACCTGCTGCTCTGCGTCTCGGCGGAGGACACGCAGCTCGGGATGGCGATCCACCAGACCCGGCACGCGGCCGATGAGCTCGCCGCCTGGCTGTCCGAGGACTGATCCCGGCCCGGCGGCCGGTCATGTGCGGCGCTAGAGCATCTTCCCGTGGACGTCCCAGCCCTCGGTGAGGGTCCGGCGCAGCGCATCCATGCGGCGGAAACCGACGGCGTGATCGGAACGGAAGTTGGCGAAACGCAGCCAGAAACTCTCGCCGTGGGCCTCACTGGTGCGGAAGTACTCGTCGACGTCGACTCGGTGGCCGAGGTTCTTGCCGGCGAACAGGTTGACCATGGTCAGCACATCATCCGGTGCGTAGTACGCGGCGACACGGTCGGCGGTGTACTCCTGTGCGCGCGTCGTTGATTTACCCAGGAACAGCAGTGTCATCACGGGGGAGTAGATCAGCCGCCAGAGGGAGATGTGCCGGCACTTCACGTGTCCCAGTTCGTGCGCCATGATGAACCGGAGCGCGCCGAAATCCCCGTGCACGTAGGCGAGGTCCACGATGTCGGAGTTCAGGACGACGTAGGTCGCGTGCATCCTGCACTTGGTGGCGTAGGCGTTCATCACGCCGTTGCCGTTGTGCAGGTAGAGCTTCGGCAGGTCCGGGCCGCCCGGTCGGCCGAACCCCATCCGCTCACCGAGTTCGGTGTAGATGGCGTAGAGCTCGGGGAGCTGCTTCTCCGTCAGCTCGATGCTGTTGGCCGCGGTCTTCCAGTACATCATGCGGATGAACACCAGCGCGACGACCGGTGTCACGAGTCCCGCCAGGACCCCCATCGCCCATTTGGTGGGGGTGTATCCGCTGAGGAGTACCGCGATCGTGGCCACCGCCACGATCGCGGTCAGAACGAGCCCCAGAATGACCAGCGGCCATTCCGCGCGGTGGCGCAGCTCCCTGACGGTCGGTCCGTGGTGGTCTGCGGACCCGTCTGTTGTGTGCGTGATCATGGCGATCCTCTCACCGGCAGTCTTCTGCCGGAACGCGGGCCGCCATGTCGGCGGGCCATGTCGGGGGTGATGGGTCGTTCGGGTTGTCGTGGTGGTGTGGCCGGCACGGAAACCGGTGGTGTCCGGCCGGGCCGTGAATGTGATTCCCCGGGGAAGGACATTCACCTCGGTCCCGTCCGCACGAGGGGTCGGTATCGGCGGACCCGACCCGGGCGAGGTATGTCACTGCGAAGGCCGACGGCCGGGGGACGAGCGGAGTGAGAAAAAGCCCGTACCACCGGAGAATTCCTGTGGTACGGGCTTTTCACTGCGGAGGATAGGGGATTTGAACCCCTGAGGGATTGCTCCCAACACGCGTTCCAGGCGTGCGACATAGGCCGCTAGTCGAATCCTCCAGAAAGAGCACGACAGGTTTCCCCGTCATGTCTGCGGTGTACTATACCCAAAACCCGGGCACCGGACAAAACCCGGGTCCGGCTTGGGTCTCCGGTCGTTCGTGGGTTACCCTGTGGGCAGGACCCCGTGCGGCGTACACCCCGTGAACTCCCCCAGGGCAGGAATGCAGCAAGGGTCAGCGGGCTCTGACGGGTGCGCGGGGTCCCCTTAAACTCAGATGTCGCGATGCACCGCTCCACGCCGGGCGGTGCATCTTTTTGTCTCCCGCCCCCTTCGCGGGACGGTGCTCCAGCCGTGGTGCGCCTCGGCACCGGCGGCTACAGTGGACCCCGGAGACACCGCCCGTGAGGGGCGAAACCCCGGGGCCGGTGTCCGGAACGTTTCACATCCATTCACCGCGGAAGGTGGCACCCATGACGTTGCAGGATCTCGATGCGAAGGCTCTCGCCGAGTTCACCGGGGAGATCTCGGCGAAGTACGAGGAACTCAAGGCCCGGAACCTGAAGCTGGATCTGACCCGCGGTAAGCCGTCGGCGGAGCAGCTCGACTTCTCCGAGGAGCTCCTCGGCCAGCCCGGTGCGGGGGAGCACACCACCGCCGACGGCATCGACGTCCGCAACTACGGTGGACTGACCGGGATCACCGACATCCGTTCGATCTACTCCGATCTCCTCGGCATCCCGGTGGATCAGATCTGGGCCGGTGACGCCTCGTCCCTCAACATCATGTTCGACCTGATCCTCGCGTCCTACGTCTGGGGCAACAACGACTCGGACACCCCGTGGAAGGACCTCGACAAGGTCCGCTGGATCTGCCCCGTCCCCGGCTACGACCGCCACTTCACGATCACCGAGCACCTCGGCTTCGAGATGGTCACCGTCCCCATGACCGATGAGGGCCCCGACATGGACGCCGTCCGGGAGCTGGTCAAGGACCCGTCGGTCAAGGGCATGTGGACCGTGCCGGTGTTCGGTAACCCGACCGGCGTCACCTTCTCCGGGAGGGTCTGCCGTGAACTCGCCGAGATGGAGACCGCGGCGAAGGACTTCCGCATCGTGTGGGACAACGCCTACGCGATCCACACCCTCACCGACGAGTTCCCCGTCATCCACAACGTCCTCGAGCTCGCGGAGAAGGCCGGTAACCCGAACCGCTTCTGGTTCATGACGTCGACCTCCAAGATCACCTTCGCCGGTGCCGGCGTGGCCTTCTTCGCCTCGTCGAAGGAGAACCTCGAGTGGTACGGCTCGCACGCGGGTGTCCGCGGCATCGGACCGAACAAGGTCAATCAGCTCGCCCACGCCCGCTACTTCGGTGACGCAGACGGTGTCCGGGCGCTCATGCGGAAGCATGCGGCGTCCCTGGCGCCGAAGTTCGCGGCCGTCCTCGACATCCTCGAATCCCGCCTCGGCGAGCACGGCGTCGCCACCTGGACGAAGCCCGAGGGCGGCTACTTCATCTCCCTCGATGTCGTCGATGGTACCGCCTCGCGCGTGGTCCAGCTCGCGAAGGAGGCCGGGATCGCACTGACCGGTGCCGGTTCCTCGTTCCCGCTGCACAAGGACCCCGACAACCGCAACATCCGGCTCGCTCCGTCGCTGCCGCCCGTCGAGGAACTCGAGGTCGCGATGGACGGCGTCGCCACCTGCGTGCTGTTGGCGGCGGCCGAGAAGTTCGCCGGCTGAACCGGCCCCTATACTCGTCTCACCGACATGTGACGGTGCGACGGGAAGGGACATGCCACGGTGGACCTCAGGGAGACGACCTACTGGATCAACGACCTCATTCCGGGTTCCCTCGAGGTGCACCGGATCGGTGACTTCCACATCGGCTCCGGGGTTCTCGACTCCGGCGAACGCCTCGCCACCACCCTCGACTTCGGGCGGGTGGACACCGGGCTGGTCACCGACATGGACAGCATCGTCGGATCGGCGACCGATGATGTCCTGACGGACCCCGGGGATCTGGACGCCCGACCCGTCGACGTCCGCAGTGAGGTGTTCGCCGTCGCGGCTGGAGAATACGACTGCCTGGACCGCGTCGTCGCCGCGGCCGCCGCGCTTCTCCGGGATTCCTCGGGGCGGATCCCCGCAGCCCCCGGGCAGCTGCTGCCCGGCGTCGGGGTACTCGGTGGGCTCGTCGCGGAACCGGGCGTCACCATGCGTCACGGACTCCTCGTCGTCCCCTACGTGTGGACGAAGGGCGTGCCCCGCATGATGGAGAAGGCCGGTGAGGTCAGTACCGACGGAGACCCGGCCACCCGGCCCGCGAACGCCCGGCTCACCGTCCTGCTGCAGCTCGTACTGCTCACGGACGAGGAATTCTCCCACGCCCGGACCTACGGTATTCCCGCACTGCAGCAGGCGATGGTGGAACAGGACGTCAACCTCCTCGATCTGGGGCGCTGAACTGAGCCATCCCTCCGCCGGTAAGCTGGGGGAGTGGCTCTCTATCGCAAGTACCGTCCCGCAACGTTCTCCGAGGTCATCGGCCAGGAGCATGTCACCGATCCGCTGAGCGTGGCCCTCGACTCCGGCCGAATCAACCACGCCTACCTCTTCTCCGGCCCGCGGGGCTGCGGAAAGACGTCCTCCGCGCGGATCATGGCCCGGTCGTTGAACTGCGCCGAAGGGCCCACCTCCACGCCGTGCGGCACCTGCAACTCATGCGTGTCCCTCGCGCCGGGTGGTCCCGGCAATCTCGACGTCACCGAGCTCGACGCCGCCAGCCACAACGGCGTCGACGACATGCGGGAACTGCGCGACCGGGCGCTCTACGCGCCGGCCGAGTCCCGCTACCGGGTGTTCGTCATCGACGAGGCGCACATGATCACCACCGCGGGCGCCAACGCCCTGCTGAAGATCGTCGAGGAACCGCCGGCGCACCTCGTGTTCATCTTCGCCACCACGGAGCCCGAGAAGGTCCTCGGTACCATCCGGTCCCGGACCCACCACTACCCGTTCCGGCTCCTCACCCCGCCCGCCATGCGCAGCCTGCTCGAGCGCACCTGCGCCGCGGAGGGCGTCGAGGTCGAGGACGCCGTCTACCCGCTGGTCATCCGTGCCGGCGGCGGCTCCCCGCGCGACTCCCTGTCGGTGATGGACCAGCTGCTCGCCGGCGCCGGTCCCGACGGACTCACCTACGACATGGCCGTGCCCCTGCTCGGGGTCACCGACTCCTCGCTCATCGACGCCGCCGTCAACGCCCTCGCGGAAGGCGACCGCGCGACGATGTTCCGGACCGTCGCCGACGTCATCGAGGCAGGGCACGATCCGCGCCGTTTCACCTCCGATCTCCTCGACCGGCTCCGTGATCTCATGGTCCTGCAGGCCGTGCCGGACGCCATCGACATGGGGCTCGTCGACGTTCCGGCGGCACAGGTGCCGCTGATCACCGAGCAGGCCTCGGCCTTCGGGGGTTCGGCGCTGGCACGTCTCGCGTCCCTCGCCAACGACGGACTCGACGAGATGCGGGGGGCCACCGCTCCCCGGCTCCTCCTGGAGATCCTCTGCGCTCGCATGCTGCTGCCCGCGGGCACCGACAGCATCGCCGGGGTCAGCCAACGGCTTGAGCTCGTCGAGCAGGGACTGAACCAGCTCCCCGATGCCCCGCCCGCGACCCGGGCCGCGGCACTCGCGGCCACCAACCAGGAACAGAGCCGGCAGCAGTCCGAGGCCCCCGGTTCCGCCGACGCGCCTGTGCAGAGCCAGGCCCCGGCGTCGGTCAGCGAGGGCGCCCGCCGCGCCCGCGAGGCAGCTGAGCGTCTGGCCCGGCGAGGCACCGAACGCCAGCAGCGGCAGGCCCCGCAACCGGATCCGGCGCCGGCCACTGAGCCGGCCCCGGAAAGGACACCCGATCGCCGGGCCGATGACACCCCGGCCGCCACTCCGCCGAAACCGGAGACCGTTCCCGGAACTGAGGCGGACGTCGGACAGGGTGCGGACCGGCAGCGGGAGGCCCGCCCCGTTTCCGCGCCCGGGGTGGAACAGCCCCGACCGGTGGAACCGCGGTCTGGATCCGAATCCCGTCCCGCATCCACGCAGGAGAAACAGGATCGTCAGCCGGAGCGGCGGACCGGGTCCGACGCCGGGCCGCCGCAGCCACGGCAGCCCGAACCCGCACGGGAGGTGTCGCCCCCTCATTCGGAGCACTCCACGCCTGCCACCGAGAGCACGCCCGCCGATGCTCCCGGACACGACGGTTCAGACACGGACGTGGAGATCCCGGACGCCGCCTCGTCCGGGGATCCCGCGGAACTCGTGCGCCGGAACTGGGCGCAGCTCCGCGCCGCCATCGGCGCGAGCAACAAGGTCGCCGAGATCATGCTGACCGAGGCCAGGGTCCTCGGTGTCCGGGGGGGGACCCTCGTCATCGGGCACAACACCGGGGCGCTCGCCTCGCGCCTCAACGCCCCGGGAAACAACGGGGCGATCGTCGCCGCGCTGAAGAACGAGCTCCAGCTCGATCTCGAGGTCGAATGCGAGGTGGGGACCGCCCCTTTTGACCCGGCGCCCCCGGCCCCACGGAACACCTCTGCGCCGGACCCCGCGCAGCCTCGGTCTGATTCTCCCGGTTCGGATCCGGAGCCACGGAAGGACCCGGAGTCGCGCCAGAACCCTGCGCCCCGGGAGTCCGCGGAGCCCCGGCACACCCCTGATCCAACCCCGGAACCGGCGGCCCAGAACCGCCGATCCGACGGTGATCGGCCGGAGAAGCCGTCACCCCGGGACAGCGCCGGTACCGACGGATGGGGGGCACCGGCTCCGCTCGGCGGTCCGGAGCCGGACACCACCGGCACCGACGGTGCCCCGGAGCCGAAACCCGCCGAACCGGTCCGACGCCCGCAGCCGGACACCGGGGAACGGCCCTGGGAGCAGGTGATCATCCGGGTCAGTCAGCGGCAGGGACAGCGTCCCGAACCACGACGGAACGCCGACAGCTTCACCGGTGGCGTACCGCTGCCCCCCGAGCCCTTCGACGCGGATCCGCCGCCACCCGACGATCCCTACGGCTACCCGGAGGATGAGGGGATGCCGGAGCCGGGGCCGTCCGTTCAGAACCGGGAGCCCGCGCCCGCGCCGACATCCGGCCCGGCCCCGTCCGGGAACGCGACCGACGAGGAAGAGGAGGACATGCTCCGTGAGGCGGCCGCCGGGCCCGGCACCCCCGACCGGCGGACCGCCCGGGACGTCGCGATGGATCTGCTCGCAGGGGAGCTCGGCGCCCGCCAGCTCTAGAGCGGGCTGACGGCCGACAGGTAGACTGCGCAACGACGGCCACCGGATCTCACCGGGGCCCGGGAAAGCGTGCGCAGCGCGGCACGCAGACGAACACCGACGAACACACCAGGAAGGTCAGTCAATGACTCAGCCCGACATGAACCAGATTCTCCAGCAGGCTCAGGAGATGCAGGCCAAGCTCGAAGCCGCCCAGCAGGAGATCCTCGCCTCCAGCGTCGTCGGCGAGGCCGGAAACGGCCTGGTGAAGGCCACCATGACCGGTAACGGCCAGGTCACCGCCGTCACCATTGACCCCAAGGTCGTCGATCCCGAGGACATCGAGACCCTCCAGGACCTCATCGTCGGCGCCTACGATGACGCCCACCGCAAGGTCGCGCAGATCGCCGAAGAGAAGATGGGTCCGCTGTCCCAGGGGCTCGGCGGCGGTGACTTCGGCGGCCTGATGGGCTGACCGACCCGATTCCCCCGACACCCGCGTACCCCGCAGCGACGGGGCGCGGGTGTCGTTTAACGTCCGGGCCCGGCCACGCGCCGGGTCCGCGTGCTTTGGCCGCCGCCCCGCGACGGCCGTAGTCTGATCGGGGCGACCGACCCGCAACCGGGCCGGCCCCTGTCCATGGCCTCCGAATAGGAAAGAGACACGCCGGTGTTTGAAGGACCGCTCCAGGACCTCATCGATGAGTTGTCCCGTTTACCTGGTGTGGGGCCGAAGTCGGCGCAGCGTATCGCGTTCCATCTGCTGACGGTCGACTCCGACGACGTCACCCGGTTGCAGAACGCCCTCGGTGCGGTCCGCGACGGGGTCGCGTTCTGCCGGATCTGCTGCAACATCTCCCGGGAGGCGGTGTGCCGGATCTGCGCGGACTCCGGCCGTGACCGTGGGTTGATCTGTGTGGTGGAGGAGCCGAAGGACATCCAGGTCATCGAGCGCACCGGCGAGTACAACGGGCGGTACCACGTGCTGGGGGGCGCACTGGATCCGTTGGCCAACATCGGGCCGAAGAACCTGAACATCTCCCCGCTGCTGCAGCGCATCGGCGGGGTGCTGCCTGATCGTGAACTGGCGGATTCGACCCCGGAGGAGCCGCAGTTCGACGACGCGCCGGAGATCACCGAGGTTATCCTCGCGACCGACCCCAACACCGAGGGAGAGGCTACCGCCTCCTACCTGGCGCGCCTGCTCCGGGACTTCCCGGGACTGACGGTCTCGCGACTGGCTTCGGGCATGCCGCTGGGCGGGGACCTGGAGTTCGTCGACGAACTGACGTTGTCCAGGGCCCTCAGTGGCCGGTTGACGCTCTAGCGGAGCCGTTCCGCGCGCAGCTTGTCGACGATGCCGAGGTCCAGCGGTGCGAGGTCGGTGAGCCCGATCCCGAGAGCCCGGGCGAGGATGAGGTCGGCGAGCTGCGGGTTCCTGGCGAGCGCCGGGCCGTGCATGTATGTGGCGATGACGCTGCCCTGCACGGCGCCCTCCGCGCTGGTCTGCGCGTCAGGATTCTCCGTGCCCGCGGCACCCGCCGAGTCGCAGTTGCCCACGCCCCGGGTGACGGTTCCCAGGGGTCGCGCGTCGGGCCCCAGGATGGTGGCACCCATGTGGTTCTCGAATCCTGTGAGCGGCTGGTCGAGGGCCGCCGTGAAACCCGCCCCGGTGGGGGTGGACGCGACCTCACCGATGGTGCGTTTCGCCAGCGAGGATGTCGTCGCGTCCAGGAGACCGACGCCGTCGACGGTGCGCCCCGCCGCGCGGAAGGACGTGCCCAGGACCTGCAGTCCCGCGCAGATGGCGAGGATCGGTCGGCCGGCGTCGGAGGCACGGCGCAGGCCGCCGTCGCTGATGAGGTGCTCAGCCGCCAGGATCTGGGCGGTGTCCTCGCCGCCGCCGAGGCAGTACACGTCGAGGCTCTCCGGCACGGGAGTGCCGAGGGAGATGGTGTGGATCTCCGCGTCGATTCCGCGCATGCGGGCGCGCTGACGGAGGACGAGGGCGTTGCCGTCGTCGCCGTAGGTGCCCAGAACCTCGGGGAGGATGAGGCCGATGGTCAGCTGGGTCATTTCGGGTCCTCCGTGAGTCGGGTCAGGGCGCGGCGCAGGTCGCGGAAGGCGGTGTAGTTCGCCAGCACCTCGACCCGCCCCTCGGGGCAGGCGCGGATCGCGTCGACGGTGTTCTTGACCAGGGTGTGGTCGATGTCGGCGTAGGTGAGCCGGACCGCCAGGTCGGTGCCGCGTTCACCGGCGGCGAAGACGGAGAGCCCCCCGAAGTCCTCGAACCGGACGTCCCAGATCCAGGAGAGATCCTCGCCGTCGGCGACCTGGCCGTTGACGGCTATGACGAGACCGTCCGCGGAGCGATCGACCATGCTCAGCGCCTCCTGCCAGCCGGCGGGGTTCTTCGCCAGCAGCATGTGCACGTCACGGCCCTCGAAACGGATCGTGGAGTAGCGGCCCGCGACATTGTCCACGGCCTCCACGGCGGGCAGTGCCTCCGCGACGGGGACACCGTAGCGTTCGGTGGCGGCGGCGATGGCCTGGGCGGCGTTGCCCCGGTTCGCGGTACCCGGCAGGGTGAGGTTCACCGGCAGCGTCCCACCGTCCGGACCCGTGAGGCCGTCCCCGGTGATCGTCCACGTCGGTGTGGGGCGGCGGAACTCGCGACCGTCGGCCAGTGGCTTGACGGCGTACCAGTCGTCGCCGTCGCGGACGATGTGCCCGCCGGTGCGCGGGCAGGAGACCGAATCCCCGTGCCAGCCGTTGCCGGCGGCGACCCAGACGACGTTCTCCGCGTCATAGGCCACGGAGGTCATCAGCACGTCATCGCAGTTCGCGATGACGGTCATGTGCGGATTGTCGGTGACGCACTGCCGCAGGGCGCGCTCGATGGAGTTGATCTCGCCGACGCGGTCCAGCTGGTCGCGGGTCAGATTCAGGAGCACGAGGCAGTCGGTGCGGAGTCTGCGCGTGACCCCCGGAACGTGGAGTTCGTCGCACTCGAGGACGATGTGGCTCGCATGCCGCCCGCTGAGCAGCGCGGAGATGATGCCGGCGTCCATGTTGTCGCCGCCCTCGTTGGTGACCACGTCGAACCGGGTCCGGAGCGCGGCGACGAGCATGCGGGTGGTGGTTGATTTGCCGTTGGTTCCGGTGATCAGGGCGACGGGACGGCCTTTACCGAGCCCCTCCATGATCGCGGGATCGATGGCGCCGGCGACGAGACCGCCGATCATGCCGCCTGCACCGCGCCCGGTGGCCCGTGACGCCGACGTCGCCACCGTCGCCGCGAAGGTGGCGAGGTTGGTGCGCAACCGTTTCACGGGTGCTGGGAGGTTGAGTTTCATTCTGCCGAGTCTACCGCCCGGCGCACCTCACTCCCGAGTACCCGGCACGATGTCGCCGGCGACGACCTCAAGGAACGCGGAGTCGCTGATCAGCGGGATGCCCTTTCGCGCGGCGTGCATCGCTTTGCCGGAGAGCTCGACGGTCTGGTTGCACACGACGAGACTCGTGGCCCGGGTCAGCTTCTCGGAGTAGTTGAGGTTCGCACCGACGGCCGCGGCGATGATCTCGTCCGGGTCCGTCGCGATCTCAGGAGAGACGACGATCTCCATGCCCTCGGTCAACGGCCTGCCGCGCTGCCAGGGGCCGGGGTTGACGAAGCGACGTTCCGCGTCGGCGGCGTCGACCCGGAGATGGCTGCGCTGCAGGCCGAAACGGTCGCCGTGCAGATTGCCGGGGTCCAGGATCGCGAAAGGCAGCTGCTCATCGAGGGCAGCGGGGCCACCGTAGGTGTCGAAGAAGAGTTGCGCGATGAGCCGGTTGTCGGTGCGCGTGTGCTCGGATTCGCGGACATCCGTCCGCTCCACGGACGCCACCGGCGTCGGCGCGTCGAGGCCGAGCGTGCGGGCGACACCGCGGATCCGGGTGTCGTCGAGGCGGACCGACCGCCGGCGGGCGGTCGCGAGCGTGTCGATGATCGCCGTGGGCCTGGGGACGTGTCCGGGCCTCCGCTTCCGGCCACGGGCCCGCCGACCACGGCTGGTCCGATTGGTGTTGTGCCGGATGGCGCGCCGGGACTCGGAGACGATGAATCCCCACACCCGGGGGGCGTTGTGCACCAGGAGGGTGCGCCCGTCGATGAGTCTGGTCACCGAGCGCAGCACGTTGTCGAAGCGCTGACCGGCGTGGACCTCGGCGGGGCTCAGTCCGTGGAGGTGGGGTGGGCCGGGGTCTGTACCCGGGTTGAGGACCGCGTGGTAGGTGTCGACCTCCTCGCCGGTCGGTGAATAGGTGACGAGATCGATGGCGACGAGACGTGCGGTGCTGGGATGGATGCCCGTGGACTGGATCGCGGCGACGACGTAGGGGGCGGCGGAGATCTCCGCCGCCCGGTCGCGCCTGCGCTGTTCGCGGTCCCGGTTGCCGCCGGAGCGCTCGTCCGCGGTGTCTGGGGTCTCTGGCCTCGTCGTTGTCATTACCTCCATCTTAAGCTGATCGGTGGCGGGGTCGCGCGGGTGGCCGTCATTCGTGGCTAATCTGGATGTCATGACCCCGACGAGCCCCGCCCGCCGACCGGTACGCCGGATCGGTCGCAAAACCGGCCCGAAGCCGAGTTTCACGGTTGATGATGTCGTCGATGCCGCCCTGGAGATCGGTATCGCGCGGTTCACGCTCGCCCAGGTCGCGAAACGGATAGGGGTGTCCACCTCTGCGGTGTACCGGTTGTTCGACAGCAGGGACGATCTCGTGCACGCTTGCCTCGCCCGCGGAGCGGCGTCGATGGAGTGGCCGAACGGCAACTCCGAATCCTGGCAGGAGGTGCTGCGCGAGTGGGCCGAGAGCTCATGGGAGGCGTGCGAACGGTACCCGGGTCTCGATGAGGTGCTGTTCACCTTCCCCGGCGCATTCCGGCACGTTCAGGGCGTGGCGCGATCGCTGATCGAGTCCCTGCGCGGATTCGGGTTCACCGAACCCCAGGCCCTGTTCGCCCTGGACTTCATCGGGGACACGGTCATCTCCACGCACCTCAGCATCTCCGCGCTCCGCAACCAGGGCGAGGACGGACGGACCGGTTTCGAGCAGGTCGTCGCCGACGCGCGGGAGGATGACGCCTTCAAACCCCAGGAGTCGTGGATCGGCAGGGGCTTCCTGGATGCGAAGCTCGACTTCATCATCGCCGGTCTGGAGGAACGGCGACCGGAGGTGTAGGGGCACTGAACCTGTGGAATGGGCGACGCCCCGCTCCCGGCTGATGGCCGGGGCGGGGCGTTTCGTGGCGTGTGGGTGGCGCCGTCGGGCTCCGCGGGCAGCGATTACGCTCCGGTGAAGGCGGGGTTCTTCGCGTTCGCCCGGTTGACGGCCGAGGTGATGGCCTTGAGGGATGCGTAGGTGATGGAGCCGGCGATGCCGACGCCCCAGACGCGGGTGCCGTTGACGTCGGCGTAGACGTAGGCCGCGGCCTCGGCGTCGTCACCGGCGGTGCGGGCGTGCTGGCTGTAGTCCTGGACTTCGACGTCGATTCCCAGGGTCTCGAGGGCGTTGGCGTACGCCGCGACGGGACCGTTGCCGTGCCCGGTGACGGTCTGCTCCTCGCCGTTGTGGATGACGTGCGCGGTGACGGTGGCCTGGTCGTTCTCGGTCTCGGCGGCGTCGACGCGGACGGAGATCTGCTCCAGCGGTGCCCTCCGGTCCAGGTACTCGCCGGCGAAGATGTCCCACATGTTCTTGGAGTTGACCTCGCCGCCCTCGGCGTCGGTGACGGCCTGCACGGTGGCGGAGAACTCGACCTGCATGGGGCGCGGCAGCGCGATACCGTGGTCGGTCTTCATGATGTAGGCGACACCGCCCTTGCCGGACTGGCTGTTGACGCGGATGACCGCTTCGTAGGTGCGGCCGACGTCGCGGGGATCGATGGGCAGGTACGGCACCTCCCAGACGGAACCACGCAGTTCCTCGGGGGAGACGTCGGTGTGCGTGGCACCCTCGCGGACGCCGGCGGCCATGGCATCCAGGCCCTTGTTGATGGCGTCCTGGTGGGAACCGGAGAACGCGGTGAACACCAGGTCGCCGCCGTAGGGGTGGCGCTCGGGGACACGCAGCTGGTTGCAGTACTCCACCGTGCGGCGGATCCGGTCGATGTCCGAGAAATCGATCTGCGGATCGACGCCCTGGGTGAACATGTTCAGCCCCAGGGTGACCAGGCAGACGTTGCCGGTGCGCTCACCGTTGCCGAACAGGCAGCCCTCGATACGGTCGGCGCCGGCCAGGTACCCCAGCTCGGCGGCCGCGACGCCGGTGCCGCGGTCGTTGTGCGGGTGCAGGGAGAGGATGACGGAGTCACGTTTCGCCAGATTGCGGTGCATCCACTCGATGGAATCGGCGTACACGTTCGGGGTGATCATCTCGACGGTGGAGGGCAGGTTCAGGATCACCGGGTTCTCCGGGGTCCCCTCCAGGACGTCGACCACCGCGTCGCAGACCTCCCTGGCGTATGCGACCTCGGTGCCGGAGAAGGACTCCGGGGAGTACTCCCAGCGCCAGTTGGTGCCCGGGTAGTCCGCGGCCAGGGACTTGACCAGCTCCGCGGCATCGGTGGCCAGCTTCTTGATCTGTTCCTGATCCTTGCGGAACACCACGCGGCGCTGGAGCTTCGAGGTGGAGTTGTAGAAGTGCACGATGACGTTCTTCGCGCCCTCGCAGGCCTCGAACGTGCGCCGGATCAGGTGCTCGCGGGCCTGCACCAGCACCTGGATGGTGACGTCGTCCGGGATGCGGTCGTTCTCGATGATGTCGCGGACGAAGTCGAAGTCGGTCTGGGAGGCGGAGGGGAAACCGACCTCGATCTCCTTGAATCCCATCTGGACCAGCAGCTCGAACATGCGGCGCTTGCGCTCGGGGCTCATCGGGTCGATCAGTGCCTGGTTGCCGTCGCGGAGATCCACCGCGCACCACTGCGGCGCACGGGTGATGCGCTTGTTGGGCCACGTGCGGTCCGGCAGCTCGATCGGTTCCACTTCCTCGTGGAACGGCTGGTAACGGTGGATCGGCATGTCGGAGGCGCGCTGCATGTTCCACGGGGCCTGGCCCTCGGCGCGGGGGCCGGAGGGGGTGTTGATGTCAGCGGGCGCTGCGATGAATGCGTCAGAGGGGGCCATGAGAGGTTCAGTCCTTTGCTGGGCCCTTGCACAGGGCCGGTCGGGTGTGTGGTGGAGAATTCACGACCGGCGGCAGAGCTCAACTCCGCGACGGGGTGCCGGTCGTGTCAGACCTTGTTCCACCCGCCGCGGCGGCTAAGGAGAAGCGCTCGCTGCATGGGGCGGAGTCTATCGAAAACAATCGTGCGCTGGGAAAGGGTTCTCATTATGTGGGAAATCGGCGATGTGGGCGGGAATCACGGCCGAGCCATGGCCGGGGTCATCCCGGATCGTCGGAACCGTGCGGGATTTACCCTGAACCTGCAGGTGGAACGCTCTTCTTTTGTGTATCCGCACAAATTCCGCGGTGAGGGAGCCGCAGCTTTCCGCACCGACACCCGAGTCCCGGGACGGATTCAACCGGCGGGGGAACGGGGGTAATTCAGCGATAATCCGAGGGCCGCCGGTGACGGGAAGGATCCCACTCCCGGGTCCCGGGAACGGGATCCACGGGTGTGGCCCGGTCGGTTACGCGGAGCCGACCGCGGCCCGGATCCAGTCAACGGACGCCACGTAGGCGTAGGTGCCCGGCGGACCCGGTGTCACGGAGTCCTTCGACGACGAAGGGGAGGGGTGCCGGGATGATGGTCATGGTTCTCCCGGGGGACTCGCCGGGTCCGGGGGCGAGTACCGGACGCGGTCGGATTCCGCCCGGCGGCCCGGACCGTGGTGACGTCCCGATCCCACCGTCACCGTGCGGTCCGGCGGGGGAACGGAGCTTCTACCCGATGCCCTTGCGGGACAGCAGGAACGTCGAGACGATCATCGCGAGCAACGCCAGTGCCATCCACGTCCAGCTGAATCCGCTCACCGCGAACTTCTCCCCGAGGACCGCGTAACCCAGGACGAACGCGAAGATCGGTTCCGTGACCGTCATCGCCGGGAGCGACTGGCGGAGGGCACCGGCGTTGAACGAGGACTGCTGGACCGCGGTCCCGAGAATCGCGCCGCCGAGCAGTGCGTATGATTCCCAGCTCAGCAGGATTCCGGTGAAGCCCCGGTGGACGAAGATGTCGACGAACGCCTTGGACAGCACCGCCACATAACCCATCACGCCACCGGTCACCATGCCGAGGAGGAGCGCCTTCTGGCGCCGGATTCGGGTGTAGGCGAGCCGGTCGATGAGAAACAGGAGTCCACCGCCCACGGCGAGCGCCGGAAACCACCGGTTGAGGGGTGGCTCGAGCAGTCCCGGGCTCGGCCTGCCGAGAATGACCAGGACCGCCACGGCCGCGGTGAGAAGCAGCGACCAGAAGGTCTCGGCCTTGCTGATCCGGCGGCCGTCGTACACCGCGGACATCGGGAACGTGAACATGAGGGAGAGGACGAGAACCGGCTGCACGACGAGCAGCGTGCCGAACCCGAGTGCCGCGATCTGGAGCGCGTAACCGAGCAGTGCCGCGAAGGTACCCGCCCACCACATCGGTCGCCCGATGACCGCGAGGATCGGGGCACTCCGGAGGCTGGTGCCGTCGCCTGGGGCCTCCTCAGCGATCCGGTGCCGGATGACGGTTCCCCAGGCGATGGTCAGTGCGGAGACGAGGGCGAACAACACGGCGATGACGTTGCTCTGCACCCGCTCCACGCTAGCGGATGCGTCCGCGGACGCCCGTATCCAGCCCGGAACACACCGGTAGCGTCAGTGGTCCGAGCGGCGCGACGGTACGCCGGTGGCGGGCTGCTGCGGTACCGCCTTGTACGATGGTGTTGATCATTCCGGAACAGACTTCAAACCCGAGAGGTGACGCGGTGGCACTGATCGTCCAGAAATATGGTGGGTCCTCGCTGGAGAGCGCCGAGCGCATCCGGCGCGTGGCTGAACGGATCGTCGCCACGAAGAAGCAGGGAAACGACGTCGTCGTGGTCTGCTCCGCGATGGGCGACACCACGGATGAGTTCCTGGATCTGGCCGCACAGGTCAATCCCGTTCCTCCCGCTCGGGAGATGGACATGCTGCTCACGGCCGGCGAGCGGATCTCGAACGCGCTGGTGGCCATGGCCATCGAGTCCTTCGGTGCGAAGGCGCAGTCCTTCACCGGATCGCAGGCCGGTGTGCTCACGACGGAGCGCCACGGTAACGCCCGCATCGTCGACGTCACGCCCGACCGTGTCCGTGAGGCCCTCGACGAGGGCTGGATCTGTCTCGTCGCCGGTTTCCAGGGTGTGAACAAGGACACCCGCGACGTGACCACTCTCGGGCGGGGTGGCTCGGACACGACCGCCGTCGCACTCGCAGCGGCCCTGGGGGCCGACGTCTGCGAGATCTATTCGGATGTCGACGGTGTCTACACCGCGGATCCCCGCATCGTGAAGAACGCCCGCAAACTCGATCAGCTGTGCTTCGAGGAGATGCTCGAACTCGCGGCGGTGGGATCCAAGATCCTCGTGCTGCGCAGCGTCGAGTACGCCCGTGCATTCGGCGTCCCGATCCGGGTACGCTCGTCCTACAGCAACGACCCCGGCACGCTCGTGACCGGCTCAATGGAGGATATTCCCGTGGAAGAAGCAGTTCTCACCGGCGTCGCAACCGACCTCTCCGAGGCAAAGGTCACCGTTCTCGGAATCCCCGACTCCCCGGGCGAGGCCGCCCGTGTGTTCCGGGTTCTGGCGGACGCCGAGATCAACATCGACATGGTGCTGCAGAACATCTCCTCCCTGGAGGACAACCGCACCGACATCACCTTCACCTGCCCGCGCGCCGACGGGCCGCGGGCGATGGAGCTGCTGAAGAAGCTCCAGTCCGAGGGCGCCTGCGAGAACGTCCTGTACGACGACCAGATCGGCAAGGTCTCCCTCGTCGGTGCAGGGATGAAGTCCCATCCCGGCGTCACCGCCGTGTTCTGTGAGGCACTGCGCGACTCCGGCGTCAACCTGGAGCTCATCTCCACCTCGGAGATCCGCATCTCGGTGCTCATCCGCGAGACCGACGTCGAGACCGCGGCACGCGCCCTCCACGACGCGTTCGAACTGGGCGGCGACACCGAAGCCACCGTCTACGCCGGTACCGGGCGCTGAAAAATATCCGCTTCACCGGCCACCGAGGGGCTCCCCGGACCGGCCGTCACCATGTAGCACTAAGGAGTTTCTGATCTCATGACCACCGTCGCCGTCGTCGGCGCAACCGGACAGGTCGGCCGCGTCATGCGCGCCATCCTCGAGGAGCGCGACTTCCCGCTGGACAACATACGTTTCTTCGCCTCCGCCCGCTCCGCCGGCACCAAGCTGCCGTTCCGTGGCGAGGAGATCGAGGTCGAGGACCTCGCCGAAGTGACCGAGGAGTCCCTGAAGGGGATCGACATCGCGCTCTTCTCCGCGGGTGGATCCACCTCGAAGAAGTACGCCCCGGTGTTCGCCGCGGCAGGCGTCACCGTGGTGGACAACTCCTCCGCGTGGCGTAAGGACGACGAGGTCCCGCTGATCGTCTCCGAGGTGAACCCGGAGGCCAAGGAGAACGTGGTCAAGGGAATCATCGCGAACCCGAACTGCACCACGATGGCCGCCATGCCGGTGCTCAAGCCGCTGCACGACGCCGCAGGCCTGAACCGGCTGCACGTTTCCTCGTACCAGGCTGTCTCGGGTTCCGGTATCGCCGGGGTGGAGGCTCTGGCGAATCAGGTCGCGGAGGTCGGCTCCCGTTCCACCTCCCTGGCCCTCGACCCCTCGGCCGTCGCCCCCGCGGACACCGCCCCCTACGTCGCCCCGATCGCGTTCAACGTGGTGGCCCTCGCAGGCAACTACGTCGACGACGGCAGTGGTGAGACCGACGAGGAGCAGAAGCTGCGCAACGAGTCCCGGAAGATCCTGGGCATCCCCGAGCTGAAGGTCTCCGGTACCTGCATCCGTGTCCCGGTATTCACCGGACACACCCTGACCATCCACGCCGAGTTCGACCGGTCCATCACCCCTGAGGAAGCGACCCGTCTTCTCGAGGATGCACCCGGAGTCACGATCGTCGACGTGCCCACCCCGCTCGCCGCCACAGGTGGCGACGACTCCCTCGTCGGTCGGATCCGTCAGGATCAGACCGTCGACGACAACCGGGGCCTGGTGCTCGTCGTCTCCGGCGACAACCTGCGTAAGGGTGCGGCCCTGAATACCGTCCAGATCGCGGAGCTGCTGGTCTGACCGCCATTTTTACCGTAGCGCCGTTCCTGACCGGAGCGGCGCTTTTTCGCGGCATTTACTTGGATGCAGCCGACAAAGGCGATCCGTGGGGTGGCTCCTTCATGATACGGCACATTATTCTTAACTGTATCTTAATGTGACTATTAAGCTTGCCGGCGAAGAACGGACTCGTTGTCATTGGCGTGTAGAAAGGGTGGTCCTTTTGTTGTATGCCTAAACGTGCAGGTTAAGAGAATAAAAATAGTGCCTTTTCAGTATCTCCGCCGGATGGGGACGGTCCGTTCCCTCCGGCTCGATGTAACATCTTGGCCCTGAGCGGGATTAAAGCTATGATTAAGCATATAATTTCGTGTCATGTTCCCCGGCTGCACATTACGTGTAGCACCGCGATAATGTCCGCCATGCAAAACAAATAGCGGAACAAACACTTTCCGCTGGATCTTCTCCATCGGAAAGTGAAAGACAATTGAACGAAAGCAATCGGACCGCCAGTCAGCATCGGCGGACACGTCGAAAGGCACAGAAACTTTGAGTGAGCAACAGGACCGCAACTTTTTTGCGGACGGAGTCACCTTCATGATGAAACGAGCCCTGGTGCTGGTTTCTGCGGTGGCTCTGCTGGTCGCTATCGTGGCAGTGCAGATGTCCCCCCAGAACGCCTCCGCGGTTGAGGCTCAGGCCTCTCACCGGTCCGAAGCGGCAGCCGTGGACGTTGAGTCAGAGGGGTCGGCTCCAGCTTCCCGGGTGAACGACGTGTCTGACGTACCGCAGACTGATGACGGGGAAGTTGGAACAGAGACAGGCGACCTCCCCGAAGATGAACCGTCGGTCATCGACACCGCGACCGAATTCAACGCGCCGGAGCTGCAGGCACCGAAGCCCGCCGAGCGCCTCCCGCAGGAGTATGAGGACGCATTGGCGAACTGGCCGACGGATGAGGCCTCGGAATTCCGGGAATACTATCTCGCGCATCCGGACGAGCTTGAATTCATAGATGCCGAGCGTCTCATTCGTGAGAATGAACCCGTCGTACCGAGATTCGACGTCCGGGCAGCACGCAGTGGTACCTATCATGACCCCGCGAAGGAATGTGGTCTGAAGATTGCTATGGTATTTGATGTGTCGGGAAGTATGAACGACAATGACGGAATTGGCAAGTTAAAAATCAGCGCAAAAGAGATTGTAAATAGATTAAGGAATACTCCGACAGTGCTCGGCCTCTATAATTTTGCAGGGGAGGCAAATATTGTTGAAAGTGCAACAATGGAGCCGAAAGTTATGTCTGACGAAAACGCGTCGGAGGCGATCAGTAAAATTGACAAGCTGAAAGCACCAAATTACCCCGATACCGATCCCAGATCCGCAACTAACTGGGAAGCGGGTCTTCAACAGGTTCAAAATAAAGACTATGATGCAGTATTCTTCATTACTGATGGGGTTCCTAACAAGCCTCCGAGTTGGAACCAGAACCACGGAGTCGCCAACATTGTTGCTCTCAAAGCTGCTCAGATTCAGAGTGAAAAGCTCGCAGCTTCGGGAACCAACGTTATTCCCGTATTTGTAGGGAGAAACAGTGGAGCAGAAGTACAGATTCCCTATTGTAAATCGAGAGGGTGCGACAAAATAGATTGGGCGAACGGTAAGACCTCCCCAAGCGTTTTTGTTGACCCAAGTCAGCGACCGACCGGAGTTGACTATGAAGATAACGGTGGGAAGGGCTCGAATAAGTTTTCGCTAAATCAATCCGAGTTAAATAGAGTCCAGTGTGACAAAAACCTGACTTACAATTACCGCGGAATCCCGAACCTTCATACGTATAATGCGTGTACTGTTTCAATTAACGGATCTAAAGAAATCATTCAAACTAAAGCAATTACTAATGAAAAACGAATGACTGACAGCCTTTCCTCAACCGGAACAGGCATCCAAATTAATTCTTTCGATGAATTGTCCCGGGTTCTTGCCGAGAAAACGCGCGGTTGTGAAAGTACAGTCTTGTTGAATAAAAAGATTGTTGATTCAAAAAATAATAATGATCCCACAGTTTCTAAATCCGGTTGGACATTTACTGCTGAGAAAGCGATTGACGATAATGGTGGGGTATCTTCTGTAACGAAGAAAACCGACTCTGATGGACAGGCAATTTTTAAGGTTATTTCTGACGATGGGACATCGATTGGCTCAACGTTCAAATTGACAGAAGAGCCTAAAGATGGCTATGCCATTCAATATTCTTCTGACACCCTGGGTGTTTCCTGTACACAATATGACCGTGACGGGAATCGAGTTCCTGGCTCAATAGTATTTCCTGATGTGAAGGATCCAAATTCATTCGAAATTAGACCTATTAGTCGTGGTGCACGTTATTCTTGTGATGTTGTAAATGCTCCGGCTAAAATTGATCTTGAACTCAAAAAACGAGTGGGTCTTGGTGGTAGGTACGTAGACGCAGATGAAAAGGGCGATGCGCTAGATCTTGGTAAGGTAAACGCTAATCTCGATGTAGAATTCGAAATCAAAAACACCGGGGCTGCTCCACTCGGATATTTAGAGCTTACAGATAAGCAAATCGGTGCGGAAGATGATCGGGCTAATAAGCCGATTTCGCTCCAAGGGCTTCGCTGCGGCGCGAGAGATACCGTTAATTTCCGCAACGATGAGGATAAAACAGTGGTGATCATTCCCGGAAATCCCCTCGCTCCGGGAGAAAAAATGTTTTGCCGGAAGGAAGGAGACAACTCCTTCCAGATCGTAGATCTAAATTTTCAAAGTGATGGCGGGGCGGCGAGCAAAGATAAGTACTTCGGTAATACAGGCAAGGTCGTCGCAAAACGTGAGCAAAAATCGGAGAATTTTGCAGAAGCTACCGATTCTGCGTGGGCGAAAGCGCAACCCGGTCTTGTGATCTTCAAGTCATATGTAGGCGGAGTCCCACGAACTGTCAACGGTGTCGTCGGTCAAACATTTAACGCAGACTATAATATCATTTTGACAAACAATGGTTACGTAGACAGTGGATTCCCTGACATCGTCGATATTCCTAAACCGGCACCGGGGTTGAAGGTCATGAGCGTGCGCGCTTACGACCGTGATTTCACGCAGAGTCTCATTAACGATCAGGGAATGACGAGGCAGCATGATTTGATCGTCGGTGATGGCGCCGTTTTAGCGGGTAGTGATAATGACACCGCGTGGACCCTGCGGACCGATCAAATCAACATCATGAAGGCTCGTCATAAGGGAAACTTCCGTCTTGAGGTCACGTACAAAGTCGAGAGTGTCCTCGACCGTCCAGCTAAACATGCGGACGACAGATACGTATGTAATGCGGTACGGAACCGAACCGCATCGAACGAGAACCGTGGTTTGTACAATACGGTGGATGTGGTTACAGGAGAAAATTACGCTCCTGTGGAAAAAGGATACTTAGACGTCTGCTATTCTTTGGTTCGTGCTGATAGCACCGTGACAAAGAAGATCAACGATGAGGGGACAGCAGTATCCTCCGATATGTCTCCCGGTGACCAAAAGAACAACAAAACCATCTCGAACCCCGAAGGGAAAGATTCGTTCAAGGTATCGTATGTAATAACTAATAATAGTTCGTCAGGGAGAAAGTTTATCCGGGAAAATAAGGGAAATCTTCCATCTCCCGACGTTAAATCGGTCTCGGTCCGAGACTACACGCTCGATGAACATGGTAAGCCAACCGAACGTCTCGTTCCAGTTAAGAATCTGATTTGTGAAGGTGGCGATGTTCAATCGACTGTGACAACCGGTGAAGAAGAAACCCGAATTAGTTTTGACACGGGGCTCGGTGTCGGAAAATCCGTGACCTGTACAGGGATGGTGGATATTTCAGAAATAGATAGCGACGATATCCACGATCTCATTCACGGCGACGTCGTGAAGGTGATACCGACTTACAATCTCGAAGCGCCCGAGCAATCTGTCTTTGGTGATCAGAATTATCCGACTAGTGACACCATAATTGGCCAGGAAGTTTCAGATAAAGCCTGGGTCAGGCTTCCCCCAGCTTCTTTTGCCATCGAGAAGTCCGGCTCCTCCGAGCGTGTCGCGGTCCAAGGACGCGAAGGAAAGTTGCGGAAGGGCGAGTCCTTCGAAGCGACCTACCGGGTTAAGATCACTAATAACTCGGCTGCTGCGGCTATTCCGGAATCGATCATTGAGTCACCTACTCCGATGGACGGATTGAAGGTTAGGTCGATCAGAGCGAGAAACACGCCGAGTGGCATTGAAGGTTCCAGCCAAAAACTGCTGAAGAATGACGAAGAGCTCGTTGACTTCGAAGATCGTGGTGACGGTACCTTCAAGCTGGAGGCGTCGAATTTCAACAGTGTGCTCGGAAGCGCGGAGGGTAATACTGACATCAGCGCAACAATAGACGTGATCGTTTCATACGAGGTTGCCGCGGATAACGGAATTGACGCCCTATCCGACAATCTCGAGTGCTCCCCCAACAATCAGGGTCATCACGGTCTCGCAAACTTCGTTCAACTCGAAGGTGATGAGACCACAGGCTCCGCATGTATCGACCTTTTGATTACCAGTATTGGGTTTGAGAAACTCATCAACGACGAAGGGGCTGACTCGAATGAGACTGCCGCGGCAGTCATCCCCGGTGCGCCGACCGTGAAAATCTCCTACCGGGTTACCAACGATGGAAATGGTGACATCGCGAGCTTCATCGTCAGCGACCGGTACGGCGAGAACGCGGACAGCGGTGAGCGCATGAATATCGGGGAAATGCAGTGCGATAAGAGCGCAACCGTGAACGTCAGCGGACCCGAAGCCGCCGTCAGTCCTGCAGCGGCTCTCGGTCGAGGTGAGTCCATCACCTGCTGGTGGAATGCCTCGAACCCGTCCGCCATGAGGTACAACGATGACAGCTACCACGTGGACACCGCCACCGTGAACGCGACATTCCGGCAGGACTTCATCGGCGACATCCAGGCCTCCGACTCCGCCTGGGCCATCCAACTGAAGTCCCTCGACGGAAAACTGCCGAAATCCGGAGGTCTCGGCATCGCCCCGTTCGGTTTGGGCGCACTGATCCTGTTCGCCGGAGCACTGTTCATATCCCGCCGACAGCGAACGGCCTGATCCCGTGAACGCACCCGTATTCTTCAGGCAACGTGCTGGACCAGCTGTTGCCGGAACCGCATTCGAGTTCAGGTAGATTCATCCGGCCCGGTGGTACAAGACCGGTCCAGCAAGACACGAGCGAAACGATCGCACAAACCCAGCCCACTTGGGCAGGCCCCGCAGGGGCACAGAAAGGCAATATCATGAAGAACAACACCCGCACGCTCCGCGCTGCGACCCAGGCCACCGTCATCGCGCTGGCTTTCGCCACCGCATCCATCGGCGCCCCCGCCGCATTCGCAGACGAGCCCGAGCCCGAGACGAACGTCTCGGTCCCCGAGGCCAGCACCGGCGCCTACAGCAGCGGAATCGACGCAAACCACAAGGTCAGCCTGACAATCAACAAGCGGCTCAACGCCAACACCACCAACGACCCCAACGGTAAGGAAGATCCCAAGGTCAACGGTACGGCGCTCGGAGGCGTGACGTTCTCCATTCAGAAGATCAACAAGGATATCACCACCAAGGAGGGCTTCCAGGCCGCTGCCGCGCTGACTCCGGACGCGCTGACCTCCCCGGATGAGAAACAAGAGTTGTTGGTCGGCCCTGTCCACACCAAGACCACCAGCGATGGTAGTGGTTCCGTGACGTTCTCCACGGATGAGGACGCCATCACCCCCGGCGCGTACCTCGTCAAGGAAACCAGCGCACCCCAGGGTGTCGTCAAGGGCAACGATTTCATCGTATTCCTGCCGATGACCGACCCGGAGGGCACCGGATGGAACTACGATGTCGTCGCCTACCCCAAGAACACCAAGATGACCGTGACCAAGGAAATCTCCGGTGGCGAGGACGCCAACGCTGGTGACGTCCTCGAGTACACCCTGAAGACGAATCGCCCCCCGTTCGACAAGGAGCGCTCCTACCTGACCTTCTTCAATTTCGAGGATTCCCTCCCCGATGAGCTTCGCCTCAAGAACGAAAAAGACAACAAGGTCATCGTCAAGATCGGCGATCAGACTCTGACGGAGGGTGACGATTACGTCGTTACAAAATCGAATGACAGAGAGGGCGGGAACGAGGACGTCGCGATCAACTTCACCAACGGGGGCCTCGTCAAACTTCGGGATGCTGACGATAACGCCATCGTAAGTGCCGTTCTCCCCGTCGAGGTTCAGAAGATCGAAGCAGGGCGAGACGGTAAAGCAGCTAACGTCGGTAAGGCCAATTACGAGCTGAAGAAAAAGACGTCTGGTAATGCCTCGGAGGACCCCGCTGGCAAGGTCCCCACCGAAACCCCGGAGAAGCCCACGGGCACCACATCCGGTGAAAGCCCCGCGGTTGAGAGCCGCTGGGCGAACATCAAGATCAACAAGACCGGCGAGGGTTCCAGCGAGAACCTCTCCGGTGCGGAATTCAAGATCTACCGTTGCACGGACAAGGACCACTACGTGTCTGAGGCACTCACCGTCGGTGGCGAAGACAGTTGGACCACCGATGCCGGAGTGGCCACAATAAAGTCCGTCATCGTCCCCGGTGAAGGCGATGACTTCAATTACTGCCTTGAAGAGGTCAAGGCACCCAAGGGTTACGAACTGCTCGTTGAGCCGGTCGTCGTGGACGTCAGGACCATCGGGCAGGACGCAACCGCCGTCGACGTGAACATCACCAACCTCAAGTCCACGTCCTCGAAGCTGCCCTCCACCGGTGGCGCCGGTGTGGGCCTGCTGATGGCACTCGGTGCCTCGATCCTCGGGCTCGGTGCGTTCGCCGCGAAGCGCGCATCCCGCAAGTCCCAGTGACCCTGCGTCACTGAACCCTCGGTTCCGCCGGTCCCGGTGAAACCGAGGGCCCGTGGGTACGGCTACCTCGCCGTACCCACGGGAGAAGGCTCGTGGGGAGCCTCTGATCCCCACCACTTTTAGTTGGTTCACTGATCTGGAGTAGTTGATGGCGCAAGAAGTACTTACCGAAGTCTCGGCCGGAGAGAACTCCGTGGACAAGCCCGGGAGGAAACTTTCCGCGATCCTGCTCCCGATTCTCCTGGTCATCGCGGGTGTGGCCATCCTGATCTACCCGGTCGTGTCCACACAATGGAACAACTACCGCCAGGCGGACGTCGCGAGACGCTACTCGGAGGTCATCCAGGAGCAGAGCCCCGAGAAACTCAGCGAACAGGTTGAGCGTGCCCGCCAGTACAACAACGAGCACATCAACGGACCGATCCTGGATCCCTGGCTCGCCCGAGTGAGCGAAGACAACGCTGCGTACCAGGAATATCTGGATCAGTTGAACACAGATTTCGCGATGGCGCAGATCGTCGTCCCCAAAGCCGAGATCAATCTTCCGGTCTATCACGGTTCCGACGACCGGACCCTCGAGAAGGGCGTGGGGCACCTCTTCGGTTCCGCCCTGCCCGTCGGCGGAGAGGGGACCCACGCGGTTCTCACCGGCCACACCGGATTGACCAACGCCACCCTCTTCGACAACCTCACCAGGCTGAAGGAAGGGGACGCCTTCTACCTGAATACCTTCGGTGAGCGTATGAAATACCAGGTGGACCAGATCAAGGTCGTTCTGCCGGAGGAGGTCGACGATCTGCGCGCGGTCCCGGGCCGGGATCTCGTCACCCTGGTCACCTGCACCCCCTACGGGATCAACTCGCACCGCCTCCTGGTCCGCGGGACACGGGTCCCCCTTGATCCGGCCGAGGAGCAGGAAGCCTTCCGGGAGACCGGAGGCATCGTGTGGCAGTGGTGGATGATCGCGGCCATCGCCGCAGCAGCGCTCGCGCTGATCTTCCTCTTCGTCTGGCTCTGGAGGGCATTGTTCGGCTCGAGGGCCACGACCCGCGGTAGGCACGCCGCTTCACGTAATGACGACAAAGAACCGGTGAAACAGTGAAATCTGCATCGACGATGAAAACACGCACCGCCGCCGTCCTCCTGGCTGCGACACTCTCGGCGGCAATGGTCCCCTCGGCACACGCGGAGGTCGTCACCGGCAACGACGCGGGACTGTCGGTTGACGGCATCCAGGCCGGACGCTCCGTCCAGCTGACCATCCACAAGGCGGCTCCCAACCCGTTCAACGATGTTCCCCCCGGAGAGCTCCCACCGGGCGGAGTCGCCGGAGCCACCTTCACCCTGGAACGCCTCGGCGGCTACTCACTGGGAGACCCGCTGGTGTGGGACAGCTTCAGGACGCTCAGTGTCGAAGACACAGAGTCCGCGGAGATTCTCGACCGTTTCTCCGCTGTGACGGACACCGACGGGAACGCCGTATTCAGCGATCTCCCCCAGGGGCTCTATCGGGTACGGGAGACGCCACCCGCCGATCCGTCGAAGGAATTCCGGATCTCGGCACCGTTCCTCATCACGCTTCCGGTCGCGGATGCGGAGGGCAGTTCCTGGGCCTACGAGGTCACCATCACACCGAAGAACAAGCCCCACGAGCCGATTCCGGGATCGTCAGGAAGTTCGTCCGATGGGATCATCCCCATCCCCGTACCGATCCCCGTTCCCGGAGGATCGTCTTCCGGGGGTGCCGACTCCTCCTCCGACGGGCCCACCTCGGGCACGGTACCCGGTGGCCCGGTGGATGAGACGGGCCCGTCGAAAGGTATCGCGAGTTATCTCCCGAACACCGGAGCGGACGTTCTGGCGATCTCCCTGATCGGTATCCTGTCGATGGTCCTCGGTTTCTTCCTGCTCCGCCGCAGGCGGACCTCCGGAGAATAGGTGGGTGAGTCCCCCGCGGACTCACCGGTCAATCGACCGCGCGGGCACATCCCATCGGACGTACTCGCGCGGTCGCTCCATCGGCGGTCGCAGCATCGGTACGCCGGTGGTGACGGTCAGTTCACGTGCTCGGTGACCGTGGCCGAATCATCGTCATCCAGCACCGCAGCGGCTATGTCCGCGCGCGCCCGAGCGACCCGGGAACGGATCGTGCCCGTACGGACGCCGGCGATCTTCGCGGCCTCCTCGTAGGTGTAGCCGAGCACCTGGGTGAGGATCAGAGCCTCGCGGCGGTCCTCGGGGAGGGCGTCGATCAGCATGCGCGCGTCGACCCACTCGGTCCATGAATCAGAGCTCGCCGCCCCCGCGGCCGCGTCCTGGTACTCGACCGCGGACTTCCGGGGGCGGGCCATGTCGTGGCGGATGTTGTCCACCCAGACGCGACGCGCCAGAGAGAGGATCCAGGTACGGGCCGAGGACCGCGCGGCGAACCGGGGGAGTGCGCCCATGACACGGAGATAGGTCTCCTGGGTGAGATCGTCGGCGATGTCGGGGCCGCCGAGGTGTGCGAGCAGGCGCCAGACGTCGCCCTGGGTGGCGGAGACGAACTCGGCCAGGGCGGTGCGGTCGCCGCGGCCGGCCCTGAGAGCCAGCTCGGTGACCTGCGCGTCCCGCTGCGCCCGATCGCTCTCACCTGATGACTTCACATCCCGGAATATACCAGCGCACAGGTGCGTCTCCATGTCTCCGGGCGCCCCGATCGAGTGTGGCGGAAGCGTGCATCCTCCGAAAGTTGGTATTTGGTCATATCTCTGGCGCACCGTAATTAAATGGCATAGACTTTGAGTCAGAAGCGACCGATAGGTAAACCTAAGGGTTGCTTGACCTATCCCTCAGCCCAGCCCAGTCGAGGAGACACACCCGCATGACCAACCAGAACGGCAACACCCCCGAGCCGACCGTCGACGACATCGTGTCCGCCGGACAGTGCCCGGTCGCCCACGGTTCCACGACGAGTCTCGCCGGAGCCCCCGTGCCCAGTGAGAACCACTCCGTGACCCAGGGACGACAGGGGAGCATCGACCTGCGCGACTTCCACCTCGTGGAGAAGCTCGCCCACTTCAACCGTGAGCGCGTCCCGGAGCGCGTCGTCCACGCCAAGGGATCCGGCGCTTTCGGTGAGCTCACCGTCACCGAGGATGTCTCGAAGTACACCTGCGCCGCCCTCTTCCAGCCCGGTACCGTCACCCCGATGCTGGCCCGTTTCTCGACGGTCGCGGGCGAGCAGGGTTCCGCCGACGCACTGCGTGACGTTCGCGGATTCTCGCTGAAGTTCTACACCACCGAGGGCAACTACGACCTCGTCGGAAACAACACCCCCGTCTTCTTCATCCGCGACGGCATCAAGTTCCCCGACTTCATCCACTCCCAGAAGCGCATGCCCGGCAGCGGACTGCAGGACTGGAACATGCGGTGGGACTTCTGGACCCGCACCCCGGAATCCGCCCACCAGGTCACCTACCTGATGGGTGACCGCGGTATCCCGAAGGACTTCCGCCACATGGACGGATTCGGGTCCCACACCTACCAGTGGGTCAACGAGGCCGGTGAGCGCTTCTGGGTGAAGTACCACTTCAAGACCCGGCAGGGATGGGAGACCCTCACCGACGCAGAGGCCGCGGAGACCGTCGCCGCCAATCCGGACTCCTCCCGCGAGGACCTCTACAACGCGATCGAGAACGGCGACTACCCGACCTGGGACGTCAAGGTGCAGATCATGCCGGTCGATGAGGCGGAGAGCTACCGCTTCAACCCCTTCGACCTCACCAAGACCTGGTCCCAGAAGGACTACCCGCTCATCCACGTCGGCCACTTCACGCTCAACCGCAACCCGCGCAACTTCTTCGCCCAGATCGAGCAGGCCGCATTCGCCCCCTCCAACCTGGTCCGCGGCATCGGGTTCTCCCCGGACAAGATGCTCATCGCCCGCGGCTTCGCCTACGCGGACGCCCACCGTTACCGCGTCGGTGCGAACAGTGAGCAGCTGCCGGTCAACCGGCCCGTCTGCCCGGTCAACAGCTACTCCAAGGACGGCGCGATGACCTACGAGTTCGACGCTCCGGAGCAGCCCGTCTACAGCCCGAACCAGACGGAGCGGCAGGCAGGGTATCTGGACGACGGTGGGGAGACCTCCGGTTCGGGTGTCACCGTCGGAACCGCAGGTGACCTCGGCCTGTGGGACAGCACCCACGGCACCGACTTCACCCGTGGCGCCTACGTCCGGCATCCCGAGGACGACGACTTCATCCAGGCCGGCACCCTCGTCCGCGAGGTCATGGACGACGCCGCCCGTGAGCGTCTCGCGGGCAACATCGCCCGCACGATGGACGGCATCACCGGTGAGGTGGAGAAGCAGGTCTACGAGTACTGGACCAATGTCGACGGATGGCTCGGCAACCGCGTGCGTGAGTTGCGTTCCGACGCCTCCAGCTAGTTTTGGCGTATCGGAGACGGCCCCACGACCCCGGTCGCGGGGCCGTTCCCCGTGGTGGGGAAAGAAAACCTGCGCATCCGGGAATGCGGATGCGTCATCTATGGTTGCAGTGGATATGCCCCTGAAAAATAGTTCCGACAGAAAACCAGTCTACATCGCCCTGGTCGCCCTGATTCTCGTGATCGCCATAGGCGTCGCCCTGGCACTCACCCAGCCGTGGCGTGCCTTCACCTCATCCAGTGTCGATGAGGCGTTCCCGGCACCCGGAGAAACCGTCGCCACCGCCTCCCAGGACGAGACGGCCACCACCGGGAAAGACATGGATCCGACCGACGCGGACACGGTGGAACCCGCTCAACCGGTCGAGGTGAAGCGGGGACAGTTCATTTCCGTGGATCACGACACCTCCGGTACCGCTCTCATCGCGGAGCTCCCGGACGGCTCCCGTGTCCTGCGACTGGAGGATCTGGCGAGTCTCGACGGTCCGGACCTCAGGGTCGTCCTCACCCCGGCCTCCGGTGACTACTCTGCTCTGGGAGATGCGGGATACGTGACCCTCGGGGCACTCAAGGCCACGCACGGCAACCAGAACTACGCCATCCCGGCCGATCTCGATCTGGGTACGGCGAACAGCGTGGTCATCTGGTGCGAGCGCTTCAGCTCGGCGTTCGGTGCCGCGGAGCTGTCCACGATCTGACCGCAACCACCGGAACAACGCGAGATTCCCCCACCGGAAAACCCTGGTGGGGGAGCCTTCTTTCGTCGTCCTAGGCCGATGGATCCGGGGAACCCCCGTCAGTTCCGGCGGGATCCGTCCCCCGCTTTCCGTGGTCACCCGTGCGCAGTGCCTCGACGGTGATCACCTCCGGGTCCTCCACGGCGAAGATGGAACGTCCCATGTAGAACGTGGACACGCTGGCGATGACGAGCAGTCCGGTGATCGCGACACAGGCTCGCAGCAGATCCGTGGCGACGAAACCGTTCGTCGACCAGTCGTGCAGCAGGTGTGCGGAGATGATCAGCGGCAGCGCGACACCGATGGTCGGGCCCAGGAGATTCGCCCGCGTCAAGGCGTCCGGGGCACGCCACAGCGCGGCGGCGGTGACCAGCGTCATCGACGCGGCGAACAGGAGGACCAGGCTGATGATGATCTCGGTGAAGGTCATTATCGTCGTCCCTTCGACAGAATGCGGGCGAAGGACACGGTGGTCAGCAGGCCGAGGAGGCCGGCGAGCAGCGGGATCTCGTAGGAGATCGACGTCGGGTTGATGATCGTCCACGTCACGAAGATCGCGATCATCGTGTAGAAGACCTTGTCCGCGAGTACCGCCCGGGTCGCGTCCCCGCCGTCCTTCAGCAGCAGTGCCAGGCTGGACATCAGTGCCAGGGACATCATCACGATGCACACCACGGCGATGATGGTCAGTACACTCATCGGTTCTCCTCTCCGGCGCCCTGACCGGGCGCACCGTGGTCGATGCCCCTGACGGAGGGCACCATCCGTTCCTCCATGTCCGCCAGGCCGGCGAACACCTCGGCCGGCTCCGCCCCGTAGACGGCCTGCACGAGGAGGATCTCGGGACCGTCCCCGTCGGCGTCAGGACGCAGCCCGACGGACAGGGTTCCCGGGGTCATGGTGATGCAGGTCGACAGGGCGGCGATCTGCCAATCCTTGGTCACCCGCAGTGGGTAGGCCACCACGATGGGGTGCATGTGTGAGTGCCGGCGCACCACGTCGCGGGTGACGGTGAGCGCTCCCGCGAACACCTGACCGATCAGCCAGACCCCGAACCGGATCACGTGGAACATCAGCGGACCTCCTCTGGGACGTCAGTGCTCGGCAGGGGAACGTCTCCGGTGTCGACGACTCCCACCGCGGTCGAGAAGTCGCCGAGGACGGCCTGCCGGTAGCCGTCGATGTCGAGCAGCCCCTCCGCGGCGGTCGTGGTCACGGATGTGAGGACCCCGGCCCCGAAGAACATCGCGACGCTGAGTACGGCGAGGGCTGCGCCGGGGACCAGTTTCGATCCGGAGACCAGCAGCGTCGCCGGGAACTCCTCCTTCATGTCCTTGCCCCAGAACACCGCACGCCACAGCCGCAGCATGGACAGCAGGGCACCGAAGCTCGCGATGATGATCACGGCGATGACCAGCCACGCCTTCAGGTCACCCTCCCGGGCGACGGCGAGGGTGACGTAGAGCTTGCCCCACACGCCGGAGAACGGGGGGAATCCGACGACCGAGAATGCGCCCATGACGAACACCGCGGACACGAGCGGTTCGCGGCGCATCAGACCGGACAGGCGGGTCAGCATGCCCGTGCCGTAGGTCTCCTCCACGGCACCCACCGTGAGCACCAGCGAACCGACCGTGATCATGTGGTGCAGGGCGTAGAGGATGCCGGCCGCGAGAGCGCGGACCGGGTCGAGCGTCGCGAACGCCAGCACGACCAGGATGAACGGCATACCGTTGACCATCTGGTAGGCGATGACGCGGCGCATGGTGTGCTCGGTGAGACCCGCGAAGCCACCCACCAGCATGGAGATCATGCAGACGACGGCGATGAGCCAGGACCAGCGTTCATCCAGGGCGAAGATGACGGTGTAGATGCGGAACAGCGCGTACACCGCGACCTTCGTGTGCAGACCCGAGAACAGGCCCATCACCGCCGGGGAGGTTCCCGGATAGGTCCGTGGCAGCCAGGTGTGCACCGGGAAGACACCGGCTTTAACGCACAGCGCGATCACGACGACACCCATCGCCACGGTGAGGGGGCCGTTGCCCGCCGCCGCGCCGGCGAGTGCCGCCATGTTCACGGTGCCCGCCACGCCGTAGACGAGAGCCACTCCGATGAGCAGGACCGTGGAGGTGGTCAGGTTCACCAGGACGAACATCCGGCCACCCGCGAGGCGAGACCAGGTTCCGGTCATGGCGATCAGACCGTAGGACGGCAGGAGCATGACCTCGATGAACACGAAGAGGTTGAACAGGTCGGCGGTGAGCAGAGCACCGTTGACGCCGGCGGTGAGCATCAGCGCGAGCCCGGAGTAGAACCGGGCCCGGGTCTCACCGGCGACGAGGGCGAACAGATTGGAGGCGAGCGCCACGATGCACGTGGTCAGGATCATCACCGCGGCGAACGGATCCGCGGCGAACGGAATCGCGACACCACCGTCGTAGAGTCCGACCGAGTGCGCCACGGTGCCGGTTACCTCGGTGCGGGCGAACAGCCACCCACCCGCGATGATCCCGGCCCCGGGGACAAGGACCATGAGGAAGTCACGGACGACGCGCCACGGCACGATCACCGCGACTGCGGCGGCCGCCAGAGGCACGGCGACGAAGAGGGGGAGAACCCAGGAAAGATCGTTGTTCACTGTCTACTTCTCCTCCTTGGCCAGCCGGTCGGCGACCCGGGCCGCACGATGGGAACCGGGGCGGACCGGGGCAGCTGTCCGGCCACGGGTCTCCAGCGGGGACTCCTCGTCGGGGTCCTCCGCGGAGCGGGTGTCATCGGACCGGCCCAGTGCGGCGAGCGCCAGCATGAAGGCGGTGGTCGCCATGGTGATGACGATGGCGGTCAGGACGAACGCCTGCGGCAGGGGGTCGGCCGCCTCATCGAGAGGGGTGCGCCCACCGAACGGTTCGCCGCGCCAGGCGCCGATGCCGGTCGCGAGGATGATCAGGTTCGCGGCATGGCTCACCAGACCCATGCCGAACACGATGCGCACCATGCCCCGCTGCATGATCAGGTAGACACCGCCGCCGAGCAGGAACGCGATGGTCAGTGCGATGATCACTGCTTCTCTCCCTTCTGCTCCCCGGTGGCCTCACCGGTGTTCCCCGCGCTGACCGGCGTCGTCTCTGGTTGGCGTGGATCGTCGAGTTTCGGGTCAGGTTGCACATCGGGAATGTCCGGCAGCGGGTGCTCACCGCCCCGGTGGAACGGCAGGAGTCTCCTGTCGGCACCGGGCCGCAGGTACCCGCCGAGTGCGTTGATCGCGAGGGTGAGCATGCCGAGGACCGCGAGGAACACGCCGACGTCGAAGATCATCGAGGTGCTGACATGCTCCGGGCCGATGTGGCCGTGCAGCGGGTAGAGGAAGGACCCCTCGAAGAAACCGAGGAATCCGGACCCGACCGCGGTCAGCACGCCGGTACCGGTGAGCAGGAACGGGGTGTTCGGGCGGACGACGGGCTTGTCGGTGCCGTACGCGAGGTAGACGACCATGATCGCCCCACCCGCGACCAGGGCGGCGATGAAGCCGCCGCCGGGGGAGTTGTGTCCGCGCATGAAGATGAGGAAGGACAGGATCCCGAGCACCGGCAGGAGGTACCTCCGCAGCTGCTCCAGGGGGAGTGCGTTGCGGATCGATTCCGGGAGGAACAGCGGGCGGGTGCCACGCTGGAACGGGTGCCTCGGAACGGAACCGACGACCGCGGCGATGACGACACCGGCCATACCCAGGACAGAGAGCTCACCCAGGGTATCGAAGGCGCGGAACTCGACGAGGATCGTGTTGACCACGTTGTCCCCACCGGTGATCTCCGGGCCGTTGCTGAGGTAGTACAGGGCGATGTCCGGGCGCTCGTGCCGGCCCAGCAGGCCCATGACGGCGGCGAATGCCGCGGTACCGGTCGCGATACCGAGGATCGCGGAGGAGGTGCGTCGGCGTCCGGAGGTCTTGTGGAACTCCTCCGGCTGCTGCCGGATCACCATCATGATGATGACGACGACGAGGGTCTCCACGAGGAACTGCGTCAGTGCCACGTCCGGGGCGCCGAGCGCCAGGATCTGCAGGGTGACGCCCACGCCCGTGGTGCCGAGCAGGACCGCGCCCGCCAGTCGGGTGCGTGCCCGGGTGAGACCGAAGACCGACACCACGACGATGAGCAGCGGGATGAGGTCGATCGGATCGTCGATGCCCTCGACCCGGGCCCCGGGGGTGACTCCGTCGATGCCGGGCATGAACAGCACGATCGCCGCGAAACCGATCAGCACCAGCAGCGGGTACAGCAGGTGGCGGGCAGGGGAGTAGGAGTCCGCCATCCGGCCGGCGGTACGGCCCCATCGCCCGCACAGCTCGACGAAACGGCGCAGCGCGATGTTGCCCGTGAACGGTAGCAGGGCACGCCCGTCGAAGGACGGGAGGATCCGCCTGCGCGCGAGTATGCCGAGCACACCGACGACCAGCACCAGGACGGAGATCCCGAGCGGAACGGTCAGGCCGTGCCAGAGCCCGAGGTGCAGGTGCGGGGCGGTGGTGACCGATCCCACGACGGCGTCGAGCGGTTCGTCGAGGGTTGCGGCGACGAACGCCAGCGGCAGCGAGGCCAGGCCGGGCAGTGCGGCGGGCAGCCACAGCTGGACCGGGGCCTCGTGGATCTCCGACATGTCGCGCGGGCCGTCGACGAAGGCGCCGAACACCAGTCGGGCCGAGTAGGTGAACGTGAAGACCGCGCCCACGCCGGCGGCCCCGAGCAGCAGCCACACACCGGCGGTGTCCAGGGGTGCCTCGGTGAACGCCTCCAGCATGCTCTCCTTGGAGATGAAGCCCATCAGTGGTGGGACGGCCGCCATGGACAGGGAACCGACGAGCACGCCGGTGAAGGTGAACGGCATCCGGTTCCACAGCGGACCGAGGCGGCGTACGTCGCGGGAACCCGCCTCGTGGTCCACGACCCCGATGAGCATGAACAGTGAGGACTTGAACAGGGCGTGGGTCAGTGTGTGGAGGACGGCGGCGGCCAGCGCGAAGGGCGTGCCGATGCCGATGGTCGCGACGATCCAGCCCAGGTGGGACACCGTCGAGTACGCCGTCAGGCGCTTCAGGTCGGTCTTCTGGATCGCGAACAGGGACGCCATCACCGCGGTGAACATGCCGACGGTGATGAGCAGGAGGTTCCACACATGGTTGTCGTGCATCACGGTGGAGAAGCGCAGCAGCAGGTAGATGCCGGCCTTGACCACGGCGGCGGCGTGGAGGAACGCGGACACCGGTGTCGCGGCGGCCATCGCCTCCGGGAGCCAGAAGTGGAAGGGGAACTGCGCGGACTTCGTGAATGCGGAGATGGCGATCAGCACACCCACCGCCGTTCCCAACCGTGGATCTCCGGTCCAGAAGTCGGAGGCGAGGATGTCGGTGAGGTCGGTGGTGCCGGCCTGGGTCGCGGCGATGGTCAGAGCCGCGAGGAGCGTCAGACCACCGGTGAACGTCAGGACCAGGGTGCGGACCGACCCCGCCTCACCAGCTGAGCCGGCCCGCGCGATGAGCAGGAACGACCCGATGGACACGAGTTCCCACGCGATGAACATCAGCACGATGTCGTCGGAGAGGACCAGCAGCAGGACCGCGAGCATGAACGCGGACATGATGACGTAGAAACTGCCGTTGGACTGCTTGTTGTGCAGGTAGGACGCCGAATAGATGAAGACGATCGCGCCGATGACGAGGGCGAGCAGTGCGAAGAACACGCTCAACGGGTCGCCCCGGAGAGCGAAGCCGGCGTCCTGCCCGGGGGCGATGAAGTCCCGTGCCCAGACGTGCCGGTAGGTGATCACCTCCCCGTCCATCAGTCTGGGGATGTGTCGCGCCAGGAGGCCTGCGGCGATCAGGAAGATCACCGCCAGGGGCCAGCCGGCACGACGGTCGAACAGACGGACCGTGAAGGGGGCGAGCCCGAGGGCGAGCGCCGCCAACGCGAGGACGATGAACAGCGTCACTTGGGCATCACACCTGCGTTCCTTGATGAGTGTCGAGGGGAGATTCGTATCATGCTGGGGTCAGACATACCCTTGTAGACGATACCAGCCGGTCACGACCACCCGACGCGGCTGGTGGACCGCCGCAGGCGGACGCGGTCCGAATCTTCCGGTCCTCAGAGCCCCCTGATTCGCCCACCTCCCGGTGGTTCATTCGGTGTGGCTCATCACCTTCCCCGGCATCGACGCTAGATTTCACGGTATGAGCCGAACCGGAGTAACCGTCACCCGCGTCCTGCTGGCCCTGCTGCTGTTCCTGCCGGTGATGGTGGGTGCGGTCTGCACGGTCGTCAGTGGGACGGATCTCATGTCCACGTCGGTGGGAAATGAGGGGGACGACACCGCCGCGCCCGGTGAGGCGCGCCGGGAGGTCCGGGGTGGTGGTGATCTCGTTGCGGCACGGCGCGCCGCGGGCGAGGCCGAAACCCAGGCGGGGTTTCTCGTCGCCGGTACCGGCGAACTCAGTGATGGTGCCGGGGAGCTCGCCGACGGGAGCCGGAGGCTCTCCGAGGGAGCCACGGACGCGGTCAACGGTTCGCAGCAGCTCACCGATGGGCTGATCCAACTCCAGGCCGGTACCGGCCAGCTGGGGGACGGCGCCACCCGGGTCGCCGACGGAGTCTCTCGGGCGGTGGAACAGATCGAGGCTCTGCCGGGAGCCCGGGACGAGCTGCTCAGGATCCTCGATGACGTCGACGCCACCCTCGCGAAATCAGACCACCCGGAGGCGCCGAAGCTACGGATGGAACTGGTCAATCTCCGTGTCGAGGTGGTCAACTTCCGCATCGCCCCCGAGATGCTCGGCCAACTCAATGAGCTACGGGACGGTTCCCGTGAGGTCGCGAACCAGCTCTCCACACCGGGGCAACCCTTCCACGACGGCGTCTACAGCGCCGCCGCCGGTTCCCGCTCCCTGACCAGCGGTCTCCGCGAACTGAATGAGGGCACACAGGCGCTGCAGAGCGGAGTCGACGAGATCCGTGACGGTGCCGAACGCGTCCGCTCGATGGCGGAGGCCAACGAGAAGAAGATCGACGCTATCCAGGCGGGCCTGCCGGCAAGGGGAGCCGCCGGTGCTGCTCCGGGAGTCGTGGAACAGGCATCCGCGCAGCTGGACACCGGCGTCGGGGTCGGACCGATGGGCGCCCTGTTCGCGGCGCTTCTCGTCTGGCTCGCGGGGACCTCCCTGTGGCTGCTCAGCCGACCCTCCGCTGAACCGGGGGGCGCCCGCTCGCGGACGTTCGGCGCACCGGGTCTCGCGGTCGCCGGAATCGCGGCTGTCGGTGCGGTGTTCGTGGCCACCGTCGCCAGGCCCGCGGGCTCCGTCGCGCTCACCGGGGCGATCCTCGTGGTTGCGTTGACCGCCGTCGCCGCCGCAGTGTCCGGACGTGCGGTGATCGGTCTCCTCGGCGGGACCGCCGGACGAATCGCTCTGGTTCTGGGGCTGATCGCCCAGGTCGGTGTGCTCGGCCACGTTTTCTCCGGTGTTTCCGTGGGGGAGGAACCGACGGCCTTCTGGCGGTTCCTCACGGCGGTGATGCCCGCGGCGTACCCGGCCGGGGCACTGGCCGGGTTCGGCACCGGTGGAAGCGGCCCGGTCCTGTGGACGGCCGTCGCCGTACTCGGTTCCCTGGTCGTGCTGGGGGTCCTCGTCGGGCGCTTCGCCCCGACCGTGGACTGTCCCCCCGGACCGGTTCCGGGGGATCCGGTCGGGGACCGGGACGGCAGTGCATCAATGGTCGCCGGGCACCGGCCCTCGGATGACCCCACCGCGACGATCCCCGCGGTGACCGACGTTCCCCCGGAACGGTAGTCCGGGTGGAAAAGTCCGGGGACGAAGAAAACCCGGTGCGGCGGACTCAATTGGGTCCACCGCACCGGGTGATGGTCGGGATAACAGGATTTGAACCTGCGACCTCCTCGTCCCGAACGAGGCACGCTACCAAGCTGCGCCATATCCCGGTGTGCAGGCATCGCCTGCTACCCGGAATACTCTAGCCTACGGGACTGTACCGGGCAAAACCGCAGCTGGAACGGTGTTTGATAGTCATCGGGAGGGTAGTTCCGTGATCCGCAGGAGTGTCGCCGCGGGCGGGCAGAACAGGCGTACCGGCGCGTAGCGGGAGGTGCCGAGTCCCTCCGAGACGTGGACGTGCATCGGCCCGGTGCGGCTGAGTCCGCTGGCCCTGCGTGCGTTGATGCCGCAGTTGGTGACCAGCGCACGCCCACCGGGCAGGCAGATCTGCCCGCCGTGTGTGTGTCCGCACAGGGCCAGCTGATAACCGTCGTCGGCGAACCGCTGCAGGATCCGGGGCTCCGGGGCGTGTGAGAGCGCGATCGCGAGATCGCAGTCCCTGTGCGGTGGGCCGGCGATGGTGGCGTAGTCGTCCAGGTCATGGTGCGGATCGTCGACCCCCGCCGCGGCGACCCGTACGTGGCCCGCCTTGAACTCGCGCCGGGCGTGTGTGGCGTCGTGCCAGCCGCGCTCGACGAAAGCGGCACGCAGGTCGCGCCACGGTAGTTCTACGTCGCTGACCGGCCGTTTCCGCCCGACGAGGTAACCGAGGGGATTGACCGGACGGGGTGCCCAGTAGTCGTTGCTGCCGAAGACGAAGAGCCCCGGGCGGCTCAACAGTGGGCCGAGGGCCCGGAGGACGTCGGGAACGGTTTTCGCGTCCCCGAGATTGTCCCCGGTGTTGACCACGAGATCCGGGTCGGTGTCGATGAGGGAGGAAACCCACTCGCATTTCGCGTCCTGCCCGGGCAGCATGTGCAGATCGCTGAGATGCAGGATCCGGAAGTCGGTGCTCTCGCCGCGCAGTGTTCCCGACGGAAGCAGCGGGATGGTGACCTCGTGGAGCCGGAAGTTCTCGAGCTCCCGGTTCCCCCACGCCGTGAGAGCGGCGCCCCCGGCGAGGGCGGTACCGGTGGCGGTCAGGGTGGCCCGGCGGATCAGATTCATGTTCAATCGCACCTGTCCAGCGTATCGTGGACGGCATGAGTACGTTGACTGATGCCGTCCGTGCGGATCTGACCGCAGCCATGAAGGCCCGCGACGAGGACACCAAGCGCACGTTGCGCAGTCTTCTCGCCGCCATCCAGACCGAGGCCGTCAGCGGCGCCAAGCACGAGGTGGGGGACGGGGATGTCCTCCGGCTGATCGCCCGCGAGATAAAGAAACGCCGCGAGTCGGCGGAGATCTACCGGGAGGCGGGACGAGGGGAGCTCGCCGCCGCCGAGGAGACCGAGGCGGACATTCTGGCGCGCTACCAGCCTGCCCAGCTCGATGACGCCGATCTGGCCGCCGTCCTCGACGGGGCGGTGGCCGAGGTCTCGGCGGAAACCGGGGCTCCGGTGACGATGAAGCAGATGGGTCAGGTCATGAAAGCCGCCCAGGCCGCTGCCGCGGGCCGCGCCGACGGCAAGCGGATCTCCACCGCGGTCAGGGAGCGACTGCAGCGCGGCTGACCGTCGCGGGGATCAGAAACCGTTCTCGCGCAGAATGTCGTTGAGCGCGTTCTGCAGGTCCTCGACGGTGTCCACCGGGTCCGGGGCCTGCCGCCGCGCCCGATCCGAGGTCGTCCTCTGATCCGGAACCGACGGCACGGGGGCCGGGCTGGAACCGTCGGACAGCTGGAGGATGACCTCCTCGCCCTTCAACAGTGGCTGTTTCGCGGGGACCACGCTCACCGCACGTCCGAGCGGAATCCCGTTCCCTGACACGTACTGGCTGCGCACCGTGTAGCCCGCTTCCTTGATCTTGTTGCGGGCGTCATCCTCGCTCATGCCCGACACCTGCGGCAGGTTCGCGACTGCGGTGCCCTGCTTGAAGCGGTCGTCGAACGGTCCGAGCTTGCCGCCGGTGGCGGCCGGAATCCTGTTGGCCGCACCGAACCAGGTGCGCGCCGCCTCCATGCCGCCGTAGAGGTTTCCCTCGGGGCACTGCCGGAGCGGGCTGGTGCACAGGGGGGACACCGTGGTGCCGTCGTTGTAGATGTACGGGGCCGCGGCGAACCCGCTGTTGAAGCCCATGAACGCGGCGGACTGGTGGGACTCCGTCGTTCCCGTCTTCGCGGCCGTGGGGGCGGACCAGCCCGCGGCCCGCGCCGCGTCCGCCGCCGTGCCGGACACGACGTCCTGAGACAGGCCGTTCTCGAGGGCGTAGGCGACACCCTCGTCCAGGACCCGCTCGCAGTCAGGCTGGTCCAGGGGCACGGGGTGGCCGTGGCGGTCGGTGACCCGCACGATCGGGTTCGGCTCGCACCAGACGCCACCGGAGGCGACCGTCGCCGCGACATTCGTGAGTTCCAGGGGGTTGACCGCCGTCGGGCCGAGCGTGAAGGAACCGAGATTGTGGTCCTTCATGTAATCCGCGATCGAGGACTCCCCGTCGAAGCTCCCCGGCTCGGCGTAGTCCCGGAGCCCGAGCTTCACCGCCATGTCGACGGTCGGTTTCACCCCGATGGTCTCGATGAGCTTGACGAAAGTCGTGTTGGGTGAGTGTGCGAGTGCATCCTTGAGCGTCATCTTCGGCCTGTAGACGCCGGCGTTCTCGACACAGTACGTGTTCGGGGGGCAGTCCCTCGCCCCGCCGGTGCCGAGGTTCTTCGCCTCGTACCGGGTTGGCACGTCGAGCATGGTGTCCACGCCCATGCCCTTCTCGAGGGCCGCGGCAGCGGTGAAGATCTTGAAGACGGAGCCGGCGCCGCTGCCGACTCGCGTCGAGGTCTGGGGCAGAACCGTCTCGCCCGCCTCGAGATTCAGGCCGTAGTTGCGTGAGGACACCATCGCTCTGATGGGGCGATCCTCCCTGCCCGGCTCGATGACGTCCATGACCCCGGCGACACCCGGAGCCATGGGATCGACCTGCGCCGTGACCGAATCGTGTGCGATGTCCTGGATGACCGGATCCAGGGTCGTCTCCACCGTGTACGCGCCGGTCTCGAGGCGGTCGAAACTGACGCCCTTGTCGTCCAGGTAGCGCAGGACGTGGTCGCAGAAGAAGCCACGGTTGCCCGCGGCGATGCAGCCGCGGTGCAGCTCATCGGGTGCCGGGAGAACGCCGAGAGGCTGCTGCTTGACGGCCGCGGCCTCCTCCGGGGTGATCGACCCGGTGGCGACCATCGTGTCCAGCACGGTGTTCCGGCGCAGTGTGACCCCTGCCTCATTGGTGTATGGGTTGAGCACGGAGGAGGACTGGACGATCCCGGCGAGCATCGCGGCCTGTGCCACATTCAGCTCGATCGCTGGAATTCCGAAGTAGGTCCGGGCGGCGGCCTCGATGCCGTAGGCCCCGTTCCCGAACGGCACGATGTTCAGGTAGCGGGTGAGGATCTCGTCCTTGGTCAGCAACTGCTCCAGATCCGACGCCATCCGCATCTCACGGAGCTTGCGGGCGTAGCTGGTCTCGGTGGCCGCGGCCTGTTCCGCCTCGTCCTCCGCGTCGACCAGGAGGAGATAGTTCTTCACGTACTGCTGGTCGAGGGTGGACGCACCCTGCTGCACCGAGCCGGAGAAGATGTTCGTCGCCATGGCGCGGATCGTGCCCTGCCAGTCGACGCCGTCGTGCTCGTAGAAGCGCCGGTCCTCCACGCTGACGATTGCCTGCTTCATGGCGGGGGCGATCTGGTCGCCGGTGACCTCGAACCTGCGCTGCTTGTACAACCAGGCCATTGGGTTGCCGTGGGCGTCCAGGATCGTGGTCACCCCGGGCGCCTCACCGTCGGTGAGGTCGGCGAGGTTGGATTCCATCGCTTCCTGCGTCCGTGCGACGGCGAGCCCGGAGATTCCGGCCACCGGGGCGACGACAGCCGCGCCGAGGACTCCGACGGCGACGATGGCGCCGGCGGTCTTGGACAGGGATTTTACGAGAGACACCCCTTTACCTTACGTAACAAATCCACGCCCCGGAAACAGTCGGCTCCACCCACAGGTGTGACGCATTCGACATATGGTGCATGGTGTGAATACACTTACATGGGTCAATGAAGGCATGCAGTAGGAGAGATCAGCGATGACCGCATCACTTATCCAGGATCCACGTACGAACCCCTACTTTGCCCGCAACTCACGCAGCACCTCCACCGTCGGAACCCCTCCGGGCCGCGGTGAGTGGGTTACCCGGGCCAAGTGCCGCGAAGGTGACCCGGACGCGCTCTTCGTCCGCGGTGCCGCCCAGCGCAAGGCCGCGGCCATCTGCCGCCGTTGCCCGGTGCTCACCGAATGCCGCGCCGACGCCCTGGACAACCGGGTCGAATTCGGCGTGTGGGGTGGTCTCACCGAACGGCAGCGCCGGGCGCTGCTGCGCAAGAACCCCCACATCAGCAACTGGGCCGAGTACCTCGCCTCCGGCGGTGAACTGGTCGGCATCTAGCCTCCGACGATCAACGGTTGGCGGTCCCGTCCCCGGGACGGGGAGGACCGAGGGGGAGCGCCCGTGACCGGGGCCCGGCCGGTAGCGACCGTGACGCGGTGCGGGATGCGTCGCGAGCCCGATCGAGCTCGCCGCCACGACACACAGATACCTCTCGCGGAGAGCGGAACCACCCCTCACGTACCGTCGCTGATCAACGTGGTCGAAGGACCGTCGGGAACCGGCGCCCGCCCGGTTTCCACGGGGAACGGCACCGTACCGGCTCAGCGTGGTGCAGACCCGTCCGTTGCCCCGCTCCGGCTCGGACACGCTCCGCCGATCGACGAGCGCACGCTCCGTTCCCGGGCACTCGTTGCTGCCGGGTCGCCCGGACTCGCATAAAGTGTGAGGCATGACTAACGCCACCTGGGAATACGCCACCGTGCCACTGCTCACACACGCCACCAAGCAGATCCTCGACACCTGGGGTGAGGACGGATGGGAACTGGTCACCGTCGTTCCGGGTCCGAACCCCGAGAACGTCGTCGCCTACATGAAGCGCCCGAAGGACTGACATGGGAAACTCGCAACGTCTCCGCGAACTCGGGATCACACTGCCCGCCGTCGCCGCCCCCGCAGGGTCCTACCAGCCGGCCATCCGGGTCGGTGATCAGGTGTGGACCTCCGGCCAGCTGCCGCTCGTCGACGGGGCACTCGCCGCGACCGGCAAGGTCGGCGCGGACGTCAGCGTCGACACCGCCGCGCAACTGGCCCGCACCTGTGCGCTCAACGCACTCGCCGCGGTCGACTCCCTCGTCGGCATCGACAACGTCTCCCGTGTCCTCAAGGTCACCGGATTCGTCGCATCCGCCGAAGGTTTCAACGCCCAGGCCGCGGTCCTAAACGGAGCCTCCGACACCCTCGGCGAGATCTTCGGGGAGGCCGGACGGCACGCCCGATCCGCAGTCGGCGTGTACGAACTTCCCCTCGGCTCACCCGTCGAGGTGGAGATTGTGGTGGAAATCAAGGAGTAACACCGTGCGCGGACGCTGCTGGCGGTTAAGCTAGTGGGCATGGAGCACCCCGCCTACAGCCAGCTGCGTCCGGTAACGCCGTCAGCTGCAGTTGTCCTCAGCCCGAATCCGTCCTACGCCTCCCTGGAGGGAACCAACTCCTGGGTGATCCGGGCGGAAGGCGATCCACGGAGCATCGTCATCGATCCGGGGCCGGAAGATGAGGGCCATCTCAACGTCCTCAACAGCAAGGCCAGTGAGGTCGCACTCATCCTGATCACCCACCGTCACCACGACCACGCCGACTCCACCGGGCGGTTCCGCCAGCTCACCAGCGCACCCGTCCGGGCCTTTGACAAGACCTACTGCCGCGACGGCGAACCGCTGGAGGACCGGGAGATCATCTCCCTCGAGGGCGTGACCCCGCAGATCGAGGTCCGCCACACCCCGGGACACACCTCGGATTCCGCCTGCTTCTTCATCTGGAGTGGCGTCCCCCATGAATCCACCCTGGAGGGCATTGTCACAGGTGACACGATCGCCGGACGGCACACCACCATGATCTCGGAGACCGACGGTGACCTCGGCCTCTACCTCGACACCCTCCACATGCTGGAGAAGGATGGCGCCGGCATCCACCTGCTGCCCGCCCATGGCCCTGACCTGCCCGACACCGCACAGATGGCACGTAAGTACATCGACCGCCGCGAGCAGCGCCTCGAGCAGGTGCGTGAGGTCCGTGCCCGCCTCGGCAAGGACATCCCCCTGAAGACCCTGGTCGACGAAATCTACACCGACGTCGATCCCGTCCTCCGGGGCGCGGCCGAGCAATCCACCCGCGTCACCCTCCGCTACCTGGAGAACAACGGCGAGTAGGAGCGGTCTCCACCGCGGTTGAACGAACGGAGAAGTCCCATCCCCGTGGTCGGGGGTGGGACTTCGTCGTGGAGACGACCGGGCGAGGGGTTCCTCCGGTCGGTTCATTCCCTGATCAAGTGGCTACAGCTCCTCAGGAGAAGGTGAATGCGACGTCGGAACCATCCTCGTTGGCCCGCTGGACGACGGGATCTTCCGGGGACACGTTCGTGCCCTCCAGATCGATGGTCGCGTGGGACGTGAGCACCGACTCCGGAACTGTCGCGATCGGGTTGGCGTTGAGGTGGACGTTCACCAGGGAGTCGTCGTTCTCCCTGCCCTGTCCGAGCCGGTGGTTGAGGAAAGCGGGTGTCCGGGTGAGATTGTTGTTCCCCAGGTTGATCGCCTCGAGGAGCCGGATCTGGCTGATGTCCTCGGGCAGTCCATCGTTCAGCTGGTTGTGGGAGAGGAGAAGGAAACGGAGCCCCACCGCCGCACCCAAACCGGACGGCAGGGTGGTCAGCTGGTTTTCACTCAGATCCAGGTAGTACAGCGACGGTAGTGCCGTGATGCTCGAGGGAAGGGCCGGGATTCGGTTGGCCGAGGCGACGAAACTCTCCAGCTTGTCCAGCCGACCGATGGAATCGGGGAGCGTCACGATCGCGTTGTGGGAGACGTCGACGAGTCTCAACGAGGACACATCCCCGAGGGTCGAGGGAAGTCCTGTGAGACCGGTGCGGACCACATTGAGGGTGTCCAGGGTCTGGACCTCGAACAACGAGGAAGGCAGTGACGAGAGCTCCGGCGACCAGGAAATGTCCACCCGTGTGAGGTTGGACAGGGTTGCGAGTCCCTCGGGAATGCGGGACAACCGGGGGTTCTTCTTCAACGTGATCGACTCGACCGATGTCACACCGCCGAGGCTTTCCGGCAGCTCTGTGGTGGCGGTTCCCGAGATAGTGATGGCGCGGAAGACCGGGCGCTGCCCGGGATTGTCCGGCAGCGTGGTGAAATGCCCGGCATTCTCGATCGTCAACTGTGTGGAGACGCTGGAGCCCGGATCCTTGCCGATCGGGGAGAACATCGCCGCAGGGAGGTCGACGAGCCCACCGTCCTCGATGATGATCGAGTGCAGAGCGGGGAAGGAGCCGGTGGGTTCCGGGAGGTGCTCCCCGTTGTAGCTCGTCAGATGCAGGCTCTCCAGATGGGGAAGGTTCGACCGATCGGGGAGATTCACGGGCCACGGCTCATAGACGTCGAGCGTTCTCAGGCTCGTCAGGTGCTCGAGGCCACGCAGGCTTTCGACGAGGTAATACTCTTCGCCCACGAATGACCAGGTGTTGACCGTGAGATCTCGGATCGGATGCACGTTGATGTCACGCAGGGTTACATCGACCAGTGGGTTCTCGGTGCGCCCCATCGCCTGGTTTATCGCAACCCGGAGACCGTCATCGGGAATGACGTTGCCGGTTTCCACCGGCGGTTGTGTCGTCGTGGTCGTCGGCTGAGGGCTCGTGGTGGTGCTAGGTGCGGTGGTACTGGTTGTCGGCTCGGGAGTTGTGGTGGTGCTGGTGGGTGGGCCGGTTGTCGTGCTCGTCGGTTCGGCGGTTGTGGTGGTGCCAGGCGCGGTGGAAGTGATCGGGGTGGTTGTAGTGGAGGCCGTGGTCGTTGACTTGGTGGTGCTGGGGGACTCTGTGGTGGTGGGTCGAGTGGTGGCCGGACTGGAGCCGTGACCACTGCTGCTGCCGGAGTTGAAGACGCGGGAGATAATCAAGGCGAGGACGGCTCCGAGAGCCGCGATGAGCTCTAAGACGCCGGTGAAAACCGCTGCTGGGATGGAGCATGGAGCAACGCGAAGCTCGGTGCACCCACGGGCGCTGCTACCGAACCGAGGGCGGACGGCTCGGCGCCTGTGTCGGTCGTATCGTGATCGGTGGCATGCACCTCACCGAAGGGGTGGGGATCCGCAGCGGCGTGGGGTGTGAATGAGGTGGTCAGGGCAGCGCACAGAATAGCTGCGAGGAGGGTTCTTCTGGACGTGTGGGGACGCAAGGCGGGCCATTCCTAAGGTCGTGGGGAGGAGTCCGCGAACGTGGTGCTGTACGGGTTGTCGCGCAGCCGGATGTGCTGACCTTTTGGACACTATCCAGGACCGATGGAAATAGATATGTTCCTAAATGAAACTTCTGTGAATAGTCGAGAACATGTCGGGAAAACTCTCTTCCGCGTGGAGATCGGGTACCGCCGCTCCAATCCGTTGCGCTGGTTGTACGGATGCCGGTGAGTGCGTGAGTGCCGGGCAGGGCGGAGCCGGGGCAGGAAAAACCCGCCCTCGGCTGGTGCTGGGGGCGGGTTCTGGGGTGTTGGTGTCAGCGTGCGCGTTTGGCGAGGTGTTCGGTGTCGCAGATCAGGACGCTCTTGCCCTCGAGACGGATCCAGCCGCGGTGGGCGAAGGTGGCGAGTGCCTTGTTCACGGTTTCGCGGGATGCGCCGACGAGCTGGGCGATCTCCTCTTGGGTGAGGTCGTGGTTGACCCGCAGGGCGCCGCCTTCCTGGGTCCCGAAGCGGTTCGCCAGCTGCAGCAGCGTCTTGGCCACGCGTCCGGGGACGTCGGTGAAGATGAGGTCGGCGAGCGAGGCGTTGGTCCGGCGGAGGCGGCGGGCGAGGACGCGGAGGAGTTGTTCGGAGATCTCCGGGTGGTCGTTGATCCACTTGTGGAGCATCTCGGAGTTCATCGTCGCGGCCTGGACCTCCGTGACGCACACCGCGGATGAGGTCCGCGGGCCGGGGTCGAAGATGGAGAGTTCGCCGAACATGTCCGACGGGCCCATGACGGTGAGGAGGTTCTCACGTCCGTCGGCGGCATGCCGGGCGAGCTTCACCTTGCCGGAGGTGATGATGTAGAGCCGGTCTCCGGGCTCACCCTCGTCGAAGATCGTCGTACCGCGCGGATAGCGCACGGTCTCGAGTTCCTGGATGAGGTTGTTGACGGCGACGGGATCGACGCCCTGAAAGATTCCTGCGCGGGACAGAATCTCCTGTACGGCTTCCACTCGTTTCTCCTAATCAGATGAAGCAGGTCCGCATGTAGGGGACAGGCTGGTCCGCAGATTCTCCAGCTCACTTACTCCGCCCCCGCAGGGGCATCCCGTGACGGAAAAACTTGTGCGGTCAATAAATAACGTTGTTCCCCAACACTCTACTATGTTATGTGTCACGAACGCATCCTCATTGTGACCGTTTTGGGGTTCGCGGGGTTCCCTCGGGGGTGGTCTCATCTGCGTTCGTGTGTTGATGACACCCGTACCCCTGTGCAGCAGAAGCATGAAAAACCGGTGTCGCCACCCGCCTACCGGGGTGTGGCGGACACGGTGGTGTTCTAGTTCACGGTGTCCACCGTGGACGGCTGTGTGGTGCACCGCGTGCAGTAGGTCTCGAACCGTTCCATCTGCATCGCGAACACCGCGACAATCACCGGGACGAAGAGAGCTGCGATTTCGGTCATGCCTCCGAAGTCTAGTCCCCTTCGGTGTTCCGTGGAGCAGGATTCGCACCACGGTGGAAACGCGACACCGGTACGCCACAGTTCCGGCGTCTCCGCCGGCGCCGACTACAGTGGGGCCCATGTCCGCACCGCCCACAACCCTCACCAACCCCTCCCGCCCACGGGTCGGTGCGCACCCCGCCGCGTCCGGACGGGAGACGGACCTCGGCCGGAAACGTCGGGCCCGGAGAATCAACCGGACACTCGCCGTCGGATACCCCGAAGCCCGCTGTGACCTGGAGTTCTCGTCGCCGCTCGAGCTCCTCGTCGCCACCGTCCTCAGCGCGCAGACCACCGATGTCCGTGTCAATCAGGTGACCCCGGCCCTGTTCGCCGCTTATCCGACGGCGATCGACTACGCCAACGCGGAGCCGGAAAGGATCGAGGAGATCATCCGGCCCACCGGATTCTTCCGTGCCAAGACCCGCAGCCTCATGGGGCTGGGGCAGGCGCTCGTCGACAACCACGACGGCGAGGTTCCCGACACACTCGAGGAACTCGTGAAACTCCCCGGGGTGGGGAGGAAAACCGCGAATGTGGTGCTCGGTGACGCCTTCGGGGTACCCGGAATCACGGTCGACACCCATCTCGGTCGCCTGGCTCGCAGGATGATGATGACCGCCAACGAGGATCCGGTGAAGGTCGAGGGTGACCTCGCCGAACTCATCGAGCGCCGCGAATGGACGATGTTCTCCCACAGGATGATCTGGCACGGTCGCCGCGTCTGCCATTCCCGCAAACCCGCGTGCGGCGCCTGCTTCCTCGCCGCGGACTGTCCCTCCTTCGGTGCTGCGGGGCCGACCGAACCCGATGCCGCCGCGCGCCTGATCACCAGTGAGGACCGTGACCACCTGCTGGACCTCGCGGGAGTCGGCGAATGAGCCGCCACACGGTGTGGGGGATGGTGGCCGGGGTCATTCTCACCGTTCTCGTGGTGCTCGCGGTTCCGGTCATGCTCCGTGCCGTCAACGGCTCGGACCCGGGCGTACCCGGCCCCGGGGAAGGGAACGGCTCCACGGCCGCACCGGCGACCGTCGACCCCGACGCACTCGCCGGAAGGCCGGCCTGCCCCGGGCCGACGGTCGCCGGGGTCGAACTCGACTGCCTCGGTGACACCGGTCCAGCTCCCGCCGGGGCCCGGCCGACGGTCGCCGTCGTCTGGGCCTGGTGGTGCGCCCCCTGTCGGGAGGAGATGCCGCTGTTCGAGACCTTCGCGGAACAGCACCCCGACTACACCGTCGTCGGGGTCCACGCTGACACAGCCACCGCCGCGGGCGTCGCGAGGCTGGATGAGTGGGGGATCGGGCTGCCCAGTTACACTGACCCGCACGGCGCCTTCGCCGGCACCCTCGGACTGCCCGGAGTCGTACCGGTGACCGTGGTCACCGACGCCGACGGTTCCGTCCGCGGCACCTTTCCCCGGACGTTCACGAGCGTCGGGGAAATCGATGATGCAGTGAAAGAGGCACTCTCTTGAGCGATCGCACCACCGCCGACAGCGGGGCGCGGGACCGTCGGGCGCCCACCGTCCCCGACCGGCCCGGCGCCAACACCGACCTGATGCCTCACGCCGCGCCCGTCTGGATGCGCAGGCTGGTGGACAGTGTCACATCCGGTGAACTCCATCGCGGGCTGCCGGAGAGCTCCCGTTCCGGGGGCGACCACAACCGCCGTGCCGCCGTCCTCATGCTCTTCTCCGGTGCCGAGACCTCGGCTGAACTACCCAACGACGCAGCGGTGCTCCTGACCCACCGGTCGCCGACGATGCGTTCCCACTCCGGTCAGATAGCCTTCCCCGGCGGTCGTGTCGATCCCGGTGACGTCAACGCCGTGGACTGCGCCCTCCGCGAGGCCTGGGAGGAAACCGGGCTCGACCGCACCAGCACGACTCCGCTGGCCCAGCTCGACGATGTCCACATCCGCGCCTCCGGGTACCCCGTCCACCCCATCGTCGCCCACTGGCACACCCGCACACCCGTCGGAGTGGTCAGCCCCGACGAGGCGGACGAGGTGTTCGAGGTACCGCTCATGCACCTCACCGATCCGGTGAATCGGCTCACGGTCGGCTGGAAGAACTGGCGCGGACCGGCGTTCACCGTCGACGGATTCCTGGTCTGGGGATTCACCGCGGGTCTGCTCAACGCCGCACTCCACCAGGCGGGCTGGGACAATCCCTGGGACCGCGACACGGTGCACAACCTCCACGACGCACTGGCCCGCTCGCGCAATAATGAGAGGTTGGTGTAGCAGCCAGCCGTTCCAGCAGCACAGCACCACCCGCCGACCGACCCCCTACGGGGAACCGACCAAGGAAGAATCCGCGAAGTGACAGAGTCCCCGCAGCTTGTCGTTGACGGCGTCCTCGTCACCCTCGTGATCGTCTCGCTCTGGGGCGGATGGCGTCAGGGAGCGTTCGCGTCGGTGCTCTCCACCGTCGGCGTGTTCGCCGGTCTCATCTGCGGTGCGGCCCTCGCCCCCGTCGTGATGGGTTACACCGACTCCACCGCGCTCCGCTACCTGTACGCCCTCGGTACGGTGCTCGTGCTTGTCGCCCTCGGCAACCTCGTCGGTGGTGTCACCGGGTCGGCCCTCCGCGAATCCGCCCGCTTCCGGCACACCCTGGTCATCGACTCGATCATCGGTGCGGTCTTCCAGGTAATCGCCACGCTCATCGTGACCTGGCTCGTAGCCAGCACCCTGGCCACCGGGATCACCGGCCCCATCGCCCGGGGCCTGCGGAACTCGGTCGTCCTGAACCTCGTCGACCGTTCCACCCCGGATGCCCTGGACACCCTGCCGGACAAGATCTCCGCGATGCTCAACGACACGGGGCTACCACCGATGATCTCCCCGTTCGAGGGCCGTGTGAAGCACGTCGACGCCCCTGCCCCCGAGGTCGGAGACCCGGCGCTCGTGGCGGACCTGCAACCCAGTGTCATCCATGTCCTGGGCGACGCCCACCAGTGCCGCCGCCGACTCATGGGCTCCGGTTTCGTCGCCGCCCCCGACCTCGTCATCACCAACGCCCACGTCGTCGCCGGAACCGATGCGGTGCTCCTCGACACCGCCCTCGGCGTCAAGGAGGCCCGCGTCGTCTTCTACGATCCGGGTGAGGACATCGCTGTGCTGCGCGCCGACAACCTCGATCTTCCCCCGCTCCAGTGGGCGAATGAACCCGCTGTCAGTGGAGATGAGGCGATCGTCATGGGATATCCCGAGTCCGGTCCCTTCGAGGCGGCGCCCGCCCGGATCCGCGAGCGTCTCACCATCAACGGTCCGGACATCTACGCCACCGGACGCGTCGAACGTGAGGCCTACACCGTCCGCGGCACGATCCGCCAGGGCAACTCCGGCGGGCCCATGGTCAACAACAACGGGGAGGTGCTGGGCGTCGTGTTCGGTGCTGCCACGGAGACCACCGACGTCGGCTACACCCTCACCGCCGATGAGGTCCGCGGCAGGATCGGCGACATCACCCGGCTGACTGAGCCGGTGGACACCCGGGAATGCGTGGTCCGCTGACCGGGCGGATCATGCCTGCCGCGGGTACCGTCGATCCGTTCCGCATCCGGTGGTGCACCGGAGCGATGCGGAGTCCGCTACCGCGCGTCGTCCAGATCGCTCAGGAAGTCGAGGACGACGCGGGTGAAACCGGCGGGGTCCTCGATGTGGGGGAGGTTCTTCGTCCCGGGGACAGTGACCTGCGTCCAGTCCCCGACGGCCCGGCGCGAGTTCCGGGTCGCGAGCGCCCGCCACGTCCCGTTGGACGTGCTGATCCACAGCACAGGTGCCTCAACCCTGGACGACACCCATTTCGGGGGAAGCTGCGCCATCTCGAGGCGGGCGTTGCGCATCATCGCGGGCCCCGTGTTGTCGATGCGTGCCGCCTGGGTCCGTAGCTCGAGGTAGTCGGCGAAGCGCCGCGTGCGGTGGAAGGACACGGCGGTGTCCGCCGCGAGATCGAGCCGGGCCAGATCCACGGGATCGGGAGCCAGTCGGGTAGGGAGACGTACGGTGATTCCCCTGGTCAATGGTACCGTGTGCTGCCAGAACCTGGCCGCGATGACCCGGTTCATCTCGGTGGGGTGCGACGCCGAGACCGAGACGAGGGCGTTGACGCACTGGGGGTAGTTGGCGGCCAGTGTCCAGGCGACGGCACCGCCCGTCCCGGAACCGACGACGATCGCGCCGGAGTCGCTGAGCGAGTCGATGACGTCGGAGATGTCCCCGACGGCGTAGCGGAGTTCGTATTCGCGGGGTGGCTTATCGGACATGCCGTACCCGCGCATGTCGACGGCCGCGACCCGGTAGCCGGCGTCGGCGAGTGGCTGCATGACCTCGCGCCACTCGAACCAGCCGCCGAAGGCGCCGTGCAACAGAATTATCAGTGGGGCGGCGGGATCACCGAGTGTCGCCACGTGGAAGCGCATGCCGCGGGCGTAGACCCGTCCGTGATTCCATGGGCCGTCGAGTGCGACGACGGACGGTGGATTCGGCTTCCCCTTCTTCCGGAACAAGCGATTCACGTCCTTTCCGTCGGCGATCGGCGACTGGCGGTGCGGGTGGAAAAACGAGCCCGCCCCGGCGGGTGCATCGGGGCGGGAGAGTTCGACCGTCACGCACGCGGAGGTCGGGTTGGTCGGGGTCTTTTCCTAGGTGAGCAGGCCTTGACGTGAGGAGGCCTCGAGCTTCTTCTCGGCCTGGCCGGGAACGAGTGTCTTGAGCTTCTGCACCGAGTCGATCGTCTGTTTCGGGGCTCCGATCTTCTTCATCTTCTTGTAGCCGATGAAGGCGATCACGGCCGCGAGAACAACCATGAGGAGGAAGACGATGAGGTAGGCGGCCCAGCGGTCGAGCCAGACATGGAGCACCTCGGCGAGGAAGAAGAAAAAGAAGAACGAGCTGTAGAGTGCGATGACTCCGGCGACCGCGAACATTCCGCCGCCGACCGCACCCTTCTTCGCCTCCTGCGCGAGTTCCGTCTTGGCGAGTTCGATCTCGCCGCGGATCAGGGTGGACATCTGCGCGGTGGCATCAGAGACCAGGTCGCCGATGGAACCCTGCCCGGCTGCGCGGGTATCGACGTCGGACAGAGGGATGCTGCTCACCTTGGAGGTGAATGCGTCGTTTCCGTCTGTGAAAAGGCCGTCAGATTTGCTCACGGTAGGTAGTCCTCCACGTGGGTGAAATATGGGATGTGCGACGGTGCCGACCGGGTGCACGGGGGTGGACGCTGCTGGCACTGTCAGTTCAGTTACCGCCAATCGTGCCACGAACACGGATTTTGTGCGAACTCCGTACCCTGGCGCCTCAACCGAGGGTGAGTACCGGGCACACCTGGAGCATCGCTCCGAGGCGACGGGAGGTGCGCGGCGGCTACCCTTGTACGGTGACCGCAAGACCAGACCCGCTCGCCCCGCTCCGCCGGATCCCCGGAGTCGTGGAGTCGATGACGCAGGCCCGGAATGCGCTCGCCGCCGTCCACCGTCGGCCCGTCAACCTCCGTCGTCCGGAGATAACGGGAGCCGAGGGAGTGCTCCGTGGTGCCCGGGCCGGTGCACTGATCGACGGCGCCGTTCCCGGCGGGGCGGGGGAGGAATCTGCGGTCGTCGCGCGGAACATCGACGTCTACAGTGTGCTCGCCCCCGAATTCGTCCAGGACACGGCGCGCGTTTTCCTGAGGTCACCGCTGCAGGTGCTGGCACGGATGGATGTGCTGGCCGGGGGAAACGGCCGTCCCGAGCGTGCGGTCGGTGAACTCATGGTTCTGGCGGCCACGGTGACCTCCGGAGCTGATCCGGATCTCCTGCCGGGAATCGTCCACGGCCAGCTGCTGTCGACGTCGGCGTTCGGTGAGCGTACCGGGGTCATCGCGAGGGCGGCCTCCCGGCTCGCCGCGGTGGCGGGAGGTTTCGATCCGCGTGGGCTCGCGGTACCCGAGCCGTGGCTCAACCGGTACCGGGCGGAATACCGGGCAGCCGGAGAATCATTCGGTACCGGGCCGGAGGGGGTGGGTCGATTCCTCGTCCTGCACATGCGCTCGTTCGTCGCGGGGGCGGAGGAGGCGGAGGGGATCGCCGCGGCGTTGTGAATCCGTGTACGAGTGGAGGCGCCACGGATTGGTGGAATCAGACCGCCGTTTCAGGCGCGGGCGCGGCGTGCGAGCCAGAACCCGCCCACCGTGACCGCTGCGATTCCGGCTGCGATGCCGGTCCCGATCCCCACGTCACGGGTGCTCGGCATCTGGAAGAGGGGCTCCGGGTTCTTGAAGCTGCGGATCTCCCAGCCGCGCTGCAGCGCGATCTTCTTCAGCGGCCTGTCCGGGTTGACCGCGACGGCGTTCCCCACCGACTCCAGCATCGGGACGTCCGTCACGGAATCCGAGTAGGCGAAACTCCGGTCGAGATCGTAGGCGTGCTCGCGGGCGAGTTCCTGGAGGGCCCGACGCTTCGCGTCGCCCTTGCAGTAGAAGAGGACCTCGCCGGTGAACTTGCCGTTCTTCGTGCCCAGCCGGGTGGTGACGATCTTCTGCACCCCCAGCTCGCGGGCGATGGGTTCGACGAGCTCCGCCGCGGAAGCGGAGATGATGATGACGTCGTGCCCGAGGGATCTGTGGTGCCCGATGAGTTCCCGGGCCTCGGCGTAGATGGCCGGCGTGACCACCGAATGGAGGGTGTCCTCGACGATGGACCGGACCTGTTCGACGTCCCACCCGGCGACCATCGCCGCGAGATGGTCACGGGTGGAGTCCATCTGCTCGGAGGAGTGCCCGGCGACCATGTACGTGGACTGGGCCAGGGTCATCCTGAGGGCCTCCGCCGGCGTGATCAGGCCGTTGTTCATGAACTCGCGGCCGTACGCGTAGGCGGAGGATGTGGCGATGACCGTTTTGTCCAGATCGAAGAAGGCCGCCACCGGGGACGCGGCGGCGTTCGGGGTCGGACTCTGCTCAGGCACGGGGACCAGTCTAGCTGCATCACGCGCCAAAGAACCACAGCTGGGATGTGGCTGCTGGGGCTGGTGTGAATTGAGGGGGTAAATGTGATTCTCCTTCCGCGGCCCGGTACTGCGCGGCCCGGTGCCGCGTCCTCTGTGGTGTCTATCGTCCGGTCAGTCGGGTCGGTTACATGCCTTCGGCCCTGCATCCGACCGTGTTGAACACGGTGAATGTCTGTGTCATACTTGCCTGTGCTGGGCCCCGATATACCGTGCGGCCCGCCCCGGCCACACCCCCCCGAGGCCGGGTTACGACGGCCCGCGTAACACCCCCCCGATACGCGGGCCGTCCCCATGTCTCCACATCTCTCCACGTGCCCTCCCCACACGACCGGCTCCGGTCGGGGAGCTGTTGAATTCCGGTCCGAGGTCGGAGGTTGTGCACAGTGGTCCGGCCCACCGGATCCCGGTCGGGGGCCGATGGGTGAGACTCACCCGCATGAGCGCAACCGACAGTCCCATCCTCGTGGTGGTGTCCGACCCCGTCCTCCACCCGGAGGCCGTCCACGTCGCCACCGTCACGGGTCGAACGGTGATCGACACGGTCGATCCGAAGGAGATAGCGAGGCACGCACCGCGGGCCCGCGCGGTCCTCGTCGACGCCGGGGGATCCGTTCACTTCCGCGACGGGATGCGGCATCCGCACCTCTATCTCGTCGCCCCGGATCCGGGCCCGGTCGACTGGCGGGCGGCGATGACGTGTCACGCGGAATCCGCGCTGCTCCTCCCGGCTCAGTCACCTGAGCTCCTCGCCGCGCTCGGTCGGGAGGACGAGATCTCCTCCGGTGGCCGGGTCCTCGGCGTCCTCGGTGCCGTCGGCGGGTCCGGAGCGAGCACACTCGCGGCGGCGGTGGCGCGGGAGCTCGCCGATGACGCGCTGATCCTCGTCGACGCGGTCGACAGATCCGGGGGACTGGATCTGCTGCTCTGCCTCGAGGATGCGCCCGGCGTGCGATGGCCCGACGTCGCCCTCGACCGCGGGCACGTCGAACTCGCCGATCTGAGGAGGGCCCTGCCCCGCACACCGGACGGAATCGCGGTTCTCTCGACCGCACGCAGCCGGTTGGGAGATTCGTTCGCCCTCGGCCCCGAACGGGTGTCCGGAGTCCTGGAGTGCATCCGTTCCGGTGCCGGAACCGCCGTCGTCGATCTGCCCGCGGGAGCGCTCGGTGCCCGGTGGGCATCGAGCCTCTGCGATCTCGTGATACTCGTGGTCCCCGCCGAGGTACGGGCTGTGGCCGCCGCCGCGTCGTTGACGGCTGATCTCGCCGCACACCGGACACCCTGCCGCACGATTCTCCGGCACCGTGGCTGGTCCGGGATGGATGTCGACGACATGGAACGGATCACGTCGACGGACTGCATCGCGGAACTCGGCCGGGTGGCCGGCCTGCCGAAGGCGTGTGAGTTGCACGGACTTCCGGGGCGGACACCCCGGGTTCTCGCGTCCGTCGCCCGAGCGGTCACCGCAGAACTGCGGGAGCTCCCATGACAGACCTGGTGGAACGGGTCCGGCGTCGACTGGCGGAACGCCCGGACCGCGCGGTCGATGGCGGGGAAGAGACCGATACCGCCCGGATCATCCGGGAAGAGGCCGGTGTGATCAGTGACCTTCAGGTGCTCGAGGTGCTCCGGCGGCTCCGGCACGAGTCCACGGGCGCCGGACCGCTCGAACCCCTCCTGGCCATCGAGGGTGTGACCGATGTCGTCGTCAACGGTCCGGGGGACGTCTGGTTCGACACCGGATACGGCCTGCGACGAGCGGAGGACACGTTCACCTCCGACGCTGAGGTCCGGAGCCTCGCCACCCGGCTCGCGGCGCTCTGCGGTCGACGCCTGGACGACGCGCACCCGTTCGCCGACGGTCGGATGCGGCGCGCCGACGGTACCGCGGTCCGGGTCCACGCGCTGCTCTCCCCGCCTGCGGAGAAAGGCACCTGCATCAGTCTCCGGGTGTTGCGTCAGGCGTCGTTGGGCCTCGACGCACTCGTGGCGCGCGGAGCGGTGACCGCGGAGATCGCCGATCTCCTGCGGGGTGTCGTCCGGTCACGCCGTTCACTGCTGGTGGTCGGTGGCACGGGCTCCGGGAAGACCACGCTGCTGGCTGCGCTGCTCGCCGAGGTGTCGCACCGCGAGCGCATCGTGTGCATCGAGGACACCGCGGAACTGCATCCGACACACCCTCACGTGGTCAGTCTCGTCGCCCGGCAGGCGAATGCCGAAGGGGTCGGCGAGATCACCATGTCGGTGCTGCTCAGGCAGGCTCTGCGGATGCGGCCCGACCGGATCGTCGTCGGTGAGATCCGTGGCGCCGAGGTCGTCGATCTCCTCACCGCGCTGAACACCGGCCACGACGGTGGTGCGGGTACGGTGCACGCCAACAGCCTGACCGAGCTTCCTGCCCGGTTCGAGGCGCTCGGGGCGCTCGGCGGACTGGACCGCACCGCCCTTCACTCCCAGCTCACCGCGGCGGTCCGGGTCGTGGTGTCGGTGCGCCGGTCACCGGACGGCGGGCGGTGCGTCCACCAGATCGGGATCCTGGAGGGGAACCCGGTGAAGGTCACACCCGTCTGGGACTCCGGATCAGGGGAGCTCGACGGTTTCCCCGCATTCCGGGAGTCGGTGACCACATGATCCCGCTCATCCTCCTCGCCGTGGCCTGCCTGATCATGCCTCAGTCCCCGTGCAGCCGGATCCTCTCCCCGTCGACCGGGAGGGGGAACCTCCCCATTCCCCGGATCGCACCCCTGATTTCCGGGATTCCGCTGGTCTTACTCGTTCCAATGTCCGTCCTGCTCTCCGGGATCGTCGTGACGGCGACAGCGGCATGGTGGATCCGGGATACCCGGCGTCGACGGTGCACCGTGCGTACGGCGGACGCCACGGCGGACATGCTCGGTCGCATCGTCGCCGACCTGTACTCCGGGGCGGGAATGCCGGACGCCGTACGATCAGCCGTCGAGATCCAGAAGGAGGACGGAACCGCCCCCGCCAGGGTCATCGGACTGATGGAGACCGCCGCCCGGCGTGCCGCGGACGGGCCGGGAGCGGGGCTGGTGCTCGCGGAAGCCGACGATGTCCCCGATCTCGCTGCCGCAGGTCGACTGTGGCACCTGTCCGAGCGACACGGTATTCCTCTCGCTACGGTCCTCGAACACGCCCAGCACCGGGTCGATGCCCGGATCCGGCACCGAGACCGCACGAGGGCCGCCCTGCAGGGGCCCCAGGCGAGCGCCGTCATCCTCACGTTCCTCCCTCCGGTCGGGACGGTGATGGGGACCCTGATGGGGGCGCAACCGCTCGCCCTCCTCACCGGAGGCGGTGTCGGGGGCCTGATCCTGCTCGGGGGAGTCGTTCTTACCTGCACGGGAACCATCGTCTCGAGGATCATCGTGCTCCGTGCCGGGGGAGAAGCGACATGACGGCCTCGATCATCTGGACGACCGTGACTCTGCTCCTGCTCGCCGGTGCGACGCTCTGCTCCAACCCCGATCCGTCCGGACGCATCCACCCGAAACCCGGACACCGTCCGAAGCAGCCGCGGGACCGTCCGATCGAGGCGTCCCCGCTCGACATCGCCGCGGACATAGAGCTCTTCGCAGCCTGCACCACAGCGGGGTTGGCCATCGGGACAACCATCACCGCAGTCGCGGATGCCGCCGGTCCGGCGACCGTGGACGACTGGCGCAGAGCCAGGGCGCTGCTCGCGGTCGGGGCCCCGCTCCCCGATGTCTGGCGGGGCCTCGCTCAGCACCGGGGACTCGACGAGCTGGCCCGCACCGCGCGCCACTCCGGACACTCCGGCGCGGCGATGGCCGCGGGCTGTGAACGCATCGCAGCCCGGCTACGCGAGGATGCCGAGGACCGCGCGGTGGGAGCCGCCGAACGCGCCGGAGTGCTCGTCGCCCTGCCGCTGACGCTCTGCTTTCTGCCGGCGTTCATGCTCCTCGGGCTTGCACCGATGGTGCTGAGTCTCGGGAGCCGGTTGTTCGCATGACCCACCATCAACCCACCAACGACAGGAAAAGAGAATCACCATGGAGAACACCATCAGTTCCACGACCCCACCCACCCGGCCAGATCCGGACGGACCTCCGTGCCCGGATTCCCCGGCATCCACCGAAGTGGTGGAAGGTCGCGGATCCATCCGTCCTTTGGCCAACGACCTTGGGATGAGCACCATCGAATACGCCATGGGAAGTATCGCGGCTGCGGCCCTGGCGGCCGTGCTGTACACCGTCATAACGGGCAGCGACGTCGTCGAAGCGATCCGCGGAATCATCGTCGATGCCCTGAACAGCGGCCCCTCGGCATGACGACGACACGGGCGTCGGCGTCCGGCGCCGACCGCGGATCGGTCACGATCGAGGCCGCCATCTCCATCAGTGCGCTGATCGTGGTGTGCGTCCTCATCGCGGCGGGTGTCGCCACGCTCGCCGCGCACGTCGCAGCAATCGACCTCGCGGGTGCCGCGGCCCGCGGACACGCCCTCGGTCGGGAACTGGAACCTGGACGCGGCGTACGGATCACCGTCACCGAGACCGCGGGAGTGGTGACGGCCAGTGTCACGGTTCCCTCCCCGCTCGGCGATGCGACGGCCCGGGCGTTCTATCCCGTGGAGTATCCCCGTGGGATGCCGTGAGAGAGGTTCGGCCACGCTCTCCGCGGCGGTCGCGATCGCCGCCTTCGTGGTGCTCACTCTCGTGCTCCTCGAAAGTGCGGGCGATGTGCTGGACCGGCACCGGGCGCAGGTGTCCGCCGATCTGGCGGTCACCGCCGCGGCAACCGCCCTGTGGTTCGGGGATGACGCCTGCGCCGAGGCTTCCCGGACGGCCGCCCGGAACTCCGGGGGAGAGCTCCGCAACTGCCTGATCGACGGTGCGGACGTCATCGTGGAGGTCTCGGTGGGGGTCGGCACGGTTAGGGCGCGGGCTGGCCCCCTGTGAGGTCAGTCTCCGGTGAGCATCGTCACCATCGCCCCGAGCAGAGTGAGGGCGCCGTGCTTGTCCAGCGGGGAGTTGCCGTTCCCGCACTTCGGGGACTGCACGCAGGACGGGCAGCCGTCCTCGCAGGAACAGGCGCGGACCGCCTCGAACGTGGCGGTGATCCAGTCCCGGAAACGGGCGAAACCGCAGTCGGCGAACCCGGCACCACCGGGATGCCCGTCGTAGACGAACACCGTGGGAAGCCCGGTGTCGGCGTGCAGGGCTGTGGACACACCCCCGATGTCCCACCGGTCGCACGTGGCGATCAGCGGGAGCATCCCGATCGCCGCGTGCTCGGCGGCGTGGAGCGTCCCCGGTAGATCCGCGGCGCTGATCCCCATGGCGGTCAGGGCTGCCGGATCCACCGTGTAGGCCACGGCGCGGGTACGCAGCTGCTGGGGAGGGTAGTCGAGAGGGATCTGGTCCAGCACCGTCCCGTCGGACATGCGCATGACGTATCCGGTCACCTGCTCGGTCACCTCGACACCGATGTTCGCGACCCACAGTCCCGGGGACGGATTCCGCAGTTCCCCGTCGCGCGGGTCCTCGACGATCCTGATGCTGGTCGTACTCCGGGCGAAGGTGGTGTAGTCGGGGATCTCCGCGTGGGCGAGCGCCAGGTGATCGTCCGGGAGGAGATCATCCACGACGAACGACTCGCCCTGGTGGATGTACACCGCGCCGGGATGCACCTGGGAGACCGCACGGACGGAATCGACTGTGCCCAGCAGCCTGCCGTCCCCGGAATCGACGATGGTGACGTCCCCGCCCGCGCCGCCCCGGAGGGACACCGATCCGTGAGCGGTGTGCGGTCGCGGCAGATCCGGCCGGTCATCGGTGTGCCGGTCCACTGCGAACCAGCCCAGTGGGCGTCTCCGCAGCAGACCCGTGTCCGCCAGTTCAGTGACGATGCCGTGGATGTTCTCCCGTGGGCCGAAGAGCGCGAGATCCCCGTCGGTGAGGGGGAACTCCACCGCCGCGCAGTACAGGTGCCCCCGGAGGACGTAGGGGTTCGCGGGGTCGAACACGCTGCGTTCGATGGGGGAGCCGAGGAGCGCCTCCGGATGGTGCACCAGGTAGGTGTCCATGGGATCGTCCCGGGCGATGAGAACCACGATCGACCCCTGGCCGCGCCGACCGGCGCGGCCCGCCTGCTGCCAGAACGACGCGACCGTTCCCGGGAATCCGGCGGTGACCACCGCATCGAGCCCCCCGACATCGATGCCCAGTTCCAGCGCGTTGGTGGAGGCGACCCCCACCAGGGTGCCGTCGTCCAGCTGCTGCTCCAGGCGTCGGCGATCGGCGGCGAGGTATCCGGCACGGTACGCCGCGATCCGCTGCGCCAGATCGCGGCGCCCCATTCGGGACAGTTCCTCGGCGCACCGCAGTGCCACGGTTTCCGCGCCCCGGCGGGAGCGGACGAACGTGAGCGTCCTGGCGCCCTCTGCGACGATGCGGGCCATGATCAGCGCGGCCTCGGTGGATGCGGCGCGGCGGACCGGGGTCGTTGAGGTGTCGTCCGGGGGATCGATGAAGCCCGGTTCCCAGAGCACGACCGTCCGTGCCCCGGTCGGTGCCCCGTCGTCGGTCACGGCGTCGACGGGGAGGCCGGTCAGCCGGCTCGCGTGTCCCGCCGGATCCGCGATGGTGGCCGATGCGAGGATGAACACCGGCGAACTGCCGTACCGGGCGCAGATCCTGCGGAGTCGTCGCAGGACCAGCGCGACGTTCGCCCCGAAGATGCCCCGGTAGGAGTGGCATTCGTCGATGACGACGTACGCCAGGTTCCGCAGGACGCGTGACCACCTGGCGTGGTTGGCCAGGATGGAGGCGTGGCACATGTCCGGATTCGTGAACACCATCCGGCTGGTGTCCCTGATGTGGCGGCGGACTTCATCCGGGGTGTCGCCGTCGTAGGGTGCCGGATGGATGGATCCCAGTCCCCCGACGTTCCGCGTCATCCGGGTGACGGCCGCGAGCTGGTCACTTCCGAGTGCCTTGGTCGGGGTGATGTAGAGGGCGCATGCCTGATCGTCCTCTGCCAGACCGGACAACACCGGGAGGAGGTAGCCGAGCGACTTTCCCGAGGATGTTCCGGTGGAGATGACGACATGGCGGCCCTCCCGGGCGGCCCGGGCACACAGTTCCTGGTGGATGAACGGGCGTCGAATGTCGTCGACATCCGACAGGTGTCTGAGCAGCGGTGGATGCACCCAGTCGGGCCAGACGCCGTACCTGGCCGCGCGTGGCGCGGAAGTGGTGGAGGATGTGCACGTGGATTCGGGTAGCCGGCTGGACAGAATTGTCGCGATTTCGTCGCCGAAGGACGCGGCAGTCGACATCTCTCTCCTTCTATTCTGTTCCTGACCAGCAGGGATGAAGTTTTTTCGGGTCCAGACTATCGCTCAGCGTTCAAACGTGACACACTGGTACTCGGTCGCAGATTTTCATGCGTGGTACTTCGGTACACGCAGAGGATAGTGTCACGGAACCCAGGCTGTTCCATCAGTTTCTTCGGAGCTGTAAGTCAGCCTGTCAGGAGGTCTTCGTGACGGCCCGGTGCTCTTCGTCAGGTGAAGTTCTACCGCATCCTAAAGTTAAGAAAAAGGTTAAAAGTATGGCACAGGGAACTGTGAAGTGGTTCAACGCTGAAAAGGGCTTTGGTTTCATTGCCCCGGCCGATGGATCCGATGATGTCTTCGTTCACTACTCCGAGATCCAGGGCAACGGCTTCCGTACCCTCGAGGAGAACCAGCAGGTCGAGTTCGAGATCGGCGAAGGCGCCAAGGGCCCGCAGGCCCAGCAGGTCCGCGCCATCTAGGTCTCACCACCTGATACGATCGCCCGGCTTTCCCGCAGAAATGCGGTGGAGCCGGGTTTTCGCTGTTTCCGTGTCCGCATCCATGCCGGGGGCGGTGTCGAGCCAGGGGTCGGGGATCGTTGGCTCGGGTCGGGGCCGGGCCCTCCGATCACGGGCCCGTCGACTGAGCTAACCCGGGTGGGGGTGCCCCCCGTGTTGCCGGGTTGAACCGGGAAACCGGGCGTGTACGGCACGAATGCTCACCGTCGGGCACACCCGCACGGGGAAGCGCACCGGTGATGCTGTGCAATGGAGACATATACAACTGTGTACGGTAGTCGGAGATGAAGAACACCCACTGTGCGAGAGGGACGTAACCCAAGTGGCACCAGCTAAGCGGTCAGGTACGAAACGACTGGTCATTGTCGAGTCGCAGACGAAGGCGAAGAAGATCGCGCCTTATCTCGGCGACGACTACATCGTCGAGGCGTCCGTCGGTCACATCCGTGACCTTCCGCGCGGTGCCGCCGATGTGCCCGCCAAGTACAAGAAGGAGCCGTGGGCGCGGCTCGGCGTCGACGTCGAGCACGGATTCGCCCCGCTCTACGTGGTCAGCGCCGACAAGAAGAAGAAGGTCGCGGACCTCAGGGCCAAGCTGAAGGAGGTCGACGAGCTCTATCTCGCGACCGACCCCGACCGCGAGGGTGAGGCGATCGCCTGGCACCTGCTCGAGGTACTCAAGCCCAAGGTTCCGGTCCGACGCATGGTATTCAACGAGATCACGAAACCGGCGATCCTCGCCGCCGCGGAGAACACCCGAGAGCTGGACGACAATCTGGTCGACGCCCAGGAGACCCGCCGCATCCTCGACCGCCTCTACGGCTACGAGATCTCACCCGTGCTGTGGAAGAAGGTCATGCCCCGGCTGTCCGCGGGTCGCGTGCAGTCCGTAGCCACCCGCGTCATCGTCGAGCGCGAACGGGAGCGCATGGCGTTCATCTCCGCGAACTACTGGGACATCGCCGCCGAGTTCGACACCGGCAATCCGAACGCGGACCGAACCAATCCCCGGGTGTTCTCCGCCAGATTGACCAGCGTAGACGGTTCCCGTGTCGCCTCCGGGCGCGATTTCAACGATCGCGGTGTCCTGAAGAGCGACTCCGTCGTGGTCATCGACGAGGCCCGTGCCCGACAGCTCGCCGACGGACTCGCCGAGTCCACCATGGCCGTGGCCGGGGTGGAGGAGAAGCCCTACACCCGCCGACCGTACCCGCCGTTCATGACGTCGACGCTCCAGCAGGAGGCCGGGCGCAAGCTGCACTACACCTCGGACCGTACGATGCGCATCGCGCAGCGTCTGTACGAGAACGGCCACATCACCTACATGCGTACCGACTCGACCACGCTGTCCGCCTCGGGCATCGAGGCCGCCCGCACGCAGGCCGTGGAGCTCTACGGCCGGGACTACGTCTCGGACTCGCCGCGCCAGTACACCCGGAAGGCCAAGAACTCGCAGGAGGCGCACGAGGCCATCCGCCCGGCCGGCGAGACGTTCGCCACCCCGGGTCAGCTGCACGGTCAGCTGGACGCCGAGGAGTTCAAGCTCTACGAGCTGATCTGGCAGCGCACCGTCGCCTCCCAGATGGCGGACGCGCGGGGAACGTCGATGAAGGTGACCATCGCCGGAACCGCCGACGACGGCTCGGCCTGCGAGTTCGCCGCCACCGGCCGCACCATCACGTTCCCCGGCTTCCTCAAGGCCTATGTCGAGGTGTCCCGCCAGGCGGATGGCCGCGACATGGCGGACAACGCCGAGAAGCAGCTCCCGAGGCTGAACGAGGGCGACGACCTGACCATCGCGGACGTTACCGCCGAGGGCCACTCCACGAATCCGCCCGCCCGCTACACCGAGGCGTCGCTGGTGAAGAAGATGGAGGACCTCGGTATCGGGCGTCCGTCGACGTACGCGTCGATCATCAAGACCATCCAGGACCGCGGATACGTCTACCCGCGCGGCAGTGCCCTGGTCCCCAGCTGGGTGGCCTTCGCCGTCGTCGGTCTGCTCGAGGCGTCGTTCTCCTCGCTCGTGGACTACGACTTCACCTCGTCCATGGAGGACGAGCTCGACGAGATCGCGGCCGGCACCGAGGACCGGACGCACTGGCTCAACGGCTTCTACTTCGGCAACTCAGCGGCGTCCGACGCGATGGCCGAGACCGTCGCCCGGCTCGGGGGCCTGAAAACCCTGGTCGGTGACAATCTGGAGCAGATCGACGCCCGGCGCGTGAACTCGCTGCACCTGTTCGACGACGATCAGGGGCGCGCGATCTTCGTCCGGGTCGGTCGCTACGGCCCCTACCTGGAGCGTCAGGTGGGTACCGCTGAGGACGGCACGCCGGAGCACCAGCGCGCGAACCTACCGGACGCGATGACCCCGGACGAACTCAACCTCGAGGCCGCGGAGAAGCTCTTCGCCACGCCGCAGGGCGGCCGGGAACTGGGCGTCAATCCGGCGAACGGACGCACCGTGGTCGCCAAGGAGGGGCGCTACGGCCCCTACGTGACCGAACTGGTCACCGACGCGGAGCGCGAGGGAGCTCTCGAGGTCGCGGAGAAGATCATCGCCGAGGAACGCGCCGCCGAGGACGCCCAGCGGGCGGCCGAGGGTAAGCGGGCGAAGAACTGGGAGACCAAGACCGCGGCGAACCAGAAGGAGAAGCGGCTCAACCAGATCATCGAGGAGACCCTCAAGCCCGGTACCGCATCCCTGTTCTCGTCCATGGAACCGGCGACTGTGACGCTGGAGGATGCCCTGCGGCTGCTGTCCCTGCCGCGTGAGGTCGGCACGGATCCGTCCGACGGCGAGCTGATCACGGCGCAGAACGGCCGCTACGGCCCCTACCTCAAGAAGGGGAACGACTCCCGTTCGCTCGCGAACGAGGAACAGATCTTCACCGTCACCCTCGACGAGGCACGCCGGATCTACGCGGAGCCGAAGCGCCGCGGCCGGGCGCAGGCGGCCCCGCCGCTCAAGGTTCTCGGCGACAACGACGTGTCCGGCAAGCCGATGGTGGTCAAGGACGGCCGTTTCGGCCCCTACGTCACCGACGGCGAGACCAACGCCTCCCTCCGTAAGGGCGACACCCCCGAGACGATGACCGACATCCGGGCCTGTGAGCTGCTCTCGGAACGTCGCGCCAAGGAGGCCGCGAACCCCTCCCCGGCGAAGAAGACCCGGAAGAAGGCGACCAAGAAGACCACGAAGAAGACAGTGAAGAAGACCACGAAACGCGTGGTGAAGGCTGGTTCGCGGAAGAAGTAGTCGCGTCCCACCCGCTCCCTCCCAGCTGATCGCGCGCCGGCTCCTCCCCTCGGAGGCCGGCGCGTTCGGCGTATTCAGGAGAGGCTGAGGCCATCGCCGAGTGCCCCGGGCCTCGTCCGTGCCCCTGGCCGACACAGACGACCGACCGACACCGGAGACGGCCCCGGAGGACCCGGGGTTCCGGTCGGGCGGGTGAGCGTATCACCCCGTCGCGGTGACCGGCCATGTCCGTGGCCCGGATCGCCGCGGGACGGGGGGTTACGCCCGCTCCGCGAGCGTCGGACGGATGGGGCGGGCCAGCTGGGTCAGCTCGTGGCGGCCGCGCAGTTCCACCGACTTGAGGAGCGTCCACCGCGCGCGTTCCGCCTCATTCGCGTCGCGCAGTGTCGCGGCCGAGGTCAGCACCTGACCGGGGGTGTCCTTCGCGAGTTCGGTGAGCCGGGCCGCCTGGTTCACCGCATCCCCGATCACCGTGTACTCGAAGCGATCGTGTCCGCCGATGTGCCCGGCGACGACATGGCCCGCCGAGACTCCGATACCACAGGACAGCTCCATCCCCTTGAGCTCCTGGCGTAGCTCGCGGGCGGCGGCGAGTGCGTGGCCGGTGGCGTCGGCGAGCTGCAGCGGCGCCCCGAACACGGCGAGTGCGGCATCACCCTGGAACTTGTTGATGATCCCCTTGTGGCGGTGCACCACCTCGACCACATGCTCGAAGAACTGGTTGAGCGCCGCGACAACCTCCTCGGGAGTGTGGTCCACGGCGAACCCGGTTGACCCGATGACATCGACGAACAGGACGGCGACCTTGCGGTCCTCACCACCCAGGGTGGGGCGTTCCTCCATCGCCCGGTGGGCGACCTCCGTGCCGACGTATCTGCCGAAGAGCTCACGCACGCGTTGGCGCTCCCGGAGTCCACGCATCATCTCGTTGAACCCGGCCTGGAGGACGCCGATCTCCGAACCGTCGTAGATGTCGACCTGGGTGGATGTCTCCCCGCGGCGGACCCGGTTGATCGCGTCCTGAAGCTCCCTGATGGGGTCCACCACGCTCATGATGACCAGGGCGGTGGCGGCGAATCCGGTGACCAGGGCCGCCACGGCGAGGGCGAGGACCGCGGGCAGGATGTCCGCCGGGTCGGCGGTGAGATAGCCGGTCTTCTGGCCCGCGATGAGCAGCAGGATCCCCACGACCGGGACCCCTGTCGTCGACAACCAGGTGAGCTGGAGTCTCCGCTGCACCGGTGGTTCCAGGGTGGAGTCCTCGAAGCGGCGGGCGAGCGCGACGACCGCTACAGGGCGGACCAGTCGTTCGGCCTCGAGGTAGGTCATCAGCACGACGACGGAACCGCCCAGGAGACTCGTCAGCCCGACGACGAGAGCGTGCCGGGGGGTCTCCTCGATACCGGCGACGGTCGTGATGATCCCGATCCCGATGAGCCACACGGTACCGGCCAGCGCCGACTGGTAGACCGGGATCCGCATGACCAGGTTGCGCACCATGTTGGGGTCATGGGTCTCCGGGTGCCGTTGCCAGCGGAGCACGGGAAGAAACAGGACGGCTGTGGCGACGACACCGACGATGATGGCGAAGACCAGGTAGCCGATGGCGAGGACCGGTAGATAGCCGGCCTCCTGGGGCCCGCCGGGGGCGTCGGGCAGTGGAACGAGGAACTTGAGGAACAGCATGACGCCCACGGCCCCGAGAACGTTCGAGCCGAGCACCGTCGCGGCATACAGTGGCCACGAGGTCCCCCACAGCCACCGGACGATCTGTGCGACACGACTCATGCCCATCACCTTAACCCGGACGGTCGGACATGCGCGTGACGTTGCTTATAGGCTGGGGGAGTGAGTACACCGAACGCCCCCCGTACCCCCACCGACGACCCGGCATCCGGGCCGGAGCACGACGGAACGGATGTCTTCGACCGGATCGCCGGGTCCGGGGCCGTCCGTCGTACCCTGACGGGGGCGGCGGACGCGGCGCGTGCCATGACCGCGGGGAGAGGGGGCGGTGGTACCGCGCCCACCGGAGCCGCGGGCGCGGGGATGACCCACTCGTGGTTGTTCACCGGACCGCCCGGTTCGGGACGCTCGGTCGCGGCGCTCGCGTTCGCCGCGGCGCTCGTGTGCAACGACCCCGGGATCACCGGCTGCGGGCGCTGCACCGCATGCCGGACCGCCCTCGCCGGGACACACGCCGACGTCATCCACGTCGTGCCGCACGAGCTGAGCATCAGCGTCAAGCTGATGCGCGACGTGATCCGGGACGCGTCGAAGCGCCCCACCACAGCCCCGTGGCGGGTGGTGGTCATCGAGGACGCCGACAGGTTGAGCGACGCGGCGGCCAACGCCCTGCTGAAGACGGTCGAGGAACCGCCGGAACGGACGGTGATCATCCTCTGCGCCCCGTCCACGGACCCGCGGGACATCGCGATCACACTGCGTTCGCGGTGCCGGCACGTCTACATCCCGACACCGGCGATCCCCGACGTCGCGCGGATCCTGGTCCACGAGCTGGGGGTCACCGAGGGGGACGCGAAACTCGCCGCAGCGGCCTCCGCGGGGCACATCGGGCGGGCCCGGAACCTGGTGCGCAGTACCGCGGCCCAGCAACGGCGCGCGCAGGTGCTGGGGCTCGCCCGACTCGTCTACGAGGGGGACCTCGCGTTCCGGGAGGTGACCAACCTGATCCGCACCATCGAGACGGAGGCCGGGGAAACCCTCGACGCCCTCGACGAGCGGGAGACCGAGAAGCTCGCCGTCGCCTTGGGCCTCGGGGCGAAAGGCAAGGGGACGGTGAAGGCACTGCGCGGCACCCGCACCGAGATCAGGGAACTGGAGGAAAGGCAGAAACGGCGTCGGACCCGGTACCTGCGGGACGCCCTCGACCTCTCCCTGGTGGACCTGGCGGGACTCTACCGGGACGCCCTGCTCACCTCCTCCGGAGCGCAGGAGGTGCAGCGCATCCATCCGGACATGGCGGAGATCGTCGACGCCCTCGCGGAGCGCAACACCGCCGAAGCTCTGGTGGCGTGTCTCGACGCCGTGACGCTCTGCCGCGAGTCCCTCGGCCAGAGCGTACGGCCAATCGTGGCCATGGATGCGCTCGTCGGACGGCTGCGCAGGGCCTGCGGAGTGTCCTGAAGAACGCCCTTGTGCTGGGCTTTCGTGTCAGCGACATTCATGCGCTAGAGTGGACAACCGGTACCGCTACCGTGCCGCCTTAGCTCAGTCGGTAGAGCATTTCACTCGTAATGAAAAGGTCGCGAGTTCGATTCTCGCAGGCGGCTCCACGTTGCAGAGCCCCCTCCCCGGGTCGCCCGGGAGGGGGCTCTGTCGTGTTGACGGGCGGGGAAGGGGGCGCTCCGATGCTCCCCCCTCCGTGGGGTGAACCGGGGCACGGTCTAGCATGTGTCCATGGTTGAGGAGAGCTCTGAATCACACGTGCCCGGCTACGTCCGTCCCGGGCACGCGCTCAGACACGCGGCCGGGGAACGCCGGGCCTGGCTCCCGGTGGCGCTCAGCATGTTCACCGTCGCCTGGGGCGGGAACGAATTCACGCCGTTGCTCGTGCTGTACCGGCGGGCGGGGGAGTTCTCCCCGGTGTTCGTCGATCTCATGCTCGTTGCCTACGCCATCGGTGTCGGGGTGGGGCTGCTGGTCACCGGCCCGCTGACCGACCGTTACGGGCGACGCCCGGTGATGCTCCCCGCCCCGGTCCTCGCGGTGATCGCGTCGGTGATCATCGCCCTCGCGGAGCACACCGCGGGGTGGATGACCATCGGGCGCTTCCTCTCCGGACTCGCGGTCGGTATGGCGATGACCGGTGGCGGCTCGTGGGTGAAGGAACTTTCCGCGCCGTTGTTCGACCCGAAGGCCCGGCCCTCGTCGGGGGCGAAACGGGCCTCGATGGCGTTGACCGCCGGGTTCGCCGTCGGTCCGGCGGTCGCCGGGATTCTCGCGCAGTGGCTGCCCTGGCCCGGTCAGCTCTCGTTCGGCGTGCACGTCGTGCTGTCCCTCGTCCTGATTCCCCTGCTCCTGACGATCCCGGAGACCCGGCAGCCGGCGATCCACGCGAAGCGTCGGTCGGTGCTGGACAGCCTGCGGGTCCCCTCGTTGAAGAATCCCCGGTTCTACGCGGTGGTCCTGCCCATCGCCCCCTGGGTGTTCGGTTCCGGGTTCACCGCCTACGCGACACTGTCGGCCCGCATGCAGGACCACGTCGCACACCCGTTGGCGTTCTCCGGCGCGATCACACTGCTGACCCTGGGTGTCGGTTTCGCCATCCAGCAGGCGGCGCCCGCAATCGCCGGATCCGGAGGGCCCCGCGGCCCGGTCGTCGCGATGGTGGCGACCATCGCGGGCTTCGTCGGTGCCGTCGCGGTGGTGCTCAATCCGTCTGTGCCGGTGATGCTCGTGGCGTGCGTGTTCCTGGGGCTCTCCTACGGACTGTGCGTCTACACGGGCCTGTCGGAGGTGCAGCGGATGGCCGCCCCGCACGAGCTCGGCGCCCTTACCGGCATCTTCTACTGCTTCACGTACACCGGGATGGCGTTCCCGGCTCTGCTGACCAGACTCAGCGACTGGTTCAGCTATCCACTGATGCTCGGATTCGGGGCGGTCGTCGCGACGATCGTACTGGGAGTCGTGAGTGTGACGGGGCGCCGGTTCTGATTCGGGCACCTACGACGACGGTCGACTACCGGCGTCGCAGGAGCCGTGCACCGACACCTGCGGCGATGATGCAGAGGACGATGAGCAGGGCGACGGTGTTGTCGATGCCCGCAGCCAGCTCGGCGACCCTGCCCTGCAGCCGGAACTGGGTTTCCGTGTCGAGCAGGGTCGGCAGTGCCGATGTGCCGTTGCTCATGAGGAACGTGAATCCGATGAGGATGAACAGCACGCCGGCGGCGATGCTGAGTGTGTTGGTGTGGACCGGACCGACGTGGATCTCCCGCCCCCGGAGCCAGCCCGCGTGGCCGAGGTCGAACCGGTCCCACAGCAGGGCGAGGAGGAACAGCGGGACGGTCATCCCGAGGGCGTAGCAGGCCATGACGAGCGCGCCGTAGGTCGCGGAACCGCCGAGCGCGGAGGTCGCGAGCACCGCTCCGAGGAGGGGGCCGGCGCAGAAGCCGGCGAAGCCGTAGACCGCGCCGAGCGCGAACACGGGCAGCCACCCGGTGCCCCGGATGCGGTTGTTCATGGTGGACAACCCGGGGATGCGGAACCCCAGTCCGAGCAGCGACCAGACACCGAAGGCGACCATGACCCAGCCGGCCACGGAAATCACCGTGTCCCGGTGCTGGGTGAACAGTGAACTGAACCCGCCGATTCCCGCACCGACCGGGACGAGCACGCTGGCGAGACCCGCGAAGAACACGGCGGTGCGGGCCATGAGCTGGCGTTTCGAGGTGAACGCGTAGGCGAAGAATGCGGGGAGGAGCAGCGCGGAGCAGGGACTCAGGATGGAGAGGACTCCGCCGAGGAAGGCACCGACGACACCGATGGAGAGCAACGTCCTACCGTGCCCCGGCTTCGGTGAGTTCGGCGGCGGATCGGGTGTCCGGTTCGGTGACCTCGGCCTCGCCGTCGGCGACCCGCTTCAGTTCGGTGTTGATGACCTCCTCGAACACCTCGAGGGGCTGGGCGCCACCGACGAAGGTCTCGCCGATGACGAATCCGGGGGTTCCGCTGACACCGATGCTGCTGGCGTAGGCGCGGGCGTTGGCGATCGTCTCGTCGTACTTGTCGCTCGTCGCGTCGGCGCGGAACTTCTCCATGTCCGGGACGCCGGCCTCCTCCGCGAAGCGGACGAAGTCCTCGATCCCGTAGTTCGGGTGGCCCGAGATGTTCTTCGATGAGCTGTAGAGGGCGTGCTTGAACTCGACGAACCTGCCCTGCTCCGCGGCGGCCCGACCGGCCCGTGCCGCGGCTTCGGCGTTGGGGCCGTTGATGGGCAGATCGTTCCACTCCATGCGGACCAGCCCGGTGTCGACGTACCTGCTCAGGATCGTGGGTTCCGTGTCGTTCGCGAACAGGGAGCAGAACGGGCACTCGAAATCGGAGAACTCGGAGATGACGACCGGTGCGTCGATCGCACCGACGGCGAACGGATCGTAGACGTTGCGGCGGTGGATGTTGGGCATGTCCGCCTGGCTCTGCAGCGGTCCCCGCGGGCCCCAGTACATGGCGTCGTAGCCGCCGCCCTCGGTCTCCTTCGGACCGTCGCCACGGCTGCCGTCGGCGCCGGGGGTCACGGAATCGGCCACCTCCTCGTAGGACGGTGCGCCGGTGGCGGAGGTTGTGGCCCCGCCGGCTGCGGTGGTGGATGATTCCGCGGGGCGGTCCGCGGTCCGGTCGCCGATCAGGTATCCGACGAGTCCGGCGATGATGACGAGGAGAACGGTGAACACCCACATCGTCGGCGGGATCCGGGTGGTCGGGGTCTCTCCCGCCCCGGATACGGAGGGATCGGTTGACGCGGTGTTATCCGCGGTCTCGTCGGACACGGGAACGCTCCTTCTGAGGGGCATGGTGGGTGAATCGGTCAGTACCCCATTGTCCACGAAGGGACGGGAAAACCAACCGTCAGATCTGCTACGCGGACGGGTAGTCGTCCTCGGGTCGTACGGCGTTGCGCAGGGCGATGGCGCGGGCGAGACGTGCGTACCGCAGATCCTGTTCACGGAACCGGACCCAGGCGCTCATGGTGGTGAACATGAAGGCCACGGTCAGCGCGTAGAGCAGCAGATCCGTGCCGCGGTCGACACCGACCCAGTTGGCCACGACCGTCAGGTCGTCTGGGCGCAGGACCGCCCAGATCGCCGCGAGGATGAACAGGATGAACCCGATCTTCACCCCGGCCTTCGCGCGGGCCTTCCTGCGGTTGGACAGGAAGTACATGACCAGCAAGGTGGTGCAGACCAGAAGGAGAACCTGGATGAGCAGTTGGCCGGTGATCACGGGAGCCTCCTGGCGAGTAGTCCGTCGGCCAGGATATTCACACCGTTGATCAGTGACTGGCCCTTGCTCATCGAGTATTCGGTGTAGAGGATGTCCACGGGCTGTTCGGCTACCCGCCAGCCGCGTTCGTCGATCTGGGTGACGAACTCGCTGGCGTGACTCATGCCGTTCATCCGGATGTTCAGTTCATCCGCGACGCGGCGGTTGAATGCGCGCAGCCCGTTGTGTGCGTCGGTGAGCCCCATCCGCTTCGCCCGCGGTGACAGCATCACCACGGTGCGCAGCACGAGACGCTTGAGCAGCGGAACCTGGTCCCCCTCGGCGCGTGGGCGTCCGAAGCGGGTGCCCACGACGATGTCCAGTGGCTCGGTACGCAGTCGCTCGAGCATGGCGAGAACGTCCTTGACCTGGTGCTGGCCGTCGGCGTCGAACGTGACGAAGTAGCGGGCTCCGGGCTGCGCCCGGGCGTATTCGACGCCGGTCTGGATCGCCGCCCCCTGTCCGAGGTTCACGGGATGGTTGACCAGGTGCGCCCCCGCGGCGTGGATGGCCGCGGCCGAGTCGTCGGCGGAGCCGTCGTTGACGGCGACGATGTTGGGGAATGTCTCGCGCGCGGCGCGGATGACGTCCCCGATGACGGTTCCCTCGTTGTAGCAGGGCACGACGAGCCAGGTGTCCCCGTGGTCCGGGGCCGGGACGTCACCGGTGCGATCGGGATCCGGTGAAGCTGTGTCGGGAGATTCCATGATGGTGATTATGCTAGCCGACGGCAGGCGGGGGGTCGGATGGTGGCGGTGTCCGGGGGAGGGAACGGGGACGGGGGTGCCCCCGTCATGCCGGGGAGGATCAGCCGTCGCGGTGGAAGATCAGCCGGTAGACGGCCTTCAGCAGCCGCGGTGGCAGTGCGCGGTAGAGCGTGCGGACAGCGAGATTGAAAGTGGCGCGGCCCCGCCCCACGAGCCCGTATTCGACGAGATTGCGCTGCAGTCGGCGTTCGGACGCGAACATGCCGCGTCCGGTGCGGCGGGCGAACATGTCGTCGCCCGTCCGGAACCGGGTCAACGGTTCGGGGAGGTTGTGGAACCTGGCGCCGCCGGTGAGCATCCGGGCCCACAGGTCGTAGTCCTCCATGAAGTGGACGTCGCGGTAGCCGCCCGCACGGCGCACGGCACTGGTCCGCAGCATCACGCTCGGATGGTTCACGGGGGTGTTGATCCGGGCGTAGCGCGCGATCGCGTCGTGGTGCTCCGGCAGCGTACGCACGCCGGTGACCGTGTCCGGGTCGTCGTCGGTGAATTCGGACATCGCGGTACCCAGGACATCGATCTCGGGGTGTTCCACGAGGTAGGACAGCTGTACGGCGAAGCGTTCCGGGTCCGCGAGATCATCGGCGTCGAGTCGTGCGAAGTAGTCGGTGCCGATCTCGTCCAGGGCGGACTGGGACGCCGGACCGAGTCCGCGGTTCACCGGCAGCTCGAGCTGCCGGGCCGTCGGATTGCGATCCAGGAAACCGGAGACGACACCGGCGATCTCCTCGGGAACGGGGCCGTCCCGGACGATGAGGATCTCGTCCGCGGGGTGAGTCTGGGCGGCCACCGATTCGAGGGCCTGACGCAGGTGATCGGGGTTGTTCCCGTGGTAGACGGTGACGAGTGCGGTGAGCGTCGGCATGAGGTCAGCGTACCAGTGGGACGGGGCCCCGACGCAGACCCGTGACGTGGACCAGGGCGCCGGCCGCGGGACCGATGACCAGTGCCAGACACACGTCCATGGCCAGGGGGAACGGGGCGAGGAACATCCCGAAGGCGACCATGCTCCCGGTGACCCAGCCCACGACGTAGCGGTTGTGCCGGTTGACCGCGAGCACCGCGGTTCCGGTGATCATCAGGACTCCGGTGCACGCGGCACCGAAGGTGAGTGCGGCGAGCACCGGGCCGGGGACGACAAATCCCTCGCTGAAGAAGACGCCCATGATCCACGGTCCGATCATCCAGGCCGCCGCCGCACCGAGCACCCCCACGCCCAGCACCGCGGCCAGGGGCCTGCGCAATGCGCCGAGCAGGTCGGTGGCGTGGTCGACGAAGTGGACGATGAGCGCGGACTGGAACCGTTGCAGGGGCACGAGGATGGGGGCGCGGGTGAGCATGACCGCGAGCATGATGCCGTCGACGGTGGTGTCCAGTCCGGCTTCCACCTCACCGCCCGCGACGGCCTTGACGAAGGTCGGGAATCCCACGATGAGGAGTGCCGTGGCACCCGTGGCGACCATCGCCGAGATCGAGTTCCGCACGAACCGTCCCGCCCCCACATCGGCCGGTGAGTGCAGCGCCTCCCGCGCGTCGGCGGAGGTGCCGAGGATGAGCAGCCACGTCGTCGCCCCGAGCACGGTGACCAGGAGGAACACCGGCAGGCCCCAGCCCAGTGGCCAGGCCACCAGTACGACCACCAGACGGGTCCCGGAGTCCACCGCCATGAGCCACGCATACTGCGCCCACAGACCGCATCCCGAGAGCACCCCGGAGAGCACCGCCTGGTAGGTGTAGCTCACCAGGCCGACCGCCAGCAGTGCCACGGCGAGTCCGTGATCCTGTTCCAGGAGCCTCGGGGACCACAACGGGCCCGCGAGCACGAGGACGCCCGCGACCACCACCCCGACCGTTCCGGCGATCCGGAACGGCCGGGCACCCCGCGGGGTCACCGTTGAGCCCGCCCGGTCCGCGGCGCGGGCACCGGCGACCGCGCGGGTCGTCTCCTGCATCAGCCCGTCCACGACCCCGGCGAGCGCGAAGAACAGGCTCCAGAACGCCATGAATTGGCCGAATCTCTGTACCCCCAGCGCCCAGGATGCGATGGTCAGGATGATGAAGCCACTGGCCGCGGCGAACACCGTTGCCAGGCTCAGCGCGCGCATCAGTCGGCGCTCCGGGCCCCGGACCGCGGCTCCGGGAACGGCGGGAGCGGCAGCTCGTGCAGCCAGGAGTTCCACAGTGCGGTCAGTTCACCGACGGGAACACCGACCTCGGCGCAGGCCGCGGTCATCACGGTCCGGAGATCGATCGGTTCCACGACGGAATGCCGGTTCGCGGCCGTGTAGCGGCGGATCGCGGCGAAGAACACGTCATCATCGTCGATCAGGCACCGCAGGGCGTGGACCACCAGTGCCCCGCGTTTGTACACCCGGTCGTCGAACATGAGCTTCGGACCCGGGTCCGCCAGCAGCACATCCTTCGGCAGCCGGGACAGAACCCGGTGGTGCCTGCGCGCGGAGTCCGCGGCGGGCACCCCGGCCGAGTGCTCGAACCACAGCCACTCCGCGTAACACGCGAAACCCTCATTCAGCCAGATGTCGTTCCACTGGGCCAGCCCCAGTGAATTCCCGAACCACTGGTGTGACAGCTCATGGGCGATCAACCGCTCCTGTGTCTTCCGGCCGTCGACGTGGTTCGAACCGAAGATGCTCAGCCCCTGTGCCTCCAGCGGTATCTCCAGGGAATCCTCCGTCACGACGACCTTGTAGCGGGCGAACGGATAGGGGCCGAACAGGCGACTGTACAGGCGGAGCATCTCCACCTGATCCGCGAACTCCACCCGGGCCGCGGAGGCCGTCCCCGCGGGGAGGAACACCGACACCGGTACGGGTGCGGGTGAGGCTGTCGGTGTGGGTTCCGACAACCGTGGATCGAAGCCGGCGGCGTCGAACTCTGTGTACTGGCCGACCTGGACGGTGGCCAGGTACGTCGCCATCGCGTGTTCCGTGCGGTAGTGCCACGATGTCCGCGATCCCGATCGGCGGCGCTCCACGAGTTCCCCGTTGCAGATCACCGCGTACGGATTGTCGGCGGACACGAGAAAGTCGTAGCGGGCCTTCTCGTCCGGGGTGTCGTCGCACGGGAACCAGCTCGGCGCACCACAGGGTTGTGACGCCACGAGCGAACCGTTCTCGAGCTCCTCCCATCCGAGGGTCCCCCAGGGGCTGCGCACCGGGCTGGGTGAGCCCGAGTACGTGACCGACAGCGTGAATTCGCTGTCCACCGGGATCTCCGCGTCGAAGGTCAGCAGCAGCTTGCCGCGTGCGTGCCGCCACCGGGACACCCCGACGTGCACCCCACCCGATCCCGTCGCCGTGATCTTCCCCACCTTCAGCGACGGGCCCAGATCGAGGGTCAGCTGCTTCAGTGGCAGGTAGTTCTCCATGTCCAGTGTCGCGGTGCCCGAGAGACGGTTCGGTTCGACCCGGTAGTCCAGCTCAAGACGGTAATGCCGGATGTGGAACCCCAGATTGAAGTCGACCCCCGTGTAGGAGTCGCGGGTCCCCGGGATCGGGGAATTGCGCAGGCGTTGGCTAGTCATCGTGAGCGGATGATACCGCGCCGGTGGGTCCGTGGCCGACCTGACGGTCCAACCAGGCGAGGATCACCGACGTCAGTCGAGCGCGCTGGGCGCTGTCCGCCGCGCCGCCGTGCCCGCCCTCCGAGTTCTCGTGGTAGTCGACCGGCTGACCTGCGTCCGCGAGGGCCGCCGCGAACAGTCGCGCGTGGGCCGGATGCACGCGGTCGTCACGCGTTGATGTCGTGACCAGCGCGGGCGGATACGGTCGTTGTTCACGGGAAACGACATTGTGCAGCGGGGAGTACTCCTCGAGCACCCCCCGGAACCGCGGATCATCGGGATTCCCGTACTCGGCGGTCCAGCTCGCGCCGGCGGACATGCGGTGGTAGCGCAGCATGTCGGTCAACGGCACCTGGACCACCGCCGCACCGAACCGTTCCGGGTACCGGGTCAGGGCCACCGCGGTCACCAGGCCGCCGTTGGATCCGCCCCACACCGCCAGCTGCTCCGGTGTGGTGTAGCCGCGTTCCACGAGGTCGATCAGGACCGCCTCGTGGTCCTCGTGGACCCGCAGTCGGTCCGTCCCCGTGACGGTGCTGTGCCAGTCGGGCCCGAACTCCCCGCCACCCCGCAGGTTCGCCTGCACGAACAGTCGATCGTGGTCGAGCCAGCCCATCCCGGTGGTCCCGAGATAGCCCGGGAGCAGTGACACCTCGAAACCGCCGTAGGCGTAGACGAGACAGGGCCGTGGGTGGCCGGTGGGCCGTTCGCCCGTACCCCCGAACCGGCCGGTGATGAAGTAGGGGATCCGCGTTCCGTCCGCGGAGAGTGCGTGGTGCTGCCGGGTGCCGAGCCCGGCGGCGTCGAACGCCTCCGGGGCGCGGCGTACCGTGTGCAGGCTCAGCTCCGCCGGACCGCGGCCGAGGTCACCCCACAGAAGTTCGACCGGCTCCGTGAAGGATCGCGCTGCCAGCCAGATCTGGTCGTCGTCCAGTGGCGCGGTGTCGATCACGCTGACGGTGGCCGGTTCCGGGACCGTGAGCCGGACCGTGGCCGTGGTCGGATCGTCCAGCGGCACCGCGGACAGCGTGGTGGAGACGGTGTCCGTGATGGTGAGGATCAGGTACCCACGGGTGAAGGAGATGTTCTCCAGGGCGTTCGTCGGCCGCGGTGCGAACACGCACTCCAGCTCGTGATCGCCGCCGAGGAAGGCGTCGAGATCCGCTACCCCCAGGCCGCCGCCGGGAATGCCGCCGAAACCGGTCCGGGGGAGGACGAACAGTGTGCCGCGGTGTACCTGGACCCCACAGTCCTCGGGGACCTCGATGATCTGCAGCCCGGACGGGGTCTCGACGAAGGTGCGGTGCCGGTAGAAGTCGAGGGTCCGGCGGACGAACAGGCGCTCGTGTCCCGGAGTGGTGTCCGCCCATCCCGTGGTGGTGATGTCCGAATCGTGCCCCGCGAAGTACACCTCCGCCTCCGACAGGGGCGTGCCCCGGGTCCAGCGGAGCACGCGGGCCGGGTATCCGGAGTCGGTGAGCGACCCCTCCCCGGTGTCGGTTCCGATGAATACGGTGTCCCGGTCGATCCAGCTCACCGTCGTCTTCGCTTCCGGGACCGTGAAGGGTTGCTCGGTGACGAATCCCCCCGTCATCAGGTCGAATTCACGGACCACCACGGCGTCGGCCCCGCCCCGGGACAGGCGGACCAGTGCTCTGTCGGTGTCGGGGGAGCGGACATGGGCGCCCCGCCACACCCAGTTCTCGTTCTCGTCCGCGGCGAGCACGTCGAGATCCAGGAGGACCTCCCACTCCGGTGTTCCGTTTCGGTAACCGTCGAGGTGCGCCCGACGCCACAGACCGCGCGGATGGTCGGTGTCACGCCAGAAGTTGTAGACCTCGGATCGTCTCCGGCTGGGGAACGTGATGCGGTCATCCGTGTCCAGGTACTCCCGGATCTGTGCCTCCAATGCCGCGCGGTCCCTTCCGGGACCGGGGGCGTCGAGTCGCCCGAGGGTCTCCTCCGTGCGTGCATCCGCCCAGGCGAGGGCGTCAGGTGCGGAGGCGGGCTCGAGCTCGGGATGTGCGGAGACGGGGTCGCCGAAGCTCTCGGCGGTCGTGGTGGGAGGGGTCGGTGGCATGTCCGTCATCGTACCGGGGGTGAATGACGGAAAACCCGCCGTCCGGGCGGCTGGCCCGCTTCTCCGTGACCGGTCCGAGTTCTCGGGACGATCGCGGAAGGGGCAGCTCCGGACGGCGGGTTTACCCTGATCGGGTCCCCGACGTGCCGAGGGCGGGATCTCAGAGGGTCCGTGACATGGGATCCGGGGTAGCTGCTCCGGTCTCCCGGAGGCAGCCGGTTGTTCCCTACCTACGCCTCGATGCCGAACGCCTTCGCGAAGACATCCCAGGAGCCGCGCAGGTCCTGCTGCCAGTACGGCCAGGAGTGGGTGCCGGTCGGGCGGAAGTTGAACGTCGCCGGGACGCCTTCGGCGTCGAGCTTGGTCTTCAGATCGTGGGTGCACATGTTGGTGGCCGCCTCGATCACACCGCCCTCGACAGTCAGGAGAGCGACATCGGCGGACGTGCGGCCCGCGCCCCAGAGGTCACTGGCTCCGACGAGACCGGAGGCGTTGGAGACGTAGACCTCGGTGCCCCTGAGATCACCGGCGTTGGTCAGCGCGTCGTTGTAGTTCCACAGATCGCCGCCGAGCGGGCCCCACATCTGCTCCTTGGTCAATCCACCGCGCTGGAGGGTCATGTCGATCGACGTCAGACCCAACCCGCCGGAGGTCTGGGCGCAACCGGAGAAGGAACCGACCGCATCGTAGAAGCCCGGGTTGTGCTCGGCGTACAGGAGCGAGGTGGTCGCGCTCATGGACATTCCGGCGACCGCGCGCTTGTTCGAGGCACCCAGTGCCGCCTCCAGAGGTCCGGGAAGCTCCTTGGTCAGGAAGGTCTCCCACATCTGCTTTCCACCCAGGCTGTCGACGTCTTCGACCCAGTCGGTGTAGTAGGAGAACTTGCCCTGCATCGGGACAACCACGTTGACGTTCTTGGAGATGTAGAAGTCGATCGCGTCGGACTGCATGATCCAGTTCGCACGACCTTCACCGCCGTCACCGCCGTTGAGCAGGTAGATGGTCGGGCGCGGTCCCGCGGCCTGATCGGCCTTGATGACGACGAGCGGAACATGGCGGTCCATCGAGGGGGAGTGGGCCCACCATTCCGCGACCCGATCGCCGTACTTCTGGCTGTACTCTCCGATGACCTTGCGCCAGGCGAGAGCCTCGTTGCCGTCGTAGGCCACGCCGGGATTCTCGATGTGGCGGGGGGCCTGCGTGATTTCGGCCTGGGGCAGCTGGCCGCTGATGTCGGATGGTTTGTGCTCAGCGGCACCGGCGAGGGGCGCTGAGATGAGGGAGACCGCTAGTGCGGTGGCGGCGACGGGGGCGGTGATACGTCGGTAAAAATTCACGGTGGGACCAATCGGTCGTTGGGACAGGGAAATATGATGTGTGGTTCAGAACACCAGAAATGCTACGGTCAGCAGCTGAAACAGGCAAGAATTCGATGGGCGTACGGGGGTGTTTTCCGGCCAAACTGCCCGGCAGTGCGGTTGCGGTCGTTTTCGGGGCTCTGATCCCGCCGGATCAGTGTGTCGGTTCCGCCCCACGCGGCCGCGTCCCCGGTCGCGGGGAGCTCCGTGACGGCGGCACCGGAGGTGCCGGTCCGTGCGGTGGCGGGCCCGGAGACCGCCCCCGCGGGTGGCGCGGTTGCGGTGCAGGTCGCGGCCGTGGCCGCGAAGCGTGGGAGGTTCCTCATAAAGGTCCTTGGCGTAGTGGTGCTTTGTCTGAGGCGGGTGATCCCGGCACGTGGAACAGGTGCTCCGCGATGTGCATGATCATCGTCCTCGTGCGAGCCGCAGGGTGCCTCGGTGCCGTGCGGACTGGCCGGATCTGAAAGGTATGTCGTGGATCGCCATCCAAACGTTAGCACTCCGTGTCCGGGCGGTTTCCCGTCCCGGCCCGCCGGGGCCGCTCCGTGGCCGGGGCGTCTCCGGGTTCGCCCGGTCTGGGTCCGACCTGCCGGTTGTGTCGTGGGAGGACGCCCGGGGGCGGTGCTGAAGTTGCTGATGGCTCCTGTGGTGCGTGGGAGGTGTTTTTTACGCGCTACTTTCACCCCCGTTTCCCGCCTCCGCAGGGCGTTTTCACCCCATCCCGTCGAGACCCGGGCCCGCGGCGTAACGTATTGGGCACATCGTCTGTATAAACAGGGCAGTGATGTTTCTACCGGCTGAGCCGTCGGGGTTCATCGCAGCGGGTGCCCCACCCTCGTCACCGTCGGGGCCGGCCCCGGAAACAGACATTCCGAACTATTGAAAAGGCAGAAAAACACATGCAGGCATTCGAACCCATCATCCTCCTGTTCAACAACATCTTCGGCGTCTTCGCTCACGTCGGATCCTCTGCCGTCAGCGCGATGTCCCACTCGATGGGGCGTTTCTGACCGGATCCCCGGGCATCTCACGGTGTCAGCGTGATCGTCACCCGATCGAGGGGACGATGCGGAAGACCCCGTCGCACACACGGTGTGCGACGGGGTCTTCTTCGTCCCGTCCGTCATCGCCGACGCCGGCTGCCGGTCGGGGATGGCCCCTTCCCCAGTGTCCGGGGTCGGCCGGGGCATGTGGGAAACCGGGCGGCGGGGACGCCGCGCGGGGTTCCCCGCGCACCGTCCCGTCCGGAGTGGCCGAATTGAGGGGGCATTCGCACGACATTCGGGACACGGGCACGTATCCTTGAGCGTGTGACTGAACATTATGACGTTGTTGTACTCGGCGCGGGCCCCGGTGGCTACGTGGCCGCCATCCGCGCTTCCCAGCTCGGCAAGAAGGTTGCCGTAATCGAGAAGCAGTACTGGGGCGGGGTCTGCCTGAACGTGGGCTGCATCCCCTCCAAGGCGCTCCTGAAGAACGCGGAGGTGGCCCACACCTTCAACCACGAGGCGAAACTCTTCGGTATCTCCGGGGACGTCTCCTTCGACTTCGGTGTGGCGCACGACCGCTCGCGGAAGGTGTCCGCAGGCATCGTCAAGGGCGTTCACTACCTGATGAAGAAGAACAAGATCACCGAGATCAACGGTCTCGGCTCCTTCGTCGACGAGCACACGATCGAGATCACCGACGGTGACGACGCGGGGCAGAAGGTCACCTTCGACAACTGCATCATCGCCACCGGCTCCGTCGTACGTTCGCTGCCCGGCATCGAGATCGGCGGCAACATCGTCTCCTACGAGGAGCAGATTCTCGACAGTGAACTGCCCGAGTCCATGGTCATCGTCGGCGCCGGCGCCATCGGCATGGAGTTCGCCTACGTCCTGTCCAACTACGGCGTGGACGTCACCATCGTCGAATTCATGGACCGGGTCCTGCCCAATGAGGACGCGGACGTCTCCAAGGCCATCGCCAAGGAGTACAAGAAGCTGGGCGTGAAGATCCTGACCGGGCACAAGACCACCGCCGTCCGCGACAACGGGGACAGTGTCGAGGTCGACGTCGAGTCGAAGGACGGCAAGAAGACCGACACGCTGACCGTCGACCGGGTCATGGTCTCCATCGGCTTCGCCCCCCGCGTCGAGGGCTTCGGTCTGGACAAGGCCGGTGTCGAGCTCACCGAACGTGGTGCGATCGCCATCGACGAGCGCATGCGCACCAACGTCGACCACATCTACGCCATCGGCGACGTCACCGCGAAGCTCCAGCTGGCCCATGTCGCCGAGGCACAGGGCGTCGTCGCGGCCGAGACGATCGCCGACGCCGAGACCATGGAGCTCGGCGATTACATGATGATGCCCCGCGCCACGTTCTGTAACCCGCAGGTCGCCTCCTTCGGTTACACCGAGGAACGGGCCCGCGAGCTGGCCGAGGAACGCGGATGGGAGATCAAGACCGCCACCTTCCCGTTCTCCGCCAACGGCAAGGCCCAGGGCCTCGGCGAGCCGGCCGGTTTCGTCAAGGTCATCGCCGACGCGGAGTTCGGTGAATTGATCGGCGCCCACATGGTCGGTTCCAACGTCTCCGAGCTGCTGCCCGAGCTCACCCTGGCGCAGCGTTTCGATCTCACCGCCGAGGAGGTGGGGCGCAACGTGCACACCCACCCGACGCTCTCCGAGGCGATGAAGGAAGCGGTCGAGGGAATCTCCGGCCACATGATCAACCTCTGATCCACGTACACACGACCGAGGGGCCGCACCGGGAACGGTGGTGCGGCCCCTCGGTCATGGGACGGCGGGTTCTTCCCCGGCCGGTTTCCCGTGTTCAGTAGGGGGCGATCGTCGACGTGTGCGCATCGATCTTCAGCGGGCGGTGGACGGGCGGGAACGCGCGTTGCGCACAGTCCGACCTGGAGCAGACCCGGCATCCGGCGCCGATGGGTGTCGCGGCATCGAGATTCGTCAGGTCCAGGCCCTCCGCGTAGACGGTTCGCTCGGCGTGGCGGGCCTCGCAACCCAGGCCGATGGCGAACAGCTTCCCGGGTTCCGCGAAACGGCTGCGATGGTGGCGGACGGTGCGGGCGATCCACAGGTAGTTCCGGCCATCGGGCATCTGGGCGAGTTGGCGCATGATCGTACCCGGGTTGGTGAAGGTCTCGTACACGTTCCACAGCGGGCAGGTGCCGCCCGAATGGGTGAAGTGGAAGCCTGTCGCGGACTGCCGCTTGCTCATGTTCCCGGCACGGTCCACTCGGACGAACGTGAAGGGGATACCGCGTAGCTGCGGTCGCTGGAGAGTGGACAACCGGTGGCAGATGGTCTCGTATCCGGCCCCGAAGAGCTGGGTGAGGTGGTCGATGTCGTAGCCCGACCGCTCCGCCTCCGCGTGGAATCGCCGGTAGGGCATGAGGAGAGCTGCCGCATAGTAGCTTCCGACGCCCCGGGCGGCGAGGATCCGGGATTCTTCCGAGGTGAAATGGCCGGAATCGACGGCCTCGCCGAGGATGTCGGTGGCCTCGAGGTGCGCCAGTTCGGCGGCCATCCGGAAGGCCCGCTGCCCGCTGTTCAGCCTGGGGGAGAGGGACAGGGTGCCGCTCTCCGGGTCGAGATGGTGGAGCGTGTCCCCGGACCCGGTCCCCCTGTGCACCGTGACCCCGTGCAGCGCGAGGCGTCGCATGATCGCGTCCTCCGTCCGGGACGGATCGGTGGGGTCGAGATCGAGTTCCTCCGCGAGCTCCTCCGCCGAGACGTCCAGCCCATCGAGGTAGTTCTGCCGGGCGTAGAAGAAGTCCCGGACCTCCTCGTGGGGCATACCCAGCGGGTTGTCCACCGCCCGGACGCCGGAGTCGGCGGAGGGCGGGAAGTGGCGGACATCGGTGGCCAGGGAGAGCTTGTCCCGGACGTTCCGGTACCGCCGGTGCATCTCGACCATCGCCCTGGCGAGCGCCGGATGGTTGTAGACCATCTCCGACAACTCCCGGAGCTCGACCGCGTCCGGGCAGATCTCCCGGTCGAGGACGACGTCCTGAACCTCGGCCAGGAGGCGGGAATCGTCGTCCCGGGAGAAGAAGGTCGCGTCGACGCCGAACGTTTCGGTGATGCGGAGCAGGACCGGCACCGTGAGCGGACGCACATCATGCTCGATCTGGTTGACATAGGACGCGGAGAGCCCGAGTGTCGAGGCCAGCGCGGCCTGACTCAGGTCGCGCTCCCGCCGGAGCTGCCGCAGTCGGGACCCCACATATGTCTTGCCCATGGGAGGAGTCTAAGCGACTCCGGTGATTCTTTGCTGGAATTTGCCTGTGAATGGTGCAAAGTTGCAACCCCCCTAGAACCGGGGTGGAACGGCGGGTGAATCGTTGCTCGGATGGTGCGGCGTTCCGTCCCGGCGTCGGTCCGGATCCGGGACGTCCGGTGTCGTGTGCCTGGGTGGGGCGGAGGCGCACCCGTCGATGACGGATCATCGGATCAGGCCCGGAGTGGGCGGCGAAAACCGAGGTGAACAGTGTTTCTGTCCCGGGCGTCGGCGGTGGGGCGGAGTGGAACCGCTCGCCGAGATGGGGCCGGTGTGTGCGGGTGGGCGTCCCGAGTGGTTGACTTCCGGCCCCTCGCTGGGGGTGGGTTCCGCCCTCGAACACGGTTTTCCCGGGAAGGTGGGGGAGGATTCAACTAAAGTTTGATCCCGAATGGGGTAGGCGTGAGGTGACATGGACCCCAATGGTGTCTCAGATCACATCCGTAGACAACCCTCTAAACCCGTCACCGTTTCAGCAGGTGAACGGTACGCTCCGGCGGTGGGGGAAGGGTGGAAACAGGTAACGCTACCCTAAAGTCCGGCGTGGTGGCAGGGTTGATGGACGTGAGCTATGTCACCGCGCCTGTCAACGGCTGGTTTGGCGACCTTAACGCACCGTAAGGTTAGGTCAACACTGGAGGTGCCATGACTGTCAAAGATATGGACCGTGACGCAATCCGTCACGGCAAAATTACCGAGAAGCCGCTGCGTGAGCGGCCGAAGGTCCCGAGCTGGGCGCTGAAGCTGACGATGGCCGTCACCGGCCTCATCTTCGGCGGCTTCGTTCTGATCCACATGATCGGAAACCTGAAGATCTTCCTTCCCGACCACGACGGCGAACCCGCCATCAACGTCTACGGAGAATTCCTCCGTACCGTCGGTGAACCACTTCTGCCCCGCGAAGGTGTGCTCTGGATCTTCAGGATCGTGCTGCTGACCGCACTGATCCTGCACGTCTACGGCGCGTTCGCCCTGACCGGACGTGCGCACAAGTCCCGGGGCAAGTTCCGTCGGACCAACCTGATGGGTGGCCTGAGTTCGTTCGCCACGCGCACGATGCTCGTCTCGGGCCTTGTGCTCCTGCTGTTCATCGTCTTCCACATCCTCGACCTGACCCTCGGCGTCCAGCCCGCCGCCTCCGCGGTCTTCGAGCACGGTGCGGTCTACGCGAACATGGTCGCCAGCTTCAGTCGCTGGCCCGTGACCATCTTCTACATCGCCGCGATGATGGTGCTCTTCGTGCACCTGTCCCACGGACTGTTCACCGCCGTCAGCGACCTGGGGATCACCGGTCACCGTACCCGTGCCGTCCTGCTGTTCATCTCCTACCTGGTGCCTGCTGCCGTCATGGTGGGCAACATCTCCATCCCGCTGGCCATCGCCCTCGGCTGGATCCACTAGGTCCCGGAAGGTAACCACACTATGAGCACTCACTCTGAAACCGACACCAAGCCCGACTTCACCCAGCCGGCCTCCTGCGTCGACGGTGTCACCCCGGGCAGGATCCTCGAGGACCACGCACCCAAGGGTGTCCCGATGAAGGACGCCTGGGAATGGCAGAAGGACCACTACAACCTCGTCTCCCCGTTGAACCGCCGGAAGTTCCGCATCCTCGTCATCGGCACCGGACTGTCCGGTGGCGGCGCGGCGGCGGCACTCGGTGAGCTGGGCTACGACGTCAAGGCGTTCACCTACCATGACGCGCCCCGTCGTGCCCACTCGATCGCCGCCCAGGGTGGAGTCAACTCCGCCCGCGGCAAGAAGGTCGACAACGACGGCGCCTACCGCCACGTCAAGGACACGGTCAAGGGCGGCGACTACCGCTGCCGCGAGACCGACTGCTGGCGTCTCGCCTACGAGTCGGTCCGGGTCATCGACCACATGAACGCCATCGGCGCCCCCTTCGCCCGTGAATACGGCGGTACCCTCGCCACCCGCTCGTTCGGTGGTGTCCAGGTCTCCCGCACCTACTACACGCGCGGTCAGACCGGTCAGCAGCTGCAGCTCTCGGCCGCAGCCGCACTGCAGCGTCAGATCCACCTCGGATCCGTCGAGATCTTCACCCACAACGAGATGGTCGACCTGATCGTCAAGGAGGAGGATGACGGCACGAAACGGTGCCACGGCGCGGTCATGCGCAATCTCATCACCGGTGAGCTGACGGCCCACACGGGCCACGCGGTGATCCTGTGCACCGGCGGCTACGGCAACGTCTACTACATGTCGACGCTGGCGAAGAACTCCAACGCATCGGCGATCATGCGTGCGTACGAGCACGGCGCCTACATGGCCAGCCCGTCGTTCATCCAGTTCCACCCGACCGGGCTCCCGGTCAACTCGGAGTGGCAGTCCAAGACCATCCTCATGTCCGAGTCCCTCCGCAACGACGGCCGCATCTGGTCGCCGAAGGAGCCGAAGGACGACCGCGATCCGAACTCGATCCCCGAGGACGAGCGTGACTACTTCCTCGAGCGCCGGTACCCCGCGTTCGGCAACCTCGTTCCCCGCGACGTCGCCTCCCGCGCGATCTCACAGCAGATCATCGCCGGACTCGGTTGTGGTCCCATGCACAACTCCGCGTACCTCGACTTCCGCGATTCGATCGAGCGTCTCGGCAAGGACACAATCCGGGAGCGCTACTCGAACCTCTTCCAGATGTACGAGGAGACCATCGGTGAGGACCCGTACGTCACCCCGATGCGGATCGCGCCGACGTGCCACTTCACCATGGGCGGCCTGTGGACCGACTTCAACATGATGACGTCCATCGAGGGGCTCTTCGCCGGTGGCGAGGCGGGCTGGACCTACCACGGTGCCAACCGCCTGGGTGCCAACTCGCTGCTCTCGGCCTCGGTCGACGGCTGGTTCACTCTCCCGTTCTCCGTGCCGAACTACCTCGGGCCCCGGCTCGGTTCCGAGCGGATGGCCGAGGACGATCCCGAGGCGGTCGCGGCCGTCGAGCGTGCCCAGTCCCGACTGGACAAGCTCATGAACATCAGGGGTGAGCACGGTCCGGAGTTCTTCCACCGCAAGCTCGGCGACATCCTCTACTACTGCTGCGGCGTGTCACGGAACATCGACGACCTCGCCAAGGGCATCGAGCAGATCCGTGAACTGCGCAGGGAGTTCTGGAGCGGCCTGAACATCACCGGCAACGCCGAGGAGATGAATCAGGTTCTCGAGTACGCCAACCGGGTCGCCGACTACATCGACCTCGGAGAGCTCATGTGCGTCGACGCCCTGGACCGCGACGAGTCCTGCGGTGCCCACTTCCGCGAGGATCACCTCTCAGACGAGGGCGAGGCGGAACGCGACGACCTCAACTGGTGCTTCGTCTCCGCCTGGGAGCCCAACGGCGAGAACAAGTTCATCCGCCACGCGGAGCCGCTGTACTTCGATGCGATCCCTCTGCAGACAAGGAACTACAAGTAATGAAACTGCATCTCGAGATCTGGCGCCAGGCCGGACCCACGACCGAGGGTCACTACGAGTCCATCGACGTCCCCGACGCCGTGGAGCAGATGTCCATCCTGGAGCTTCTGGACCACGTCAACGAAACTCTGATCGAGTCCGGCAAGGAACCGTTCGCCTTCGCCTCCGACTGCCGTGAGGGTATCTGCGGTACCTGTGGCCTGACCGTCAACGGTCGTCCGCACGGACCCGAGCAGAACAAGCCGTCCTGCCAGCAGCGGCTGTTCAACTTCTCCGACGGGGACACCATCAAGCTGGAGCCCCTGCGGTCCGCGGCGTACCCGGTGATCAAGGACATGATCGTCGACCGCTCCGCGCTCGACCGGGTCATGCAGCAGGGTGGCTACGTGTCGGTCAACGCCGGTACCGCACCGGACGCCGACACCCTGCACATGAACCACCAGACCGCGGAGCTCGCGCTGGACCACGCGGCCTGCATCGGGTGCGGGGCCTGCGTCGCAGCCTGCCCGAACGGTGCGGCCCACCTGTTCACGGGTGCGAAGCTGGTGCATCTCTCGCTCATGCCCCTCGGAAAGAACGAACGAGGACGCCGGGCGCGTAACATGGTCGACGAGGTAGAGACCAACTTCGGCCCGTGCTCGCTCTTCGGCGAATGCGCGGACGTATGTCCGGCCGGTATCCCGCTGACCGCGGTTGCGGCCATCAACAAAGAGAGGGCCCGAGCGGCCTTCACCGCAAAGGACGCCTAGGCTCGTCGCGACGACGACCCCGGGCCGACGGTACGACCACGAAAGGCAGCATCCGCTATGTCAGCCAGCCACTCCCCAGTTCCGGCCAACGCCGAGCAGTCATTTCCCCTGTTCGAGGGTGAACCGCACTACGTCGAGGGCTACCATCCCTCCAGCCTCGACGCGCAGCACTCCTCGCTCATCCGCTCGTCCACCTGGATCGGCATGGGACTGATCCTGAGCTCTCTCGCCGGTTTCGGCGGTCTGCTCTTCGGTCTCGGCTCCTGGTCGGTCGGCAGCCAGCCCAACTGGGCGCCGATGGCTGTCGCCGGAGCGATCATGGCGGTCGTCTTCCTCGTCGGTGGCTTCTGGATGATCCACCACGGGCGTCGCTACTACCGCGAGTACGCGGCCCGCACCGGACGCCACTAGCACCCGGCCCGGCCGAGACCCCACACCGCCCCGCGAAGGGGCGTGGTGGGGTCTCGGCATTTCCGCGGCTACACTCCAGGGAATGCGCAACAAGATCATGTGGATCCTGATCGCCCTGATAACCGTCCTCGTCGTGATCAATCTCATTCCCGCGGCCGTCGAGCTCTGGGACACGGATCCACCGTGGCGTGCCGCCGCGGTCGCCACGCGGTCCTGAGCCGGAGGCCGCGATTACTCGATACCCGGCCACCACCCGTCATAATGGTGCGATGGGCACACACGAACTCACCGAACACGGGGACGGGCTCCTCGCCGTCCCCGTGCCGTCCCCCGAGGTGGAGGCGGAGCGCCGTCGGCAGCTGCGACGGTACAAGGCGTTCGCCACCGGTCTGCTGATCGTCGCCGCGGCGATCTACCTGTTCTGCCGGTGGCTCGAGACCCGACCCGGGGCGCCCGACACGTGGGTCGGTTTCGTCCGTGCCGCCAGCGAGGCGGGCATGATCGGTGGGTTGGCGGACTGGTTCGCGGTGACCGCGCTGTTCCGCCGGCCGATGGGTCTTCCCATCCCGCATACGGCGATCGTCCGCAACAAGAAGGACCAGATCGGCGAATCCCTCGGCGGCTTCGTCGGCGAGAACTTCCTCAACGCGGAACTGATCACCGCCAAGGTCCGGGCCGCGGGCATTCCGAACCGGCTCGGTGGATGGTTGTCGGAACCGGACAACGCACGGACAGTCTCCAGGGAGGTCGGGCGGCTGACCGGTAGGATCGTCGGTGCCCTCGACCCCGCTGACGCGGAGGCCGTGATCAACTCCACCCTGATCGACAGGATCGCGGAGCCCGAATGGGGACCTCCGACCGGGCGTCTCATGGCGCAGTTGATCGAGGAGGGGAAGACGGAACCGGTCGTCGACGAGCTCGTCCACTGGCTCCACGCCAAGGCCGAGGCAGCTGGGCCGTTCATCATCCGGATGCTCGATGAGCGACGTCCCGCCTGGGCCCCGCAGATCCTCAACGACGTCATCGGCGAGAAGGTGCACCGCGAGCTGGTCCAGTGGACGGCAGCCGTCGCCGCCGATCCGGAACACGAGGCACGCCAGGCCGTACGTCGCTTCATCCGACAACTCTCCGACGACCTGCAGAATGATCCGGAGATGATCGAACGGGTGGAGACGATCAAACGGGACGTCATGGGTTCGACCCCGGTGCGCGGCGCCGCCGCGACGATCTGGAGGAGCGCGTCCGAGTCCCTTCTCGACGCCACCTCCGATCCGGATTCGCTGCTCCGGACGAAGCTCGCCGAACTCGCCGTGAACTGGGGTAACAACCTGCTGGACGACGCGGAACTCCGGCAATCCCTGGACCGCAGGGTCACCGGTGCGGCCGCGTTCCTCGCGGACAACTACGCCGAGGAGATCACCTCGATCATCAGCGAGACGGTCCAACGGTGGGACGCGGACGAGGCGGGCGAGAAGATCGAACTGATGGTGGGCAAGGATCTCCAGTACATTCGACTTAACGGCACCATCGTCGGTGCACTCGCGGGTCTCGGCATCTACACTGTCTCCCACATCATCTTCGGCGCCTGAAACGGAGATCCGCGGGAACCGATCTGATTCCCCACGAATGAAGGAGTTCACCATGACCAACCCCACACCGAACGACCACGGCCCCGAGGACACCACCGCAGCAGAAGGCGTCGCGGACGCGGGACAGCGGGGCAGCGGCAGCGGCGTCCTCGCCGATGCGCTCGAGAAGCTCCGCGAGCCCTTCAACGCCTGGGTCAGCGCCGGTGCGGCACTGGGGCCCCTCGTCGGGGAGCTCGGTGACCGACTCCGTGAGGACCTCCGCAACGTCGGCGACCGGGACGAGAAGAAGTCGGCCGGCGACCGCGTCGAGGACACCGCGGAGGAGGCCAGGAAGGCGGCTGAGGATCTCGGTGACGCCGATTCCGTGGAGGACGCGAAGAAAGCCGTGTCCGGATTCGCCGCCACCGCCGAGAGCACCATCCGCGATCTGTCCGGCTCCGTGCGAAACGCCGCCGGACAGACCCGGGACACCGAGGCCGCCCAGCAGGCGCGCACCGCGTTCCAGGAGGCCGTCGACGCCACCCGCCGCGCCTTCGATGAGGCCGTCGAGGCACTGCGCGACCGCAGCGGTGACGACGACCACGACAACGCCGCGAAGAACGCCTCCACCGTCGACGAGGTGCGGAACGCGGTCGACAACCTCGTCGCGCGTGCCGGAGAGGTCGTCCGGGACCTGAAGAACACCGGTGGAGAACGGATCGACGATCTCCGCACCCGGGTCCAGGCGTCCGGTTCGGAGAAGTCGGACGCGGCGGATATCATTGACGGAGAAGTGATCAACGAGGACGACGACACCGAAACCGGGAAGTAGTCACCTCCGGGGTGGCCGACACGGCGCCCCACCTTTTCCGCCCGACCTGAAAGGTCTCCGGTCCGACAATGGATATGTTCTTGTACGAATCCGCGCGCATCCTCGGATACGTGGTGCTCCTGATGACGACGATCATCGGCGTCGCGGGGCTCGTCGGAGCGGCGCTGTGCGCCTCCACCCGCGACGACGCCTTCACCGCCGCCGACCGGCAGCAGAAGTGGGTGTGGACGGGAATACTCGTCGCCTCGGCCGTCGCGATGTTCATCAACGTGCAGCTGCTCCAGTGGGTGGGAATGGTCGTCATCGGCCTCTACTGGTTCGACGTCAGACCTCAGCTGAAGGACATCGTGAATGGTGAGACCACCTGGTGAAACAGGTGTGAATATGTGAAGGTGCCCCGGGCAGGCTCTGCGTGAGACCACCCGGGGCACACTCATATCCGCCGGGTGGTCCCCGGCCGGCACCCGGATCAGTCGAAGACGACCGTCCGGTTCCCGTAGACCTGGACCCGGTCCTCGAGATGGAACCGCAGACCCCGGGCCAGAACGATCTTCTCGGCGTCACGGCCGAGGCGCTGCATGTCGGCGGGGGTGTCCTTGTGCGTGATCCGGATGACGTCCTGCTCGATGATCGGGCCGTCGTCCAGCGCCGAGGTCGCGTAGTGGCAGGTGGCGCCGATGAGCTTCACGCCACGCTTGTACGCCTGGTGGTAGGGGCGGGCACCCATGAACGACGGCAGGAAGCTGTGGTGGATGTTGATCGCGCGGCCCTCCCACATCTCGCAGAGATCCGGTGGCAGGATCTGCATGAAGCGGGCGAGGACGACGGCATCGGGCTCGTGCTCGTTGACCAGCTCCGCGACCCGGTCGAACGAGGCGCGCTTGCCGACGGCATCCTTGGGGAAGGGGACGTGGTGGAAGGGCACGTTGTGGTTCTCCGCGATGACCCGCAGATCCTCGTGGTTGCCGATCACCGCGGCGACATCCATCGGGTAGTCGTTCTGGTCCACCCTGCCCAGGAGATCGTGGAGGCAGTGCCCCTCCTTGCTGACCAGGATCACCGCCCGCTTGCGCCGTGCCGTGTCCCAGATCCGCCAGCGGGCGCCGGGGCCGAAGCCTGTCGCGATCTCGTCGAACTCCGCCCGGAATTCCTCCACCGGGGTGTCGAGCGATTCCGCCCGGACGGCCTGCCGGGTGAAGAACCACCCGGAGTCCGGGTCCGTGAAGTAGTCCGCCTCGGTGATCCATCCTCCGTGCTGGGCGATGAAGGAGGAGAGACGGGCGACGATTCCGGTGGTGTCGGGGCACCCGAGGGTGAGGACCAGCTGACGTTCCGCTACAGGCGAGGTGTGGGAGTTCTGGGTGTTGCTCATTCCAGGGATTCTACTCCGGAGGTCAAGTACCACCCACCGCCGGTACCGCCCGGAAGAGGCTAGGCTCTTTAGCTATGGAAGAGACCGTCAGCCGCGACCGTCTGGCCGCCATGATCGACTACACGCTCGACACCCCGTGGGCGACCGCCGCGGACGTCCGGGAACACGTGTCGAAGGCACTGGAACTGGGTGTCGGCCAGGTGTGCGTGACGCCCTCGATGTTGCACGCCACCGGGGCCGCGGAGGGCCACGGGTTGCGGGTCGTCTCCGTCTGCGGTTTTCCCTCGGGGAAACACCACCAGCTGATCAAGGCGGCGGAAGCCCGACTCGCCGTGGAATCCGGTGCCGACGAGGTGGACCTGGTGATCGATCCCGCAGCGGTCCGCGCCGGGGACACCAACCGCATGATCGGGGAGATCGTCGCGGTGCGGGAAGCGGTGCCCGCACCGGTCACCCTCAAGGTGATCATCGAGACCGGTCTCCTGGATGACGCCGCCATCCGTACCGCCGCACGCGCGGCGCGCACCGCCGGTGCGAACTACCTGCGCACCTCGACAGGGTGGTTCGGCTGTCCCGGGGCGAGCCCGGAAGCGGTCCGGGCCATCGCGGAGGAGGTCGGCCGGGAACTCGGGGTCGAGGCCGCCGGTGGGATCGAGACCTTCGACCGGGCCCGGCGGCTCATCGCGGCCGGCGCGACCCGTCTGTCCGTGGGGGGTGCGGCAGCGGAGATTCTCGGCGCCGTCGGAGACGACCGCGCCGGACAGTGACCGGTCGGGTCAGCCCATCTCGTTCAGGTTGATGTCGTCACCGCTCAGCTCGAGGTGCATGCCGTTCGGGCGGACCGAGACTGCGTCGACGTTCATGCCGTCGCCGATGTCGGCGGCCCCCGACCTGAGGGCGTTGCTGATCACCCCGGTGACCTCCCCCGGCAGGGCGAAACCGAACAGCCGGGTCTCGGTGGCCTCGATCTGCAGCTGACCGTCGACCGCACTCGGTCTGATCACGACGTGTGCCGCGCCATCGGTGAATTCGATGTCCAGCGTGCCGGACTCGGGGACGGCGGTGATGTCGGTGACCTTCACCAGGTTCTGCAGCAGTGCAGCCGCGAGCCCGTCATCCCCCGCACCGGTCTGCTCCTGCATCGCCGCCTGGACCTGCGCGAGCATCATGTCATCGGAGATGTCCGTCTCCACGACAACGTGCCCGGCGATCGGACCGTCCGGGTTGCGGAGAGCGAGATCGGTGATGCGGATGTCGGAGGCCGGCATGCCACTGATGTCCACCTCGGATCCGGCACCGTCCGGGTGGGTGATCCGGAGCGTGGACGGGGTCGACATATTCACCGTGGGGATCGTTCCCGTGGCGATCGACAGCAGGAGCGGCGCCGGTCCGAATCCGATCTCGGGTGTCTCATCGGTGGCGGCACCGGTGGCCGCGCTCTGCTCCACGAAATCACTCTCCAGTTCCCTGGTCACGAACATTCTCAGGGCCACCTCGGCGACCAGGAGGATGACGAACAGGGCGAGGACGACACCGATGAGGATCTTCCACCAGCCGGAACCGCGTTTCTTGATCACAGGGCTACTCATTTTTCCCAGTGTTCCTGATCTTCGTCTCCTGCGCCACACCTGCGGGGCATGGAGCGGGGGACTGTCCCCGTCCACGCACCCCGACGGTGCGGCCGGGCCACGGGCCGCGGCCGGGGCCGGATCGGCGGGGTAGGATCTGCGGGAACGACGGGGGAAAAGGAGGTGACACGTTGCGGGAACCTGGGAAAGCGGATGATCACGCCCCGGATGACGACCGCGTCGACGACCTCCTGTACGCCATAGACGACGACCTCGATCCGGAGGCGCAGCTTCTCTGCGCGTTGTTGTGGGGCGACGGGGCCGACGACCCGGCGGTCCGGTACGTGTGCGGGGAGCTTCCTCCGCCGACTTCAACGATCCCGTGTACGGGCACATCTTCGACCTGATCGCCGAGCAGGTCACCGCGGGCAGGCCGTGTGACCCGACGTCGATCAACTCCAGGATCGTCGCCCGCGGGAGAGGGAGCGTCCCGGCCGATGCCCTCAGGCGGGTGCTCCTCGCGCTCTCCGGGCTGAATGCGCTCCCGGTTCGTACGGTGTATTACGCGGATCAGCTCCTGGGTACGTGGTACCGCCGCCAGTACGTCCGGATGGCGGAGACCATCCGGGCCATCGGTCTCCGGGCCGATGAAACGGAGCTCTTCCCGCGGTTGGTCGAACACGGCAGACGGCAACGCCGGGCGGCGGAACGTCGTGCGGGATTCCTCGGTGCGCGCCCGCGCTGAAGTCGGTGGGGTGCCCGGGTTTCCCGCCGAACGGGAGCGGAACTCCCGGGGACACGACGGTCCGCCATCTGCCCGGGAAGCGGGAACGGGCTAGACCGGTGCCACCACCGACCACGGAACCGAGAGCAGACAGTCCCGGACCGGGCGCCGGATGGGCGTGAGCGGTATCCCCGATTCGGTGAGGATACGGCGGGCTTCGCGCCACCTGACCCGGGGACCGTGAGGTGCCCAGCCGGCCGCGTACTCCCAGGCCCTGTCCGCCGCGGTCAGGAGCTCGTGGACCGGTTCCCCCGGAATGTTCCGGTGGATGAGGATCTTCGGGAGTCGGGCGGCGAGATCGGAGGGGCGTACCACGTCGAACGGATCCCAGGCGAGGGTGAGGGACACGGGCCCGTCGGAGTCGATGAGCAGCCAGCTGCACCGACGCCCCAGTTCATCGCAGGTGCCCTCAACGAAGACCCCGCCCGGGGCGAGCCGGGAAGTCACGGTCCGCCACGCGGGGACGACCTGTTCGACGTCGTACTGGCGCAGCACATTGAAGGCGCGCACCAGGTGGGGGGTGCGCCCGGCGAGCTCGAACCCGCCGAGCTCGAAGGTGACGCCGCATCTCGGGGGGAACACCCGCTCGGGTGTGATCTCCAGACCCGTGACCGCGATGTCCGGGCGGAGCGTCCGCAGGCGCTGTGCCCACTCGACGGTCGTGGCGTCTGAGGCGCCGTACCCGACATCCAGCGCCAGCGGACCGTCCGCCCGCCGCAGAACCTCCCGGATGCGGGGCTCGTGCAGCATCCACCTGTCGCATCGGCGGAGCCGGTTCCGGTTGGTGGTGCCGCGGGTGGACACACCGATGGGCCGACCACGACCGGCGGAGAAATCGGCGGCCAGGTTGTGCGCGTGATCGGCCATCAGGGATGTGCGGGACGGATCAGTTGTTCTCGGAGATCCACTTCTCTGTCAACTCAGCCTCGGTCACCGTGAGTTCGGCGACGGCGTCGGCGACCTTCGGTTCGATGGCGGGGCCCATGAACGGGACCGTGACATTGATCTCGTGGCTGTAGTGCATCGTGGCGGTGGAATCGTCACCGGTCAGCTTCAGGTCGCCGGAGAAATCGACGGGTGCGCCCTTGACGTCCGCGGTGTAGCGGCCCTCGGCGTCGGATCCGTTCAGCGGTCCGATCTTCACGGTTCGCTTGATCTTCAGCGCCTGGCTGATCATCGCGCGGACGGCCTCGGGCAGCAGATCGGTGGGCATAACCTCGTAGAGCACGATCTCGGCGCCACCGTCGACGGCCTCGAAGGAGTGCACCTCACCGGCCTCGGAGGAGAGGTTGACTACGTTGTACGCCCAGTAGTCCGGGTTGGTCAGTGCAGCGTGCACGGCCGCGGGCGGGAAATTGACGGTTGCAGTGTTCTCTTTACGCGTGGTCATGGGTTAAGACTACCGTTAAGAGGGTGTCCCTTTCATCGCTGACCCACAGATTCAACGAACTCCACGACGCTCTCCGGGGGGTTGACGGGATCCGCTTCGCCGACGACTTCCGGTTCTCCGACGCCACGACCCTGCACCTGGGCGGCCGTCCGGTGGGCGCCGTGCACTGTGCGACCCCGGACGCTCTCGCCACCGCGGTCTCACGCGCCGATTCCCTGGACCTCCCGCTGCTCGTCGTCGGTGGTGGCTCGAACCTGGTCGTCGCCGACGGAGACCTGCCCCTCATCGCCGTTGCCGTGGACTGCTCGGAGATCGACATCGACACCGACACCGGATTCCTGCGGGCGGACGCGGGAGCCGTGTGGGACGACGTCGTCTCGGCATCGATCGATGCGGGACTCGGCGGCATCGAGTGTCTCTCCGGAATCCCCGGCAGCGCCGGTGCGACGCCGGTCCAGAATGTCGGCGCGTACGGCGCGGAGATCGCCGATGTGCTCACCCGCGTTCTCCTCCTCGATCGGGCGACCGGCACCGTGGAATGGGTGTCCGCGGGCGCCCTCGATCTCGGCTACCGGACCTCGAACCTGAAGCACACCGGCAGGGGGGTCGTGCTCGCGATCGAACTGCAGCTGCGCACCGACGGATTGAGCGCACCGCTACGGTTCGGGGAGCTCGCCAGGCGCCTCGGTGTCACCGCCGCCGACGCCGGAGCCCCGGGCACCGTGCGCCGACCGGCGTCGGCGGTCCGGGACGCGGTCCTCGAGCTCCGCCGCGGAAAGGGCATGGTCCACGACCCCGCAGACCATGACACCTGGTCCGCGGGTTCCTTCTTCACCAATCCCGTCATCGCCACCGCGGACGCCGCGGCGGTCCGTGACGCCGTGGCCCGGTTGCACGGCGCAGCCGTCGCCGACGCGATGCCCTGTTACCCGGCGGGCGAGGGGCACTCCAAGCTCTCCGCGGCGTGGCTCATCGAGCGCGCCGGGTTCGTCAGGGGGTACCCGGGGCCGGAAGCATCTGTCCGCCTGTCCACCCTGCACACCCTCGCACTGACCAACCGGGGTGGGGCGACGACGGCTGATCTCGTCGGTCTGGCCCGGGAGGTCCGCGCGGGGGTCCGGGATGCGTTCGGGGTCACCCTGCACCCGGAACCCGTCTGGGTCGGGGTCGACATCGACGGGTGAGCCGCCCACCCGGGCCCGGGTGCCCGCGAACCCGAACGGCCCACCGGTCCGCCTGTCGGCGGCTACCTGGACCGCTTCTCCTCGGCCTCCTTCAGCGCCTTCTTCTCCGCCTCGCTGCCGTAGCGTTCGACGAGCTGATCACGGACCTCCCTGCGGCGGATCTTGCCGATCTGGTCCCGCGGCATCTCGTCGAAGTGGTAGAACCGGCGGGGAACCTTGTACCTGGTCAGCATCTCGCGGCAGTGTTCCTTCAGGCCCTCCGGGTCGAGGGCCGCCCCCTCCGTGAGGGTGATCGCGGCGACCACGGACTCCGAGCCGTCGGAGCGGGGCATGCCCACCACGGTGGCGTCGGCGACATCCGGGTGCGCCATCAGCGCCTCCTCCACCTCTCCCGGGTAGACGTTGAAACCACCCGTGATGATGACCTCCTTGATGCGTGCCACCAGGCGGATGAAACCGTCCGGTTCCATGACTCCGACATCGCCGGTGCAGTACCAGCCGTCGTGGAAGGACTTCTCGGTCGCCTCCGGCTGGTTGAGGTAGCCCTGGAACACCTGGGGCCCGCGGACGAGTACTTCGCCCTCTTGGCCGTCCGGCATCGTCACGTCGAGGTTGTCGGGGTCCGCGATACGGACCTCGGTGTCGGGGAACGGAATCCCGACATATCCGGGTCGACGGGTCGGGGTCATCGGGTTGCCCACGATGATCGGTGACGTCTCCGTCAGGCCGTACCCCTCGACGAGCAGGCCGCCGGTGTAGCGTTCCCACCGTTCGACGGTGCGGGTGGGCAGGGTGGACGCTCCGCAGAAGCTGTTCCGGACGCCCGAGATGTCGATCCCGGCGGTCTCCGCGGCCTCGACGATGCGCTCGTAGAGCGCCGGGACACCGGGGAGCCAGGTCGGCGTGTTCTTCTTCATCACCTTCATGATGAGTTTCAGATCGGGGGCGGGCAGCAGGATGATCTCGCCGCCGATGAAGACACCGAGCGTGACGTTCATGGTCAGGCCGTACGCGTGGAACATCGGCAACGCCGCGAGGAGCACCTCGTCCTTGTCCCCGAGCCCGGGTACCCAGTGCTTGCCCTGGATGATGTTGGCCACGAGGTTGCCGTGGCTGAGCTGTGCCCCCTTCGGCGCGCCGGTCGTGCCTGAGGTGTAGAGGATGAGGGCGATGTCGTCCTTCGTGGTCTCCGGATCCTCGAGATTGCGACCGTCACCCCCGATGGCCTGTCCGATGAGTGCCTCCCAGGGCACCGTGTTGGGTGCGTCCCCGGTCAGGCGGTCGCGCATCTTGTGGATCACCGGGAGCGGAAGCTTCAGCAGGAGCTGCTGGCTGCGGGGCATCGCCTCGATCATGTTGACGCTGATGATCGTCTCGAGCTGGGTGCGACCCCGGAGCTTCTCCAGGGTGCCGGAGGTCTTGTCCCAGCAGATCGCGACCCGGGCGCCGTGGTCGTTGAACGGGTGCTCCAGCTCGTGGGCCGTGTAGAGGGGGTTGTGCTCCACCACGGTGGCACCGAGTTTCAGCACCGCGTAGAAGGCGATGATGTGCTGCGGGCAGTTCGGCATCAGGAGGGCGACCCGGTCCCCGGGACGGACACCGAAGGCCCGGAGTCCCGCGGCCGCCCGGCGCACCTGACGGTCGAGGTCGTTGTAGGACTGGGTCCGACCGAAGAAACGGGTGGCGTTCTTGTCGCCGTTGACCGCCAGATTGTTGTTGTAGTGGTCGATCAGCGTCGCGTCACCGTACTCGAGATTGTGCGGTGTCCAGTCCGCGTAGTGATCGAGCCAGGCTTTTGATTCAAGTGCCGACATGGTGTCCCTTCGTAGGAATATGTGCTCACCGGCGGGGGATCGTGCGCACCACCCGAAGCGGTGCCGACGCTTCGGGTGGTGGCCGGGAGCAGGCTGGGGGCATCATGATCCAGTCTTCCGTCGGGGTCCCCTCCCGACCGGTTGAGAGAGCGTCAGTGCCATTCGAGTATAGCGCCGAAAGATGAGTGTTCACTCGGGTTCCCGGTCGTGCCGGGTACGGGTGGGGCGGGGAGATCGGGGGAGATTAGGATGGCCGTCATGCGCGTCGCGATGATCTCCATGCACACGTCCCCGCTTCAGCAGCCCGGCAGCGGGGACGCCGGCGGGATGAACGTCTACATCGCCTCGACCGCCCGGCAGCTCGCCAGAGAGGGAATCTCGGTGGACGTGTTCACCCGGGCCACCCGGCCCAGCCAGGGGGAGGTGGTCGAGGTGGAACCCAACCTCCGGATCATCAACGTCGTCGCCGGCCCCTACGAGGGGCTGGACAAGGAGGCGCTGCCGACACAGCTGGCCGCGTTCGCCGGGGGAATTCTGCTGTTCGCCCGCTGTGCGGCACTCAGCTACGACGTGATCCACTCCCACTACTGGCTGTCCGGTCAGGTCGGATGGCTGCTCCGGGACGTGTGGCAGGTTCCCCTGGTGCACACCGCGCACACGCTCGCGGCGGTGAAGAACGAACACATCAGCGCCGAGGACTCGCCGGAATCTGAGGCCCGCCGCATCTGTGAGCAGCAGATAGTGGACAACGCGGACCAGCTGGTCGTCAACACCCGCGAGGAGGCGCTGAACCTGGAGTGCCACTACGACGCGGTACCGGACTCGATCACCGTCATCCCGCCGGGCGCCGACACCGAACTGTTCACCCCGGGCACGGAACGGGCCACCGAACGCTGCCGCCGTGAACTCGGGATTCCGTTGCACGCGAAGGTCGTCGCCTTCGTCGGCCGGTTGCAGGAGTTCAAGGGGCCGCAGGTCCTGATCCGGGCTGTGGCGGAGCTGCTCCGGAGGGATCCCCACCGCAACCTCCGGGTCATCATCTGCGGCGGACCGTCCGGCCGCTCGGCGACCCCCGAACAGTACCGCGAACTCGCGGAGGACCTCGGTGTCGCACGCCGGATCAGGTTCCTCGATCCCCGGCCCCCGGAGGAACTGGTCACCGTCTACCGGGCGGCGGACGTTGTCGCGGTCCCCAGCTACAACGAGTCCTTCGGTCTCGTTGCGGTCGAGGCGCAGGCGGCGGGCACCCCGGTCGTCGCGGCGCGGGTCGGAGGCCTCCCTATCGCCGTCGCCGACGGGAAGAGCGGTGTCCTGGTCGATTCACATGACGCGTCGGCGTGGGCGGATGCCCTCGCCGGTCTGCTCGACGACGATGCGGTGCGGATCGCGATGGGCGAGGCTGCGGTGGGCCACGCGGCGGAATTCAGCTGGCCGCGGACCGCGGCGAATCTCGCGGAACTCTACCGCGGGGTCATCGAGCACACCCCGGGGCGGTGCTACTCACGGCGGGCGGCCGGGTGACACCGTCACCGGTGACCCCCGTGTGAACTTCCGGTGAATCCTGCCGGGGTTTCCGGCCACCGTCGGCACGATCACGCCCGGCGTGGAACAATGGACGGTATGAATACCGGAAAGCTAATTCTGCTCCGCCACGGCCAGAGCCAGTGGAACGCCTCGAACCAGTTCACCGGGTGGGTGGACGTCGACCTGACCGACAAGGGTCGCGCCGAAGCCCGTCGCGGTGGTGAACTGCTGCGCGAGAACGACATTCTCCCGGACGTGGTCTACACATCACTGCAGCGTCGCGCCATCAACACGGCCAACATCGCCCTTGATGCCGCAGACCGGCACTGGATCCCCGTCGTGCGCGACTGGCGCCTCAACGAGCGCCACTACGGCGCCCTCCAGGGCCTGAACAAGGCCGAGACGAAGGACAAGTACGGCGAGGAACAGTTCATGGCGTGGCGTCGTTCGTACGACACCCCGCCGCCGGCCCTCGACGCGGACGCCGAGTTCTCCCAGGCGCACGACCCGCGCTACGCCGATCTCGACAAGGTACCGGACACCGAGTGCCTCAAGGACGTCGTCGCGCGCTTCGTTCCGTACTTCACCGAGGAGATCCTGCCCCGCGCACTGGCCGGCGAGACCGTTCTGCTGGCCGCGCACGGCAACTCCCTGCGTGCCCTGGTCAAGCATCTCGACGGCATCTCCGACGAGGACATCGCGGGCCTGAACATCCCCACCGGCATCCCGCTGGTCTACGAGCTCGATGAGAAGGGCAACGTCCTCAACCCGGGCGGAACCTACCTCGATCCCGAGGCCGCCGCGGCGGGCGCCGCGGCTGTCGCCGCCCAAGGCGGTAAGTGACCGGACGGATCTGGTCCGAGAAGTCGATGATCTGAAGGTAGACGGTAGGTGTCTCTGTCTGTGTGGGCGGGGTTCGCCGGCGGTGTGATCCTCACGCTGTGGGCGGCCCCCGCCGTTGAGTTCCTCCGGCAGCGACTCCGGACGAAACGCTCCGCGGCGACCCTCGCGGAGCACCAGGTGACCACGGTCTCCCAGGTCCTGCACCTCGCGGTGCAGGGTTCCCCGACGGCGGTGACCGTCGTCGGGCGCGGGGGAGACGTGGTCCTCTCCAATTCCCGGGCCCACGAGATGGGGATCGTGCACGAACGGTCCCTGAACGAGAAGGTCTGGGCGTGCGTCGGCGATGTCTTCGAGGACCGCGAGCCCCGCTCCATCGATCTCGCCGGCCCGGCGAAACGATCAGGCAGCCGTGTGATGGCCGTTCAGGCCGTCGTCAAGCCCCTCACCCGGGCCGACTCCCGGTTCGTCATCGTCTACGGCACGGACGAATCGGAGAACGTCCGGATGGAATCCGCGCGCCGGGACTTCGTCGCCAACGTCTCGCATGAGCTCAAGACCCCGGTGGGTGGCATGGCGCTGCTCGCCGAGGCGTTGATCGAATCCGCGGATGATCCGGAATCGGTCAGCTATTTCGGTGGGCGCCTGACCAAGGAGGCTCACCGGCTCGCCGACATGATCAATGAGCTGATCTCCCTGTCCAAGCTCCAGGGTGCCGAGAAGCTCCCGGGAATGGAACCGGTGTCCGTTGATGAGGTCATCGGGGAGGCGCTCACGCGCAATGAACTCGCCGCGGAGAATGCCGGCATCACCCTGATCCGGGGGGCGGACACCGGCGTACAGGTCGACGGTGATGTGAGTTTGCTCACGACCGCCGTGTCGAATCTGATCGGCAACGCCATCAACTACTCACCCTCGGAGACCACTGTCTCGGTCTCCCAGAAGATCACCGACGACGGCTCGGAGGTCCATATCCGGGTGACCGACCGGGGGATCGGCATCGCCCCGGAGGACCAGAAGCGTGTGTTCGAGCGGTTCTTCCGGGTCGACAAGGCCCGGTCCCGTTCGACCGGCGGGACGGGGCTGGGCCTGGCGATCGTCAAACATGTCGCCGCGAATCACGGAGGTTCGATCACCCTCTGGTCCCGACCGGGGACCGGCTCCACATTCACGCTCATTCTCCCGGTTCACCGGGATCGTGGTGACGAGCCTCCCGATGACGTCGAGCTCACCGGGGCCATTGACCTGAAGAAGAAACCGGCGCCCCTGCGCGCCCGCAGAAAGGACCGTGCAACATGACCCGTATCCTGCTGGTCGAGGACGAGGAATCGTTGGCAGACCCGTTGGCGTTTCTCCTGAAGAAGGAGGGTTTCGACGTCGTCATCGCGTCTGACGGGCCCACCGCTCTGGTGGAGTTCGAGCGGAACGAGATCGACATCGTCCTGCTCGACCTCATGCTGCCGGGAATGTCCGGGACCGACGTGTGCAGGCGGTTGCGTTCGATGTCGTCCGTTCCCGTCATCATGGTCACCGCCCGGGACTCGGAGATCGACAAGGTGGTCGGCCTCGAGCTGGGTGCCGACGACTACGTGACCAAGCCCTACTCGTCCCGGGAACTCATCGCCCGGATTCGCGCGGTGCTGCGGAGGGGTGGCGACGTCGACGACGATGGTGGGGACACCCAGGTGCTCTCCGCCGGAAGGGTCCGCATGGACGTCGAACGGCACACCGTGGCCGTCGACGGTGTGGAGGTCGCCATGCCGCTCAAGGAATTCGACCTGCTCGAGTACCTGCTCCGGAACACCGGGCGGGTGCTCACCCGGAGCCAGCTCATCGACCGGGTCTGGGGAGCCGACTACGTCGGCGACACCAAGACCCTGGATGTCCACGTGAAGCGGCTGCGCGCCAAGATCGAGGAGGAGCCCTCCCGTCCGCGGTACCTGGTCACGGTCCGGGGGCTGGGTTACAAGTTCGAGGACTGACGCGACTCACCCTCGGCGGCCTCCCGCCGGGCCGCCACGGTCGCCGGGTGGGGAGACCCGAACGGCGTGTCCGGGGTGAAGCCCGAGTCTCGGAGTGCATCGACGGCGGCCCGCCGCGCGCCGCAGTGCCCGGCGAGAATCGCGTAGGAGTCCTCACCCATCAGGGCGATCAGTTCCTGCCGGTGGCTCAACCAGACCGGTTGCGACGAGGTGTGACACGCCGGAGATGTGGTGCAGTACCAGTCGAAGTCCTCGCCTCCCTCACCCCAGCCGCGGCGCGTGTACTCGGTGATCGTGGTGCGCAGGATCTCGGTGCCGTCGCCACGGTCCTCCCAGTCCTCGAGCCTCCGCAGCGGAAGCTGCCAGCAGACCTCCGGTTTCACCACCGTCAGGTCCTCCCCGGTCGCGGCTCCCCACTGGTGCAGTGCACACCCCGCGCCGGTCGCCCAGCCCGCCCGGTTCGCGAAGATGCAGGCGCCGTTGGTCACCACCGTCTTCAGGGCTGGTTCGGGCTCCCCGTCGTCCCCGTCGAGTTCATCCCACTCCAACCACGGCTCGATCGTACCCGGCTCTCCGCCCTCAGCACACTCCCTGAGCCAGTCGTCGACGCCGTCGGGGCGGAGCTGCCAGAAATCCGCGGGCATCCGGGAGACGGCGTCGAGGAGCTGCTCCCGATCCTCCTCATCGCAGAGGAAGGCGCCGTGCACGCAGCACCCGACATCGGGTGAGTCCGCGTCGATTCCCTGGCATGTTCCCGTGCCGAACTGGCAGCTGTAGTGCGATTCCAGCCACGTGAGATCGATGGAGAAGACGTGCTCCGGATCGTTCGGATCCGTGAACTCGAACCATTCGCGGGGGAAGTCCGGTGGCAGCTCCGTTCCGGCGCGGATCGACGCGGCGGCCGGTGAGCTGGCCGGGAAACCCAGTTGCACCGGCCGCGACACGGATTCGGTCTGCGGGCAATTCACACCTGCCTACGCTAGACCGTCTACCCTGGGGATGTGAGATTAGGTGTATTGGACGTCGGAAGTAACACGGTCCATCTTGTGGTGGTGGACGCCCGTGCGGGCGGCCGCCCCACCGCGATGAGCGACTGGAAGACCACCATGCGGCTCGTCGAGTACCTCGACAAAGCCGGTGCCATCAACGAAAAGGGCGTTAAACGCCTGGTCAAGGGTGTCTCAGAGGCCGCGGAGCTCACCGAGCAGCTCAACTGCGAGGACATTCTCCCCTTCGCCACGTCCGCCATCCGTTCCGCCACCAACGGCCAGGACGTGATCGACACCGTCGAGCGCGAGACGGGTGTCCGGTTGGAGGTCCTCTCCGGTGAGGATGAGGCGAAACTGACGTTCCTCGCTGTGCGTCGCTGGTACGGCTGGTCCACCGGGAGGATCACCAATCTCGACATCGGGGGCGGCTCCCTGGAGCTGTCCACCGGAACCGACGAGGTACCGGACGCCGCGTTCTCCCTGGACCTCGGCGCCGGACGCCTGACCCACCAGTGGTTCGACACGGACCCGCCACAGCGCAAGACGGTCAACGTGCTGCGTGACTTCATCGACGCGGAGCTCCTCGAGCCCGCCAAGGTGATGAAGCGATGCGGGCCCGCTGAACTCGCGGTGGGAACCTCCAAGACATTCCGTACCCTCGCGAGACTCACCGGTGCGGCGCCCTCCTCGGCCGGGCCGCGGGTGAAGCGTACTCTGACTGCTCCGGGCCTCCGTCAGCTCATCGCCTTCATCTCCCGGATGACCGCCGCGGATCGTGCTGAGCTGGAGGGGGTCAGTTCCGACAGGTCCCACCAGATCGTGGCGGGTGCTTTGGTTGCGGAAGCGGCCATGCGTGCGCTTGGCTTGGAGCAACTGGAGATCTGCCCCTGGGCGCTCCGCGAGGGAGTGATCCTGCGCCGCACGGAACAGGGCATGGACTATGAAAGGACGCGCACATGAGCGAGAAGAAACTCACCGTCGCGGAGCTGATGGCGCGCGCCGCAGCAGAGGAGGGCCGGGAGGACACCCCCAGGCCCCGTCGGCGCCGTCGTCGCAGCCTCGATGAGGGCGGAGTCTCCGTCGCCGAGCTGACGGGGTCCATTCCCGCCGTGGATTCGAAGCCGGCTGAGAGCCGCCACTCCAGTGTCCCGTTGGATGATGCGGACCGGGCCGCGGATGAGACCCCGACCGGGCCGCAGACCGTCGCCCGGCACAGCTCGCCCGTCGTCGGGGAGACGGAGGGCCCCACAGCGGTTCCCACCCGCTCCGATGCCGGCGAAGACGACGTCACACCGTCCACCGGTGACGCAGATGTCCCCGGCGGGGTCGACGCCGGTGAGGCTCCGGCGACCGCGTCCACCGCACCCACCGACGTTCCCCGGAAGGATTCGGCGGACGCCGCCGACGCCGCTCCGGAGGCCACCCGCCCCAGCTCTGATGAGACGGTCGTCCTGTCGGTGGTCACCGATGAGGATCCGGTCCGGCTGACCACCGGTGAGTTCCCCCAGATCACCCCGCGTCAGGTTCAGCAGGAGCGGGCGAAGGATCCGGCGCCGGAGGTCCCTCCGGCGACCGGGGACGCCCCGGTGGCCGTGCCTGACGAGGATGCCGTCAACGAAGCGCGTACCCCCGCCGTCAACGAGGTTCCCCCCACGACCGAGATGACCGCCGTCGCCACTGAGGAGCCGGAACCGCGGTCCCCGGTGGCCCCCGAAGACGCCGGTGTCGCCCAGGAGGGACAGGACGGCGCGGCGGAGCAGGGAAAGGTCTCCGTCGCGGCGGTCTTCGGGATGATCCTGCTGGGGCTCATCGTCGGAGTCGCGCTCTTCTTCGGTTTCGAGAAGTTGTGGGGCCACTTCAACACCGCGGTCACCGCGGTGCTCGCGATCGCGGTGACCGGCGGCATCATCGGCATCGTCCATGCGCTCAGGACAGAGCGGGATGGCCTGTCCATGTTCCTCGCGGGCCTCGCGGGCCTCGCCGTCACCTTCGGTCCGCTCCTCACCGCCTGACGTTCCGTCGCGCCCGCTCCTGTGGGGTGACCGATGCGGACCGGGGGCGTTCATGGCAGGGTGGAGGCCATGACGAAGATTGCTGTAATCGGTGGAGGAAAGATCGGCGAGGCGCTGGTCTCGGGTCTCGTGAACGGTGGTGTGTCCCCCAAGGACGTCCACGTCTCGAATCGACGCCCGGAGCGTGGACGGGAGTTGACCGATGAATACGGGATCATCGACTTCACGGACAACCGCCAGGCCATCGACGGGATCGATGTGGTGTTTCTCTGTGTGAAACCGAAGGACACCGTGGCGGTCCTCGCCGAACTATCGGACACCATCGACAACAATGCCGAGGACACCACCGTGATCTCCATGGCCGCGGGTGTCCCTCTGAGGAGTCTCGAGGATGTCGTGTCCGCCGGGACCCCGGTCGTCCGCGTCATGCCGAACACCCCGATGCTCGTCGGGCGCGGGATGTGCGCGGTGGCCGCTGGTCGCTTCGTCAGCGATGACCAGCTGGACCAGGTGTCCGAGCTCCTCGACACCGTCGGCGACGTTGTCGTGGTCGAGGAGAACCAGATGGATGCGGTGACCGCCATGTCGGGGTCGTCCCCGGCCTACCTGTTCCTCGTCGCGGAGGCGATGATCGACGGTGGGGTGAATCTCGGGCTGCCCAGGGAACTCGCGGCGCAGCTCGCCGTGTCCACGCTGACCGGTGCGGCCCACATGATGCTCGAGGGGGATCTCGGGCCTTCGGAGCTGCGTGCCAACGTCTGTTCACCCGGGGGTACGACGATCGCGGCGATCCGTGTGCTGGAGGAGCACGGGATCCGTGCCGCGTTCTACCGTGCTACCCAGGCGTGTGCGCAGCGGTCCGCGGAGATCGGCCGCATGAGTGCCGGTTCTCCGTCGGGTTCCGACGACGATGAGGGCTAGAGCCAGATTCCGAGTGCAGGGGTCGTCGGTGGGTGTGCCCGGCGGGGTGGACTCTCGTCCTCCGCCCCTCCCTTGACCAGTGACGACGTGGGGAACCCCGGTTCGGCCCCCGTGCCCGCTGAAATATTCGGCAACTCAGGTCGCAACAGTCACAGGGTTCACGGTAGGCTTATCAGAGCACGTGCGTGACCGATCTGCAGGAGGGGAAGCCTGCAGCGCGCCACGGGCTGAAGGGTTGAATGAATATGGCACATGAAGAAAACGGAACCTTTTTGACCGTCGCCGAGGTCGCGGAGATCATGCGCGTTTCCAAGATGACGGTTTACCGCCTGGTCCACTCCGGTGATTTGCCGGCGGTCCGGGTGGGGCGTTCGTTCCGCGTCCATGAGAAGGCGGTCAATGACTACCTTGATTCCTCCTACTACAACGTGGGCTGACGCTTTTCGCCGGTTCCCGTCCGAGGAGGAGAAATCCGACCCCGTGTCCCTGGTTTCCAGGGTCTACGGGGCCGGATTTTTTTGTGCTCGCCCGTCACCCCGGTATGATGGTTGCATTCGTGCCTGCGAACGTTTTCGGTGACCGTCGTTCCGACGGTGGTCGGCCGTCATCCGGAGAAGCCGGGATTGTTCCGGAATTCGGTTGATGGGTCACCCCGGGTGTGACGGCGGTGTCCGGTGGACTGAAAGTGCACTCGGCCCCGCGACCGCACGCCGGAGACAGTGGGCAGGGTATGTACATACACCTACGAGCAAAAGCGAGGACACCCAATGGGTTCAGTCATCAAGAAGCGCCGCAAGCGCATGTCGAAGAAGAAGCACCGCAAGATGCTCCGCCGTACCCGCGTTCAGCGCAGGAAACTCGGCAAGTAGGCCACTGGCCCGCTCGCGACCGGCCCGCTCCCGTAACATCCCGGGTGCGCGGCCGGTTTTCCGTGTGCGTCCGAGGTGGTTCCCGGTGTCTCCGCCCCCGACGACCATTTGAGAGTAAGGTTGCACTCGAATTTGACAGGCTCTCCTAACCGGAGGGAAACCGAATGAATGGGAGATTCAACCGCATGACATCGACATCCACACGCAACCGGCAGCCACTCCGGGGGATGCTCCGTGTCGGCGCTACCACGGTGGTGCTCGCACTGGGGCTCGCCGCATGCAACTCCTCAGTCGAGGAGACCGACAGTGCCGCGGACGGCACCCGGGCGACGACCGTTGCGGAGACCTCCGCCACGGGGGAGGCCACCGCCGAGGCATCGTGGCCGCGGATGATCGACGCCGTCAACGGTGAGGTCGAGATTCCGTCCCAACCCGAACGCATCGTGTCCACCTCCGTCACCCTCACCGGCAGCCTCCTGGCCATCGACGCCCCTGTCGTGGCTTCCGGGGCAGGCCAGCCCGACACCCCGTTCTCCGATAGTCAGGGCTTCTTCAAGCAGTGGGCTTCCGTGGCTGAGGATCGTGGCGTCAATCCGCTGTACACCAAGGAACCAGATCTCGAGGCCATTCTCGCCGAGAAGCCGGACCTCGTCCTCGTCGCCGCCACTGGCCGCGATTCCGCGGTCGATCTCGTCGATCAGCTGTCCCCTGTCGTCCCGACGGTCGTGATCGACTACGGTGACAAGACCTGGGAGGACGTCACCCGTCAGCTCGGTGAGATCACCGGCCACGAGAAGCAGGCGGACAAGGCACTCAACGACTTCGACTCCCTCGTCGCAGAGGTCGCCGATGCCATCACCCTGCCGGAACAGCCCGTGAACACGATGGTCTACCTGCCTGACGGCAAGGGAGCGAACGTATTCACCGACGAGGCCGCGCAGAACCGCCTGCTGGCGTCCCTCGGCTTCGAGATCGCACCGATCCCCGACTCGGTCAAGGGCAACGAGTCCAAGGGCAAGCGCAGCGACATCGTGAAGGTCTCCGGGGAGAACCTCCCCGTCGCCATGAACGGTGAAACGGTTCTGCTCGCCGCCGCCGCAGACAAGCTCGTGCCCACCGTTCTCGCGGATCCCGCGCTCGCCGGGACCGCAGCCGTCCAGAACGAGCGCGTCTACGCTCTCGGCGCCGACACCTTCCGACTGGACTACTTCTCCGCCACAGACATGGTCGAGAAGATCCGGGAGCTCTTCGCCTCCTGATCCCCGGCATGAATTCCTCCTCCACGACCCACGCTCCGCCCGCACGCCAGGTCCAGCCCGGCAGCGGGCGGTTCGTGCTGGTGATACTCCTGCTCATCGGTGTGCTCACGGGCAGCGCTCTGGTGAGCCTCACGGTCGGCTCCCGGGTGAATGCGGTCGGGGAGGCGCTCCACCGGATCCCCGGTGCGCTCGAGTATCTCCTCGACCCCACGATCGCCGCCGGCGACGTCGATGAACTCACGGTCCTGATCGGTACCTACCGGCTACCCCGCACGATCCTCGCGGTCCTCTGCGGTGCCGCGCTGGGTGCCGCGGGTGCGATCATCCAGGGGCACACCAGGAATCCGCTCGCGGATCCCGGAATCCTCGGAATCAACGCGGGCGCCGCGGCCGCCGTGGTCACGGTGATCGGTGGCGGTGTCGCGACGAGCGCCTCGGGTTACGTCTACCCGGCGATGGCCGGGTGTGCGGCGGTCACGATCCTCATCTTCCTGTTGTCTTCCGGAGGGCCGGCCGCGGCGAACCCGGTGACGGTCATTCTCGCCGGCGTAGCGGTCAGTGCGCTCCTCATGGCCTACGTTCACCTGATGGTGCTGTCCAGCGACATGGTCCTGGACCAGATGCGACTCTGGGCGACGGGTTCCCTGGCCGGCCGCCGGATGGACGTGGTCACCGCCACGGCACCGGTCATCGTCGTCGGTCTCGTGCTCGCACTCACCCAGGCACCGGGGCTCAACCTCATCGCCCTCGGGACGACGACGGCAGCCAGCCTCGGTCTTCCCGTGACCCGGGTCCGCGTCCTTGGGCTGGCGACCGTGGCGATGCTCGGTGGTGCGGCGACAGCCGCAGCCGGGCCCCTGTCCTTCGTCGGCCTCGCGGCGCCGCACATGATGCGCACCCTCGCCGGGCCCGACTACCGGAGGATCATCCCCGGGGCGGCGGTGGCGGGAGCGATCCTGACGCTCTGGGCGGACATGGCCGGCCGCGTGATGGCCAGGCCCGACGAAATGGCCATGGGTATAGTTCTGGCGCTCGTCGGGGTTCCGGTGTTCATCCTGCTCGTGCGCAGGCGGACGGTGGTGGGACTGTGAGCGGGATCAGGGCCTTCCGCGCCGGGGGGATCTCCGTCGTCTGGCGGCCGCGTCCCCTGCTCATCGGACTCCTGCTCATCGGGCTCGGTGTCGTGGTGTTCACCGTCGGGCTCGGACTGGGAAGCTACCCGCTCGCACCGGCGGACGTGTGGCGCATCCTCCTCGGCCGCGGAACGGAGATCGAACGCACCATCGTCTGGGACCTGCGGCTCGGCAGAGCCGTCGTCGCTCTGCTCGTGGGCGCGTGCCTCGGGTTCTCCGGGGCACTGACCCAGACACTGGCCCGGAACCCGTTGGCCAGCCCAGACATCCTCGGGGTCACACACGGCGCGAGTTTCGCCGCCGTCAGCGTCATCGCCTTCGCCGGCACCGGTGGTGTCCTGGGGCAGGGGACCAGCCTGCTCCTCGGATCCGTCGGGCTGACGCTCACCGCGGTGATCGGGGCGCTCGGTACCGCTGTGGCGGTGTGGTTCCTGGTCGGCCGGGAACGCAACAACATGCTGAGCCTCGTGTTGATCGGCGTCGCCGTCTCCATGTTCCTGGGTGCCGTGAACACGTGGATCATCGCCCGCACCACCCTGGAACGGGCGGCCGCCGCGCAACTCTGGCTCACCGGCTCGCTCAACGGGCGGGACTTCGCCCACGCCTGGGCCCCGGCCGCGGTCCTCCTGGCCGCCACACTCGCCGCCGGATGGCTCGCCTTCGTCCTCGGTGCGCTGGCACTGGGGCCCGCCACGGCGCACACCCTCGGACACCACGTCACCGTGGCGCAGGCCGCGCAGCTGCTCACCGCGGTGGTCCTCGCCGCCGTCGCGGTCAGCGCCGCCGGCCCCATCGGCTTCGTCGCCTTCGTCACCCCCCAGATCGCCCGGATCGCGGCAGGTTCAGCGACCCCGCCGCTCGTGCTCTCGGCACTGACCGGGGCCGTGACGGTCGCGGCCGCGGATCTCGCTGCGCGGGCGATCCTCCCGTGGGAGGTTCCCGTCGGGATCGTGACCGCACTTGCCGGTGCGCCGGTACTGCTCTGGATGATCGTCTCCCTCAACCGGAAAGGACAATGATGTCCCCGAACGGCGAATTCCGACTCCGGGCCCGCGGGTTGACCGCGGGGTACGGGGACACGGAGATCCTGCACGGCATCGACACCGACATCCCCGCGGGCCGGATCACCGCGTTGATCGGGCCGAACGGCTGTGGGAAGTCGACGCTGCTGTCCTGCTTCTCCACGCTGCTGCCCTACCGGGGCGGTGTGCTGCTCGATGACCGTGATCTGCGCTCGGTACCCAGGCGGGAACGGGCGAGGCTTATCGCCCTGCTGCCGCAGCAGCCCACCGCACCGGACGGGCTCACCGTCGCGCAGCTCGTCGCGCGCGGCAGGCACCCGCACCAGACGTGGTGGAGCCAGTGGTCCACCCGCGACGAGGCCGAGGTCGGTCGCGCGCTGGAGACCACCGGCGTACCCGATCTCGTGGCGCGGACCCTCGACCAGCTGTCCGGCGGCCAGCGGCAACGGGTGTGGATCGCTATGACCCTCGCGCAGGACACCCCCACGCTCCTGCTCGACGAGCCGACGACCTATCTCGATCTCGCGCACAGCATCGACGTGCTCTCCCTGGTGCGCAGGCTCTGCGACGAGGAGGGAAAGACGATCGTCATGGTCCTGCACGACCTGAACATGGCGGTCCGGTACGCCGATCACCTGCTCGTCATGGGGGAGGGGCGGATCGCGGCGTCGGGAACACCGGACGAGGTGATGGGCGCCGGTCTGCTGCGGGACGTGTTCGGACTCGATGCCCGCGTGGTCCCCGACCCGGTCACCGGTGGGCCGATGATCGTCCCGGAGCTGTCCTAGGGGCGGGTCAGCTGCGCTTGACCCACTTCCAGCCGAGGACGCTGAACCCGGCACCCACCAGGGCCGGGACGCCGAAGGTCCGGACGGCCTTGCGCAGGCTGCGGTAGTCGCGGATCTCCCAGCCACGCTTCTCCGCTTCCCTCCGGAGATCGGAATCCGGGTTGATGGCGACGGCGGTGCCCACCATCGACAGCATCGGGACATCGTTGATGCTGTCCGAGTAGGCGGCGCAACGCTCCAGTTCGAGGCCCTCCACCGCAGCGAGCGCGGCGACGGCGTGCCTCTTGCCGGGGCCGTGCAGGATGTCGCCGACGAGACGGCCGGTGAACTTCCCGTCCTTCACCTCGGCGACGGTGCCGAGTGCGCCGGTGAAACCGTACCTGCGGGCCAGGATCTGGGCGAGCTGCACCGGGGTGGCGGACACCAGCCACACCTGGTGTCCCGCGGCCAGGTGCGTCTCCGCGAGTTCGCGGGTCCCGGGCCAGATCTTCTCCGACATGTGGGTGTCGACGATCTCCTCGCACAGCTCCACGAGCTCCGCCACGTCGCGCCCCTTGATGAACTCCAGGGCCTGCTGCCGGCCCTCCGCGACATCCTCGGCGTTCTCCGAACCGGTCACCCTGAACTTGACCTGCTTCCAGATCACGGGCAGGACCTCTCCTACCCGGAAGTAGCGTTTGCGGGCCAGTCCGAGGGCGAACACGAGGATCGACGCACCCTGGATCAGGGTGTTGTCGACGTCGAAGAACGCCGCGGTACCGGCATCCTGCTGGATGTCGGGGTCAGGGGCGTTGACGTGGTTGGACCCCGCGGCCTCGAAGGCTCCGGACACCGAGGCTATCCCCGAGGTGAAGTCCTCGAGTTCGAGATCGAACGCCTGCGCGATGGCTGCCGCGGCCGCGGCCTCGCCGGCGGCCCGCTGGGTCGACTCGTCGACCGGGGGTAGTGCGGTGTCCTCCAGGAAACGTCGCAGATTGCCTCGGGAGGCGGACCAGGTGGCGAGGAAATCCTCGGGGCTGCCGGGGATGCCGTCATCGGGGGTGGAAGTGCTCACGCGCGTCGGATGCCTTTTCGTCGGTGGATCGTGCAGTATCGTCTCCAATCGTAGGGCACCCGACGGGGTATCCGGCTCCCCGGTGGGAATGCTCGACGACCGATCTCGGGATGGAGGCGCCGTGAGTGGGCACACTGTCGAGTTGATGGTGCGTGAGGGTTGCGGGTCATGTGTGCGTGTCGCGACACAGATAGCGCCCGTTGTGGGGGAGGCCGGAGGGGTACTCGAACTACGGGACGTGGACACGGACCCAGAGCTGGCGATGGAGTACGGTGACCGGGTTCCCGTCGTGGTCATCGATGGTGAGGAGTTCGCCTGCTGGGAGGTCGACGATGACGAGTTAGCGCAGGCTTTGTTGTAGTAACGGGACAAGCGGGCTACTTTTGAGCGAAGATGACGCGGGGTGTACCGCGGGGTCAACCTTTCGATTGATACCTAATCAAACGATGGTGTCCCACCAGTGGCAACAGAGCAGCGAAAGCAGTGAGGTGTACAGCATGAGCGTCCTCGTGGTCGGCATGTCGCACCGGTCGGCCCCCGTGGCTGTCCTCGAACAGGTCAGCATGAACGACGACGCCGCACGCGAGCAGGCGTCCCGGGCACTGATCCGGCGGCCGTCGCTCTCCGAGGCGATGATCGTCTCCACCTGCAACCGCGTCGAGATCTACTGCGTCACCAACAGCTTCCACACCGGCGTCAACGACGTCGTCGAGGTCCTCCACCGCATCTCCGGTGTCGACACCGATGTCCTGCGCCGCTCCCTCTACGTCCGCTACGCCGACGCCGCCGCCGAACACATGCTCGTCGTCACCTCCGGCCTCGACTCCATGGTCGTCGGGGAACAGCAGATCATCGGGCAGGTCCGTGCGTCGTACTCCCAGGCCCGGGAACTCGGTACCGCGGGCCCCACGCTCCACGCCCTCGCGCAGTGTGCGCTGCACACCGGCAAGCGGGTCCACACCGAGACGGACATCGATGACGCCGGCGCCTCCATGGTCTCCTTCGCCTGTTCGGAGGCGGTCCGTCAGCTCGGGCGGGTGGGCCGTGACCGCCCGTTCTCCGGCACCACCGCCATGGTCCTCGGTGCCGGCGTCATGGCATCCCTCGCCGCGACCCACCTCGGTCGCATGGGTGTCGACCGCCTCGTTCTGACGAACCGCACGCGAAGTCGCGCCGAGATTCTCGCCGAGCACTCCCGCGAGGCCGGGGTTCCCGCCCGGGTCGTCGATTTCGACGCCCGCGTCGCCGCTCTCGCGGACGTCGACATCGTCATCTCCGCCACGGGGGCGGACAACTTCACCGTCACGGCCGCCGACGTCCCCACCGGCCGGGACATCACCTTCATCGATCTTTCCCTCCCCCGGGACATCGATGGCGCCGTCGCCGATCTGCCCGGCGTCCGGCTGGTCAACATCGAACGGCTGCACGAGGCCCGCCGCGACACCGACGACGACAGTCAGTCGCACGCCATGCGCATCGTCTCCGAGGAACTCGAGTCCTACTCCTCCGCGCAGCGGATCCGCGATGTCGTCCCGGCGGTCGCCGCACTGCGCCGCCACGCCTCCGACCTCGTCGAGGCGGAGATGGAGCGCCTCGTGCAGCGGACTCCGGCCATGTCGGAATCGGACCGCGAGGAGGTCTCCCGCACCGTCCGCCGCGTCGTCGACAAGCTCCTGCACCAGCCGACGGTGCGGGTGAAGGAACTCGCGGCCCACTCGGGTACCGTCTCCTACGACTCCGCGCTGCAGGAACTCTTCGGACTCACCCCGCCCCAGCCCGCCCGCCCCGTGTCGGTCGCGGCCGTCGACCTGCCCGTCGGGGACACGGGAACCATCACCTCGGTCCGGGCCACCGTCGCGGACACCGTCGCCGGTCCCTGACCGGAATCTGGCTTTGAGGCCGCCGTCGTGGAACGCTGGAGTCAGATTCGGCGGCACCGCTCCCCGCAGCAGGCGGCCCACGACGACATGACGATCCGGTGACGCCGATACGGCGTCGCAGAAAGGCAGCGGCAGTGACCTTCCGCATCGGTACCCGCGGATCCCAGCTGGCGACCACCCAGGCAGGGACCATCCGTGACGCGCTCATCGCAGCCGGCTTCGACGCCGAGCTCACCATCATCACCACCCCCGGCGACCGCTCGCAGGCCCCCGTCGAGCGCATCGGCGTCGGCGTGTTCACCCAGGCACTGCGTGACGCCATGGCCGCCGGAGACTGCGATATGGCGGTGCACTCCTTCAAGGACCTGCCCACCGCTCCCGACCCCCGGTTCCGCCTCGTCGTCCCCCCGCGCGCGGACGCCCGCGAGGCGCTCATCGCCCGCGACGGCCTGACGCTGGATGGCCTCCCCGAGGGGGCCCGGGTGGGGACCTCCGCACCGCGCCGGGTGAGCCAGCTCCGCAGCCTGCGCCCTGACCTCGACATCCGCCCCCTGCGCGGCAACATCGACACCCGGATGGGTCACGTCACCGACGGCCGCCTCGATGCCGTCGTGCTGGCCTACGCGGGGCTCGAACGCACCGGCATGGGGGACCGGGCGACCGAGGTCTTCGCCCCGGACGTCCTGGTTCCCGCACCGGCGCAGGGGGCCCTCGCGGTGGAGTGCAGGCAGTCCGACCCCGGGGCGGTCACCGCCATCGGGACGCTGCTCGATCCGGCCGCCACCGCGTGCGCCGCAGCCGAACGCCGTATCCTCGCCCGACTGGAGGCCGGGTGCACCGCCCCCGTCGCCAGCCACGCCACGATCGACGGTGACCGCATCACCCTGACCGCGGGCGTCTTCGCGCTCGACGGCTCCACCCGACTCGTCGTCTCCGGGACCGCGGACGTCGACCACCACCTCGAACTCGGTGATGATCTCGCCCGACAGCTCCTGGATCGGGGGGCCGTCGACATCATGACGGCCGCCGGGGGCGCCTGACCATGGTCCGGGTGGAGCTGACCGACACCGCACTCACGGTGCGGCTGCACTGGTGGGAGAAGGCCGCGGCGAGACGCAGCAACCTGACCGTTCCCAGGCGTGCGATCCTCGCGGCGCGCCCGCTGCGTAACGCCGCCGCGGCGGTGGAGAGGCCCGCGGGATCGAGCCTCTCCGGAATCGCCATCAACGGCGTGACCCGATCCGGGACGCTCACCGGGCCGGTGGTCCCGGCGGGACGGGGAACCGCCTCGACCTTCGCCGTGTGTCACGGCTCCGAACCGGGGATGGAGATCCTGCTCGACCACCCCACGGTGCAGCGGATCGTGATCGCCACCCCGGAGGCGGAGCAGCTCCTCGCCCGACTGAGCGTCGAACGGGAGCCGGCGGGCGGCCTCTACGGTACGCATTCCCCCTGAAAGCCTCGCTGGTTTTCAACCCTGCCGTCGATGCTTTATCGTTGTCCTCGTATGCGCTCAACGCCCACGGGCAGCCCACGGACAACGTGACCGGGGGATCGTCCGGTCCACCCGTCCGTCACGCCCTCCGCGGTGTCCGGTCCGGGCGTTGCGGTCGTACCGGGGTATCCGGCACCGCCCCGGAGCACTAGTTTCTGTCCGTCACGTGCGGCGTCCAGCCGGGCCGCGCCCGAGAACCCGAGCCTTGAAGAAAAGACACACATGAGCATGGCCCATCCGGCCCCCGAGGCCCAGGAACCCACGACGGGAAATGTCATCTTCGTCGGCGCGGGTCCGGGTAATCCCGATCTCCTGACCGTCCGTGCCCGTGAGGTTCTCAGCCACACGGCGATCGCGTTGACCGACCCAGGGGTGCTCGGAGGTGTCCGCGAGATCGTGGCCAGTGAACTCGCCGTGCCGCAGGCGAAGCTCGACGCCGCGGACGAGGCCTACGCGCGGCAGTGCGCGGAGGCGAAGGCCGCGGGTGCGCGCCGCAAGCCCCCGCGTCCGCCGGCACCGACCGCCGCGGAGATCACCGAGATCACCGACGTCACCCCGGAAGAAGTGGCGAAGCTCCTCGCCGAGGGTGTGGCCGACGGCTCAGATGTCATCCGACTCGTCGCCGGGAACCCCCTCACCAGCGATTCCGTTCTCGCCGAGATCAACGCCGTCGCCGCCGCGGGCCTCGAGTTCCAGGTGGTTCCCGGCATGTCCGTCCCCTCGACGGTCCCCGCTTTCGCCGGCATCGCCCTGGGTTCGACCTACACGGAGACCGACATCACCCGCGGCGACGACGTCGACTGGGGGCAGCTCGCCACCGCGCCGCAGCCGCTCGTGCTGCAGGCCACCAGGGAGCAGCTGGTGACCATCGCGGAGAAACTCCTCGGATGTGGCATGTCCCCGCAGACCCCGGTCTCGGTCACCGTCCACGGAACGACGCGGCTCCAGCGCACCCACGACACCACCCTGTCCACCCTGGGCAAACTCGACGGAGAGCTCCCCGGCCAGCTCGTCGTCTCACTCGGTACCTCGGTGGATGACCGCTCGAAGTACTCCTGGTGGGAGAACCGGCCGCTGTACGGGTGGCGGGTCCTCGTGCCCCGCGCCAAGGAGCAGGCCGCACCGATGTCGACCAGGCTCGCCAGCCACGGCGCGATCCCGCAGGAGGTGCCCACGATCTCCGTGGAGCCACCGCGGAATCCGGCGCAGATGGAACGCGCCGTCAAGGGCATCGTCGAGGGCCGCTACCAGTGGGTCGTACTGACCTCGGTCAACGCCGTGAAGGCGCTGTGGTCGAAGATGGCCGATTTCGGTCTCGACGCCCGTTCCTTCGCCGGAGTCCGGATCGCCGCCGTCGGTCACAAGACCGCGGCCGCCATCCGTGACCTGGGTATCACCCCGGAACTCACCCCGCGCTCCAACAACCAGAACGCGATCGGCCTGGTCGAGGTGTTCCCCGAGTACGACTCCGATCTGGACCCCGTCGGCAGGGTCCTGCTGCCGCGCGCCGACATCGCGACCGAGACCCTCGTCGAAGGACTCGTCGACCTCGGATGGGAGGTCGACGACATCGTCGCCTACCGCACCGTCCGGGCGGCCCCACCCAGCGCCGAGATCCGGGAGATGATCAAGTCCGGTGGTTTCGACGCCGTGTGCTTCACCTCCTCGTCCACCGTGCGCAACCTCGTCGGCATCGCGGGGAAACCCCACCAGCGGACGATCATCGCCTGCATCGGCCCGATGGCCGCGGCCACCGCCGCGGAGATGGGACTCAGGGTCGATGTCCAGCCGGAGGTCGCCGGGGTCGCCGAGCTCGTCGATGCACTCGCCGCCCACGTGGCTGCCCTGCGGGCCGCGGGGCAGCTCCCGCCCCCGCGCAAGAAGCGTCGCTCGCGGCGGACGAACTCCTGATCCCTCCCCCACCGGTGGGCCGTGCACGGCCCACCGGTGGGGGAGTAGGACAGTAGGTGAGTCCCTGTCCGACACCCGCAACCCTTTCGAGAGGTCTGTTTCCCGTGACTGTTTCTTCCCGTCCGGTCCGTCGCCCGCGCCGTCTGCGCACGAGCTCGGCGATGCGTGAGCTGGTCGCCGAGAGCACGCTCCGCCCCGCGGACTTCATTCTCCCGATGTTCATCGCCGACGGCATCGACGGACCCAACCCCATCGGCTCCATGCCCGGGGTCGTGCAGCACACCACCGGTTCGCTCCTCGCCGCCGTGGAGGAGGCCCGCGACGCGGGGATCCGGTGCATCGACCTGTTCGGGGTCCCCCGCCCCGGGGACAAGGACGCCACCGGTTCCGTCGCCTGGCGTGCCGACGGCATCCTTAACCGTGGCGTCGCCGCTGTCCGCGAGCGCTTCGGTGACGAGATCCTCGTCATGGCCGACACCTGCCTCGACGAATTCACCGACCACGGGCACTGCGGTGTCCTCACCGAGGACCGCTCGGGGAAGACGATCGTCGACAATGACGCGACCGTGGAGCTGTACCGGAGGATGGCGGTCTCCCAGGCGGAGGCCGGTGCCCACATCGTCAGTCCCTCGGGCATGATGGACGGCCAGGTCGCGGCGATCCGGGAGGCCCTCGACGACGCCGGCCACGGCGATGTCGCGATCATGGCCTACTCCGCGAAGTACGCCTCCGCCTTCTTCGGTCCCTTCCGGGAAGCGGTCGGCTCATCCCTCGACGGTGACCGGCGCGCCTACCAGCAGGACCCCGCCAACTTCCGGGAGTCCCTCCTCGAGGTCGAGCTCGACGTCGAGGAGGGTGCCGATTTCGTCATGGTCAAGCCGGCGCTGCCGTACCTCGACGTCCTGAGGGCGGTGGCCGACACTTCACCCGTTCCGGTCGCCGCGTACCAGGTGTCCGGCGAGTACGCGATGATCAAGGCCGCGGGAGCGAACGGCTGGGTGGACGCAGACGCCGTCATGATGGAGTCGTTGACGTCCATCAAGCGCGCGGGCGCGGACCAGATCCTGACCTATTTCGCGGTGGATGCCGCCCGCAGGTTGCAGGGCCAGGGGGCCTAGCCGGGCTGATACCGTCCCCCGACGTCGGCCCCCTGCGCACCGGCAACTACCGTGGGGAGCGGTCCTTCCGCAGGATCCCCGGGGCACCGCCGATCGTCGGCGGTCGCCGACGGCACCCGGGATCCGTTGATCGACGCAGCACACCATCCCCGACGACAGGACACCCGTATGACGCAGCAGCCCGGGCGGCCCCAGGCGAAACCGGCCCCCACCATCCCGGAATCCGGCCGACTCGCGGTCCAGCTGTGGTGGGCGATGGTGGTCCTCGAGATCATCCACCAGATATTCAACGTGGTGATCAGCCTCATCGATCCATCCGCGGTCAAAGCCAACGCGAACTTCGGCGACACCCGTGGGGTCCCCGTCGACGATGTGATCACCGTCGCGATCATCATGGCCGGGGTACTGGGAATCGGGATCATGGTCCTCCTCGCGTTCGCCGTGTACGGTTACGCACGCAACAGTGGCTGGAAGTGGTTGCGGACCCTGCTGGTGTTCTTCAGCGTCTACTTCGCGGTCCGCGCGGTCGTCGTGTTCACGACGAGCCCCACGGGAACCGCCGCGCCGACGGCGCTGTATCTCATCGACGGGAGTCTGCAGATCCTCACCGCCGTCGCCGGTGTCCTCGGCCTGATCTTCAGCCGCCGCGCCGACGCCGTTGATTGGCAGGAGGGGGACGGCGGCGACGGGGGATCCCCGGTGGCTCCGGGGCGGTAGCCGGGAAAACCCCGTGATCCGCGCCCCGATCCGGGTAGATTCGAACACCGAGGACCGTTCCACCCGGCGTACCGGGTGTGTCCACCTTCCGACCGACACCAGGAAAAACCGTGACGCCGAAAAAGGATGACCCCACGACCGCCGCCAATCCCATTCCCGAGATCTTCGTCCAGGACAGTACCCCGGAGGAGCTGAAGGAATCGGAGCGTCAGGTCGCCGAGGCGATCGCCGATGCGAAAGAGGCCGCCCGCATGGCGGGTCTCGGGGCCCGCAACGGGGACGAGTCACTCCAACTGCGCCTCGCCCGCCGGTCCGGCGGCGGGTGGACCTCCTTCGCCCTCGAACTCGACGGCGTGAAGTCCGCGGTCCACGTCACCGAGATCCAGCGTGCCCTCAACGACATTGAGGGCGTCCGCGCGAGCGTGATCTACCCGACGTCGACCGCGTGGGTGACGGTGCCGGACGACGTCAATCCGGAGGAACTGATCCGCAGGCTCTCTGAGGTGGGGGTCAAGGCCTATCTCACCCGGTCATCGCTTCGCCGGCGTGCGGAACGCCTGGAGATAGCGAACCGCCGGAAACGTCTCGCCCAGCACCGGCACTCCCGGTCGGGGTTGTCCATCCGGGGACTCGGTCGCCGTCCCGGCCCGCGGACCCCCCGTGAGGTGGATCAGGAATCCCGGGACAAGGGCCGCCTGCGGTCGGACGTCCGGACCCTCCCGCGGGAGGCGGAGCCCACCGACGTGCTCTTCACCGCCCGGGCCCTGCTCACGCCGCTCCGGTTTCTCGTCAGCCTCGCACTGACCATTCCCGTCCTGGTGATGAACTATTTCCGGGACCTGCAGTTCGACTACTGGCAGTGGGTGTGTCTCGCCCTCGCGACCCCCGTGGTCCTCTGGGGAGCGTGGCCGTTCCACCGGGCGATGGTCGCCGGACTGCGCCGGGGCATGTCGGCTCTGGACGCCGCCAGTTCGGTGGCGATCATCTCCGCCTACCTGTGGTCGATCATGATGCTGACCTTCACGAAGGCCGGTGACGTGGGATGGACGTCATCCCCCGAATGGCTCGCCGTCAACCACTCGATCTTCTCCTCCGGGGAACTCTTCCTCGACGTCGCCTGCGGATCGACCGTTCTGCTCCTGGCGGGACGGCTGGCCACCCGGTCCGGCAGGAATTCCCTGCTCGACGAGGAGGGACAGAACATCGAGTCCTCGGTCTCCGCGGTGACCGTGGTCAGGAAGAACGCGCGCAGCGGCAAACCGGTGAAGAAGACCATCCCCCTGCAGGAGGTCCGCGTCGGCGACGACATCATCGTCCCCACCGGCCAGGTCATTCCGTCCGACGGTCGGGTCATCGGTGGCGCGTCGACCATCGTGCCCGGACTGATCGGTGGTGGCCGGGAGACACTCGACGTCAAGGTCAACAGCGACGTCTACGCCGGCGGCATGAACCTCGGAGGACCGCTGAAGATCCGTGTGCAGCGCACCGGTTCACGCACCCGCCTGGCGAGCATGCACCGGTGGATCGCTGAGGCCTCGCAGTACCAGAACCGTTCCGCGCAGCTGGCCACCCGCTCCGCGTCGCTGCTCGTCCCGTGGGCGCTCAGTCTCGCGACCCTCGACTTCTTCCTCTGGTGGCTGATCAGCGGCAACCTCAACGCCGCTTTCGCCACCGGTCTCGCCATGCTCGCCTGCGTCGGACCCGTCGCACTGGCCCTGTCCACCCCGATCGCCATGCGGCTGGGTATCGAGACCTCCGCCCGACGCGGCGTACTCATGCGCAACGCCGAGACCATGCGCCAGCTAGACGAGGTCACCACGGTCATCTTCAACCGGGTGGGTACCCTCGCGAAGGGTGAGATGGCGCTCGAGACGATCACCACCGAGATGGGGGAGAATCCCGAACTCGTGCTCCGCGTCGCGGGTGCGCTCGCGATGGAGAGCGACCACCCGGTGTCGAAGGCACTCGTCCGGGCCGCCCGTGAGGCCCGCGACTCAGGGGCCGGCGGCGAGGAGGTCCCGCACTGGATCGAGGTCAACCACGTCCGGATCACCGACGGCGGGAACTTCTCCGGCCAGGTCGAGATCCCGATGCCCGACTCCGACGGAAACCTCGAGCTCCGTACCGTTGAAGCCACGCTGTGGCGCCCACGGGACCTCTCGGAACTCGACGGTCGCCTCGCGACCGCGTCCGTAGCCGGCGGCACCCCACTGGTGGTCAGCTGGAAAGGCAGGGCGCGGGGCGTCATCACGCTCTACGACAAGGTCAAGGACGATGCGATCGACGCCGTCGCGGAGCTGGAGAACCTCGGCCTGGAGACGATGATGCTGACCCGGGACACCTATCCCGTCGCACGTCGTTTCGCCGACAACCTCGGAATCTCGAAGGTGCTGGCCGGTATCGCGCCGGGCAAGAAGGACATCGCGGTGCGCAGCGTGCACGCCCGCGGCGAGACCGTCGCCATGGTCGGCGACACCTCGGTCCTCGGTTGTCTCCGGGTCGCCGACATCGGCGTCCTCATGGGTTCCGCCGACGACCTCGACCACGACGAGGCCGATGTCGTGCTGCTGCGGGAGGACGTCGAGACCGTGCCCGAGATGATCGTCCTGTCCCGCCGGGTGTCGGCTCTCGCGGACCGCAACATCATCCTCGCCTGGACCTACAACGGGGTCGCGATGGTCGCCGCGGCTGCGGGTGTCCTGCACCCGATGGCGGCGACCGTCCTCATGGTCGCCTCCTCGCTCATCATCGAGTACCGCTCGCAGCGGGTCAGGAAGTTCTGACGCGCCGCCGCCCGCCCGCGCCGGGCTCAGCCCTCCGCGAGTGCCGCGGCCTGCACCGCGGTGCTCACCGCGGGGGCGACCCGCGCGTCGAGCGGTGAGGGCACGATGTACTCCGCGTCGAGACGTTCCGCCGCGATGTCCGCGATGGCCCTCGACGCCGCGAGTTTCATCGCCGGGGTGATCCCCGTGGCCCGGGCGGCGAGCGCCCCCTGGAAGATGCCGGGGAAGGCGAGCACGTTGTTGATCTGGTTGGGCAGGTCGCTGCGCCCGGTGGCGACGACCGCCCCGTAGGCGTACGCGAGCTCCGGGGTGATCTCCGGATCGGGATTGGCCAGGGAGAACAGGATGGGTTCCGGGGCCATGAGTTTGAGCGCGTCCTCGCCGACGTGTCCGCGGGACAGCCCGATGAAGGTGTCCGCGCCGGTGAGGGCCTCGGCCACGCCGCCCGAGACACGGCGGGGGTTGGTGATGCGCGCCAGCTCCTGCTTCACCGAATTCAGCGGGGTGCGGTCCGGGTGGATGATGCCCCTCGAATCGAGCATCACGATGTCCCGGATACCCGCGTGGATGAGCATCTTCGCGCACGCGACGCCCGCGGCACCGGCCCCGGAGATGACCACCTTCAGGTCCCTGAGTTTCCGGTCCAGCAGTGTGCACGCGTTGCGCAGCGCCGCTGTGATCACGATGGCCGTGCCGTGCTGGTCATCGTGCATCACCGGGATGTCGAGGGCCTCGATCAGGCGACGCTCCAGCTCGAAGCAGCGGGGCGCCGAGATGTCCTCGAGATTGATCGCACCGAACGACGGGGCGAGGGCCACGATCGTGGCGAACAGCTCATCGACGTCCGTGGTGTCCAGCACGACGGGCACGGCGTTGAGCCCCGCGAACCGGCCGAACAGCTGGGCCTTGCCCTCCATGACGGGCAGTGCCGCCCTGGCCCCGATGTCGCCCAGACCCAGGACGGCACTGCCGTCGGAGATCACCGCGACGTTGCGGCCGGCCCACGTGTAGTCGTGGGAGAGCGCGGGATCCTCCCGGATCGCCTCGCACACCCGGGCCACACCGGGGGTGTAGGCGATGGACAGGTCGTGTACGGTGTCCAGCGGCCGACGGGACATCGTCCCGATCTTGCCGCCCTCGTGCGCCGCGAAGATCTCGGCGTCGGTCAGTGTCGCTGGGTGATGGTCGCTCATGGGTGGGTCCTCTACGATCCTCTGGCGGGGGAAATGAACGTGACGTCACCATTTAAACCTCCCTTGGCGTGACGGGGGGTGTTTCGCGGGTGGAGTGTGACCGCATTCATACGCGATCACGCCCACCATCCGACCACCGGGCCGGTCCGTCTGGCCTTCGGGTGAGCGGGTCAGGCAGGATGGGACGCATGACAGCACCCTCACCGGCGGCCCGCCGCACGCTCGACAACGCCCCTCTCCTCGACGCCGCCGCCGGCCGGACACCCTCCCGCCCGCCGGTGTGGTTCATGCGCCAGGCGGGACGCTCGCTGCCGGAATACCGGAAGGTCCGCGAGGGTATCGCGATGCTGGACTCCTGCTTCATGCCTGATCTCCTCGCCGAGATCACCATGCAGCCCGTCCGCAGACACGACGTCGATGCGGCGATCCTGTTCTCCGACATAGTCGTCCCCCTCAAGGCCGCCGGCGTCGACGTGGAGATCGTCCCGGGTCGTGGTCCGGTGGTGGCGCACCCGATCCGCAGCCGCGCGGACGTCGACGCGCTCCCGGTCCTGGACCACGAGGTCGAACCCGTCGCCGCCGGCATCGACCTCATCCTGGACGAACTGACGGACACCCAGGCGCTCATCGGCTTCGTCGGGGCGCCCTTCACCCTCGCGAGTTACCTCGTCGAAGGTGGGCCCAGCAAGAATCATCAGGTCACCAAGGCGATGATGCACGCCGACCCCGACACCTGGCACGCGCTCATGCGTCGCATCGTGCCCACGGTCACCGCCTTCCTCCGCACCCAGGTCACCGCGGGTATCGACGCCATGCAGCTGTTCGACTCCTGGGCGGGATTCCTCACCGAACGCGACTACCGGGACCACGTCCTGCCGTACTCGACCGAGATCCTGGCGAGCATCGCCGGTGAGATCCCGCGGATCCACTTCGGTGTCACCACCGGAGAACTGCTGGGGTCCATGGCGGAGGCGGGAAGTGAGGTGATGGGCGTCGACTGGCGTGTGCCCCTCGACGAGGCCGCCCGCCGCATCCGCGCCTCCGCTGGCCCGAAGGTTCTGCAGGGCAATCTCGACCCCGCGCTCCTGTTCGCCGGGGATCAGGTCGTCGAGCGGGAGATCGCCCGAATCCGCACCGAAGCGAACGCCGCGATCGCCGCCGGGGACGCCACCGGGCACATCTTCAACCTCGGGCACGGAGTGCTCCCGGACACCGACCCCGACGCGATCACCGCCGCCGTCGCCGCGATCCACGCGGGGTAGAACGGATGCTCGTTCCACGCACCACGGCCCGCGGGAACCTGTCCGCGCCGGGGTACTAGGCTTGGTGGGAAACGCCCCGAACATCAACCGGCACCCTTCCCACAGGAGCACTGTCCAACCCGTGAGCACCTCGTACGCCATCATCGGAGCCGGCCTCGCCGGCCTCACCGCAGCCCGGGAGATCCACACCCTGGATCCGGACGCGCACATCGACGTCTTCGAGGCCACCGACCGCATCGGCGGCAAACTGCACACCGTCGCGTTCGACGCGGGACCGACGGACATGGGCGCCGAGGCATATCTCGCGTTCCGTGCCGACGCGACGGAATTCTTCACCGAACTCGGCCTCGCCGACCGCATCGTCCACCCCGGGCCGCACACCTCGATGATCTACTCCGGCGGGCGGCTCCACCCTCTGCCGCACGACACCGTCATGGGCATCCCCTCCGCCTCGGCGTCGCTGGGGGATCTCGTCGGGGAGGACACCCGCGCCCGGATCGACGCCGAGGGCGACGCACCCGGCATCGACTGGACCGTCGGCGCGGACACGAGCGTCGGCCGGCTGGTGCGGGAGCGCTTCGGCGACGACGTCGTCGACCACGTCGTCTCCGCGCTCCTCGGTGGCGTGTACTCCTGCCCCGCAGATGACCTCGGGCTGCGTGCCACCGTGCCGCAGCTCGCCGCGGAGCTCGATGCCCTCGCCGAGGCGGGGGAGAGGGTCACCCTGAGCCGTGCGCTGAAGAATCTCGACGAGAAGAAGCAGGCACGTAAGACCCTCACCCCGAAAGAGAAGCTCACCCCGGAGAAAACCCCCGTGTTCGGCGCGTTCCGCGGCGGATACGCCGAGCTCTACGAGGAGCTCGCCGAACAGTCCGGGGCGGACATCCACCTCGACACCTTCGTCTCCGGGATCGTGGCGGAGGGCGGGCGCCACCGGATCACCGGGGCCGGCGACACGGCCTACGACCGGGTCCTGATCACCGTTCCCGCCCCCACCGCAGCAGTCCTCCTGCGCGACGTCGCCCCCGATGCCGCGACCGCCGCACGGGAGGTGAAACTGTCCTCCTCCGTCGTCGTCGGCATGCGCTTCGACTGCGGCGACGGTCTGCCCGACCACTCCGGGATCCTCATCGCCGCCGATGAGCCCGACATGCACGCCAAGGCATTCACCTTCTCCTCGAAGAAGTGGCCGCACATCGGCGAACGGGGAGGGGCCTTCGTCCGGGCCTCCTTCGGTACCTTCGGCGACGACTCCATGCTGAAGATCGAGGAGGACGAACTCGTCGACCACGCCCTCGACGACCTGCAGGCCATCACCGGATTCGACGGGCGCGCCGCCGGGCTCTCCGAGATCTACACCCGATACTGGTGGGGCGGGCTGCCCCGCTACTCCGACACCCACCTCGACACCGTCGCCGCCGTGAGAGCGGCACTCGGTGGAACCCCGGCCGTCGACGTCGCCGGTGCCTGGGTCGACGGCGTGGGTGTGCCGGCGGTCATCTCCGGTGCACGGGCGGCGGCGCGCAGGCTCGTGGAAGGCAACTAGTCCCCTGAGCGCGCACACATCGTCACCGTGACGGGTGAAGAAGCCGGGGGAGCGGCCCCGTGCTCCCCGCACGGCAGGAGTCGAGTTCACCGGAGACGAACGGTCCGGGTTCCGGAGGTCCCGACCGTGCGACGTGGAGACCACGCAGGCACCGCCTACAATGGCCCCATGACTTCACGCTTTCCGACGTCCCAGAACACCGCCGGCTCCGCGCGCTGGTTCGAGCGCGCCCGAGCGTTCACCCCGGGCGGGGTGAACTCGCCCGTCCGGGCCTTCGGTTCCGTCGGCGGGCAGAGCCGCTTCATCGCCTCCGCCGAGGGCAGCCACCTCACCGACGTGGACGGCAACGACTACGTCGACCTGTTCTGCTCCTGGGGTCCGATGCTCATGGGCAACGCCCACTCCGAGATCGTCGCCGCCGTGCAGGACGCCGCCGCCCGCGGACTGAGCTACGGAGCCCCCACCACCACCGAGGTCGAACTCGCCGAGCTCGTCGTCGAGCGCACCAGCGTCGACGAGGTACGCCTGGTCAACTCCGGCACCGAGGCCACCATGTCGGCCGTCCGACTGGCCCGCGGATACACCGGGCGACCCAAGGTGCTGAAGTTCGCCGGATGCTACCACGGGCACGTCGACTCGCTGCTGGTCTCCGCCGGCTCCGGCGTCGCCACGTACTCCCTCCCGGACTCGCCCGGGGTCACCGGGGCGACAGCGCAGGACACGATCGTCGTGCCCTACAACGACCTGGACGCCGTGCGTGCCGCCTTCGCCGGGAACGCCGGTGAGATCGCCTGCATCATCACCGAGGCGGCAGCCGGAAACATGGGCACCGTCGCCCCGGCCCCCGGTTTCAACGCCGCGCTGAAGGAGATCGCCCACGAAGACGGCGCCCTCCTGATCATCGACGAGGTCATGACCGGCTTCCGAACCTCCTACTCCGGCTGGTACGGCGTCGACGGGGTCGCCGGGGATCTGACGACCTTCGGCAAGGTCATCTCCGGTGGGCTGCCGGCGGCGGCCTTCGGCGGCCGCCGCGACATCATGGAACGTCTCGCCCCCGGTGGGCCCGTCTACCAGGCGGGAACCCTCTCCGGGAACCCCGTCGCCGTGGCCGCGGGCATGGCGTCACTGCGCCTCGCCACCCGGGAGGTCTACGACACCGTGAATGCGAACGCCGACCGGCTCGACGCCCTCGTGTCCGAGGCCCTGACCCGTGAGGGTGTGGCCCACCACATCCAGCGCGCGTCCAACATGCTCTCCGTCCGCTTCGCCGACGGTGAGGGCCGGAACTTCGCGGACATGCAGGCAGCCGACACCTTCCGCTTCCCGCCTTTCTTCCACGCACTGCTGGACAACGGGGTGTTCGTCTCCCCGTCCGTGTTCGAGACCTGGTTCGTCTCCTCCGCGCTCACCGACGACGACTTCGCACGCATCGAGGCCGCCCTCGTTCCCGCGGCGAAGGCCGCAGCAGCGGCCACAGCCTGACCCAGTCCACGTCCCACACCACGACCGAAAGCGCCCCATGAGCACCACGATCGTCCACCTCGTCCGGCACGGAGAGGTCTTCAACCCCGAACGTATCCTCTACGGGAGGATCCCCGGATACCGGCTCTCCGCCAGAGGGCGCAGTCAGGTCGCCTGCACCGCGGCCAGCTTCACCGGCCATGACGTCACGGTTCTCCGCGCCTCGCCCCTGCAACGGGCTCAGGAGACCGCGGAGCCCTTCGCCCGGATCACCGGCTGCGACATCGACACCGACGAGAACCTGCTTGAGGCGGGGAACCGGTTCGAGGGACTGCGGACCAAGGGCTGGAGGTCCCAGCTGTGGAACCCCTCCCGCTGGCCGCTGCTGATCCGACCGTGGGAACCGAGCTGGGGCGAGCCCTACACCGAGATCGCCGAACGGATGATGACCGCGGTGGAGCGGGCGCGGAACGACGCCGAGGGACACGAGGCCATCCTCGTCAGCCATCAGCTGCCCGTCGTCTGCGTGCAGCGCACCGTCCAGGAACTGCCGCTGGCGCACCTGTCCCGTCAGTGCAACCTCGCGTCCGTGACCTCCCTCGTGTTCCAGGACAGGGAGATCAGCGACATCTACTACACGGAACCGGCGCAGGAGATCTGACGATGCCCTCCCGCCCCAGCCGCACACTCACCGCTGTCCTGGCGGCCACGGCGATCCTGATCGCCGGCTGCTCCACCGACGGCGACGCGGACACCCCCGCCGCGACGGTGGAGACGTTCCAGTTCGCCTCGCCCGGCGGTGCCCTCGAGATCACCTATCCCGAGGAGGAACGCCGCCCGGTCACCCCGTTCTCCGGGGAATCGCTGAAGAACCCCGGCGAGATCATCGATCTGTCCGACTACGACGGCGAGGTCGTCGTCCTGAACGCGTGGGGCCAGTGGTGCGGCCCCTGCCGCACGGAATCGGACGATCTCCAGGTGGTGCAGGATGAGCTCGAGGGACACGGGGGGACGGTTCTCGGCATCAACGTCCGGGACTACTCCCCGGAGATCTCCCGTGACTTCATGGCGGACAACGGACTGACGTACCCCTCCATCTACGATCCGCCGTTCAAGACGGCGGCTGCGCTCGGTGGCATCCCCGCCTCCGTGATCCCCACGACGATCGTCCTCGACAGGAAGCACCGGCCCGCGGCCGTGTTCCTCCGGGAGATCACCGCAGATGACATCCTCGCGGTCACCGGACCGCTTCTGGAGGAGGCCCCGTGACCGACGGTCTCATCCTGCTCGCGGACGCCGGGTTCGGTTCCCGCGTGGCTGATGCGGCGGTGTCCGGTCCGCTGCTGCTCGGCCTGCTCGCGGCGGCACTCGCCGGACTGGTGTCCTTCGCCAGCCCCTGCGTCGTCCCTCTCGTTCCCGGATACATGTCCTACCTCGCCGGTGTCGTCGGCGGGGAGATGGAGTACCCGCCCGACGGTGGTCCCCGCGTCGCCGGGCGCGGGCGGTGGCGCGTCGCCGGAGCCGCACTTCTGTTCGTCCTCGGTTTCACCGTCATCTTCGTCCTCGCCACCGCCACCGTCTTCGGGGCCATCAGCGCCCTGACCCTCAACGCCGAGCTGCTCCAACGCATCGGCGGAGTCGTCACCGTCATCATGGGTGTCGCGTTCCTGGGATTCATCCGGCCCCTCCAGACCGAGCGGAGGATGCATCCCCGCAAGTGGTCCACCTGGATCGGCGCGCCCCTTCTCGGTGGTGTCTTCGCGCTCGGATGGACCCCGTGCCTGGGGCCGACCCTCGCCGCGATCATCTCCGTCTCCGTGGGAACGGAGGGAATGACCGCCGCGCGTGGCGTCGCACTCATCGTCGCCTACTGCCTCGGACTAGGACTCCCATTCATCGTCGTGGCCCTGGGATCAGCCTCCGCCATGCGGGGGGTCGGCTGGCTACGGAGGCACTCCCGAACCATCCAGATCATCGGCGGGGTGACCCTGATCCTCGTGGGGCTCGCCCTCATCAGCGGCCAGTGGGCGCACTTCATCAACTGGGTCCGGCAGTGGACCGTCGAATACGGCGGAACACTGATCTAGACGGTTCACTGGCGTCCCTCCGCGACCGAGGCTTCTCCGGTGAGCGGCATCCACCCCGGACGGCACGTACCTTCAGATCCACGAATCAGGCCGCGGGTGCCGCGACTGGTAGATTGACACGTCGATGACCCATCCGGGGCCCAGTCACCCCGGCACCCGTTTCCCGCTGGAGGACGAAGACCCCGACGATGCTGACCACCCTCTCCAGTTATCCGTTGAAGGCATGGCGCTGGCTCACCAGCATGCGCACCGCCCTGGCGCTGCTGTTCCTCCTCGCGTTCGGTGCGATCCCCGGCGCCCTGCTTCCGCAGCGCCAGCTCAACGAGCAGACGGTCACGGACTACATAGAGGCCAACGGCAGAGTCGCGGAGATCTACGACCGGCTCGAACTGTTCGACGTGTTCAGTTCCAGCTGGTACACCGCGATCTACGTTCTGTTGTTCATCTCCCTGATCGGGTGCATCCTCCCTCGTTCGATCGAACACTACCGCTCCATGCGCAGCCGCCCGGTGCGGACGCCGCGCAACCTGTCCCGGCTCCCGCACCACGGGTCAGGGAAGGTGGAACAGACACCCGACGAGATATTCACCGAGGCCCGTGGCCTTCTCAGGGGATGGCGCGTGGCGGAGTACTCCGCGGAGGAGGACCGCGCGGGAGCGAGATCCCTGTCCGCCGAGCGCGGGTACGCACGCGAATTCGGCAATCTCGTGTTCCACCTGGGGCTGGTCGGAATCCTCTTCACCATCGGATTCGGCAGGTTGGTGTACTACGAGGGACAGGTCATCGTCGTGGCGGGAGCGGACAACTCCCAGTTCTGCAACACCGCCTTCGCCAACTACGACTCCTACAGGTGGGGCACGCTGGTGGACGGCACCGACCTCTCCCCGTTCTGCGTCGAGGTCGAGGACTTCACCGCGGACTACCTTCCCAACGGCCAGGCTGAGATGTTCACCTCGAACATCAGGTGGGCGAAGGGCGACGGCATCTTCACCGATCCCTCGGAGTGGGAGCCCTACACCCTGCGGGTGAATCATCCGCTCCGGATCGAGGGCGACAGAATCTACCTCCAGGGTCACGGGTTCGCTCCGCGGATCACGGTGACCTGGCCGAACGGGGAGTCCCGCACACAGATGGTGCAGTTCCGGCCCGACGACCTGACCTCCTTCCTCTCGTCCGGCGCGATGCGCTTCGACCCGCCGGCGGGAATGTACCCGGATCTGTTCGAGCGGCGCCAGAACCAGCTCGGAATCCAGGGACTGTTCGCGCCCACCGCCCAGTTCACCGGTGAGAACGGGGAACTCCTGAGCTCCGCGTACCCCGCCATGCGTGATCCCGCACTGGCGATCGACATCTACCGCGGGGACACGGGGCTCGACGCCGGCCGAGGACAGAGCATCTTCAGCCTGGACTCCGGGCAGATCCACAGCGGTGCGATGCAGAAGATCGAGCGCGTGAATCTGCTGCGCGGGGAATCCGTGACCCTGGATGACGGGACGCGGGTGACGTTCGACGGCGCGAATGAGTTCGTCAACCTCCAGATCAGTCACGACCCGACCCAACGGTGGGTCCTCGTCAGCGCCATCGCGATGCTCGGGGGACTGGTGCTCTCCCTCGCCGTGAAACGGCGTCGCGTCTGGGTGCGCGTCCGCACCGACGGGGACGGGGGAACGGTCGTCGAGACCGCCGGGCTGTCCCGCACCGACAGTGCCGGATGGGGCGAGGAACACGGACGATTCCACCGCAGACTCCTCGGTCTCCCGGACGACGAGGATGGCGACGACGGGTGACTCTGGGGTGGAATCGCCTCCTCGCGGTAGCGTAAGCTGGACTTTTGAACAACCGCGGCTTCTCGTGCCGCGGCCGGAAACATGTGACACCGAGAGTTGGATCTGATGCCCGTCAACAGCAACCTGGCGTATTTCTCCGATCTGTCGTACCGGACCGCTTTCGTGATCTACGTCATCGGTCTCGTCATCGCGCTCGTCTACTACATCCGTCGTTCGAGTGAGGTGGCCACGGAGACCGTCGGCGTCCGTGAGCGTGAACTCGTCGGTGTCTCGGGAACCGGGACGGTCGCCGGAGACACCCCGCAGCCGCCCGGGGAGGGTACGGAACCGGCGCGTGGCGTCGACAAGCTCGGCGGAATGGTCCAGTCCATGCTGTGGCTCGGACTCATCCTCCAGGGGGCGTCGATCGTGCTACGGGGCCTGTCCGCGGGCCGGTTCCCCTGGGGAAACCTCTACGAGTACATCTCCCTCGTCACCTTCCTCACCATGGCGATCGCGGCACTGGTGATCCAGCGTAAGGACCTGCGGGCCATGTGGCCCTGGCTGCTGGTTCCCGTGCTCATCCTCATGTTCTACGGCGGGACGAAGCTGCACGTCGCCTCTGGTCCGGTGGTTCCCGCGCTCCGTTCGTTCTGGCTGCCGATCCACGTGTCGATCGTGTCCTTCGGTGCCGGGATCTGCATGCTCTCCGGTGTCGCGTCGATGCTCTACCTGTTCAGGCAGAGCCAGCCCAAGGGCGAGGAACACGGGAAGATCGGTGAGATCCTCCGTCCGCTTCCCGGCGCCGACACCCTCGACCGGATCGCCTACCGCGCTGCCACATGGGCGGTCCCGGTCTTCGGTCTCGGGGTCATCCTCGGCGCCCTCTGGGCGGAATCGGCCTGGGGACGCTTCTGGGGCTGGGACCCCAAGGAGACGATGTCCTTCGTCACCTGGATCCTGTACGCCGCGTACCTCCACGCCCGTTCGACACCGAGCTGGCGTAGGGCAGCCCCCTGGATCAACATCGCGGGCCTCGCGGCGATGGTCTTCAACCTCTTCTTCATCAACCTGGTGACCGCCGGCCTGCACTCCTACGCGGGACTGGCCAACTGACCCTCTGATCGGACCCGGTGAACCCTCCCCGTGGCGGGAGGGTTTTTCTGTGGGTATGGGCTCCGGCGGAGAATCTCTCCGGACCCGGTGGGACGGACAGCGACGGCAGGATCGTCGAACATCCCGCAACAGGTGGTCCGGATATCGCCGGGGCCTCTCCGGGAACCTCTGTACCCCACCATCCGGTCCCTGCGGTTCGGATGCCGTGATCGACCGAGATCCGGGCGTGACGGCGCCGGTGCGTGTCCCCCAAAAAACCGGTTCTGGTCATCCGTGCTCCGGGCGGTGTCGCCTTCGCGCCGGGCGATTCTGTTCCTCATCCGTGTTTTCACCGGCCTTCCGGGGCCCCACATGCACTTCGGTCGTGTACCGCACCGATCCGCCGGCCGGTACCGCCGAATCGGACACCGTCGCCGACGGTCGGGACAATGAGGTCGTCGAGGTCAGCACTGACTCGCCGGTGGTCGTTTCGACCACCGGTCCCACCGTGGGATCCGCGCCCAACTCATCAGCGCAGGAGGAGACCACTCAGCTGGAACGGAACTCGGAGATGCGCTGATTCTGTTCCGGGTCGTGGTTCCGCTGAGCGGTGGGCTGACGGTCAACGCAAAGTCGGGCGCACTGTTCCGCGTGGTCGACGCCGAACGCCACCGGTGGGCCCGTTTCCCGGGAAGCATCCGGTTCAGCGGCGGGAAGTCCGGGGTCGTGCCCCGGCGGGGGCAGAGTGATTCCGCGATGGCCCGGACGAACGGTGACGTCATCCGTGCCGTAGGGTGTCCCGGGTAATCCGACAACTCTCTGGATCAGGGGTAAACGCTCTGTGCTGTCCGCCGTCCTCGCGCTGACCGTGGTGTCCGCCGTGCTCATCGCCGTTCCCGGGCCGAGCATCGTGTTCCTCGTCGGGCAGGCACTCGCGGTGGGGCGCCGCCCGGCGATGGCCGGGGTGGTGGGGAACACCCTCGGAATCGCGTTCACCGGAGTTCTCATCCTCACCGCGGTCGGGACGATTGCGGCGAGAACCACGAGCTTCCTCACCGTCCTCCGCTGGGTGGGGGTGGTGGTGCTGATCGCCCTGGGGGTCGTCGTCTACCTGCGGGCCGCATGGCATCTCCACCGGCGGCCGACAGGACTCGAGATCCCCGAGATCCGGCCGGAGAACAGTGGTGTGAGATCGGCGTTCATCTCCGGTCTGCTCGTCGGCGCATCGAACCCCAAGGTGATCGTCATGTTCGGCACGATCATCCCCGGATATCTGCCCGCGGGCGTCGACCCCCTGCCGGGATTGGTGATCCTCAGTCTGGTCCCCCTCATCACCGGCCTGATCATCGACGCCGGCTGGGTGGAGGCCGCCGCCCGGGTCCGGGGCTGGCTCACCGGATCCGAAGGCGGAATGATGTGGATCCAGGCGGCCGGCGGCCTCCTTCTCCTTCTCATGGCCGCACTGGTCGCCGCGGGGCACTGACCGGTCGCTACCGGCACTAGAATCTGCGACATGAGAATCCTCGTCACCGGTGGTGCCGGTTTCATCGGCTCGAACTTCGTCCGCCGCACCCTGGACAGCCGCCCCGACACCAGTGTCACCGTCCTGGACGCGATGACCTACGCCGCCAATCCCGCGAATCTCACGGGACTGGATCCCGCACGGTTCGCGCTGTTGAAGGAGGACATCCGCGCGGCGGACCTCGTCGACGAGCTTGTCGCGGAAGCGGATCTCGTGGTGCATTTCGCCGCCGAGAGCCACAACGACAACTCACTGCGCGACCCCTTCGCCTTCGTCCGCACCAACGTGGAGGGGACCGTGACACTCGTGGAGGCCGCGGCACGGCACGGGGTCCGGTTCCACCACGTCTCCACCGACGAGGTGTTCGGGGACCTGGCACTCGACGATCCGGCCAGGTTCACCCCGGAGACGCCCTACAATCCCTCGAGCCCGTATTCGGCGTCGAAGGCCGCGAGCGACCACTTCGTGCGGGCCTACGTCCGTTCTGCGGGACTGAGGGCGACGATCAGCAACTGCTCCAACAACTACGGCCCACGCCAGCACCCGGAGAAGTTCATCCCGCGGCAGATCACCGCGCTCCTTGAGGGGGGAACCCCGCGTCTCTACGGCACGGGTGACAATGTGCGGGACTGGATCCACGTCGACGACCACAACGACGCGGTCTGGACGATCATAGAGCGCGGTGAGATCGGACGGACCTACCTCATCGGTGCCGACGGGGAGCGATCGAACCGCGAGGTGGTGGGCGACCTGCTGGAGATCTTCGGGCGAGGAAGGGACGACTTCGTGCATGTCACCGACCGTCCCGGTCACGACCGGCGCTACGCCATCGACCCCTCCTCGACGACGGCCCTCGGATGGCGTCCCCGCTACACGGATTTCCGGGCGGGACTCGAGCAGACCGTCGACTGGTACCGGGACAACCCGGGGTGGTGGCGGGAGGCGCGTTCCTCGGCCGAGGCGAACTACGCCGCCACCGAGGAGGTCATCGGCTAGCCGCGTATCGCGCGGCTAGACTGGGGACATGCCTGCACCGCACCCCGACCTGCCAGAGATCCTCGTCGATGATCCCCGCGTGTTCCCTGATTCACGCGGGAGTTTCCACGAGTGGTTCTCCGCCGCCCGCTTCGAGGAGCACACCGGGTATCCGCTCGACCTGCAGCAGGCGAACCTGAGTGTCTCCCGACCGGGTGTGGTGCGGGGGCTGCACTTCGCGGATGTCCCGCCCGGGCAGGCGAAGTGGGTGACGTGCGTGCACGGCCGGATCGTCGACGTCGTGGTCGACATCCGCACCGGCTCAGACACCTTCGGTCGGCATGTGTCGGTGGAACTGAACGACGGGAACCGACGCTGCCTGTACATTCCCGTGGGATTCGCCCACGGGTTCGCCGCGGTCACCGATGCGACGGTCGTGTACCTGACCTCCTCCGGATACAACCCGGACGCCGAGCACGGCATCGACCCCTTCGACCCGGAGCTCGGCATCGACTGGCCCGTGGCGGCGGGGGACCGGATCGTGTCCGACAAAGATGCCGCCGCGCCGTCCCTGGCGTCCGCACGGGCGTCCGGGATGCTCCCCGACGTCGGGGACTGCCTCGCCCACGAGTCCGATCTGAAGAACGGCTGGGCACTGGCGAATGAGGACGCAGGGCTGTGAAGGGCATCATCCTCGCGGGAGGTGCCGGTTCACGTCTGCACCCGATCACCCTCGGGGTGAGCAAGCAGCTCGTCCCCGTCTACGACAAGCCGATGATCTACTACCCGTTGTCGACGCTGATGCTCGCCGGGATCGACGACATCCTGATCATCACGACCCCCGCCGACCGGCCCCAGTTCGAGCGGCTGCTCGGCGACGGGGATCAGTTCGGGATCCGGCTGAGCTTCGCCACGCAGACCGCACCGAACGGTCTCGCTGAGGCATTCATTCTCGGGGCGGAGCACATCGGCGATGATTCGGTCGCGCTGATACTCGGGGACAACATTTTCTACGGTGCGGGACTGGGGACCCAGCTACGGCGGTTCACGGAGCCGGAGGGCGGCGCGATCTTCGCGTACTGGGTCGCGGACCCCTGCGCCTACGGGGTCGTCGAGTTCGACGCGTCCGGCCGCGCGCTGGCTCTCGAGGAGAAACCCGCGGAACCGAAGTCGCACTATGCGGTACCGGGGCTCTACTTCTACGACAACGATGTCGTCGAGATCGCACGGGGGTTGACGCCGAGCGCCCGGGGAGAACTGGAGATCACCGACATCAACTCCGCCTATCTGGAACGTGGGCGGTTGCAGGTTCAGGTGCTGCCCCGGGGTACGGCGTGGCTCGACACCGGGACGGTCGACCTGCTCATGGCCGCAGGGGACTTCGTGCGCACCATCGAGCAGCGGCAGGGACTCAAGATCGGTTGCCCGGAGGAGGTCGCGTGGCGGATGGGGTATCTGGACGACACCGAGCTCGCCGAGCGGGCGCAGACACTGCGGAAGTCCGGCTACGGCGACTATCTGCTGCAGACACTGCAGCGGGGTAGATGAGGCGTCGGACTTCCGTTCCGGCGGAGGGCGACGCCGCCTGTCACAGGGCGTGGATCAGGGAGTGGACCCGGTTGAACTCGTCGGAGTTGACTGTGTAGTACGCCCACTTTCCGCGTTGTTCACGGTTGACCAGCTTGGCTGCGGCGAGTTTCTTCATGTGGTGCGTGATCGTCGGTGCGGAGACCTGGAGGGCGACGGACAGCTCGTGGGAGCAGATCTCGGTGGTGTCGCTCTCCGCGATGAGATAGAGGAGTTTCAGTCGAGTCGGATCTCCCAGTGCCTTGAACAGCTCGCTGGCACGTTCGCTGAGTTCAGGGGGGAGTGCCCGGACAGCATGGGGGCCCGTGAAATCCGGGCATTCGTCGACGGCGATACCTCCGGAGGTGGGGGCGTCCTTGCGGTGGCCCGGTTCTCCGCTCGTGGGGTCGGTCGGCTGTTTCATGAAGGGCATGCTGCCCAATATAGCGTAACTGTGGGTAGCCTAATAACTGCTGGTCGGTGCATTTTTGTTCGGAGTGGCCGGGGCGGGGACCGGAATACCCCCCTGGTCGGGCGGGTGCCGTCAGGATCTCTCCGGCATTCGGTTTCGGTTCGTGGATGGTCCGAAACCGGGGGTGTGCTGGACCTATGTGGTCGAGGGTCGGGGCGGCTGAATCCACCGCGATTCAGGGGTGATCGACCGCTGGTGCCGGTGACGGGGCTGCGACATGGGGCCCACGGGTGACAAAAGTCACTCGCGGGATGTGTCCGGATCGTCGGATCCGTCACCTTCGGTCGAGGTTTCCGGTCGCTGCGTGTACTTTTCTCGTGCCCGCCGCATGCGCTCCTCCTCCTCGCGGGCGGCCTGCTCGGCCGCGCGGCGTTCCTTGAAGCGCTGCTTCTTGATGCTCCAGAGGAACTCATCGTCGTCGTCGGGGCCCTTGATCTGCGGTTGCACCGGTGTCGCGCGGTAGCGTCGGCGGCTTCCGGGGCCGAAGGCCTTCCACACCAGAACGACGACGACGATGATGAGGAGCAGCAGTATGAGACGTCCCACAGGGGATTCCTTCCGACAGGGTTTACCCCAACAACAATACGGTCCCTGTACCGGGGTTTAGTAGTGTCGGTGGATGTGAGTGATAACGCCGTCAATGATGCCCCGGAACTCGACAGGGAACTACGTGGTCGCGTCCGACGGGACATGGTGCTCTACGGCCTGGCCCGGTTGGGACTGTTCCTTCTGCTGACCGTGATCATCCAGGGTCTGGCCGTCCTCATCGGTGCGCCGGTTCCGCTGGTCATCTCATCGCTGCTGGCACTGCTGGTCGCGTTCCCGCTCTCGATGTTCGTGTTCCGGTCCCTACGTCTCAGGGTGACCCGGAATCTGGCTGTGTGGAACGCGCAGCGGCAGGCGCACAAGGAGTGGGTCAAGAGCCAGCTGGCCGCCCGCTGATTTCACGGTCCCGCGGGAGTTCAGCTGAGTGCCAGCGAGATCGCCGTGACCGTCGACCACAGGAGCATGGCCTTCCCTGTGGCGCCGAGGACCGGAATGAGATCCCGTCCCGTCCTTCCCCGAACCACCGGTTCGGCGGCCACGACCGACACCGGTAGTGCGATGAGCGCGGCGAGTGCCGGAAGGTGTGCGGCGGCGACGGCGAGGCTCAGCAGATAGGGGGCCCCGGCGAGGAGGACCCACACGCGGCGGGTTCCACGGTCCCCGAGCCGGACCGCGAGGGTGATCTTTCCGCTGTCCGCGTCGGTGGGAATGTCCCGGAGATTGTTGGCGAGGTTCACCGCCGAGGAGAAGCAGCCCACCGCGACCGCGGCGGCCAGTCCGGTCCACGTGATCCGGCCGGCCTGCGTGAATTCGGTGCCGAGCACCGCCACGAGGCCGAAGAACACGAAAACGGCGACCTCGCCGAGTCCCCGGTACCCGTAGGGGTTCTCTCCACCGGTGTAGAACCATGCGCCCGCGATGCACGCCACGCCCAGAAGGATCAACCACCACGCGCTCGTCGCGGAGAGGACGAGTCCGAACGCACCGGCGACACCGAAGGCGGCGAACGCGGCCGCCCGGACATGTTCGGGGCGGGCGAGTCCGGACCCGGTCAGCCGGAGCGGGCCCGAGCGATCGTCGTCGGTGCCGCGGATGCCGTCCGAGTAGTCGTTGGCGTAGTTGACCCCGATGATGAGTGCGAGGGCGACCACTGCCGCGAAGACCGCCTTCCAGGCGACGAATCCGCAGACTGCGGCGGCCGCTCCCGAGCCCGCGATGACGGGTGCGAACGCGTTCGGCCAGGTGTGGGGGCGGGCCCCCTCGATCCAGTCCGCGGGCCGGGGTGACGGGGTGGTGGTTGAATCAGCCATGTCACCATCTTGGCGGACCGTCTCGTCGCGTGCTCAATCGGCACCCCGCACCCGTGTTCACCGCCCCCGTGCGGCGAACAGCCTCCTGACGGCGTCACGGTCAGGTTTTCCGGGGCCGGTGGCCGGCATCGTCGCCAGGTGGCGGATGTCCTTCGGCAGTTGCCACCTGGGCAGTTCATCAAGTCCCTCGACGACCTCCCACGGTTCTATCGAGCCGGTGTAGGCGGCCACCACGGCCTGCCCGAGTCGTGGGTGGGGTATCCCGACGACGCAGGCCGAGTCGATTCCGTCGATGTCGAGCATCGCGTGCTCGATGATGCCGGGGTCCAGTTTCAGCCCACCGGAGTCGATGATGTCGTCCAGGCGTCCGGTGACGGTGAGGGTTCCTTCGGTGATCTCCCCGCGGTCCCGTGTGGCGAACCAGCCGGGTTCGGCGAAGGAGTCGTCGCCCGGGGGTGCGGTCCGGTACCCGGCCGCGATCATCGGTCCGCCGAGGTGGATGCGGCCGTCGCTGACCCTGACCCGCGCGCCGGGTACCGGGCGTCCGTCGTACACGCAGCCACCGGTGGTCTCGGATGATCCGTAGGTGGCGACGACGCGGATTCCGAGGCGGTCACAGGAGTTCCGGAGATGGCGGGGGAGGTGACCGCCGCCGACGAGGATCGCGTCGAATTCGCGGAGTGCCTCGATGCCGGTGAGCGTGTCCAGGGCCTTGGCGAGCTGCAGCGGGACGAGTGCGGTGTAGGCGGGCAGTCCCTCTGATGTGGCGGCGCTGGACAGTCGTGCGGACAGGTCGGCGAACGCGTCCACGTGGAAACCGGTCGAGACATCGAGACAGGCCGGTTCGGTTCCGGCCACCAGTGCCCGGACCAGAACCTGCAGGCCCGCGATGTGGTGGCCGGGCATCGCGAGGAGCCAGTGGCCTTCCCCTGCCAACGCCGAATGGGTGGAATCCGCCGCGGCGACGAGGTTGGCGGGGGTCAGGAGAGCGCCCTTGGGTGTTCCCGTCGATCCTGAGGTGGCGACCACGACCGCGACCCCCGGGTCCACGGGTTCGCCGCAGCGTTGGGAGCGGATCAGCATATCCGCCCGGTCCCGGTCCGCCCGGCCGGGTCCCCCCGGCACCGGAAGCCAGGTGGCGTTTCCGGCTATCGCGTCGGCGAGGTCGGGGAGTACCGCAGCGGGATCGTCCGGAGGGACGGGCAGCGGACGCAGGATTCGGGTGCTCATGGGAGCAGAGTCTACGTCCCGGTGCGGTACCGCCTAACCGGCGTTGAGCCCGAGCGGCTCGAGGACCTCGTCGCGGAGGTGGGAGACGGTTTCCTCGTTGGGGCGCAGTCCGTGGAGAATGATCCAGGCGAGTTCGACGTCCTCCCTGGTTGCAGGGGTCATGCCGGCTTCAATGAGGTACCAGACGAAGATGTCGTCATCCTCTTTGAGCAGTTCCCGGATCTTCGCGGGTTCGGCGAGGACGGTCAGGGGAGCGGGCACAGGTGCCGGCGCCGGGCGCAGCCAGTTGAGAATCCGGCCGACTGCACCGAGTAGTGGACTCGTGGCGGACACGTGGAGCAGGGACATTGTGCCGGCCTCCTTTCTTTGGGGGGGATCGCGGGATCCGCGTGGTCTGCGCCACCGGATCAGTTAGTGGACGATCAACGATGATGGGGTGCAGAATTAGTTGGTGAATAACAATGATTGATTAGATTAGCGATCAGTCCGCCGGGGTGCAAGCCGGGAATTTCCCGGCCGGGCTGAAAAAGTCCGGCCCCGGCTCGCAGGAGATCTGCGTGCCGGGGCCGGAAGCGGTCCGGGGTGGGATCAGTGGGCCTCGGTGCCGAACGGGTCGAGTCCGAAGGCGTCGTGGAAGACACCCTTGGTGATCCACATGATGCCGAGGATGATCGCACCGATGATCACCGCGAAACACAGGCCCGCGAGCCCCTTCCGCCACACGGGAACGCTCTGCGCCGTACTGGTCGCTGCGGGTGTCGCCAGCCGGATGCCGACCGCGAACAGGGCCGGGAGTCCGGCGCCGAGGACGAGTCCGGCCAGGAGTACCTGCAGCAGATCGGATATCAGGGTGGCGGCGCTCATCGGACGGTCCTCTCGGCGGAGTCACTGATTCGGGTGCCGACGGTGTCGGCCGGGCTCAACAGGTCCTCGTGATCGGGGATGACCGCCACCGGTGGTGCGACACGGTTGGTCGTTGCGTCCCAGTCTGCGTTGACGTTGCCGGAGTTGACCGGAGCGCGGCGGGACCGGACGAAGATGAGGCCGGCGAGGATGACCAGGACGGCGAAGGCGAGGATGACCCCCACGAGGTCATCCGTGGCGGTGCCGACCGTGTGGGCGAGCAGCCACGTCAGTCCGCCGACGAGTGCCGCGGCGGGCAGGGTGATCATCCAGGCGACGGCCATTCGGCCGGCGACGCTCCAGCGGACCTCCGCACCCTTCCGTCCGAGCCCGGACCCCATGATCGATCCGGTTGCGACGTGGGTGGTGGACAGCGCCATACCGAAGTGGGAGGAGGTGAGGATGATGGCGGCGGAGGAGGTCTCTGCCGCCATCCCCTGTGGGGAATCGATCTCCACCAGGCCCTTGCCGAGGGTGCGGATGACCCGCCAGCCACCCATGTAGGTGCCGAGCGCGATGGCGATGGCGCAGGAGAACTTGACCCAGAAGGGGATACCCGCGTCCGCTCCGAGGCCGCCCGTCGCTACGAGCGCGAGGAAGATGACGCCCATCGTCTTCTGCGCGTCATTGGTGCCGTGGGCCAGGGAGACGAGGGAGGCGGAGCCGATCTGTCCCCAGCGGAAATACCGGTTCTTGTCGTTCTCGGCGACCGGGCGGGTGAACCGGTACACCAGTGAGGTTCCGACCGTGGCGACCAGACCGGCGACGACGGGGGCGCAGAGAGCGGGGACGACGACCTTCGCGAGCACGCCGTTCCAGGCGACACCCTGCATTCCCAGGGACGCCACCGCCGCGCCGATGAGACCACCGACGAGGGCGTGCGACGATGAGGAGGGGATGCCGAGCAGCCAGGTCATCAGGTTCCAGACGATGCCGCCTATCAGGCCCGCGAAGACGACGAGGAGCAGCTGGTGCGCCTGCCCCGGGTCCGCGAGGTTGAACTGGTCGAGGTCGACGACCCCCTTCGCCACCGTTGTGGCGACCTCCACCGACAGAAACGCACCGACCAGATTCAGGACGGCCGAGAGCGTCACCGCGACCTTCGGGCGGAGCGCCCCGGTGGCGATTGATGTGGCCATGGCGTTGCCGGTGTCGTGGAAGCCGTTGGTGAAGTCGAAGGCGAGAGCCGTGACAACCACGATGAGCAGGATGATCAATTCGGTCACATCAAAGGAGTATGCCGCAGATCTGCCCCTGTCATGGCGGAAAGAACAGGTGATCGGAAGGTTCGGATGGCTCCCGTTCGATGATTTTGCACAAATGGGGGTATTAAACTGTAGTTTCCTCACCCGATGGTTTACGTTTCCCCATTGTTTCACCTGCGTTTACCGTGAGGTGGGGTGTGTCGGAAGCGGTGGTGGGGCCCAGGGCCGGTCACCGCGATGGGCCGGAAACGGAAAGATGAACTTTAGGTGAATTCTGCCGATCGGCGGGTTGGTTCCCGGTCCCTCCCGTACCCGGGGGTCCGATCAATAGTAGTACGGGAACGCGGACCAGTCGGGGGTACGCTTCTCGAGGAAGCTGTCCCTGCCCTCCACCGCCTCGTCCGTCATGTACGCCAGTCGCGTCGCCTCACCGGCGAACACCTGCTGCCCCATCAACCCGTCGTCGGTGAGGTTGAAGGCGAACTTCAGCATCCGCTGGGCGGTGGGGGACTTCCCGTTGACCGCTCGGGCCCACTCCACGGCGGTGTCCTCCAGGGCCCCGTGGTCCGCGACCTCATTCACCGCCCCCATCTGCCGCATCCGCTCGGCGTCATACGTCCGGCCGAGGAAGAAGATCTCGCGGGCGTACTTCTGACCAACCTGCTTCGCCAGGTACGCCGAACCGTAGCCGGCGTCGAAGGACCCCACATCCGCGTCGGTCTGCTTGAACCGCGCCTCCTGGCGGGAGGCGATCGTGAGGTCGCACACGACGTGCAGGGAATGTCCTCCGCCCGCGGCCCACCCGTTGACCACCGCGATGACCACCTTGGGCATCGTGCGGATCAGGCGCTGGACCTCGAGGATGTGCAGGCGGCCCCCCTCGACCTTCTCGCGCTCCGTGTCCACGGTGTCAGCGGTCTCGCCGTCGGCGTACCGGTAGCCGGACCGCCCGCGGATGCGCTGGTCTCCACCCGAGCAGAACGCCCAGCCGCCGTCCTTCCCGCTGGGGCCGTTCCCGGTCAGGAGAATGCAGCCCACGTCGGGGGTGCGGCGGGCGTGGTCGAGCGCCCGGTAGAGCTCGTCGACGGTGTGCGGGCGGAAGGCGTTGCGTACCTCGGGGCGGTCGAAGGCGATGCGAACGATGCCATTCACCCGTCCCTCGCCGATGTGCCGGTGGTAGGTGATGTCGGTGAAGTCGAAGCCCGGGACCTCACGCCACTGCGTCGGGTCGAAGGGATTGTCGGTGCTGTAGTCCGGTGTGTCCATGGGGACAACGGTAGCGTCTCGTATTCTGGGGACCATGCCGTTCATCCACGCCCCCCTGGATCCACGCCTCGTAGAGCTCGTCTCGACCCTCGACGCCGGTGAGCTCATCGACCGTTCGCACACCGTCGCCCTGCCCATGCGGGTGCGGTTCCGGGGGATCACGCGCAGGGAGGCCCTGCTCATCCACGGGCCCGTCGGGTGGGGTGAGTTCGCGCCCTTCCGCGACTACGGTCCGGAGGAGGCCGCGGCCTGGCTGGCCGGCGCGGTAGAGATGGCGTACCTCGGGGCGCCGACCCCGGAACGTGACCGTATCGAGATCAACGCGACGGTCCCCGCCGTGACCCCCGATGAGGTACCCGGCGTCCTCTCCCGGTTCCCGGGCTGCCGTACGGTCAAGGTGAAGGTCGCCGAACCCGGGCAGACCCTCGACGACGATGTCACCCGGATCGCCGCGGTCCGGGAGCAGGTCCCGAATGCGCTGGTCCGCGTCGACGCGAACCGGGGATTCACCGTGGACCGCGCACTCGACGCGGCCCGTGCGTTCGGTCCCCTCGACTACTTCGAACAGCCCTGTGCCACCACCGCGGAACTGGCGGAACTGCGCCAGCGACTGGTCCGCTCCGGGATCTTCTGCCGGGTCGCCGCCGACGAGTCGATCCGACGGGCCGGTGACCCGTTCGCCGTGCTCGAGGCCCGTGCCCTCGACGTCGCGGTGGTGAAGGTGGCGCCGCTCGGTGGTGTGCGGCGGCTGCTCGACATCGCGGACAGGATCGCCGCACACGGGGTCTCGGTCACCGTCGCCAGTGCACTCGACACGGCCGTCGGACTGAACGCCGGACTCGCCGCGGTGGCCGCCCTGCCCGGGCACACCGACGACGACGAGATCGACGTCCCACCCGCTCCGGCGGGACTGGGGACCGGAGGGTTCTTCATCGAGGACGTCGTCGACTCCGCCACAGCCGGACGGCTCGTCGCCGACGGCCACCTCTCCTGTGCCCCGGTGGAGCCGGACCCCGACCGGCTCGCGGGACTCGCCGCGGATCCCGACACCGTCGACTTCTGGCACACCCATCTGCGCGAGTCCCTGGAGTGCCTGAAGCATCAGGTCGGTGCGTGACGACCGGGACGGGTGGACCCGGTTAGACTCTGCAGATCATGACCGTCCCCGCCACCGCAACCGCCGCCGCGATCGCCGCGGAGCTCGCCGCCGCCGGGATCCGGAACGTCGTCGTCTGTCCCGGGTCCCGGAGCGCCCCGCTGGCACTCGCCGTCGCGGCCCGCACCGACATCACGCTCCACGTCCGACTCGACGAACGCTCCGCCGCGTTCCTCGCCCTCGGGATGGCGAGGGTGGACCACCGGCCCGTCGCCGTGATCGTCACCTCGGGGACAGCCGTGGCGAACTGCCTCCCCGCCATGGTGGAGGCCCGGCACAGTGATCTCCCGCTCGTCGTGCTCGCCGCGGACCGGCCCTCCCGGCTCATCGGAACCGGTGCCTCGCAGACCATCGACCAGAGGGGCATCTTCGGGACATTCGCCGAGTGCGTCACGATCGATTCCGGTGCCGACGCGGACCAGGCCGCCGCGGTCACCCGTCGTGCGCTGGCGCACGACCGTGTCCACCTCAACGTCGCGTTCGACACGCCGCTCGTCGATCCGGAACCGCCGGTACCTGCCGACCCGCCCGTCGGCCACCCGCCGGTACGCCGGCCCCACCGCGACTGGGGCACCGCCAACCTCGACCTGACGCGGCCCACCCTCGTGATCGCCGGAGACGGTGCCTGGCCGGTGGAGGAACTCGCCGGCGTCCCCACCATCGCCGAACCCACCGCACCCGCCCCCGACCGGCCCGTGCACCCCGCGGCTGCCGGACTCTTCACCCGGGAACAGGTGTCGGCGGAGGGGCACGTCCTGCGCACCCGCCCGGAACAGCTCGTCGTCATCGGACACCCCACCCTGCACCGTGACGTCCTGGCGCTGATGTCCGACCCCGGCATCGAGGTCACGGTGCTCACCCGCTCCGACGGATACACCGATCCCGCGGGGAACGCGCACCGGGTCGCCAGCCGGATACGTGTGGATGGCCAGCCCACGAAGCAGTGGCTGAAACTCTGCGATGTCGCGGGCGGACAGGCGGCCGAGGCGGTCCGTGAGGTTCTCGGGGACCGGGATCTCGGTTTCACCGGCCTCCATGTCGCGGCCGCGGTCGCCGACGGTCTCGCGGTCGGCGACACCCTCTTCGTCGGGGCGTCGAATCCCGTCCGCGACATCGCGTTGGTGGGGCTCCCCTTCGACGGTGTCGCCACCCACGCCCCGCGCGGAGCGGCAGGCATCGACGGAAGCGTCTCCCAGGCGGTCGGTGTCGCCCTGGCCACGCAGGCCCGGGATCGGACCGCGCCCCGCGCTCCACGCACCGTCGCGCTGCTCGGCGACGTGACCTTCCTCCACGACTCCGGCGGCCTGTTCATCAGTGCGGGTGACCCGCTCCCGAACAATCTCACCGTCGTCGTCGCCAACGATGACGGCGGCGGGATCTTCGAGACCCTGGAAGCCGGGGCGCCCGGACTCCGGGACAACTTCGAGCGCGTGTTCGGCACCCCCCACGGCGTCGACATCGCCGCGCTGGCCGCCGCCAACGGCTGGGAACACCGCGCGGTGGACACCATCGCCGACCTCATCCGGGAACTCGAGGAATCCATCGAACTCCCGCACCCGCCGCTCATCATCGAGGCCCGCACCACCCGTTCCACCCGGCGGGAGCTGCACGACGCACTGTCGGGCAGGGTGGTCGGCAGGTGACCGGTAATCCGCTCCGCGCGGCACTCGCCCGTGTGCCCCGCGACCGGGCCCGCCGCCGTCAGCACCAGCTGGTGATCCTGTTCTGGATGGCCGCCATGCTGATGGCCCTCGCCATGGTCGTCGGCCCCTGGCTGAACGACCGGACGATCGCCGCCGACCGGGCGCAGGCCTATGCGACGGTCACCGACGCCGGCTGGTGGCGGACGACCGTCGAGTACCGCGACGAGAGCGGCCTTCTCCTGGCCCCCGAGGAAGGTGTGCTCTATCCCGGAGACCTGGCCACCGGCAGCGGCGTCTGGGTGGACTACGACCGCTCGAACCCCGATCTGGTGAAGATCTCCGGAAGGGACTTCCGACAGGCCCTCCCCCCGGCCCTCGCAACCGCCACCGTCGCCAGCCTCCTGGCCGCGGTCGCCTGGTGGCTCATCGCGGTGATGGACCGCAGGCGCGCCCGTCGCGGGGAGGGGCCCGCCGGTGTCTGAGCAGCGTCTCCGGGTCGCCGTCGTCGCCGAGTCCTTCCTTCCCAACGTCAACGGTGTCAGCAACTCCGTGCTCCGGATTCTCGAGCACCTGTCCGCGCACGGCCACGAGGCGATCGTCATCGCGCCGGGCGCACGGGACTTCGAGGAGGAGGTCGTCTCCTACGCGGGGTTCCCGGTGGTGCGGGTGCCCACCGTGATGGTCCCGCTCATCAACTCCCTGCCCGTCGGGGTCCCGGTCCCGCTGGTGCACAGGGCACTGCGTGACTTCCGGCCCGACGTGATCCACCTCGCCAGTCCGTACGTCCTCGGTGCAGCCGGCGCGTTCGCCGCCCGCCGGTTGAAGGTACCGGCGCTCGCGGTCTACCAGACCGATGTCGCGGGCTTCGCTCTCCGCTACCACCTCCGGCTGCTGACCTCCGCCTCCTGGCGGGTCACCCGGATGATCCACAACTCCTGTGCCCGGACCCTCGCACCATCCACTGCGGCGATCGCCGAGCTCACCGGCCACGGGATCCGCAATGTCCACCGGTGGGCCCGGGGCGTGGACACCGGACGATTCAATCCGGCGAACCGGAGCACGGGGTTGCGCCGCTCCTGGGACCCGTCGGGTGAGCGGCGCATCGTCGGCTACGTCGGCCGACTCGCCGCGGAGAAGGGCGTCGATCGGCTGGTCTCCCTGTCCGGACGCGATGATCTCCAGCTCGTCATCGTCGGTGACGGACCCGAGTACGGTGCCCTGCGCGACACACTGCCCGGGGCGGTATTCACCGGGGCCCTCGGGGGAGAGGAGCTGGGAAGGGCGTACGCCAGTTTCGACGTGTTCGTCCACCCCGGGGAGTTCGAGACGTTCTGCCAGACCATCCAGGAGGCGCAGGCTTCCGGCGTGCCGACCATCGGGCCCCGTGCCGGTGGGCCGGTGGACCTCATCACCCCGGGCGGGAACGGAGAGCTTCTCGACGTCGCCACGTTCAGTGCAGACCTGCCCGCGGCGGTGGACCGCGTCCTGGCGGGTCGGGACACCATGTCGGTCGCCGCCCGGCGTGCCGTCGAGGGGCGGACCTGGCCGGTCCTCTGTGCGAAACTCGTCGAACACTACCGGCAGATCCTGCGGCACCGATAGTTACGGACATCGTCATTCTCCTGTCACCCGCCCGTGACCTCACCGTCCACCGGAGCGTCCATCATCGGGGACATGCGTGTAGCCATCGTCGCCGAATCCTTCCTCCCCAACGTCAACGGTGTCACCAACTCCGTGCTCCGGATTCTCGAGCACCTGAACCGCCACGGTGATGACGCTCTCGTCATAGCGCCGGGGGCGCGGGACTTCGAGGAGGAGGTCGTCTCCTACGTGGGTTTCCCGGTGGTGCGGGTGCCCACCGTGATGGTCCCGCTCATCAACTCCCTGCCCGTCGGGGTCCCCGTGCCCGCCGTCAACCACGCGTTGCGTTCGTTCCGGCCCGATGTGGTGCACCTCGCCAGCCCGTTCGTCCTCGGGGCGGCGGGGGCTTTCGTAGCCCGGCAGCTCAAGGTCCCGGCGGTCGCGGTCTATCAGACGGACGTGGTCGGATTCGCCGAGAAGTACCACCTGTCGGCCCTGTCGACCGCCGCGTGGGAGTGGACACGCCTGATCCACAACTCCTGTGCCCGCACCCTCGCCCCCGCGACGCCCGCGATCGAGGCGTTGAGATCCCACGGCATCACCGACGTCCACCGGTGGGCCCGGGGCGTCGACACCGAGTGCTTCAACCCGGCCCACAGGTGTGACCGACTACGCCGCTCCTGGGACCCGTCGGGTGAGCGGCGCATCGTCGGCTACGTCGGCCGACTCGCCGCGGAGAAGGGCGTCGATCGGCTGGTCTCCCTGTCCGGACGCGATGATCTCCAGCTCGTCATCGTCGGTGACGGACCCGAGTACGGTGCCCTGCGCGACACACTGCCCGGGGCGGTATTCACCGGGGCCCTCGGGGGAGAGGAGCTGGGAAGGGCGTACGCCAGTTTCGACGTGTTCGTCCACCCCGGGGAGTTCGAGACGTTCTGCCAGACCATCCAGGAGGCGCAGGCCTCCGGCGTGCCGACCATCGGGCCCCGTGCCGGTGGGCCGGTGGACCTCATCACCCCGGGCGGGAACGGAGAGCTTCTCGACGTCGCCACGTTCAGTGCGGACCTGCCCGCGGCGGTGGACCGCGTCCTGGACAATCTGGCGGACATGTCCGCCACGGCGCTCGACCGGGTCTCCGGCCGGACCTGGGAGGGCGTCTGCGGCGAACTGCGCGGACACTATTCGGCGGTTCTCGCGGATCAGCGTCGGGTGGAACGGTCCACCGGGGTTCGACCCGGGGCATGGGCCCGGTGGCGCTAGTCGTCGCGTAGCCTTGACCCGTGGTCAAGGCATCCCTGGAAAAGAATCCCGACGAGGTCGCGCGGATGTTCGACGCCGTCGGCGCGAAGTACGACATCACGAACACGGTGCTCTCCCTCGGACGTGACCGTCACTGGCGGCGCCGCACCCGACAGCGCCTGGATCTCCGCCCCGGTGAACGCGTCCTGGACCTCGCCGCCGGGACCGCCGTGTCCACCGTCGAGCTGGCCCGCTCCGGTGCCTGGTGTGTGGCGTGTGACTTCTCCTCCGGGATGCTCGCCGCGGGAGCACACCGCGCGGTGTCCAAGGTCGCCGGCGATGGGCTCGCCCTGCCCTTCGCGGACGGGTCCTTCGACGCGGTCACCATCAGCTTCGGGCTCCGCAACTTCGCCGACACCCGCGCCGGACTCAGGGAGATGGCCCGCGTGACCCGGCCGGGCGGACGGCTGACGGTCGCCGAGTTCTCCACCCCGGTCGTCCCCGTGTTCGCGCAGGTGTACAAGGAGTACCTGATGCGGGCGCTGCCCGCTCTCGCCCGGTTCGTCTCCTCCGACCCCTCCGCCTACGAATATCTGGCGGAGTCGATCCGCGCCTGGCCCGACCAGGAGCAGCTCGCCCGGGAGATCGCCGCCTCCGGCTGGACCGAGGTCGGCTGGCAGAACCTGACCGGAGGCATCACCGCCCTGCACTCGGCGGTGAAACCCGCGTAGGGGCTCACTCCCAGAGGGCCGCGCCGGAGCCCCGCAGCCGGTGGAAACCCCCGGCGGCGGCACGCCACGCACGGGCAACCACATCGCGGTCCCCGTCCGTGACGAGATTGCCCATCAACCGCGCTGTGGCGCGCATGAGAGGGCCCGCCTGAGGGCCCCGGAAACCGAGTGGTCCGACCATCGGGAGCAGCTGCGGATGGGTCAGCAACCTGGCCGCGGTCCGGGCCAGCAGGAACGCCTCCCCGTAGTTCTCCCGCAGCACCCGCGGCCACACCACCGTCAGGTCGCGCCGTGGGTCGATCAGCTCCGCCGCGAGACGCGCGGTCTCCAGTCCGTAGTCGATCCCCTCGCCGTTGAGCGGATTCACGCACGCCGCGGCGTCCCCGATCAGCATCCAGTTCGGACCGGCCACCCCACTCACCGCGCCCCCCATCGGCAACAGGGCACCCGCCACGTCGGTCTCCGGCCCGAGTCGCCACTCCTCCCGCCGGAGCGCGGCATAGTGTGAGAGCAACTTCCTCGTGTTCACCTTGGCGGGCCGTGCCGTCGTCGACAGCGCCCCGCAGCCGATGTTCACGTGCCCCTCGGCCAGCGGGAAGATCCACCCGTAGCCCGGCTGCGCCACACCCGCCCCGTCGCGGAGCTCCAGATGGGAGTGGATCCACTCCTCGTCGGAGAAGGGCGTCGTGCAGTAGGCGCGGGCGGCGATCCCGTACACCTCACCCCGGTGCCACGTCCGGCCGAGCTTCTTGCCGATGGGGGATCGGACCCCGTCGGCGACGATGGCCGTGCCGCACCGCACCCTGCGTTCCCCGTCCGGCGCGATCAGGGTCACCGACTCCAACCGGCCGCCGCGGAGGGAGATGTCGACGGCGGGGCACTCCTCCCACACCGTCACGCCCGCGGTGGCGCGGGCGCGTTCGAACAGGAGCGCATCGAGCTCGGTGCGGCGCATCGCGGATCCCTCGCGACCGAACGCGGACAGGGGCCACGGCGCTGTCACGTCACCGCCGAAACCGTGCAGCTTCAGGCCGCGGGACCGGTAGCCGCCGGCGATCTCCGGGCCGAACCCCAGAAGCTGCAACTGGTGCATCGCACGGGGGGTCAGGCCGTCGCCGCAGGTCTTGTCACGTGGGAAACGGGCGGCGTCGACGAGGAGCACGTCGAAACCGCGTTTCGCCGCGTGGATCGCGGCGGAGGCTCCGGCGGGGCCACCCCCCACCACGAGGACGTCGGTTGTTGCGGTCCGGGACCGGGAGATACTCACCGCCCCATTGTCGCACTTCCGGGACCCGGCGGGTTTTCACCCCGGAGTGTCCGGTGACCGCCCGCGTCGACTACGGTTGATCCCGGGTCCGCTCCGGGCCCGCGGGGTCCGCCGCGCGGGAACGTGGCATCACCCCGGCGGCATCCACGGAGACGACGTCGGACGACGTCGGTATCCGGGAACCGGAATCAGTCCCAGCACACCACTCCAATCCGGCGGCCGGTCCAGCCCGCCGCGAGAAGACAATGAGGGCAACCGCATGAGTAACGGCCGTACCGTGACGCACGGTCCAGGTGACCACGACAAGACGTTCTCCCGGGGAACGTCCGTCAACCTGGGAGACGAGCAACTCAACGAGGCGATCTCCTCCGGCATGCGTGAGGTCGAGGAACTCCTCGCGGCCGAACTCACGGTCGGTGAGGGATTCGTCACCGACAAGGTCCGTTACCTCGCCGCGGCCGGCGGGAAACGTTTCCGCCCCATGTTCGCGCTCCTCGCGTCCCGGTACGGTGCGAACCCGGCGAACGCGGACGTCATCAAGGCGGCGGTCGTGGTGGAGATGACCCACCTGGCCACCCTGTATCACGATGACGTGATGGACGAAGCGGACAAGCGACGGGGCGTGGACTCCGCGAACAGCCGGTGGAGCAACTCCATGGCGATCCTCGCCGGGGACTATCTGCTGGCCCGGGCCTCCAGGATCATGGCGCAGCTCGGGGTCGACACCGTCGCGCACTTCGCAGCCACCTTCGGCGAGCTGGTCACCGGACAGATGCGGGAAACGGTCGGGCCCGGCGACGGGGACCCGATCGAGCACTACCGGGCGGTCGTCCGGGAGAAGACCGGCGTGCTCATCGCTTCCGCGGGCTTTCTCGGTGGGTTGCACGGTGGTGCGACCCCCGAGCAGATTGACGCGCTGCACCGTTTCGGATATGCCATCGGCACGGTGTTCCAGATCGTCGACGACATCATCGACATCTACTCCGACACCACCCAATCGGGAAAGACCCCCGGGACGGACCTCAAGGAGGGCGTGTTCACGTTGCCCGTCCTCTACGCGCTGGCGGAACAGAGCACCGTGGGGGACGAACTCCGGATCCGGCTCACGGGGCCCGTCACCGACGATGACGAGGTGGCCGAAGTTCTCGATCTCCTGCACCGGTCGACGGGAAGGGAGAAGGCGTTGGCGGACGTCCACCACTACGTGGAACTCGCCGAGGTCGAACTCACGAAACTGCCGCAGAACGAGACCACCGCCGCACTCCGTACCCTCACCCGATTCATGGTGAGCCGCGTCGGTTGACCGGTGTGAGGCCGGAAAATGTCTGCTGACATGCGGACTTGCGCCGAGCCACTCACGGCGTAGTAGAGTGTTCAGTGCACCGCGTGAGCGGCGCACGCCAGGTTGCCCGAGCGGCCAAAGGGAGCGGACTGTAAATCCGTCGGCTATGCCTACGTTGGTTCGAATCCATCACCTGGCACATCGGGACAGCCCGTTCCGGTCGGAATCTTCCACGAAGATCCGCCGGAACGGGCTTTTCGCGTTTCCGGGGCCCCGCGGGTCCGGCGCGCCGGTTCCCGACCGTCCGTGACGGCGTTGTCCGGGGTCCGGAAAATGGCCTTGAACTGCTGATTTGTGTAGCCTGGTGGGAACAGGTTAATCTTTGTGAGGCTTCAACGGAGCGGGCGCATGCCGTACGATTCCAAGAGGCTGTGCCCCCTTAGCTCAGTCGGCAGAGCGTTTCCATGGTAAGGAAAAGGTCGACAGTTCGATTCTGTCAGGGGGCTCTGTTGTTTTTCCCGCCGGGGTCTTCTACGGTCGCGGTCGTGGGGAAACGGCCACATGGCGGTGTAGCTCAGTGGTAGAGCAAACGACTCATAATCGTTGTGTCGCGAGTTCAATTCTCGCCATCGCTACCGGGATACAGATCCACCGTCCGGGCTCCGCAAGGATGTCGGGGCGGTGTTTCTCTGGTATCCCAGCGGGTGCCCACGGGGCTGTTGAAGGCGCATTCATCCGGCCTTCGTACGTCTGGTAGGGTGGTCGCGTACTGCAGAACGCAGTGCATGAAGGGGCGTAGCTCAACTGGCAGAGCAGCGGTCTCCAAAACCGCAGGTTGCAGGTTCAAGTCCTGTCGCCCCTGCAAGACACTTTATGCGCACGCAGATCCGAGGAGCACCGCACCGTGACCGACGAAAACAAGCCGAAGCCGACGGGTTCGGCGCGTCCGGCCGGTAAGCGACAGGTTGCGGGGGTGGCCACCACCAGCAGCGACTCCTACGCCGCCAAGAAGGCGCGTGAATCCGTCGCCGTCTCCGGTGACGGAAACGAGGGATCCGGCCTGGCGTCGCGCGTCGGCAACTTCCTCCCCGAGGTCGTCCGGGAGATGCGGAAGGTCATCTGGCCCACCGCCAAGCAGATGTTCATCTACACGATCATCGTGCTCATCTTCCTGATCGTCCTGACCACACTGGTGTCCGGAGTTGATTTCCTCGCCGGACTCGGAGTTGAGAAGGTGCTCACGGCCAACTAGAATTCCGTGAACGAACACTTTTCACGCAGTATCCCGCCCGACCCCACGAGGTCCGGCGGGATATTTCATGAGGTGGTCGGCGTAGAATGTGGCGAAAAGACCCCACCGGGCCCGGCCCGCATCTCCGCCCCACCCGATCGAAAACCCAATGGAGTACACCCAGATGAGCGACGACAACACCATTCCCGAGAACGCCGACGAGGCCGTCACCCCCGAGCAGCCTGTACAGGAGGCGGACCTGCAGATGACGGAGAACTCCGGGGAGCCGGACCTTGGTGATGTCACGGCCGAGGACGCCCTCACGGAAGCGGAGGGCGCGGAGCCGTCCGAGGCCGCCGCGGCACCGACCGACGTGGCCTCGGCCGCGGCGGCGCTCGGTGACGACAACGGGGAGGCTGCGGAGCAGAGCGAGGAGGAGGAGGCACTCGCCGAGTACAAGGCGCGCCTCCGCAAGTTCCTCCGTGAGCTGAAGAAGCTCCCGGGCCAGTGGTACATCATCCAGTGCTACTCCGGCTACGAGAACAAGGTGAAGACCAACCTGGACATGCGTGCCCAGACCCTCGAGGTCGAGGACTCGATCTATGATGTCGTCGTCCCGATCGAGGAGGTCATCGAAATCCGAGACGGCAAGCGCAAGCCCGTCAAGCGGAAGCTCCTGCCCGGATACGTTCTCGTCCGCATGGACATCAACGACCGCTCCTGGTCCGTCGTCCGCGACACCCCGGGTGTCACCAGCTTCGTCGGTAACGAGGGTAACGCCACCCCGGTCAAGCACCGCGACGTCGCGAAGTTCCTGATGCCGCAGGAGACCACCCCGGTCGAGGGCGAGGAGGGGACGGTCGACGCCTCCGGCGAGAAGCTGGTCGCACAGCCTTCCCCGTCCGCGGGCAAGCAGGTCGAGGTGGACTTCCAGGTCGGCGAAGCCGTCACCATCCTCACCGGCGCCCTGGCCTCCGTATCCGCGACCATCTCCGAGATCGACGCCGAGGGCGGCAAGCTCAAGGCACTCGTCTCCATCTTCGGTCGTGAGACCCCGGTTGACCTCACCTTCGACCAGGTCGAGAAGCTCACCTAGGGCGTCCCATCTCCACGACGTGAAACCCGTCCGTCACGGCCGTCAGGCCGGCGGGCGGGTTTTGTGTCGTTCCGCCGGGTCGGGTAGTCTGGCTCGATGCGTGTGCCCGGACCGCAGCTCCGGGAAGCCGGTGACGGTGGAGGAGCTGAAGAAGGGGACACGCTGACCCGGACAACGACGTGCACCCGTGCACAGGGATCCGGGAAACCACACACATCAATCCCCGGTGGCCGGGTTACGCCTTCAACGCAGTCGGAACTGCGGGTGGGGCCCGGCATCCGGACGACGACGGTGGTTGTGCGGGGCCGGAACGGATCAGTCCCGGTCACGCCCACACACGGACATCGGCCACCGCCGTCGGTAACAAGGAAGAGGTACTACGATGCCCCCGAAGAAGAAGAAGAAGGTCACAGGCCTCATCAAGCTGCAGATCCAGGCGGGACAGGCCAACCCGGCCCCGCCGGTCGGCCCCGCCCTGGGTGCCCATGGTGTCAACATCATGGAATTCTGCAAGGCCTACAACGCCGCCACCGAACAGCAGCGCGGCAACGTCGTCCCCGTCGAGATCACCGTCTTCGAGGACCGCTCCTTCGAGTTCAAGCTGAAGACCCCGCCGGCAGCCAAGCTGCTGCTGAAGGCCGCCGGCCTGCAGAAGGGCTCCGGCGTACCGCACACCCAGAAGGTGGGCAAGGTCACCATGGCGCAGGTCAAGGAGATCGCGGAGACCAAGAAGGAAGACCTCAACGCCAACGACATCGACGCCGCGGCGAAGATCATCGCGGGCACCGCCCGCTCCATGGGTATCGAGGTCGAGGGTTAAGACCCCTGAAGCTCCGCACCCGTACCCCCGGGTCGCGGAGCACGTGGGAGGGCCCGCTTCGGCCCGCACCACAAATTCCCACCCGCTTTTCACCATCTGAAAACTAAGGAATCACAATGAGCAAGCAGTCCAAGGCATACCGCGCCAAGGCCGAGAAGATCGACGAAGGTCGCATCTACGCCCCGATCGAGGCTGCGCGCCTGGTCAAGGAGACCTCCTCCGACAACTTCGACGCCACCGTCGACGTGGCCATCCGTCTGGGCGTCGACCCCCGCAAGGCCGACCAGCTCGTCCGCGGCACCGTCTCCCTGCCGAACGGCACCGGTAAGACCGTCCGCGTCGTCGTTTTCGCCGCCGGCGAGAAGGCGACCCAGGCCGAGGAGGCCGGCGCCGACATGGTCGGAACCGACGAGCTGATCGAGAAGATCCAGGGCGGTTGGACCGACTTCGACGCCGCGATCGCCACCCCGGACCAGATGGCCAAGGTCGGTCGCGTCGCCCGCGTCCTCGGCCCCCGTGGCCTCATGCCCAACCCGAAGACCGGCACCGTGACCATGGATGTCGCGAAGGCCGTCACCGAGATCAAGGGCGGCAAGATCTCCTTCCGCGTCGACAAGGCCTCCAACCTGCACGCCGTGCTGGGCAAGGCATCCTTCGACGCCGAGAAGCTGGCGGAGAACTACGGGGCGCTCATCGATGAGTTGCTGCGTCTGAAGCCGTCCTCCTCGAAGGGTGCCTACCTGAAGAAGGTCACCATCTCCTCCACCAACGGTCCCGGCATCCCCGTGGACAACACCGTGGTGAAGAACTACCTCGACGAGCCCCAGGTCTAGATCAGCCCACCGCTGATCCGACTACCGGGTCGACCGGAGCGCCCTGCGTACCGTCCATCGTGATGGGACGCGGGGCGCTCCGCGTCTCCGGTCCGCTGTCCCCGGGGGAGTGTCCGGGCGCGTACCCATGGGGGAGCGGCCACCCTTGATTTGACCCGCCGGGACCGCGTGCATACACTGACCCAACGAAGTTTGAACGGCGCGTTTCCACGCGACGAGCTCAAGTTTCACCGAAGACCGTCGGTCATCCCGGTACCCGGGATCGAAGGTTTCCGCACCGCGGAACGGCCCACGCAGGAGACACTTGGAGCCTCCCTCTCCCCGAGGTGTGCCCCCCGTGCTCTTGCACGGGGCTTTGTCATGTTTCCACCGTTCACGCGGTCGGTGACGTGAGAGAGTCCCGGCGGATCAGACGACCTACACACATGAGGAAGGAGGCGAAGTAATGGCTAACGCAAAGAACGTCGCCGCAGTGGCTGAACTCAAGCAGCGCTTTGAGTCCACCAACGCCGTCGTGCTCACCGAGTACCGCGGCCTCTCCGTGGCTCAGACCACCGAACTGCGTCGGGCTCTCGGCTCGGATGTCACCTACTCCGTCGCCAAGAACACCATGATCAAGCTGGCTGCGAAAGAAGCCGGCGTCGAAGGTCTTGATGACATCCTGACCGGTCCCACCGCAATCGCCTTCATCGAGGGCGAGGCTGTTGACGCAGCCAAGGCGATGAAGGACTTCGGTAAGGACAACAAGGCGTTCGTGGTCAAGGGTGGCTACATGGACGGCGAATTCCTGAGCGCGGCTCAGGTTGAAGCCATCGCCGAGCTGGATAACCGCGAGACCACTCTCGCGAAACTGGCGGGCGCCATGCAGGGCAGCTTGGCAAAGGCCGCAGGCCTGTTCAACGCCCCCGCTTCCCAGATCGCACGCCTCAGCGCTGCGCTCCAGGAAAAGAAGCAGGGCGAAGAATAAGTCGTCTCCCGCCACGCGGTGTGAGACGCACAGAGTTAGACCACAGCACAAACTTTTCGGCCCGGTGTACCCGGGCCACCAACTGAAAGGACTGCCACCATGGCTAAGTTCACCAATGACGAGCTCATCGAGGCCTTCAAGGAAATGACCCTCATCGAGCTCTCCGAGTTCGTGAAGCTCTTCGAGGACACCTTCGACGTCACCGCCGCCGCTCCGGTCGCCGCCGTCGCCGCCGGCGCCCCCGGTGCCGCTGCCGCCGCCGAGGAAGAGAAGGACGAGTTCGACGTCGTTCTCGAGGATGCCGGTGCCAAGAAGATCGGCGTCATCAAGGCTGTCCGCGAGATCGTCTCCGGTCTGGGGCTGAAGGAGGCCAAGGAGCTCGTCGAGTCCGCTCCGAAGGCCATCCTCGAGGCTGCGTCCAAGGACGACGCCGAGGCCGCCAAGACCAAGCTCGAAGAGGCCGGCGCCAAGGTCTCCCTGAAGTAGTCCCTCCGGGTTCGACTTCCCGCCACCGCCGGACGGTGGCCGGCGAACGGCCCGCAGATTCCCGTGGAGAACGGGGACCTGCGGGCCGTTTTCCTGTTCCGGGGCTGTTTCGACGACGGATAGCGGAGCAAAACTGATCTTCATCACCCGCCGGCGCGCGGGGTAGCATCGGGTCATGCTTGCGAAGTCGCGTATTTTCTCGGTGCTGATCCTCGGTCTGGGGGCCGCCCTCATCACCTGGGGGTTGGTTGCGCCGCACTTCTTCCATGACGACGGCAGGCTGCCGCTGTCGCTGGAGGACACCACACTGACTGTGCGTGACGGGAACGCCGAGACCACGCTGAATCCGGGCCCGGGGGAGATCGTCGCCGCCGCGGTGATCCGCCAGCACCACGTCGAACTCCTCGATCCCGCTGACGCGGAGACCGTGACCGTGCGGATCGGATCGACGATGATGCGTGAGGCAAACGAGGACGACATAGAGCGTCTCGTCGAGGCGTCCGTGTGGAGTTTCGTCATGGACCGGACGACGGGGGAGGCCGTGGGACCCGCCACTATGACATCCCAGCTCGGCCTGCCGCCCACCCAGGTCCCCGTGACCGGGCTCTGGGCGAAGTTCCCCGCTGACCCGGCGAAGACGACCTACGAGGTGTTTGACGCCACACTGCGGGGGAGCGCACCCGCGGTGTACCGCGAGACGGTCGAACGCGGTGGGCGGCAGCTCCATGTCTACCGGCAGACGATCGAACCGACGAACCTGGCGACCCGGTACGCCGACATGTTCAACACCACGACGTTCGAGACCGGGGACGGCGGCACCGAGCCCGGATACCTGTTCTACTCGGCCGACCGTGACTGGTACGTCGACGCCGGGACGGGACTGGTGGTGGACATCCGGGAGGATCTGGACTCCTACTACGGGACCCGCGACGGTGAACGCCGCGAACAGGTGCTCCGGTTCCACGGGGCGGGGACGGAGGAATCCGTCGAACGGCTCATCGCCCAGGCTGAACGGGTACCGGACGGTTCCGGGCAACGGACCGTCACCACCGTGCTACTGGCGCTCGGAGCCCTGCTTCTGCTCGTCGGATTGATCGGGGCGTTGTCCGGTGGCCGGCGCCGGCTGCGGCGCGGAGGCAAATCGGGGGAGCCGAGCCTGGATCGGTGATTCCGTGCCGTCCGGCGGTTTCGGGTGGCGGATCGCCGGCGATCTGTTAGGGTGGCGCCAACAGCACGTCCTTCCGGTGCCCGTTCCCCGGGCCGGGGGTTGAATCGGGAACGTTGGCGGAGTCCCCGTTCCGGCTGTCGGTGGCCGAAAACTGGTACTTTACAGACTGAAGAAAATGGTATAGGCTAGCTCGTTGCGCTGGAATCTCTTTCCGGTTATCCTGTCCGACCTTGAACGAACCGGTTGAAAAACCCGGTTTGACAAGGTCATTCAGTGCTATCCGGAGATGATTGGTTCCACAGCAGACCACATGCTAAAAATTCTAGCGGAACGGGCTCACCATCGTCGTGGGTGAGCCCACCGCGTGAGGTGCTGGAAGGACGCATCTTGGCAGTCTCCCGCCAGACCAAGTCAGTGACCGAAATCCCCGGAGCTCCGCAGCGTTACTCGTTCGCGAAGATCAACGAACCCATCGAGGTGCCCGGTCTTCTCGACCTGCAGCTCGAGTCGTTCGCATGGCTCGTCGGAACGCCCGAGTGGCGTGAACGCACCCAGGCCGAAGCGCCTGAAGGTGCCCGAGTGACCAGTGGACTAGAGGACATCCTCGAGGAACTGTCCCCGATCCAGGACTACTCCGGAAATATGTCCCTGTCCCTGTCCACGCCACGCTTCGAAGAGGTCAAGAACTCTATCGATGAGTGCAAGGACAAGGACATCAACTACTCCGCTCCGCTGTACGTGACGGCGGAGTTCGTCAACAACGAAACCGGAGAGATCAAGTCCCAGACGGTATTCATCGGTGATTTCCCGATGATGACCGACAAGGGCACCTTCATCGTCAACGGCACCGAGCGCGTCGTCGTCAGCCAGCTGGTCCGTTCTCCGGGTGTCTACTTCGACCAGACCATAGACAAGTCCACCGAGCGGCCCCTGCACGCCGTGAAGGTCATCCCCTCCCGTGGTGCCTGGCTCGAGTTCGACGTCGACAAGCGCGACACCGTCGGTGTCCGCATCGACCGGAAGCGCCGTCAGCCTGTCACCGTGCTGCTGAAGGCGCTCGGCTGGACCACTGAGCAGATCGTGGAGCGCTTCGGCTTCTCCGAGATCATGATGTCGACCCTCGAGGCCGACGGTGTCTCGAACACCGACGAGGCGCTCCTGGAGATCTACCGGAAGCAGCGCCCGGGCGAGCAGCCCACGCGTGATCTCGCGCAGTCTCTCCTCGAGAACTCCTTCTTCAACGCCAAGCGTTACGACCTGGCCAAGGTCGGTCGCTACAAGGTCAACCGCAAGCTGGGGCTCGGCGGCGACAACGAGGGCAACCTCACGCTGACCGAGGACGACATCGCGACCACCATCGAGTACCTCGTCCGGCTGCACGCCGGCGAGAACTCGATGAAGTCACCCGCCGGAACGACCATCCCGGTCGAGACCGACGACATCGACCACTTCGGCAACCGTCGCCTGCGCACCGTCGGCGAGCTCATCCAGAACCAGGTCCGCGTGGGCCTGTCCCGCATGGAGCGCGTCGTCCGTGAGCGCATGACCACCCAGGACGCCGAGTCGATCACCCCGACCTCGCTGATCAACGTGCGTCCGGTCTCCGCCGCGATCCGCGAGTTCTTCGGAACCTCGCAGCTGTCGCAGTTCATGGACCAGAACAACTCACTGTCCGGTCTGACGCACAAGCGTCGTCTCTCCGCGCTCGGCCCCGGTGGCCTCTCGCGTGAGCGTGCCGGCATCGAGGTCCGTGACGTGCACCCCTCGCACTACGGTCGCATGTGCCCCATCGAGACCCCTGAGGGCCCGAACATCGGCCTGATCGGTTCCCTGTCGTCGTACGCCCGGATCAATCCCTTCGGGTTCATCGAGACCCCGTACCGCAAGGTCGTCGACGGTCGACTCACCGACGAGATCGACTACCTCACCGCGGATGAGGAGGACCGGCACGTCGTCGCGCAGGCGAACACACCCTACGACGAGAACGGTCTGATCACCGAGGAACAGGTCGTCGTACGCATGAAGGGCGGCGACAACGAGGTCGTCGACCGCGAGCGCATCGACTACATGGACGTCTCGCCGCGCCAGATGGTCTCCGTCGGCACGGCGATGATCCCCTTCCTCGAGCACGACGACGCCAACCGTGCCCTGATGGGTGCGAACATGCAGAAGCAGGCCGTGCCGCTGGTCCGCGCCGAGTCGCCGTACGTCGGCACCGGCATGGAGCTGCGCGCCGCCTACGACGCCGGTGACCTCATCATCTCCAGCAAGGCCGGTGTCGTCGAGAACATCGCCGCCGACTTCATCACCGTGATGGGTGATGACGGTGTCCGCGACACCTACATGCTGCGGAAGTTCCAGCGGACCAACCAGGGCACCTGCTACAACCAGAAGCCCATCGTCAACATGGGTGACCGTGTCGAGGAGGGCCAGGTCCTGGCGGACGGCCCCGGTACCCACCGGGGCGAGATGGCGCTCGGGCGCAACCTGCTCGTCGCATTCATGCCGTGGGAGGGCCACAACTACGAGGACGCGATCATCCTCAACCAGCGCCTCGTGGAGGAGGACGTCCTCACCTCGATCCACATCGAGGAGCACGAGATCGACGCCCGCGACACGAAGCTCGGTGCCGAGGAGATCACCCGCGAGATCCCGAACGTCTCCGAGGAGGTCCTCAAGGATCTCGACGACCGCGGTATCGTGCGCATCGGCGCCGACGTCCGCGACGGCGACATCCTCGTCGGCAAGGTCACGCCCAAGGGCGAGACCGAGCTGACCCCGGAGGAGCGCCTCCTGCGTGCCATCTTCGGTGAGAAGGCGCGCGAGGTCCGCGACACCTCCATGAAGGTTCCGCACGGTGAGACCGGCAAGGTCATCGGTGTGCGCCGGTTCTCCCGCGAGGACGATGACGACCTCGCGGCCGGCGTCAACGAGATGATCCGTGTCTACGTCGCCCAGAAGCGCAAGATCCAGGACGGCGACAAGCTCGCCGGTCGCCACGGAAACAAGGGCGTCGTCGGCAAGATCCTCCCCGCCGAGGACATGCCCTTCCTGCCCGACGGCACCCCGGTGGACATCATCCTGAACACCCACGGTGTCCCGCGTCGTATGAACATCGGCCAGGTTCTCGAAGTGCACCTCGGCTGGCTCGCCGCCGCGGGTTGGCACGTCGACCCGGAGGACGTCAAGAACGCCGAGCTCATCAAGACGCTGCCCGAGTCGCTCTACGATGTCCCGCCGGAGTCGCTCACCGCCACGCCGGTGTTCGACGGTGCCTCCAACGAGGAGCTCGCGGGCCTGCTGGCGAACTCCCGCCCGAACCGTGACGGCCAGACTCTGGTCGACGGCAACGGCAAGGCGCAGCTGTTCGACGGTCGCTCCGGTGAGCCCTTCCCGTACCCGGTGTCGGTCGGCTACATGTACATGCTGAAGCTGCACCACCTGGTCGACGAGAAGATCCACGCCCGCTCCACCGGCCCGTACTCCATGATCACCCAGCAGCCGCTCGGTGGTAAGGCCCAGTTCGGTGGACAGCGCTTCGGTGAGATGGAGGTGTGGGCGATGCAGGCATACGGCGCCGCCTACACCCTGCAGGAGCTCCTGACCATCAAGTCCGACGACGTCGTCGGCCGCGTCAAGGTCTACGAGGCCATCGTCAAGGGCGAGAACATCCCGGACCCGGGTATTCCGGAGTCGTTCAAGGTCCTGCTCAAGGAGCTCCAGTCGCTGTGCCTCAACGTCGAGGTTCTCTCGGCCGACGGCACCCCGATGGAGCTCGGGACCACCGACGACGACGAGTTCGATCAGGCCGGTGCCTCCCTGGGCATCAACCTGTCCCGCGACGAGCGAACCGACGACGTGGCCTGACGGTCACCCGGCACCGCACGACGGTCTGACCGCGGGCCGCCCGTCCTCACCTGGACGGGCGGCCCGCGGGACGGGCAGCTAATCACCGATATTCTTCTTCTTCACACAACACCCCCGGAAAGACGGGGGGAAAGGGAGTTACGTGCTCGACGTCAACTTCTTCGACGAACTCCGCATCGGCCTTGCTACGGCCGACGACATTCGCCGCTGGTCCAAGGGCGAGGTCAAAAAGCCGGAGACCATCAACTACCGAACCCTCAAGCCCGAGAAGGACGGCCTGTTCTGCGAGCGGATCTTCGGACCCACCCGCGACTGGGAGTGCGCCTGCGGCAAGTACAAGCGCGTCCGCTACAAGGGCATCATCTGTGAGCGCTGCGGCGTCGAGGTGACCAAGTCCAAGGTGCGCCGTGAGCGCATGGGACACATCGAGCTCGCCGCTCCGGTCACCCACATCTGGTACTTCAAGGGTGTCCCGTCGCGTCTCGGCTACCTGCTGGATCTCGCGCCCAAGAACCTCGAGCGCATCATCTACTTCGCCGCGAACATCATCACCTCCGTCGACGACGAGGCCCGCCACAACGACCTTTCCACCCTGGAAGCAGAGATGCTCCTGGAGAAGAAGGACGTCGAGGCTGACGCCGAGTCCGACATCGCGGACCGGGCCCAGAAGCTCGAGGAGGACCTCGCCGAGCTCGAGGCCGCCGGCGCCAAGGCCGACGCGCGCCGCAAGGTGCAGAACGCCGCCGACAAGGAGATGCAGCACATCCGCGAGCGCGCGGAGCGCGAGGTCGCCCGTCTGGACGAGATCTGGAACACCTTCGTCAAGCTCGCACCGAAGCAGATGATCGTGGACGAGACGATCTACTCCGAACTCGTCGACCGCTACGAGGACTACTTCACCGGCGGCATGGGCGCGGAGGCCATCCAGACGCTCATCCGCAACTTCGACCTCGACGCCGAGGCCGAGGAACTGCGCACCATCATCAACGAGGGCAAGGGCCAGAAGAAGGCCCGCGCCCTGAAGCGTCTCAAGGTCGTCGCCGCGTTCCAGCGTTCGGGCAACGACCCCGCGGGCATGGTCCTGGACAGCATCCCGGTCATTCCGCCGGAGCTGCGGCCGATGGTCCAGCTCGACGGTGGCCGGTTCGCCACCTCCGATCTGAACGACCTCTACCGTCGCGTGATCAACCGCAACAACCGCCTCAAGCGGATGATCGATCTCGGCGCCCCGGAGATCATCGTCAACAACGAGAAGCGGATGCTGCAGGAGTCCGTGGACGCCCTGTTCGACAACGGTCGTCGCGGCCGTCCGGTCACCGGCCCGGGCAACCGCCCGCTGAAGTCGCTGTCCGATCTCCTCAAGGGCAAGCAGGGTCGTTTCCGTCAGAACCTGCTCGGTAAGCGCGTCGACTACTCCGGCCGTTCCGTGATCATCGTCGGCCCGCAGCTCCGTCTGCACGAGTGCGGCCTGCCGAAGCTGATGGCGCTGGAGCTGTTCAAGCCCTTCGTCATGAAGCGCCTCGTGGAGCGCGAGTACGCGCAGAACATCAAGTCCGCGAAGCGCATGGTGGAGCGCCAGCGTCCCGAGGTCTGGGACGTGCTCGAGGAGGCCATCTCCGAGCACCCGGTGATGCTGAACCGTGCCCCCACCCTGCACCGCCTGGGTATCCAGGCCTTCGAGCCCGTGCTGGTCGAGGGTAAGGCCATCCAGCTGCACCCGCTCGCCTGCGAGGCCTTCAACGCCGACTTCGACGGTGACCAGATGGCCGTCCACCTGCCGCTCTCCGCGGAGGCCCAGGCCGAGGCCCGCATCCTGATGCTCGCCTCCAACAACATCCTGTCCCCGGCGTCCGGTAAGCCGCTGGCCATGCCCCGTCTGGACATGGTCACCGGTCTGTACTTCCTCACGCTGGACAAGAGCCCCGACGAGCTCGGTGGCCAGGGTGCGTACGAGGCCGCGACCGAGAACGGCCCCGAGCGTGGTGTCTACAGCTCCTTCGCCGAGGCGATCATGGCGTACGACCGAGGTGTGCTGGGCCTGCAGGCCCCGATCAAGGTCCGCATCTCGCACCTGCGTCCCCCGGCGGACATCGAGGCGGAGCAGTTCCCCGACGGTTGGAAGCGCGGCGACGTCTGGATGGCGCACACCACCCTCGGCCGCATCATGTTCAATGACCTGCTGCCGTGGAACTACCCGTACCTCGAAGGCGTCATGGTCCGTAAGGGCGGTGGCACCGACAAGATCCTGCTCGGTGACGTCATCAACGACCTCGCCTCGCGCTACCCGATGATCACGGTCGCGCAGACGATGGACAAGATGAAGGACGCCGGTTTCTACTGGGCCACCCGGTCCGGAGTCACCATCACCATGTCCGACGTGCTCGTGCTCCCGAACAAGGCCGAGATCCTCGACCGCTACGAGGCCGAGGCACGTGAGGTCGAGCGCAAGTACTGGGTCCAGGGTGCACTCACCGAGCGTGAGCGCTACGACCGCCTCGTCGAGCTCTGGAAGGACGCCACGGACACCGTCGGTAAGGCCGTCGAGGACATGTACCCGGACGACAACCCGATCCCGATGATCGTGAAGTCCGGTGCCGCCGGCAACATGCGCCAGATCTGGACGCTCGCGGGCATGAAGGGCATGGTCGTGAACTCGAAGGGTGACTACATCACCCGCCCGATCAAGACCTCTTTCCGCGAGGGTCTGTCCGTCCTGGAGTACTTCAACAACTCCCACGGTTCTCGTAAGGGTCTGGCCGACACCGCGCTGCGTACCGCCGACTCGGGTTACCTGACCCGTCGTCTCGTCGACGTCGCGCAGGACGTCATCGTCCGCGAGGAGGACTGCGCCACCCGCCAGGGTGTCAAGGCCCCGGTCGCGGTCGAGGTCACCGACGCTCTGGGCAACGTCACCGGTCACCGTAGGCACCAGCTGATCGAGACCTCGGTCACCGGCCGGGTGCTCGCCGCGGACGCGACGAACGCGTCCGGTGAGGTCATCCTCGAGGCGGGGTCCGATCTGGGCGAGCTCGAGATCGACACTCTCGTCGAAGCAGGGGTCGCGGAGGTCAAGCTCCGCAGCGTCCTCACCTGCCAGACCCCCACCGGTGTCTGCGCCAAGTGCTACGGCCGCTCCATGGCCTCCGGCAAGCAGGTCGACATCGGAGAGGCCGTCGGCATCGTCGCGGCCCAGTCGATCGGTGAGCCGGGTACCCAGCTGACCATGCGTACGTTCCACCAGGGTGGTGTCGGTGGCGACATCACCGGCGGTCTGCCTCGTGTCCAGGAGCTCTTCGAGGCCCGTGTCCCGAAGAACAAGGCCCCGATCGCGTCGGTCGCCGGTACGGTTCACCTCGAGGACGAGGGCAACTTCTGGACCCTGACGATCACGCCGGACGACGGATCGGACGAGGTCGTCTACGAGAAGCTGTCCAAGCGGCAGGGGCTCGCGATGATCAACGCCCCGATGGAGTACGCTCCGGGCTCGCACATCGACCGCACGCTGCAGGAGGGCGACCACGTCGACGTGGGCGACCGTCTGCTCCGCGGCCCGGCGGACCCGCACGACGTCCTCGAGGTCCTGGGACGCCGCGGCGTCGAGCAGCACCTCATCGACGAGGTGCAGGCCGTCTACCGTGCACAGGGCGTGGCGATCCACGACAAGCACATCGAGATCATCATCCGCCAGATGCTGCGTCGTGGCACCGTCATCGAGTCCGGCTCCACCGAGTTCCTCCCCGGGACGCTCGTGGATCTCGCCGAGGCGAAGCTCGCCAACGCCGAGGCCCGCGCGGCCGGCGGCGAGGTGGCCGCTCTGCGCAGTGAGATCATGGGCATCACCAAGGCCTCGCTCGCGACCGAGTCCTGGCTGTCGGCGGCCTCCTTCCAGGAGACCACCCGGGTGCTCACCGACGCCGCGATCAACAAGCGCTCCGACAAGCTCATCGGCCTGAAGGAGAACGTGATCATCGGTAAGCTCATCCCGGCCGGAACCGGCATCTCCCGCTACCGCAACATCTCGGTCAAGCCGACCGAGGCGGCGCGCAACGCGGCGTACGCCATCCCGACCTACGGTGACTCGATCTACGGCGACGACGGCTACGGTGAGTTCACCGGCGCCTCCGTCCCGCTGGACGACTACAGCTAGTCCGGTGGGGGAGCGGTGGACACCCACCGCTCCGGCCGAGCCCCCGGTGTGCGTGCATCAGCACGTCACCGGGGGCTTTCCCGTTCCGCACCGATTCATCCGGGGACGGGGGCCGGGGACGGGGGCCGGGGACGGGCGGACGGCGCGGAGAATCTCCCACCAGGGGTCGGCGGACGGGCGACCGTCCTCCTCCCCGGGTGGGGAGTTGGTTTTTCTGTGACTGATGGGGTAGTCTGATCCATCAGTCCCACGTCTCCATGGTGGGAGCCTGAATTTCCCCGGTAGGCCAGCGAGAGCGGCTGACTGGGTTTCGCGCGTTTACATAAGTTTTGCGGTTTCAGGCGACAAGCAAGGAACGTACGGTACTCGGTCGGCGACATCGAACCGAGGAAGCCGATCAGACAAGAAAGACGGTTCATGCCCACTATTCAGCAGTTGGTCCGTAAGGGCCGCCATGACAAGACCACCAAGGTGAAGACCGCGGCGCTCAAGGGTTCGCCCCAGCGTCGTGGCGTGTGCACCCGCGTGTACACCACCACCCCGAAGAAGCCGAACTCGGCGCTCCGTAAGGTCGCGCGTGTTCGCCTGACCTCCGGTATCGAGGTTTCCGCCTACATCCCCGGTGAGGGCCACAACCTGCAGGAGCACTCCATGGTGCTCGTGCGCGGCGGCCGTGTGAAGGACCTTCCCGGTGTCCGTTACAAGATCGTCCGTGGTTCCCTCGACACCCAGGGTGTCAAGGACCGCAAGCAGGCTCGTTCCCGCTACGGTGCGAAGAAGGAGAAGTAAGACATGCGTAAGTCTGCAGCGCCGAAGCGCGAAGTAGTCAAGGATCCGGTCTACAACTCCGAGCTCGTGACCCAGCTGGTCAACAAGGTGCTCCTGGACGGCAAGAAGTCCACCGCACAGCGCATCGTCTACGGTGCCCTCGAGACCTGCCGCGAGAAGACCGGAACCGATCCCGTCGGCACCCTCGAGAAGGCTCTCGGCAACGTGAAGCCCGACCTCGAGGTCCGCTCCCGCCGCGTCGGTGGCGCGACCTACCAGGTGCCCGTCGAGGTCCGCCCCGGCCGCGCCAACACCCTCGCTCTGCGGTGGCTCGTGAACTTCACGCGCCAGCGTCGTGAGAAGACGATGACCGAGCGTCTCGCCAACGAGATCCTGGATGCCGCCAACGGTCTCGGTGCCTCGGTGAAGCGCCGCGAGGACACCCACAAGATGGCAGAGGCCAACCGCGCCTTCGCCCACTACCGCTGGTAAGAGTAGATCAGCTGATGACCCCCTCGCCGTTCACACCGTGTCACACCCGCCGTCCCGGATGCCTCGCGTATCCGGCGTCGCCGGGACGCCGCGGTCCGGTGGCGGGGTCGTCGCGCTAATCGACGGTCGGTCGTTCCCGGCCCGCATCTCATGCGGGTGGCGGGGCATCCGGCGCCGTTCACCTTCGGTTCACCCGGAGCGCCTAAGCTCTCTACGAGCGGCTGGCCCGGGTACGGGCCGTGGCGCGGTACGGCAAAGAATTCATATCCACCGGTGACAACACCGTCCGGGCGGACGTCCGGGCAATCACCAAGAACCAACGAGTTTGGGGAACACTGTGGCACAAGAAGTGCTTACTGACCTGAATAAGGTCCGCAACATCGGCATCATGGCCCACATCGATGCCGGAAAGACCACCGCTACCGAGCGAATTCTCTTCTACACCGGTATCAACCGGAAGGTCGGCGAGACCCACGACGGTGCCTCGACCACCGACTGGATGGAGCAGGAGAAGGAGCGCGGCATCACCATCACCTCCGCCGCGGTCACCTGTTTCTGGAACAACAACCAGATCAACATCATCGACACCCCCGGTCACGTCGACTTCACCGTCGAGGTCGAGCGCTCCCTGCGTGTCCTCGACGGCGCGGTCGCCGTCTTCGACGGCAAGGAGGGCGTCGAGCCCCAGTCGGAGCAGGTGTGGCGTCAGGCCGCGAAGTACGAGGTTCCGCGTATCTGCTTCGTCAACAAGATGGACAAGCTGGGCGCTGACTTCTACTTCACCGTCAAGACCATCATCGAGCGGCTCGGCGCCAAGCCACTGGTTCTCCAGCTGCCCATCGGTGCCGAGGACGATTTCGACGGCGTCGTCGACCTGCTGAACATGCGCGCGATCACCTGGCGCGGCAAGGTCGACATCGGAGCCGAGCCGACCTACGAGGAGATCCCCGAGGACCTCAAGGAGCTCGCCGAGGAATACCGCGAGAAGCTGCTCGAGGCTGTCGCCGAATCCGACGAAGAGCTCATGGAGAAGTACTTCGGTGGTGACGGCCTGTCGATCGACGAGATCAAGGGCGCCATCCGGAAGATGACGGTCAATTCCGAGGTCTTCCCGGTTCTCTGTGGCTCCGCCTACAAGAACAAGGGCATCCAGCCCCTGCTCGACGCCGTCATCGACTACCTGCCGACTCCGCTCGACATCGGCGAGGTCCACGGCCACAAGGTCGGGGACGACGCAGTCGAGATGTCCCGTAAGCCCAGCGTCGATGAGCCCTTCTCCGCACTGGCCTTCAAGATTGCAGCTCACCCGTTCTTCGGCAAGCTGACCTTCGTGCGCGTCTACTCGGGTCGTGTCGATCCGGGTGCCCAGGTCATGAACGCGACCAAGGGCAACAAGGAGCGCATCGGCAAACTGTTCCAGATGCACGCCAACAAGGAGAACCCGGTCGACGAGGCACGCGCAGGTAACATCTACGCGTTCATCGGTCTCAAGGACACCACCACCGGCGACACCCTGTGTGACCTCAACGACCAGATCATCCTGGAGTCCATGGACTTCCCGGATCCGGTTCTGCAGGTCGCCATCGAGCCGAAGTCCAAGGCCGACCAGGAGAAGCTCGGTACCGCCATCCAGAAGCTGGCTGAAGAGGACCCCACCTTCACCGTCAAGCTGGACGACGAGACCGGCCAGACCGTCATCGGCGGCATGGGCGAGCTCCACCTCGACGTCCTCGTCGACCGCATGCGTCGCGAGTTCAAGGTCGAGGCGAACGTCGGTGCCCCGCAGGTCGCCTACCGCGAGACGATCCGCAAGCCCGTCGAGAAGCTCGAGTACACGCACAAGAAGCAGACCGGTGGTTCCGGCCAGTTCGCGAAAGTCATCATCGCTCTCGATCCCTACTCCCCGGATCCAGAGGAGCTGGAGGAGGGCGAGTCCGCGACCTACAAGTTCGAGAACGCCGTCACCGGTGGTCGCGTTCCCCGCGAGTACATCCCGTCGGTCGACGCCGGTATCCGGGATGCGATGCAGTACGGCTACCTCGCCGGCTTCCCGCTGGTCAACATCAAGGCGACCCTGCTGGACGGTCAGTACCACGAGGTCGACTCCTCCGAGATGGCCTTCAAGGTCGCCGGTTCCCAGGCGCTGAAGGAAGCTGTCGCGAAGGCGAAGCCGGTCCTGCTCGAGCCCGTGATGGCCGTCGAGGTCACCACGCCCGAGGAGTACATGGGCGAGGTCATCGGCGACGTCAACTCCCGCCGTGGCCAGGTCCAGGCCATGGAGGATCGCGCGGGTGCCAAGGTCGTCAAGGCCAAGGTCCCGCTGTCCCAGATGTTCGGCTACGTCGGCGACCTGCGTTCCAAGACGCAGGGCCGCGCGAACTACTCGATGATCTTCGACTCCTACGCTGAGGTTCCCACGAACGTCGCGTCCGAGATCATCGCCGAGCGCAACGGCACCTCCAGCTAAGAGGACCGCCGGTCCGGGAGGGGATCCGGTTTCGGATCCTTTCCCGGACAACCCCACCTCTTCCGGTTGACCGGAATTCCACCGGGCGCGGGAAGAAGCGTGGCTCCGGATGAACCCGGAGAGCACAGGGAGCGGTGCCGCCACTCGGATGAGTGGTGGTTGATCGCCCCCTGAGAAAATCTCCCAGTTTCGGGTAACGGTCCGCTGAACCTCCCCGCACGGAGGTTGAGCCGGCCGTTACCCGAGGTACGGGCGTTGATCCGCCGTTTGAAAAACGCGGGTTGAGCACCTAGTATCAGGTAACTGGCACAAAAAATGAACCAGTCATACCCGTATGCCCCCTTTCGAAAGACGTGGGGCTGCCGGCAGTATGGCACTACCACCTATGTGGCTGCGAGAGTCGTAGCCACCGCGAAGTCCAGGAGGACATACAGTGGCAAAGGCGAAGTTCGAGCGTACGAAGCCGCACGTCAACATCGGTACCATCGGTCACGTCGACCATGGTAAGACCACCACCACCGCAGCGATCACCAAGGTTCTGGCTGAGGCATACCCGGATCTGAACCAGGCCTTCGCCTTCGACGCCATCGACAAGGCACCGGAGGAGAAGGAGCGTGGTATCACGATCAACATCTCCCACGTCGAGTACCAGACCGAGAAGCGCCACTACGCGCACGTCGACGCCCCCGGTCACGCCGACTACATCAAGAACATGATCACCGGTGCGGCTCAGATGGACGGTGCCATCCTCGTTGTCGCCGCCACCGACGGCCCGATGCCCCAGACCCGCGAGCACGTGCTGCTCGCGCGCCAGGTCGGCGTTCCCTACATCCTCGTCGCGCTCAACAAGTGCGATATGGTCGACGACGAGGAAATCCTCGAGCTCGTCGAGATGGAGGTCCGTGAGCTCCTCGCCGAGCAGGAGTACGATGAGGACGCCCCGATCGTCCACATCTCCGCTCTGAAGGCTCTCGAGGGCGACGCCGAGTGGTCCGAGAAGATCGTCGAGCTCATGAAGGCCTGCGACGAGTCCATCCCGGACCCGGAGCGCGAGACCGACAAGCCCTTCCTGATGCCGATCGAGGACATCTTCACCATCACCGGTCGTGGCACCGTCGTCACCGGCCGTGTCGAGCGCGGTCAGCTGAAGGTCAACGAGGAGGTCGAGATCCTCGGCATCCGCGAGAAGAGCCAGACCACCACGGTCACCGGTATCGAGATGTTCCGCAAGCTGCTCGACTACACCGAGGCCGGCGACAACTGTGGCCTGCTTCTCCGTGGTATCAAGCGCGAGGACGTCGAGCGTGGCCAGATCGTGGCCAAGCCGGGCGCCTACACCCCGCACACCGAGTTCGAGGGCTCCGTCTACATCCTGTCCAAGGATGAGGGCGGCCGCCACACCCCGTTCTTCGACAACTACCGTCCGCAGTTCTACTTCCGCACCACCGACGTCACCGGCGTCGTGAAGCTGCCGGAGGGCACGGAGATGGTCATGCCCGGCGACAACGTCGACATGTCCGTCACCCTGATCCAGCCGGTCGCCATGGATGAGGGCCTGCGCTTCGCCATCCGCGAGGGTGGCCGCACCGTCGGTGCCGGCCGCGTCACCAAGATCATCAAGTAAGACCGTTGATCTGAACCGGTTTCCCGGGTTGAGATGCACCCGGGCCGGTGCTCCGAAACCCCGTTCCACGTTACGTGGGGCGGGGTTTCCGCATTCCCGGGACCGGACGTGCCCCTAGGGTTCGTGACGGAAGGGTTCTGCGGGGACCGGAGGTTGGGGGGTACGGGCACCCTCCGGTTTGCCGCGCTATCCGGGCGAGCGTGGTGAGAAGGAGTGTCCGCGGCACCGTATCAGTTGTCGGGGGAGCGGAAGAATAGGAGGGGAAGGGCCCCAGGGGTAACCTTCGGGAATCCACCCGCGGTGCGGTGAGCCCGCGGGTGGGCTGACGGTTGCATGCAAGTCCTTCCCGTGACCCGTGGAAGGATCCTCCCGGCTCGTCCCCACCCGGCGCACAGGGGCGGCTCGGCCGGCAGGCCGAGGTCCCCCCTCTCTTCCGGGAGGAGCACCGTGTCCTCCGGACCGACTACGGCCACATACACGTCATCGGTCGGTGTGTGCTGTGAGGTACCGGAGACACCGGACAAAAGAGGGCCCCGTTGCGGTCTCCCGGATGGAGAGTCTGCAACGGGGCCTGAGGTGGGTGGGACCTTCAGCCGGGTCAGAGTTCGTGGTTCTGCGGAACCCTGTCGATGTGGATCCGGTATGACGTCGCTGCATCGCTCGGGCCGATGGCGTCGCGGAGGTCCCGCTCAGCCTGTTCGACCGCGGTCCGGATTCCCGGGACGCTGCAGTCGGAGGCGGCGTCGATGGTGAACTCGATGGTGGTGAGTCCCCGATCGACGACGACCCGTTTCCGGACCTTCGAGACACCGTGGGTGTCCTCGAGTGAGTCCGCGACGGCCTGTGCGAGTGTGCCGAGGTTGAAGTTGATGTCGCCCATGTCCGTGGAGGACGCGCTGTTGACCACGGAGACGGACCGGCGCCGGATGTTGGCGATGATCAGCCAGAGGCCGATGATGATCCCGCCGACGAGCACACCGATGAGTGCCCCGTCGTACCAGCCGAGATCGGGCGCGTTGGCCCACATCTCCTGATCGGCGTACCCGGTGACGCGTCGTGCCTCGGGGACATCGAGGAACAGTCCGACGGACAGCACGCCCAGGAACGTCAGTGCGAGGCCCACGATGAAGACGAGCAGGCGGTCGACGAAAGCTAGTCCGTGGCTCACTTGTTGGCCTCCTTGTTCTGGACCTGCACGTTCAGTGCCGGTGAACCGGCGACGAGGTTCGCCAGGGGCTGCAGTGACTGCTGCAGTTCCTCGCGGAGCCTCTGGTCCCGGGTGTTCCCGATGACCGTCACATCGATGGACCGCTTCCGGGCGACGGTGTGGGCCCCCATGACGCCCGGGACGCGCTGGGCGCTCGCGGTGCACATTCTGGCGATGTCGACCGGTCGCATCCAGACGGCGATGTCGGAATCGATCTCCCGGTGTGTCTTCGTCCTCGGACGGATGGCCGCCCAGAGGAGCAGGAGGCCGATGATCAGGGCCGCGATACCCGCCGGGAGCATCCAGTTCCGGTAGCTGAGCTCTCCGATCCACGTGGTCGCGGAGGAGACCCACGGCTGCCAGTCCACGTCCGTGTAGCGGATGTAGAGATCCCGTCCGGCGACGGCTGCGCCTGCGAGAAGAAGCAGCCCGAGCAGCACTGCGAGGTACCTCGCTGCGGGACTGGCGGCGGGCCGGTGTCCGCGGACCGTCTGGACTTCACTCATCTCTCAAAACCGCCTTTGCGTTGGCAGGGTCGACGCTGACCGGAATGATGGTACTGGGTTTGACCGTGATCGGCCGGAGCTCCCTCGACGCGACACTGATCTCCCGCTGACCGGTCCTGTTCCGCGGTGCGGGGGCGCGTCGCGGGTCGACCCGGGGCTTCCGCGGTGCCGCGGAGGAGCTCTGTCTGACCGGTGTCAGGCGGGTCGGACGGGGCGCCTTGACCGGGCTCACCCGGACTGTCTCGGCGTGGATCTGGGCCAGCCGGTGGGTGTCCGGGGCGTGGACGCTCGCCAACCGGGCCGGCTCGGGAGACTCCACCTTCCGCAAGGGCCGGGGACGTGGTGCCGACACGGAACGGGGGCTGGGCGCGTCGGGCACGGAGACCGTGACCGTCGGCAGCTCCCGCGCCGCGATGGGCCCCAGCGGCGCCGGCTCCGGGACGTTGCTCGCTGCGAGAGGCGGCGGATCGGTGACGGTGATTTCCGCGAGCGGTCGGGGATCGTCTACGGTGATCTCCCTCAACGGAGCTTCCGGCGAGCTCTCGGGCGAATAGACCAGCGCGGCTGCGTCACCGGTGACCGATACGTCGCGGAGTTCCCCGGATTCGGACACCGTGATCGGCCGGAGGTCTCCGAGCGCTCCGGTCGAGATGCCCCGGAGCGCGGCGCTGTCCGGCCCCGAGACGGTGATCGGCCGGAGACTCTCGCTCCCGGATCTGACCGACACCGGAGTGATGTCGGAGTTGCGGGCGCTACAGATGATCTCGTCGAGAGCCGCGTTCGACGCGGTCACGACGACCTCCCGCAGGGCGGGGGCCGTGTCGAAGGCACTGAGTTCGGCCTCGGTCACGCGGTCTGCTCCGGGGACGATCGGGCCGACGGTGACGTTGACGCGGACGACCGGAATGTCGGTCATGTCGCGCACCCAGTCGAAGATGGTCGTACGCACCGTCTCTGCGACCCGGGTCACGGGGGAGGGCCAGGTGACGGCGATGTAGGCGTCGATCGCCACGGCATCGGAGTTGCTGTCGAGCTCCACGTCGAATCGCGGGTAGTTGCGGCCGAGCACATCCAGGCCGCCGGCCTGGTCCGTGGTACCGGGGACACTGGCTGCAGCCCGGCGGACGATCCTGGTGACGGTCTTCTCGGAGATCTTCACCCGACCGCGGCTCGGGTTGTGGTCCTCAGGCTCCGCGGGAGCTCGGAGGTAATTCGGCCCATCGTCCCCGGCCGGCCCGGCGCCGTCGGGGATGTCGGAGTCCGCGGGTCCTGACGCGGCCGGAGTGACCCTGCTTCCGGAACCGGGCGTGCCGTCTGCGTTCTCTTCTGTGGGTGTTCCCGCAGCATCGGATGACGTCCCGTCCTCGTGGTCCGACCCGGCGACGGTGGTCGCACGGTCCGGGGTGGGGGGCGTATCGGGTCGCCCATCGGCGGCTGGAACAGGCGCGGACTCCGGCTCGGACTCCTGGGCGCCGACTCCGGGCTCTCCGTCGGAAACGGATTCGACGGGCGTGTGGCGCGTGGAGGTTTCCGGGACCTCAGGGCCGTCGGTGGGGCCGGCGGTCTCTGACGAAAGCGAATCCGGAGATTCCGTCGACTCCTCGGGCCGGGGATCGGCGCCGACGGAGTCTCCTCCATCGGGATCGACGGATTCGACGGAGACCCCGTTCTCCCGGAGGATGCGGCGGTCCTCTTCAGCCTTGGCGTCCTCGCGGGCGATCTCGGCGAGGGCCTGATCCGCCCGACGATCAGCTTCCGCACGAAGTCGTGCACCGGGAGAACCGGTGGTTTCCCCGGTCACGTTCCGGCGGTCGTCCGCCGGGGCCGAGGGATCGGTGCTGGAGTACCGCTCGGGTTCGCGGGATCTTCCAGAACGTTTCGTCAACGAGATTACCCCCTGTTGCCGGAGCCGTTGATGATGGCGCGAAGGTCGATCTTGCCGTCGAAGTGGGCGCCGATGACGCCACCGACGGTGACGAAGAGAAGGGCCCAGAGGAAGCCGACCAGACCACCGAAGATCACGGCGAAGGCGAACGCGAAGCCGAGAATGAGGCCGGTCACAGTGAGAGATTTCATGACACTCTTTCAGAGTCGAAGTGTGATGGGTACAGGTGTGCAGGACGGGTGGGGGAGCCGGTCAGCTGGCGTCGCTGAAGAACACGTCGACGGGTTCGGAGACGTATCCTTCCGCGATGGTGCGAATCTCCCCGGCGAGCTCGCCGAGGTCGGGTAGCTGAGACAGATCTGCGATGAGATGGATTTCCATCCGGGTCTCGTCCGGTCGACCCCGGGGTGTGAACAGATGAAGTCCACGCACCCGGGTGCCGGGGTAGAGCATCGCAACCTCACCGAACTGCCCACCGTGCATGCCGGCTACTCCCGGGAGGGCGAGAATCTCGTCCCGGAGTGCCTCGGCCTGCGCGAGGGGGATGGGATCAGGTTGCACGGAGTCGGTCCTACTTGACGCGGGGCTCGTGGTCGGCGGCGGAGACCTCGGCCGGCTCGATCTCCTTGACCTCTTCCTCCGCGGACTCATCGTTGTCGTCGTCCAGCTCGAGGTGCACGTCGTGGACGGTGACGTTGACTTCGGTGACCTCGAGGCCGGTCATCCGCTCGATGGCGTTGATGATGTTGCGGCGGATGGCTTCAGCCAGCTCGTGGATCGCGACGCCGTACTCGGCGACGATCGCCACATCTGCGGCGGCCTGGGTTTCGCCGACCTCGACGGAGACGCCCTGACGGACGTCGACGCGGGAGCCCGCCATGTCGCGGAGGGCGCCCAGTGCGCGGGCTGCGCCGCCGCCGAGGGCGTGTACGCCGGAGACCTCGCGGGCCGCCATGCCGGCGATCTTGGCGACGACGACGTCATCGATGTGGGTGCGGCCGTGATCGGTCTCGAGAGCGGAGTTGCGCTCGACGACGCTGTTGTCTTCGACGGTGGCGGGGGACTTGCTGTCGGACTTGTTTTCGCTCATTGAGATGCTCCTCGTGTAATCAAGCGGTAGGGGGTGCACGCATCGGCGGTGCACTAGATCGATCCTAGGTGAGGGCGTGGGGGTTGTGCCGCCCTGTGTGTAATACGTTACATGTTTGTCGCTTTTCGGGGGTTCGCTTGCCACTCGGCGAGGGGTGTGTTTCAATGCTTGGGTTGCTCCAACACGGCATTTCCGTATGCGCGGACATCGAGACTGAAACAGGCCGCGATCCGCGGAACGGCAGATGGCGCTGGTGGGGCAAACATGGCACCTGATGCCTGTGGTCGCCCGACCTGGTCGGGTACCGCCGGAATCTCGGTGTCTCCGTGACTGACGGGAGCCTCGGCTCCCCGGTTGGCGGGGGCCGGGAATCATCACGGGGACATGGCAAATAAACAGCGGCAGTAGGCAGGATGCCCGCCCACGCCGGAGATCGGATGGCTGAATTTATTTCCGTCATCCGGGGATCCGGCGTCGAGTGGACCTCATCCCGACGACCTGACACACACCTCAGACGCTCACGGTAACCAGTTCACCAGACACGTCCGGACATCGATCCGGCCCAGCGGTGGACCCGGTCTCTGTGCGGTGGAATATGGGGTGGTTGTTTGTGGTTCATGTGACCCGGAGATTCGCCCGGTCAGATTTTCAGACAGGTTCAGGTCAAGACAACTGGCGTTGCGCCCGAGTTTCCGTGTTCCACGGCCGGACAACGTTATAGAGATGACAACAGCGACCCCCACCAATCATCGCGATGTGGGGAAGCGAAGGAAGAGGACAAACGTGGCGGGACAAAAGATCCGCATCAGGCTGAAGGCCTACGACCACGAGGCGATCGACGCGTCCGCGCGCAAGATCGTCGAGACCGTCACCCGTACGGGTGCACGCGTCGTCGGCCCGGTGCCGCTGCCCACTGAAAAGAACGTTTACGCCGTTATTCGTTCTCCCCACAAGTACAAGGACTCGCGCGAGCACTTCGAGATGCGCACGCACAAGCGCCTCATCGACATCCTTGACCCGACGCCGAAGACGGTCGACGCGCTCATGCGCATCGACCTTCCCGCAAGCGTCGACGTCAACATCCAGTGATCGCGTACAACAGTCTTTCAGCCAGTGGAGAATAAGTAATGAGTGAAACAGAGATCAAGGGCATTCTGGGCACCAAGCTCGGTATGACCCAGGTCTTCGATGACGACAACCGGGTCATCCCGGTCACCGTTGTCGAAGCTGGGCCGTGCGTGGTCACCCAGATTCGCACCATCGACACCGATGGCTACAATGCCATCCAGATCGCCTACGGCGACATTGACCCGCGCAAGGCCAACAAGCCTGCCGGTGGTCACTTCAAGAAGGCTGGCGTTACCCCCCGCCGGCACGTGACGGAGATTCGCATGGACGATGTCTCCGGCTACGAGCTGGGTCAGGACGTCACCGTCGACATCTTCGAGGGCATCACCTTCGTAGACGTCACCGGTACCTCCAAGGGCAAGGGCTACGCCGGCGCCATGAAGCGCCACGGTTTCGCCGGTCAGGGTGCGTCCCACGGTAACCAGGCAGCACACCGCCGCGTCGGCGGTATCGGTGCCTGCGCCACACCCGGTCGTGTCTTCAAGGGCACCCGGATGGCCGGACGCATGGGTAATGAGCGCGTCACCACCCAGAACCTCAAGGTTCAGAAGATTGATGCCGACGCCAACATTCTGCTCATCAAGGGTGCGATCCCGGGTGTGCGTGGCGGCGTCGTAACCGTTAAGACCGCAGTGAAGGGCGGTGCACACGCATGACCAACCTCAAGCTTGACGTCCAGAAGGCCGACGGGGCAACCGCCGGCCAGGTCGAGCTGCCTGCCGAGATCTTCGACCGTGAGGCATCAGTTGCACTGATGCACCAGGTCGTTCTCGGACAGCTCGCGGCCAAGCGCCAGGGCACGCACTCCACCAAGACCCGCGCACAGGTGTCCGGTGGCGGTCGTAAGCCGTTCCGCCAGAAGGGAACCGGTCGCGCCCGTCAGGGCTCGATCCGTGCTCCGCACTTCACCGGCGGCGGTATCTCGCACGGCCCCGTGCCGCGCGACTACTCCCAGCGCACCCCCAAGAAGATGAAGGCCGCCGCCCTCCGCGGTGCCCTGACCGACCGCGTGCGCCACGAGCGCATCCACGTCGTCAGCGAACTGGTTGCCGGCCAGGTGCCGTCCACCAAGTCGGCCCGCGCCTTCATCGAGCGTCTGACCGAACGCCGCAACGTGCTGGTCGTCCTCTCCCGTGAGGACGTCACCTCCTGGAAGTCCGTCCGCAATCTGCCGGGCGTGCACATCCTGACCGAGGATCAGCTGAACACCTACGACGTCCTCAAGTCGGACGACATCGTGTTCTCCGTTGAGGCTCTGACCACCTTCATCAACCGGGCCACCGGCGCGGTCAAGGAGGAGGAGAACTAATGAGCACGATCGCTAACCCGCGTGACATCATCATCGCCCCGGTGGTGTCCGAGAAGTCCTACGGACTGATGGAGCAGGGCACCTACGTGTTCTTCGTCTCCCCGGACGCCCACAAGACCCAGATCAAGATCGCTGTCGAGCAGATCTTCGGTGTGAAGGTCGCCAGCGTGAACACCGCCAACCGCGAGGGCAAGCGCAAGCGCACCCGCTCCGGTTTCGGTCAGCGCAAGGCCACCAAGCGCGCCTTCGTGACGCTCGCTGAAGGCAGCGATTCCATCGACATCTTCGGCGGTTCGGCCGCGTAAGCGCGCCGAAGGTAAGGACTTAGAAAACCCATGGCTATTCGCAAGTACAAGCCGACTACGCCGGGCCGGCGCGCAAGCTCCGTGTCGATGTTCGAGGAAATCACTCGTTCGACGCCGGAGAAATCCCTGCTGCGTCCCCTGCACAAGACCGGCGGCCGTAACGTTCACGGCCACATCACCACCCGCCACAAGGGTGGCGGACACAAGCGCCAGTACCGCCTGATCGACTTCCGTCGGCACGACAAGGACGGTATCGAGGCGAAGGTCGCTCACATCGAGTACGACCCGAACCGCACCGCCAACATCGCGCTGCTGCACTACGTCGACGGCGAGAAGCGCTACATCATCGCCCCCCGTAACCTGCGTCAGGGTGCCATCGTCGAAGCTGGCCCCAACGCCGACATCAAACCCGGCAACAACCTGCCGCTGCGCAACATTCCGGCCGGTGCCACCGTGCACTGCGTCGAGCTGAAGCCCGGTGGCGGCGCCAAGCTGGCCCGTTCCGCGGGAACGTCCATCCAGCTCCTCGGCAAGGAAGGCAAGTACGCGATCCTGCGTATGCCCTCCTCCGAGATCCGCCGCGTGGACATCCGCTGCCGCGCCACCATCGGTGAGGTCGGCAACGCCGACCAGATCAACATCCGCTGGGGCAAGGCCGGCCGTATGCGCTGGAAGGGCTGGCGCCCGACCGTCCGCGGTGTCGTCATGAACCCCGTCGACCACCCGCACGGTGGTGGCGAGGGCAAGACCTCCGGTGGTCGTCACCCCGTTTCCCCGTGGGGCCAGCCTGAAGGCCGGACCCGCCGCCCCAATCGTCCGAGCGACAAGCTGATCATGCGTCGTCGCCGCAGCAACAAGAACAAGAAGCGCTAGGAGGTAACAGACAATGCCACGCAGCCTCAAAAAGGGCCCGTTCGTCGATGAGCACCTCCTCGCCAAGGTTGATGCACAGAACGAGAAGGGCACCAAGCAGGTCATCAAGACCTGGTCCCGTCGGTCCACCATTCTCCCCGATTTCATCGGTCACACCTTCGCCGTCCACGACGGTCGCAAGCACGTGCCGGTGTTCGTGGACGACTCGATGGTCGGACACAAGCTGGGCGAGTTCGCCCCGACCAAGACCTTCAAGGGTCACATCAAGGACGACAAGAAGGGACGTCGATAAGCGATGAGCGAAGACACCATCACGTCCGCAAGCGCGACGGCCCGCTACGTCCGCGTCACCCCCATGAAGGCACGCCGGGTCATCGATCTGGTCCGCGGCAAGTCCGTGACCGAGGCCCTCGCCATCCTGAAGTACGCCCCGCAGGCGGCCAGCGAGCCGGTTGCCAAGGTCGTCGCTTCCGCGGCAGCCAACGCCGAGAACAACTTCGGTCTGGACCGCGACTCACTCGTCATCTCCGAGGCCTACGCCGACGAGGGACCGACGATGCGTCGTTTCCGTCCGCGCGCCCAGGGTCGTGCCTTCCACGTCCGCAAGCGCACCAGCCACATCACCGTGGTTGTTGAGAGCCAGAAGGGAAGTGCTCAGTAGTGGGCCAGAAAATTCATCCCCACGGCCTCCGGCTGGGCATCACTTCCGACTGGAAGTCCCACTGGTACGCCGACAAGCAGTACAGCGACTATGTCGCTGAAGACATCAAGATCCGGGAGTTCCTGTCCAAGGGCCTCGACCGCGCCGGCATCGCCGACGTCGTCATCGAGCGCACCCGCGACCGTGTCCGCGTCGACATCCACACCGCCCGCCCGGGCATCGTGATCGGTCGCCGTGGCTCCGAGGCGGACCGCATCCGCGGCGAGCTGGAGAAGCTCACGGGCAAGCAGGTCGCCCTGAACATCCTCGAGGTCAAGAACATCGACGCCAACGCTCAGCTGGTGGCACAGTCCATCGCCGAGCAGCTGACCAACCGCGTGGCCTTCCGTCGCGCGATGCGTAAGGCCATCCAGTCCGCGATGCGCCAGCCGCAGGTCAAGGGCATCAAGGTCGTGTGCTCCGGTCGTCTCGGCGGCGCAGAGATGTCCCGCACCGAGCGCTACCACGAGGGTCGCGTTCCGCTGCACACCCTGCGTGCCGAGATCGACTACGGCACCTACGAGGCCCACACCACCTTCGGCCGCATCGGCGTGAAGGTCTGGATCTACAAGGGTGACGTCGTCGGCGGCAAGCGCGAGAGCGAACTCAACGCACCGTCCGACCGTCGCGGTCGTGGTGGCGCAGATCGTCGCGAGCGTCCGCGCCGCGGCGGCCAGCGTCGCCAGCGCGCCGAGCAGAAGCAGGAGGGCTAGACACATGCTTATCCCCAAGCGCGTCAAGTACCGCCGGCAGCATCGTCCCACCCGGACCGGTGTGTCCAAGGGCGGAAACCGGGTCACCTTCGGTGACTACGGCATCCAGGCTCTTGAGCCGTGCTACATCACCAACCGTCAGATTGAGTCCGCACGTATCGCGATCAACCGCCACGTCAAGCGTGGTGGCAAGGTGTGGATCAACATCTTCCCGGACCGTCCCCTGACCCAGAAGCCGCTCGGCGTGCGTATGGGTTCCGGTAAAGGCCCCGTCGAGAAGTGGGTGGCCAACGTCAAGCCCGGCCGCGTTCTCTTCGAGATGAGCTACGCCAACGAGGAAGTCGCCCTCGAGGCACTCCGCCGTGCAGCCCAGAAGCTGCCCTGCAAGGTCCGCATCATCAAGAAGGAGGACCAGCTCTAATGGCCACCGGTACCCCCGCATTCGAGCTCCGCGAGCTCAACGCCGAGGAGCTTGTCACCCGCCTCAACGAGGCGAAGGAGGAGCTTTTCAACCTCCGCTTCCAGATGGCCACCGGCCAGCTGACCAACAACGGTCGCCTGAAGACGGTCAAGCGTGACATCGCCCGCATCTACACGGTCATCCGTGAGCGTGAACTGGGTCTGTCCGTCGTTCCGGGAGCTGAAGGCTAATCATGAGTGAGGCAAACGTGAACATCCAGGAATCCACCAACGAGAGGGGCGCCCGCAAGGTCCGCACCGGCTACGTTGTCTCGACGAAGATGCAGAAGACCATCGTCGTCGAGCTCGAGGATCGTCGTCAGCACGCGCTGTACGGCAAGACGATCCGCACCAACAGCCGCGTGAAGGCCCATGATGAGGACGGAACCGCCGGCGTCGGCGACCTCGTCCGCATCATCGAGACCCGCCCCCTGAGTAAGGACAAGCACTTCCGTCTCCTCGACATCGTCGAGAAGGCGCGCTAGTCCCGTCCGGCTTCATCCGGAGTCCTTCCCCGTGGTCGGGTGACCGCCACGGTGAACGCCCCGGACCAGCCAACCTGAAGGCCCCGACCCCACCGGTCGGGGCCTTCAGGCGTCTCGGGCCCTTTTTCGTTCCGGCGCGCACTCCGCCGGAGTGATCACCTCCCTCCCACCGAAGAGAAAGGTAACGATGTCAACATCCACGCCGGCAATGGACATGAGGTTCATCCGGGAACGCCTCCACGCACTCGGATTCGGTACCGGAACACGCGACGGCGAACTGATCGTGATCGTCGGTGACCTCACCTACTGGTTCAGGATGGACGGGCCGGGGAGCCGGTTGACCGTGACGACAGCCCACCCGCGGGTGCTCCGGGGTCGGACGGAGACGCTCGCCGGCGAGATGCTGGCGACCGCCCTCAACACGATCCCCGGACCGGGCGAAGTTTCGTTCCTCCCCGATGTGGGGATTCTTGCGGTCACCTTCGATCTTCCGGTCCGGGAGCCGGTTACCGCGGTGGAACTGGATGAGTTCATCATGGAGACTCTGAGCATCGGAGTGGTCGTCGCTGAACGCATCTCGGCTGAGCTCCAGCCGTTGATCCGGCGTGTGGGGGACTTGACGGGGGCCTGAAATGCTGGCCCTGTCCGTCGTTTCCCGCTCCACGGATCCCGGTGATCGGGGCGTCGCCGGTCAAAGCCCGACACAACTCAAATAGGGTGTCACGGGTTAGGTGAGGCTCGCGACAGTGTTAAGGTGGTGAGAGCTGAAGCCAAGGCTGCCCTACGGTATACGGGGAGTCAACGATTCCGTGGACCGGCTGGTGATTTGGTGTGCTGTCCCGCAGCTACAGATCCGGTGTCGTAACGCCACACAATGACAGGAGCGGAAGATCCCAGTGAGCACCCTCACCATCGTCGGAGCCGGACCGAAAGCACTGGCGGTGGCTGCCAAAGCCCACGTTGCCCGGCACCTCGGTCTGGATGTACCGGAGATAACGGTGATCGATCCCCACGGAGTCGGCGCACACTGGCTGGCCGCAGGCGGCTGGACCGACGGCCGTCACCGGCTGGGGACATCTCCGGAGAAGGACCTCGGCTTCCCGTACCGGACCGAACTCACCGGTGACCACCGGATCGACACCGAGATCGACCGTGGAATGTCGGCGTTGTCCTGGACGTCCCATCTCATTGACGCGGGGACGTACGCCGGGTGGATCGACAGGGGTCGACCACAGCCGATGCACAGCGAATGGGCGGCCTACCTCCGGTGGGTCAGCGAACGAATCGGGCTGACTCCCGTACCGGGCCGGGTCACCAACGCCGAGGTCTCCGATGGCGGCTGGCGCGTACGGGTGGAGGACACCATCTCCGGGACACCGAGGATCCTGTCCTCGGAGGCCCTCATGCTCACCGGGCCCGGAACGAGTGAGCGCCGCTTCCTCCAGCACAGCAACGTACTGAGCGTCGCGGGTTTCTGGGCGCGCGTCGCCGCGGACACCCGGTTCACGGGGCGGGTCTGCGTCGTGGGTGGAGGAGAGACCGCGGCGAGCATCATCGAGGAGCTCACGACCCACCGGGTCGCGGAGATCATCACCATCGCTCCCACCGCATGCCTGCTGTCCCGGGGAGAGAACTTCCAGGAGAATGCGCTCTACACCGACCCCGAGATCTGGACGTCACTCGACGCCGCGACCCGGCGAGCCATGCTCTGCCGTACGGACCGGGGTGTGCTCTCGCTGCAGTCCCTGGAACTCATCGGGCGCGACGGAAGGTGCAGGCACGTCATGGGGTCGGTTTCATCCGTGACGGCGGGGGCCGTCGGACCCGTCGTCCACGTGGAACAACCCGGGAGCTCCATCGCCGCCGACACCGTCATCGACGCCCGTGGCGCCGACCCGTCCTGGTTCCTCGGTCTCCTCGGTGGTGGTGCGCGGGCCCGGCTCGCCGCCGCCGCCGGATTCGATCCGCACGAAGAAGTCAGGTCTGCTGCGTTCGTCACCGGTATCGAGGGAAGCATCAGAAGGGACCTCACGGTCGACGGAATGAACCCGACTCTCGTGCTCCCGACGCTCGCCGGATTCAACCAGGGGCCGGGTTTTGGAAATCTCAGCTGCCTCGGACTCCTCGCGGATCGGATCCTCGGGGGCATCGCCGGTGAAGGCGACGGGCTGGTGTCCGTGGGCAGCCGTGCCACCAGCGACAGGGTGTGACCGGATTCCCCGGTGACGATGACCCGGCCAGGCACATCAGACCATCACACGAGAACGGATCCATGAACTCAATCTCACCCACCCAGCTCCGACCGGTACCCTCCCGTAACCGTGGCCCGGTGGTCCCGGTCGAACCCGGGACCGTCGACGCGATGATCCGGCTCGCCGCGCAGCAGCACCCGGACCTCGACGCGGTGGTCGCGGCGGACGCGACCCTGACCCACGGTGAGTTCGACTCCCGGGTCAACGCATTCACCCGAACCCTCCTCGGGGCGGGAGTCTCCACGGGGGACCGGGTCGCGGTCGTCGCCCGGCGATCGGCCGCACTGCCGATCGCCGCGGCGGCCGTGATCCGGGCGGGTGGTGTCTACACGCCCGTCGATCCCTCGAATCCGGTGGAGCGCATCGCGTTCATACTCGACAACTCCGATCCCGTTCTGGTGCTCACCGTCGGCGACGTGGAGCTGCCGACCACGGACCTGCCGGTGATTCCGGTTCCCCTGTCTCCGGAAGGGGACACCTCCGCGGTCGAACTGGCCGAGCTCACCCGGCCCGTCACCCCGGATGACGGCGTCTACCTGATCTACACCTCCGGGACGACGGGCACCCCGAAGGGCGTCCTGAACGTCCACCGGGGAGCGGCCGCCCACATGCAGTGGTTCGTGCGCACACTGGGGCCGGTCGAGGACCTCCGGTGGATGCAGAAGGCGCCCGTGGGGTTCGACGTGAGTGTCGCGGAGATGATCACCCCACTGGCCGGTGGAGGCGCCGTCGTGCTACCCGCGGCGGACTGGTGGCCGGGGGACGTCGACGGCTTCGTGGACGTCATCCGGGACAACCGGGTCACGGTGCTGTCCATGGTTCCGAGTCACATGCGGGTCGTCGCCGAGGTCCTCGAGGACTTCGGCGACTCCCTCGAGGTTCTGAACGGTCTCCGGTTCCTGCTCCTCGGAGGAGAGGCGGTCCCGACGGATCTGGCACAACGTTGCCTCGACGAGATCGGGTGCCGGATACTCGGACTGTACGGACCTACGGAAGCGGCGATGGACGTCACGTGCGTCGAGTACACCGCGGATTCGACTCCCCCCTGTCCGGAGGGAACGTGCCTGCTCGGCCTCCCCGAGGACAATGTCACCGTCCACATCCTCGATGCCGGGGGCAACGAGGTCGGTGACGACGAGACCGGCGAACTCTACCTCGCGGGGGTTCAGCTCGCCGCCGGATACGTCGGTGATGAGGAACTCACGGCCCGGACGTTCGTCCCCAGCCCCTTCGAGGGCGATGACGGAGGGCGGATGTACCGGACGGGTGATCTCGCCGGCTGGCACAAGGGTCAGATGTACTATGCCGGTCGTGTCGACGACCAGGTGAAGATCCGCGGCAACCGCGTGACCCTCGGCGAGGTCGAATCCGCACTCGCAGCCCTCGACGGCGTCCGTGCCGCCGCGGCGGTTGCCGACACGACCGGGGAGCACCCGGAGCTGCGCGGGTTCATCGTCGCGGAACCGGGATGCCCGGAATTCGACACGCTGACGGCGCACCTGCGGGACCGGGTTCCGGCCTACGCGGTGCCGTCGACCATCACCAGGATCGATCAACTCCCCGTCACCGGCAACGGGAAACTCGATCGGCGTGCGCTGGTCCGGATATACCACGACCGCGCCTGAAAGCCCCGCCTCCCCGTTCTCCCGCACCCACTCCAAGCACCTTCCCGAGGAGCCCCACAATCATGAGCAACAATCCCAGTTCCGTACCGGATCGCGCCGAGGCGACGGACCTCATCGCCCGGAACATGAGCGAACTCACCGGAACCGTCATCGGATCCGGTGACGACTTCTTCGCCTGCGGCGGGCACTCCCTGTCGGCGATGAAGCTCCTGGGGCGTCTCCGTCGGGCGGGACTCGACGTCGGAGTCGACACGATCCTGACGCACCGGACGCCGGAGGCCATCGCCTCGGCGGCCACCATCGGGGGGGAGGAAGCTCCGGCCCGCGCCCAGCTCCCCGGGGAGGGCGTACTGGTCGACTTCTCCGGCGGTGACGGTGCCCCGATCTTCTGTTTCCACGCCGTCGTCGGACTTGCCTGGAGCTACGCCCCACTCGCCGGGCTCCTCGAAGGGAACCACCGGGTCATCGGGGTGCAGCTCCCGGACGCCGAGACCACCCTGTCGATCGGTCTCGATCACGACGCGCTCTGCCGCCACTATCTCGATCTCCTCCGGCAGGTGCAGCCGGAGGGGCCGTACCGGTTGCTCGGTTACTCTTCCGGCGGTGCGCTGGCCCACACCATCGCGGGCATGCTCCAGCAGGACGGCGAGACGGTCGACTTCCTCGGCGTCATCGACGCCTACCCCTCCGGGATCGCGCCGGACACACCGGACGGTCTCGCCGCCGCACTGGACACCTTCATCCGGCACCACAAGCCGGATGAGGAGATCCCGGAGCTCCCCGGCGACGGTGGGTTCGGCGACATCATGGCCGTACTCGGACACTTCGATGACGCCCTGATCGGAGAGATGATCCGGGCCGCCAACGCCCCCAACTTCTCGCAGGAGGAGATCGACGCGATGAAGGACGCATCCGGACGGTGCTTCATGATCCACATGACCGCGACCCGGTCGCCGTACACCGGTCCGGTTCTCGTGCTTCGTGCCGGCGACACGACGGACATGGCCGGTCTGAACTGGGAACCGCTCAAGGCGTGGGAGGATCTGGACGGCGTCGAGCCGGTCAGCTCACACACGGTCGACAGCACTCACCTGGCGATGAGTTCCGTCCGGGCGTGGGAGTCCATGGCGCCCGTGATTGAGCGCCATCTCGGCGACTGAGGCCGCCCCAGGGGGCGGGGGAGTCCACGACCGCGGACCGTACCCGGCCCGGTAGCCTGAGTGCCCCTGATCTTCGCACCCCGATTCCCGGAAGGACACCACTGCACATGACGCGGAGCAGTCGAACCCACGACATCCACCCGATCAGCATCCGGGAACTCGAGGTGATCCGTTCCGAGGACCTCACCCCGGGAATGCGACGCGTCGTTCTCGGCGGCCCGGGGCTTCGGGCACACACCCGTGACGGGCACGGGATGCCCGAGTTCATCAGCGACGGTTTCGACGACGACGTCCGCATCATCTTCCCGGATCCGGTGACCGGATCCCGGCCGTACCCGCCGTCGGGGGGAGACGGCCGGCTGAAGTGGAATGATGAGGTCAACCGGCTCTTCCGGACCTACACCGTGCGGAAGTACGACGCAGACGCAGGCGAGGTCACCATCGACTTCGCCCGGCACGGCAAGGGGCTCGCGGAGAACTGGGCGGTCTCCGCGGCACCCGGAGCCAGGGTGTGGGTGGCGGGTCCGAAACGGTGCGGCGCGTTGCCCACCCACGCCGACCATCTCGTCCTCGTGGGGGACATGACCGCGCTCCCGGCCATCGGGAGATGCCTCGAGGACCTACCCACCGGCACTCCGGTGACCGCCCTCGTGGAGGTGGCCGAACGACACGATGTCCAACAGCTCACCACCGCGGCGGACGTGGACCTGCGGTGGGTCATCCGCGCCGAGGGGGGAAATCTGGCCGAGGCGTTCGAGACGCTGGAGTGGCCCGCCGGTCGCGTCTACGTGTGGTGTGCCGGTGAGGCGGGCCAGCTGAGGAGGATGCGTCAGGTCATCAGGGACCATGGCGTGGACCCGGCCGACCGGGAGGTGACCGGGTACTGGCGCGAGCAGACCGACGGTGACGGTGGTGGAGCGGCACCCCTGCACGCGCTGGCTGAACTCGCGGATGTCTCGGGCGGTCTGGCACTGCGCGCCGCGGTGCGGATCGGTCTTTTCACCGCGGTGGACGGCGGAAAGGACACTCCGGCGGCAGTGGCCGCGGAAACCGGAACAACTGAATCCGCCGTGCTGCGGTTCGCCCGGTATCTCGAGGCCCGTGGCCTTCTGAGGCTTGAGACGGCGGACCGGGACGGGGTGCCCGGGGTGACCCGGATCAGGCTCACGGCGATGGGCCGGGAACTCGTCGACCCCGAGTCCCGGGCCGTGCAGATGCTCGCCGGGTCCGGGCTGGTGGATCTGCTCGCGTTTCTGCACCTCGACGACGCGGTGCGCACCGGTGGGGCCGTCGAACTGGGTACCGCACACGGGGTCGGGTCGATCGACACCGCTGCGCTGGTGGACCGTGTCGGCCGCCAGCGGCGGGCATCAGAGGCGGCATCGACGGCGCCCGCGGTGGTGGAGGCTCTGGATGCGGTGACCGACGGGGCACGCCGTCCGGTGGTGGGGTTCGCCGGTGCCGCCGCGGATGTCTACGCGCAGGAGTGCAGCGACCGTCGCCCCGATGTGTCGGTGGTGTGCCTTGTCCCCGGAGGTGTACCGGACATACCCCTCAGCGGGGCGGTGACCTGCCGCGCCTACTCGGCGGGCGAAGCCGTGGAGGACGTGGATACGCTGGTGGTGGTCGACCCCTTCGCTCTGGCGGCCCCGGCCGGACCCGCCGATCTGCTCGCCGCCACCGGCGTGCCGAAACTGGTGCTGGTGACGCGGCAGGTCGATGAGAGCGGCGGGGACGCGGACGACTACGTCGACGACCTGGTGCGGTTGTGTGTGGCGGGCACATCGCTGCCGACGCGCCGGGACATCCGGAGCACGCTCGAACGCGCGGGCTACAAGGTGGACGGGGCCGTGGCCGTGGGCTGGGGTTCCTGGGTGGTCACGGCCACCCGACGGTAGTCGGGGCGGAAAAGCGTCCACATCGCGTGAAGCGGGTCCGCCGGGAACGGCGGTCCTTCCGGGGCGCCGGACACGGTTCACTCCCGGGGTGGAGGGCGGAAGGGATCCGGGAGAAATCCCAGGTACCGGATATGTCGGGCCCGTCATCGTCCCCACGCACCGAGACCGTGGGTGGGGTGGGTCCGGGGCGGGTTGCTGCGCTGCGCTGCATGTGATTGAATGATTCGGTCGCTGACGTGGGTCGGCCCGCCGTGCGTTTCCGAGCGCGGGCCGAGACCCTTCGACACCGCGGGTATCGCCGGTCCCACCATGGCCGATCGCCGGTGCCCGCTCATGTACGGTGTTCGTCGCCTTCACCGGGTTCTCCCCGGAGCGTCAGTGGCCGTGCAAGTACATCAGACCGCGTGCGTCCGGGTCGGAAATCCGGCGCACATTGAAATCCAGGTCAGGAGACCCATAGTGATTCAGCAGGAATCGCGTCTGCGGGTCGCCGACAACACTGGTGCACGGGAGATCCTGTGCATCCGCGTTCTCGGTGGCTCCACCCGACGCTTCGGCGGTATCGGTGACGTCATCGTCGCCACCGTCAAGGAAGCCACTCCCGGCGGCAACGTGAAGGCCGGCGAAATCGTCAAGGCCGTCATCGTCCGCACGAAGAAGGAGACCCGTCGTCCGGACGGCTCCTACATTCGTTTCGACGAGAACGCAGCCGTCATCATCAAGAACGACAGCGATCCGCGCGGTACCCGTATCTTCGGCCCCGTCGCACGTGAACTCCGTGAGAAGAAGTTCATGAAGATCGTCTCGCTGGCACCGGAGGTAATCTAAATGAAGATCCACAAGGGCGATAACGTCCTCGTCATCTCCGGTCCGGACAAGGGCGCACGCGGCAAGGTCATCGAGGCCTACCCGAAGCGCTCCAAGGTCCTGGTCGAGGGAGTCAACCGCATCAAGAAGCACGTCGCGAACTCCGCGCCCGAGCGTGGCGCCGAGTCCGGTGGCATCGTCACCCAGGAAGCGCCGATCCATGTCTCCAACGTCATGGTCATCGATTCCGACGGAAACCCGACCCGCGTCGGCTACCGGATCGATGAGAACGGCAAGCGCGTGCGCATCTCCCGACGCAACGGGAAGGACATCTGAACATGAGCGAGAACTACACCCCTCGTCTGAAGACCCGCTACCGCGGGGAAATCCGCACCGCACTGTCTGAAGAGTTCAACTACGACAACGTCATGCAGGTTCCCGGCGTCGTCAAAGTCGTCGTGAACATGGGCGTCGGCGACGCCGCCCGCGACGCCAAACTCATCAACGGCGCGCTCGAGGACCTCACCCTGATCACCGGTCAGAAGCCGGAGATCCGTCGGTCCAAGAAGTCCATCGCAAACTTCAAGCTGCGTGAGGGCATGCCCATCGGCGCCCGCGTCACCCTCCGTGGTGACCGCATGTGGGAGTTCCTGGACCGCCTGCTGACCGTCGCCCTGCCCCGTATCCGCGACTTCCGCGGACTCTCGGACCAGCAGTTCGACGGCCACGGCAACTACACCTTCGGCCTCACGGAACAGACCATGTTCTACGAGATCGACGTGGACAAGGTTGACCGCCCCCGTGGTATGGACATCACCGTAGTCACGACGGCGACGAACAACGATGAAGGCCGTGCCCTGCTCCGCGAGCTGGGCTTCCCCTTCAAGAAGCCGGGCCAGGAGCGCTAGACGACGCTTTCCGGCCGATCGGTCGAACCGCCCCCTCCGGACATCCGGAGGGGGCGGTTCCGCATTTCCGGGTTTCGACTCAGGCCCCTCGGTGGAGGGGAGGCTGAACCGCTCGGCTACGATGTCCGTTGTTGAGGCTTCCCTATCTACACCCACCGGAAAGAGGTCCGATTCGGGCATGCGCATCATTTTCACCGGTTTCGCCACCTTCGGCTACCGTTCCATCACCGCCCTCGCCGACAGCGGTCATGAGATCGTGCTCGTCTGCACCCAGCCGCCGATCGACGATCCGTACTACGCCGGAATGGATGAGGACGTCGCCGCTTTCGCCCGGCAGCGTGGAATCCCGGTCATCGAGACGAAGCGCCTCGACGGCGCCGCCGCGGAGGCGATCCGTGAGGCGGACGCGGATCTCATGGTGGTGACGAACTGGACGTCGGTGATCGCACGGGACGTGTACGACGCTCCGCGTCTGGGAACGCTGAACATCCACGATTCCCTGCTGCCCAAATACGCGGGATTCGGGGCGCCGAACTGGGCGTTGATCAACGACGAGTCCGAGGTCGGGGTCACCGGACACCTGATGGCCGAGGGGTTCGACACCGGCCCCATCGTCGCCCAGCGTGCCACCCGGGTGACGGACTCCGATGACGCACTGACGCTGACCGACCGGTGTCTCGATCTGGTCGGACCGGTCCTGCGGGACTCCCTCGACGCCCTCGACGCCGGGAAGGTGCCGACGCCGCAGGATCCCGAACAGTGGACCTACTTCCACCGGCGTCGCCCGGCGGACTGTGGCGTCGACTTCTCTCTCGGCGCCCGCGCGGTGTTCAACCTCGTGCGGGCGAGTTGCGACCCCTTCTTCAACGCGTGGGTCTACCTGGGGGATCAGCTGATCTACCTGATCGACGTCGAGATCAGCCCCATGCGGTTCGGCGGCACCCCGGGGCGGGTGGTGACCGACGGTGAGCACATCGTCGTCGTCGCGGGTCCCGCGGCCCACACCGGCCGGGAGCACGGGGTGCAGATCAACCGGATCCGGCTGGCGGACGGGACCGACATCGAGAACCCGGGGCAGGTCATCCGTCCCGGGGCTTACCTGCGTCCGGAGTCCAGGTAGCGAGAATCCGTTGACATATTTCTAGAACTCTGGAACTCTAGAAATATGTCAACTCAGCGTCTCTCCAGAACTCTCACCGCAGCCATCCTCTGTAGCGCAGTGACCCTGGGGTCCTGTGCCACGACACCGACGGAGACCGGGTCGAACCAGTCTGTGGCGGAGTGTCCGCGGACCGGCACCGACGCCGACCTGACCACCACCCCGGGGTGGATCACCCATCTCGCGGCCCACCCGGAGGACACCGCCCTCGTCATCATCCCCGATGCCGCGACACCCGACGGCCCCGACACCGTGCGGAAGAACGCCGACACGCCGCTGGACGTCGCATCCGCGGCGAAGATCATCCACCTGCTCGCCTACGCCGACTCCGTCGCCGACGGCACCCTCCGGCCCGACACACAGGTAGCGGTCTCCGACTGGGAGGCCTTCTATCTGCCCCTCGACGGTGGTGCCCACGCCGCCGCACTCGAGCGGCTGGGAATTCAGACCCGGGAAATGGCTCCCGGAGTCGCCGTGGCCTCCGACCCGGACGCCACCGTCGCACTCGACGACCTCGTCAGCGCGATGATCATCGAGTCCGACAACGCAGCCGCGGACTGGTTGGCCGAGGAACTCGGCCCGGGCGCCCTGACGGCCGCGGCAGAGGGAGCCGGATGGAGCAACCCCCGCATCCCCGACTACCTCGGATCGATGCTCGCGATCCTCGACCCCGAGGTCGCCGGTGATCCGACCGCGGCATCCCGCAGATACCGGGAGGATGCCGAATGGGCCGCCGACATCCTGCACCGCACGCCGGTCGGGTACGCCGTGCAGCGGGACATCCTCCGCGGCACCGCGACCGCCACCGCCGGCGACCTCGCCGCCGTCTACACCGCTCTCGCCACCGGCGGTGGTGGGCCCGCGGGTGACGTCGCACGCCGTCACCTGGAGCACACCGACCCGGAGGGGTACACCGCGATCGGGCACAAGGGCGGCAGCCTTCCGGGGGTGCTGGCCGACGCCATGGAGATCCGACGTGAGGACGGAACCGCGGCAGTCGCCGTCCTGATCACCAACGAGGTGCCCGAAGAGGGGAACGCGGACATGCTGCGTTCCTTCGCCTGGCAGGACCTCATGCTGCGGGCGGTCGACTCCGACGGGACACTCGACCAGCTAACGTGTGGAGAATGACTGAAGCACAGGAACTCGCGGATCTCAGGAAACGCGTCACCGACCTTGAGTCGCGGGTACGCAGGCTCGAGCACCCCGGACCCCCGGAACCGCCGTCCACCGACGGACAGGGGGCGATCACCGGAACCGTCCGGTACAGCGGTGAGTTGACGGCACCGGAGCAGCTCCGGTGGGCGATCACGCTCGAAGCCGAGGCCGCACGCCTCCTGCCGGGGGAGAAGATCGCGGAGATCTTCACCGCCCTCTCCAGTCCCGTGCGGCTGGTCATGCTCCGCGAACTGATCGCCGGACCGGCCGCCCCGAAGCAGCTTCAGGAGCTCCTCGGATACAGCTCGCCGGGTCCCCTCTACCATCACCTCAAGCCGCTGCAGTCCGCCGGAATCATCGAACGCGACGGGGACGGGAGATACCACGTTCCGGCGCCCGGGGTCGTGCCGCTGCTGCTCCTTTTGGCGTCCGCCGGTGATGTCGCCGGAGAGTTCAGGGGCGCATCGGCGCACGACCGGTAGCGTGACGGGTTGGAACCCGAACGGGGCCGATGGTGCTCCACCGACTGAATTTCTTTTGCTGGTATCCCGCTGGTCATGTTCACTGAATCGGTAAATACGCAGTTCAGCCAGCTTGTTTTTGGTTTCGCGGGTGCGTTCAATGACTCATTGTGAAACTCAAAGACCTGTCCACGCTGTTCTCCCGTGACCGCGCCACCCGCACCCGTCCCGCACGTCGGGTCTCCGCGGTCGCCGCAACCATAACCGCAGGAGCGCTCGCGCTCGCGTCCTGCTCATCCACGGGCGGAGCCCCGGAGTCCGGTTCGAACTCCGCAGGCGGTGGGACCGTCGACACGCCCCGCGCGGTCGTCGCGATGGTGAGCCACGGAGCTCCCGGTGACACCTTCTGGGATCTCGTGCGCAAGGGCGCGGAGGATGCCGCGAAGAAGGACAACATCGAGCTGCGGTACTCCTCGGACCCCCAGGCGCCGAACCAGGCGAACCTCGTTCAGTCCGCGATCGACGCCGACGTCGACGGTATCGCCGTGACGCTACCCAACGCCGAGGCCATCGGGCCGGCCGCGAAGAAGGCCGTCGATGCCGGGATTCCCGTCGTCGGGCTCAACGCAGGAATGAACGACTACACCGACTACGACCTGTCCGCCTTCTTCGGGCAGGACGAGTCCATCGCCGGTGAACTCGCCGGCGAGCGACTCGCCACCGACGGCGCGAAGAAGGTCCTCTGCGTCATCCACGAACAGGGAAACTCCTCCCAGGAAGCCCGCTGCGGCGGCATCAAGAAGGGCCTCGGGGACTCCGGGGACATGGAGATCCTCTACGTCAACGGGATGGACATGACCTCGGTCGCCTCCACCGTCCAGGCGAAGCTCGCCCAGGATCCCTCCATCGACTGGATCATGGGGCTGGTCGCGCCGGTCGCGATCACCAGCATCGACGCGGCGAAGGACGCGGGCAGCGACGCCAAGATCGCCACCTTCGACACCAACGCCGAACTGGTCAAGGCGATCAAGGACGGCACCATCGAATGGGCCATCGACCAGCAGCCCTACGTGCAGGGATACCTCGCCGTGGACGCCATCTGGCTCGCGATCCGCAACGGATCGACCCTCGGCGGCGGCAAGCCGGTCCTCACCGGCCCCTCGTTCGTCGACGCCAAGAACGTCGACTCCATAGCTGACGCCGTAACAGAAGGTCTTCGATGACTCGTGGGCACACCTCCGCCGGTGACGCGGCCGTGAGCCCGGACGTCGGCCCGCCGGCGAACGGCGCGGCCGACGACCGGCTCCGGGAGCGGACGGTCTTCGACCGTTTCATCCGTCGCCCCGAACTGGCGAGCCTCGTCGGTGCGGTCATCATCTTCATCCTCTTCATGATCGTGGCCCCGCCGTTCCGCACACCCGACGCCTTCGCCACCGTGCTCTACGCATCATCGACCATGGGCATCATGGCGCTCGCCGTCGGCATGCTCATGATCGGCGACGAATTCGACCTCTCCTCGGGTGTCGCGGTCACCTCCGCGGCACTCGCCGCGGCGATGCTGAACTACCACCTGCACCTGAACTCCTGGGTCGGTGTGTTCCTCTCCCTCGGAACCGCCCTCGCGATCGGCGCACTCAACGGTTTCCTCGTCACCCGCACCGGGATCCCCTCGTTCCTGATCACCCTCTCGGTGTTCCTCATGCTCCAGGGTCTCAACCTCGCGCTGACGAAGCTCATCGCCGGACAGGTCGCCACCCACTCAATCGGGAACATGGACGGCTTCAACTCCGCCAAGGTGATCTTCGCGAGCTCCGTCAGCATCGGTGGGGTGAACGTCAAGGTGACCGTGTTCTGGTGGCTTCTGTTCGTCGGGATCGCGAGCTACATCCTCTACAAGACCCGGTTCGGCAACTGGGTTTTCGCGGTCGGTGGAGACAAGGCCGCGGCCGAGGCCGTCGGCGTCCCCGTCCGTCGCGTCAAGATCGTGCTGTTCATGTTCGTCGGGTTCGCCGCCTGGTTCGTCGGCATGCACAATCTCTTCGCCTTCGATTCCATCCAGGCCGGACAGGGCGTGGGCAACGAGTTCCTCTACATCATCGCCGCCGTCATCGGCGGTTGCGCACTGACCGGCGGCAAGGGGACCGCGGTCGGAACCGCGATCGGTGCCCTCATATTCGGCATGACGAACCAGGGAATCGTCTACGCGGGATGGAACCCCGACTGGTTCAAGTTCTTCCTCGGGGCGATGCTGCTCTTCGCGGTCATCGCCAACAGGACGACGGCAAACTACACGGAGAACAGGTAGATGGACACCACCACCACCGACACCGCCCCCGAGGTCCGGGATCCACGTCCGGCGGACGCCGGGACCCCCATCGTCGAACTGCGCGATGTCGCCAAGTCCTACGGGGCGTTCAACGCGTTGTCCGGGGTCAACCTCACCGTCCGTGCGGGGGAGGTCACCTGCATCCTCGGCGACAACGGCGCCGGGAAATCCACGCTCATCAAGATCCTCTCCGGGCTTCACCCCGCCACCTCCGGGGACGTGGTCATCGACGGGCGGGTCGCGCACTTCCGTGGCCCGAAGGACGCGCTCGACGCCGGTATCGCCACCGTCTACCAGGATCTCGCGGTCGTCGGGACGATGCCCGTCTGGCGGAACTTCTTCCTCGGCCAGGAACTGACCGTGGGCCCGTTCGGGCACCTGCGTGCCGCGGAGATGCGCCGGATCACCCGCGAGCAGCTGCTGGAGATGGGCATCGACCTCCCCGACGTGGATGTCCAGGTGAATCAGCTCTCCGGCGGTCAGCGGCAGGTCGTGGCCATCGCCCGGGCGATCTACTTCGGTGCCCGGGTGGTCATCCTGGACGAACCCACAGCTGCGCTGGGTGTCAAGCAGTCCGGCATGGTGCTCAAGTTCGTCGCCGACGCCCGTGACCGGGGAATCGCCGTCATCCTGATCACCCACAACCCGCACCACGCCTACCTCGTCGGTGACGAATTCGTCGTGCTCGGGCTCGGACGCCAGATACTCGCCGTGAACCGCGCCGACACCGGCATCGACGAACTCGCGCTCCAGATGGCCGGGGGCGGGGAACTGGACGCGCTCGAACACGAGCTCAAGAGGGACTGAACACCCCCGCCACCCCCACCCGGCGTGAACGGGCGGTGACGATCCGGTGAGCGTCCCGTCAGATCGTCTCGGGGCCACGGGCGGAGCCCTAGACTGACGGGCATGTCTCACCGTCGCCGCGCCGCCGCCACAGTGGCAGCCATCGCATTCACCGCCCTCTGCGCACAACCGGCCCAGGCGGTCGATCTGCCGCCCATCCCCGCGCAGCTCCCCGGGCAGGAGATCCCCGTCCACCACGACGGCGCGCCGGTCCCCGTTCCCTTCGGTCCCCAGGACTACGTGGGCTACATCTCCGACATCAGTTCCCACCCCTACGGCATCTATCTCGACGTGATCGACTCATTCACGCAACTCCGGGAGAACCCGGACGTGATGAACTCCAACCTCGAGCAGGTCATCGCGATCAACAACGCCGCAGCCTCGGACCCGGAGCGCATTCGCCGGGCCCAGGCGGACGCCCGCGCCGACCGGGACGGCGTGCTGAACCCGTTGGCGGACGCGCTCGGCCCGAACCTGGCCGGACACTTCCGCGACGCTCTCGCAGAGAACCGCCTCCCGAAGACCCGGATGCTGCTCGGCGGCGGATGGCTGGCCCGCGCCGGTGGACCGGCGAGCTCCACGTTCGTGGAGAAGGAGATCTTCGCGAACCCGCGCCCCTTCGTGGTCGCACCCGACCGCATCACCAGGTACACCGCCGAAGACCGGAACTTCTACAGCACCTCGAAGTCCTTCCCCTCCGGTCACACGAACCAGGCGACGTGGACGACCATCCTGCTTGCGGTGATGCTTCCCGAGTTCGGGCCGCAGCTGCTGGCCCGTGGATCGGAGGCCGGTGAACACCGTCTGGTCATGGGCGTCCACTACCCGCTCGACGTCATCGGTGGCAGGATGACCGGAACCGCCGCGGCCGCGGACCGGTGGAACGATCCGAAGATGCGGGCCAATCTCCGTGCGGCGGCAGCCGAGATCCGCGCCGAACTCGAGTGGCGGTGTGGGGCGCCCCTCGGTGAATGCGCGTCCCGGGGGGCCGCGTACTCGGCTGACCCGGTGGGAGAGTACACCCGCCGGATGAACTACGGGTTCACTCCGGTGGGGGACCCGGCCGCGGGGATGATTGTTCCGCAGGCGGCACCCGATCTGCTGCTCGGGGCGTTTCCGGATCTCTCCCACCCGCAGAGAGCCGAGATTCTCCGGCTGACCGCCGGGCCCGGCGGTATGCCGCTCGACGAGACCGGGCCGGAGGGCTCCTGGCAGCGGATCAACTTCGCCGCCGCGATGGCGGCGGAAGTCACGGTGACCCCGGAGGGACAGGTGCGCCTCCGCGGATAGCGGTACGCGGGTCGGGGCCGATGGGGGGTCGGGGCCGGAACATTGCCGACGGATTGCCTATCGACGTCCAGCTGCGGTAACGTGATCCGCTGGACTTGCGTCCGTCCGCTGTCGCGCTGCCCCGTGCAACCTCCAGTGGTCGTCGTGCAGGTCCCTTGTGGCAACACCGCCACGAAAACGTACAGACGTTCCACTCCTACTTTGTTGTAGGCCCCCCGCCCGATGGCGTCCATCGGTTACTGCTGGCAGCGAGCTGCACCACTACTAAGTGGCCTGTGGCGACAAGTGGCCAGGGAGAAGATGATAACGCCGGGTGGTCATTAGCGTGATCAGGGGAACCGCAACGAGAAAGGCTACTGGTCTGCCATGACCATGACTGATCCTATCGCCGACATGCTGTCGCGCGTGCGCAACGCGAACAACGCGTTCCACGACACCGTGTCGATGCCGTCCTCGACTCTCAAGGCGAACATCGCCGAGATTCTGAAGCAGGAAGGCTACATTGCCGACTACAGCGTCGAAGATGCGAAGGTGGGCAAGACCCTCTCACTGACGCTGAAGTACGGCCCGTCCCGCGAGCGCTCCATTGCGGGCGTTCGCCGAGTGTCCAAGCCGGGCCTGCGCGTTTACGCCAAGTCCACCAACCTGCCGAAGGTCCTCGGAGGCCTGGGCGTGGCCATCATCTCCACGTCCCAGGGTCTGCTGACCGATCGTCAGGCTACCGAGAAGGGTGTAGGCGGAGAAGTCCTCGCCTACGTCTGGTAAGGGAGGATTGAGCAACAATGTCGCGTATCGGTAAGAACCCGGTCGCCGTCCCCAACGGCGTGACCGTCACCATCGACGGCCAGGACGTCCAGGTCAAGGGTCCCAAGGGAACCCTGACCCAGACCATCCCGGCTCCGATCACCGTCGCCCAGGGGGAGAACGAGATCATCGTCTCCCGCCCGGACGATCACCGCAAGAGCCGCGCCCTGCACGGCCTGTCCCGCTCGCTGGTCAACAACATGGTTGTCGGCGTCACCGAGGGCTACACCATCAAGATGGAAATCTTCGGTGTCGGTTACCGTGTCCAGGCCAAGGGCAGCAACCTCGAGTTCGCTCTCGGCTACAGCCACCCGATCCTGATCGAAGCTCCGGAGGGTATCACCTTCGCCGTCGACGGCAACACGAAGTTCTCCATCACGGGTATTGACAAGCAGAAGGTCGGCCAGATCGCCGCGAACATCCGCCGCCTGCGCAAGGATGACCCCTACAAGGGTAAGGGCATCCGCTACGCCGGTGAGCAGATCCGCCGCAAGGTCGGAAAGACGGGTAAGTAATGAGCAACACTGCACAGAACAAGCGCCTCCCCATCGGTCGGGACATCTCCACCCGCCGTCGTGTCGCCCGCACGCGCCGTCATGCGCGCCTGCGCAAGCACATGCGTGGAACCGCGGATACCCCGCGTCTCGTGGTGCACCGCACCTCGCGCCACATGCACGTCCAGATCATCGACGACCTGGCCGGCCACACCCTGGCCGCCGCGTCCACGATGGAACCGGACATCCGTGGCTCCGAGGGCGACAAGAAGGCCCGCGCCGCCAAGGTCGGAACCCTCATCGCCGAGCGTGCGAAGGCCGCCGGCATCGAGGCGGTCAAGTTCGACCGCGCCGGCTACAAGTACCACGGCCGTGTCGCCTCTCTGGCCGACGCCGCCCGCGAAGGTGGTCTGAAGTTCTGATGACCGCTTTCACCAAGATCAACAACGGAAGGATCGCGTAATGCCGGGACGTGAACGGCGTGACGGCGGACGCTCCGCCGACAGCACCACCAACAGCAAAGACAACAACAACCGCAATGATCGCCGCGGCGGAGGACGCCGCGACGACCGTCGCAACCAGCAGCAGGACGAGCGCAACCAGTACATCGAGCGCGTCGTCACCATCAACCGCGTGTCCAAGGTCGTCAAGGGTGGTCGTCGCTTCAGCTTCACCGCTCTCGTGATCGTGGGCGACGGCCAGGGCATGGTCGGTGTCGGTTACGGCAAGGCCAAGGAAGTTCCCGCGGCCATCCAGAAGGGTGCAGAGGAAGCGCGCAAGAACTTCTTCCGTGTCCCGATGATCGCCGGCACCATCACCCACCCGGTCCAGGGCGAGGACGCCGCAGGCATCGTCATGATGCGTCCGGCCGCCCCCGGTACCGGTGTCATCGCCGGCGGCGCAGCGCGCCCCGTGCTTGAGTGCGCCGGTGTCCAGGACATTCTCTGCAAGTCCCTGGGCTCCGACAACGCCATCAACGTCGTGCATGCGACCGTCGCCGGTCTCAAGCAGCTGGTCCGTCCCGAAGAGGTCGCGGCCCGCCGCGGCAAGACCCTCGAAGAGGTCGCCCCGGCCCGGATGCTGCGCGCTCGCGCAGGCAAGGAGGCTTAACCAATGGCCCTCAAGATCACCCAGCTCAAGGGCACCGTCGGTGCCAAGAAGAACCAGAAGGACTCGCTGCGTACTCTCGGTCTCAAGCGCATCCGCCACTCTGTGGTCCGGCCCGACACCCCTCAGGTGCGCGGACTGGTCAACGTGGTGCGCCACATGGTCGAGGTCGAAGAAGTGGCGGGGGAGTAGGTAGTTAAATGAGCGATCCCATCAAGCTTCACGATCTGCGCCCCGCCAAGGGCGCCAACAAGGCCAAGACCCGTCTCGGTCGAGGCGAGGCCTCCAAGGGCAAGACCGCCGGTCGCGGTACCAAGGGCACCAAGGCCCGCAAGCAGGTTTCGGCGTCGTTCGAGGGCGGCCAGATGCCGCTTCACATGCGCCTGCCGAAGCTGAAGGGCTTCAAGAACCCGGCGAAGGTCACCTTCCAGGTGGTCAACGTCTCGGATCTCGGGAAGGCCTTCCCCGAGGGTGGCGACATCACCGTCGCCGACCTCGTCGCAGCCGGCCTCGTCCGCGCCAAGCAGCCTGTCAAGGTTCTCGGTAACGGCGAGATCAGCGTCAAGGTCAACGTCACCGCCACCAAGTTCTCGAACTCCGCCAAGGAGAAGATCGAGGCCGCAGGTGGCTCCGTGACCGCCGAAGGCAAGTAACAACCGCCTTCCGGGTTCCGCACCGACCGTAGAGGCCCGGTTGTGGAACACGAGAACCCCGTATCTCCGTCGCCGGAGGTACGGGGTTTCTGTGTGTCCTGTCCGTCCCGTCATCCGTCGAACCGCAGGGCGTCGGGACGATTCCCCGGGAAAGGGCGGGCCACCCCGGACCCCGCCCGGGGTCGCGCGGTGGTTCAGGGGAGCCCCGTGGAGTGCAGCGGAACCACCGGGAGCACGGCAGTCGTGCCGTCCGGGCTGCACCACCTGCCGGCCCGGGGCCACGCGGACACTCCTCCGCGCTCCCCGTGGACGGCCCGCCGGGTGAGCGCGCGTGCCCGGGGACGCTGACCTACGCTGGAGTGGGTCCGTACATCCATCATGGAGCCTGGAAGGGAAACCGCGTCGTGAGCCTGCTCGGTGCTGCGGGGATCGGCCTGCTGGTCGGCGCCGTCGTCGGGGCGCTCGGAGCGGGCGGCGGAATCATCGCGGTTCCCGTTCTCACCTATCTCCTCGGCCAGTCGGAACATGCGGCGACGAACGGTTCCCTCGTCATCGTCGCGTTGACGGCGGCGGTCGCCCTTCCCGGCAAGGCGCGGCGCGACCAGGTGCGGTGGCGGGACGGACTCGTGTTCGGCGCCATGACGACCCTCGGTGCGGTGCCGGGCCGGTTGATCAATGAGCGCCTGGATGCGGAGACCCTCTTCCTCGCCTTCTCCGCGCTGCTGCTCACCGTCGCGGCGACCATGATCGGCAGCTCGTTCAGGGACCTGTGTGGTGGGGGCTCCGCCGGTGCCGGCCCCTGTTCGCCGGGAGAGACCCGGGGAACTCCGCGTCGATCCCCCGTCCTCGTCGCCGGTGCCGCGGCGGTGACCGGGCTGCTGACCGGATTGTTCGGGGTCGGAGGAGGTTTCGCGGTCGTCCCCGTTCTCGTGGTGGCCATGGGGTTCGGAATTCGGCAGGCGACCGGAACATCGTTGCTCGTGATGATCATCGCGTCGGGTGTCTCCATACTGATCGGGATCGCCAGGGAGTCCTTCGTACTCGACTGGAGCCTGGTTCTCCTGTTCGCCGGTGGCTCCATGGTCGGTGGGGTGCTCGCGGGACGTCTGTCCCAGCGGGTACCGTCGGCGGTGCTGTCGGCGACGTTCGGTGTCCTGGTCGGAATCGTCGGGATGATCACCCTGGTGCGGACCGCGGCGGGTGTCTGACTTAGGTTCCACTCACCAGTCGGTCGGCCGTTGCCGCACCGTACGGCTGGTGTGTCGCGCCGAGGGGTCGGCGGAGGGGATCCTAGAAGAACCCCTACATGTGTACGCGGCTCTGTCAGCTGGTAGGGTTACGTAGTCGTACAACTTCTGCGCCACTGACCGACCCGCCCGCCAGCGGTTGCCGGGTTTGATGGGGTGCTCTGAAGAAGAATCTCAATTACCGTCACCTTCTCCAAGAAACCGCGGGCCCGATGGTGGGCCGAAGTCCTTTGACGGGGCTTTCTGCGGCGGGGGAGCCAGCAGGAGGATATGTGTCCGCCATCGTCTCGGCATTCAAGGACGCTGATCTACGCAAGAAGATCTTGTTCACCATCGCGATGATCATTCTGTACCGGATCGGTGCCCAGATACCGTCCCCGGGCGTCAACTACGGCGCGATCGCGGGCAGGTTGCGTGATCTCACCCAGGATCAGTCCAGCGTGTACTCGCTGATCAACCTGTTCTCCGGTGGCGCGCTGCTGCAGTTGAGCATCTTCGCGGTGGGTATCATGCCCTACATCACCGCATCCATCATCACGCAGTTGCTGACCGTGGTGATCCCGCACTTCGAGGAGCTGAAGAAGGAGGGGCAGTCCGGACAGGCGAAGATGACGCAGTACACGCGTTACCTCACCGTCGCGCTGGCACTGCTCCAGTCCTCGGGCATCGTCGCACTGGCGGATCGCGGGCAGCTGCTGGGCTCCGGTTTCGAGGTGCTCGTCCCCGAGCGGAACATCTTCGACCTCATCCTCCTCGTCTTCGTGATGACCTCGGGTGCCGTGCTGCTCATGTGGCTCGGTGAGCTGATGACCGAACGCGGTATCGGCAACGGTATGTCGCTGCTCATCTTCGCGGGCATCGCCACCCGCCTCCCCACCGATGGTGCGGGCATCCTGGCCAGCTCCGGGGGGCTCGTGTTCTCCCTGGTGCTCATCGCGGTCCTGATCCTCGTCGTGGGTGTCGTCTTCATCGAGCAGGGACAGCGCCGCATCCCGGTCCAGTACGCCAAGCGGATGGTCGGGCGCCGGCAGTACGGCGGTACGTCGACGTACCTGCCGCTGAAGGTCAACCAGGGTGGCGTCATCCCGGTCATCTTCGCGTCGTCGATCATCTACGTCCCGGTCCTGATCACCCAGATCATCAACTCCGGCGGAAACGTCTCGCCCGACAACTGGTGGCAGAACAACGTCATCCAGTATCTGCAGACCCCGTCGTCATGGCAGTACATCGTCCTGTACTTCACCATGATCATCTTCTTCAGCTACTTCTATGTATCGGTCCAGTACGACCCCAATGAGCAGGCCGAGAACATGAAGAAGTACGGTGGTTTCATCCCCGGGATCCGTCCCGGGCGGCCCACCGCTGAATACCTCGGTTACGTCATGAACCGGCTGCTCTTCGTCGGTGCCCTCTATCTGGGTATCATCGCCGTGCTCCCGAACCTCATGCTCGACCTGGGCGTCGGTACCTCCTCGGGTTCGACGCCGTTCGGTGGTACCGCGATCCTGATTCTCGTGTCGGTCGCACTGACCACCGTGAAACAGATCGAAAGCCAGTTGCTGCAGTCCAACTACGAAGGATTCCTCAAATGAGACTCGTTCTCCTCGGTCCCCCCGGTGCAGGGAAGGGCACTCAGGCAGCCATCCTGTCCGAGAAGCTCGGAGTACCGCACATCTCCACCGGCGATCTCTTCCGCGCCAACATCGGTGAGGGAACCCCGCTGGGGCTCGAAGCCAAGAGCTACATCGACGCCGGCACGCTCGTCCCGACTGACGTCACCGCACGCATGGTCGAATCGCGGCTCGCGGAGGACGACGCACGGAAGGGTTTCCTGCTCGACGGTTTCCCCCGGACTGTCGAGCAGGCGGAGCTGCTCGCCGGCATGCTCGGGAAGTCGGGCCACGAACTGGACGGGGTCGTGCAGTTCAAGGTCGCGGAGGACGTTGTCGTGGAGCGCATGCTCGCCCGCGGACGAGCGGATGACAACGAGGAGACGATCCGCACGCGTCTCGGTGTCTACCGGGAAGAGACGGCGCCTCTGATCGACCACTACGCGGACGTGATCATCCCGATCGAGGCCGAGGGGTCCGTCGAGGAGATCAACGCCCGGACGATGGCCGCCCTCGAGAAGTAGCGGACCGCCCCGTGTGCCCCGCACGGACGACGACAGGGGAGACCGGAGGACCGGCCCGCTCCAGTGGGCCGGTCCTCCGGTGTTTCCGGGTGGGCCGGTTCCGTGCCGGCCCCCGTTTCCAGCACCGAACCCAGGAGTAGAGAGAACAATGGCATTCCGAAAACGCCGCCGTACCATGCCCGTCCGCACCCCGGGAGAACTTGACGCCATGCAGGCGGCCGGGGAGATCGTCGGCAGGGCTCTACAGGCCGTTCGGGCGGCCGCAGAGCCCGGGGTCAGCACCCTGGAGCTGGACGCAGTGGCGGAGGCCACGATCCGGGACAACGGCGCGATCCCCACGTTCCTCGGGTACCACGGTTTTCCGGGCTCGATCTGCTCCTCCGTCAACGACGTCATCGTCCACGGCATCCCGAACGCGGAGACGGTTCTGCGGCCCGGGGACCTCGTCTCCATCGACTGTGGTGCGACCCTCGACGGTTGGGTCGGGGATTCGGCCTGGACCTTCGGCATCGGTGATCTCGACGACGAGTCGGAGCGGCTCAACAACGCCACAGAGTGGGTTCTCGCCGAGGGGTTGAAGGCCATGGTCCCCGGAAACCGGCTCACCGACGTCTCGCACGCACTCGGCCGGGCCACGGCGCAGGCCGCCGAGAAATTCGGGATCACCCTCCACATAGTCGACGGCTACGGTGGGCACGGTATCGGACGCGAGATGCACGAGGATCCGTTCCTCGCCAACGAAGGCAGGCCCGGCCGCGGTCCCGTCATCGGGGAGGGCAGTGTCCTCGCCATCGAGCCGATGCTCGCGACGGGAACCCCGGACTCGGCGGTCCTGGAGGACGACTGGACGGTGGTCACCCTCGACGGATCCCGGGCGAGCCACTGGGAGCACACGGTCGCGGCAACGGCCCACGGTCCCCGGATCCTCACCCCCAGACACTGACCGATCCGGATGACACGCCGCCGGACTTCCGACTCTCTCGCACGGCAGACTAGGATTACTCCCATGTATTCAGCTCGTAGCGGTTCCTCGACCGCGATGACGACGCCCCGCAGGCTTCTCGTCATCGCCGTTCTGGCGCTCACCCTGGGATTCCTCCTGTCGCCGCCGACCGCCGGTGCGGCTCCGCTTCCGGGGTCCTCCGCCGCACCCAGCGGCTCCAGCAACCTCGCGAATGACGCCTGGAACATCAGGAACGACGTCCACCGGCGCGCCAACGGGCTACCCCCGTTCATCGGTGACGGGGTCCGGGCCGCGACGGATGGCACCGTCGACCTTCTCTTTCCGGGACTGATCGCACAGCGAAACGCCGAAGAGGCGGCGCGTCAGGCACCGCCACCTCCGGCGCCCGCACCCGCGCCCGCGCCGGCTCCTGCACCGGAGTTCGACCGGGGCAGCTGTCCTCCCGAGGCCCGTGCATGCATCGACCTGGGGAAGCAGAGGAGCTGGCTCCAGAACAACGGCCGGATCACCTACGGTGCCGTACCGATCTCATCCGGTGCGGCCGGTTACGAGACCCCGAAGGGTGTGCACTACGTCAACCGGAAGGTGCGGGACGAGATCTCCCGGGAGTTCAACAACGCTCCCATGCCCTACTCGGTGTACTTCACCTACAACGGGATCGCTTTCCACCAGGGCAGTGTCAACCTCATGTCCCACGGATGCATCCACCTGAACCACGCGGACGCGGTGAAGTACTTCGACACCCTCCAGATCGGCGACATGGTCTACGTCTACTGAAACGACGATCCCCGGCCGGGGAATCCGGTCGACACCGGTCCGTCAGGGCACTCCAGTGGAGTGGTCCGGCGGACCGTTCCCTTGTTCAGATTGCGCTCCGGTTCTGCTCCGCGTATTGTCAGACGTTGGTGTGCACCACCATGCGCACCGCTTGTCGGAAAAGACAATGCAGTCAACTATCTACCGGATGACGCCGCGCCCAGGGTGCGGCACCGGAGAAACGTGGAGGATATGGCTAAGAAGGAAGGCGCCATCGAGGTTGAGGGCCGCGTCGTCGAGCCCCTGCCGAATGCGATGTTCCGGGTCGAACTCGACAACGGACACAAGGTTCTTGCGCACATCAGCGGCAAGATGCGCCAGCACTACATCCGTATTCTGCCGGAGGATCGTGTCGTCGTGGCTCTGAGCCCCTACGACCTGACCCGCGGCCGCATCGTCTACCGCTACAAGTAAAGACCATCAGCCTCCACACTCACCGCACGTGTCCAGCGCTCTGCGCCGGTTCGCGAGAACCGGCCTGAAACCGCTCCGTGGCACGTGCATCATGCACCTTCGGCATCGGTGGCCGAAGCCCCGTGTACCCCTGATCCACTTTCCGGCATCCGCCCGGACGAAGCATCAGCAGACGGGGACGGGTGTGGGGAAAACCACCGGACCAACCGGAAGGAAACTGCCATATGGCACGCCTTGCTGGAGTGGATCTCCCGCGCAACAAGCGCATGGAGGTCGCTCTGACCTACATTTACGGTATCGGGCCCGCCCGAGCCAAGAAGCTGCTGGAAGAGACCGGCGTCTCTCCGGACCTGCGTACCGACAACCTCACGGATGAGCAGATCGCCGCTCTCCGTGACGTGATCGAAGCAACCTGGAAGGTCGAGGGTGACCTCCGCCGTCAGGTTCAGGCGGATATCCGCCGCAAGATCGAGATCGGCTGCTACCAGGGTCTCCGCCACCGTCGTGGACTCCCTGTCCGTGGCCAGCGCACCAAGACCAACGCACGTACGCGTAAGGGTCCGAAGAAGACGATCGCCGGAAAGAAGAAGTAACCAATGCCTCCTAAAGCACGCTCTGGCGCGCGCCGCACTGGCCGCCGCGTCGTAAAGAAGAACGTGGCGCACGGCGCCGCACACATCAAGTCCACCTTCAACAACACCATCGTGTCCATCACGGACCCGAACGGTGCCGTCATCTCGTGGGCCTCCTCCGGTCACGTGGGCTTCAAGGGATCGCGCAAGTCGACCCCCTTCGCCGCACAGATGGCCGCCGAGAACGCCGCCCGTAAGGCGATGGAACACGGCATGAAGAAGGTCGACGTCTACGTCAAGGGCCCGGGCTCGGGCCGCGAAACCGCTATCCGTTCCCTCTCGGCCGCCGGCCTTGAGGTTGGCCAGATCACCGACGTGACGCCCCAGCCCCACAACGGCTGTCGTCCGCCGAAGCGTCGCCGCGTCTAGCAGGGAAAGGAAACAGACACACTATGGCTCGTTATACCGGCCCAGTCACCCGTAAATCCCGCCGTCTCCGCGTCGACCTCGTCGGCGGGGACATGGCCTTCGAACGCCGCCCGTACCCCCCGGGACAGGCGGGACGCGCACGCATCAAGGAGTCGGAGTACCTGCTCCAGCTCCAGGAGAAGCAGAAGGCCCGCTTCACCTACGGCATCATGGAGAAGCAGTTCCGCCGCTACTACGCTGAGGCGAACCGTCGCCCCGGCAAGACCGGCGACAACCTGGTCATCCTGCTCGAGTCCCGTCTTGACAACGTGGTTTACCGCGCTGGTCTCGCACGGACCCGCCGCCAGGCACGCCAGCTGGTTTCCCACGGTCACTTCACCGTGAACAACAAGAAGGTCAACGTCCCGTCCTTCCAGGTCTCCCAGTACGACATCATCGATGTCCGTCCGAAGTCCCGGAAGATGGAGTGGTTCGAGGACGCCCAGGACCGGCTCGTCGATTCCGTCGTCCCGGCCTGGCTCCAGGTTGTTCCCGAGACCCTGCGCATCCTCGTGCACCAGCTGCCCGAGCGTGCCCAGATCGACGTGCCGCTGCAGGAGCAGCTCATCGTCGAGTTCTACTCGAAGTAACCGGTTCAACCCGCGGTCCGGTCCCGCATCGACCATCCCGGATGGGGTACGCGGAGCGGGGCCGCGGGGAACCGTCGCGTGGAATTCGTCCACACCGTCATATCGTCTGCCTACTGACGTCAAATAGCGGGCGTCACATAAGGAGATCTTCAAGCAATGCTCATCTCAAAGCGTCCGGAGCTCCACGAGGAGTACATCGACTCCTCCCGTTCCCGGTTCACCATCGAGCCTCTGGAGCCCGGCTTCGGTTACACCCTCGGCAACTCTCTTCGCCGCACCCTGCTGTCGTCCATCCCGGGCGCCGCGGTGACCAGCGTGAAGATTGAGGGTGTTCTCCACGAGTTCACCACGATCTCCGGTGTCAAGGAGGATGTCAGCGACATCATCCTGAACATCAAGGGACTCGTGCTGTCCTCGGACTCGGTCGATCCCGTCGTCATGTACCTCCGCAAGGAGGGCCCCGGCGAGGTCACCGCAGCCGACATCGAGCCCCCGGCCGGCGTCGAGGTCCACAACCCGGACCTCCACATCGCCACGCTGAATGAGCAGGGCAAGATCGACATCGAACTGGTCGTGGAGCGTGGACGTGGCTACGTTCCCGCCACCCTGACCGGTGACACCGGCGAGATCGGCCGCATTCCCGTGGACCAGATCTACTCCCCGGTGCTCAAGGTGAGCTACAAGGTCGAGGCCACCCGTGTCGCACAGCGTACGGACTTCGACAAGCTGGTCATCGATGTCGAGACGAAGAACTCCATCACCGCCCGTGACGCTCTCGCGTCGGCAGGCAAGACCCTGGTTGAGCTGTTCGGTCTCGCCCGCGAGCTGAACACCGACGCTGAAGGCATCGATCTCGGTCCCTCCACCCAGGAGACCGAGACCAACGCCAACTACAGCATGGCCATCGAGGACCTGAACTTCTCCGTTCGTTCCTACAACTGCCTGAAGCGCCAGGAGATCCACACCGTCGGTGAACTCGCTGAGTGCACCGAGTCCGATCTCCTCGACATCCGTAACTTCGGTCAGAAGTCGATCAACGAGGTGAAGATCAAGCTGGCCAACCTGGGTCTGACCCTGAAGGACGCCCCCGAGGACTTCGATCCCTCCACCATCGAGGGATACGACGCCGAGACCGGTGACTTCATCGACATCGACGGCGACGATTCCGAGTAAAACCCGGGTAGCACGCCCAGGCGGCCCCGGAGGTCGAAGGATCACCGGATGACGGCCGCCGCGCTCACACACACGTACACGAGGAGTACCCCCAATGCCCAAGCCCAAGAAGGGCGCCCGTTTCGGCGGTTCGGCGCAGCACCAGAAGAAGATCCTGGCGAATCTCGCTGCCCAGCTGTTCGAGCACGGCGCTATCAAGACCACCGACGCCAAGGCGAAGCTTCTTCGTCCCTACGCGGAGAAGATCATCACCAAGGCCAAGAGCGGCACCGTCGCTGACCGCCGCAACGTCCTGAAGCTGGTCAACCAGAAGGACGTCGTCGCCTACCTCTTCAATGAGCTGGCGCCGAAGTTCGAGAGCCGTGACGGCGGATACACCCGTATCATCAAGCTCGAGAACCGCAAGGGCGACAACGCCCCGATGAGCCAGATCTCGCTCGTCCTCGAGGAGACCGCCTCCGCGGAGGCCACCCGTGCCGCCCGCGCAGCAGCCTCCAAGAAGGCCGAGGAAGAGGTCGTCGAGGTCGAAGCCGACGAGTCCACCGACGCCCACGCCGCCGAAGAGGCCCCGACCCCGGCCGAGGCCGAAGCTGAGCCCGAGAAGGCCGAGGAAGAGAAGTAATTCCCCCTCGGTCGACTCCGGACCTCTGACCGGAAGCCACCGGAAACCCACGCGCCGTGCCCCTGAGAAACGGGATCCACGGAGCGTGGGTTTTTCGTGTTCCGGGCCCGAGGACACCGTTCAACGCGGTTGTACGGGTACCTGTAGACTCTTGCGCTGTGAAAGACCTGCACCCCACCCCTGACGACCCGGGCCTGATACGACTCCGTCTCGATCTCGCGTACGACGGCACCGGCTTTCACGGCTGGGCACGGCAGAAGCCCTCCGGTGGGGAGGAACTCCGGACCGTGCAGGCGTCCATCGAGGATTCGCTGTCGACGATCCTGAGGTACCCGGCGAAGCTGACCGTCGCCGGACGGACCGACGCGGGTGTCCACGCCACCGGTCAGGTAGCCCACGTGGACGTGCCCCGCGCCAGTCTGGACACCCGATCCATAGGAGACGAACCGGCGATGCTCGTCCGCAGGCTCGCAAAGCTCCTCCCGGAGGATGTGCGGGTACACCGGTGTGTCCGTGCCGCGGAGGGATTCGACGCCCGCTTCTCTGCGCTGCGCAGGCACTACACCTACCGGGTCACCACCCACCCGAGGGGCGCCCTGCCCACCAGATCCAGGGACACCGCACACTGGCCGAAGCCCGTCGATCTCGAGTTGATGCGGGAATCGGCGGAGGTCCTCACCGGGCTCAACGACTTCGCCGCGTTCTGCCGTGCCAGGGCCGGGGCGACGACCGTCCGCGACCTCCAGACTTTCACCTGGCACGACATCTCCACCCCGGCGGAACCGGATCTCTACCTCGCGGAGGTCACCGCGGACGCGTTCTGCTGGTCGATGGTCCGCTCACTGGTCGGGGCGTGTCTCGCGGTCGGGGAGGGGCGCCGGCAGCGGGGCTTCACGGAGGGGCTGCTCGATGAGCGGACACGGTCCCAGCTCGTCCCCGTCGCTCCGGCGAAAGGACTCACCCTCACGGGCGTCGACTATCCCGATGACACCGGGTTGGCCGAGCGCGCCGAACAGACCCGCGGTATCCGTGTTCTGGCGGGGGAGGAACACCGCGCCCGGGGGAAAGGGTGCCCGGAGAACAATCCCTATTACGAGGACACACCGGGGACAACCGGTGACGCGCCCTAGCGCGTCCTGCCGTCGGCCCCGGGGCGGCGGGATACACTCTGGTGGTTGAACGTTGTACGGAAGGGGAACCGGGGACCGTTTGCCCGGGCCACGAACTGTCCGCCGCCGCGTCGGGCGGTCGACGAACGATGACGAGGAGGTGAGGACGTCCCATGGACCTGTATCAGGCAGCTCTCATCTCGGTTCTGGTATTCACGGTGCCGGGATTCCTCATCTGCCGGGTCTCCGGTGTCCGCGCCCCGTGGGCGGCAGCGGCGGCCGTGCCGGCGAGCTTCGGCGTCTACGGGCTCGCGGCCTGGTTCTACGGACTCACCCCCTTCGCCTATGACGCGCGGAGCGTCTCCGTGTTCATCGTGTTCATTCTCGTCCTCGCGGCCTGCTGGCGCTTGTGTGCGCTGGCTGTCACCCGGAGGAACCTCGCGAAGGCCCGGAGGGACGGGGAGAGCACGGTTGGGGGGCAGCCCGAGCCCCGGGACACGGCTGAAGAACCCGGTGATGCTCCCGATGACGGGGAGACCGACGACACCGGTGGAGCGGCGCACCCGACCCCCCTGGTGACATCCGGAACCACCGACCCCTGTGCGGACGCGGAACCCGTCGCCGTGGTTTCCGGGGATGAGGGATCCGACCCGCAGGAGACGGGGGAGGAGAGCGTCGCCGCAACCCGGATACCACGGGAGATCCCGCCCGAACCGGGTCTACGCAGTGCGGAGGAGGCCCGTGAACGTTCCCGGCGTCGTGAGGAACGTTGGCTCGTGGGTTCCATCTTCGACCCCGTGTGGGTTCTTCCCGCCTCCGGCGTACTGGTCGCGTTCGTCCTGCTGACGTCCCGCAGTCTCGGTCTCCTGCGGGAGACGAGGTACGGGCTGGAGAACATCTTCCAGGGATGGGACGTGCACTGGCACGCGAGCGTCGTGCGCTTCATCCAGGAGACCGGCGTCGCGTCCCCGACCAGGATGGGTGAGCTCCAGAACATCGAGTCGCGGGAGGTGCTGTTCTATCCCACGGCCTGGCACGCCGGTGCGGCGATCGTTCGGGAACTGACCGGAATGTCTCCCATAGCGGCGATCAATCTCACCTCGATCGTGCTTCCCGCGCTGCTTCTTCCCCTGGCGGTGTCCGTGCTGGCGTGGCGGCTGGTCGGGAACCGGGGACTGACCGCGCAGATCGCGGCCGGGTTCGCCGCCATCATCGTGGTACCCATGCCGGTCCTCTACTGGATCGGCTACTACGTCGGGGCATGGCCCTATCTGGCGTCCATCGGGATGGCCTTCATCGTTCTGGCGCTCTTCATGTCGGTTCCGGCGGCCCCGGTCCGGGCTTTCGCCGCGGCCCTCGTCTTCATCGGCATGGTCGAGACACATCCCTCCGCCGCCACCATCGTCGTTCTCGTTCTCGGGCTGTGGTGGATCCTGGACCTGGTGTGGCGTCCCACCCGTCGCCCGACGAACCACCGGGAACGGATCTGTTCCCGGGTCCGTGACTTCCTGGTTCTCGCGGCGACAGGGCTCGTGGCCACCATCATCCTGCTCCCGCAGATCCTCACCGGTCTCGGCCAGAGCGAGGAGGTCAAGTCCTTCGTCGCCTACGAGGATCTGACGCGGCGTGAATCGTGGTGGGTGGCCATCCAGATGCAGACGCGGCACACCGAGGCCTTCGGGGTGAACGAGCCGCTGCTCTGGGCCGCTGCCGTGGGTGGGGTGATTCTGGTCCTGTGGCGCCGGAACGTGTGGGCTCCGCTGTTCTGGTTCATCAGCGTGGTTGTCACTGTGAACTCCCTGTTGCCCTTCGAGGAGACCTGGTGGAGCGGCCTGGCCACCCAGATCGGTTCACTCCACTACAACACGCCCCACCGTCTGGTGATGCCGGTGGCGATGTTCACCGCCGCCGCCGCCGCGGTGGCCCTCGCCACCGTGGTGCGAATGGTTCTCCTGGGGCCGGTCCGCCGGTTCGCGGTGGTCTCGATCCCTATGTCGGTCGTCGCCGCGCTGATCGGTGGTCTTTTCCTGGTGCAGGAGGCCGACGAGGAGATGCAGTTCGTCTCGGACTTCGCCATCGGGGCGGCGCGGGACGGACGGATGGTCGATTCGACCGACCTGAAGGCGTACCGCTGGCTGGCGAAGCAGCCGTTGGCGTACGACGGCACGATCATGAGCAATCCGGCGGACGGCTCCGGCTGGATGTACCCGTACAACGGTCTGCCGAACGTGTTCCGGCATTATCTGTGGCCGACCGTCCCGGTGACCAGCGCGACGAACCGCATGTTCTGGAACCCGAACCAACTCGGTACCGGAAACCTCGGGCATCCGAACATGGAGAACGAGGTCGACCGTGCGGCGCAGGAGCTGAATGTCCACTACATCTACGTCTCACCGCCGAACTTCTGGGCCTTCCAGGAGCCGGTGCCGGAGATGGAGGTCGAGCTCTGGAACACCCCGGGTGTCACGCCCGTGTACAAGGACCGGCAGGTCTCGATCTACGCCGTCAACGAGTGGTTCACCGATTCGGAGCTGGACCGGATGCGTCGTCCCGGCAACTCACCTGAACCACTGCCCCCGCTGCCCACCCGTGCGGAGGCCGGAGTCGCTCCGGCGAATTCAGGTGACGGCCTGCGTCCGTACCACCATCGGCCGAGCAGACTCCTGAAGGGCCCGGCGGAACGCTTCGAATCCGAACTGGAGAAGGAGCGGCGCGAAGCCGCCGAGGCGGCCGAATAGCGCACGCATCCCGCGTTCGGGGTTCCACACCGGCTGCAGAAGCGATAACATGGCGTGAAGACAGTCGGCCACGGAGATCCCACGATCTCCGTCAACCGGTCCGGTGCACAGGGGATGCCCCGACCGGTGCGTTATCCCGCGGTCAAGGGCGCGGGACACGCGTTCGACGTTCCCCAGTCCCTTCCCGCCACCGGAGCCCTTGATGACCCATTTCCCGCTTCCGACAACCCGTGCCCAGGTCAGCGGTCACAGGTTTCTCGTCCGCCGCCTGGAACACGGTCTCGTCACAGGCGACACCCGGATGATCCATGACCCGCTCGGCAGGCGCCGCCGGGGAATCCTCTTCGGTGTCGCCGGATGCGTGCTCGCCGGACTCGCAGCCGGAGCCTTGGCCCTCTTCGTCCCCGAACCCGACCCCGGGGACGCCGCTGTCGTGAGGGCGGAATCGGGTGCCCTCTATTCGCGGATAGACGGTCGTCTCCACCCCGTCGGCAATCTGGTCTCCGCACGGTTGATAGCGGGATCCGACGTGGAGCCCGTGAACGCCGCGGACTCGGTGCTCGCCGAACTGGATCGCGGTGTCCCCGTCGGGATACCGGGCGCCCCCGGAGCTGTCGCCGGGACGATCCCGGACGATCTGGTGTGGAGCGTCTGCCGGTCCACCGTCGACGTCACGGTCGCCTTCGGCCCGCCGCCACCCCCGCCACCAGCGGATTCCGGGGTCTACACGAGGGTGCGTGGGGTGGATCATGTGGTCACCACCGCGGGCCGCGTGGCCCTGCCGGATCCGACCACCCGGTTCGGGAGGGTACTGCGGCGCAGGCTCGGGATCACGGCGGACACCCCGGTCTGGGAGCCTCCACCCGAGCTACTCAATGCGATCCGTGAACTACCCCCGTACGAGCGCCCGCCGAACTCCGGGGTGCTGCTGGGTAACGGCAGGGAATCCTGGTTGCTGCGCGCGGACGGGATACTCCGGTTGAGCCCACTACAACGGGGGATACTGCTCGATCTCGGCGCAGCGGAGCGCGCGGTGCCCCAGGACGGGCCGGCGGCACGGCCGGACGCGACACCCGAGGACATCCGGCTCCCCGCGACGGTGCTCGACTGGATCGACCCGGAGCAGGCGGTGATCTGTGCGATCGGCGACGACGGGCACCTGGGTGTCATCGGGGACACGGCGTCCGCTCCGGGGATCTACGCGCCGGGTGCGGGGGTCGCCCTGTCCGGGGATTCCACCGCCACCCGGTATGCGCCGACCGTCGTCAACGGGATCGGCGTGGACACCGGCCACGGCTACTACCTCATCGCCGACACCGGACTCAGGCACAGTGTCGGCACCGCCGGAGAACTCGCCGTCATCGGGGCCGCAAGTCCAGCTCGTGCACCCTGGTCCATCATCCGGTTGCTGCCCACCGGAGAATCGCTGAACCGGGAGCGGGCACTCGAGCCACGCTACTGACCCGCGTGCCGTCCGGTCCGCCGCAACCGGAAGCGTGCCGTGTACCGGATGGTCAGCATCAGACCGACGGCGCACAGCAGAATCGTCACGGTCACGCCGGTCCGGGCCCGGACCCCGTCGGGTGGTTCAACGGGTGCGGTGACCGTGACGGGGTGCGGGATGCCCCGGTAATCGGCGGGGAGGTGGGTCACCGCTTCCGCCGGGTCCACCGCTCCGGTGGCCGGGTCGACGGCTCCGACCAGCCGGGCCCGGATTCCCGCGGCGGAATCGGCCGGGTGCAGCTCCATCAACAGCGCCGCGGTACCGCTGATGACCGGAGCCGAGAAACTCGTGCCCTCGAATTCCCGGGGGCCCGACGACTCCGCCAGCCCGACGGTGAAGCCCACGCCGTCCGGGGACAGTGCGAGGGGAACCCGGCCAGGGGCGGACAACAGGGGGCCCGGGCCGTCGATCGAATACTCCGCGATGGTGCGTGCGGTGTCCAGGGATGACACCGAAACGACGGTGGGTCGGTGGGCGGGCAGCACGGTGCTGCCCGCCGGACACCGTTCATCCTTGTTGCCCGCCGCTGCGACGATCACCGTCCCGTGCTCCTCCGCACGGGCGAGTGCGGCATCGAAGTCGTGGGTGTCGACCCGGTCGGCGGTACCTGGGGGAAGGCAACTGACGAGCGAGATGTTGATGACGCGGGCGCCCCCGTCCAGAGCGAGGTTGATGGCATCCGTGAGGGAGGCGAGGCTACCGCCGGCACCGACGGTTTTCGCGGCACGGCGGCTGCTGGTCTGCCGGATACTGATCAGCTCCACTCCCGGGGCCACCCCGACGACACCGTCGTCCGGGGAGGGATGGGCGGCGAGAATGCCCGCGACGATCGTGCCGTGACCGTCGCAGTCATCCACCGCTCCGTCGGGCAGCGGAGGTTCATCCTCCCGCCGTTCCCCGACGACCACGAGGTCACCGCCGGGAATGACCGGAGGTAGACGCGGATGCGGGGTTACGCCTGTGTCTATGACAGCGACCCGGACGCCGGCTCCAGTGGCGAATCGGTGGGCCACCGCCAGCGATTCCGGGACATCGTCCGGGGCGGGAACATCGGCGGGGGAGGCCGGAACGACGACCGCGCAGTCCGGATCGGGGAGTCGCCCGGGAGAAGGCTCCGCGCACACCGGGATTACGGCGCAGGCGCACATCACCGTGATTCCGGAACCGGTCAGGATTCTTCTCATCCGAGTCCCCGGATCAGGGCGAACACACCGAGGACGTGTGCGGCGAGAGGGAGTGCCGCGGCCACGGCGAGAGTCTCCAACTTCTCCATCCAGTTGACCGCCACCGGCCGGAACTCCGCTACGCGACGGCCCCACCACGGGGCGGTGAGGACGGCGACGGCCGTGAGTGAGCTGACGGCCGCGACACCCACCGAATCGGATCGGATGCCCGCGAGGACGGTACCTGAGGCGCCGGACAACGCCCAGGTCCACAGTGCCCAGACGGCCAGCGGATCCCGGTGCCGGAGAGCGTGGAGAACAGTGGCGATGGTCGTGGCCAGACACAGCGCCGCGGGAAAACCACCTCCGGACCATCCCACGGTGAGGGCGCCCGAACCCCCCAGGAGTGCGGTTCCGGCGAGTGCCCCGGAAAGCAGGCTCCGGGCATACGCCGCGCGTTCGCCGGCATCCGGATCAGGATCCTCCGGGGTTCCCGTGTACTCGCCGGATGGGGGCAACCGTGGAACAGTGAGACCAGCCGCCCTGATGGCGAGGGACGGCAGCAGAGTGACGGCGATCAACGCGAAGCCCGTCACTGCGGCGGCGACCCCCGGATAGTCGCGGGCCACGGGGAAAACGCAGACCCCCGACAGTGCGAGAAGTATGGCGGTGGTCAGCATCGCGGCGGATTCCGGTTTCACGCGGCAACAGAACCAGCAGAGGAAGAGGACGACAGCGCCGGTGAGGCACCCGCCAACGACAGCGGCTCCCACGGCGGCATCCGGCTTTCCCCCGGTGATCGGGGTCCCGGCGAGAATCGCCGCGATCACCGCCGCGACGGACGAGATCACGACCCCGGTCACCAGAACGGTGATCGCGGAGCTCCCCGCATCATTCACCCGGGAGCTGATCCGAGACGCGACCACGAGGCAGAGCAGCCCCAGCAGACCGAGGCGCAGGGGAACGGGCAGGAGATCGCTTCCGGGGAAGGCACCCGTGACCGCCATCGCCGCACAGGCGATCATGCCGGTCAGGGCGGCGGCGGTTCCGAGGCCTCGGGGGGAGTCGCGTTGATTCCCGTCGGAGAGTACCTCCGCGGCATCCCGGAGAACCGGTGCCTCCGGAACTGTTCCCGGCGACAGCACGAGAATCCCACCCTGTCGGAGGGCCGTGTGGGTCAGCGGGATAGCGGTTTCCACAGGAATTCCCACCGCGGTGGAGGCCACCCAGGGGCCGGGGTGTCCGGGCAGTCCGGCGAGCTCCAGGATCTCCGGGAGAAGCTCGGCGATACTGGCGTGCACGGGTAGGACGAGGTCCACCTCCGGCGGGGGAAGACCCGGGGCGTTCGGATGGAGATCAACTGCGTCCGGTGTGATCCGGACGGTGATGCGGAGAGCGTGGTCGACGGCCACTGGTTCCCCCTGTGGGATGGTTGCGGACGGCATGATCGGATGGGCCCGCGGCGGATCCCGGATGATGCGGGGACTCCGCCGGCAGGCCGGGTAGAACATGTGCAACCGAACTTAGGATGGCCTATAATTCTCCGTAAGTCCAGCCGGATTTGGGGATCCGGGCACGTTTTTCCGTCGGACACCGCACCGCGGCATCGACCGCCGCACCGTCAGGCACCATCCGTCACCGTGCTGAATTGTGACGGGCGACGGTGGAGAGCCTCCGGGAGTGGATCCGCCGGAGTTGACCCCCGGAAAGCACGAGGAACAGCCGTGCCCCCTCCCCGAAACGACGGGATCGTCGTCCCCCTGAGCCCCGCCGAACGTGAACCCGCACCACCGCTCCCGACCGGTGAGCTGCACGTCGATCCGGTTCCCCCCGTCGCCAGGCCCCGCCCCATTCCCCTGGTACGCCTGCTCATGCCTCTGGTCATGGTGCTGGTTCTGGCGGCGATGGTCGGCCTGATGGTGATGGGTGGTCGGGGAATGAACCCCGGGTTGCTCATCTTTCCCCTGATGATGCTGGTGAGCATGTTCGCCATGGTCAATCCCACCGGTGCGGATGATCCCGACGAACAACGGAGGGTGTACCTCCGGCACCTGTCCGCCGTCACAGAACGCGCCCGCCGGAATGCCGCACTACAGCGGATCTCCGAGTTTCACCACCATCCCGATCCGGTGAGTCTGCACGGTCGGGCCGGTTCTCCGAGGATGTGGGAGAGGAGGGCCAAGGACGCCGACGCCCTGGAGGTCAGGGTCGGACTGGGGCCGGTTCGGTTGTGTACCCCGGTCACCGTCGCCGACACCGGGGCTCCGGAGGACCTCGATCCGGTCTGCATGGTGGCGTTGCGGCAGATGATGCACACCATCGGCGTCGTCCGCGATGTCCCGTTCGCCGTGCACCTGGGTGCTTTCCCGGTGATCGGGATACACGGTCCGGGGGCGGAGGGCCTGGTCCGGGCGCTCGTCGCGCAGCTCGCGTTCCACCACGGGCCTGACGCGGTGGGCATCACCTCCACCCTCCCCGACCACGGCTGGACGAAGTGGCTGCCCCATTCCCGGCATCCGGGAAGCGCCGCGTTCCGGGTGCTGATCACGGGACCGGGGTACCGGGACGGGCTCGCCATCGGCGGAGACGTCACCACCGTCATCGACATCGACTCCCGCCCGGGTACCGAACTGGGGGAGATCGCCCGCACCGACGGCCTCCTCCTGTACGTCGACGGCTCCGTCAGCGTCGTCTCGGGTGCGGGGGAGGAAGAACTCGGTACCGCGGACACACTGACGCAGGAGGAGATCACGGCTCTGGCCCGGTCCATGACCGGGTACCGGCGGCCGCGGTCCGACACCGGTCCGGAGACCGGCGCAGATCTGCTCGCGCTTCTCGGCCTCGGTCGCCCATCCGAACTGGCCGGCACCGGACTCTGGAACAGGCGTGGGGGAGACCGGTTGGCGGTCCCCATCGGTGTGGACGACTCCGGGAAACCCGTGGTGCTCGACATCCGGGAGTCGGCGCACGGAGGAGTCGGACCGCACGGACTGTGCATCGGGGCGACTGGATCCGGTAAATCGGAGCTCCTCAGGACACTCGTCATCGCACTCGTTGCCACCCACACCCCCGAGGAACTCAACCTCGTGCTCGTCGACTTCAAGGGCGGAGCCACCTTCCTGGGGTTGGAGGGGCTGCCGCACACGTCGGCCGTGATCACGAACCTCTCCGACGAAGCGCACCTCGTCGAACGCATGCACGACGCGATCTCCGGTGAAATGAACCGGAGACAGGAACTGCTGCGTCGCGCCGGGGGGGTTCGCCAACGTCACCGAGCACAATGCCGCGGCACGGGAGCGGGACGACCTGGGGCCCCTCCCCGCCCTCCTCATCGTCATCGACGAGTTCTCGGAGCTGCTCGGGCAGCATCCTGATTTCGCGGATCTGTTCACCGCGGTGGGACGCCTCGGCCGGTCGCTGCAGGTACATCTCCTGCTGGCCAGCCAACGGTTGGACGAGGGGCGACTCCGGGGGCTCGAGTCACACCTGTCGTACCGGATCGGACTGAAGACCTTCTCGGCAGCTGAATCACGGCAGGTGCTGGGGGTCCCGGATGCGTACTTCCTGCCTCCGAAGCCGGGTACGGGCTATCTACGGGCGGAAGCGGAGCAGCTGACACGGTTCCGGGCAGCCTACGTCTCGGCACCGACCCAGGTGGAGGCGCACACGGGGCCTCCGGCTCCGCGGACGGGATCGGAGGTGCGGCACTACGACGCCTGGTCGGACGTGGACGTGGTGCGGTCCCCAGCCGGACCCGCCGCGTCGCGGGGGAACGGACCGACGATTCTTGATTCGGTCGTCTCCGCCGCCGTCACAGCTGCGCGGGCGCGGGGGATGACCGCCCACCGGATCTGGTTGCCCCCGTTGCCGGGGTCGATCGGGTTGGGGGAGATCCACCGGATCGCCGGTTCCCCGGACCGCCTCCGGTGTCCGGGCGAGCCGGGTTTCCTGACATGTGCGCTGGGGATCATCGACCGGCCGTTCCTGCAACGCCAGGATCCGTACACCGTCGACTTCACCGGAACCGGTGGACACATGGCCGTCTGTGGTGGACCGCAGACGGGAAAGTCGACGACGTTGCGCAGCATCATGCTGTCCCTCGCCGTCACCCACGGCTCCGGCGACATCCGTTTCTACGTTCTCGACTACGGCGGCCGCAGTCTCGGCGATCTGGGGGTGCTGCCGCACGTCGCCGGGTGCGCGGGCAGGGGCGAGCCGGAGAAGACACGGCGCATCGTGGACGAGGTGATCGGCCTGATCGACGAGCCGGAACACCGGCACACCTTTCTCGTGGTCGACGGCTGGCAGTCGGTCGTCGAGGTCTCGGATGACCTCCGGGACTGTTTCTCACGGATCGCCGCAGAAGGGCCGGGAAGCCGGGTGCATCTCATCGTGGCCACCCAGCGGTGGACCTCCATCCGCCCGGCCATCCGCGACCTGATCAGTCACCGGATGGAGCTGAAGCTCACAGAGCCCCTGGATTCCCTCGTCAACAGGCGTGCCCAGGAGAGCCTCCCGTCGCTCCCGGGACGCGGCATCACCGGGGAGGGGGAGCCGCTGCTCACGGCGAATTCCGGTGCGCAGGATCTCGCGCACGTGCTCCGGTGTTCACAGGAGGCCGGGTCTGTCCCGGTTCCCCGGCTGCGGGAGCTCCCCGGAAACATTCCGCTCGCTGATCTCCGCTCCGGCGAACATGCCGGGGGACCGCCCGGAGGCATCCTCTTCGGGGTTGGGGGACCGCGACTTGAGCCTCTCCCCTGGTGCCCGGAAGTGGACGGGCACCTGCTGTGCCTCGGTTCGCGTGGATCCGGGAAATCCACCCTCGTATCGACCATCGCCTCCGGGATCACCGCGCTGGGCCCGGAAGCCGCCCGCATGGTCGTGCTCGATCCGCGGCGTACCCATCTGGGAGCGCTCGACGAATCGATGGTCGCCGTGTACGCGGCGACGTCCGATGCGGTCGTGGCGGCGGTGACGAACACACTGGCCACCCTCAGTGGACGTCTCCCGGGGATCGATGTCACCGCGCAGCAGCTCCGGGACAGATCCTGGTGGTCGGGTCCCGAGATCTTCCTGATCATCGAGGACCATGATCTCCTCGCTGACGGCATACTGATGCCTCTCCGTCCACTGATCCCGCACGCGCGGGACATAGGACTGCACGTCGTGCTGACCCGCAAGTCGGGAGGCGCATCCCGGGCCCTGTACGACCCGTTCATCTCGGAGCTCCGCGATCAGTCGCCCGCTGTGCTTCTCCTCGACGCCGACCGCGACGAAGGCTCCCTCTTCGGGATCCGTCCCGTCCCGCAACCTCCGGGCCGGGGAACCTGGATGACCCGTGGAACTGTCCAAGGGACCTGCCAGACAGCCCACCCGTGACCCCGGGTCCACCGAAACGACAGAAAGGTCATTCACTGATGCGCATCACCATCCTGGCGACCGCCACAGTCTTCGAACTGACCGACACCGAAGGAGGACAACAGACGATCTTCCGGAACGACCTGGTTCCGGATGACAGTCCCCGGTGGCTCGATGCCGTCGTGGCTGAGGCGAAGGACCTCCTCGGTGGGACCTGGGAGGGGGTCCGGGTCACGGTGATCGCGACCGACCCTGATTCAGCGGGCCTGCTCACCGATGTCCTTCTCGCTGACGGCGCGGAGGTCGACGACGGCGTCCTCCAGACGTCCGTCGGGGACCGTGGCGGCGCCCACCGCGTCACCGGCGAGCCGGCGGACGGTGTCCCCACGATCCGGCGGCCACGCTCGGGGAGCCGTCACCGGGCACCGTTCCGGCCGAGCCTCTTCCACGCGGCGATCGTGGCCGTCGTGCTCGGTGTCGTCGCGGTCTCGTGGTGGAGTCTGCGGGAGGAGATCACTCCGGTCGAGGAGTCCGGGATGACGGAAACCGTCCCCGTACCCACCCCGACGGTGACCTCCGTGGGCGCGTCCGGATCGACCTCATCCCACCCGGGCCCCGGGGTGCCCGTGAAGCCGCCGGGCACACAGCCGGGCAGCGTGGTGCTCGAGGCCGGCGGCATCAGCGTCACACTGCCCGCCGGGTACATCCTGAACCCCGGGAAAGCCGGTGGAGTCATGGCGACGGGCCCGGATCCGGACCTCCGGATACACCTGGCCGCGGATCCGGCCCTGGGGCTTCCCCCGGAGTCGATTCTCGAGGAGGCCTCGATGCGTGTGGAGACCGATCCCGTCCTCCACCGTTCGGATCGCGCGGACCTGAGACCCGGGGTGCAGGTAGTGGCCTACCGCGAGGACCCGGGTGACGGATCGTTCGTGGACTGGATCACCTGGGTCGATCAGGATCACCAGATGAGCGTCGGATGTCACACCCGGATCGCGCCCACCGTCGCCCAGCGGGCGATCTGCCGCATGGCGGTGAACAGCGTTGTCCTGCGGAAAGAAGAGAATCCGGAGAATCTCGCCGAATGACGGAACCGGTCGGCGGTTCGGTGGGTCTCACCCTAGTGAAAGAGCAGAACAAACCCGCACCCCGGAAAGTCGGACAGCGGAGAGCTTTTTCCCCGGAGTCCGGAATCCGGGAGGTACGCGACAGGCACCCGGTCACACGTCTGTCCCTTCACGGGGACGCGTGCTCCACAGTCCCGAACAGTCAGGCAACGAGAAAGGCCAGAAGTGAATCAGATCTTCCGCACCGAAGCGGCCGTCATGAAACAGGCCGCCGCCAACGTAGACACCACCAACGACGACATCCGGAACGAACTCGGCAGACTCCGCTCCGTGGTCGAGCAGGTCCGCGGGTCGTGGGATGGCGCCGCACAGGTGTCGTTCGATGAACTCATGGGCCGCTGGAACAACGCCGCGGTCAAGCTCCAGGAATCCCTGGGCAGCATCTCCGAGAATCTCCGGAGCAACGCCGGAGCCTTCGAGAACGTCGAGGCACAGAACGCCGACGCTCTCCGCCGGACCGACGTCGCGGGCCTGCAGCTCTGAGGCCCGTCCCCGATCAACAACCGAAGGAACCCACCATGGAATCCACCATCCGCTACCAGTTCGGCGAGATCGCCGCTGTCGTCGGAGACATCCGCGCGACGTCAGGTCGCATCAGCCAGCAGCTGGAGGAGATCAAACGTCAGATCCGTCCCATGGCGGAAGCCTGGGAAGGCGACTCGGCCGTGGAGTACCAGGCCGCCCAGCAGAAATGGGACAACGCCGCCGCTGAACTCAACCTCATCCTCGACACCATCGCCCGCACCGTGGGTGAGGGGAACGACCGGATGAGCGACATCAACCGGCGGGCCGCCGCCAGCTGGAGCTGATGTCGTGACCATCCGCGACAGTGGCCCTGCCGAGGGGGTGATGCCGCACAGACCCTGTCCCGTTCCGTAGCCCCTGACCACCGGATCCGGCGGACCTCTCTTCCCGTGCAACCACACATCGTCCGCCGGATCCCCGACCCCGCACCGTCTGCGCGGCGTATCGGGCCATACCGTCGCCGTCCGTGGTGTTCCCGTCCCTTGACCGCCTCCCTCGATGAGTGGGGCGGGGGACCACCCCGGTCCTCGTCCGCGGTGCGGGCGACCCCGATTCCGTTCGGTCACCGGGTTGAGCTGTCCCGTCCATCCGTTCAACAGTGTCCCCCAGCGCTATGACGGAAGCTCCATAAGAATGGGCCGCTCAACTCGTCTACGGACCGTCCGGACGCATGCCCCATCTTCCGTTCCCGGGAGATGGGGCTGTCGTCGTGCGGTGCCCCGCGCCGCGGGGTTGGAGTTTCAACGGCCATGCTCTAAGCTGAGTTTTCCGTGTGTGGAGTCTCCCGCTGACGCCGTCGCACCCATCCGTAAAGATTCACGCAGGATGCAGGTGGCCAGGATCTTCGGGGGACAGCGGATCAGTGCGGGTCTCCACCGGCCGCCGTACCTGATCATCCGCACGTTGATTCGTGGCCGGCAGTTTTCGACACAACGCTCTTCAGAGGAGTCATTTTGTCTACTTACCACCCGAGAAGCGGTGACATCACCCGCAAGTGGTATGTCGTCGACGCCACCGACGTGGTGCTCGGCCGCCTGGCCACGCACGTCGCCGACCTGCTGCGCGGCAAGGGCAAGCCGCTCTACGCGCCGAACGTCGACTGCGGTGACTACGTCATCGTCATCAACGCCGACAAGGTCCACATCTCGTCCAACAAGCGGGACCGTGAGTTCCGTTACCGCCACTCCGGTTTCCCGGGTGGTCTGAAGACCATGACCCTGGGTCGCTCCATGGAGCTGCACCCCGAGCGTGTCGTCTTCGAGGCGATCGAGGGCATGATGCCGCACACCAAGCTCACCCGTGCGTCCGTCAAGAAGCTGCGCGTTTTCGCCGGCTCCGAGCACCCGTACGCTGCCCAGAAGCCCGAGACCTACGAGATCAAGCAGGTGGCCCAGTGACCGAGAACAACACCAACGAGCCCCAGGCCGCCGAGGCCTCCGACATCGCCGCCGCGCAGGCCGCGACCGAGGAGTTCACCACCACCATCGGTGACGCGATCGCCCCCGAGGCGACCGAATCCGAACTGGAGACCCCGGTTGCCCCCGCCGAGCTGGATCACCCGATCCAGACCGTCGGTCGCCGTAAGCGCGCCATCGTGCGCGTCCGCATGACCGCCGGTTCCGGCCAGTTCTTCTGCAACGGTCGCTCCCTCGAGGACTACTTCCCGAACAAGCTGCACCAGCAGCTGATCAAGGCCCCGCTGGCCCTGATCGACCGTGAGGGCCAGTTCGACATCCACGCCAACCTCGGCGGTGGCGGCCCCACCGGCCAGGCCGGCGCCTTCCGTCTGGCGATCGCCCGTGCCCTCATCACGTACAACCCGGCTGACCGGGATGCACTGAAGAAGGCCGGCTTCCTCACCCGTGACGCCCGTGCCGTCGAGCGCAAGAAGGCCGGTCTGCACAAGGCCCGTCGAGCTCCGCAGTACTCGAAGCGCTGATCCACCCCGGATCCGCTTTCCCGCACACACCGCGGGACTCACGGAAGCCGCCGCTCCCCACTCACGTGGGGGCGGCGGCTTCCGCCGTTTCAGGACGAGGATCACCCATTCATCCGATCGAGCCCGGGGTCAGCCGGCATCGGACACGGTGACGGTAGCTGTCGCGACCCCACACAGGCTCCACCGATGACCTGGATCACCCCGACGCGCGTCCCCGGGGAGGCGTACCGGCATAATGGACACATGACTCGACTCTTCGGAACTGACGGTGTACGCGGACTGGCGAACAAGGCTCTGACGGCGCCCCTCGCGCTCCGGCTCGGGGCTGCCGCCGCCCATGTCCTGACCAAGGAGAACCGCACCTCCAAGCGCCGTCCGATGGCCATCGTCGGTCGGGACCCCCGGGTCTCGGGGGAGATGCTCGCCGCGGCGCTCTCCGCGGGCATGGCGAGCCAGGGGGTCGACGTCCTCCGTGTCGGCGTCCTGCCGACCCCGGCGGTCGCCTTCCTCACCGACGACTACGGAGCGGACATGGGCGTGATGATCTCCGCCTCGCACAACCCGATGCCGGACAACGGCATCAAGTTCTTCGCCGCGGGCGGGCACAAACTCGCCGATGAGGTCGAGGACGAGATCGAGGCGGCGATGGCCGGACTGCCGGAGGGGGGACCGACCGGGCACGGGATCGGACGGGTCCTCGAGGAGGCGCACGATGCGCAGGAGAGGTACCTGCAGCACCTGTCCCAGGCCGTCACCCGCGACCTGTCGGGAATCAGGGTCGTCGTCGACTGCGCGAACGGTGCGGCCCACGAGGTGACACCTCTGGCCTACGGGGCCGCGGGCGCCGAGGTCATCGCCATCCATGATCAACCGAACTCGTACAACATCAACGACGGGTGCGGATCCACGCACATCGACCAGGTGCGGCAGGCGGTCATCGAACACGGTGCGGACCTCGGGCTCGCCCACGACGGGGACGCCGACCGGTGCCTCGCGGTGGATGCGGAGGGCACGATCATCGACGGGGATCAGATCATGGCGATACTGGCGATCGCGATGAAGGAGAACGGGGAGCTGCGCAAGAACACCCTCGTCGCCACCGTGATGAGCAACCTCGGACTCAAACTCGCCATGGAGGAGGCGGGCATCACCCTCCGCACGACGAAGGTGGGGGACCGGTACGTTCTCGCCGACCTCAAAGCCGGAGGCTTCTCCCTGGGTGGTGAGCAGTCCGGCCACATCGTCCTGCCCGACAACGGAACGACCGGTGACGGTACGCTCACCGGCCTGACCCTCATGGCCCGGATGGCGGAGTCCGGGAAGTCCCTGAAGGAACTCTCCGCCGCGATGAAGGTCCTGCCCCAGGTTCTCATCAACGTTCCGGTGTCGGACAAGTCGGCGATCTCGTCCAGTCCCCGGGTGACCGAGGCCATTGAGGCGGCGGAGAAGGAACTCGGTGACACCGGGCGGGTGCTGCTCCGCCCTTCGGGCACCGAGGAGCTCTACCGGGTCATGGTCGAGGCGGCGGACGCCGAGACCGCCCGTCGTGTGGCCGGGAGACTGGCCGCCGTCGTCGCTGAGATCTGAGCGTCGGATCGCGAACCACGCGAACCTCTCCGCCGACACCCCCGGCATACCCCCGATGGTCCGCGCGGTCACCGTGTTCGCGCTGGTCGGCCTGGAGTTTCCGGTACGCGGCCAGAATGAACGGACCGTGTGAGTGGTACTGGGAACCACTTCGGCGCAGGCTCCGGTCTAAGTGCCAGAAACGATTATCGGGAAGCGTCGGCACCGTGATTCCCGATCCCGGCGAGGCCCCCGTGGCACTGATGAAGAGGTTCAAACGTGGATGACGGTCACAATCCCGGCCACCCTGCGACGGGTGGTACGGCATCCGTCCGTATCAGCGGCGGCGCGGTTCCGGCCCTGAGACGGCTCCTGGACGAGGTCCAGCTACAGCAGGAGCGGCATTCCGGCACGGCCCCGGCAGCCGTCGGGGACGGTCTGGGAACCGGATTCCGGGATTTCGCCGACGAACTGGACAGTCAGCTCATGCGCCTCCACGCGTCGACCGCCCACCGGTTGGAGGCGGTTCGCGCCACCGTTGCCGCGGCGTTGGCACAGCTCACCGAACTCACATCGGAGGACGAGGCGTTCGGCGTCGATCTGGGAAGGCTGCCGCGATGAAGGGAACACCGCCGTGTCCGGGGGGCACGGAAGACGCGGACGCAGGTGTCAGCATGCTCGACGGAGCGGTGGAGGACTACCGCGCTGTGGTGGAGGAGCTGTGCACCGCGGCTCGTGGTGCGTGGACCGGACCGCAGGTGACGCCGGAGGAACTGGCGGAGACCACCGGCACCGTCAGAGGCTTCAACCCCACCGCGGTTCTCGAATCGGCCACGGCCGCCGGTGGGTCCACCCAGCCTGACGTGGTCGCCGATCGAGTCTCCGAGGTGATCAGCGAACTCGGCGGTGAGGGAATCGGAAAGCTGATCGGGGACAAACTCGGTGCCGTCGTAACGGAGTACCTCGAGCACCGCACCCGACAGGATCAGGTACTGGCCAAGGCTGCCCGGGCGATGTCCGCGAACGCGACCCTGTGCCGGATGTCCGGGGAGGCCGCCGGGGTGACCGCCCGGGCGACTCTGTCGGCCATCAGGGCACAGGCACGCATGATCGATGAGGCGTACGGCGACGGGGACTGGGACTGCTTCCGTCGGCTCGTGAGTGCCGCCGCCACGCTCGTCGATGAATGCGCCCACGAGATCTGGGGGCTGTGCGTGGACCGGGATGAAACGATGTGCGGGGGACTCAACCACCTCATGACGGGTCAGGCCGCGGTCGCGGACGCCCCGGCGGCGCCCCTGACCCCGGCGGCGGAAACCCTGTTCGACGCAGCCGCCCAGCGGTATCCCCGTCGGCCCCTCCCGGGAGGGGATCCCGGATCGCCGGGGCCGGTCCCGCCCGACGTTTCCGCATCCGGTGGGGAGTGGGCGGGAAGTGGCATCGATCCGCGACCGTGCACCGGAATTCTCGGAGCGATCGGTGTCGGAACCGCACTGATCGGTGCCGGACTCCTCGCTGAACTGGCTCACGATGCCCCGGACCAGTTCTCCTGCGGTACAGGGGTCCCCGATGTTCCCGACCTTCCCGGCGTCCCGGAATCACCGGAACCGGATACCGTGGCAGGGAGTCCACCGGAACCGGATAACGCGGCCGATGGTCGACCGGAACCCGTCCCGCAGCCCGAATCCACGGATCCCGTCGGTGGACCTCTCCCTGTGCCTGAGGCACCGGCTCCCGGGGACGGGGCACCACGGGAAGACCCGTCTCCCGGGCCTGCGCCGGTAACCGCCCCCGAGCCCAAGCATGACGGCGGTTACCCGTCATCCGGTGAGGAAAACCCCGGAACCGCGCGGAAGGTGGGGCAGTGGTGAGCGACGAGTTCGACCGATTCATCGCGGGATTCGAACAGCGCTCCATCCAGCGTCTCACCGAGTTCGAGAAGGCCCTCGAGCGGGTGCACAGATCGGCGCGTGACGCCGCCGAGAAGAAGGCACGGGAAAGGCAGCGCGTCGGAGACCCGTTTCCCGGTGCGCGAAGCAGCGGGGAACCCCGCGTACCGGACCCGCCTCAGGAGAATCCACCCGCTGCCGCCCCTCGACCACGGGCTGCGACCAGAGGCGTGCTTCGTCGAGGATGGAACTGACACCGTCGGGGACTTGAGTCCGGGACGCCGTGGGACAACCCGGTGTCCGCAATTGTGATCGGTGGGAACCTGGTCACGTCACAGCGGGCCACAGCGGAACGCTGTGACAGTCGGCTCAGTTCGGCCGAGGCCCGTTTTACCCGACTGAAACACGGGTGTGACCCGGGCCGGAGGGCAGGTCCATGCCGCGCGGGGTGATCCGGGCACAGGGCCCTGTTGCCGGTGCTTTCGGATGTGTGCCACTCCGTGTGCCGCGCAGATCAACCCCAACCACGAGGAATACTGAAGATGCCGCTGGACGGGACCTTCGACGGCGTGCCCTCCGAATACACGGTCAGCATCCCCCGACAGGGAATACCCGGACGGCCTCAGGATGCCGGTCAATGGGGCGGGATCGCTCCTCGAACTGTTCGGCAAGCTCGCGCACGATGCCGCGAAAGTGACCGGGGTGTCTCCCCCGGCGGAGAACCGGAAGCGGGGGACCGCAGAAGCTGGTTCCGTGGGGTCACGATCGTCGTGGCCGCCCTGCTCGTGCTCCAGGTGATCAAGTATCTCGTGATGTTCGTGGTGTTCGTATTCACCAGCGCCGCCATCCCCTTCGCCTGACGGGAGCGGGCCGAACCGGGGCCCGCGGGATGTGGCTGTTCCCGTCGGATACCGGGCACGCCCACGACCGGGAAAAGGCGTCGGCCTTCCCGGTCACCGGCCGAAGGTCAGGAGACCGGGGTCTCGGCTTCGTCCGCCAGCTCCTCGGCGGTGTAGCCGGTCACCCCCTTGCCCGGGTCGGCTTCCGGGTCGGAGAATGCGGCGTAGTCCTTCTCATGGCCCAGCTGATGGAGAAGGAATCCGGTGAGCAGGGCGCGGGCCGACTCCTGGGCGGAGAATCTCGGCAGACCCACACCGATGGCGAGGTTCGTTCCGATACGCTCCGGGAAACCGAACTGCGTCCCCTTGTCCACCACGCGGTACACCACGTCGTCGCAGCCCCAGTTCGCCGCGACCTTCGCTGGACTGCCGGCGTCGATCAGGAACGGACGCCCGGAACCGACGACCAGACCGGGAGCGGACACCGCCTTCGCGGCCTCCACACACGACGGACTCGTCACCGCGGGGTAGAGCGCCCCGACCGCCCGGACGACGGATCGGTCCGCGGCGGCCAGGATGGCACAGCCCGCGCCCATGCCGTGTCCGGCCACACCGATCTTCCCAGGTGCGACCGTCACCTTCCCAGCTCCCAGCTTCACGCCCGCGAGAATCTGGATACAGGTCTCCATGTCCGCGACGAATCCGCGGTGGTCGGGGAGAGCACCGGATTCGGTGGCGGGGGCCGCGACAGCGATACCCCAGCTCGCGAGATGGCGGAGCGTGCGGTGGTACTTGTCCACACCGGTCAGCCAGTCGTGACCGAACACGACGCCGGGGACGCCGTCCCCCTCGGCGGGCGTGTAGATCTTGCCGGGCAGACCCGCGACAGCGAGGTCACCGACCATCACCCGGTGCGGGCCACGCCGGGACAGCTTGGACATTTGCTTCTTCAGTTTCTGAGCCACGACACCCAGGATAGTTCACCTGTGTACATCGCCACACTCCCCGATCACACTCGTTCCGGTTTCCGTGCCGGGCGTGCGGTCCGATCCACCGGCGGACGATCGCGGCACCCGGATGACGTGGGGCGCGCCGGGCGTGCGAGATCGATCCGGCTCCCTCGTCCACTAATGTGGTCGGCATGTGTGGAATCGTTGGATATGTAGGTGGACAGCAGGGTCTCGACATCGCCCTGGAAGCGCTGCGTCGGATGGAGTACCGAGGATACGATTCCTCGGGTATCGCCGTCGTCGGCGATGACGGCGGTATCCAGTCCGTCAAACGCGCCGGACAGTTGGCGAACCTGGTTGACAAGATCGCGGAGACCGGGCGCGACCATCTGGCCGGCCACACCGCCATCGGCCACACCCGCTGGGCCACCCATGGCCGCCCGACCGACGAGAACGCGCACCCGCACGTCTCGTTCGACGGAAAGGTCGCGATCGTCCACAACGGGATCATCGAGAACTTCGCCCCGCTCCGCGAGGAACTGGAGCGTGACGGAGTCGAGATGAAGTCGGTCACCGACTCCGAGGTCGCCGCGCACCTGCTCGCCCGCGCGTACAACGAGGGAGAGACCGCCGGCGACTTCCGCGCCAGCGCGCTGGACGTGCTGAACCGTCTCGAGGGCGCGTTCACCCTCCTGTTCACCCACGCCGACCACCCCGGCGAGATCATCGCCGCACGCCGCTCCACACCCCTGATCGTCGGTGTCGGTGAGGGAGAGACCTTCCTCGGTTCCGACGTCGCCGCATTCATCGAGTTCACCCGCGACGCGGTGGAGCTCGGGCAGGACACCGTCGTCGTGATCGACGCCGACGGGTACGAACTGCTCAACTTCGACGGCAGCCCCGCCGAGGGGCGCCCGTTCACCATCGACTGGGATCTCGCCGCCGCGGAGAAGGGCGGGTACGACTCCTTCATGATCAAGGAGATCCACGAACAGCCCGCCGCGGTGCGTGACACCCTCGCCGGACACTTCGTCGACGGCCGTATCCACCTCGACGAGGACGGCCTCACCGACGATGACCTGCGCAACCTGGACAAGGTGTACGTCGTCGCCTGCGGTTCGGCCTACCACTCCGGGTTGCTGGCCAAGTACGCCATCGAGCACTGGGTCCGCATCCCCGTCGAGATCGAGGTGGCCAGCGAGTTCCGCTACCGCGACCCGATCCTGGACAAGCGGACCCTCGTCATCGCGGTCTCCCAGTCCGGGGAGACCGCCGACACCCTCGAGGCCGTCCGCCACGCCAAGGCGCAGGGTGCGAAGGTCCTCGCCGTCTGCAACACCAACGGCGCGCAGATCCCCCGCGAGGCCGACGCCGTGCTCTACACCCACGCCGGCCCCGAGATCGGCGTCGCCTCGACGAAGGCGTTCCTCGCCCAGGTCGCGGCGAACTACATCGTGGGTCTCGCGCTCGCACAGGCGCGCGGCACGAAGTACCCCGACGAGATCGCCGACATCTGGGAGGACCTCGAGGCCATCCCCGCGAAGATCGAGAAGCTGCTCGACTGCGCCGACGACGTCTCCCGGATCGCCGACACCCTGGGCACGATCCGCACCATGCTGTTCCTCGGCCGTGGCGTGGGATTCCCCATCGCCCTCGAGGGCGCGCTGAAGCTCAAGGAGCTGGCGTACATCCACGCGGAGGGGTTCCCCGCCGGTGAACTCAAGCACGGCCCGATCGCGCTCATCGAGGAGGACCTGCCCGTGGTCGTCGTCGTGCCCAGCCCGAACGGAGTGAAGGTCCTGCACTCCAAGATCGTGTCCAACATCCAGGAGATCCGCGCCCGTGGGGCGAAGACCATCGTCATCGCCGAAGAAGGGGACACCTCCGTCGAGCCGTTCGCCAACTGGCTCATCCGGATCCCCGAGTCCTCGTCGATCATGCAGCCGCTGCTCGCGACCGTGCCGCTCCAGTTCCTCGCCGCCGACATCGCCCGCCACTGCGGCAACGACGACATCGACAAGCCCCGGAACCTCGCGAAGTCAGTCACCGTGGAGTAGTCTCCCCCTTCGTCAGCCGTCGACGCCGCGGTTCCGCACACCGGCGTCACGACACGCCCCGCGCCACCTCGTGGTCGCGGGGCGTACTCGCGCGAACCCACCGAGGAAAGGAATCGACGCCCTTGTCCGACACGGCCAACCGCACCCCCTGGGCGGGCATCGTCATGCTGGGCCTGGGGATCTTCGTGATGACCACGATGGAGGAACTGCCCATCGGTGTCCTGACCCTCGTCGCCGATGACCTCGGCACCTCCCACAGCACGATCGGCCTGGGCGTCACCATCCCCGGAATTCTCGCGGGCATCGTCGCGATCTTCGCCCCGAAGCTCGTCGGACGCACCGACCGACGGTTCATCCTCGCCGGTGCCCTGGCCGCGAACGGGATCTCGGGCGTGCTCTCGGCGCTCTCGCCCACGGCCGGGTTCTTCCTGGCCTCCCGCATCCTCGTCGGGGTGGCGCTCGGCATGTTCTGGGCGCTCCTCGGTGCGACGGTCGTCCGCGTCGCGGCGGAGAAGGACGCCCCGAAAGCCCTCACGGTGGCGTTCTCTGGGGCAGCGGCCGCCATCGTCCTCGGAGTGCCGCTGGCGACCTGGCTGGGGGAGCGGACCTCCTGGGAGGAGGCGTTCATCGTCGTGGCCGGTGCCGCCCTCCTCGTGGCGCTCGGCCTGATCCTGCTCGTCCCCGCGGCCACGACCACCACGGCGGTCAGTCTGGGCGACATCGCGGCGACCGCCCGACTGCGTGGGGTCCAGTTCGGTGTGGCCTACACACTCATTCTCGTCACCGCGCACTTCACTGCCTACACCTACGCCTCACCGCTCCTGCAGGACCTCGGCGGGGTACCCGTCACCGGGATCAGCACCCAACTGTTCGTCTTCGGTATCGCCGGACTCGCCGGGAACTTCCTCGCGGGCCCGATGATGAAACGTTCCCTCGACGCCACCGTCGTGATCATCCCCGCCGGAGTCGTCACCGCGCTGCTGGCGTTCGCTCTGTTCGTCGGTTCGCCGCTGTCCGCCGGCCTGGTCATGCTCGCCTGGGGGCTGTTCGGCGGTGCGATCTCCGTGGTCTCCCAGGCGTGGGTACTCCGCGCCGCCGATGACAACGCCGAGGCCGGATCCGGCCTCAACTCCGGTGCCTTCAACATCGGCATCGCATCGGGGGCGTTCCTCGGTGGACAGGCGGGCGAACACCCCCTGCCCTTGTTCACCGGCGGTACCTCCGGCGGCAGCGAGACGATCTTGCTGGTCGCGGGACTCGGTGTCGCCGCAGCCTGTGCACTCGCCGTCGCCGGGGCGCGCGTCACGCGGAAGCGGCGACGGCCTCGGGTGCGCCAGGTGGGGTAGACAGTCCTACCATGGTTTTCATCGCCGTCACCTTCCAGGAGATGAAACCATGATCCCCGTCCACACCCCGGACACCGTCCGCGCCGCCGAGCGACCGCTGCTGGAGAAACTCGGTGGCGGTCTCATGCGCCGTGCGGCGCATTCCCTGGCGGTGGACTGCGACCGAATCCTGCGCGACCGTCGACGTGCAGGGGCCGCCGGCGCGAAGGTTCTGGTTCTCGCCGGTTCGGGGGGAAACGGTGGTGACGCGCTGTTCGCCGCCGCCGAGCTCGCCCGTCGCGGTGCAGGTGTCACGGTGTGGCCCGTCGGCTCGACACTGCACGGGGAGGCGTCCGCATTCCTCGGGACCCACGCCCGCTGGCGTGAACCCGGGGAACAACCGGTCCGAGACATCCGGGATGCCGACCTCATCATCGACGGGATCGTCGGAATCGGGGCATCCGGTGGTCTTCGGGGGCACGGTGCGGACTCGGCCCGGATCATCCGCGGCCACCAAACCGGAGGCACCGGTCCGACCGTCGTCGCCGTCGACATCCCCAGCGGCGTCGATCCGATGACCGGACACGCCCACGACGATCACCTCCCCGCCACCCACACCGTCACCTTCGGTGCGCTGAAACCCGTGCACGTGTTCGGCGCGGAACACTGCGGAACCGTCACCTGCCACGGCCTCGGGATCGACCGGGAACTGGAGAACCACACCCCGTACGCCCGACTCGTCGAACGTGGGGACCTCGCGGCGTGGCCGAGGCCCGGTCGTACCTCGGACAAGTACACCGGGGGAGTGGTGGGCATCCACGCGGGATCCGGTAGGTATCCCGGGGCGGCGGTCCTCGCCACCGCCGGAGCCCTGCGCGCCACCTCCCCGATGGTCCGCTTCGCCGGGAGCTGCCACGGCGCGGTGACCACCGCCCACCCCGAGGTCATCGGTACCGCCACGACCGGCGAGGCGGGTCAGGTCCAGGCGTGGGCCGTCGGTCCCGGAACCGGGACCGGGGACGACGAGGCCGGTATCCTCGCGGATCTCCTCGCCACCGACCTGCCGGTGCTTCTCGACGCCGACGCGCTCACCCTCGTCTCCTCCCGCACGGACCTCGTCGACGCCGTCACCGCCCGCGGCCATCGGGGCGCATTCACCGTTCTCACCCCGCACGACCGCGAGTTCGGGCGCCTCGCCGGCACCGCCCCGGGACCCGACCGGATCGCCGCCACCCGGGCGCTGGCGGAGAAACTGAACTGCTGCGTTCTGCTCAAGGGAAGGGTCACCGTCATCGCCGGCGTCGACGAGTGTCTCCTCGTCGACGCCGGCTGCTCCTGGGCCGCCACGCCCGGCTCCGGGGACGTGCTCACCGGGATCACCGGTGCCGCCATCGCCCACCGCGCCGACCCCGGCATGGTGGCGCTCGCGGCGAAGATACACGCCGAGGCGGCCCTGGCCTGCGGCGGCCCGGTCCCATCCGGTGACATCGCCGAGGCCGTCCGCGGCGTCGTCCGTGAGGTCGTGAACCCCGACCGGTGACAGGCGACGGTGGGGACGGACGGGCGTCGACGAACGGGGAGACACCAACGGAAACCAGGTTCGCCCGCGTGGCACAATGGACCACCATGGAACTGCTCACCGCACGCATCGATCTGGCCGCCATCGCGCACAACACCCGGCTGATCAAGCGACGTGCCGGTGACTCGCAGCTGATGGCCGTCGTCAAGGCGGACGGCTACAACCACGGTGCCCCGCGCGTCGCCGCGGTCATGGCAGACAACGGCGCCGACCAGTTCGGCGTCGCGACACTCGCGGAGGCCCACGCACTACGGGTCGGCGGGATCACCGCCCCGGTGCTGTCCTGGATATGGACACCCGGGCAGGACATCGCCGCCGCGATCCGCGACAACATCGACCTCGGGGTGAGTTCCCCGGAACACGCGCACGCCGTCATCGACGCCGCGAGATCCCTCGGGACCACCGCGCGGGTCACCGTCAAAGCCGACACCGGACTCCACCGCTCCGGGGTGCCCGCCGGCGACTGGGGCGCGGTGTTCGGCATGCTGGCCGACGCCTCCGACGCCGTCGAGGTCACCGGGGTGTTCTCCCACCTGGCGTGCGCCGATGAACCCGCCAACCCGGAGAACGACGCCCAGGCCGCCAGACTCCGCGACGCCATCCGCGCGGCGAGGGACGCCGGGCTCAACCCGACCATCAACCACCTGTCGAACTCACCCGCCGTCCTCACCGGAGGTGACCTCGGATTCGACATGGTCCGGCCCGGTCTCGCCCTCTACGGACTCGACCCCGTCGCCGGCGGGGACAGTGATCTCCGGCCCGCGATGACACTCGCCGCGACCGTCACCGTCGTCAAACCCGTCGCCGAAGGGGAGGGGGTCTCCTACGGCCACACCTGGCGCGCCGGGCACGAGGGCACGCTCGCCGTCGTGTCCATGGGCTACGCCGACGGCCTGGCCCGTGCGCTCGCCGGGAAGATCGGGGTCACCATCGACGGCCACCGCTACCCGCAGGTCGGTGTCGTGTGCATGGATCAGATCGTCATCGATCTCGGGTCGAATCCGTGTGGGGTGAACCCGGGTGATGAGGCGTTGATCTTCGGTCCCGGTACCTCGGGCGAGATGACGACCTACGAGGTCGCCGACGCCCTGGAGACCATCCCCTACGAGATCATCTGCCGACCGCACGGGCGCGTGGTCCGCGAGTACGTGGGGCGGTGACCGTGTCCATCAGGCAACACGCAGTGGGAGAGCACCGATGAAGTCCACGTTCCCGACCTCCGGAACCACGCGGCTGGAGACCGCCGCCGACACCCGCGCATTCGCGGCGGAACTCGGCGCAGCACTCGAAGCGGGGGACGTGGTGATTCTCGACGGTCCTCTCGGCGCGGGCAAGACGACCTTCACCCAGGGCCTGGCGGAGGGGATGGGGGTGAAGGGCCGGGTCACGTCCCCGACGTTCGTCATCGCCCGCGTGCACCGCTCACTCACCGGAGGTCCCGACCTCATCCACGTCGACGCCTACCGGTTGTTCGGGGAGGACCCCGACGCCGAGGTCGATGCCCTCGGGGCTCTCGACTCACTCGACCTGGACACCGAACTCGACGACGCCGTCATCGTCGCCGAATGGGGTGGGGGGCTGGTGGAACAACTCGCCGACACCTGGCTCGAGGTCACCTTCGACCGGGAGACCGCGGTGCGGGAGGACCCGGAGTCGGAGGCACGGATCCTCAGTTGGCGGTTGCGGAAATAGGTCCCAGCCCCGTGAACGTGACGGGGGAGGACGCCTGAATGCAGACGTAGGTTCGTGGGAGAATGGCGCGAACCCGGTGACCGGGCGCCCAGACGACATACTGAGGAGCAACCGTGAGTGTTGTGCACGATCTGCCGACCCCTTCATTCCAGATCCCTGTCATCGGGGGCGTGGCCGCATTCGACCCGGTGGCCCTGTGTACCGCAGCCCGGGGACTCTCTGAAAAAGGTCTGCACGTCCACCTTCCGGTGGAACTGGACCATGGGATTCCCGCTGATCTCGCGGCGCTCGCGGTGATCACCTTCAGCCCTCCGGACGGTTCTCCGGTGTCGGTGACCGCGACCATCGACACGGGGAGACTGACATGGGATCTGTCTGAACCCGTTGAACCCTGGGATTTCACCGACTACCGGGATGCGGAGTGTTACGGCGTGGACATCGGGAAGCACAACGTCGTCGAGGTGGACGGGACCCCGGTGGCCAGCGTGCCCATGCGGCTGCCCTCGGGCGCCCCGGTGAACGTCTGGTTCGCGGAATACCCCGCCGAAACGGAGAGTATCGACGCCTTCGGTCTGCTGCATCGTGTCGATCACCTGGTGTCCGGGTACTCCCGGGGTGAGGGGAAGATGTTCGACAGGGTCGTCGTTCCGGCGCTGGACTTCACCTACGCGACGGAAGCCGGCGGTGCCCGTGTCGAGGAGTGGGAGGAGACGACCGTGTTGCAGCGCTTCGCGGCCGCACTGAACGAGGACGGGGCACGTGTCATAGCCGAAACGGAAATTCTGGAGACAGGACCTCCCCCGAGTATTGATCAGCTTCCGTCCGAGTACGTCTTCGGGGCGAAGGGGCCGATCCTCACGTGGTTCACGCAACCGGGCAACCCCATGCCCTTCTCCATCATCTGGAGCAGTTCAGACGGCTGGTCGGACCCCGGTGAGGAGATCGACCTCGACGAGGTGGAACTCACAGGAATATGAGATTTGGCATTGACAGGTTCGGTGTCGGGGAATAGTCAGGGAAGATCCGCCGGCTCACACGGCAGGAATCGTGGAACGTGCAAAACCCGACGTGAGTTCCCTGGTTAGACCAGGACGACTTCAATCGCCCGCACCTGTGGTGGATGAATTGGCCAAAGCTATATATCTGTGGGATCAGGTAACCTCCCGGACGGGATACTGGTGGCTTAATGTTCAGACAGTAAAACATGGCGCATTAACGTCGGGATTCCAGTGAGATCAGACTTTCCTGTGGAATTATTTCCTCCATTGCTGTCCTGAAATCATGCCAATGGTTGCTGCTGTGCTGGTCAAAATCCAGAGGCCGAACAATATTCCAGAGGGGAGCCCGGGGGACTGGGGGATGTCGAGGGACCGGAAGAGTTCACCCACGCGGGACCTTGCTGCGAGCAACGCGAGGCCTGACACGGTTGCGGAAGAAAGCGCCATGACGAAGCCGAGTGCAGTGAAAATGAAAATGTGTGATGACGGCCCCGCACCAATTCTCCTCAATGAAAACACAGTTTTTCGTTGAGCGATAGAGAACTGAACCGCGCTGTAGAGAAGTCCAAAAAGTGCAACTATTGATATTCCTCCGACCATCGATAAGATAGAGAAAATCTGTGCGGATTGAGCTGATTTCAAATCATCGGAGACAAAATTCTCCACCGATTTCCATGAGTTTTCCGGGTAACTGTTGGAAACCATGTCAAGACCTCCGCTGGCCTTGGCGTAGGATCTGTGTTGAACATTGTCAACTCCGCTAGGAGTGAAGGATTCAGCATTCGCCCCTAGTGCGCCTTTAAATATCGAACTGCGTTTGCTTAGTGCAACAACGGTGACATTTCGTTGGATTCCATCCCCATTGATGATAGAGATTTTATCTCCGAGATCATGTTTCTCAGCGTCTGCGACGACATATTCTTTATCAACGTTCGCTAGGCTTCCGGCCACTATTGTTGAAGGGTCAAGCATCTCGTCAAAAGCTGAAGGATTGAACAGAATTAAAGGTGCCTGCCGGAGTGGATCGTCTGAGAACAACCAGCCTTTGTCGAAATCAAATGCCGATATCTGGACATCGTTCGTGGTTTTTTCTACCCGTTCTGGAGTCACGGCATCAGCTGAAATCGAGTTCATTGCAAGATATTCGCCTGCTGTTGAAGATGCCAACGTCAGAATCGTACTTGTTCCGGCAACTCCAAGGAGTAGGGAAGCGATGAGTGAAAGTCCACTGAGTTTTCTTGATTCAAAGTAAATTAAGCCGCCGGTGTAAAGCCCGCGCGCGCTGAATCGTTTTATTAACCTTCCGCAGATTGCAATGATTAGGGGTGATGCGCACCAAGTGGCTATAAGAGCCGTGAACATGGCTCCGAACGTGATCTCATTTACATTTTCGATGGTGGTGGGAGTCTTGAGGATTGCGAGAAGTCCCGCTATCGACATTATAAAAAGGCCGAGACGGACAGCAAAACGGAACGTATGACTTATGCAGATGTGGGACTTTTTGGGTTTTTCTAGCGCGGAAACATTTTTTGAACTCCAGAATGCCACTGATAAAGAGAATGCTCCCATGCAGAGGGAAACCCATAGGGTGATTGGTACATTCGGGCCATAACCTATGTCGTTCGCATCGAGTCCGGTCATCGATAGTGTAAATTTATACACCGCTACGACTAAGGGGGAGGGGAATACAGACGATATGAATGCGGCCAGTGAACAGAGGGTGCTGATTGCGGAGAAACTGAAGCGTATAGTTGTCTGAGGTACTCCGTATATTCTTAAAGATCTTATAGTGGGTGAGGTGTTGGCTATAATGAACTGAATGATCGCAGCCGTCATCATCAGTGATACAACTGCGGTAATTGTGAAAACAAGGATGCTGTATACTGCAATTCCGTCAAGGATATTGACTCTTTGCACGAGTTCGACACTGGTGATGTCTGATTTTTTGAGATCGTTAGCTTTGTCGGTGGCGCTGACCACAACTCCTAGTATTCCGCTCATTATTGCGGTGAGGAAACATGTGATAAGAAGTTGCGAAGATATCAGTGTTTTGTGGCCACGCCAGATCAACATCGTGTTCATTCGGTCATCTTTCTCTACGTCCGATTCCTATGTCCGAATACTTCCAGAATGGCGATGGCGGAGGGCACGTCGAGGGACCGTTCTAGTTGTCCATCGCAAAGCTCGATTACCCTGTCTGATGCGGCGGCAATAAAAGGATCATGTGTGACCATGATGACGGTTACTCCATTATTAGCCATTTCTTTGAGCAGGTTGACGACAATCTCTGAATTTTTCTCATCGAGAGCTCCGGTGGGCTCATCGGCGAAAATAATATCCGGTTCCACCGCGATCGCTCGTGCTATTGCGACTCGTTGGCACTGACCTCCAGAGAGTTCATTTGGTAGTTTATCGGCAAATTTGGAAAGACCGACCTGTTCTAGGGCCTGTTGTGGAGATATCTTTCCATGTCTGGACTTACTGATTCGCTTACCCAATTCAATGTTCTCCGCGGCGGTCAGAAAGGGGAGCAGATTGTAATCCTGGAATATTGTTGACGTAGTTTGCGCGCGAATTTTTGATCGTTCTCTGTCGGAGATTGAGAATATGTCTGTATCGTCGTAAAAAACTTGTCCCGAAGTCGGTTGAGTGATTCCGGACATTATATTGAGGAGTGTGGATTTTCCCGATCCGGACCGACCGATCAGTGCTGTAAACGTACCGCCCTCAAATGTGTAGGACACTCCTGAAACGACTGGACCATCGGCGTCTCGATATATTTTTTCAATGCGTTGGAGTTTGATGTGCATAAGACCTCCTTCATTTCTGTGTCGGCTGGTTTATGATTGAAGTGTTCACGGTATATTAATTTGTCATTATTGCTGCTGAAGAGTTTGTGCTGGATGGCTCGTCGTTTTATGTGCAGCTTGTAATTTTTCCATTTTTGCCGGTGGTCTACCTAGAATTTTATGGGAATTACTCCCTTCATATTTAGTAGAACCTTGAATATGGAAAGATGCTGTAATCAAAAGGATATTTTATAATAGTCTGTACATGTGGATGGTCGATGTATTGATGATTGAGGAATGTGGGCCAGCTTAACAGATGTGGGTATATTTAACATCCCCAAACGGGGGGTGAATAGGTTAGTGGTAGCTGATGGAATGTATGCGTATGTCTTGTGCAGCAGGTTATTGTTCCGGTTGCTCTCGGGCCGGTATCGGCGATCCACTACAGTGTTCCCCGTGCACATCCTCGTCATCGACACGTCCACACCGACCATCGTCACCGGTATCGTCACGGCCTCCGATGGGCCGGTTGGCGGAAGTACCACTCCGACTGCCCGCTCCGTCGCCGAGCGCATCCTCCCGGACTGCCGCCAGCACGGTGAGCGGCTGACGCCGTCGATCCTGGAGTGTCTCGATGAGGCGGGTCTGAAGCCGGTGGATCTGGACGCGGTGGTCGTCGGGTGCGGGCCGGGGCCGTTCACCGGTCTGCGGGTGGGGATGGCGACCGCCACCGCCTTCGGTGAGGCGCTCGGTATCCCGGTGCACGGTGTGTGCTCGCTGGATTCCATCGCGATCCGGCTCGCGGACCGGGACCCCGCACAGTCCCGGCTTCTTATCGCCACCGATGCGCGACGGCGGGAGGTCTACTGGGCCAGCTACGAGTGCACCGACACCGGAGCGGTACCGGTCCGCGTCGGGGGGCCGGCGGTGAACAAACCCGCCGACGTCGCTGAACTCGTCGGTGTCGTCGGTTCGCTCAGCGTTCCGGAAGGCCTGGCGGAGAAGCTCCGCGTCGGCACGCTCGCCGAGGTGCCCGCGTTGGATCTCTCGCCGTCGCCGGTGTCGCTCGTCCGTGCTGCCGATCTGGCCCGTGAACCGGAGCCCATCGTCCCGCTCTACCTGCGACGCCCGGACGCGGTGCCGCCGAAGCCGAAACCGATCAGCCCGGCAGTACCGGACGTGGAACTGTGATGGGGTCCGTCGTCATCCGGCGTCTCGCACCGACCGACGCTCAGCGGTGCGCCGAACTGGAGCGGATCCTCTTCCCCGGGGATGATCCATGGAGTGCCGCGGCGTTCCGTTCGGAGATGGCCAACCCTTTCTGCCTCTGCCTCGCGGCGGTGGATACCGGGGACGCGGATCAGTCCGGTGGTTCGGACACCATGTTCGAGGGCCCAGGCGGCCTCGTGGGCTACGCGATCCTCGCCATGGCCGGTCCTCCTGATGACCCCGAGTTCGAGGTGCACACCATCGGCGTGGACCCCGCACACCAGCGTCGCGGTATCGGCCGTCAGCTGCTGGAGGCCATGCTCGCCGCCGCCGATGAACGCTCCGGTCCGGTGTTCCTGGAGGTGCGGTGCGACAATGAACCGGCCGTCACCCTGTACGAGCGTTACGGTTTCGTCCGTCTGGGTGTGCGCCGCAACTACTATCAGCCGTCGGGTGCGGACGCGTACACCATGCGTCGCGATCCCGTATCAGCGCGGACGGCCACCGGAGACAACCTGTGAGGAAACGACCCGTGAACACGTCGACCATCCCGGAACCGGCACAGAACGGTGATGACACGATCCGCCGCACCATCGTCATGGGCGTCGAGAGTTCCTGCGACGAGACGGGCGTCGGCATCGTGCGCATCACCCACGGTCCCGGGGTGACACCCGAACTGGAGATCCTCGCGGACGTCGTCGCCTCCTCGATGGATCAGCACGCCCGTTTCGGCGGTGTCGTGCCCGAGATCGCGTCGCGTGCGCACCTGGAGTCGATCGGCCCGGTCACCCGGGAGGCACTCCGGCAGGCGGGCATCGACCGCCCGGATGCCGTGGCGTGCACCATCGGCCCCGGGCTCGCCGGTGCGCTGCTCGTGGGTGCGAGTGCGGCGAAGGCCTTCGCGGCGGCGTGGGGGGTGCCGTTCCACGCGGTCAACCACCTCGGCGGGCATGTCGCGGTGGCGACGCTCGACGGCCGGGACCTGCCGCACTCGGTGGCGCTCCTGGTCTCCGGCGGTCACACACAGCTGCTCGAGGTCGACGGTGTGGGGCTGCCGATGCGTGAGCTGGGGTCCACCCTGGACGACGCCGCGGGCGAGGCCTACGACAAGGTCGCGCGCCTGCTCCGGCTCGGATACCCGGGTGGCCCGGTCATCGACCGTCTGGCGAAGCGGGGGAACCCGAGGGCGGTGGACTTCCCGCGGGGCATGATGCGTCGCGACGATTCCCGCCACGACTTCTCCTTCTCCGGTTTGAAGACGGCGGTGGCCCGCCACGTCGAGGCCGCCGAGCGTGAGGGGCGGGTCATCGACGTGCCGGACGTGTGCGCGTCGTTCCAGGAGGCGGTGGTCGACGTCCTCACCCGGAAAGCGGTCCGCGCGTGCGGGGACGTCGGGGCGGAGGTGCTTCTCCTCGGTGGGGGAGTGGCCGCGAACTCCCGGCTGCGGGAACTGGCGGAGGCACGTTGCCGTGCCGCCGGTGTCGAGCTCCGGGTCCCGGAACTCAGACTCTGCACGGACAACGGCGTGATGATCGCCGCACTCGCCGCCCACCGGATCGCGGCGGGCGCCGGACCGAGTGATCTGACAGCGGGGACGGACCCCGGGCTCGACGTGGAGATCCCGCAGGTGTGACACCGGAAAACAGCCGGGTACACATCGGTGAATAGTCGGGGAAGATGCCCTGACATCGACGTTGGGGACGCCTCGGACGGGATACCGTTGCTTCGTTGAACACTGACCGCCCCGACGAAACCCCTGGAGTATCCCCCGCATGAGCATCGGTTACCTGGTCTACCCCGATCTGACCAGCCGCACCCTCACCTTCGAGATCGAGGAGGCCGCCCGCTTCCTCGGCGCCCTGGAGAATGACCGCGTCTACGTCGCCTTCCAGGACGACGGAGAGACCCTGGCGGCCCTGTACTCGGCGGGAGCGAAAGCGGGTGGGGCCGAGCCGAACCCGGTGGCGTCGATGGCCCGGAACAAGGCCGCCACGGGCAACGCGAATTTCCTCACCGATCCGACGTCCGCCATCTGCGGCCCGGTGATCTTCATCGGCGCGGACGGCGCGGATGTCACCGAGAAGGACATCGCCAAGGTCGACCGTGGTATCCAGGCGGTGCGCAACTACCGGGATGACGAGCCCGACGAGTACTCCCTGTGGCGTGGATCGGTGCTCGCCATCGCGCGCCGGGAGAACGACGCCGACGAGTACTCCCTGTGGCGTGGATCGGTGCTCGCCATCGCGCGCCGGGAGAACGACGCCGACGGCGCGTAGCTTCAGCACGGGTGCTGTCATTCCGGTTAGGATTGTCGGGGAAACGAACGACAGCCGGCCGTCAGGAGTGCCCATGTCCCGCAGCAGGACCATTCGCACACTGCTCGCACTGGTGGTCGCCGGGGCGGCGTCGGTGGGTGGTACCGGGATCGCCGCGGCACAGACCGCCACCTCCCCGAGGGTTCCCCTCTGTCCGGAGCCGGTGGTACTCACCGCCCGGGGATCCGGATCCCAGTTCAGCGGCCGACGGCAGTACCCCGGTGCCGCGGGCCCGTCGACGGGATGGGAGGGTACGGCCATCTCCCGACTGCTGGAACGCGCCGACCTCCACGGATTCTCGGTCCGGGCGTTGGGTCCGGAGGAGTACCCGGCGGTCGAGGCATGGCGCCTCGGTGAACTGGTGGGCTCCGTCGAACAGGGGCGACGGTCCGCCGTGCGCCGGGTGGCCGACCTGCAGGCGGGCGGCTGTCAGCCTGTGGTCATACCGGTCGGATACTCGCAGGGGGCCCTGGTCTTCAACGGCGCCGAGCGGGCACTCTCCGACGCGGCCCATCTGCCGGGGGTGCTGTACCTGGGAAACCCGCTCCGTGACGGCCGTCCTCCCCGGAACACCGGTAGCGCACCGCCGGTGCCCGGCCGCGCCGTCCCGCCCGTGTGGCCCTGGGAGACCGCACGGTCGCTCAACGCCCCGGGGCAGGAGGGCATCGACTACTGCTACCGGAACGACGTCTTCTGTGATCCGGCAGGGACGTCGGTGGAGGCCCACCTCAGCTACTTCACCGGCATCCCCGGCGAGGACGCGGCGGACCGCGCGGTGGCCGACACGTTGTCCGCCTGGACCGCCGGGGCAAGGGCACGGCTGGATGGTGGGGAGCGCGTGGCGGTCACCCGCCCCGTCGACGAGATTCTGCTCATCGACACCGCCGAACCCGTCGAACCCGCCGTACTCGCTGAGCTGGCGCGTGGGATCCCCCGGATCATGGATGCGGTCACCGGGGCGAATCCGGATTCCCGCGTCGGGGTGGCGGTGGTGCGTGACGGGGTGAATCGGTGGCTGCTCCCACCGACCCGGGACGCTGCCGCCGTCGCGGCGACACTGACCGATCCCGCCGGGCGGCCCGTCGGTGACATCATCGCTGATCCGGAGCCCGACGGAGTGTCCACGCGGAACATGATCACGGTGGCCGGCACGGAGGTACGCGTCGGACGGGAGACCGTCGGTCGTGCCGCGGCCGGTACTGCGGATGCGGTACTCACGGTGGTCTCCGATCATGCGACGGCGCCGAATGCGGTCCTCGACGCGCCGGGCATCTGGTTCGCGGGCCAGCCCGCGGGGGTGACGGGGATGCTGTCCAGGGTGTTCGCCGACGGACCCGTGCACCAGCGGCTGGATTTCGGGGACGGCACGGTCGTGGATTCCGCGGGCGGGAATTATGTGGAGCACGTGTGGCGGAATCCGGGAACCTACCTGCTGACGTTGACGGTGACCGACTCCCGGGGCCGTACCGGGGTGGACCGACGGTGGGTGCGGGTCTATTCCGGTGACGTCGCGGCAGAGTTGGACGCGGCGTTGCGGGCGATGCCCGCCCGGTCGGGGAGCACCGGAGTGGAGGCGTGGGGGAGTACCGGATGATGCGGCGCGGCCGTTGTCGGGTGGCACCCCGCACGGTTGAGTGCTGGCACTCGCGAGGGTAGAGTGCCAGTAGGTTGTTTGACACACAGTTGTTCACCCGCGACGACGGCTGTGCTGGGCAAGCTCAACCGGCACAATCACATTCAACTTCCCGAGCACATGGAGGAATTCATCGTGGCGAACGTCAACATCAAGCCCCTCGAGGACAAGATCCTCGTCCAGATCAACGAAGCTGAGACCACCACCGCATCCGGCCTGGTCATCCCGGACTCCGCCAAGGAGAAGCCGCAGGAGGCCACCGTCGTGGCCGTCGGCCCGGGCCGTTTCGACGAAAAGGGCGACCGCATCCCGCTGGACATCAACGAGGGTGACACCGTCATCTTCTCCAAGTACGGCGGCACCGAGATCAAGTACGCGGGCGAGGAGTACCTCATTCTCTCCGCCCGTGACATTCTCGCCGTCGTGACCAAGTAAGAGGGTTCTTCCATGGCTAAACTGATCGCATTCAACGAGGAGGCCCGGAAGGGCATCCAGGCCGGCGTGGACACCCTGGCCGACGCGGTCAAGGTCACCCTCGGCCCGCGCGGCCGCAACGTCGTGCTGGACAAGCCCTTCGGTGGCCCGACCGTGACCAATGACGGTGTGACCATCGCCCGTGAGATCGACGTCGAGGAGCCCTTCGAGAACCTCGGCGTCCAGCTGGTGAAGTCCGTCGCAGTGAAGACGAACGACATCGCCGGCGACGGCACCACCACCGCGACGCTGCTCGCCCAGGCGCTCATCAACGAGGGCCTGCGCAACGTCGCCGCGGGTGCCAATCCCATCGAGCTGAACCGCGGTATCGCCGCCGGTGCCGAGCGCACCGTCGAACTGCTGCTGGAACGCGCCAACGAGGTCGCCTCCGCATCGGACATCGCCAACGTCGCGACCGTCAGCTCCCGCGATCCGGAGGTCGGTGAGATGGTCGCCGGCGCGATGGAGAAGGTCGGCAAGGACGGTGTCGTCACCGTCGAGGAATCCCAGACGATGGACACCACCCTCGACATCACCGAGGGCATCTCCTTCGAGAAGGGGTTCCTGTCCCCGTACTTCATCACCGACATCGACGCGCAGCAGGCGATCCTCGAAGACGCGCTGGTCCTCCTGGTGCGCAACAAGATCTCCTCCCTGCCCGACTTCCTTCCCCTGCTGGAGAAGATCGTCGATTCCGGCAAGCAGGTCCTCATCGTCGCCGAGGACATCGAGGGTGAACCGCTGCAGATGCTGGTGGTCAACTCGATCCGCAAGACGCTGAAGATCGTCGCCGTGAAGTCCCCGTACTTCGGTGACCGTCGCAAGGCGTTCATGGATGATCTCGCCGTCGTCACCGACGCCACGATCGTCGATCCGGAGGTCGGCATCAACCTCTCCGAGATCGACCTCGACGCACTCGGCTCCGCACGCCGCATCACCGTCACCAAGGACTCCACCGTCATCGTCGACGGCGCGGGCAGCGCGGAGGCGGTCGAGAACCGTCGCGGCCAGATCCGCCGTGAGATCGAGTCCACGGATTCCTCCTGGGACCGGGAGAAAGCCCAGGAGCGCCTGGCCAAGCTGTCCGGCGGCATCGCCGTCATCAAGGTCGGCGCCGCCACCGAGACCGAGGTCAGCGAGCGCAAGCTCCGCGTCGAGGACGCCATCAACGCAGCCCGCGCGGCCGCGCAGGAGGGTGTCATCGCCGGTGGCGGTTCCGCACTCGTGCAGATCGCCCGCGAGCTCAGGACCTACGCCGAGGACTTCGAGGGTGACGCCAAGGTCGGCGTCCTCGCCCTGTCCCGGGCACTGGTCAAGCCCGCTTTCTGGATCGCCGAGAACGCAGGCGTCGACGGTTCCGTGGTCGTCGCCAAGACCGCCGAGCTGCCGAACGGTGAAGGCTTCAACGCCGCCACCCTCGAGTACGGCAACCTCATCGACGCGGGCATCATCGACCCCGTGAAGGTCACCCACTCCGCGGTGGTCAACGCCACCTCCGTCGCCCGCATGGTGCTCACCACCGAGGCGTCGATCGTGGAGAAGCCCGCCGAGGAAGATGATTCCCCGGCAGGCGGCCACCATCACTAGGCCGAACGTCTGACACCGGCCCAGACCCGGCCCCACCACACCGAACGCGAGACTCACGGTGAAATGTGGGGCCGGGTCCGCTGTATTCCACGGGGAAACCGTATTCTTGGTGCAGTCCCCGGAGACCGTCCGAGAAAGGCGTCGAACGATCCATGACCCAGCCCGACGGCGCACGCGCTGAGAGCCACAACTTCCAGGTCGATCTCGGCGGGATCGTCGAGATCCTCAGCCGGAACCTCTACTCAGGCCCCCAGGTCTTCGTCCGGGAGCTCCTGCAGAACGGCGTCGACGCGATCACCGCGCACCGTGCGATCGACCCGGGCTGCCCCGCCGAGATCCGGGTCATCACCGACGGCACCAGGATCACCGTCACCGACACCGGCATCGGCCTGACCCCGCAGCAGGCCGAGGGGCTGCTCGCCACCATCGGGGCGTCGTCGAAACGTGACGAGTGGGGGATGTCCCGCAGCGACTTCATCGGGCAGTTCGGTATCGGTCTGCTGTCCTGCTTCATGGTCTCCCCGCGGATCACCGTCCACAGTCGCTCCGCCATGACCCCCGGACAACCGGTGTGCTGGCGTGGGTCCAACGACGGAACCTGGTCCGCGACCGTGGTCACCGACGATGATCTGCCCCCGGAACTCACCGGTCCGGGCACCACCGTGACCCTCGAGGTGATGCCGGGGGAGCGGCACGCCGAACACGAGGTGCTGCGCCGCCGGATCCTGTCCTACGGCAGTCACCTCCCGGTGACGGTGAACCTCGCCCGGAAGGGGGCGGAACCGGAGTGCCTCAGCGAGACCACCGCGCCCTGGGAGATGGACCATGACGCGGCGGCCCGCTGGTGTGACGAGGAGTTCGGTTTCGATCCCTTCGACCAGGTTCGCCTCGACGTTCCCGTCGCCGGTCTCCGCGGAATCGCGTTCGTGTCCGCACGCGCGGGACACCCCGGCCAGGAACAGCACCACCGCGTGTACCTGCGCCGGATGCTGCTGTCCGACCGTGCCTACGACGTCGTGCCGGAGTGGGCGTACTTCGTCCGCGTCGTCGCCGACGCGGAACACCTCAAGCCGACCGCCTCCCGCGAGGGCCTGTTCGACGACGAACTGCTGGAGGAGACCCGCCAGGGCATCGGTGCCGCGATCCGTAACTGGATGAACAACCTCGCGGAGCGGGAACCCGCCCGGTTCCGCGAGTTCCTCGCCCTCCACCTCACCGGGCTGAAGGCCCTCGCCGTGACCGACGCTGAGACCCGCGCGCTGGTCGCCTCCAGCGTCCCGTTCTCCACCTCACTCGGGATGCTCACCCTCGACGAGATCCTCGGAAAACACGGACGGATCGCCTACGCGACGACCGACGACCGCTTCCGTGCCCTGCGCCCCGTGGCCGAGGCCAACGGCCTGTGCATCGTGAACGCCGGTTTCTCCTACGACGAGGAGCTCATCGGTCAGATCAGACTCGATCGCCCGGAGGCGGACATCGCCGAACTCGACCCCCGGGACGTTCTCGGTGTCCTCGAGAACGTCGACCTCGGTACCGAGGCGGCGCTGATCCCCCTCGTTGACGCCGCCGAACTCGCCCTCGAGGGGCAGAAGCTGAACATCGTCGTGCGGAAGTTCCTGCCCGCCACGATGGCGGTGCTGTTCCTGCCCCACCCGGATGCCGCGGGCCGGGCGCTCGAGGAGAGACAGCGGCGCGACGAGGGCCTGTTCGCCGGGCTGGTCGATCTCATGCACCCGGAGAAGGCCGATGACCATGCGCCGCAGCTGATTCTGAACGCCAACGCCGGCATCATCCACCAGCTCGCCGGGGCCGCCACCGGGGGCGGTAGCCCGGTGGTCGTGGAATCGGCGATCCGGGGCTTCTACGTCCAGGCCCTGCTCAGCGGCAGACACCGCATGGACGCCCAGGTGAGAGCCTGGTCCTCCAACCTCTTCACCGCGCTGATCAGCGCGTCCCTCGATGACGGGGACACCGCATGACCAACCACCACCCGGACGATCAGGAGCAGCCCATGACCGAGCCCGTAAACCAGCACGACGAACTCCGCCTCCTCATGCACCGTGCGGACAGCACACCGTGGGGGAGCACCTGCAGTGAACTCTGGGCGGAGGCCGCTCAGCTCGCCGTCGACACCGACCGGCTGGAGGAGGCGCTGATCTGCCACGCGGAGCTCTGCACGGCCTACTGCATGGACGGGCGGAACTACCGCTGCATCGCGCCCTTCTCCTACGTCGAGGAGATGCGCTCGCGCCGTCCCGACCTGTTCAGTCCCGGCCTGCACCACAAGCACGCCTGGAACCTCAAGTACGTGCTCTCCGCGGTGGCCAACAACCCGGACGTGCCCGTCGCGCAGTACCGCTCGTTGCTCGATCTGATGACCGACTACTACCGGGAGCTGGGGGACCCCGGACGTGCCGTGGCGATGCGCCGCCTGGGATTCCTCCGGAACACCGGTGGGGACGGAGTCGAGGACACCTACGCCGAGTGGCTGAATCTCCCCGACTCCGAGCTCGCCGACTGCGCCGGCTGCGGCCCCGAACAGCGGGTGGAGTATCACGCCAGCCGCGGCGAGTGGGAGACCGCCCGGGAGATCGGCGAGGCGGCGCTCCCCGACACGGAGAACAGCTGCTCGTCGCAGCCCGAGGGACTGCTCACCGAGATGCTCGAACCCTGGTTGCGGACGGGGCAGGACGCCAGGGCCTGGGCCGCCCACGTACGCGGATACCGCCGCTACCGCCGCGACCCGGCCGATCTCGCCCAGCACGCGGACCACATCCGCTACCTCGCGCTGTCGGGTGCAGCCGGCAGACCGGAACGACTCGAGCGGGCCGAGGCCATCCTCATCCGTCACCTGCCCTGGTGGGAACGCGCCGAGGACCACCGGGACCTGCTGAATCTCGCCGCAGCAGCGGTCGTGCTCCTCGATCGGATCCCCGGTGCCACGGACCGCACACTGGATGTCACGCTGCCCGGTGGGAACCTGCCGTGGGTGACCGGCATCGAGACGCTGACCCACCCGACCCTCGCCGAGGCGCGTGCCTGGTTCCTCAACCTCGCCACGACGATCGCCGAACAGTTCGACGCCCGCCCGGGGATGGAGCACGCGGTGCACGTCGCGTCGCTGCAACGGCTCATCGACCCGGCGCCCGTCACCCCGCTGCCCGAACCGACGGAGGGTACCGTCGCCGACGTGTCCGGCATGTTCACCCCTGACGAGGCCGACTATCAGGTCATCACCTCCCCCGGGGCATCCACCGGGTCAGCCACACAGACCACGACGACTCCGGATGAGGGGGACGATGAGCCACCGGTGGTCCCCATCGACGTCACCGGCTGGTGGCGCGGCGACGATCTCGCGGAGGCGCTCGCCGCGAATGCCGCGGTGGGGGACGAGATCGAGACCGTCCACTGGCACCATGCGGTCCACCTCCTGCTCGACCACCCCGTGCTGCGCACCAGCCCGGAGGCCGCCGGGGTTCCCGACGAGCTTCGAGGTGCGTGGCAGCGTGCCGTCGGCGACGCGGAGTGGTTCCTCGGGGCCGATCTCGACGCCGAGACCGAGGAATTCCCCGGCACGACCGGGGACCCCGCGTACCGGTTGATCGAGGAGGCCGCGGCGGCCCTGCGATCGGGGCAGGTCATGGAGGCCTGCCAGGCGGCGGACACCGCGATGCGGACCGGTTCGGCTGAACCCGTCGGTGTACGACTGACGGCCCTGCTCTTCCTCGCCCGGGGTGCCCGCGACGCCGGCTACCTCGATGAGGGCATCGACTGCGCCCGGCAGATGCTCAATCTCTGTGCCGCGGCTGAATTACCCGGTCTGACCTTCATCGCGGCGCAGACACTCGGGGAACTGTTGATCTCCGCGCACCGGTACCACGAGGCCGCGGAGGTACTCGAGACGGCACTGATGAAGATCTCCGGGTACCCCGGATCGCGGGCCGAACTGGATCTCCGTGAGTCGCTGGTCCGGGTATTCGCCAAGCTCGAGTTCCACGACGAGGCGGGGGAGGAACTGCTCAGGATCGCCGGGCACATGGCCCGGCGGAAGGACCGGGAGCGGGAGCTCGGGGCGCTGCAGCAGGCGGCCGTCGCCTTCGACCACGCCGGGGAATCCCGTCGCGCGGTGTCGACCTGGCACCGGATCATCGAGGTGTCCCGCTCCATGTGGCGGGACGCGGCCGGCCGTCTCCCGGCGGGAGACGGCCCGGACCAGCAGCTGCGGGAGAAGGTGGACAAGTACCGCGAGGCCTATGCGATGGCCCTGTACAAGTGCTGTGCCGCGGCGGTGAATCAGCCCGGATACGTCGGTGACGCCGACATGGCCGTGGTCGATGATCTCCTCGACACCCTGCGCGCCCTGGTCGACGACCCCGAGCATCCGGGGCCCAAGACGCCCGAATGGCGGGAGGCCGACTGGCTGGTCGACAAGGCGTACATGTACCTCTACGCGATGCGGTTCCTCGCCGCGGTGGACTACGCCACCGCAGCGGCGGCCGGGTTCGAACAGCTCGATGAGCCCGTGGACCGGGCCCGCGCCCTGATGATGGCCTCGGACGCGCGGTTCTACGGCGACGAGCGGGCGGCCTCCGCGGAGGCCGCCCGTGAGGCACTCGGGGTCCTGTCCGGGAAGCGGTTCATCGGACATCCCGTACGTCGCGCGGCCGAACAGCGGATCCGGGAAGTGGGGGACGACTGAATCGATCCCCATATAGCGAGAATGGCCTCATGAAACTACAGTGGGCCGTGTGTTCCAGCACACCTCGGACGGTACAGCCGTGGCCGGGGACGGCCCTGACATGAAGGGATACACCGAACATGGCATTACCAAAGGTCACCCACTCCCGGGTGGAGAGTTTCCTCACCGGTGAGGGACTCAACTTCGGGAGGGACGACGATGACGACATCGTCGTCGGTTTCGATGGTTTCACGTTCTTCATCACCGTTCAGGAGGACCTCCTGCGGGTCGCGGGCTGGTGGCACGCGGAGCTGACGGACGATGATGCGGTGGGCCGGGCGCTCGCCGCAGCCAATGCCCTGAACCAGGATCTGGTGGCACCGAAGACGGTCATCGCGGGCCCGCAACCGAGCGTCATCTTCGAGAATGCACTGAAGACGACCTCGGGGCGCACGGACGAACAGCTCGGAGCATTCATCGTCATGTCCTTCCGGACGAGTTTCATGGCGGGGGAACGCCTCGCCGCCGATCTGCCCGACCTCGCACCCGCGGCAGAGGAATCCCACGAGGAGGAGAACTGATGGCCTGGTTCAAATCGAAGACGGCCGCCGAGGCCCCCACGCCGGTCACCCCGGAACGCATCGAGGAGGCACTGGCCCGCCAGGAGCTCACGGTGGACCGTGCCGATGACGGAGCCCCACGGTTCTACTGCATCATCAACGGTTTCCCGGTCATCGTGGACGCCTCCTTCCCCTTCGCCGTGGTGTTCAGCGCCTCGACCTTCGAGCGACTGCCGGTGGAACGGGAGGAGGAGGTCCTCGGATGGGCGAAGACGGTCAACGCGGGAACCCACTTCGTGACCACCGTGAAGAACGTCGATGACGACGGCATCTACGCCGCGGCCGACGGGATGCTCTTCATCGAGGGCGGGCTCACGGAGGAACAGCTCGACGAGCAGATCGAGCTGATGCTCGTCGGCACCCTGAGCACCATGGGGAGCTTCTGCCAGGAGTTCGATCTCGAACCCGGCACCCCGGGTGAGGACAACTGACCCCACGGTCGACTCTCCCCGATACCTGCGGGGCCGCGGCCCCGCGCAGACAAGTGAAAGGAAGTACAGCACATGGCTTTACCCAGAGTCACCGATGTCCGGGTGGAGGACTATCTCACCGGCAAAGGGCTCAGTTTCTCCAGGGACAACGACAACGACATCGTCGTCGGCTACGAGGAGATCTTCTTCTTCTTCACCATCGGAGAGGATCTGCTCCGGATCGCCGGGTATCGGCGTGGAAAGCTGAATCACGATGAAGGGCGCGCAGCGGCCGCCGCCAACGCCCTCAACACGGAAATGGTGATGCCGAGAACGGTTATCTCGGGCGACGGCGACAACATCGTCTTCGAGAATGTGGTCGATACCGCCGCCGGGCTCACGGATGAGCAGCTCGGCACCTTCATCGATGTCGCGTTCGAGGTCAGTTTTCGCGCGGCCGACAGAATCGACGAAGAATTTCCCGGCCTCGTGCAGCCGGTGGAAGAGGGAGGCAACTGATGGCGTGGTTCAAGTTCGGTTCGAAGAAGGTCGCGGACGACCCCACGCCGGTCACCGCGCAACGCCTGGAGGAGTCCCTGGCCAGGCAGAATCTCGGGGTGTCGAAGCTGCAGGGTGAATTGCCCGTGTACTACTGCTTCTTCAACGGCATTCCGGTCATGTTCATCCTCGCATCCGACGCCTTCGCCGTCGTCAGCGCCGAGATGCGCCCCCGCCTGCCCGTCGACCGGGAGGATGATGTTCTCGGATGGACGACGGCGTTCAACGCCGGAAACCACCTCATCACCGCACTGAAGAAACGTGACGCCGACGGAATCCACATCAAGGCCGAGGGCGGGATCTTCATCAAGGCCGGTCTCACGGACGCGCAGCTGGACAAGCAGCTCGACCTGATGCTCAGAGGTGTGCTGCCCACCATCGACAGATTCTGCACGGAGTTCGGGCTCACCGCCGGGTAAGCGGCCCGGCGTTCCGGGGGGGTCATCCGGGTCGTTTCCGGGATCGACCCCACGGCCGGTGTGAGGGGCCGGTGGGGTGATCTGTCGGGGTCCGGTTGAACCGGGCTGGGTGGGACCCCGTACCGTCCGAGCTCTGTGCCGCTCCTCACGTGTCGGGTGCGTCAACTAGACTGTCGAGGCAGTGATCCCGTGGCTCCGTCCTCCGGCACCATGCCGCCGGTGGGAATCCCGGGTGAATGTGACCAGGAAAGTCGGAACATGCAGAGGTCCACAGGGTGAATGATTCAGAGCGCGAACTGGCGGCACTCGTGCCGTTGGCGGCCGGCGGTGACCGGTCCGCGCTCCAGCGGATCATGGAGATCGTGCACCCGATGGTGCTGCGGTACGCCCGCGCGCGGATCGGGGGCGGTCGGCACCCCACGCCCGAGGACGTCGCCCAGGAGACCTGTCTCGCGGTCACGACCGCCGTCGCCAACTACGTCGACCGGGGCCGTCCATTCATGGCGTTCGTCTACGGGATCGCCTCCAACAAGGTCGCCGATGCGCACCGGTCACTGTCGAGGGACCTGTCGAATCCCACCGATGAAGTTCCCGACTACATCCGGGAAGGGGACACCCCGGAAGACTACGCGCTGGTCAACGACGGTAGTAACAGAGTGCGCGCACTTCTCGATTCATTGAGTGACAAGGCACGCGAAATCGTCACCCTCCGGGTGTTCGTGGGTCTGTCCGCGGAGGAAACCGCGCGAATCGTGGGGAGTACCCCAGGAGCAGTCAGAGTTGCCCAGCACAGGGCGCTCGCGGCATTGCGGAAGAAGCTGAATGAGCAGGAGCGCCAGGCATGAGTGACCGCCGACCCGAGGACGCGGGCGTGGGTGGGGGACAGGACGACAACCTGTTCCGCACCGACGCCTTCCTGAACGACCTCGCCAACGGTGTCGACCCCTCCGGGGGAAACGATGAACTTGCCGGGCTGTTGCTCGGCCTCAAGGCGGAGGTCGACGCCCCGATGCCGCCGGCTCCCTCGCTCGATCAGCTGGATCGGGTGGATGCGTCCCCCGCGACGACGCGGTTCGCTCCCGTCACCGGGCCCGCGGCGGAGAAGACCGCCGTCGGTGGCGGCGCGCGGGTGCTCAGTCTCACCGGTCGTCGCCGGGCGGTCCCCGGTTTCGTCCACGGACTGATCGGTGCGGCAGCCGCGACTCTCGTCATCGCCGGCGGCGGCACTGCGGTGTACAACGCGGAACCCGGTAGCGCGCTCTGGGACGTCAACACCGCCATGTTCGGTGACCACGCCTCCGTCGTGGAGCTCGCGAGCACCCTGGAGGAGGCGGACAACCGCAACGCCAACGGTGATGTCGCCGGTGCCCTGGAGCTGCTGGAACAGGCCAAGGTCATGGCGAAGGAGATCAACACGCGCAACGCCGCCAAGGCGGACCCCGCCAGGCACACGACCGTCCCCCTCACCGTGACGGTCACGGTCACACCCGAACAGCAGGCTCCCCCGGAACCCGCGACGGTCACCGTCACCGCCACCGTCGAGGGGTCCGCGTCGACGACGGACGACACCCTCCCTGGTGCCGTTCCCGGAATACCCTCCCCGCCGTCGGGGATACCTCCGTCAACCTACCCGCTGCCGGTCCCGGACGGTGTCGACGACACCACCCGACCGCCGTCACCGGACGGTGGTGCCGGAGCGACCGCCGACAACGTCGGCGAAGTCGTGGATCCCGTCCCGGCCGGGACGCCCACGCGCGGAGCGGATCCGTTCCCCGGTCAGTGAGCTGACCCGCGTGGACGACGAAACCCCGGATCCTCCAGAGAGGATTCCGGGGTTTTCCGTGTCCCGGGTCGGCGGGACCCGAGCTCGCCGTGGTCGGTGCCGGCTACCGTGCCTCCATCCCGTCGAGGAATCCGAGGCAGTAGTCCCAGGGCACGTAGGCCGCCGGGTCGGGGCGGGCGGACGGTTCGTGCACCGGGGACAGCTCCCCCGCGAGGGTGGCGCGCATGTTCGCGGCCATGATGTCCCAGTCGTAGTAGTGCTGCTCGTCGCAGTCCTCACACATGAAGAACACCCCGAGAACCCCGCGGGGTTCCAGTACGCGCCGGAACTCCCCGACGAGCTCGAGGTCCTCCCGGACCCGTTCCCGGTCCTCATCGGTGAGCGGCGGCAGCGGTTCGTCCGCCTCGAGGAACGATGCGGGATCATTCGGGTCGCCCGCGAAGGGGTCCGGAGGCATCATAGAATCAAAGTTCACACAGGCCACCCTAAGGGTGCGGCCCGTAAACGGCAACCAAAGACAGGCGAAACGAACCTGTGGTCGGTGACCCCCGTGACCACCCTGCGCGCTACTGTTGTATGTCATGGCACCTCTCCGAAGCGACGCGGTGCGTACCTGTGTTCCGGAGCTGTCCGTGAGAACGGGTACCGGGCGTCGTTCCGGAGAGAGGAACCCCGTGCCGATTCAGCCCCACCACCCGAGAAAAGGATGACCCACCTTGACTGACAACCGCGTCTCCACCGGGGGCGACGACCCGAACAAGGTCGCGCTCGTTGGACTCACCTTCGACGATGTCCTGCTGATCCCGGACTCCTCCGATGTGATCCCCAGCGAGGTGGACACCTCCTCGCAGCTCACGCGGAACATCCGACTGAACATCCCGTTGATCTCGGCTGCCATGGACACGGTCACCGAAGCGAGGATGGCCATCGCGATGGCGCGGCAGGGCGGCATGGGTGTCCTGCACCGCAACCTGTCGGTCGAGGACCAGGCCCAGCAGGTCGAGATGGTGAAGCGCTCCGAGTCGGGTATGGTCACCGATCCGGTCACCTGCACCCCGGACATGACGATCGGTGAGGTGGACGCCCTGTGCGCCCGCTACCGGATCTCCGGCCTCCCCGTCATCGACGGGGACCGCAGGCTCGTGGGCATCTGCACGAACCGGGACATGCGTTTCGAACGGGACTTCTCCCGGAAGGTCGCCGAGGTGATGACGGCGATGCCGCTCGTCGTGGCGAAGGAGGGAGTGGCGAAGGAGGATGCCCTCCAGCTGCTCAGCGCGAACAAGGTGGAGAAGCTCCCCATCGTCGACGACGGGGGGCGTCTGGTCGGGCTGATCACGGTGAAGGACTTCGTGAAGACGGAGAAGTACCCGGACTCATCCAAGGATGCGTCCGGGCGTCTGCTCGTGGGCGCTGGCATCGGTACCGGTGACGATTCCTGGGCTCGCGCCGCGGCACTCGTCGACGCAGGTGTCGACGTGCTGGTCGTGGACACCGCCCACGCCCACAACCGTGGGGTACTGGAGATGGTGTCCCGGGTGAAGAAGGAGTTCGGCCACAAGGTCGACGTCATCGGCGGAAACCTGGCCACCCGGGCCGCGGCGCAGGCCATGATCGACGCCGGTGCGGACGCCATCAAGGTCGGCATCGGCCCCGGCTCCATCTGCACCACCCGCGTCGTCGCCGGTGTGGGGGCGCCCCAGATCACCGCGATCATGGAGGCCGCCGTGCCCGCGAAGGCCGCCGGTGTGCCGATCATCGCCGACGGTGGCATGCAGTTCTCCGGTGACATCGCCAAGGCACTGACCGCCGGAGCATCCACCGTGATGCTCGGTTCGCTGCTCGCCGGCACCTCCGAGGCGCCCGGTGAGACGGTCGTCGTCAACGGCAAGCAGTACAAGATGTACCGCGGTATGGGTTCCCTCGGCGCGATGCAGGGCCGTGGCCTGAGCGGCGAGAAGCGTTCCTTCTCCAAGGACCGCTACTTCCAGGCCGACGTCAAGAGCGAGGAGAAGCTCGTCCCCGAGGGGATCGAGGGGCGTGTCCCGTTCCGTGGCTCGATCGACGCGATCACCCACCAGCTCGTCGGCGGGCTCCGGGCCGCGATGGGTTACACCGGCTCCGCGTCCATCGAGGACCTGCAGCGTGCCCGGTTCGTCCAGATCACGGCCGCCGGGCTGCGGGAATCCCACCCGCACGACATCCAGATGACGGTCGAAGCACCCAACTACTACCAGCGCTGAACCCCGGCCGCCCGGCCCCGGCCGGGCACACCACCCAAGGAGCACCACCACCATGCGTGACATCGTCGAAATCGGAATCGGGCGCGAGGCCCGCCGCAGCTACCGGCTGTCGGACATCCAGATCATCCCCTCCCGGCGCACCCGGTCCTCGAAGGACGTCGACACCAGCTGGCACATCGACGCCTACACCTTCGACAACCCGTTCATCTCCCACCCGACCGATGCCCTGGCCACCCCGGAGTTCATCATCGAGATGGGTCGGCAGGGCGGCCTCGGCGTCATCAACGCCGAGGGACTCTGGGGCCGGCAGGCCGACCTCGAGGGTGCCGTCGAGCGCGTCCGCGAGGCCGTCAACGCCGAGATGTCGGGTCCCGAGTTCTACGGTTCCGAGGCGACCCGTGTCCTGCAGGAACTGCACGCCGCGCCCATCGACGAGGATCTGCTCACCGCCCGCATCGCCGAGGTCCGCGCCTCCGGCACCACCGTCGCCGTCCGGGTCACCCCGCAGCACGCCCGGGAGCTCGCCCCCGTCGTGATCAAGGCGGGTGCCGAACTCCTGTTCATCCAGGGCACGATGATCTCCGCCGAGCACGTGGCCACCGGTGGGGAGCCTCTGAACCTCAAGGAATTCATCGGTTCCCTCGACGTGCCCGTCATCGCCGGCGGTGTCGCGGACTACACCACCGCGCTGCACCTCATGCGGACCGGCGCGGCCGGTGTCATCGTCGGCGGCGGCGCGAGCACCAACGACATGGCACTGGGCATCGGTTGCCCGATGGCCACGGCCATCGCCGACGCCGCCGCAGCCCGCCGCGACTACCTCGACGAGACGGGCGGGCGTTACGTGCACATCATCGCCGACGGGGAGATCGAGACCTCCGGGGACGCGGCGACCGCCATCGCCTGCGGCGCGGACGGCGTCATCCTCGGGCATCCGCTGGCGAAGGCACGCGAGGCCGCGGCGAAGGGCTGCTACTGGCCCCATTCCGCGGCACACCCGCGGTTCCCCCGGGGCATCGTCGAGCCGTCCTGGGTGGATGCCACGCTCGCCGCGGAGCTGAACGGACATGACTCCGACGGCGTCGACACCACGGAGAACGCCCCCACACTGGAGACCGTGCTCCACGGTCCGTCCACCGATCCGCACGGCATGCTCAACTACGTCGGTGGACTGCGTCGGGCGATGGCCAAATGCGGCTACACCGACCTGAAGAGCTTCCAGCGGGTGCAGCTCAGCGTCTCCGCCGGCTTCGGTTTCTGAGTTCCCCGGGTCCCCCTGCCCGGGCGGGTTGCTCCGGGCAGGGGGACGGGGCGGTGGGTGCGGTAAAGTACGTCCCGTGACTGACTCAAAGCAAGCTACCGCAACGAATCACCGCCCGGTGCTCGTCGTCGATTTCGGCGCCCAGTACGCGCAGCTGATCGCCCGCCGGGTGCGGGAGGCACGGATCTACTCCGAGGTCGTCCCGCACACCGCCACCGTCGAGGAGATCAGGGCCAAGAATCCCGCCGCACTGGTGCTCTCCGGTGGGCCGTCCTCGGTCTATGCGGAGGGCGCGCCGGAGCTGCGCCCCGAGCTGCTCGACCTGGGGATCCCGGTGTTCGGTATCTGCTACGGCTTCCAGGCCATGACCCACGCCCTCGGGGGCACCGTGGCCAACACCGGGGACCGCGAGTACGGGCGCACCGACCTCAACGTCAACGGTGGCGTCCTGCACGACGGCCTCGAGGCGACCCACAAGGTGTGGATGAGTCACGGCGACGCCGTGCACGCCGCACCGGAGGGTTTCACCGTCACCGCGTCCTCCGCGGGTGCACCGGTCGCCGCCTTCGAGTGCGCGGAACGGTCCATGGCCGGTGTCCAGTACCACCCCGAGGTCCTGCACTCCCCGCACGGCCAGGAGGTGCTGACCCGGTTCCTCACCGAGATCGCCGGTATCGAGCAGAACTGGACCGCGGCGAACATCGCCGACGAGTTCGTCGAGGCGGTCCGCGCGCAGATCGGGCCGGAGGGGCGTGCGATCTGCGGGCTGTCCGGTGGCGTCGACTCCGCCGTCGCCGCGGCCCTGGTGCAGCGCGCCATCGGTGACCGGCTGACGTGCGTGTTCGTGGACCACGGTCTGCTGCGCGCGGGGGAGCGGGAACAGGTCGAGCGGGACTTCGTCGCCGCGACCGGCGCGAAGCTGGTCACCGTCCACGAGCAGGACGCCTTCCTGTCGAAACTGGCCGGTGTCACCGATCCCGAGGCGAAGCGCAAGGCCATCGGCGCGGAGTTCATCCGTTCCTTCGAGCGCGCCGTCGCCGGTGTCCTCGAGTCCGCGCCCGAGGGATCCTCGGTGGACTTCCTGGTGCAGGGCACCCTCTACCCGGACGTCGTCGAGTCCGGTGGCGGCTCCGGTACCGCGAACATCAAGAGCCACCACAACGTCGGTGGTCTGCCCGACGACGTCGAGTTCGAACTCGTCGAGCCGCTCCGCCTGCTGTTCAAGGATGAGGTCCGTGCGGTCGGCCGTCAGCTCGGCCTGCCGCAGGAGATCGTCAGCCGTCAACCGTTCCCCGGCCCCGGCCTGGGCATCCGCATCATCGGTGAGGTCACCGCCGAGCGGCTGGAGACATTGCGCGCCGCGGACCTCATCGCCCGCACCGAGCTCACCGCCGCGGGTCTGGACGAGGAGATCTGGCAGTGCCCCGTGGTGCTGCTCGCCGATGTCCGTTCCGTCGGCGTCCAGGGTGACGGGCGCACCTACGGGCATCCGATCGTGCTGCGCCCCGTGTCCTCCGAGGACGCGATGACCGCCGACTGGACCCGCATCCCCTACGACGTCCTGGAGCGCATCTCCACGCGCATCACCAACGAGGTCGCCGACGTCAACCGCGTCGTGCTCGACTGCACCTCGAAGCCCCCGGGAACGATCGAGTGGGAGTAGACTCCGCTCCCGTTCCGTGAGGAAGGCCCCGCACACCGGGTGCGGGGCCTTCCTGCTGTCTCCGGCCGGAGATCACTCGCAGGCGACGCCGTCGCCATCCCGGTCGAGCTTCCGGCTGTACCCGGTGCTGCCTTCGTAGAGTGGTGCGGCACCTGCCGCACGGGCCTCCCGGCAGTTCGAGAAGTGCGTGGACGCGGGGCGGGCGGGTGTCGGAGCGGGAGCGGGGGCGGGGGCGAGAAAGCCCTGCATCCGGGTGTCTTCCTCCGGCTCAGGCGCTGGCGCCGGTTCCGGTGTCTGTGTGCTCGTCGTCCCGGCGGCGGTCTCGGTCTCCGTGCTTGTCCCGGTCCGGACCTCCATGGTGATGTCCGTGACCGTCACCCGGCCGCCCGTGTCGTCTCCGGCCGGTTCGTCCGGGTCATCGCAGGCGGTGAGCAGACCCAGCGACAGGACGGTTCCGAGAGTCAGTGACGTGATCTGCGCGACACGTACGGGTCCGGACCTGTGCTGGGGTGGCATGGTTTTCCTCGATTCGGGTGGCTGAACGGTGCGGTGGGGGTCCCGGGAACGCCCGGAGAAACTCTCAGTTCCCACGGTAGGTGATGCTGACCGGGTGATCCGCCGTATTCCGGTCATGCACTGCATCCGGAGGTACAGGATCCGCCGCTTCCGGTCCGGGCACCGCGGAACGACCCCGCGGACGGAGGAATCCGGTCTGGGTTACTGTGGGGGAAACGCCACCGTCCGAGGTGGCCAGCTCTGCTCCCGGGCACCGGATGACCGGTCATGGCCCGGACGGTACCCGTCAAAGAACAGGTGGCAGTCAACGTGGACAGGAATCCCGCACGTATCGTCCTCCCCGGTGTGATCAGTGCTCTGATCGCGGTCGTCGTGATGATCTTCATGCTCCTGGTGGTCGAAGGTGGCTCGATCGCCACCGCGATGCGGCTGGGGTATTCCGGGCCGACGCTCCAGGCGACGGCCGCCGGTGCCGGTGACCTCGATCCGGAGGAGCAGGTGGAGCTGCAGCGGGAGATCGCCGATCTGGCGGATTCCCGGGGCATGTCGGTGCTGGCCTCCTCCAGCGGCGGTACCGGGGCGTTCGCGGTGCACGATCCGGACGGTCGCTTCCACGTCGCGGGCCTGGACGAGCTGGATGCGGAACTGGGAAGGGACCGCACCCTGATCTCCACCGCCCTGCCGGAGACCCCGGGGGAGTCGGCGCGCACACCGGTGCTGTCGGCGTCGCAGGAGCGGAGATTCCTCCATGAGGTGGTGTTCAGCACGCCACTGGATTACCCGATCACGGGAACATTCCCCGCCGGTGCCCTGGTGGGCAAGACCCCGGTCGTGGCGCTGCAGGGCTTCGAGGTCCCGGGCCCCCGGGACACGTGGCTGTTCGCCGGTGACGGGTCGCCCGAGCTCGCCGGCGCCGTCGGGGATGTTCTCCGGTCGGCCGGTCTCGATGACGTGGAGACGACCGTGGCGCTGCCCCGGTCCGGCAGTGACTTCGCCGGTTCCACGTTCGGGAAGTTCAGTGTCGCGACAATGCTGCTCCTGCTCGCCGTGGGCGTCGCTCTCAGTGTGACTCAGCTACGTCGTGTCGACGGCCGGTCAGGGCTGATCCGGTTCGCTTCCGTGCTCGCCGCCGGTGCCGGGTCCGGGGTGCTCGCGGTGTGGCTGGTGTACCTCGTCAGGCTCAGTACGACGACGCTCGTCGGTTTCGGGACGGTGTTCACCATCGGGCTGCTGTCTCTGCTGTTGTGTGCCGTGATCTGGGCGGTGATCATCGGCGCCGTCCTGATCATCCCCGCGAAGATCTCCCTCGGCGACCTCGGGAAGGGGAGAGCTGTGGTGGGCCGGAGGGGCGGTCTGCCCGGGGACCTGGCGTCTGTTCCGGGATGGGCGGTGCTCTGTGTCGTCGGTGGTCTCGTCCTCGGTATGGCGCTCACCTTCGCGACAGCGCGCAGTGGCGGGGAGATGCGGGAGCTGGGCGTCGCGGCGAATGAACCGGACGGGCCCGTCAGCGTGCTGCGGACGTCCGACGTCGATCCCGAATTCCAGTCCCGGATGGAGGAGATTTCGAAGGCGTTCGAGGTACGCCCCGATCTGCTGGTGCTCGCCGGGGAGATGGAGGAGCATCCGGGTCTCACCGCGCAGATTCCCGTCGCCGATGACAGGGCCCTGCTCATCGTCGGGCTGCCGGAGTCGATCCCGGCCACCGACCAGCTCCGACAGGGGGTCGCCGTGGTGTGGGGGGACACGGAGACCGTCACCGATTCCGGTGTCACCGACGGCCTCACCGTCATCCGGGAGGGGAACGATCCCGCGGCGGTGTCGATGCTGGACGGCACCGGTGCACCGAACCGTCCGGACAACCGGCCCATCGTGGCCCTCACCCCGCGGGACTTCTCGGTTCTCGCCCCCGATCTGCTCCCGGGGACACGCGAACTCGCCGAATCCGTCACGTGCCTCTGCGAACCGGATGAACTCATCGGGACGGCGGTTGTCCTGACCGACCTGGTGGGGGATCGGGAATCGGGTGATCGTGTCTACCCCATCGCGCGTGACGGTGTGTACACCGATGTCCAGAGGTCCTCGGCCACGGCGGCCCTGTTGACCGCGCTGCTGTTCGCGGTGGCCCTCTCCGTGTTCTACCTGCTGACGCTCACCGCCGGTGCCCGGATGTGGGAACACCGTCGTGCCGACTACGCGGCGGACCGGGACGCGGGGGTCAGTGGTTTCGTGCTGCACCTGCGTCGTCAGTCGTTCACCGCCGTGCTCATCACGGTTCCCGTCGCCGCCGGTTTCCTGGTGGCCTACCGGCAGATCGCGGGCGGTGATCCCGCCCCCACGCTGTACGGTGCGCAGCTCGCGGGAGTGTGGGTCGCTGTGCTCGTCGCCCATCTGCTGGTCGGGTCCCCGGGATTCGTGCGGGTCAGGGAGCTGCTCCATGCGGAGGACGGCGACCCGGATGCCGGCCGCGCCGACCGGGACCGCGGCACCTGGTCCGACGGTCTGCGGGAACGGTTCCGGGCCGTCCTCCGCGGGCGGGAGTGAACCCGCCGGTCACCCGGTGTAGACCACGACCTTGCCCACGCCGTTCGACACGTCGAGGGTGAGTCGTCCGCCCTCGGCGCCGGGATTGTAGTCACCCGGTGTGCACACCAACTTGCCGACGCCGTTCGAGCAGTTCAGTGTGACCGGCACATCGGTCGGCAACCACACGACGGTCTTGCCCACGCCGTTGGACACGTCCACCTTCCGGTTCTCGGTCAGCGGCTGCAGTCCACGCAGATCCAGTTCGGTTTTCCCGACACCGTTGTCCACGTCGGACGGGAGAGTGTCCCCGGACGTCGGGGCGATGCGGGTCGATGCGGTGTCACCCCCGACCCTGAAGTTGATCCTGGGGGTACCGCCCGCCGTGACGCTCAGGGCCACGACGGTACCTATTCCCAGGGTCAGCGCGGATTTGCGCAGATCTCCCCGGGAGAGCATCCCCACGCCGATCCCAGTTCCCCCGAGGAGTGCCCCGACGCAGAACGTCCAGGCCACAGAGGGAACGGTGAGGGCGAAGAACGCCGTACCGACGCCGAGCGAGATCAGTCCGATCCCGCCCGCCGCTCCGATCACGAGTGCGATGATCCCGCCCGCGGTGATCCACCGGCTCCCGGCTGGCGGCTGAGCCGGGGCGGGGCCAGGCTCCGGGAGGTTCCACAGCTCGGGTACCGTGCCCAGCGGATCCCAGTCGGGCGGCACCGGCTGTGCGTCCGGAATGTCGTAGCCCTCTGCAGGCTTCAGATGCACGAGACCCGGGTTCGGTGAGACCCTCATCCCGTTGTCTCCGGGTTCCTGTGACCGGGGGCCGGTGGTGCCGTCTGCTCCGTTACCGGTGGTGTCGGGGGAGATGACGAGCAGTCCCTCCGGGGGGTCCGGCTGCCGGTTGTGCAGCAGCCACCATGCGGCGAAGCCTGCGAGTGCCGTGAGCAGTGTCGACGAGGACAACACGTCGGAGGAACTGGCGGGCCAGGCGACCAGCAGCATGACGACGATCAGCGTGTAGCCGAGTGAACGTTCGCTCTTCAACCTGGGATCGGAGCCCGCCCGGCTGATCGCCTCCACCGGGGACACCGGGACGGACCAGCGCGGCATGATGAGCCACGCCACAAGGTAGAGCAGCACTCCACCATCGCACAGGGCCGCGACGGTGAAGGCGACACGGATGAGAGTGGGATCGACGTTGTAACGGGTGCCGATCCCCTCGCAGACACCGGCGATCTTTCCGTTTCCACCCTGGTCGGAGGGGATACGGGGCGGACGGGTCATCCACATCTGACGCAGCGTGTCGCTGATGTCGCGGGTACCGGGGGGCGTGGGGGGAGGCGTGTTGTCCATGTCTTCATTCTGATCCCCGTGACGGTGGTGACACATCGGGGACCACCCTGAATATCAGGAAATCAGGGTGGTCCCCGATGCCCCCTGCGGGGGATCGGTGCGATCATTGACGGCATGGCAACGACCCCGACCCCGCGACGCCCCTATCCCCGCTTCACCCGGATCCGTCAGGGGCGCGTCATCGGGGGAGTGGCCACAGGGCTGTCCCGGCACCTCGGGGTCGATGTGCGGGTCGTGCGGCTGCTGCTCGCCCTCAGCTGCCTGCTCAGCGGTGCGGGGGTGCTCTGCTACGCGCTGATCTGGGTGCTGTTCAGTCAGGTCGACGGTGCTCCGGCCCCCGGAGCACCGTCCGGGGCGCCGGAGGCGTCACGGACGGATCATCTCCTGGTCGCGCTCGCCGTCGTCGGGGCACTGACGGCCTTCGCCCTGGTCGCCGGGTCGACGGCGGTGAGATGGTGGCCGCTGCTGATCATCGGCATGGGAGCCGTCATCGTCTGGCGCACCTATGACCGCGGCATGGATTTCTCGGAGCTGCGCGGTGGGGTGCCCACGCTCCTGGCCGGCGGGACGCTCGTGCTCACCGGGATCGTTCTCGTGCTGGTGAACTGGGAGAACCGGCAGGCCTTCGGGACGACCCTCATGGCGGTGCTGCTCACCCTCGCGGGGGTCGCGGTTCTCGGCGTGCCGCTCGGATTGAAGATGTGGGAGGAACTCACCCTGGAACGCGCGGAACGTCTCGCGGCCGCCGAACGCGCCGAGATCGCCTCCCGACTGCACGACTCGGTCCTGCAGACACTCGCGCTGATCCAGAAGCGCGCCGGGGAGGACACGGAGATCGCCGCACTCGCGCGCAGTCAGGAACGCGAGCTCCGGCAGTGGCTGTTCGGCCAGCAGGAGAACGCTGCTGCAGGTGCCGCCACCACCGTGTTCGCCGCGCTGAAACTCGCGTGCGGGGAGGTCGAGGACACCTACTCCGTCCGGATCGCACCGGTCACCGTCGGCGCGGACGGTCCCCTCACCGAGACCACCCGGGCGGTCGCCCTCGCCGCCCGGGAAGCCATGGTCAACGCCGCCCGGCACTCCGGGGTGCGGGACATCGACGTCTACGCCGAGAACCTCGCCGGGGAACTGTCCGTCTACGTCCGGGACCGGGGCTGCGGATTCGACCCGGAGAAGATCCCGGACGGGCACCACGGGTTGGCGGAATCGGTGCGGGGCCGGGTCACCCGTGCCGGGGGCACCGCGCAGATCAGATCCGCCCCCGGGGACGGCACCGAGGTCATCCTCCGTGTGCCCGTCGACGGGTAATCTCAGGGGTGTGCAGATGCGACGGGTGAGGTGAACGGAGCGGACATGATCACGGTGTTTCTGGTGGATGACCACTCGGTGTTCCGCGCGGGGGTGCGGGCGGAACTGGCCGGGGTGGTGGACATCGTCGGGGAGGCGGGCACCGTGGCCGAGGCGGTCGAGGGGATCATCTCGACGGCACCTGACGTCGTGCTCCTCGACGTCCACATGCCGGACGGTGGTGGATGCGCGGTGATCCGGGAGGTCCGCAACCGGTGTCCGGACACGGTGTTCCTCGCGTTGTCCGTGTCCGACGCGGCGGAGGATGTGATCGCCGTGATCCGTGAGGGGGCGCGGGGCTACGTGACCAAGACGATCTCCGGAGAGGAGCTCGCTGACGCGGTGCGCCGGGTCCGGGACGGTGACGCGGTGTTCTCCCCGAGACTCGCCGGATTCGTCCTCGACGCATTCTGCGCGCCGGACGCCGGAGCCGGTGCCGGTGTGGTGGATGCGCCTGAGGCGGACGCCGCCGTCGAGAGGCAGCAGTCGGTACCGCAGGTGGATCCGCTCGTCGACGCGCTCACCCGGCGGGAACTCGAGGTCCTGCGTCTGCTCGCCCGCGGCTACACCTACCGGGAGATCGGCGCGGAGCTGTTCATCTCGGTCAAGACGGTGGAGACCCACGCCTCGAACATCCTGCGCAAGACCCAGCAGTCCAACCGGCACGCACTGACCCGATGGGCGCAGTCCCACAAGCTGGACTGACGCCCCTCCTTCCACCTGCGTTGATCGGGGATTGTCCGGGTCCGGCTTGAAATCGCCTTCCGGGTCGAGTTGACTGAGGGCGTGAATGGAACACATGTTCGAACCGGTGGTGGTGTGGTCCGTGCGCCGGACCTTTCCGGGATGGACCGCCCGGAACGTGTCCGTGCCCTGAAGGCCGCTCTCGCGACGCTGGACGGCGGGGTGTCCCCCATGACCGCGGCCGACCTCCGTTCCGAAGCGGTGCCCGGTGCATCGACCGGGGGGAAACGCCGTTCCCCGCAGACCACCGGGGAAACCGGCGACCCCGGGCATTCCGTGGTCCCGGTTCCCCGTGCGCTCGCCGACTGTCTGCCCGGGGGCGGGCTCCCGCGTCGCGCGATCACCACGGTGGCGGACTGCCCGGCGTTCATCATCGAGCTCCTCGCCGCCGCGACAGGGCGCGGCTCCCACGTGGCCGTGGTCGGGTGGCCGGATCTCCTGCTCACCGGCGTTGCCGACGCCGGTGGGATCCTCGACTCGATCGTGGTCGTCCCGGACCCGGGGGACAGGCCCTTCTCCGTCGTAGGCATGCTCGTCGAGGGGATGGACCTGGTCGTCCACCGCAGCGCCGGGAGTGACCGGGTCAGTGCCACGCAGGCCAGGCCATTGCTCGCCAGGGTGCGGCGGGGGACCGCCGCTCTTCTCGTCGTCGGCGCCCGGTTCCCGGCATCCGCGGTGCGGATCGGCGCGGACATCACGGCCTATCACGGCGTCGGTGCCGGTTCGGGTCGGATCAGAGGCTTCGATCTCTCCGTGGAGGTCGTGACGAAAGGGGCTCCGCCGCGGGAGGTCCTCCTGCGGGTGGGGCGGGGTCCGGGGACTGATGCGACGGGGGTCGTCCGACGGACACCCCGGATCCCCGGTCTGCAGGTGGTCCGGGCGGGATGAGTGACACCCGGATTCTGGCACTGTGGTTTCCCGACTGGCCGATCCAGGCGGCTGTGCTCGCCGGTGATGTGCCCGATGGCGATGTCCCGGTCGCCGTCGCGGGATCGGACCCGGTGCGGGGCGTGGTGAAGGTCTGCGGGGCTCAGGCCAGGAAGGCCGGTGTGCGTCGTGGGATGAGGTTGCGGCGGGCCCGCGAGGTCTGTCCGGCACTGACACTGATCGACGACGTCCCGGAGCGCGACGCCCGCATGTTCGAGCAGGTGCTGGCCGGGGTGGATGATGTCGCCGCGTCCGTCGAGGTGCTGCGCCCCGGGCTGCTCGTCGTCGACGCGGCAACGGCGGCGAGATACCACGGAGGGGAGGACACCGCGGCGCAGCGGCTCATCGACGCGGCGGCGCTCGCCGGTGTGGACTGTTTCGCCGGGATCGCCGACGAGATCGCCACCGCACTCATCGCCGCCCGTGTGGGGGCGGTGGTTCCGGAGGGCGGGTCCGCCGAGTTCCTCGCGCCCGGGGACCTCCGGCTCGCTGTCGCGGAGGAGGCGCTCGGTTGTGCTCCGGGCACCGTCGAGACCTTCTTGGAGCTCGGGGTGCGGACCTTCGGTGACCTCGCGGCCCTCTCCCGGCCGGCGGTGATGACCCGGTTCGGGGAATCCGGGGCCGCCCTGCACCGACTGGCCCGGGCGGAGACCTCCAGGGAGATCGCACCCGCACTCCCGGCGACCCCACTGGCGGTGAGTCATGAACCGGACAGCCCCGTCGCCAGGGTCGACGAGGCCGCGTTCCTGGCCCGCGCGCTGGCCACGAGACTGCACCGGCGGCTGGCTGATGCCGGCCTGTGCTGTCGACGCCTGAAGGTGCAGGCCACGATCCTCGTGGACGGGCGGGAGAGTGTGCTCGAACGGATCTGGCGCACACGGGAACCGCTCACCGAGCAGTCGACGGCGGAGAGGGTGCGGTGGCAGCTCGACGGATGGCTCACGTCCCGCATGGCGGAGACCCCCGGTGCCGGAGTTCCGGACGACGGGGCCCCGGATTCCGGGATCGTCCGGCTGACACTCGACCCGGTGGAGGTCACCACCCCGGAGGGGACGGGACTGTGGGACACCGGTACCGCGGCCGATGGTGCCGCGGGGCGGGTGATCACCCGGGTGCAGTCGGTGTTGGGGACGGATGCGGTTCTCCGTCCCCGGCCCACCGGAGGGCGGAGCCCGGTGGAACGCATCGAGTTCGTCCCGGTGGGGGAGGACCGCGGCCCGGTCCGTGATGATCCCGCATGGCCCGGTGCGCTGCCCGGTCCGCATCCGGCCAGGCGCGGAGGGGGAGTCGCGCACCCGACGTCCCGGGTGCGGCTCCTCGATGCCGGGGATCACCCGGTGAAGGTAACGGCCGAGGTCCTGCTCGACCGTCCACCGCACACGGTGCACTGGGGTACGGCCCGGTACCGGGTGACCGGATGGGCCGGGCCGTGGCCCGTGGACGAACGGTGGTGGGACCCGGATGCCCGGTTCAGGTGCGCGCGGGTGCAGATCATCGCCGAAGACACGTCGGATCGGGAGAGTACCGGGTGCCAGGCGTGGCTGCTGATGTGGTTGAAGGAACGGTGGCTCATCGAGGCCAGCTACCGCTGACCGGGTCGGTCCTAGCCCCGCAGGATGTCGATGACCAGCCGGGAGGGGTTCTCCAGTGTCTGGACGGAGTAGGGGTGCCTGCCGCCGTTGACCCCGATGACGAACTGGGTCCGACCCTCGAAGCTGATCCCGGAGGTCACACCCGCCACGATGGGGCCGGGACCTGTGGTCGTCCCGATCTGAGGGGCCTCCATGCCGAGGTTGAAGGGGTAGGTGGTGCCGTCGATGTTGACCTCGATCGCGGAGTCCCCCGGGAACTCGATCGGGAACCCGCTGCCCTGCTCCGCCGGGCGGTCGTTGTAGTCGATGAACCAGCCGGGTGATCCGTCGCCGGTGAGGTCGAAGACGACACGGTCGAAGCCCTCGTGCGTTCCCAGCCGGACCCCGGTGACCACGAGTTGTGCGCCCGGCTCAGGGCGCAGCGTCTTCATCGTGGTGTCGGCGTCCCCCAGCGGGGTGAGCCCGGCGTCGGCACGTGTGGCCCCGGTGGTCCCCGACTCCTCCCGACTGCTCGGGGAGGATGTCCTCGTCATGGTGGAGGTGACGGTACCCACCGCGGTGACGGGGTCGACCGAGCGGTCGCCGCCGTCGGTGGTGCCGCAGGCGGACAGTGCGAGTGCGCTGGCCACCCCGATCACCCCGACAGTGCGTCGCGGCGAGAAGTTCACAGGCGGGAGAGTCATGGCTTCACGGTAACTGTCGCCGGGGCATCAGGGAAAGTTCTCGGTCGAGTTGTGTGGGATCGTGAGAGAATTGTTGTGAAATGCACCTTCCGTCGCGTCAGCCCACGGCCGCCCATCCGGAGGCGTCCGGGCCGATCGTGGTTATTCTTGGCACATGAGTTCCAGAACGGATTCCGGCCGCTCCCCGAGATGCTCCGACACCCACGGTGAGCCGTTGCCGGGAACCGCAAAGAAGGGCACCACCTATCTCATCGTCGAGCATTCCCACGGGTGGGGACGGGACGTGCTCGACGGTGAGGCTCTCGGTGCGGAACTCGCGGCCCGGATCCGGGAATTCGTGGATGCGGCCGGAGCCGCGTTCCACCTGATCCGCCGGCCGGGGCGCCGATCCCGCGAGGGATCGCCGATCCGGGCCTACCTGATCTTCACTTCGTCTCCGGCCCCGGACGCCCCGGCCCCGTCGATCGAGGCATGTGACCTGCCCGGTGGGATTGAGGACGTGTTCGACCTCGACCTGAGCGGACCTGGACGCAACACCGTACTGGGGATGCGCCCGGTCCCCCACCCCCTGGTACTCGTCTGCACGCACGGCAAGCGGGATCTGTGCTGCGCGGTGAAGGGGCGCCCGATGGCGAGCGCCATGCGCGCCGCAGCCTCCTCGATGGAGGCTCTCCTCCGCGGTGGAAGCACGGGCCCCTGTTCCGTCGACGGCGCCGGGAGCGCGTCCGGGGTCGACGAGCCACCTGATGTGGTGTGGGAATCCTCGCACACAGGAGGGCACCGTTTCGCACCGTCGATGATCCTCCTCCCCTGGGGCTACTCCTACGGCCGGATCAGCACGGACCAGGGGATGGCGATGCTGTCGACCCTGGCGCGTGGTGAGCTGCCGTTGCCGGGTCTGCGCGGCAGGGGTTGCTACGACGGGCCCGGTCAGGCCGCCGAGGTGCACGTGGCCGCGGAGCTGTCCGCGGGGGGATGCCCCGTGGCGCCGGGGGAACTCGCCGTGTCCGGGGACGGGGGAGCCACCGCGGACACCGTGCGGCGCACGGTCACCCGGCCCGATGGAGGCCGCTGGGCGGTGGAGCTCCGGCACCGGTACCTTCCTCCGGTCCTCAAGTCATGCGGCAAGGAACCCGCGGCGGCCGACACCTGGGAAGTGACCGGGTCCCGGCGTCTGGATCCGGGGGAGTGAATCAGCTGATCATCCGCAGGGCGGATGACGGGACGACTGAACTGTCCCCGGTCGATGTGCTGCTCATCGTCGATTCCGGTTACCCGTTCCACATCGGTGGTGTCGGGACGGTTGTCGACCAGCTGCTGGCGGGGAACCCGGGGCTGAGCTTCGGGATCGTCCACCTGTGTCTGACCGAACCCCGGTCGGACCGCTACGGGGTGCCGGAATCGGTGCGCTGGATCGATGTGGTGCCGCTGGTCGGAACCGCCACCCCTCGTCGTCCCGTTCCCGGACCGGTGGAACGGATCCCCGCACTGCTGGAGGCCGCCGGACACGGCGACGCGGTCGCACTGGACCGATTGCTCGGGTACCTGACCGGCGGTGCACCCGGCTCGTCCGTCCGGGAGGTTGTCGATGCGCTGGCCTCACACTGGCGCACGACGGGGTCGGCCAGGGTGGCGGTCGGGGAGCTCGTGGAGGTCGTCCTGGGGCTTTCCGCGCGGAGTTATCCGGAGACCGGTGTCGTCCACGCACAGTCCGCGCGGTGGGCGGGTGCCCTCGGAATGCTGGTCGCGTCCCGGACCGGAGCACCACTCGTGGTCAGTGAGCACTCCCTGACGGTCGATGACGCTGCGCGGGATCTCGATGGGGTGGACTCCGCGGATCCGGTGTGGTTGCACTGGTACCGCGGGCTGGCGGTGGCGGTCCACGGCGCCGCTGATGCTTCGGTATTTCTGTCCGGGCGGGCGGCGGAACGGGCCAGGGGGTTCGGTTGCCGGCCACGACTGACCAGGATCGTGCCCAACGGTGCACACGGGGCGGAGGGGTTAGCCCGGATAACGTCGTTCGTGCGCTATCTGTCCAGGGCCTTCATTCCCGCGTGCCGGAACAGGTTGCTGTGCCTCGCCCGGCTGGTGCCGGACAAGGGGATCGAGATTCTCGTGGACGCGGTCGCCCGGTCGGCCGCCGGGGGGAGGGAGATCGCCGTCGACTTCATCGGCCCGTTGGATGATCCGGAACTCGTGGCGCGGTGCCGGGAACGTGCGGAGCGGGCCGGGGTCGGGGGCCTGGTCAGGTTCGAGGGCACCGTCGCCCCCCGCCGGTTGCGGTCCGTGATCACCAGGTATGACGCACTCGTCCTGCCGAGTCTGACGGAGGGGCAGCCGTTGGCGGTTCTCGAGGCCATGGCATGTGGTGTACCTGTCGTCGCCACCGCCGTCGGTGACGTGGCCGACCTGGTCGCGGGTCCCGGAGACCAGCCCGCCGGGCCCGTTGTACCTCCCGGGTCCGTGACGGATCTGGTGGAGGCGCTGGAGACGCTGACCGCGGGCGGCCCCCGGTACCGCGGCTGGGTGCGGGGTGCCCGGCGGCGGGGTGCCGCGCGCCCGGCAACCCGGACAGTGACCGGCTATCGCGCTGTGTGGCGGGAGATCGGCCTCGAGATCCCGGAAACTCGCGTACCTTCACCGGATGAGGCGCCACGTCATGGACCGGTGGTTCCGGGGAAGACGCCCCCCGGCCGCCCCGCGGACCGGGGGGCGGCCCGGACACCCGGGACACCGACCGCACGACACATGTTCGGCACCGGCTACAACCGTCCCCACCGAGGAGAGCACCAGTGAAACCACGTCCCAGACTCGCCTGGATCCGCTACGGCGGTCCGCTCGCCGAGGAACAGGTCGCGCTGGCGGCGCAGCGCTACCGCGCGGTGATCCTCCAGCCCTGGGAGACCCGCTTCGCGGAACAGCTCAAGGCACGCAACGGCGATGTGACGGTGCTGGCCTACCAGTGTCTGTCGTCGATACGCACCTATGAGCCGGGGCCCGTCTACAGTTCCGGGCTGCCACCGGCCGAGGCCCGGGCCCTCGACACCTGTGCCCGGCGACTCGACGGTTCACTCATCGAGTGGGCCCGGTATCAGGGTCATCTCCAGCAGCGGGTCTGGGATCCCCGTTACCGCGCCGCCTGGGTCGAAGCGGTGGTGGCGAACTTCCGGGACTCCCCGTTCGACGGGGTGATGGCCGACAACGACGTGTTCGACGACTACTACGACCTGTGTCCACCGTTGGAGGGTGGGACTGGCCTGCCGGAGATCCGCGATGCACTCGACCGGTTGGTGTCCGCCGCGGGCCGGGCGCTCAACGACGTGGACAAGGTCCTCGTCCCCAACATCGCCGAATCCCGGAGGGAGGAGGGGCGGTGGCGGAGGCACAGCAGGTACGGAGGCGGGCTGGAGGAATGCTGGATGGCCTGGGGGATGACCACCGGGCAACGGCTGGACATGGCCGCCGTTCTCGCACAGGTGGAGAGCCTCACGGCACCGGGACTCACGATCGCCCGGACCCCGGGGACGGGACACCCCGGAGATCCGAACCTGATCCTTGCACTGGCGGCCGCATGGGTGTTCGCCCCGACGTCGGACGTCGCGGTCACCGCGACGGACCACGACGGATACGATGCGGCCCCGTGGACGGAACTGGTGGACCTGGATCTGGGTGACCCGTGTCCGGAGGGGGTGGTCCAGCTGGGGGAGGGCGTATACGGGAGACGACTGACCCGTGGCCGTGCTGTTATCAACCTGTGTTCTGAACGGGTGCATCTGGACTCCCGATGGGGAGGAGGACCCCTCGATTCGTGGCGCGGCGTCATTTGTTCCGATCATTGATCGGCAGGAAAATAAAGCTGAAACTCAATTTCGGCGTGTGGGACGCTCTCGGTGCGTGCATTGGTAATTCATTTAAGGGTTGATTTTGGTGATTTCATCGGTTCGGGGGCGTTGAATACACAATCGTGACCTTTTTGATATCTTATATGTAAAATAATACCCCTATGGCTAATTGCGTTAGCTATGGGGGAGGGGCTTCCTTCCGGCTGGAAAACGGTCAATTTCGGCATGTTCGTTTCGGGGAGCTAACCGCAGGTCGCAAGCTTTATGCGTATGGGTATTGCCCACAAACGTTCATGGACAATAGGAGAATTCAGCTGATGTGTCCCGGGGGTGCTACCCATGGGTCGGACATTGCGTGACCGGAATCTATCGGCATAGATGGTGGAACAGGGCAGCGATTCCGATCATCCGGCGGACGACGTTCTGCTGTCGGAGACGGCGAACGGTGCGTGCGTCCGCTGTTTCCGGCATCGGCTCCCATCCATCTCCAACGATCAGCCACAGTCCCGGTGCCGTACGGTGCCCGATCTGCAGGTATCCCTGACGTCTCAGTGATGCTCCCCAGGGTGCGTCTTCTGAGGTTCCACCCGACGCCCCGTCCGACACGATTGCCCGAGGAGCGGCCAGCTATGCACAGAACCATCCCAGATAGTCACATCACCGGTAGGGCCGACACCTCCGCGCCATCGGATAGCCCGGAGGACTCCGTATCCCGCAACGGATTTGTCACGACCTGGGGCAGGTGGTTCGTGCTCGCCGGACTGGCAGTCCTCACGGTCGGCGCATGGTTCCTGCTCGCCGGACAGCACATCCCGCCCGCCATGTCCGCCGTCCTCGCTGTGGGCATCCTCGTCGCCGCGGGTGTCGGTGCCGTCTGGATCACCGGACGCGGAGGGGGGAGCCGGACGAGCCTGGTCCAGCTGGCTTCGGTGCTCTCCCCGACCATTCTGCTCATGACGGTCTTTCCCACGATCACCGACACCCTTCTCCGGACATCCATCGGGCAGACGACCACGATGACCGTGGTACTTGCGGTCTCGGTCACCGTTCCGTGGCTCTCCGGAGGTGTCTGCATGCCCGTCTACGAGCCGCTCTCCGGCGTCGACCGTGGGCCGGTGGGGATCCGCTCCGAGGAACGGACCCGGTTCTACGGTGAATTCTGCTCGGTGTGGCCGAGCCTCGTGGCGTGGATCCTGCCGCCACTCGCGGCCGCGACCCTCGTGATCAACCTGTTCTTCGGGTGGGGGGCGCCGGAAACCGCGTTCTACGCCCTCGGCGTCTTCACCAACATGCTGTTCGCACAGTCCCTCATCCCGCTGCAGGAGACCCGCCGATTCCGGACGATGATCGCTGCCTGGAGCTGCTACGCCGGTTTTCTGTTCATCGCCCCGGGGCTGTGGTGGCTCGCTCCGGTCGTCGGGATCCTTCCCACGGCCCTCGTCCTCGGGCGCGGGCTGTTCCGACTGTTCAACCCCACCGTGCTTCCCGCCGGGACCGCCGGAAGGGCACTGGTTCTCGGTCTGCTCTACGCCTGTGTCCTGTGGTCCGACAAGTTCCTGATCGTCGGGCACCTCTATCCCGGAGGCGTCGACATCTACGTCGTCTACGTCGCACTCGTACCGATGGTGGTCGCCACCGGTGTCTACTTCGCCGGCCAGTACGAGGTACTCCGCAGGGCCCTGGACGACATGCGGAACCTGGTCGACATTGTTCCCGCCCGTCACCTGCAGGAGAGCCTGCGGCAGGTCGCCCGCCGCGTCGAGAACACGGTCATCGTCACCGTGGGGGTGGCGACAGCGGTCGGTCTCGGCATGATGTTCGCCTTCCGGTGGTTCGGTTTCGTGTACTCGCCCGAGCTGCTCGCCCTGACCGTCAGCCCCCTGGCGATGCTGACACTCATGCTGGTCACATTCCAGATGGCCCAGTTGCAGAGTCGCTGGTCCGCCGCAGGGCTCTGTGCGGCGCATCTCGTCGCCGCGGTCCTCCTCATCAGTCTCGCCCCGCTGGCGCCGGCGCTGCTCATCCTGGCCGTCGTCGATGTCGCCGCGGCGATGTGGGGGACCCGGGAGTGCCGGAGAGTCGTCTCCGACGCCTCATTCGAACTGTTCTGGAAGCAGGCGGTGGAGTGGTGAACCCGAACCCGAAGATCCGTTTCCCGGGAGACGACAGAGAACTCGAAGCGGTCGATGTCGCCATAGTCATGGAATCGACCTACCCCTTCCTCAGGGGTGGGGTTTCCGCCGTGGTCCACGACATCATCACCCACAACCCGGAATTCACGTACGGAATCATCCACATCGCCTGGGACTCACAGCGCCCCAGGGAAGATCTCTACGGAGTGCCGGACAACGTGGCGTGGATTGACGTCGTGTATCTCTCCCTCGAGGAGAACCACGACGCTTTCAGTGCCGCGGTCCACGACCGTACCGGGTGGGGGAAGAGATCCGATGAGGAGGTGACCCGACGTTTCGTGTCCGCCCTCAGGTCGGGGATCGAGGGGGATCCCGACAGCTTGTGGCGGTTGTGGGAGGAATCCGTCAACCCCGTCACCCGGACCTGGCGGCTCTGGCCGGTGATCCGTACCCGGGCGATGATGGAGGCCGCGATAGAGGCGATGCCGAACCACGACGACACCACGGTGGGGGACCTGTTCTGGACGGTCCGGGACTTCTTCTCACTCGCCTACGCCCTCACCGACCGCGTCCACCCGCCCGCCAAGGTCTACCACGCCCACACGACGGGCTACGCGAGTCTCGTCGCGGCCGTGGCGGCCAGGCAACATGACGGGGCCTTCCTGCTCACGGAGCACAACCTGTACGTCCGTGACACGGTGAACACCCTCCTCGGCCGCACGATGAGCCTTCCGGTCACCAGGGAAAGCCACCTGGAGCTGCCCACGAACACCCCGGATTACCTGTGGACCCGGTGGTGGATCGAGATGGGCGCGATTCTGTATCCGTCGACCGACCACATCACCTATCTGTACCCCACCGCCATCGAGGAAGCCGCGGCTCTCGGCGGCGATCCCACCAAGTCCGAGGTCCTGCCCAACGGAATGCGCTGGGAGGACTTCGCCGAGGGGCGCGCCATCCGCGAAGAAGCGCTGGCCGAGATCGCCGCAGGGGTCAGGAAACAATGGCGCTTCGCCTGCATCGCCCGGGTCGTCCCCATCAAGGGCATCCACGAGTTGTTGAGCTCCATCTCGACGCTCGTGCGGGGGGGCCACGAGGACATCATCATCGATGTCCTGGGTCCGACGAACCACCTGCCCGAGTACTACGAGGAGTGTCTCGACTACGCCCGCGAACTGGGCATCGAGGACTACGTCAACTTCGAGGGGACGGTCAACGTCCGGGAACTTCTGCACACCTATGACGGTCTGGTCCTCGCGAGCTTCAATGAGGGGCAGCCGATCGTCGTCCTCGAGTCCATGGCCTGCGGTCTGCCGATCGTGGGCACCAACGTGGGGGGCATGGATGAACTCGTGTGCCTGCCGCTCCCCGGCCCGGACGGTGAAGTGGTCGGTCCCTGTGGTGTTCTGGTGAGTCCCGGGGACACCGAGGCGCTCGCCCGTGGCATCGCATCGGTCGTCGAGTCCGGTGAGCTGTACAAGACCTGGCACCTCAATGCGTTGGCCCGGCTCCGGGGAACATTCCTCATGCCGACCGTGATGGCCCGCTACAACGCGATCTACCGGCGACTCGGGGCCGGGAGCCCCGAGGTCGTCCGAAACCGCACGGCCGACCTCGGACGGGGTTCGGAGGACATCGTCAGTTCCACGAGTGTCGCCGAACTGAGGCGCGATTACCCGAAACGCCGCTGGCTGCGGGGCCGGAAACAGGACCGGGGCAGGCGGATGCGGGCCGGTGCCCAGCGCTCCGCCGCGATACGCAACTGCGTGGAGAAGGTCACGGGAGGAGTCCGGGACGCCGGTGGAGCGACCGCCCGCGCCGCGGGAAGGGCCGTGCTCCGTGTACTGGGACGCTGACTGACGGTGTTCCCTCCCGTCGCTACCGTCCCGGGACGGACAGCGAACCCCCGGTACAGGGCCCCGACATCGGGCCCTGTACCGGGGGTTCGCTCACTCGTGGGTTTCCTGTTGTCACCGGGATCGACCGAGGTGAACGGCGCGGGGGAGAACTAGCGGCGCATGACCTTCCTGGACAACCAGTTGCCCAGGAGCTGTGCGATCTGCACGATCACGATGATCGCCAGTGTGGCGACCAGGGTGACCGACCAGTTGAAGGACTGGTAGCCGTAGGTGATGGCGAAATCACCGAGCCCGCCGCCGCCGATGATTCCGGCCATCGCGGACATGTCGACCACGGCGATGAACAGGAAGGTGTAACCGAGGATCAGGGGCCCGAGTGCCTCGGGGATGATCACCGAGGTGATGATCTTCAGGGGAGAGGCCCCCATCGCTCGGGCGGCCTCGACGACACCGGGATCGATGGACACCAGGTTCTGCTCCACGATCCGGGCCACGCCGAAGGTCGCGGCGATCGACATGACGAACATGACCGCGTTCGTGCCGACGGTCGTGCCGATGACCTTCAGGGTCAGCGGACCGATCGCCGCGATGAGAATGATGAAGGGGATCGGGCGGATGAAGTTCACCAGCAGGTTGAGCACGGTGTAGACGAACTTGTTCCGCAGCACCCCCTGGTCCCGTGTGCTGTAGAGCAGGACGCCGATGATCAGCCCGAGGAATCCTCCGACGATCATGGTCACGATGACCATGAGCAGCGTGTCGCCGATCGCGTCGATGAATGTGCCGCCGAAACGGTCCCAGTCGAAGTCCAGTGCTTGGGTGGTGATGGTCATCTGAGGATCTCCTCGATGTCGGTGGTGCGGTCCAGGGCGTCACGGAACGTCTCGATGGGGGCGTCATCACCGGTGAGTCTGACGGTGACCTTGCCGAAGGAGTGGTGCTCCAGGGTGGTGATGCCGCCGTGGACGATGTTGATGCTCACACCGGCGGAACGTGCGTGGGCGGCGGCGGTGAAGAAGCCCGAGTTCTCGGTGAGGTTGATGGTGAACAGTCTCCCCTCGCCGGCGAGGAGATCGTCGGCCTCCACCTGGTCCGGGGTGTTGCGCAGGGTCGTGGCGACGAACTTCCTGGCGACCTCGGTCTGCGGATCCGAGAACACCTCGTACACGCTGCCCCACTCGACGACGCGGCCGTTCTCCATCACGGCCACCTTGTTGGCGATCTTGCGCACCACGTCCATCTCGTGCGTGATCACGACGATCGTGATCCCCAGCTCCCGGTTGACCTTCCGGAGCAGGTCCAGCACATCGTGGGTGGTCTCGGGATCGAGGGCGCTGGTCGCCTCGTCGGCGAGCAGGAGTGACGGGTTCGTCGCCAGCGCGCGGGCGATGCCGACACGCTGCTTCTGCCCACCGGACAGCTGCTCGGGGTAGCTGTCACCCTTGTCTCCCAGGCCGACGAACTCCAGGAGCTCCTGCACCCGGCGTTTACGCTCCGCCGCGCCGACCCCCGCGAGCTTCAGCGGGTAGGCGATGTTGCCCGCCGCCGTACGGGAGCTGAACAGGTTGAACTGCTGGAAGATCATGCCGATCCGGCGGCGTAGCTGACGCAGCTTCTTCTCCGGCATGCCGACGACATCGACGCCGTCGAGGAGCAGTTCCCCGGAGGTGGGGGTGTCCAGGCCGTTGATCATCCGGACCAGCGTCGATTTACCGGCACCGGAGTATCCGATGATTCCGATGATCTCGCCCGGCTCGACGGTCAGGGAGACGTCATCGAGAGCGGTGGTCGAGGTTCTCTTGTTGGTGAACACCTTGCTGATGTTCCGGAACTCGACCCTGGTTCCCGGCTGTGAGGTGTCGGTGTCTGCCACGGTGTGTGCTCGATTCTGTGGGGAGGAGCAGGTGTCTGCTGGATGGATACCGCCGTCACGGCGTGCCATCGGCCCCGACGGTACTCCGCCGGGGCCGATGGCCGGTCATTTTCGCAGCTCGAGGCGGGAATGACCGGCTGAAAGCTGGTTCAGTGCTACTTCTGGTCCCTGAGCTTTTCCTCAAGGCGGTCCAGGATCTCCTTCAGGTCTGCGGCGGAGCGCTTGACGGGGACGGAGGTTCCCTTGGACTCCTCTGCGACGGCCTCGGTGACGGCGTCACTCTGCCAGATCTCGACGAGCTCCCGGATACCCTCGTTGTCGACGTCCTCGGCGCGGACGACGAAGGCGTTGATGTAGGGCTCGGCTTCCTCGGAGGTCGGATCATCCTGGAACACCGAGGACTTCGGGTCGATGTTCGCCCGGTCCAGGAAGGTGTTGTTGATGATCGCGGGCTTGCCCTCGTGGTAGACGGTGGTGGTCTGCGGGGCGGCGACCGGGGTCACGGAGACCTTGGACTTGTCCGCGTCGATGTCCGCGGGGGTCGGCGTGATGAGGCCCGATTCCTTGAGGGTGACCAGACCGGCCTGAACCAGCACGTTGATGGCGCGGCCCTGGTTGGAGGAGTCGTTCGGGATGGCGACGGATTCGCCCTCGATCCCGTCGAGGGAATCGTGGCCCTTCCAGAACAGCGCCAGCGGGACGATCTCGGTGGAGCCGATGGGGGTGAGGTTGTCGCCGGTGCCGACGTTGTACTCGGAGAGGAACTTCAGGTGCTGGAAGAGGTTGACGTCGAGCTGTCCCTCGGACAGTGCCTTGTTCGGGGTGTTGTAGTCCGAGTAGTTGACGATGTCCAGGTCGATGCCGGCCTTGTCGGCCTCTTCCTCGAAGACCTCCCATGCCTTGCCGCCGGCGTCTGTGGTGCCGATGGTGATCTTCGTGCTCTCTTCACCGGAGGCGCCGGTGGAGTCTGCGGAGTCGTTACCGCATGCGACGAGGGAACTCGCGGCGAAGATGCCGGCGGCGGCGATGGTGGTGAAACGGCGGAGGTTCATGGGTTCAAGCTTTCTGTCGGGGTCTGACTGTTGTCTATCTGTTCCACCCGGCTGACGCGGTGGAGGGGTAAGCGGGTGTCCCGGTGGGGGCTAGACAGAGCATTCTGCCATTCCGCTCGTATTACCGTAGCAGTGTGTCCTGTTCGTGTACAGCTCGGTCTAGTGTCGGGGCATGGGGAGCAGGGTCGTGATCGGCCGGGCGGGTAAGGACGTCGCATGTGGGCGGGATGTCGTGACGACGGTCAAATCGCTAATATGTTCTATATGGAATGGGGTGGTGGTCTCGGATTCAATGGTCGCCCGATGGACTGGAGGATGCTGGAGAGGATTCTCTCCGGAGGGGTGAAAGGGCGGATTTTTCCGGCTTCTACCCTTCCTGAACTGGGATCAGTTCCCGAAACCCCCATTGCTCCGGGAGGTGGGTTCCCCTTCGCGGAACTGCGCGCCCGGAGCTCCTACAGTTTTCTCTCCGGTGCCTCGGACCCCGACAGTCTCGTCGAACGGGCTGTCGAGATCGGGCTCACCGCGCTCGGGATCACGGATCGCGACGGCTTCTACTCGGCGGTCCGCTTCGCCGAGGCCGCCGCGGGCACCGGGCTCGCCACCGTCTTCGGCGCGGAGCTCACCCTCGGCGAAGATGCGATCCTCTGTGTGCTCTGCCGCGGTGCGAACGGCTACCGGCGACTCAGCCACGCCGTGACCGACGCGCACATGGCCGCCGGCGCCAAGGGCGCACCCGTGTATCCACCGCTCCCGGTCCTCGGTGAGCGGGCTGCCGGTACCTGGCAGATTCTCGCCGACTCCACCTGGACGGAACGTCTGCCCGAACTGATCGACGCATTCGGTGCCGGATGCGTCGCGGTTCAGCTCTCCTGGACGATGTGTCCCGGTGACGTGGACGGAAACGAACACCTGCTCGCAGAAGCCGAACGGCTCGGGCTGCGGGCCGTGGTCAGCTCGATTCCCCGGGCGGCCACCCGTCACGATGCCCGTGTCGCGGGAGCGAAGCATGCTCTCCGCCTCCGGTCCGGGCTGGAGCAGGCGGAACCTCGCCTTCACCCGATGGGCGGCACCTGGCTCCGGAGTGGTGGAGACATCGCCCGGGCTCTTCCCGGCAGCGACCGGCTACGCAGGACCACGATCGAGATCGCCACCGAATGCGCCTTTACCCTCGACCTGATCGCCCCGGAGCTTCCCCGCTTCGACACCCCCGACGGATACACCGAGATGAGCTGGCTCCGGGAGCTCACGGAGCGGCGTGCACGGAAGAGGTACGTCCACAGGGGGGAAGACCTCAGATCCCTCGTCCACGCACAACTGGAACATGAGCTGGACATCATCGAACAGTTGGACTTCCCCGGCTACTTCCTCATCATCTGTGATCTGGTCGACTTCTGCCGGGAACACGACATCCTCTGCCAGGGGCGTGGCTCGGCGGCGAACTCCGCGGTCTGTTTCGCGCTCGGCATCACCAACGTCGAACCCGTCGGAGCGGGCCTGCTCTTCGAACGCTTCCTCTCCCCGGAGCGGGACGGCCCGCCGGACATTGACATCGACATCGAGTCCACCCGTCGCGAGGAGGTCATCCAGTACGCCTACTCCCGCTACGGCAGGGGCAACGCCGCCCAGGTCGCGAACGTCATCACCTACCGTCGCCGCGGGGCCGTCCGTGACGCGGGTAGGGCGCTCGGACACCCGCAAGGTGCCTGCGACGCGTGGTCGAAGGGGACGGCCGAGCCACCTGCGGAGGTCGTCGCACTCGCGGAACGGTTCATCGGACAACCCCGGCACCTGGGCATCCACTCCGGGGGCATGGTCATCTGTGACCGCCCCATCGCCGATGTCGTGCCCGTGGAGTGGGCCCGCAAGGCCGGACGCAGCATCGTGCAGTGGGACAAGGACGACTGCGCCGTGGCCGGGCTGGTCAAGTTCGATCTCCTCGGCCTCGGCATGCTGGAGGCGCTGCACCACATGATCGATCTCGTCGCTGAACACCGTGGCAGGACGGTGAACCTCTGGGAGCTGGATCTCGCGGAACCGGAGGTGTACGCCATGCTCGCGCGCGCCGACGCCGTCGGCGTGTTCCAGGTCGAGTCCCGGGCCCAGATGTCCACCCTGCCGCGGCTGAAGCCCCGGGAGTTCTTCGACCTTGTCGTCGAGGTCGCGCTGATCCGTCCTGGTCCCATCCAGGGCGGCAGTGTGCACCCCTACATCCGGCGGCGCAACGGCGAGGAGCCGGTCACCTACGACCACCCCTGCCTGGAACCCGCCTTGGCCAAGACCCTCGGGGTGCCCCTGTTCCAGGAACAGCTCATGCAGATGGCCCGTGACGCCGCGGGCTTCACCGGTGCCGAGGCTGACGCGCTGAGGCGGGCCATGGGGTCCAAACGCTCCCCGGAACGCATGGCTCGCATCCGCGACCGGTTCTTCACCGGACTCGAGGAGAACAACGGCATCACCGGCGATGTCGCCGAGAACCTGTGGAACAAGATGGTCGCCTTCGCCGCCTACGGGTTCCCCGAATCCCACTCCCAGTCCTTCGCGTCGCTGGTCTACTTCTCCGCGTGGTTCAAGTACCACTACCCGGCGGAGTTCTGCACCGGTCTCCTGCGGGCGCAACCGATGGGCTTCTACTCGCCGCAGTCCCTCATCGCCGATGCGCGACGCCACGGAGTACCGGTGGACCCGGTCTCCGTCAACGACTCGGCTGCCGTCGCGGACTGCCCTGACGGCCGCATACGGCTCGGGCTGGATCTCGTCCGGGGAGTGGGGGAGAAGGCGGTGCAACGGATCCTCGCGGCGCGGGCCACCGGTGGTCCGTTCACCGGGATCGCGGACCTCGCCCGGCGGGCGGGCCTGAGTGTCGCGCAGACGGAGGCGCTGGCCGGGGCCGGGGCGACGGACTGCCTCGGGGTGGGGCGTCGTCGGGGCCGGTGGGAGGCAGGTGTCGCCGCGACGGAGAAGGACGGGATGCTGCCCGGGGTTTCCGGGATCCAGGCCCCAGTACTCCCCGGGATGACATCCTTCGAACTGCTGGCGGCCGACATCGCCGCGACTGGAGTCACCCACGACCGGCAGCCGGTCGCGCTCCTGCGCGCCGCGCTCGATGCCCGGGGGATCGTGTCGGCCGACCGTCTGCTCAGCCAACGCGACGGTGCCCGGATCAGGGTCGCGGGCATCATCACCCACCGGCAACGGCCCCGGACCGCCAGCGGCGTGACCTTCCTCGGGATGGAGGATGAGACGGGACTGATGAACATCATCGTCCCCCCGGGTCTCTGGGCCAGGCAGCGACTGCTCGCCAGGACCGCCCACGCCCTGGTCATCCGGGGCATCGTCCAGAACGCGTCAGGCTCCGCGGCGATCCTGGCGGACCTGTTGGAACCCTTCCCCGCGGCGGAGCTGCTCTCCACCGGTTCCCGGGACTTCCGGTGACCGTGTACGGTCACCGCGAGGTTCGGCACAATGGATCCCATGGCAGCCCCTGTTGATTCGATTCCGCTCAATCCTGTGTCCCCTGCGCTCGCGAAGGCCCGGCTGATCACCGTGCTCCCGGTACCGGTACTCCTTGCGCTGGGATGCGCGGCGGCGGTCTGGCGGTGGACCCCCTGGTTCTGGATCGGTGTCGTGCTCATGCTCCTCACCACCGTGTATCTCGCATGGCTGATCCCCGCGCAGGTCCGGCTGCTGGGATGGGCCGAGACCACGGATGAGCTGCTCATCACCAAGGGACGGGTCTGGTACACATTCACCGTCGTTCCCTATGGCCGGGTGCAGTTCGTCGACCTCACCTCGGGGCCCGTCCAGCGCCGCTTCGGGCTCAGGACCCTCACCCTGCACACCGCATCCTCGACCTCCGACAGTGAGATCCCGGGGCTGGACATGGCCACCGCCGAAGCTCTGAGGGACCGCCTGGCGGTCAAGGCCCGGGAGAGGATGAGCGGGCTGTGAGCACTTCCCCGGAAGCTGCTGTCCGTGACTCCGGGACCGATGGATACCGACGTGTGCACCGGATCAGTCCACTGCTGAGGTTCTGGACGGTTCTGCTCGCCCTCGTCGCCGTCGTGGTGGGAAACACGGTGGAGTCGGTGTTCGAGGCCCTGCGGGGCCTGGTCTCCGGGAAGATCCACGTGGACGTCCGCCCGCTGCTGATCGTGATCGGTGGGTTCGCCGCGGTGTGCGCACTGGTCTGGCTGGTTTCCGGCATCTGGTGGCGGGCCGCCGGATACCGGCTCACCGGGGAAGAGGTCGTACACCGGCAGGGGGTGGTGGGGGTCCGGGTCCGGACCGCCCGCTATGACCGCATCCAGGCGGTCGACCTCGTGGAATCGGTCATCGCCCGGATCTTCGGACTCGCGGCGGTCCGTATCGAGACCGCAGGTGGGGACGACTCCGTCATCGAGATCTCCTATCTGAACAGGAGGACGGCCGAGCGGCTCCGCATGGAGATCCTCGAGCTCCTGGGGAAGGGGGGCACCGGAACCCGAGTGCGGGATATCCCGTCCGCTGGGGACCCGGATACGGAACCGGATCCGGGGGCGGATGCCGGAGAGGTCATCGTGGCCCCGATCCCCGTGGTCAGGTCTCTCGTTGCGACATTTCTCTCCGGGTGGTTCCTGCTCGCCGCACCGGCCTTCATCATCGTCATCATCCAACCGGGATTTCTGGGGATGCTGTGGCCGTTGTTCATCGGTGCGATCCCCGCCATGTGGAATCTCATCGACAACTCCTGGCGGTTCACTGTCCGGCAAGAAGGCGGTGAGGATCTGGACATCGCCTACGGACTCGCCGATCGCCGCAGGCAGACGCTGAAGATGTCCCGGGTGCACTCCGTGGAGATCCGTCAGTGGGCCTTGTGGAGGCTCGCCGGGTGGTGGTCGGTACAAGTCTGTGTGGCTGGCTACGGGATGTCCGAGGGAGGGGGGACGACGAAGATTCTCCCGGTGGGGACCCGCGAGGAGGCGATCCGGGTTGCGGCACTGCTCAGCCCGCTGACGGCTCCGGAGGTCGAGGAATCAGCGCAACCGGAGGGGTGGACCCGTCCGGACCTGCGGAGCCCGCGCCGGGCCCGATGGGTGTCGCCGATCTGCTGGGGTCGCCGGGCGGTCACGTTTGCAGGTGGGGCGGGGGCAGATGACCGGGATCTTCCGTATGCCGTGATTCTTCACGGAGGTCGCTTCTCCCGTCGGGTGTCGATGGTTGCACTACCGCACATCCAGGAGATCACCCTGGAAACGGGACCGATCGGGCGCTTGCTGGACCTCGCCTCCGTGCAGCTGCACCTGGTGGAGGGGCCGGTGCAGATGGTGGCGGCTGATCTCCGGAACACCGATGCCCAGTGGCTGCTCGAGCTGCTGCGACGCCGTCGGCTGCCCGATCCACCGTCGGTGGGGAAAGGGGTGAACACCCCTGAATGAGGGGGAGTGGCAGAGCTGCCGTGAGGGGGTCCGTGTGCGTGTGCTGGGAGGATAATGGGATTCATGTGCAATTAAAGTTCGTTCGACGCAATAAAGTTCAATGCGTTGAAGATTCAGGTTTGTGGCGCCGCTGTTTCTGGGTATGGTTACCATGTACTTACTGGTGGGTGCCCCCGGATTCTCCCCGATCCGGTGGAGGGCGACCCGGAAACTGCTGAAAAGAGACTGCGAACCATGAAGCTCGGAAAAGTTGCGGCTCTCGCCGCCTGCACCGCTGCCTCGCTCGTTATGACCGCGTGCGGATCCGATTCCGGATCCGGCGACGCCGGAACCGGAGAAGTTGAGAAGGTCTCCGGTGAATCCGTGAAGGTGGTGGCCACCACCACCCAGATCTGCGACTATGTCACCCAGATCGCCACCGACAAGTCGGCTGATGCGGAGCTGTCCTTCAACAAGACCGGATCAGACGGGAACACCACCCATTTCGGTGCCGATCCCGGTGCCGCCGAGTCGGAACTGGACCTCACCTGCATCCTGGCGCCCAACGCCTCCGCCCATGACCACGAGATGACGCCTCAGCAGATGGCGGCGATGACCGATGCGGACCTGTTCATGGTCAACGGCGTGGATCTCGAGCACTTCCTGGACAACGCCGTCGAGTCCTCCGGATTCCACGGCACCATGGTGGTGACCAGCGGCGTCCTGACCTCGGACGAGAAGTCGGACAAGGAGAAGGTCCTCGCCGCCGAGAAGGATCTGCCGTACAAGATCTACCGTGGTGTGGAACAGGTCGACATCAGCGAGTGGCCGTTCGCCACCGCCGCGGGTGAGGAACCCGAGTTCATCTTCGACCCGCACGTGTGGACCTCGCCCCACAATGCGATGGTCCAGGTGCAGAACATCGGAGCCGCGCTCGAAGAGGCGTCCCCCGAGAACGCCGACCTGTTCAAGGAGCATGTCAGCCGCTTCGAGAAGGAGCTTGAGGCCCTCGATGAGTGGGCCGCCGAGTCCTTCGCCTCCGTCCCGGACCAGAACCGGGTTCTGTTCACGTCGCATGACGCCTTCGGTTACCTCTCCAATGAGTTCAACATCGACTTCATCGGTACGGCGCTGACCGACTTCAACGACCAGGCCGACGCCACCGCGGACCACATCGCCTCCGAGGCCGACAAGGTCCGTGAGTCCGGCGCGAAGGCCCTGTTCGCGGAGAACTCCAACAACTCCAAGTCGATCGAGGCGATCGCGAGTGCCGCCGGAGTGAAAGCCGTCATCGGTGACGACGCACTCTACGGAGATTCGCTCGGGCCGGTCGGCACCGACGGTGAGACCTACATCGGATCCATCATGCACAACGTCACCAACCTCGTCCGTGCATGGGGCGGCACCGTGGCTCCCGTTCCGGAGATCCTCGAACCCTACACCCCGAAAGATCTGTGAGACAGGGCTTTTCCCCTCGACCTCACGTTGAAGCGAGTTCGCCGCGTCCCGTCCGCCGGGATGCGGCTCTCGTGCGTTAGGGACCTTAACCGCATTCACTTTCACCAATAACAGATACCGGTTCCATCAAGGGAGAAATCAATGGCCACATCACAGTCTGTCCCGGCGCTGCGCTACGTTGACGCGAGCTTCAGTTACGGCGGCTCCCCGACGCTGACCGGGGTCACCGGTGAAGTCCAGCCGGGAAAGGCCCTCGCACTCATCGGCCCCAACGGGGCCGGGAAAACCACACTGCTCCGCGGCATCCTCGGTACGGTCCGGGTCTCCGGCACGATGGAGATCCTCGGGCGTGGCGATGGAAAGGTCCCCAAAGGGGCCATCGGCTACGTACCCCAGGTCGCGGATCTCGATGCCACGTTCCCGGTCACCGTGCGGCAGGTCGTGATGATGGGGCTCTACGCGGAGCTCGGCTGGCTCCGGCGCCCCGGGGCGTCACACCGTGGACGTGTTGACGCCGTACTCGACCGGGTCGGACTGACCGATCGCGCCAACCTCCGTTTCGGTGAACTCTCCGGTGGACAGCGCCAGCGGGTCCTCCTCGCCCGTTCCATCGTCGCGTCACCCAGGATGATCCTCCTCGACGAACCGTTCAATGGACTCGACGAGCCCAACCGGGAGGCCCTGCTGGAGATCATCCACTCCGTCAAACAGGAGGGGGTGGCGGTGGTCGTGTCCACACACGACCTCAAACTCGCCTACGAATGCTGCGAGGATGTCGCCCTCCTGGCAGGGCGGCAGATCGCGTTCGGGCCCATCGACAGCGTCCTCACGCCGGACAACCTCCAGAAGGCCTACGGCAGTCGCAGCACGGACGAATTCGTCGGATCAGGACTCGAGGAGGCACTTCATGTGGGATAGCCTCATCGCCGGTGTCACCGACGCCGTCGAGTCGCTCAGACTCGTCGTCATGGATGTCCCTGGTCTGCAGACGATCGCCGCAGCCCCCTACCTCTTCCGTCCCTTCCTCATGCTGATGTTCCTCGGTGTCGTCGCCGGACTCGTCGGGGTCATCATCAACCTCCGGTGCCTGGAGTTCAACGCCGAGGCCATGGTGCACTCCGTGTTCCCCGGGATCGTCGCGGGCGCCGTCTACGGCGGACTCGACATGATCATCCCCGGTGCCGCCATCTGCGCCGTGTTCATCGTCATCGCACTCACCGCCGTCGGAAGGCGCACCACGAAGGTCTCCGAGTCCGGTACCGCCGTCGTGCTCACCTCGTTCTTCTCCGCCGGTATCGTGCTATCCCTCTACAAGGGTGACCGCTCCGGCCAGCTCGAGGCCCTGATGTTCGGACGTCTGCTGGAGGTCACCCCGGACAGATTCGTCGAATCGGTCCTCGTCTGTCTGGTCGCTCTCACCATCATCACGGTGTCCTGGAAGGAACAGATATTCACCGCGTTCGACCGGGATGGCGCCCGTGCCGCCGGGATCTCCGGGTTCGCTGTGGACCTCATGGTCAACGGCGCCATCGCCGCCGTCGTCGTGTCCTCGGCTTCCGCCGTCGGTGTCCTCCTGGTCATCGGTTATCTCGTCGTTCCCGGTGCCACCGCGCGGTTGCTGGTGGAACGCGTGTCACTCATGATCCCGGTGGCCATCGCGGTCGGCGTCATCGGCGGATACGCGGGCATGATCATCATGACTCTGGACACCCCGCACCCCGTCTCCCCCCAGGCGTCGGTCGCACTGTCCGTCATAGCCCTGTTCTTCCTGGCCCTGCCTGTCCGGTGGCTGCGGACGAAGTTCTCCGGGGTCGGAGTCGTCGACCCTGAAGGCTCCACGGCATACGGCAACATACCCACCGGAGGTGTGGCATGAGTTTCTTCGACTCCACCCTGTGGACAATTCTCCAGCTACCCATCCTGGAGATCATCATCGTCGGCGTCCTCGCCGGACTCGTCGGCGTTCTCGCGGTCCTCCATCAGCGCGTCTTCTTCGTCGAGTCCGTCTCCCACGGCACATTCCCCGGGGCCATCCTGGGCGTCGTGCTCGGAAAAGGGCTTGCTGAAGGCTGGAATCTCGACAATGACACACAACACGCGGTGCTCTCACTCTTCCTCTTCGCGGGGGCTCTTCTGGCGTGCGTACCCCTGTCCTGGCTGATGCACCGGCTCACCCGGATCGCCGGGCAGTCGTCCCAGGCCTCGGCGGGCATCGTGCTCACCCTCGGGTTCGCACTGGGCTATTTCCTCAGCAAATGGTTCCAGCCCCTGCCGCTGAAGATCGAGTCGTTCCTCACCGGTTCCGTGCTGAGCGTCAACCGGACCGACATCCTCGCGGCAGCCGTGGTCCTCGTGATCACTCTGGTCGTACTCGTCACCTTCGGACGGCAGCTGATCTTCTACGCCTTCGACGGGGGTGGGTACCGCGCCGCGGGGCACAGTGCAACCATCGCCGAGGGCATCATCCTCGGCCTGATCTGCGCCGCCATCGTCGTGATCATTCCCGCGGTCGGTACGATTCTCTCCATCGCGCTCGTGGCCGCGCCCGCCGCAGGACTGCAGCCCCTGATGAAATCAACCAGGGGTCTATTCATCGCGGCACCTTTGGCAGGTGTGGCCATCGGAGCGGTCGGGCTCGCCTTCGCGGTGAAGGCGGATCTCTCCGCGGGCGGCATGATCGCGCTGACGGCCGGTGTCTTCTACGTGGGATGCCTCGCGGCCGGACGTCTGATCGCAAGCCGGAGATAGAAGGAACACGGGGAAGGGAGAGACAGTGGGAACAAGCCTCTCGGATCTGCCCGACAGATCCCAGGACTACCTCAAGGTCATCTGGGACATCTGCGAGCGCACCGGTGAACCGGCCGCGCTGAAGGACGTGGCGGCGCAGACCGGCCAGAAGACATCGACCGCCTCAGAGGCGGTACGGAGATTGACCGACCGGGGTCTGGTCAGTCATCGACCGTACTCGGGGGTGGCCCTCACCGGGGAGGGGAGTCGCCTGGCGCTGGGGATGATGCGCAGGCACCGGCTTCTCGAGATGTTCCTCTGCACGACCCTCGGCTACACCTGGGACGAGGTCCACGAGGAGGCGGAGGTACTGGAGCATTCCGTCTCCGATAAACTCATCGAACGCATCGACACCCATCTCGGACACCCGGTCCGTGACCCCCACGGAGATCCGATCCCCGATGTCGACGGGGAGATGGTCGACATCCCCGCAGAAGTTCTCACCGGCGTTGAAGAGGGAGTAGAGGTGACGGTGGGCAGGGTCAGCGACCGTGATCCGGAACTCCTGCGCTACCTCGCGGACCACGGAATCCGGCCCGGCGCCGGACTCACTGTGCTCCCCCCACTGTTCCCGGGGATGTCCGTCGTCCGGGTCGAACGGCCGGAGGGACCCCACGGGGAACACGCCTCAACCGATGTACCGATGACGGCGGCCGGCATGGCGGCCATCTACGTCACCCGTGACTGAGGTTTTCCGGCTACACCGCCCCCGGGTACCCCAGCTGGCGCCACGCTTCATAGGTCGCCACCGCCGCGCAGTTGGACAGGTTCATCGACCGTCTCTCCGGGAGCATCGGGACGCGTACCCGTTCCGTGATCCTCGGGTTCGCCAGAGCTCCGTCGTCCAGGCCGTCGGGCTCCGTGCCGAACAGCAGGACGTCGCCGGGCCGGTAGCTGATGTCACCGTGCCACCGCGTGGCGGAGGTGGTGAATGCGAACACCCGGGCTCCGCGGATCGAGTCGAGTGCCGCGACAAGGTTCTCGTGGACGCTCACCTCCGCGAGATCATGGTAATCGAGGCCGGCCCGGCGGAGGTTCTTCTCCTCGAGATTGAAGCCCAGGGGGCCGGCCAGATGGAGATGTGCTCCGGTGCCCGCACACATGCGGATGGCGTTGCCCGTGTTCGGCGGTATGCACGGACGGTCGAAGACGACATGCAGAACTGCGTGATCACCGGTCTCACTCATAGGTCCCGATCCTAGTGGGGGTCTTCTTTCTCCCCGATCCGGGTCGGGGCCTGCGGTCACACCCCGGGCCGTGGAATAATGGTCCGCGTGACTGCACAGAAACTTGACGGCAAGCTCTATCGCGACGAGATCTTCGAGGACCTGAAGAGGAGAGTGGACCGGCTCGCCGAGCGTGGGGTGGTCCCCGGACTCGCCACCGTCCTGGTCGGCGACGACCCGGCGAGCCACAGCTACGTCAAGATGAAGCACCGCGACTGCGAGCAGATCGGTGTGAACTCGATTCGCAGGCACCTCCCCGCCGACGTCAGCCAGGAGGGACTCAACGGTGTCATCGACGAACTGAACGCGGATGACGCCTGCACGGGTTACATCGTCCAGTTGCCGCTGCCCAAGCACCTCGACGAGAACGCCGTCCTCGAGCGTATCGATCCAGACAAGGATGCCGACGGCCTGCACCCCGTCAATCTGGGCAAACTGGTGCTCAACGAGCCGGCTCCGCTGCCGTGCACCCCGAACGGCGCCATTCACCTCCTCCGGCGATTCGGAATCGATCTCAACGGTGCGAAGGTTGTCGTGATCGGGCGCGGAGTGACGGTCGGCCGTCCCATCGGTCTGATGCTCACCCGGCGCAGCGAGAACGCGACCACGACGCTATGTCACACCGGTACGAAGGATCTGGCAGCCGAGACCCGCGCCGCCGATGTCATCGTCGCCGCAGCCGGTGTCCCGCACATGATCACGCCGGACATGGTGAAGTCGGGCGCCGCGGTCCTCGACGTCGGGGTGTCCCGCAAGGACGGCAAGCTCGCCGGGGATGTTCACCCGGATGTGTGGGAGGTAGCCGGTGCGGTGTCCCCGAATCCCGGTGGTGTCGGTCCGCTCACCAGAGCTTTTCTCGTACGCAACGTCGTGGAGCGCGCGGAGCTACTGGCCGGGATGGAGTGACCGGGAAACGACCCATGGGTTCCTCCTACATCCCGGGGATCGACAACCCGCACGATGTCGGTCTGCCACCTTCCCGGGTTCCCCACGTCATCCAACGGGCGTTCATGGCTCTTCTCGTCGCCGCGTTTCTCGTGGTAATCGGCTTCGCGCTGACCGAACACTGGCGGAGGGCCACATTCCTGCTCGGATGTGCGTTGATCTGGCTCAGTGTCATCCGCGTCACCTGCGACTCCCGCACACTCGGGGTGTTCGCCGTCCGCTCCCGCAAGTTCGACACCCCGTTCACACTCCTCATGGGGGGATCGATGGCGTTCCTGGCGATGTCGGTCGATCCGCTCGGCAGCTAGCGGTGGAGTGTAGTCCTAGGCGTCATTCCTGATCCCCGCCGACCGCCAGCGCCAGGAATCGCCTCAGTATCCGGGCGACCTGTCGGGTCTCCGTGAGGAATGCGTCGTGTCCGACCGGAGAGACGATCTTCGCCATCCCCAGCAGATTCCCGATGTTGCGTGAGATGTGCTCCTGCTGGTGGTACGGGTAGAGGATATCCGTGTCCACTCCGGCGACCAGAGTCGGAACGCGTATCTCCGACAGGGCCTTGTTCAGTCCGCCGCGTCCGCGTCCGATGTCGTGGCGGTTGAGTGCCTCGGTCAGTGCGACATAGGATCCCGCATCGAAGCGCTCGACCAGTTTCCTGGCCTGATAGTCGAGGTAGCTCTGCACCGCGAATCGCTGGCCGGGATCCCGGAAAATCCCGAGCGGGTTTTCTCCGTCCTGGGCGTCGGTGCCGAAGCGCTCGTCGATCTCCTGCTCCCCGCGGTACGTCAGGTGTGCTATCCGCCGGGCGGCGGCCAGCCCCTGTCGGGGGTGTCCGTCGGATGAATGATAGTCACCCTTCAGCCATTCCGGGTCATTCGTTATCGCCGATATCTGCGCCGATTGGATACCTATCTGCCAGGCGCTGGCACGCGCGGAAACTGCCAGCACCGCGGCCGCCCCCACCCGCTCCGGATGCATGAGGGTCCACTCCAGTGCCCGCGCCCCGCCCATCGAACCACCGACCACGGCAGCGACTCTGCCTATACCCAGGGCATCGAGAAGCTGACGCTCGGCGGTGACCAGATCCCGGATGGACAGTGCGGGGAACCGTGATCCCCAGGGCCCGCCGTCGGGGTGCGGGGACGCAGGCCCGGTGGAGCCGGCACATCCGCCCAGGGCATTGGTGCACACCATGCAGAACAGATCCGTGTCGAGGGGCAGGCCGGGCCCTATCAGCCCGTTCCACCAGTTCACGGCATCGGAATCGCCGGTGAGGGCATGTTCGATGAGGATGATGTTCGTCGATCCGTCGGGCTCACTGCGCAGCTCACCCCACCGTTGGACGGCGATTCTCGCGTCATGAACCACCCCGCCTGCTTCGGTGTGGACGTCACCCACGGGGAGTACCGCCACCTTTCCGTATTCCGGGAAGGGTGCTGATCGCGGAGAAGATACTGGTTGCTCTGATGGTTGGCTGTTCATGGGGGTCTCCGTTGGTCGGCGCACTGTGCAACCATCGTAGACGGACCGCTCTGTCTAGTTCAATGCAGATGAAAACCCGCCCGGCGTGCCCGGAACCGGGGGTGTCGGACTATGCGGTCTGTGTCTCGCTCTCCTCCGGGTATGGGGGCATCGCGAGGTCCGGAAGCCCGTCATCCGGGCCCGGCTCCCGGCTCGACCATACGGGAGACATTCCCGGCATGAACCACATGATCGCCGCGCACAGCAGTGCCGCGCCCGTAGGCGCCCACGGATACCAACTGGCCGGGGTGAAGAAGAACACGAGAGCGCACGCCACGGTCGCTATCAGCCAGAGGAGTGGAACGAGAATGTCGAGTCGAAGGCTCCTGACCACCCCGTACTCGGCCCAGTCCTCACCAGGGAACCGCGAGCGGGCCTCGTTTCGGATCTTCCGCCGCATCTTGAGGCTGTTGGCGACGAGGCAGAACATCAGCAGTCCGAAACCGACTCCGGCGATGATGAGTTCCCCCGCAGCCGCTCCGAACGCGAATACCGCGACAGAAACGGTCATTCCCAACCTCTCCCCCCTGTTCGGGGGGAGAGGGGTGTCCGGGTCGATGTCGGGGTAGAGGTGTTCGAATGTGTTCTCGTTCATGGTTGGTGTGGCTGTCCTCGGTGCAGGGGGTGGGGTTCGGGGTTTTAGCTAGCGACGAATTCATTAGGTTAGTCTAGCCTGGTGAAAAACACAGTGATAGATTCGTGACCCAGTCGTCCGCGGTGAGCGGTGTACAGGCACACCCACCGATCTCGGCGCCGGGTGAGAATCCCGGGAGCATTTCGTGGAAACCCCGTTTCCACAACCCAAGAACAACAGCACTCCAGAAAGGACGACGCATGACCTTGCGTTCGCCATTCATTCGACCGGTACGCCGCATCACCGCCACCGTCGCCGCCACCGCCGCCATGGGGTTCATGGTCCTGCCCGTCCTCCCCGCTGTCGCCGAGGACTGCTCGGACTCCTACACCAGGATCGACGGTGCCATGCGGTGGGGCTTCAAGAAATCCTTCATGTCGTACATCCGTTCCGGAGGCACCCGGGGTGGCTGGGATCTGGACGGAGTGAGCTTCGACAGCGGACCCGAACAGTTCATATTCACCGCAGACCCAGACGCGATGAAGGTGGTCGACGAAGACACCGGGACGATTCCGCTCCAGGGATCCCTGCGTTTCTTCGGGCATGAAGGTGAGGGTGGACAGGGGCCCGGCGAATACGCCCTCGATTTCACGCTCTCCGACATGAAACTCGTTGTTGATGGCACGAATGCCAAGCTCGTCGTCGATTACAAGGGTCTGGAACTCGAACCGGGCACGACGAACGTCGCCGGTGAGATCACGGCCGATGACGCGGAGTTCATGGACATCCGACTCTCGAACGCCCCCGACTTCACCTCCGGATCCCTCGACTTCACCGGCAGTGTCAACCTGTCCTCCGCCGGTGCGGCGATCTTCGCCGGTTTCTACCAGGCAGGTCAGGAATTCGACGACATCGCGTTGAGCGCCACGCTCGAGAAGGTCTGCGGTAAGCAGCCCTCCACCGGCGGCGGAACCGGTGGAGGCGCCAGCGGCGGAAAGAACACCGGAACCAAATCGGTCGGCATCGATGCGGTCAACTCCGTCAATGATCACCTCGATTCCCTGAATAACCTGATGGGGACCACCGACAAGTTCCTCGACAACACCGACAAGCTGCAAAAACGGTTCGCCGAGGACAGAGACGAGCTCAACGGTGGCGGAGCCGCACAGGGGAACGCATCCGGGGGATCGAAGAAGCCCGGTAACACCGGCACCAAGGGCGCCACCGCGGGTGGTGCCAAAGCCGCCGGTGCCGCAGCCGGAGGCACTGCCGGAGCCGGGGGAACCGCCGGTGCCGGAAAGACCGGTGGCGTCGCCGTCGGCGCCGCGGGGAATCGTGGGAACGCCGGTGGTGGAGCTTCCGCCGGAGCCGGAGCCGCGGGGGGCGACGTCTGTACCGACGATGGTTCACTCGGGGTGGTCGAAGCCCAGGCCGCCTGGGGGGTGAAGACCTCGTTCCAGACCTACATCTCCGGGACGATCGCCAACGGTGGTTGGGAGCTCAACGGAGTCGGTCACAGTAACGGTGAGTTCCTCTTCTCCGGCAATTCCGGTGCGGTCAACCCGTCCACGGGGACCGGTTCCCTGCTCATGCCCGGATCGGTCCGGTTCACCGGCCACGGTGGAATCCTCGATCTCACCATCGCCGATCTCGAGGTCCAGTGGAACGGAAACTCCGGAGTTCTCATAGCGGACATCACCTCCAACGACATGGAGGGTGTCTCGAACAGCTACGGCCGTGTCGCCGTCGCCAACCTGGCGTTCAGCCAGCTGGACGTCTCATCGGATTCGGTGACCGGGCAGACCAGTTCGGTCACCCTGACGCAGGCCGGGGCGTCCGCCTTCGCCGACTTCTACCCTGAAGGGCAGGAGATGGCTCCGCTGAGTTTCGCGGCGGTACTCGGCGGATCCGCCAGCTGCGCCGCAGGACAGGGCGGAAATGCGTCAGCGTCCGGCGGAACGGGCGGTGGTGGCGGTGCCGCCGAGCGGCTCGGTGCGAAAGCGGGCGGAACCTCCGGCAAGCCCGGTATGCCCGGCGCCGCAGGAAAAACCGATGGCGGCTTCAAAGCGGAGAAGGGTGGCTCGGGGAAGTTCAAGATCAAGTCGACCGGTCCCTCCTCCGAACCCCAGGACACCGAGAATGTGGCGGTCAGCAGCCAGACCGGGACTTTGACCACACCGCTCCTGCTGATCCTCGCGGCCTTCGTCGTCGCTGGCGCCACCCTGACCTCATTCGTGTCCCGGAACCCAATGGGCTAGCCGGACAACCGGAACGCTCCACACTGATTCACGATCCCCCTGCGAAAGGTCCTCCACGTTGTTCAACACCCGCCACACCCTCCGATCGCGGCTCACCCGAAAAGCGCTCGCCACAGTCGTCTCCCTGACGTGCACGGCCACCGTGCTGGCCGGTTGTTCCGGAACCGACGGCGGTGCAGAACCGGACCGGGCGCCCGCGGCGGCCGCGGTCGGCGCTGAACTGCCGGAACTGCCCGATCCCGCGGATCTACCTGATCCCCGCACGATCACCGGTGTAAACGCTGTGACCGGGGTCGGGGAACCTGTGCCCGTCACCGACGATCCCCAGCCCATGTTGCCCGTCGAACTGACCGATGCGGACGGGTACGACGTGGTAGTGGATGACGTCTCCCGGGTACTCGCACTCGATCTCTACGGCGCCTACACCAAGACCCTCATCGGCCTGGGTATGCGGGAGTCGATCATCGGGCGGACCGTCAGCTCCGATGAACCCTCCCTCGCCGATCTCCCGGTGGTGACCCAGGGTGGCCACAACATCAATGTCGAGGCGATTCTCGAACTCGATCCCAGTCTCGTCATCATCGATCACTCGATCGGGCCGCGCGAGGCCATCGACCAGATTCGGGACGTGGGCGTTCCCGTTGTGGTCATGGAACCCCTGCACACCGTCGACGGGATCAGCGAGGACATCATCACCCTCGGCGGCGTCGTCGGATTGCCCGAGGACGCGGAAGTGCTCGCCGAGCGCTCCGTCAAGGAATATGAGCGGGCGGTCGAGGACATCCGCACCATCACCCCGGAGGATCCCCTGCGCATGGCGTTCCTGTACGCGCGGGGCACCGGTGGTGTCTTCTTCATCCTCGGCGAAGAGGACGGAGTGAATGAACTGATCAAGGGTGTCGGCGGTATCGACGTCGCCACGGAGAACGGAATACGTACCGCGTCCCCCGCCAACGCCGAATCCCTGGCCAAACTCAACCCAGATGTATTCATCATGATGGAGAAGGGGCTCGAGTCCACCAACGGAATCGACGGTCTGCTGGAACGCCCCGGTGTCGCCCAGACCATCGCCGGACAGAACCGGCGGATCGTCACGGTTCCCGACGGCCAGGCGCTCGCCTTCGGGCCGCAGACCGGAGACCTCCTCGAACGTCTCGCCATCGAGCTCTACGCCCCGGAGAAGAAGTAGGTGCCGGCCCCGACAACATCACTTCCGAGGGAGGGCGCCGATTCGATCCGCGACCGGAATGCCTTCCAGATCAGACGGCGGAACCGGGTCCTCCTGTTCATCGTTCTCGTGCTGCTGCTCGTCGGTACGACGGTGTTCTCGGTCATCGTCGGTCAGTACACACTGAACGCATCCGAACTACCGGCGCTCCTCATGGCAGGTCCCGGTCAGGACTCGATCCAGCAGTCCGTCCTGTGGAGCATCCGGCTACCCCGGATGGTTCTCGGCATCGTCGTCGGCGCCGCTCTGGGCGTGGCCGGCGCGCTGCTGCAGGCCGTCTTCGCCAACCCCCTCGCAGAACCGAGTGTCATCGGAGTCACGTCAGGTGCCGGAGTCGGCGCAGCGGTCGTGATCGTCTTCAACTGGAACTGGTTGGGCACGTCCACGGTTCCCGCGGCAGCGTTCGTGACGGCCGTCATCACCACGGTGGTTGTCTATCAGTTGGCGCGACACGACGGACAGGTCCACGTCCTCAATCTGATCCTGACCGGAATCGCCGTCAACGCGGTGTGCGGTGCCGCCATCTCACTCTTGGTCTACATAGCACCCGCCACCTCGAGGGAGCAGATCATCTTCTGGCAGATGGGCTCCCTGAACGGTGCCCAGTGGAAGTACGTCACGGTCGTGCTGCCGATCATCGTCGTCGGAGTGATCATTTCCCTGCTCCTCGGAAGCGCCCTCGACATTCTCGCTCTCGGGGACAAGGCCGCGGGGCACATCGGGGTCAACGTGCAGACCGTGCGGATCGCAGCAATCGGGGCGTCGACCCTGCTGACCGCCGGAGCGGTGGCCTACGCAGGGCTCATCGGATTCGTCGGACTGATCATCCCGCATCTCCTCAGGGGAATCACCGGACCGTCGAACAGGATCCTCATGCCGGCTTCCGCTCTCGCCGGGGCCGTACTCATCGGTCTCTCGGACATCGCCGCCCGGACGCTCATCGCGTTCGCCGATCTGCCCATCGGAATCTTCACCGCCATAGTCGGCGGCCCGACATTCTTCATTCTGCTGCGTCGGATGATGCGGCGGGGGAGGGGCTGACGTGAGTATCCTCGAAACGCGCGATGTGAGCATAGCTTTCGGCGACCGGATCCTGCTGAGCGATGTCTCGATAAACGCCAACGCCGGAGAAGTGCTCGGACTGATCGGCCCGAACGGTGCCGGAAAGTCGACACTTCTCTCCGCCATCAGCGGCGACCTTCCGGTACGCAGCGGCAGTATCTCGGTCAACGGCCTGGACCCGACCACGGCGACGCCTCTCGAGCTCGCGAGAGCCCGTTCGGTGATGCTCCAGGACGTCTCCGTGTCCTTCTCCTTCCTCGTCCGCGATGTCGTCGCGATGGGACGGCGTCCGTGGGCCCGCACACCACGGGCGCAGAAAGACGAGGCGCTCATCGACGCCGCACTGAGAGCCACGGAGGTCGACCACCTCGCGGAGCGGGACATCATGACCCTCTCCGGTGGAGAACGTGCCCGTGTGGCGCTCTCCAGGGTGCTGGCCCAGCAGACACCCGTCGTGCTGCTCGACGAACCCACCGCCGCGCTGGACATCGGACACCAGGAACAGGCACTCGGTCTCGCGCGGGGAATGGCCCGCGCCGGCGCCGCCGTGGTGGTCGTTCTCCACGACCTCAACGCCGCGGGCGCCTACTGCGACCGGATCGCATGCCTCGCCGGGGGTGGGGTTGCGGCTCAGGGCACCGTCGAAGAGGTCTACACCAAGGAGATTCTCAGTGACGTCTACGGTTGGCCCATCGAGGTGTTGCATCCGCACCCCGACCAGATCCAGGTCGTCCCTGAAAGGGGAATGGGCAGGAGAATCAGTGCCGCAGCCAGCGAGCTCCTCGACCTCATACATACCTGAAATCCCCAACTGGTGAGGGTCGTTGATCCCGGCGTGTGCTCCGGCTTCCTCCACGTGTCGGGGCGCGCCTCCGCGCTCGGCACGGATCAGTCACCCTGCTCTTCGTTCCGGTCGGCAGGTGAGCTCGGGCCGACTTCGTCGGCGGCTGAGCAGCTAAAAGCTGAGGATTGACTATATTGCCTAACCTTAGTAGGTTGAGCTTAGCCTTATCTAACCCGACCGTCTTGGTCGAGACACTATTCCAGGAGTTTTCCTTTGAAAAAAACAACTTATTACACCGCCGGGATCTTCACTCTGACCATGGTCGCCGGTTCCGTTCTGGTTCCCACCGCGTTCGCGGAGGAGGAAGGAGTGGGGTGTGTCACGTCGGTGGATCAGGGTTCTGCGTCGTGGTCGATCAAGAAGAGTTACCTGAATTACCTGACGCTTCCGATCACCAGGGGTGAGGTGATCGTCTCTGATGGCGTGACCATCGATAACCCGAAGACGGGTCCGTTCGTGTTCGAGGTCGATGCTGATCGTTCGACGATCGAGTCCGAGTCGAAGGGTGTCTTCGGGTTGAAGGGGACGATCGACATTCACGGGCATAAGTCCGGTGACAAGTGGGAGCTTGATCAGACCCTGTCGGATGTGAAGATTGCGGTGGACGGTACCGAGGGTCAGATCATCATGGACTTCTCCTCGGCGCGTTACCCCAACCCGGACAATCTTCCGCCCTATTCCGGTGATGATGCGGTCATCGCGAATGTGACGTGGGATTCTGCGCCGAATCTGACTGCCGGTGATCTCAGTCTGTCCGGGGCTGATGTGAAGTTGACTGAGGTGGGGGCTTCGGAGCTGTTCGCCAAGTTCTACGAGACGGGCCAGGCGTTGGCGCCGCTGAGTGTTTCGGCGAAGTTGGTTGAGCAGTGTGAGTCGCCGGATCCGACGACGACCGAGGCGCCGGCTCCGACCACGACAACCACGATGCCGTCGACGACGACCGAGGCGCCGGCACCGACGACCACGACATCGCCCAACCCCACGAGCACGACCGAAGAGCCGGGTGACGGTGGTGAAGTTCAGGGATCGACGATCGGTTCAGATCTGATCAAGACACTGATAAGGAATCCCATCGACGGGATCATGAGCATTTTCGCGATGCTCGGCGCAGCGACGATCTTCGGCGTCATCCTCCAGCATCTCGCGGTGCTTTTCCGGCGATAGCTGTTGATGCAGGGTGTTGATTCCCGTGCGCGTTCCCGCTGCTGCCATGCGGCAAGTGTGCCTCTGCGCTCGGCACGGATCAGCCACCCTGCTCTTCGTTCCGGTCGGCAGGTGAGCTCGGGCCTGTTTCGCTGCCCAACGAGGCGTGGAAATCCGAGCAGCGACCATATTTCCCAGCCCCACCCCAATTCGACCGTCTTGGTCGAGACACTATTCCAGGAGTTTTCCTTTGAAAAAAACAACTTATTACACCGCCGGGATCTTCACTCTGACCATGGTCGCCGGTTCCGTTCTGGTTCCCACCGCGTTCGCGGAGGAGGAAGGAGTGGGGTGTGTCACGTCGGTGGATCAGGGTTCTGCGTCGTGGTCGATCAAGAAGAGTTACCTGAATTACCTGACGCTTCCGATCACCAGGGGTGAGGTGATCGTCTCTGATGGCGTGACCATCGATAACCCGAAGACGGGTCCGTTCGTGTTCGAGGTCGATGCTGATCGTTCGACGATCGAGTCCGAGTCGAAGGGTGTCTTCGGGTTGAAGGGGACGATCGACATTCACGGGCATAAGTCCGGTGACAAGTGGGAGCTTGATCAGACCCTGTCGGATGTGAAGATTGCGGTGGACGGTACCGAGGGTCAGATCATCATGGACTTCTCCTCGGCGCGTTACCCCAACCCGGACAATCTTCCGCCCTATTCCGGTGATGATGCGGTCATCGCGAATGTGACGTGGGATTCTGCGCCGAATCTGACTGCCGGTGATCTCAGTCTGTCCGGGGCTGATGTGAAGTTGACTGAGGTGGGGGCTTCGGAGCTGTTCGCCAAGTTCTACGAGACGGGCCAGGCGTTGGCGCCGCTGAGTGTTTCGGCGAAGTTGGTTGAGCAGTGTGAGTCGCCGGATCCGACGACGACCGAGGTACCGGATCCGACGACCACTGAGGCTCCGGAATCGACGACGATGTCAACGGAGGCGACCACGACTTCCGTGACCCCGTCGACCACCACGACCGAGTCGCCCGCACCGACGACGACCGAGGCGCCGGCTCCGACCACGACAACCACGATGCCGTCGACGACCACTGAGGCTCCGGAATCGACGACGATGTCAACGGAGGCGACCACGACTTCCGTGACCCCGTCGACCACCACGACCGAGCAGCCCGCACCGACGACCACGACGAAGCCGGACGGATCCAACGACGGTGCCGATTATGTGAATCGCATCTGGAACGGTCTGAAGAGCCTGCTCAACAGGCTGTATAACTCCAACGTCTTCTTCGGAGGCTTCGGTATCGGCAACGCACTGGCGATGCTCGCGGGTATCCCGTACTTCTTCAAGATGGTTCTGTTCCGCTGATTCTGCTGACCGCTCGATTGAGCGGATGACAGTTCAGTGAAAGCGACCCCGGGAATCCCGGGGTCGCTTTCGTCGTCTCCGGTAGTCCATCCGACCGGGACAGTCTTCGAATGAAAGGGGCTGTCGATGGCCCCGGGCACCCTGATCTCAGGGAAGCCCAGATGTCGCCCGGAGCAAGCGCGTAGCGAATTGTCCCGGTTGTCCTCCGGCCCTCTGGAACCTCGGGGTCCACAGCTCCGGATCGTGTGTCGTCGACAACCCGCCGCTTCAGGTACAGAGGATGCGCCCGCCACCGTCCGGGGCCTCATCCGGAAACTTCGAACTCATCTGTTGGTTCTCCCCCTGAACCTCCGCGTAGACGAATGAGGAAGGTGATTGCGAGCTCGCACGGTGGGGCAGATTGTCCGGATGACCCACCGTCGAGCGCACACGTGAGGAAGAAGGCCGACAAAGGACTGTGTCTGGTGAAGCTGCCCGTGTCCCCTGATCAGGATGGTGGCACGACGAAGCCCCACCTCGGCTGTATCAGCGAAGTGAGGCTGTGTCGTGCTACTTCCTCAGCATTCAGTTGATTGCCTCGAAACCACGCTGTAGGTCGGCGATGATGTCGTCGATGTCCTCGATTCCGACGGACAGACGGATGGTGCCTTCGGTGATGCCGGCGCGGAGCAGCTCCGCCTCATCGGACTGCGAGTGGGTGGTCGACGCCGGGTGGACGACGAGGGAGCGTACGTCACCGACGTTGGCCACGTTCGAGTGGAGCTTCAGGGCGTCGATGAAAGCCCATGCCTCCTCGCGGCCACCGTTGATGGTGAAGGAGAGGACGGCGCCGGTGTACCGGAGTCCCAGCTTCTCCTTGACCTTGTTCCACGGGGAGTCCGGCAGACCGGCGTAGTTGACCGTGGCGACCTTGTCGTTTCCGGCGAGGAACTCCGCGACCTTCCGGGCATTCTCATTGTGGCGCTCGACCCGCAGGGAAAGGGTGTCCAGTCCCTGGGCGGTGACCCAGGCGTTGAAGGGGGAGGGGGCCGCACCAGTGTCGCGGAGAAGTCCGACCCGTGCCTTGAGACCGAACGCCGCGGCACCGAGGTCGGCGTACTTCAGTCCGTGGTAGGCCGGATCCGGGGTGACGAAGTCGGGGAAGACCGGCTCACCATTGCGCTCGACGGTCCAGTCGAACTTACCTCCGTCGACCAGGATTCCCCCGAGAGCGGATCCGTTGCCGGTGTAGAACTTCGTGGTCGAAGCCACGACGATGTCTGCGCCGAGATCGAGAGGGCGAACGAGCGCCGCGGTTGCGAGGGTGTTGTCGATGATCAGCGGGACCTGGTTGGCGTGGGCCACCTCCGCGATGGCCGGGATGTCCAGGACATCGGCCTGGGGATTGGCGAAGGTCTCGCCGTAGAAGGCCACGGTGTTGTCCTTGACCGCCGCCTGCCAGGAAGCGGGATCGTCGGGGTCCTCCACGAAGGTGGTCTCGATGCCGAGACGCGGCAGGGTAACGCTCAACAGGGTGAGGGTACCGCCGTAGAGTCGGGGAGATGCCACGATGTGCGAACCGGAACGAGCGATGTTCAGGATCGCCGCGGTCTCCGCAGCCTGGCCGGATGCGAACAGGACCGCGTGTACACCGCCCTCGAGTGAATTCAGGCGGTTCTCGACCGCCTCAACGGTGGGGTTGGTGAGTCGGGTGTAGACGGGCCCGAGATCCTCGAGCGCGAACCGCTGCTTGGCGTGCTCGGCGGAGCGGAACACGTAGGAGGAGGTCTGGTAGATCGGCAGGTTCCGGGCCCCGGTCTCCGAGTCGACCGGCTGTCCCGCGTGCACGGAGCGGGTCTCGAAACCCCAGGAGTCTGCGATGCTGTTGTCGTACTGGGTCATGGTGATCAGTGTCCTTCGTCAGTGTCGGGTGCATTGTTCTGCGCTGGGGATCACCGTAGTGGAGAACCGGAAAAAAAGTAAACAGCTCTGTCTATAAATTAGTAAACATAGAGGTCAGGGCATTGAAAAAAAATAGACAGCTTGGTTCTCATTCGGGGGTGTTTGAGAAATCGGGGTCAGGCTGCGTGCCTGTTGGGTCGGCGGGAGTTCCGTATCGCGGCGGCGATGATCGCGAGGAGGGCGGCCGCCGCGGCGCCACCGAGTGCCCAGATCCAGGTGGGGAGCGGTCCGGTGTCCTCCAGTTCGTCCGCGCAGTCCACCAGGCTCCGACGCAGGTGTTCCTGGGTGCGGTTGTACTCCTCGGCTCTCGTCGTGAACAGTTCTGCCTTGATTTCGTCGAGGCGTGGACCCGCTGCCGCCTGTCCCCACAGTGCCTCCGCGACCTGTGCTCCTGGATCAGCTCCGATGGCGGTCGCGGCCTCCCTGGCCTCCTGCTCGGTGTACTCGGTCTTGTGTTCATCGGGCTCACTGACCACGCCGGCCTCCTCTGCGGTCAGTGTCGTCAGCATTCCGAGCCCTTCGGTTCCACCGGCGTCGCTGATTCGACGCTGAAGATCGACGGGGGCCGGTGCATCCGGACCGGTTGCACCGGAATCGTAAGCCTCGATCGCGGCCCGTAATCCCGGATCCGCCTCGTCGAGTTCGGCCAACCTCAGGTCCCGGGCATCGTCCTCCAGTGAGGTCCAGAACTGCACGACATCCGACCCCGGTTCCTCCGGGTCGATTACGCACACCATCCGATCGGTGTCCGCCGTGATGGTGTACGCCACCGCCCAGGGTGTCATCGGCCCGGACAACGTGAACGCGCACACGAGCGCCGCGGTGATTCCACACAGTCGTCGGCGATACGGCAGGGGGCGGAGGGCGGAGGGGAGGTTTGTGTCCATGGGTTCATTATCCTTCAGATCCACGCGGCCGGGCCGTGTCCGTCCGTTGGTCGTCTCGGTGGAGGGGTCTGCGGATCGCCCAACTATTCGCCACCGGGACACCCACGGTATCGGGTCCGTTCACCATCGGTTCATGAGAACTCTCTAACGTCTGCCTGGCACTCTTCATCCAGCCAAGTGAAAGCGAAAGAGAACAACCATATGTCGACAGGCACGTTAGAAGCCGTCCAGAAGGTCGTCGAGACCGATACTCGGACGGACAAGTGGTGGCATCTCTGTTTCGGGTCAATGCTCGCCATTGCTCTGGTCAGCTTCACCCTGTGGTCCCACGGATTCGTCGGTGACGGCGCGAACAAGGTGGTCCTCGTCACCACGATCCTGTTCGCCATGTTCATGGCGTTCAATATCGGTGGCAACGATGTCGCCAACTCTTTCGGTACGTCGGTCGGAGCGGGCACCCTGACCATCAAACAGGCGCTCATCGTCGCGGCGGTCTTCGAGGTCGGCGGTGCGGTCATCGCCGGTGGAGAGGTCACCGACACGGTGCGTAAGGGCATCGTCAACCTGGAGGGCATCGACCTGCAGCCGATGCAGTTCGTGTGGATCATGATGTCGGCGCTGCTCGGAGCGGCGATCTGGCTGCTCATCGCAACCCGGATGGGCTGGCCGGTGTCCACGACCCACTCCATCATCGGCGGTATCGTCGGCGCTTCCCTCACCCTCGGCTTCACCACCGGCACCGGTGGCTGGGAGATGGTCCAGTGGTCGCAGATCGGGCTCATCGCACTGTCCTGGGTACTGTCGCCGCTGCTCGGCGGCATCGTCGCCTACGGTCTCTTCTGGCTCGTCAAGCGGCACATCCTCTCCTACAACGAGCGTGCCGACGAGCAGCTCCGGAAGATCAAGAAGGAACGCGCGGAGCTCCGCGAGGAGCACAAGTCGGCGTTCCAGCGTCTGGGCGAACTCCAGCAGATCTCCTACACCAATGCCATGGTCCGCGACTCCGTTCTCGTGGATCAGGGTGAGTACGATCCGGATGAGCTCGAATCCGAGTACTACCGTGAGCTGCACCGGATCAACTCACAGGCCGACGACGTCGAGGCGCACAAGGCGCTGGTCACCTGGGTGCCTGTCCTGGCCGCCCTCGGGTCAATCGTCATCGGTTCGATGCTCCTCTTCAAGGGACTGAAGAATCTGCACCTCGGGGTTTCGGCGGTAGGGAACTACCTCATTCTCGGAATGATCGCAGCTGCTGTCTGGATGGCGGTTTTCATCTTCGCGAAGACACTCCAGAAGACGAACCTCTCACGATCGACGTTCCTGTTGTTCTCCTGGATGCAGGTGTTCACCGCTTCCGCGTTCGCCTTCTCCCACGGCTCCAATGACATCGCGAACGCCATCGGACCGTTCGCGGCGGTGCTCGACGTACTGAAGACCGAGGCGATCAACCCGAAGGCGGCGGTTCCGGCGCAGGCGATGCTCGCACTCGGTATCGCGCTGATCGCGGGCCTGTGGTTCATCGGGCGCTACGTGATCAAGACCGTCGGTTCGGATCTGACGAAGATGCACCCGGCATCCGGATTCTCCGCGGAGCTCGCGGCAGCCGGCGTCGTCATGGGGGCGTCTGTTCTGGGACTGCCGGTGTCCTCCACCCACATCCTCATCGGCGCAGTCCTCGGAGTCGGTGTCGTCAACAAGGCCGCGAACTGGGGCCTCATGAAGCCCATCGCCCTCGCATGGGTGATCACCCTTCCCTGTGCCGCACTCGTCGCGTCTGGGACGGTTCTCGTGCTGCCGATGATCTTCAGCTAGTCGGCTGGAGATTTAAGACGGGTGGGTGCGGGTCGATCGGATGACCCGCACCCACCCGTTTGCGTCGTTGACGCCCTGTCATGTCCGACCCGCGAGCGGTGCTGTCCCGGGATGGTCCGGAACCAGCGGAGCCCGGTGGCTCCCGGACTTCAGCCCGCGCTGCGGAGCAGTGTGATCCACGGCGCGACAGTCGACACCTCCGGGATCGCGGTCTGACGGCCGGGTTCCGGGGAGAAGCGGGTGGTGTCTCTGTCGGGGGTACGAAAAGGCGGGGAGTGGCCGGCGAAACGGAGCCACCCTTTCCCGATTTTCCCGAGCCGTCCGGAGGGGGTTCCGGGCCCCGGGATCCCGGCCGTGGCAGAGAGTTGACAGGCGTGGACCTTGTCGCGTCGGTGGCAGACGGTCCAGGGGCGGAATTCGGGGCGGGAGAGAGTGAGTGCGGTTTTCGGGTTACTTTCGACCGCTCAGATTCTCCACGCTGTTGCCGCGGTTAAACCCAGGTGAGGTGCCGCGGGTGCAGATATTTCGGGAATGAAATTTGGCGGGTTTTACCCCCATGTCTGATTGGCCACTGCGGTACCGCTACAAGGGGAATAAGATATTTATGTACCTGTATGCAGAAAATAGTTGGGGAGAACTACCCGGGTCAAAGACCGCGGTGGCTTCCCCGGCCGCCAGACGTGGACGGTTCAGTACTGCGTTTGCACACGCCACCGACAGAAGCTGAAGGATGCACCGATGAACGGAACCCGGCCCCCGTACGGCTACACACCTGGATTCGGCCAGAATTCCGCCGGTGGACAGTACTTCCCCGGGGATTCAGGAGCCTCGGAGTGGAGCTCCGAATTTCAACCGCAGGATTACAGTGGCGCGGTGTCACCCTACGGGGCGGACCACGGAAGTGGTGACTCCTACCGGGACTACGGCACGTCGGGCTCAGCGAGTTTCCAGGAACCGGTACCGACGGGGGCGTCGTCCGGAACCATCAGCGAGAATTCGGCCCCCGTCGTGAGTCTCGTCCCGAGTCTTGTTCTCGCTGTCATCAGTCTGGTTCTCTCCAGCGTCATCACCTTCAGTTCCATGGGGCCCACCGACTCCTCCTATCGCGTGATGTCCCTCGTCGCCTGGGCTGCGGCAGGTGTCATCGGTATCACCGCGATGTCCCTGTACTTCATCGCCGACACGAAGCGCCGGGCCCTCGGTTTCTACCAGATCGTCAGCTGGAAGCAGGCCGTGTACTTCGCGACCGTGGCACTCCTCTTCGTGGCGGTGGTCTGGTCAGCCGTGGAAATCGGTCTCTGGGTGGGCAAACTGTGACGCCCGCAGGTTTCCGTCCCCGTCAAGAACACGCCGCACGTACCTCCGAAGGATCACGCAGTCACATGAATGAAAACCGCCGCATCCTCCGTCGGGCAGCAGCCGTCGGTTCCGCCGCCGCGTGCATTCTGTACTCCGGTGCCGTCGGTGCCCCGGCACAGACGGCACCCGGTTCCCCGGGTGAGTCACTGACTGAGCTCGGAGCGTGCGTCTCGTCCAAGGGGACGCTCGATGTGCTCCTGCTCATGGATGAGACGGAATCCCTCATCCATGAAGTCAGGGAAGGGAGCATCAATCCAGGTCAGCCGGGTGCGGATGCCGAACACAACCGTATCCCCGCGGCCCGGTCATTCGTCGAGCAGTTGCTGGAACGGCAGCGGGACCAGGGCTTCACCACGAACATCCGGATAGCCGGATTCGGCCAGAACTACAACGCCTCGTCGGACACCGCCGGTATCTACGGCACCTGGACGCCGCTGAACGCGAAGAGCATCGGTGACGTCACGAAGATCATCGACGGAGCCCGTGAACGCACCGGTGAGCAGTACACGAACTACGCGAACGCGATCGACGGCGCATACGCGGACTTCTCCCGCTCGGGATCCCCCGACAGCTGCAAGCTTCTGGTCACCTTCACCGATGGCGCGCTCACCGCCGAAGGACCCGCTGAAGCGGATGTCCGGGCCAGGCAACAGCTCTGCACCGCCGACGGGATCGCGGACAGACTCCGGAGGGCCGGTGTCTACCATGTCGGCATCGGTCTCGACACACCCGACAACCGCTCGGACTTCAGTCTTCTGGAGGCGATGACCGCCGGTGGTGACTGTGGCTCACTACCGGGGCGGGGAGCGTTCTTCCCCGCGGACAGCGTGGGATCGCTGTTCGCCGCTTTCCACCGGGCACTGTCCACGGGCGGCGATCTCAGTGGGGTCACCGGAGTCAGCGAGGACTTCACCTTCGTCCTCGACAATTCCATCGATTCCGTACGGTTCGTCGGCCTCGGGCTCGATGATCTCGGGCAGGGTGCGCAGCTCGCCCTGGTCAGTCCCGGCGGAGATGAACTCATCTTCGACGACGCCGACTCCGGTTCCCTGTCCGGCGCGGAGGTGACCTGGAACGCCTCGACCGCACCGGTTCAGGAGGCTGTGGGGGAGATGCACCGGACCGGTGCAGATTGGGCCGGTGCATGGAAACTGCGTTTCAAGGGGGCATCGGGTGACGGTCGAGTATTCAACTCGGTGCGGATCCAACCCGACCTGCGCCTCAGCTTCGCCTCGTCCGCCGGAGACACCGATTCCAGGGGGTCCCTCGCCGTCCGTGAGGATCAGTCGCTGACACTGTCCGTCGTGGGCTCCGACGGCAAACCACACGCACTCGACGGCAGTGCCGTGGCGGACATCGCATTCACCCCGGGTGACGCCACAGAACCGGTCATCCTCGCCCGGAACATCGACGTGGCGGGTGGCAGACCGGTGGATGTCCCCATCGACGCCATCGACCGGATCCCCGCCAATGGCGTGATCGATGCCACCCTCTCCATCACCACCAGAAGTACCGGTGACATCCCCGGCACCAAGCTCGCACCGGTATCGGTCAGCCAGCCACTCTCGGTGACTCCCGTCGACATGCCGCAGATATCCGACACGGTGGTGTTCACCATGACCGAGCCGACGGTCACGGTCGACATTCCCGTCACCGGACCCGGAAAAGTCTGGGTGGACGAGGGGGCGATCGTCGATGCCACCTCGGAACCGGACGGTTTCGGTGACATCCGGGTCGGCGGAGCCCACACCGGGTCCGGTGACGCGTTGACCCTGGAGAAGGGGCAGGAGACGGTTCTTCCCGTCACCCTGACCGTCGCCGAGGTGAAAGATGGACTTGTCAGGGGAACCATTCCCATCCAGGTGTCGAAGCTGGACGGGACGAACGAGGCCATCGTCCACGTCCCAGCCAGCGGCAACGTGACCGTGCCGTTGAACAAGACCACCTTCGTCGCCGCCCTCATCGGTGCACTCCTGCTGGCACTGCTCATTCCGCTCGGACTGCTCTATCTCGTGCGCAGGCTCGCGGCGAAGATCCCGGACACACCCTTCTCCGTCGTCATCATCGACGTCGACACCACCAGCGGCTACCCCACATACGACGGCCAGGCGGCCCCGCACATCGACATCGACGACGCGTCCCGTAAACAGGTCCCCGGCCACGACGGCACGACGGTCACCGCCGGCCCGTACACGCTCACGGTCAGGCATTTCCACCCCAACCCGATCGCGCCGGCCTATGTGGAGGTCGAGCAGACACCGTCAGTCAACACCAACGGCGACCAGAAGAACCTGCGGGCGAAGTTGCCCCTGGCCGTGCAAGGTTCATCCTTCCTCGTCGCACGCCCCGATCAGCCCGGTCACCACGACCTGGTCATCCTTCCCCGCCTCCCGATCACGTCCGCGGCGGAACTGGACAAGCTCTGCGGGAACATCGCGAACAACCTTCCTCAGCGGGTGGAGCTGCTCAACCGCCAGTACGAGGAGACCACGCCCCGGAACGCGCCGGGAGGTCGGGACCACATGGAGGGCACTGCACCGTACGCGGCTCCGGCGGGACCGGACTCCTTCGGCCGGACACCCGGTGAATTCGGCGCTTCTCCGTCCTTCGGCGACTCCGGTGGCTACCGGAGTGGCTTCGACGGGAGCCCTCAGGCCGGCGACTCTCCGTCCTTCGGCGACTCCGGTGGTTTCGGCGATCCCCCTTCATTCGGTGACTCCGGTGACCGCACCGGTGGTTTCGGTGGGTACCACGGAGACTTCGGTGAGAGCCCCGCGGCGGGTGGCCCCGGGGAGTTCGGGGACGGGCGGTACTTCGGGGAACAGGTCCCGCCCAGCGACGACGATGACACCACACAATGGCGTCACCCCTGATCACCGGTCAACCTCTCGAGATCCAGACAAACACAATCAGATTAGGAACGCGCTATGCATAAGGCACTCATCGTCGGTTGCGGAGGCTCGGGCGCAAAGACCCTGGCATTCATGATGGACCAGCTCAAGTCCATGCTCGCGGAACGTCTGCCCGACGACTACCCGACCCCGGCGTCGGTGACTCTGCCCAAGGGCTGGCAGTTCATCAACATCGATGTCCCCCTCGACTGCGAGACGATCAACAAGTTGCCCAATGTCTCCCAGGCGGGCGGCTCCTACATCTCGTGCGGTGCGCACGCGCAGTACAACTCGATCGACACGACGGTCACGGCCACGATCGGAAGTCAGGCACAGCTGGGCACCGTGTCATCGTGGCTCGTCGACGAACCCGACGACGTCAGTGTCGCCATCTCGTCGGGAGCGGGTCAGTACCGACGGATCGGTCGCATGCTGTTCCTCTCCAAGGCGCAGGAGATCCGTAAGCAGCTCGGGCGGGCGGTCGATGAACTGACCCGCGCGAATGACGTCAGCCTGCTGCACAAGAAGCTCCATCAGGGAGATGCGCCGAACCAGCCGATCGTGTTCGTCGTCTCCTCGATGGCCGGTGGCGCAGGAGCATCCATGGCCCTGGACGTCTGCCGGATCCTCGCGGACCTGATACCACCGCAGCGCATCGCGATGTTCGCCGTGACACCCGACATCTTCTCGTCGTTCGATCCCGCGGCCCGCCCGGGCACCAACCCGAACGCGCTCTCCGTCTTCGCGGAGTTCACCGCCGCGCAGTTCGGGGCCGCCTTCCGTGACGACGCGACCCTGTTCAGGGCGCTCGGCGTGCCCCTCGCGAACCACAACCCGATGCCGCTGCAGCGGATCTTCCCCGTAGGCGTGAAAGCGGGCGTCGAGGGCACGCTGCTCGGTGACGGCAAGCCGAGAACCGTCTACCGTGCACTCGGGCGTGGCCTGGCGGCGCTCATGATGGACCAGTCCGCGTTGGATGATCTCATCAACTACAACATCACCAACACCGGCGGAACCTCCATGAAGTCGGCGGAATACGGCTGGGGGGTGAACAACCGGGACGTCATCCCGTGGGCGTCCTTCGGCTACGCGCAGCTGTCGATGGGGCGGGACAGGTACGGCGAATACTCCGCGCAGCGGCTCGCCTCCGAGTCGGTGCAGCGCCTCCTCGAGGGGCACCTGGACGAGACGAGCGCCGAGGACGGTGACACCCAGATCAACGAGCTCATCGAGAAGCGTTCAGGCATCATCCGGGACAAGCTCAACCGTCTCCTGCCTCCGTCGGACCGGGTCCCGGCATGGCTCGACTGGCGTTTCAACCCGGAGGTGAACCGGTGGACCCAGGGAATGGCCGCGCGGCTGCGGGAGCGGATACCGGCCCCCAACGGACGACCGGGCAACCAGTGGATCCACGACATCGACGGTGCCGTCGCCCAGCTCAACGGTGAGGTGGGCAACGACCTCGGAGGGATTCTCTACCAGGGGCTCTGGAACTGGGCGCAGACCGATGATCTCCAGGAGAAGTTCCTCGACATCCTCAGGGCCGAGATCTCGCGGTACGGCGTACCCTACGCCGCGGCTCTACTGGAGAAGCTGCGCAACGACTTCCGGGAGAACACACTCAACGCGCTGCGTGCCATCGCATCCACGAGCCCGGGATTCCGGGTGTCTGATGAACTCCGCGGTCAGTTGCAGGGCAACAAGAACCGGATCCAGGACGGTCAGGGCTTCGAGGAACGCATCATCGAAAGCTGTGTCCCGCAACTGCGGCACAGTGCGATCATCAACATCGCACGCCGGATGGTGCCCATCGCCGAGGACTTCGACAAGTCCTTCCTCGTCCCGCTCGCGCAGATCTTCGGGGCCGGGCACCGCAATCTCGAGGCCGCGATGAAGATCACCAAGGACGACAATCTCGGCGCGGCACAGGTGAAGACCGATGTTCCGAACCTGTGGCCGGATGAGTCCATGGATCGCGTCCCGGAGCGGTTCTACCAGGCCGCGAATGAGGTGTTCCTCACCGACGTGGGCTCATTCCCGCAACAGTTCCAGGGTGACGTCCTCGCCTGTGTCCGCGACGCGGTGGACTACAGTGCCGCGTTGCAGGAGGCGGCGCGCACCATCGTCGCGGGCGACTGGGAATCCGCGGCAGGATCCGACAAGGCGCCGAACGACCTTCTGGTTCTCATCGAGCCCTGGGTGCCCAGCGAACTCGTCCGGACACCCGGCTCAGGTGACGACAACCGGGACCCCCAGCCGGCACGGCTGGAACTGCACGCCAGCCCGAGGCAGGTGCTGTCGCGGGCACGCAGCTACGTGCTTCGCCGCGACTACTCCTTCGAACGGTTCATCTCGGTGTCGCTGCGGGACTACATCTACAACGCGCAGACCGACGCGGAGCGCAACGAGCGAATCCTGCGTCTGGCGGACTGCTTCAAGCGGACGATGACCGCGGCTCTGCCGCTCGCACAGGTCAACAACGAGCTCGTGCAGCGCCTCTACGGGGAGTCCGTGAGCTACCACTTCAACTTCTCGAAGATCCCGCTCGCCGGTGACGCCGCCCTCGAGAAGGCGCTCAACGACGTCGCCGGTGGCTACGACCACTACAAGCCCGAGAACAGGGCTGAACCTCTGCGGGAGAGTCTCTCGACACAGGGCATCGAACGCTCCATCGACATCTTCGGTTCCTACCCGAACTACGCGCCGATCGTGTTCGACTCCGTCATGGAACCGATCCGCGCCCAGTGGGACTCGACCCACGGTCAGGATCCGGCGTTCTGGAAGTGGCGTCGTGCCCGGCCGATGACGGGTGCGATGCCGATGTCCGATGCGGAGCGTTACGCGTTGATCGGCGGATGGTACATCGGCCGACTCACCGGCCGTATCGGATTCCCCAACACCCTCGACACGGACGACGACAACCCGGTTCAGGTCTACGACGGAACCAGCCAGGCGTGGATCGCGTTCGAAGCCCCGATGCTGACTCCCCCGAGCAGGTTCCGGCACAAGATCGACTGGCTGCCGGCTCTGCTGGAGTCCGCGACCCTCGCGTGGATGCGGGCCGGAAGCTATCCCCTGATGGAATCGGTACGGCCGTACACCGTGATGCGTGGCCTCTACGACGACGGGACCACTCCGACCCGGGGCGCCCGCGTGCTGTCGGGCGTGCGGTTGCTCAACCAATGGGTGTTCGACGGACTCTACCCGGACGAGACCACCAGCACGCTGCCCGGTGTCGCGTCATCGGTGCGGCCCGAGGACCGGATCCCGGGAACCGGGCCGGACGTCAGCCCGGAAGAGCGCGTGCAGGCGGCGAAGGCCTGGCTCGGCAGGAACTTCGAGTTCGCGCGGAAGATCATGCCCGGCGATCTGGCCGCGCGGGGACAGCGGATCAACTACGGCGCCAAGAACCCGGGGGACATCAGCAAACGTGACGATGCGGTGCGGTTCCCCTTCCTCCGGGACATCGCCTTCGACATCACGGAGGTGACGAAGCAGATCAGCCTCATGCTCGATGAGGCGTACAAGATGGGGCCACCGGAACCGGAGGCCTCCGAGAGTGACCTGTTCGGCAGTTCCTTCCGTGCGGCCCCCCGGGAGACCGAATTCGACAACCCGACCGCCGATTTCCTGGATGGAGCCGATGACCTGTGATGGAACTGACGGTTCTCATTTCCCGGGGTACCTTCGCCAACGGTGTCCGCCAGATCCTCGAGGATTTCGCGCTGCTGGGCCTCGTCAAGGACATCGTCTGGATCGACGTCGACACCTTCGAGGACCAGCACTCCACGGTCACCTCGATGGGGGTGGGCGAGACGCCGTTCGTCGAACGGGAGACGTTGCAGCATGCTCTGCAGCGCTTTCACCCCGACACGATCAGCTTCGGCTGTGTCAACGTCGTGGACGAGGAGGACGGGACCGTCAACCGGCGGATGTTCCGCAGGTTGACCGATCCGTTCTTCAACGCCGGACTCGACGAGGGCATCACGCGGACCAACCTGATGATCACCCGTGTGGGCGGCCGCACGGACGATGAACTTCCCGTCTTCGAGGACTGCGTCAATCTCCTGCTGGCGCCCGAGGATTCCCTGGGGCCCAACAACAACGCGGTGACCTTCGACGTCGACAGTTCCGCTGAGGACTTCATGCTGCACTGTGCGGCCGGGGTCACCAGCGTGTTCGGGGCGTGGTTCGGAATCGAGGGTAACCCGACGCACGACTTCCCGCGCTCACGGGACGGCAACTTCCATCTCGTCCGCAGCTACTATCGCCGCATCGACGCCCAGGCGGTGCAGCAGCAGCTCAAGTTCGGGATCCTGGACACCGGGACGAATCCGCGCCCGGCGTCCAGCGTCGGGGGACGCCTCGTCTACGGGGATTATGCTCCAGACAAGGAGAAATTCACGAAGACCGCCACTGACGAGTTCATGCACCACCACCGGGACCAGCTGCGCGGGCCGAGGGTCAATCCGAAGGTGGAGGGTACCCAGAGGATCACGGCCGGGAAGGCGCTCGGGACGTTCATGAAGACGTTCGCGGTCAACTTCGTCAGCCACCCCGTTCGTGTCTTCGGGACCTTGACCGCAGAGGGCAGACGCAGCGCTGAGCTGAAACTGCAGGAGAAGCTCTACGGCATGTCCGGAAGCCGCATCCAGGTCGGCGGTGATCCCCGCGGCGTGAACCCCGGTTCCCGGGGCTCCGCCCCCCGGGCCCGTGCCGTCCGGGATGACGAACTCGCCAGGGAACTGCGCGGCATGTGGCGCACCTACGTCAACATGTCGTTGACGATGATCGACGGTAAGCCGAGGAGCATCGGACAGGACCCACGGCCCAGATTGCCCGTCGCCGTGCAGGTTCCCTCCGCCCCGGATGAGGCGCGCGTGGCGCACTCAGCAAACGACGTTGTTCCGGGCCCCGGCTGTCACTTCGGTCGCGATCTTCCGCACCATCTGCTCAACCGCATCAACATGTCGTCGGTCGCTCCCTACGACATCGCGGCGGCGGACCGGTTCCAGAAGTCACTGGGCGATCCGACAATCGGTCAGGGCCGGAACATCCCGAAGATCATCAACAGCTTCCACACCTGGCGTGACGAGCACTCCGACAGTTTCGCCAATCTCGTCGGCCGCTCGATCCTCGGTACCGGAACCGACCTCCGCAGAGAGCACGAGGACCGGGAACGGAGACTCGCGGAGCTCCGGGCGCAGAGGCGTACCGACGTCGAGCACTCGACCTTCGCCTCGGCGATGCGCTGGCTGGGTTGGGTGACGGTACTGTCGCTCATCGGATTCCTGCTCGCCTGGTGGGGCGGAAACCAGATGTTCGGTGGCGATGAGACGCAGCCTGATCCGTTGTGGCTCGCCGCGCTGAACTCAGCCAGCGGATCGACTCTGGCCCGGTACTTCGGTGGCTGGCTCGTGATGTGGCTGGTGTTCTTCTCACTCCAGATCGTCGCGCTCACCGGTGAGGAGATCCGCCTGCTCAACCGTCGCGACCAGTACCTGAGTGACCTGAGGGCCGCGGAAATGAACCTGGAGGCCTGTGAGCTCGGGATCCGCCGCTGCGAGGTGGCCTACAACCAGTTTCTCGCCGTGTCGGACATCGTCGGATCTGTCGTCCAGTACCCCTTCGGTACGGTTCGGGCGGCCGCGGTCGACACCGTGTGCCCCGCCACGCGACTGCCGGACTCGGTACTGCTGGCCGAGGCGCGCCCGGACGAGAGTGTCATCCAGGCGGTCGCACAGCGGTACCGCGTCGGCATCTACCAGACCGGATGGCTCGACGAGTGTTTCCGGAAGGCTGAGCAGCGGGTCGTCGCGGAGATCGACGAGAGTGAGGGCCGGATAGACAACGACGTCAACACCGACGCTCTCCTGTCCCAGCTGGGCCGCGGCTCGGGCAGCCTGCTCGATGTCGTGTCCCACCACATGTCAGACCCCGGTTTCTTCGGTGTCGACCGCAGTCAGGATCGGTGGGAGCGGATATCCGCCGCCCTCCAGACGGACGCACGCCGCCAGCAGCTCCTGAGGCCGCTGGCGACGACCGACGGGAAGGTCCTCGGGGAGGACCGCCTCGTGGACTTCCCGGTGGTGAAGGACAGCGGCCGTTTCAACGGCACGTTCATCACCCACCAGGGGCGGGTGGCGAATTTCCACGGAGTGTATTCCGGCACCATCGTGTCCGGTACCTCGCCACTGGATTGTCTCGGGAGCAGCCAGGTGCTGGTCCAACTGTCGGGTTCCGGGAACCGCAGCTACCTGGCCCTCCGGGATTCGGACCCCCGGGAGGAAACCGGGGTCGGACTGACGGCGTTGGACTTCGACCTCGACGCGCTCTCCACCGAACAGGACGGCTCCGCGACGGGGACCGGCTTCGGTCAGGGACAGTTCCCGACGGGTGGCCCCGGGGCCACGGGACGTCACGCGGCCGACGACGGCTTCAGTTTCCTGGACAGTGATCTGACGAAGGACCTGTAGTTTCGCGGTGGCGATCGGTCCACGGAATGAACCTCCAACTCTGAAACGGTGGCAGCATCAGATATGTCGAACATCAACCCCCGCCAGACCCGCATCGAGCTCCTGCGCCGGTGGTACAACTACGCGCTGACCTTCTATCCGGCCACCGCGTTACCGGCTCCTGCCCACCTCGAGCGGATCGCGGAAATGACCGGAGCCATCGAATTCAACAACGCACCGGAACCGGTAAGGGCCTGGCGTGGCGAGCTCAACCAGCTGGTGACCCTGGCGGACGACGGCAGGGAGGCGGAGTTCGATGACGACCCGACGGAGTTCTGCGGCCCGATCGTGTCGCGCTACGGGATCCTGAAACGGTGGCGGAACCTCGCGCTGAAACGCTACGACGAGTCCATGCTCCCCACCGACTCCCACCTGAGGAAGATCGCCCACGACTTCCCCGTCGCCCTGAGACCGGGCGTCCGGGGACGACCCCGGCAGGTCGAGGACTGGGTGCCGCAGCTGAAGGAGATGCTCGATCTCCGAGAGGCACACAAAACCGGGGAGATCAACCGTTCGATGGACCGGTTCCTGACGCTACGGGGCCCCGGCGGTCAGGAGGGTGGAGGCGACCGTTCCGCGGATCATGACCCCGGATCCGCCCGGTCGCAGCTACCGTACGGCACCTCGGGTGTTCCCCTGATCTCCTTCAACGGCAACGGGCCCCTGAAGCGGGGAGACGGCGCCGGAGTCATCCGGAGCCGGCACGAACGGAAACCGTCGCGCCCCTCCCTCCCCGTGGATCCAGACCCGCAGGCGGATGCACCCGGGACGGGTGGCGCGGTGGAGAACCCGGGGCGGACGACCGGGGAACGGGATGCGGTCGCAGCGGGAACGACCGACGAGCCGCGGCAGCGCGCATCCGCGGCACCGGATCCGGCAGGTGGTCCCGGGCACCTCGCCGGGGACTCCGGTGCGGAACTCCCGGTGGCCGACGGTGATCAGACCGGCTCGACGGAGTCGGCGGATTCCCGGGAGGAACCCGTGCCCGGAGATGGGGCGACCGGCGCCGTCGATGAGACCGTGCCACGTCCGGAGGACATCCGTGGCTACGGTTTCAACAACTTCCGGTCGATGACGGCGATGGACGAACCTCAGCCGATCGTCGGCGCATCGCTGCAGCGCACGATCAACGAGGACGGGACGGTGCGGCTCGACTGGAGCGTGCCCGCCGACGATCCGGAGGCCGGGGACGACGCCGTCCGGTTGTACCGTGTCGTCAGCGACAACCGTGTACTCGAGCGGGATCCGGAGGACGGCTACCTGCAGTGCGTCACCGTCGGCAACGCCTGGGCCGAGACCGAGCCACAGCACGGCGCCGTCGTCATGTACCAGGTGTGGGTCAACAGCGGTGAGGACGAGCAGAGGGCACTTCGTGCCGAGCCCGAGCTCGTCGGCGAGACCTACGTCATCCGTCCCGTCACGAACTTCAGTCTCAGTGCCGTCGGTCAGGAGATCACCGGACAGTGGGAGGACGTCGCGCCCACCGAGCGGGTGGCCGTCTTCAGCTGCGCCGATGACGGTCAGGTGTTCCACCGGCGCAACGAGATCTGCGCGGATCTCCCGAACCGGAAGGGGTTCAAGTGGCAGACAGCGCAGGGCGGTGTACGGCACAGGTTCGTCGTCGCGCGGGTCGTGCGGATCCGCGACGACTCCATCATGTCCGACGCGTCGGAGGAGAAGAGCGTCCTGGTGGACGCGGAGGTGCAGGCGGTCGACATCTCCGTGACGGAGAGGGAGGGGTTCGACGGCACCGAGTTCGAGGTGTCCTGGTCCCCCCCTCCCTCCGGCGAGGTCCGGATCTACCGGACGCAGGAGGAGCCACCCCCGGAGATCACGGGGCTCGATTCCCTCGAGCTCTCCGGACTGCGGAGAACCTTCGACGACCAGGACTGGCAGAACAGCATCGAGGGGACCGACCACGGATGCACGGTGGGGTGGCCGCGGGACTGGTACTCGATCGTCCTCACCCCCGTGCACGTCGACGGGCAGGTGTGCCGGGTCGGGAATCCCCGGCCCTTCAAGCGGGTCGGTGGTGCAACCAACATCGAGTTGCACGAACGGGTCACCCACCAGCTGCTCACCTTCGGATGGCCGCACGGTGCATCGCGGGTGACGGCGTACCACCAGGAACACCCCGACGACTGCGGCGGAGAAGTCGGCGAGCCTGTCGCCATCGGCACGATCGACCGGAAGGAGTACACGAAACGCGGTGGAATGATGCTCCACCCACCGTTGCCGAGCCGGGGCACGGTGATACTCGAGCCCTCCACGGTCTACCAGCGCAAATCCATTCTCGGCGAGCGTGGTGCCGTCGCCTACCGCGGATGCGTGCGGATGAGCTACGAGATCCATCCGGTCAGTCAGCGTCCCGGTCTGTTCGCGATCGGGATCTTCGGCGAACGACCCATGACCGGTCGGGAGCGGTCCTTCACCCTGGTCGTCCAGAGAGACCGGCTGCCACTGGAGAAGGCCGACGGTGTGCGGGTCGCGGTGGACTGCATCCACCAGGACCAGTCCTGGACCGGTCAACAGGGGCTGTTCGCCAGGGAGTTCGCCGGGCGCGGGGAGCGGCCGCCGGTCTACTGGACGTTCACCCTCGACTCGCTGAAGGACTACCCCGATGGTGCGTTCCTCCGGGTGTTCCCCGACGAGCTACGGGACGAGACAGGGCAGAGTATCGCGTTGGATGATCCGTACATCGCGTGGCTCAACGTCGGCTACCTGCGGCAGCAGGCGGCGGCCGCCGGCCGGCACCTCCGGGCGCAGGGGTGACGACCGCATGACACGGATGAACTCCCCCGTCCCTGACGGGCGCTGGGCACAGGTGACGTTCGCGTCCTTCGGCGCGTCCGCGGGCCGCCGGACCGGTGGTTGGCAGGCCGGCCCGTCTCTCGACGCCTCACCGGAACAGCGGGAGTGGATAAAACAGAATGCGGTGACCCAGCTGTCGCCGCTGGAGCCGATCAGCGACTACATCAGCGATGCGCAGGTGGATGCGCTGCCGAGGAGCTTCACCTACCTCCCGGAGGCGCACATCGGTGGTACGGCGGCGAGCGTGTATCTCCAGGCGGTTCCCGCGGGACGGGATTCCACCAACCGGCAGGGAAACATCTTCACGCACGCCTTCGTGGACTCGCAGCCCTGGGCTGACGGTGGTCCGTGGTACCCGGTCGACTGCTTCGGGTCACCCGATTTCCTCCGACCGTTCACGATCAGGATGGTCGACAACGTCCAACTCGCCCGGACTCCGGACGGTGGCCCCCGGCCCGGCTGGGAGTGCGTTCCCACCGCCGAGGAAGCCATCGAGTTCATCCTCCGTGATGAGCGGCGGGCCGCGTCGCTCTACCGGATACAGGACGCGCTGCAGTCGCAGGTCGCCACTGTGGTGCTCCCCGTCCCGGATCGCGCGACCGCGGCCTCGTGGCTCAAGGCGGTGTCGGTGACGATGTCGCCCCTCGAGGCACAACGGCTCCTGCGTTTCACCACCTTCATGCGTGGCAACACCGTGTCCGGTGCGGATCACGGTGGCGCACCGGCGCTGGTCTGCGTCCCCGACGTGGACGTGCACCTGGTTCCGGTCCGCCCGGGGATCGCGGTCATCTCCCCCGACGACGGGGGAGCAGACCCGGGGACCGGTTGGTCGGCGGACACCGCCGAGCTCCTGATCCGCGGGGGCCGCGGCCCCCGCAGCCGCATGGACGACATCATCGACGCGTTCCGGGAGGAGACCGAGCCGCTGAGGGACCGGCATGAAGTACCCCGGTTCGGCGCCGGACTGGCGGCACTCCGCGACGTCCCGGGGGACCCCGTCGGAGACCCCGGGGACATCTCCTGGTCCGGGGACGGGGCCTTCTCCTGGGGCGATGGTCAACCGGACCCCCGTATCGCCGGTGGAACCACGGACCGCGGGGGAGTCCTCTCCGCCACGGTAGATCTCGACGGGTTCGGGGAGTCGGTGCACGGTGGAGATCCCGCAGGCCGTGGCCCGCGGACGCCCGCTCCCGGAGGTCCGCAGGAGTTCGGGGACACCGGCTGGGGCGGCTCCGGTGCCGGTGACCCGGATGGTGCGGAGGCGTGGGGCGCCGCCGGGGCCGGGGACCCGGATCCCGCGGATCCCGGGGTCGTGTGGGAGACCCGGATGATGGACGAACTACGGAGCCTCGGGTGCACCGGCGACGGCTGGGAACAGCCGACAGGTGAGCGGCGGCGCATCCCGGAGTTCGGGCGCCGCGAAACGGAGTACCCGGCAGACCGGACACTGGGGATGCTGTACGCGGGTGTCTCCGGTTCCCTGGCCGCCGCCGGGACGTACGGATCCTCCCGTTCCACCGCCTGCGTGGACGCCACGGTGGAGATGCTCGACGTCGCCGTGCGGAGGGGCCTGGTGGATCCCGACGATCCTCCGGGGGAGATCTGGGCGGCGGTCACGGCGCACAGGGAAGCGGTCATGGGCTGGTTCACCGCCGAGGGATGCCCGTCACTCGATCGGGGCACGCAGGCAATTGTCTCGGGATGGTGGAACAGCATCGTCGAATCGGATGTCCACACGATGGGCAGACTTCTGGGGAATCCCGGTTCGTTGACGAGCAGCGACAAACGCGAAGCCCTCGGGTTCCCCGGGACGTCGAGCGGCCTGCGCAGGATAGAGGTCCTCGGGCACCGCGTGCTGCACGATTCCGGGTCCCTCCCGGACCGTGACGCCGCCGAACTGTACGGACTCGTGGCGGAGAAACTCACCCGGCAACTCCAGCTGCATCCCGGGACCGTGCCCGTCGGAGGCCGCCTTGCGGCGCAGTGGGACGAGTGGTTCAGCCAGTGGGAGAACCGGGAACGGATCGACAGGATCATCACGGCCGCGAACGACTCGGGGTACTCCGCCCTCAATTTCACCGCGTCATTCGGACCCGAGGTCGACATCGGCCGGATCATCACCAGATTGCGGGCGGGGCACCCCCATTTCCTCGTTCCCCCAGGGCAGAACGACTGGCCGCTGTCCCGTGACACAGACGCCGTCCTTGCGTTGCTGCGGTTGCGCTTCACCGTCGCCGACTTCAGTCGGATCACACCGCTGCTGAGCACCGACGGCACGGCCGACGGAAAGTTCCGTGATGCCCTCGACCACATGCTCATCGATGTCGTCGACTGGAACGCGTTGGAGCAGACCACGCACGACACGGTGGCCTCCACGGTGAGAGACCTCTACATCGGGTGTCTCAGGAACGACCTCGCAACGGCCACCGCCCACAGGGAATTCCGGGAGAGGCACCGGAAGCTGCTCGAAGCTGAACACGAGAGACTGGGGCACCCGGAAGCCATCGCCCGGAACCCGGACTCACGGTACTGGGCGGTCCGCCGTCAGATCATCGAACTCCACTTGTCCGGCGGCAGCACGCCTGCCGCCGAGGAAAGGCAGTAGAACGCAATGCCCACCATCCAGCTGCAACCCGGCGACCGCCATGACACCGGTCAACCCGCATCCGCTTTCGGTGAACTGACCTGCGAGGTGTTGACGAAGCAGAAGACCGTGCTGCCCATCGAGCTGCAGCTCCGGGGGCCGGACATCACCAGCCCCCCGGAGCGCGGCTCGGTGGAGTTCCGGTTCCGTGGGGACAGGCTCCGGATGCGCAACCTCACGGGATCCGTCAGAGTTCTGCTGACACCGGGACAGGGAGGTACATCATTTCCCCACGACGCCAGCGCCCAGGTGTCGTACCTCCTGCACGGTGAGACCGCCGCACAGAACACCAGCCTGCAGTTCCCGCGGTACAACGTCGGTGGACTCGGTTCGTTTCCGCTGTGCACCCTCTCCGGCGAGTCGGGGACCGTCGTCATCGAGGTCAACCAGCAGATCGTCGGCGTGGAGCTCGATGATCTGTCGAGCCGCGTCCGTGGAACGCTGTGTACCGCGGTGGGCGCGGACACGCTCCCCGCAGACCTCCGCCGCGACGTGTCCCTGGTGATCGACGCCTCAGCCTCCATGGCGCGGACGACATCCCCGGAGGCGCTGGCGGCCATGTACACCGTCGCCTGCGGAGTGCTGTCCGTCGTCTCCCAGGGGAAGCGGATCATGGTCTCCAGCTCCGCGGGGGAACCGCAGCGTTCACTCGGGAGTCCCACCGAGATCGCCGGCCTGGCGCAGCTGGAACTGCCGTACAACGAGGTCGGATTCCGGATGGGTCGGCAACTCCGCGACGGTGAGGCGGTGCTCGTCGTCTCCGACGACCTTCCCGCCCCGTTGGCGCGGCACAACGGCCCCGTTCACCTGCTGACGACCCGGCCCCCGGTCGGTGCCGGCGACTGCTCCCACACACTGTTCACCCCGGAGGTCTGTGCGGCGCTGGCCGCCGGGGACACCTCCATGATCGCCGAAGACGTGCACGCCATGGCCCGCACCCTGGTCGGCGGAAGACTCTAGGGGAAACGACATGACGAACACACCCACCGGAGACCGGAGGACGGCTCTGCTCCCGACGCGTTGCCCGTACACGTTCCAGATCATGGGGGAGGGAACGAATCTCCCGTGCCAGACCAACCCGGAGCGCTACCCGCTCCCTGACGGCTGGGCGGGGAGCGGTACGTTGACCTTCGCGATGGCCGGTGCCCGTGCGTCGGGCAAATCCCTCTACATCGCCGTCGTCGTGAAGCTGCTGGAACAGCTCGTCGAGAACAACGGGTTCGTGTTCGAACCCGCAGACGATCCGACCCGTGAGATCTACCGCGAGCAGTTCGAGGAGCCCCTCTTCGAACAGATGGGTCTGCCCGCACCGACGAGTACCGGTGAGAACGAGGGGGCCTACCAGAACCAGCCGCTGATCTTCCGCATCGGTACCCACCTGAGAACAGACGCGAACGGGCAGCGGGTCCACCAGCCGATCCACGTCGTCATCAGGGACGTCGCGGGCGAGGACTTCGCGCAGGACCACTTCCCCAACATGCGCGAGCGCATGCGGTTCTTCCGGTTCGCCGATGAGATCATCTTCATGTTCGATCCCGTGCGCGTACCGGAGATCAACAACCTCCTCGAGGGATCGATCCCGTCCCTCCCCAAGCTGGACACCCACGACACCGAAGACCCGGCCACCGTCCTGTCGAACCTGCTCAGCCTCATTGAGCCGGAGGACGACCCGCTCATCGCCCTGATGCTGGCGAAGTTCGACACGATGCAGGAACTGGCGAAGGTCGATCAGGTGGACATGTACTACGGGGCCGAGGACAAGGTGAACTGGCAACGGGTGATGAACAACTTCGGTGCGGGGTTCCGCCGGGAGTCCGGCGACGTCACCCAGCCCTACAGTCTCCCCAACGGGGAACTGCTCCACCATGAGGTCCTGAGTCTTCTGCGGTGCCTCGACGCCATGGCCTTCCTGAATCGGCTCAATGAACCCGGACGCCGCCTGCGGTACCGGTGTTTCGCGGTGTCCGCGTTGGGTACCCCTCCGGAGACCGGTTCGTCGGTGTCACGGTCGGGGATCGCACCCTTCCGCTGCCTCGATCCCTTCCGTTACGTCCTGGCGCAGTGGGGTCTGCTCAACGGTGATCGGACGGATCCGGGGGCGTTGGGATGAGTGGGGGAGGGTTCTGGTTCGACGATGCGCTGGCCGACGTCGCCCGGGCGCCCGACCACGGGTCATCCCCGCGGCAGTTCCCCGCGCAACCTCCCCGGACCACGGGACATCCACCGGAGGAACGGACAGCTGATCCCCGTCTCCGGCCACAGCATCAGCCCGGGGAGTCGCGTCCGGGCCTCGGGCGGGACGGGGCACAGACGAAGAAGACCGGCCGAAGACACTTTCCGTTCGGGAATCGCTGAGTCCCGTTCCAACCTCCCCTCCCGCAACCGCCCCGACAGAGCACCCACTCCCACCTCCCACCGATCGGACAGTAACCGTGAACACACCGAATTCACCCCAGGAAGGCTGGAATCCCGGCCCGTACGACCCCTCGGCTCCGGCACCCGGCTGGAGCACCGGCCCGAACCCGGCGCCTTCGTGGGCTCCCGCAGCCTCCGGCACCGACATGAGCCAGGCCCTGCAACAGGAGGAGGCCCGGAGCATCGAACAGGCAGAACTCCGGCAGCGTGGTGCGGCCCGGTGGGTACAGATCTCGACGGCACTGGCGGCGTCGGTGGTCGTGGTCGCCGTCATGGTGTGGGGCTGGCAGCAGCTCTTCTGGCTGGAGTTGCTCAACGACACCAACAACTACATCGAGACCGCTGACGGCAGGAAGCTCGTCAACGAAGAACTGATCGAGATTCTGGAGCGCTCGGGCAAAACCGCCGACACCGCCCCCTGACCCCGGATCGGGGAGGGGAGCGGTTCCCCGCACGCGACGACGGGCCCCGCCACTCCGGATGGAATGGTGGGGCCCGTCGGGTTACTGTCCGGGAGAACTACTTCTTCAGACCGTCGATGATGCTGTTGAACTTCTCGCTCGGGCGCATGACGCCGGAGGTCTTGGCATCGTCCGGCTGGTAGTAGCCGCCGAGGTCGACGGGCGCGCCCTGAACCTCGATGAGGGTGGCGTCGATCTCGTCGACCGCGTCCTTCAGTTCGCCGGCGACCTTGGTGAACAGCTCGGCGAGCTCGGTGTCCTCGGTCTGCTTGGCCAGCTCGTCCGCCCAGTAGGTGGCGAGGTAGAAGTGCGAGCCACGGTTGTCGATCTCGTTGACCTTGCGTGACGGGGACTTGCCGTCGTTCAGGACACGCTCGGTGGCTCGGTCCAGGGCGCCGGCGAGCACGTTGGCGCGCTCGTAGCCGCTGCGGGCGAAGTGGCGCAGTGACTCGGCCAGGGCGAGGAACTCACCGAGGGAGTCCCAGCGGAGGTGGTTCTCGGCCTCGAGCTGCTGGACGTGCTTCGGGGCGGAGCCACCGGCACCGGTCTCGAACAGTCCACCCCCGGCCATGAGCGGCACGACGGAGAGCATCTTGGCGGAGGTGCCGAGCTCGAGGATCGGGAAGAGGTCGGTGAGGTAGTCACGCAGGACGTTGCCGGTGACGGAGATGGTGTCCTCGCCACGGCGGATGCGCTCGATGGAGAACTTCGTGGCCTCCACCGGGCTCATGATGCGGATGTCCAGGCCCTCGGTGTCGTGCTCGCCGAGGTACTTCTCGACGAGTTCGGTGAGGTTGCGGTCGTGGGCGCGCTCCGGGTCGAGCCAGAACACGGCGGGCATGCCGGACTGACGGGCACGATCCACGGCGAGCTTGACCCAGTCACGGATCGGGGCGTCCTTGGCCTGGCAGGCACGCCAGATGTCACCGGAGGCGACCTCGTGCTCGATGAGGGTCTCGCCCGCGGAGTTGGTGACCTTGACGACGCCGTCGGCGGCGATCTTGAAGGTCTTGTCGTGGGAGCCGTACTCCTCGGCCTTCTGCGCCATCAGGCCGACGTTCGGGACGGTACCCATGGTGGTCGGGTCGAAGGCGCCGTTGGCGCGGCAGTCCTCGATGACGGCCTGGTAGACACCGGCGTAGGAGGAGTCGGGCAGCACCGCGAGGGTGTCCTCCTCCTGGTCGTCCGCGTTCCACATGTGGCCGGAGGTGCGGATCATGGCCGGCATGGAGGCGTCGACGATGACGTCGGACGGGACGTGCAGGTTGGTGATCCCCTTGTGGCTGTTGACCATCGCGAGCGCCGGGCCCTCGGCCAGTGCCTTGTCGAAGGCGGCCCTGATCTCGGCGCCGTTGTCCAGGTTCTCCAGGCCGGAGTAGATCGCGGCCAGGCCGGACTCGCCGTCGAGCCCCGCCGCCATCAGCTGGTCACCGTAGGCCGCGTAGACGTCGGCGAAGAAGGTGCGTACGACGTAACCGAAGATGATCGGGTCGGAGACCTTCATCATCGTGGCCTTGAGGTGCACGGAGAACAGGACGTTCTCCTCCTTGGCGCGGGCGACCTGCGCGGCGAGGAACTCCTGCAGTGCGGCGGCGCGCATCACGGTGCCGTCGATGACCTCGCCCTCGAGGACCTTGAGGTTGTCCTTCAGTACCGTCTCGCTGCCGTCGGCCGCGACGTGCGTGATGGTGAGGGTGTCGGCGGCGGGCATGATGACCGACTTCTCGTTGTGACGGAAGTCGCCGTCGTCCATCGTGGCGACGTTCGTCCTGGAGTCGGCGGTCCAGGCACCCATGCGGTGCGGGAACTTGCGGACGAAGTTCTTGACGGCCTCGGGCGCGCGGCGGTCGGAGTTGCCCTCACGCAGGACCGGGTTGACCGCGGAGCCCTTCACGGCGTCGTAGCGGGCACGGACGTCGGCGTCCTCGTCGGTCTCGACCTTGTCCGGGTAATCTGGCAGATCGTAGCCCTGGGACTGCAGTTCGGCGATCGCGGCCTTCAGCTGCGGCACGGAGGCGGAGATGTTCGGGAGTTTAATGATGTTCGCCTCGGGCGTCTTCGCCAGCTCACCGAGCTCCGCGAGGGCGTCGTCGACGCGCTGGTCCTCGGACAGGCGGTCCGGGAACTGGGCCAGGATCCGGCCGGCGAGGGAGATGTCGCGGGTCTCGACATCGATTCCCGCGGTGGAGGCGAAGGCCTCGATGATCGGCTTCAGCGAATAGGTCGCGAGCAGCGGTGCTTCGTCGGTGCGGGTGTAGATGATCTTAGCCAAGAGGGACTCCCAGGATTATCGGATATGGTTCGACTCCTCAGAATACCTGTTCAACGTTCGGCCGGTGGCGTTCTCACCCATGAAAAGGGTGGAAATGGTGTTCGGGGCACGCCCGGGGCAGCGGGTCCCGCTATCCGGGAGACAGAGGGACAACCCGGTTCGGGGGCGATCCGGATCCAGCTCACAGCGACCACCCACCCATCGACTCCGCCACGATCGCTCCGCGTGGTGAGGCTGACACCGTTAGTTGAGAGTACGGTTCCCTCGTGCAGTTGCGAAGAATCCGTGAAATCACCGAACCCAGACGCCGCCCGCTTCCCGACCAGACCGAGATCTCGGACATCCGGCGGCGGTGGACGATGCTCGCCCTCGCCGCCGGGGCCTTCGGGATCGGCACCACCGAGTTCGTGTCGATGGGTCTGCTGAATCTCATCGCATCCGACTTCTCCATCGGGGAGGATGCCGCCGGGCGGATCATCTCCGCGTACGCTCTGGGCGTCGTGGTCGGCGCGCCCCTGATCACCGCGGTGACCGGGATGATCCCGCGGCGACGCCTGCTCCTCATCCTCATGTTCGCCTTCACCGTGGGCAACGGGCTGTCGATGCTGGGGGAGAACTACCATCTGCTGCTCGCCGCGAGATTCATCGCCGGGCTGCCGCACGGAGCGTACTTCTCCATCGCCGGGCTGGCCGCGGCCTCCCTCGCTCCCGAGGGGCAGCGCGGGAGGGCCGTGGCCTTCGTCGGTATGGGACTGTCGGTCGCGACGGTGATCGGTGTCCCCGCGGCCCAGGCCCTCGGGGAATGGCTGGGCTGGCAGGCCGCCTACGCACTCGTGGCCGCCATCGGCACCGGCACACTCGTCGCCCTGTGGCGCCTGATGCCGCACATGACCCGGATGCCTGCGACCCGCCCCGCGACGGAGCTCGGGGCGCTGGCCAGATCACAGGTGTGGCTGACGCTGGCCATAGGTACCGTCGGTTTCGGCGGCATGTTCGCCGTCTACACCTACATCACCTGGACCATGACGGAGCACGCGGGGATGCGCCCGGACCTGATGTGGGTGGTGCTCGCCGCCTACGGCATCGGCATGGTCCTGGGCAACGTCGTCGGTGGTCGGATGGCGGACCGGAACCTGGAGATCGGGATCGCCGCCTCCCTCGTCGCCATCGCGGTCGCTCTCGTCGGATTCTCCGCCACCTCGTCCGGCCCCTGGTTGGGCACCCTGAACTTCGGGATCATCGGGTTCTGCGGTTCCACGCTCGTTCCCGCCCTGCAGATCCGACTGATGGACGTCGCCGGACGCGCACAGACGCTCGCCGCGGCACTCAACCACTCGGCGCTGAACGCGGCGAACGCGTCCGGTGCCGCGATCGGCGGCGCGGTCATCGCCCACGGCTTCGGTTACTCGGCGCCGGCGCTCGCCGGGGCGGCGCTCGCGGTCACCGCCCTCGGTATCTGGGTACCGACCTACCTGCTGCGACGGCGTGCACTGCGCCGCCACCGGCGATTGTCCTGATCACGGCAGCTGCGGAACATGACCGGGAAACCGCCTGCCACCGTGCACCGGGTCCTGATCCGGGGCGGGCATGTCCGTGCCGTGGAGGCTGACTATCGTTGTGGGCATGTCTTTCACCGTCACCACCGTCAACGTCAACGGAATCCGGGCCGCCGTGAAGAAGCGGAGCGAGGAGAACCTCGGGCTGCACGCCTGGCTGGAGCGATCCACCGCCGACGTCGTGCTCATGCAGGAGGTCCGGGCCAGCGACAGACAGGCGCGGGAGGCCCTCGCGCCGGCGCTGGACGCCGGCTGGCACTGGGCCGGTGCGGAATCGGTGGCCAAGGGGCGGGCCGGTGTCGGTATCCTGTCCCGGACGCCGTTGACGGACATCGAGATCGGCTTCGGCTCCTTCACCGACGCAGGCAGGTGGATAGCAGCGGACCTCGCCGCGCACGGTGTCCGGGTGGCGTCACTGTATCTGCCCTCCGGTTCCGCGGACACCGCCAAGCAGGACGAGAAGTACCTCTTCCTCGACGAGTTCACCGATGTCCTCACGGCACAGGCCGACGCCCACGAGAACATGGTCATCGGCGGGGACTGGAACATCTGCCACCGCCGTGAGGACCTGAAGAACTGGCGGACCAACAGGAAGAAGTCCGGCTTCCTGCCCGACGAACGCGCGTTCATGGACTCCGTGTTCGGCACGTTTCCCGATGACTCCACCCAGGTGGAGGGCGCCGGGGCGTTCGCCGGCGCCGTCGACTACGTCCGTGGCGAAGATCTGCCCGAACGTGTGATCCCGGAGGAGCCCAGGTGGTTCGACGTCGCACGGCGTCTGCAGCCGGAAGGGGAGGGACCCTACACCTGGTGGACCTACCGTGGAAAGGCCTTCGACACGGACGCCGGGTGGCGCATCGACTACCAGGCGGCGACCAGTGCCATGCTGGAGCGGGCGGAGAAGACCTGGGTGGACAAGGCCAGCGACTACGCGCTGCGCTGGTCCGACCACTCGCCGCTGAACGTCACGTATCGCTGAGCGGGCGGGTCGATTTCCGGATGACGAGTTCGGCGGGCAGTTGCCGGTGCCTGCGTGGTTCCCCGGCGATGATCCTGTCGAGTTCCTCCAGCGCGGTTCTCCCCAGGGTCGTGAAGTCCTGCCGCACCGTGGTGAGGGAGGGATTCTGGAATTTGGCCTGCGGGATGTCGTCGAAACCCACGACCGAGACGTCGTCGGGAACCGAGATCCCCGCCTTGTACAGTGCGTGCATCGCACCGATGGCGATGTCGTCGTTGCCGGCGACGATCGCGTCGGGCAGGCCCCTCGAGAGGAGCTGCTGCCCCATCGCGTAGCCGCTGGCACTCGACCAGCTGTCGCCGATCAGCCAGTCGGGCTCGGTGTCGTTAACGGCGCACACCGTCCGGAAACCGTTGAGTCGCACCTGTGCATCCTGCCAGCGGAGATCACCGGTCAGGTAGACGGGCGACGTGCACCCGATGTCGAAGATGTACTGACTCGCGGCGATCGCTCCGTCGTACTGGTCGATGGACACCGTGGAGACCCGGTTGGTCTCGTGTCGCCCGGCGATGATGACCGTGCAGGGGACCTGTGCCTTCGCCGCGATGACCGGGAGCACGTCGGAGGTGCGGGCGAGCACCACCATGCCGTCCGGATTCGTCCCGTGCAGATAGGAGATCGCCCGTCGCAGTGAGCTGGGGCTGTCGGTCGGGGAAGTGGCGATCACGATGTGCCGGCCGCGGGAGGCCAGTTCGGATTCGAGGGCGGAGAACAACCGGGCCACGCCGTGCCGGATCTCCCCCGTCACGAGGAGCCCCGTCGTCTTCGACTGCTTCGAGGCGAGCGCCCGTGCGGCGAGGTTCACCTCGTACTTGAGCATCGCGGCGGCGTCCTCGACCTGACGCCTCGTGGCCTCGGAAGCCGGACCCGAGTTGTTGAGCACGCGGGACACCGTCTGGACGCTCACCCCGGCGAGCGCGGCGACGTCGCGCATGGTCGCGCGGTTCGGTGCGGGTTTCACAGTGATCGTCTCCGTGGTGCTGCGGTTTTGGCGCCTTCAGTGTAATCGGGACACGGAAAAGAATGTACGGCGCCCCACAGAACCCGTTCAGGATTCGTGGGGCGCCGTGGGTCATCGGTCCCGTCGGGTCAGAGGACGACACCCTTCTTCAGGATGATGTTGCCGTAGAGGGCGGTTTCGCCGGTGATGAGTACGGCCCGGGCCTTACGCGCCTGGTCGTAGAAATCGAAGCGGTCGAAATGTCCCTCGGTGTGGTGCTCGGGTTCGGCGTTCTCGATGATCTTCCGGTAGGTCGGCCAGATCTCCGGGGTGGGATCATCGCCGAGCGTGTTCATCAACGCGAACTGCCAGTCGTTGTAGGGGTCGAGCGGCATGAGCTCGAGGATCGCCTCGAGGATCTCGGGGATACCGTGGCCGTCGGCCCGGAGGACGTGGTCGTTGAATTCGGCTCCCGGGAAGTTGGCGTCGGCGATGACGATCTCCTCACCGTGACCCATGTCCATGAGTACATGGACGAGGTCCGGACTCAGGATCTTCGGGATTCTGTTCAGCATGGTGGATACTCCTGTTCGGTATCGGTCGGATCAGCGGATCACTTGGTGGCCAGTGCTTCGGCGGGGATGTCCGCCCGCTCCTGCCAGTACTCCTCGATCTCCTCCAGGGACTTGCCCTTGGTCTCGATCACCTGGGTCAGGATGAACCAGACGGCCAGGCCGCTCATGACCGCGAAGAGCAGGAACACCCAGGTGCCGATGGCGGCGATGAGGTCGGGGAAGATCAGCGACAGCAGCGCGTTCATGGTGTACTGCGCGAAGGTGATGATGCCGACACCCAGGGCGCGGGCACGCAGGGGGAAGATCTCGGGGACGTAGGTCCAGAACACCGGACCGAGTCCGAAACCGAAGGAGAAGACGAAGAGGAAGACCGCGATGATGGCGAGCGTCGCGTTCGACTCCGCGAAGAACGTGAGGATCAGCAGCGGAGGGATCTGTCCGGCCAGTGAGACCGTCAGCAGCTTCTTCCGTCCCCACCGGTCGATGAAGGGCAGGGAGACCAGCGTCGAGATCACGAGTGCGACGCCGACGCCGTAGTTGGCGATGATACCGGCGTTGACCCCCATGTCCAGGTGCTCGAAGATCTTCGGGGCGTAGTAGACGGCCGCGTTGATACCGGTGAAGACCTGGAAGATGACCAGCACGAAAGCGAGGATGACGACGGGGCGGAAGGTGCCGAACAGCTCCTTCATTCCGGCACTCTGCTGCTCCAGGGACTTCTGGATGTCGGAGACCTCACGGTCCACCTCTTCCTTGGTCTCCCGGACACGGCTGAGGGTCTTGCGGGCCTTCTCGATCTGTCCGTCACGGATCAGCCACCTCGGGGACTGCGGGGACAGTGCCATTCCGATGCCGAAGATGAGTGCGGGCACCAGTCCGAGGCCGAGGGTCCACTGCCACCTGTCCGTGAGCGAGAAGTAGTGGCCGACCCCGTAGGAGATCAGGATGCCGAAGTTCACGGAGAGCTGGTACAGCGACGCCATCATGCCGCGGAGGTGTGCCGGGGCGATCTCAGAGAGATAGATGAGGCCGAACATGTTGGCGATACCGGCGGCCATGCCGAGCATGAACCGGAAAGCCATCAGCGTCTCGGGGTTCGGGGCGAGGGCGCAGCCCAGTGAGCCGACACCGAAGATGATGGCGCCGACGACCAGGAGATTACGCCGTTCGATCTTCTTCTCGAAGGCGGTCGCGACGGCGATGGAGGGAAGTGCACCGAACAGCAGGAAGGACACGATCAGACCTTCCGCGGTGGGGTTCAGACCGAACTGCCGGGAGATGTCCGGCAACGCCAGTGAGATGGCGCCCGAGTCGTAGCCGTAGAGCAGGCCTGCGAGGCCACCGAGAACGGCGAACACGTAGACGATCGGTTTGGTTCGCGGGGGCTTCGTGCTCGCGGCGGGTGCACTGGGTGGAGATGAGTGGGTCATGGTCTTTGTCCTTCAACGTCCGGAGGGGAAGGGGGTGGGTGGACCTTTAGAGTCCGTACTGGGCACGCATGCCGATGAGCTTCTCGATCTCATCTGCGGGCAGTTCACGTTCGCCGTCGATCAGGCGGGTGAGGAAGGTGAGTTGCGCCGTGTACTCGAGACGCTCCATCTGGAAGTAGGCGTCCCAGACATCGGAGCCCCAGCTCAGTGCACCGTGCTGCTCCAGGAGGGCGACCTTGTGGGTGAAGGCGAAGGGCTCCACCGAATCCGGGACCGCCTCGGTCGAGGGGGTGCCGTACGGCGCCAGCGGGATCTCCGGCATGGCGATGACCGATTCGGGCATCATCTTCTTGGTCAGCGCCTCGCCCTTGATGGCGAAGGCGGTGCCGTGCAGCGGATGGGCGTGCACGCAGGCCTTGATGTCGGGGTTCACGCGGTACATCCGCAGGTGCATCTTCACTTCGCTGGTCGGCTTGTGGATCCCGCTGGGAGCGGGTTCGACGATGTCGCCGTCCAGGTTCATGAGGATGAGTTTGTCCGGGGTGAGCTGTCCCTTGGAGACGCCGGTCGGGGTGGAGAGGATGTGGTTGTCATCGACCTTGGCGGTGATGTTGCCGTCGTTGGCGGCGACCATGGTCCGCGACCACAGCATGTAACCCACCTTGCAGATGGCTTCACGCAGTTCCTGGTGGGAGTACTCGGTGTGGGACATTCTGGGTGTTCCTTTCATCGGATGAGAGTGATGGGGCGGTGCCGCACGGGGCGGCACCGGGGTGCGTCATTGGACCTCTGCGAGACGCCTGCGCATGTCGTTCCAGCGGGTCGGGTCACGTGGCTCGAATCGGAGGGGGGTGAACGAACGCTGTATGATCCCGTCGCGTTCACCCGGCTCGATCGCGCCGATCGCCTCGAACTGGCTGAGCAGGTTGCCCGCCGCTGAGGCTTCCGCGGGCCCGCTCAAGACCGGAAGGCCCGTCGCGGAGGCGGTCATCTGGCAGAGCAGACCGTTCCGGGAGCCACCGCCGACGATGTTGACCACCTTGGGGCGGGCCCCGGTCAGCTCCGTGACCTCGGAGATCGCGGTGGCGTGCGCGATGGCCAGCGACTCGAGGATGAGGCGGATGAGCTGGCCGGTGCTCTCCGGCTCCCGTCCGTACAGTTCCCGCATCCGGGCGTGGATCTTCTCGGGCATGTCACCGGGGGTGGTGAACACCTCGTCGTTCGGGTCGAAGACCATTTTCATGCTCGGGGCGGATTCCGCGGAGACCAGGAGCGCCGGGAGGTCGGTGCTCTTCCCCGCCTGCTGCCAGGCGCGCATGCAGTCCTGCAGGATCCACAGTCCGGTGATGTTCTTGAGGAGGCGGATGCCGCCGTCGATTCGGACCTCGTTGGTGAAGCCGCTGGTGAAGCAGGCGTCGCTGAGTACGGGTTCGTCGGTGCAGGCGCCGACCAGGGTCCAGGATCCGCAGGAGATGAACACCGACTCCTCGGCGGACACCTCGTCGTGCGGGATGGCGTGGACGGCGCAGGCGGTGTCGTGTCCGCCGGGGCGGACCATCGGGATCCCGGTGATGGTCTCCGGGCAGAGGACCATCGAGTCCCGGGAGATCTCGGAGAACCACCTCCGGGGGATTCCCAGGGCGTCCAGAACCTCATCCGACCACGTGGTGGCCCCCGGAGTGGCCAGACCGGTGGTCGATGAGATCGCGCGGCCGTGGGCCTGTTCCCCGCACAGCAGGGACGCGAAGTAGTCGGGGAGCAGCTGGACCCGTTCGACGGAGTCGACGAGCTCCGGGTGCTGCTGGAGGTCAGCGAACAACTGGTTCGCCGTGTTGATGTCTGCGGGCTGGATACCGGTGAGGGCGAAGGCCCGGTCCGCGGGCAGGGCCTCGGCGAACTTCTCCCGGTGTTCCGCCATCCGGGTGTCACGGTATGACCGCACCGGGAGCGCGACCTGCCCGTCCTTCTTGACGAGCGCGTAGTCGACGCCCCAGCTGTCGACACCGATGGAGTCGATCGCGATCGGGACCCGGGTACGGGCGATGGTGATTCCGGCGATCGCACCGTCCAGGAGACGGTCGATGTCCCAGGCCAGCGCGCCGTCAACGGTGTCCACCTTGTGCGGGAAACGATGGGCCTCCTGCATTTTCAGGGTTCCGCCGTTGAGGACTCCGACGATCGCGCGGCCGTTTGACGAACCGAGATCGAGAGCTACGGCGGCGTACTGGCTCGGGGACATGACAGTCTTCCTTACTTCAGTGAGGGGATGGGCGGGGGATCAGCGGTACAGGGGCCCGAAGTTCGCGCAGGCCCGGAAGTCCGCGCTCTCCAGATCGGTGGTGCCGAAGCTGGACCATGCCCGCGGGCGGAAGATGCGCTCGGGTTCGATGTTGTGCATGAACACCGGGATGCGGAGCATCGATGCCAGGGTCAGCAGTTCGTCGCCGAAGTGGCCGTAGCCGGTCGCCGTGTGGTTGGCGCCCCAGTTGTCCATCCAGTCGTAGACGCTGCGGTGTGCGCCCTCGCCCGTGAGACGCGGGGCGAAGAAGGTGGTCGGCCAGGTGGGGTTGGTGCGGTCGGCGATGGCGTCGCGAACCTCATCGGGCACCATGACCGTCCAGCCCTCGGAGACCTGGAGCGCGAGACCCAGGCCATCCACCATCACCAGTCGGGAAGCCGTGACCGGGAGGTCACCCGGGGTGTTGAAGTGGGTGGAGAATCCGCCGCCCGGGAAGTATTCCTTGATGGCCGCGTGGAACGTGCTGGCCTTGATGTCGGCCTCGATGTCCTCGTCGGTCATCTCCCACCAGGGCTTGATCGTGGGGTTGCCGTCAGCGTCCTTGGCGCCGCAGGCGCCGTCCAGAGTGGTCGCACCCGAGTTGCGGAGATCCACGAAACCGTTGGCCGCGTGTCCGCTGAGCTCGTAGCCGGTGACCCGCTTGACGGCCTCCGGCGACCAGTAGGTGCGCACGTCGCTGAACAGCTGGGCGCGGTTCGTGAGCAGGTTGTTGAGCAGCATGGCCAGTCCGTTGAGGACGTCACCCTCGGTGGCGAGGATGGAGGGCTGACGCTTGCCGTTCCAGTCGAAGCTGGTGTTGAGGATGGTCTCCAGCAGGTCGCCGTTGGGCTTGTAGTCCGTCCACTGGCGCTGACCCTGGAAGCCTGCCGCGATGGCGTCGTGGCCGTGGGCCTCCTCGGCGAAGCCCATCTCGGCGAGCTTCGGGTTGCCGTTCATGAGGTCGTTGGCGACGAGGGTCATCTTGGTGATGTAGTCCCACTGCTCCTCGTACTCGGCGTCGGAGAGTCGCTTGTCCTCCGGGTTGGGGTTCTCACCCTCGACGAAGTTCTCCCGCACCCACTTGCGGGCGATCTCGTACTCGTCCTTGTCGTAGATGCCCTGGTTGATGCGGCGGTCGAACTCGATCATGTCGATGTACTCGGACTTCAGCCCCAGGTACTTGAGGATGTCGACCTCGGGGACTCGGCAGCCGGCGATACCCATGGACACGGTGCCCATCGCGAGGTAGCTGCGGCCCTTCATCTGGCCGACGGCGATGGCGGCGCGTGCGAACTTGAGGATCTGCGCGACGACATCGTCGGTCAGTCCGTCGTCGGAGGCGTCCTGGACGTCGTGGCCGTAGATGCCGAAGGCCGGGATACCCAGCTGCGTGTAGGCCGCCAGTGCGGCGGCGAGGGTGACCGCGCCCGGGCGCTCGGTGCCGTTGAAGCCCCAGATGGCGTGGGGGATGGAGGGATCGAGGTCCATGACCTCGGTGACGTAGTTCCAGGAGGAGGTGACGGTCAGATCGGCGCCGACGTTGTGGGCGTCGAACTTCTTCTTGCAGGCGGCGGCCTCTGCGGCGCCACCGATCGTGGTGTCGGCGATGACGACCTCGACCGGCTCGCCGTCGGTGTAGCGGACGTTCTCGCGCAGAAGCTTCGCGACATTGTGCGCGAGCTCCATGGTCTGGTCCTCCAGGGACTCCCGAACGCCGCCGAGACGACCGTCGATGAGGGGGCGGATACCGATTGCCGGATGGTTGGTCATGATGGATCCTTTCCAGGTTGTGTGAACGATCCCATGTGGTTGGTGCGCTATCAACAGCAACTTCAAGCACTCCAGCCTGTGTTCGTCCACTGATGTGAACGTTCTTACCTGAGTGTGACGGAGGGGCCGCATTAAAGTCAAGGGTGATCCACATCACTGTCACATAATGCCTGTTGAATGCCCCTTTATATAGGTTTCCCAGTGTTCGCAATCACTACTTGAGGAAATTGGGAGCGTTCACATATGGGCTTTTCCTGGCGGACCGCGGCCCCGGAGAGACGCCGACAGGGCCAGAGCCGGTGAATGCACGAGGGCCCCGCCTCCGGGCGCAGGCTTGCGGAGTGCGGGGCGGGGAGATGTGGGAGGGAGTGGTGTCGCCGGGGGAGTCGGCTAGTTGCGGAAGAAATGGCTGTAGGCCTTGGCGGCCAGGCCGAAGACGATGAGGCACAGAACGAAGATGAACGCGACGATGCCGATCGACGCAAGGGGTCGATCAGCGTCGATGTACCCGGCCGTCCACGCCATCAGCAGCGCGAATGCGATGCTGGAGATTGTCAGTTCAGCTCTGGTTATGCCGTTGCGCCGCTTCATGACGGAAACAGTAGCAAGAAAAGAAAGACCACCGGAGGGGTCCGGATCCACCGCGCCGGTGGTGTACGGAATCGCTCGTCCCGTGTTGTGACCGGGCCGGCGGCCCGGCCGCGGTCGTGGGAGTCGCGAACCGGTCGCCGACCCGGTGTCCGTGGAGTGGATCACCGCACGCCCGCCTTGGGCGGGCGCAGCGGATCGGGGCCGGGTGGGCGGCCGGTTACGGCAGGTACCGTCTCACCCCTGGACGAGGGAGGGGGTGGTACCCGTACCTGAATCAGAGCAGCGAGGCGTAGATCTCGCGGATTTCGTCGCGGGTGGCCTCACGCGGGTTGCCCGGGGTGCAGACGTCGGCGAACGCGTCGTCGGCGAGGGCGTCCAGGCCGGACTCGTCGACCCCGACCTCGGAGACCTTGGTCGGGTTGCCGACGCGCACGGTCAGATCGGCGACCGCGTCGCACGCCGCCTTGCGGGCCTCCTCGAGCGGCATGTCGTAGGCTCCCTTGACACCGAATGCGTCGGCGATGTCGCGGTACTTCTCCCCGGAGTACTCGGCGTTGTAGCGCATGACCGGGGCGAGGAGAATGCCGTTGGCGACACCGTGGGGCGCGCCGTAGCGGCCGCCCAGCGGGTGGGCCATGCCGTGAACCAGTCCCAGGCCGACATTGGAGTAGCCCATACCTGCGATGTAGCTGGCGTAGGCCATCTTCTCGCCGGCCTCCGCGTCGCCCTCGAGGGACTTCTCGAGGTTCTCCGCGGCCATCCGGATCGCGGTCATGTGGACCGAGTCCGACAGCTCCCAGGCTCCCTTTGTGATGTACCCCTCGATCGCGTGAGTCAGTGCGTCGAGTCCGGTCGCGGCCTTGAGTCCACGGGGCATCGAATCGGTCAGGTCGGGGTCCACGATCGCGAGGACGGGGATGTCGTGCGGATCGACGCACACGAACTTCCGCTGGTTGTCCGTGTCGGTGATGACGTAGTTGATCGTCGTCTCCGAGGCGGTTCCGGCGGTGGTCGGGATGCCGATGATCGGCACCGAGGGGTTCTTCGTGTCCGCGACACCCTCCAGGGAGATGACGTCCGCGAACTCGGGGTTGGCGGCGATGATGCCCACCGCCTTCGCGGTGTCCTGCGGCGAGCCGCCTCCGAGTCCGATCAGGGCGTCAGCGCCGCACTCCCTGAACACCTCGACCGCGGCCTTGACGTTCTCCACGGGGGGATTGGGGCGGACGTCGCTGAAGATCTCGTAGGGGAATCCGGCGTCGTCGAGCAGATCGGTGATCTTCGCGGTCACCCCGGTCTCCAGGAGGATCGCATCGGTGATGAGCAGTACCTTGTTCAGGTTGCGGGAGCGCAGCTCGGGGACGAGGTTGGAGATCGCACCGCGACCGAAGTAGGAGGTCTGGTTGAAGATCATTCTGTGCGTCATGGGTTTCGACTTTCTGGGCCACGGGGGTGGCCCGGGTCAGGTCCGTTCGCCGACCGGGGTCCCGGGCGGCCGTCCGGAGATGATCGGACCTGTCTCAACCACACGCTGGAAACAAGTCCTTCAGAGCAACCGGACGCGATAACGACTATACGCCTGCGGAGTGAATGTGACCGTTCCCAGTGGGCGAGCTTCGTGTCACCTGAGGTATCCGCCGTGGAGGCGGCACCCGACAGCAGGGAAAGATCTTCCCCAGTCGGGCGGCGGGCCGGTCCGGGGCGGCGGGGAACCGGGGAGCGGAAGGGGATGAGATTGTCCCCGCCGGTCGACGGTTCTCCGGCGCCCGCGAAGGATCAGAGTCGGTCGATCGCATCGATGAAGTTGTCGAGGTCCCGAGGGGTACGGGAGGTGATCAGCGTCCAGCCGTTCGCCGTGCAGACCGTCGCCGATTCGTCCACGACGGTGGCACCGGCGTTGCGCAGGTCCGTACGTACCGAGTCGTAGCCGGTCATCGTCTTGCCGGCCGCCACCCCGCTCTCGATCAGAACCCACGGAGCGTGGCAGATCGCGGCAATGGCCCGTCCCTCGTCAGCCTGTCGCCTGACGAGGTCGCGGACGTCCTGATCCATGCGGGCGGCATCGGAGTTGAGGGTGCCTCCGGGCAGCACGACGACGTCGAACGGGCCGACGGCCTCGCTGAGCCGGACATCGGTCGGGACGACGGATGCCGGTTCCCTGTCGCCCTCGAGCGTCTGGACGTCCTCGCCGGTGGGGGTCGCGACGGTGACGTCGTGGCCGAGAGCCCTGAGCTTGTCGGCGGGTTGCACGATCTCCGCCTGCTCGGTGCCGAAGTCGGTGGAAACAATGATGATCTTTTTCTTGTCGGTCATGCCACGAGGTTAGGCACCCCAGCGGAACCCCGCCATGCGGGAGATGCTCGGTCGACTCCGTCAGCGGCACCGGCATTCCCGGAGTCGGTTCCCCCGTTGCCGACCGGTGCACCCTTGGTAGGGTGGCCGACGTCCGTAGCGCCGAGTCCCGGAAGTCTGGAGTGGTTGTCGTGCCGTACAAGGTGAGAGCGGTCGTATCCAGGGCCAAGGATGCTCCCGTGGAAACCGTCACCATCAATGTCCCCGACCCGGGGCCGGGGGAGGTGGTGGTGGACGTGCTCACCTGCGGGGTCTGCCACACCGACCTGCACTACAAGCTCGGCGGGATTGGGGACGAGTACCCCTATCTCCTCGGGCACGAGGCCACCGCGGTCGTCGCGGAGATCGGGGAGGGTGTGACCAATGTCGTCGTCGGCGACCGGGTGATCCTCAACTGGCGGGCCGTCTGCGGGCAGTGCCGCGCCTGCGCCAAGAGGCAACCGCAGTACTGCTTCAACACCGCGAACGCGACCCGGAAGATGACCCTCGAGGACGGAACGGAATTGTCCCCGGCCCTCGGGATCGGCGCCTTCGCCGAGAAGACCCTCGTCGCGGCAGGCCAGTGCACCCGGGTCGACGCGGACGCCGACGCCGCCGCCGTCGGGCTCCTGGGCTGCGGCGTCATGGCCGGTATCGGCGCGGCCATCAACACCGGTGAGATCAGACGCGGAGAATCCGTCGCCGTCATCGGCTGCGGCGGGGTCGGTACCGCGGCCATCGCGGGAGCGCAGCTCGCCGGTGCGACGACCATCATCGCCGTGGACCTCGATGACGGGAAACTGGCCACGGCCCGGGAACTCGGGGCGACCCACACCGTCAACTCCGGTGACACCGATCCCGTGGCGGCCATCCGTGAGGCCACCGGTGGATTCGGCGCCGATGTCGTCATCGACGCCGTGGGGATCCCGGAGACCTACGAGCAGGCCTTCTACTCCCGCGATCTCGCGGGTCGTGTCGTCCTGGTCGGGGTGCCCGATCCGGGCATGAAACTGGAACTGCCCCTCCTGGACGTCTTCGCGCGCGGAGGCTCGCTGAAGTCGTCCTGGTACGGCGACTGCCTGCCGTCGCGGGACTTCCCGATGCTGGTGGAACAGTACAAACTGGGCAGACTGGATCTGGATGCGTTCGTCAGCGAGCGCATCGGCATCGACGACATCGAGGAGGCCTTCGACAAAATGGGTGGCGGCACGGTACTGCGTTCGGTGGTGGAGCTGTGATGGCCGCGCGCATCGAGAACATCGTCACCTCCGGCACCTTCTCACTCGACGGGGGAACGTGGGAGGTGGACAACAACGTCTGGATCATCGGGAATGACACAGAGGTCATCGTCATCGACCCCGCCCACGACCCCGCCGCCATCCGGGAGGCGGTGGGTGACCGGAAGGTCACGAGGATCCTGCTCACCCACGGGCACGACGATCACATCCGCTACGCCCGTGAGTTCGCCGGGCTCGTCGATGCGCCGGTCCACATGAACCCGGAGGACCAGGTGCTCTGGGAGAAGGTGTTCCCCGGCACGGCCCCCGATCACCGGATCATGGACGGCGACACCTTCGACATCGCGGGAACGACCCTCACCGCACTCCACACCCCCGGGCATTCCCCGGGTTCCACCTGCTTCCACGCGGAGTCCCTCGGCGTCGTGTTCTCCGGGGACACCCTGTTCAACGGCGGACCGGGGGCCACCGGACGCAGCTACTCCGACTTCGACACCATCATCGAGTCCATTCGCACGCGGCTGTTCACTCTGCCCGACGAGACCGTGGTCAAGACCGGACACGGCGACGAGACGAGCATCGGTGCGGAGAAGCCGCATCTGCGGGAGTGGATCGAGCGCGGCCACTGAGGGGAGCGGGGTATTCCCCGCCAGATCCGTGACCGGCACCGCTGGCTCATGTTCCCACGGCCGCCCGCAGCCACCCGATGTCCCCGGCGCCGGGCCGCCGGCGGCGCCGCCGTCCCCGACCCGCGTTCAGCGGAACGACGTCGACGGCGCTGACCGCGGCTGCGAGCAACCGTATGGCCCGCACGGCATCCGCGCGGGCGGCCTCCTTTCCCGTCGTGTGGAGACCGACGTTCGCGGCACCGTCCGTGAGGATCAGCGCGCGGATCCGTTCGGGATCCTGCCTTCCGGCGATCCGGGCCGCCAGCAGCAGGGCCGACGCCAACGGTGTGCCGCCACCGGTCGGAAGTGAACGCACGCAGTCGCGGGCGCGGGACACGGACTTCGTCGGAGGAAGCCCGACGTAGGCATCCCGGCCGCGGGCGATGACAATCGCCACCCGGTTCCGCTGCCGGTAGCCCTGTTCCAGCACACCCAGTGCCACCGCCTTCGCCGTGCGGATCGCCCCGACGCCCATCGACCCCGACGCGTCGACGACGATGACGACCAGCTCGCCGCCCCGGGACAGGCGCACCTGGGTGCGCAGATCGTCCCGTTCCAGGAGTACACCGCGGGGATCGTCCGGGTTCGCGCGTCGCCGGACAGGCTGCCAGGGGGCCGCGGTCGCGAGCGTCGGCAACAGTGCCAGGGACTCACCCGGGTTCCGCATCGCCACGGAGCGGCGCGAGCGCCCGCGAGTCCGGGAGGGCTCGAGCGCGCCCCCACCGCCCGGCCAGCGCGGTCCGCGGGCCCGCCCCCGGCCGAGTCGCGGTGGTGGGGGCGGGGACTCCTCCCCGTCGGCGTCCTGTGGCGGTTCCTCCCGGTTCCGGGGACGCGGCGGTTCCGGTTTCTCCTCCGGTTCCTGATCCGGCTCCGTGTCTTCCGGAGGCTCCGGTTCCTCTGTGGGCTTGTCCGGTTGCCGGTCCGGCGGGGGCGGCTGCTGCGGCGGCGGGGAGTCCGGCACCCGGGGTGTGATGATCAGCGCGTGGACCGCGGACAGGATCTCCTCCTCATCCACTCCGGTCCGGGCGAGCGCCGCGGCGAAACGCGTGGTCGGGACGTCGAGGCAGTGGGCCGCCAGCCCGGCCGCGGTGAGAAGGCCCACGATCCGCTCGACCGGCACCTCGACACGGGGAGAACCACCTGCGGTCATTTCCCCGAATACGTCGGCGCCGTCGAGCAGCGAACGGAGCACCGCGACCGGGTCACCGCCACCGTCGTCCGTCAACGGGAGGATCAGGTGGCAACGGTCCATCAGCGCACCCGGAACCTCGGTCAGATCCGCCGCACGCACGAGCACCCGGGGGCTCATGATCGCGGCGGCCTGCTCCGTGGAGAGCACGTCACCGTGGGCCACCACCGCGGTCCGTGCGGTCCGGGTGGTCCGGTTGATCTCGGGCAGCTCCATCCCGGGCGTGACCGACACGCCACCGGCGAGTTCCCGGAGCGTCGGCCAGGCGGCGTCGACGAGAGCCGGGTCCCCGGTGACCACCAGCCCCACCCGCGGTGCACGGGCCCAGGCATCCAGCCAACGGCACAGATCGGAGGAGATCACGCCAGCACCGAATCCAGCCGTTCCTCCACGTCCGCGGGCGTCTCGAAGGCCTCGCGGGCGACACGGTGCCGCAGACACAGCCTCGCGACGGCGCGCACGTCCCGCTCCTCGACCGAGGCCCTGGACTCGAGCGCGGCGTGCGCCGCGGCCGTCCGGCTGACCACGAGTTCAGCCCGGTGCCCGACGGTGCCCGCGGCGGCACAGACCTCGATGATCCGTGCCAGCAGCCCGTCATCGAGCGTCACATCGGGCAGCAGGCCGCGGGCGGCCACCACCCGCCCACCCAGCTCACCCTGCCGGGCGGACACGGACTCCAGGAAGGAATCCGGGTCACGGTCGAACGCCAGGCGGTTGCGCACGATCTCCAGACGGACCGCGGGATCGGTGATGGTGGTGACCCACGTCGCCAACCCGAACCGGTCCTGCAGCTGCGGCCGCAGATCCCCCTCCTCCGGATTTCCCGATCCCACGAGCACGAAGCGCGCCGGATGGGTGTGTGACACGCCCTCACGCTCCACGATGTTCACCCCGGACGCCGCGACATCGAGGAGCACGTCCACCAGGTGGTCGTCGAGCAGGTTGATCTCGTCGATGTAGAGGAACCCGCCGTGTGCGTCAGCCAGCAGTCCCGGGCGGAACCTCGTCTCCCCGCGGGCGAGGGCGGCGTCGATGTCGAGGGACCCGATCACCCGGTCCTCCGTCACACCCAGTGGCATGTCCACCACCGGGGTGTCCAGCCCCGCCCGTTCCAGAAGGGCTCCGAGGGCACGCACCGTGGTGGTCTTCCCGGTGCCCCGGTCGCCGAGCGCGAGCACGCCCCCGATCAGTGGATCCACGGCACACAGCAGCAGGGCGGTCTTCATCTCGTCCTGGCCGACGATTCCGGTGAACGGGTAGGTGGGCACTGGTCGGGCTCCTTGTCGGCGGACGGCGATGTACGGAATCAGGGTACCTCGCCGGGGGAATCGTGGCTCCGGTCGTCACGCTGCCATGTGCACCGGCATCCCCTGGGAACGCCCGTTGCCGTGAGCTGCGTGAAGTGTGATCACAGGCGGTCACCGGGCAGCCGGGGTACCACGCCGTCCCCCTCGCGGTCTCCATGGAGGTGGGAGACGCTTCAGACCTGCTGATCTGCACTGGACAAAAAGAAACCCCAGCTGCATACCGACTCGGGTTCGGCAGAGGCGTGCGCTGGGGACTGCGTCAGAAAGGCTACTCCGATTCTGGAGGTTGAGTCAAGTGGACATGCTGCCTGAACACAGGGTCGCACTGGACCGGTCGATCGGACCGGTGCGGATGGGAACCTACGTGGTTGCCGCCGAGGGGGACAGTGATCGGGCACGGGCACTGTACCTGTGGGACCGTGAGCTGACGGCGGCCTTCTTCGCGGACCTCGCGATTCTCGAGGTGGCGTTGCGCAACGCGATGTCCGCCCGACTGAAGGATGAATGGGGCTGTGAGTGGTACAGGAACACAGACATGCCACTCGATGACCGGTCCCCGAACACCCTCAGCACAGCCTGGCGGAGAATCACGGGAGAGAAGACCGCGGACAGGCTCGTCGCACAGTGAATGTGCGGTTTCTGGCGTGGATTGCTCGACGCAGGGAGCTACACGGGAAAGAAACCACGGCGGATCAGATGCGATTACGAGGTGCTGTGGCGTGGTGTTCTCGACAAGGCTTTTCCCGGAGGTCGTGCCCTGGCGAGGGCCGAGAATCAACACCGGAACCGGGAGTACGCCTTCGCCGTTGTCAGCAGGGGCAACGAACTCCGTAACAGGGTCGCCCACCACGAGCCGTTGATCAACGGGTTTCCCCTACCGGGGCAGCGGGTGCGGGTGACCGCGAGGGAGGTACACGAGGACACCATGCATCTGGCTGCGATGCTCGACCGGGACCTGCACACGTTCCTCAGTTACCGCTCCAGGGTGCGGGAGATACTTGACGCCAAGCCATGACGGTCTCCCGGCGTCGTCCCCGCTCACACCTCCTCGATACCCTCCAGCACCCCGTCCAGCTGGTCGGCGATGTCCTCCAACCGGTCGAGCGTGTCCCGGTCGGCGTCCCACAGTCCCCGGTCGGCGGCCTCGAGCAGGCGGTTGGTCATGGAGTTCACCGCCGCGGGGTTGGCCCGCTGCATGCGCCCGCGCACGTCCTCGTCGAGGAGGAGATTCTCTGCGGCGCGGTCGAAGACCCAGCCGTCGACGGTGCCGGTGGTGGCCTGCATACCGAAGGTGTTCTCGAGCCGGGTCCGAACCTGCGCGACTCCGGCGTAGCCGTGGGCGAGCTGCCCCTCGATCCACTTCGGGTTGAGCAACCGGGTGCGTGATTCGAGCTGCATCGCGTCGCGGAGCGTGCCGACGTTGATGTCGGCCGCCCACGACTGGGAGACGAAGGACGCCGGGGCGTCGCCCCTGAGCTGGGTGATCGCACCGGTCACCCCGCCGAGGAACTCGAAGTAGTGGTCGATTCCGGCGATGGAGGTCTCGGCCGAGTCGACATTCTGGAAGGTCGCGTCGACGGTGCCGAGCACCTTCCGCAGGACCGCGCCCGCATCCGCGCCGTCGGCGCCGGTGCCCCAGGCGTGGCCCATGCGGGTCAGGTACATCTCGGCGAGATCCTCCCCACCGTCCCAGTCGCCGGCCTGCACCAGTTTGTTCACCCCGGTGCCGTAGGACCCGGCCGCAGCGGAGAAGATCCGGGTCGCGGCCTCCACCGCGGTGGTGTCCGTCTCCTCGGCGTGGGCGCGGGTGTGGGCCGCCAGGGGATTGAGTTCGTCGGGTTCGTCGAGTGCCGCGACGGCGCGCACCGCTTCGTCGAGGAGCTGCACAGGCTGCGGCAGCACGTCGCGGCACACGCCGGACAGGGTGCACACCACATCCACCCGCGGGCGCCCCAGATCCTCGGGGGAGAGGATGCGGAAGGTGTCCACGCGGCCCCGGGGTCCGGCGACCGGTTCCACGCCGAGCAGCGCGAACGCTTGGGCGATGCCCTCGCCGCCGGTCTTGATGTTGTCGATGCCCCACAGCACGATCGCCACCGACTCCGGAAAGCTCCCGTGCGCGTCGACGTGTGCGGCGATGAGCTGCTCCGCGGTCTTCCTGCCCCGCGCGATGGCGGAGGCGGAGGGGACGGAGACGGGGTCGATGGCGTGCAGGTTCCGCCCCGTCGGCAGGGCGTCGGGGCGGCGCGCCGGGTCGCCGCCGACGACCGGTGGGGTGTATCCGCCGGCGAGGACCCGGACCAGTGCGTCCAGTTCGGTGTTGGACTGCAGCTTCTCCTCCAGGTCGGCGAGGATCGCCGTGCGCTCCGCCTCGCCGGTGTCCGCGAGGTAGGTGGCGGCGAGCTCCAGGGAGCGGGCCGTCTGCCGCTGCTCCATCGGACGGCCCACGGTGTGCAGACCGAGGGCGATGGGGGAGCGGCGCACCCGTTCCAGTTCGCGCCGCAGCTCGGCCGGATCCTGCGCCTGCTCCACGGTGAAGTCGGCGCGGAGAGCGGCGTCGATGATCTCCCGCGGCACCGGTCCCGCTCCCCTGCCGGAGGACAGATGGGCGTCGAGAAGCTCGGCCAGTTCGTCCAGCGCGCCGTAGAGACCGGCGTCCGCCAGCGGTGGGGTGAGGTAGGTGATGAGGCTCGCCGCTGAGCGTCGTTTCGCGATGGTGCCCTCGCCGGGGTTGGCCATCACGTACAGGTAGTGGTGCGGTACCGAGCCGGTGAGCAGGACCGGCCAGTCGGCGGCGGCGAGTCCGGTCTGGCGACCGGGCATGAACTCGAGTGCGCCGTGTGTGCCGAAGTGCAGCATCACGTCGTGGCCGAAGACGTGTTCCAGCCACAGGTAGTAGGCGGCGAAACTGTGCGACGGCGTGGAGTCGTTCGCCATGAGCAGTTCGGCCGGGTCTGACACGTCCCCGAACTGCGGTTGCACGCCGACGATGACGTTGCCGAAGCGGGCTCCCCGGATGATCAGGTCGCGGCCGTCGGTGTCCACGGTGCCGGGCAGTCGTCCCCAGGGGCCGTCGATACGCGCGGCGTGCTCACCCAGCACCCTCGCGTAATCGGTTGCCCGCCACCGGGCGAGTTCGCTGGCCTGCGAGCGTGCCCCGCCGGCGCCGTCGCCGACGAGGATGTCCGTCAGTTCCTCGACGGTGTCCGGTACCTCGACGGTGTAGCCCTCCTCCTTCAGTCGGCGCAGGAGCGCGTGGAGGGAGGCGAAGACGTCGAGCTGGGCGGCGGTGCCGACGGTGCCGTCGCCGTCGTAGCCGAAGATCGTCACCGAGACCTTCCGGTCGGCGGGTCGTGCCCGGCGTAGGTCGATGGTGCGCCGCACCCGTTCCGCCAGGCGCGCGATCGCCGTGTCGTCCGGGGTGAGGTGGTTCGTGTCCACGTCGCGGCCCATGAACACCCAGGGCACCGTTGCGCCCTCGAGCTCGGGCACGGCGATGTTCATGCTCACCGCCGCGGGCCACAGGCCCACCGGCCCGGGGTCCGCGCGCCAGTCCGACAGCGTGCCGCGCTGCAGGGGGACCGGGGTGAGCAGCTGCGCGTCCGTCTCCTCCGCGAGTGCGGTGCCCTTGTCCGTGGCGGGGGCACCGTGGTTGCCGCAGGCGGTGAAGCCGGTGAGATTCAGCCACACGTCCACCCGGTTCTTCATGTCGCCCGGCATGTCCTCCGGGGAACCGAGCCATGTGCAGGTGGCGACGTCCAGACTGTTGAGGACGCGGGCGATGGTGCGCAGATAGTCGGCGTCGCCCGCGGCGACGTTCAGACCCGTGCCGATGATCCCGCAGGTACCCACCGGGTGCTCGGGCCCGCGACCGGTGTCGAAGATGCCCCGGGGGATGTCGTCGGGCATCGGCCCCGGGTCGACATCGGTGTGCCCCGCGACCAGGGCCGACAGTCGACCCGCGTGCACCAGACGACCCGGCGTGACCAGGCGCAGCGCGAGTGCGATCCGGGCCTCCGGTGAGGGATTTCTCGGCGGACGCCCCATCCCGGTGCCGTGTGCCGTGGCGATCTGGAGGGACTGCGCCACGGGCGGGGACGAGAACAGGGGCCGTCCACCAACCGCGGCGAGGATCCGTTCGCCGAGCATCGGATTCATCGCGCCCTGCACCCACACGACGTCCGCTTCCGGGGGCAGGTCCTCGTCGAGGGGCACGCGGATCAGGCGGATGTCGTGCTCCCGGTCCAGCTCGTCGGCGGCGCGTCCGATGGTCAGTAGCGCCGGGCCGGTGAAACCCCAGGCGACGATGGTGGTGGTCATGTGTGGTGCGGCTCCGTGGGCGGGGACGAGGTCGGGGCGGGAGGACGGTACCCACTCTAGCGCTCCGGTGCCGCGGGCATGAGCTGCAGTTCAGGATCCCGCGGGAGCCGGTGGATGGTGTTCCGCTGGATACCGTCGATGAGTAAGGACCAGCCCGGCGGATGTCGGAAAAGTACTGGTGAGAAATGGCTCGAGATCTCCTACAGGTGAACCTGATCGGGGCCACCCGATTGTCGGTACCGGGGAATCGGCGTTGACTCGGTGATGAACCACAATCCGCCGGTCGGGCGCTTTTCGCGCCGTCTCCCGGTGTTCCCCCTGGGGGATCTCCGGGAGCGTGTCGCCGCCCTGTCGTGGATCCATGCAGCAGCAGACAGGGGAATTCCCCGCTGAGGATCGTCATGAATCAGGCCATCAATCAGGTATTGAAGTGGGTTTTCTACGGGGTCTCCGGGATCGGGGCTATCTTCGTCCTGCTCTGTCTGAAGGACGGCGACATCGTGATGGCACTGTTGGTGGCCGCCATCTTCGGGGGTATGGCCCTGAAGGCGAGAACAGCCTATGAGGCGACCATCCCTGCAGAAGGGGTCGATGACCGGTTCGAGGGAACCACATTCATGTCCCTGGCGAAGAAGTACGAGCTGGTGGAGTTCTACGAGGAGACGTCCCTCACGTTCGACGAGGTGTCCGAGGCGGCCGAGGAATCCGCTGACGTTCTCCGGAAGTCGGGGATCAAACTGGATCGGGTCGGTGAGAGTGACGAGAGCATCTGGTACGAGCTCAGCGACATCGTCGGGACCGGGCTCGACCGGTACCGGATCGACTACGCGGCCACTTCCCCGGGTCGCGCGACCGTGACCTTCACCGTCGAGGAGTACAGCTACGTACGGCAGATGATGTTCCTCGTCATCCCCGCCAGCGGACAGCTGCCGACCCAGTCATTCAAGCTCTCCCAGAGGTTCACCACCTCCCTGCGTCGTCGACTCAGCCCCGGGGTGACGGCGGACTGACGACCCACCCCGGCCGGTACCGACCCCGCGGTGGCGGGACGGGAATCCGGGGATGACCGGATTCGGCGCGCGTCGAAATTCGGGAAACATCGACCGGCACCTTCCGTTGAGCCCGGAAACCGGCCCGGACTACAGTGGTTCCCATGAGTGAACAGAACGCCTCCGGGCAGGACCGACCCACCACGAGACAGCGTGTGCTGTCCGGCATCCAGCCGACCGCCGACTCCTACCACCTGGGCAATTACCTGGGTGCGCTGAAGCAGTGGATCAACCTCCAGGACGAGTTCGAGGCGTTCTACTTCATCCCGGATCTCCACGCCATCACCGTCGACCAGGATCCGAAGGAGCTGCGCGCCCGCACCGTCGGCGGCGCCGCCCAGCTCCTCGCCCTCGGCATCGACCCGGAGAAGTCGAGCCTGTTCGTGCAGTCCCATGTTCCGGAACACGCGGAACTCGCGTGGGTGCTCACCTGTCTGACCGGCTTCGGTGAGGCCTCCCGCATGACCCAGTTCAAGGACAAGTCCACCAAGCGGGGCGCGGACCGCACCTCCGCCGGACTGTTCGCCTACCCGATGCTCATGGCCGCGGACATCCTGCTCTACCGTCCGCAGTTCGTGCCCGTGGGAGAGGACCAGCGGCAGCACCTGGAGCTCACCCGCAACCTCGCGGAGCGGTTCAACGGCCGGTTCAGGAAGACGTTCCCGGTGCCGGAGGGATTCATCCCGACCGGTGCGTCGAAGATCTACGATCTGCAGGACCCGACATCGAAGATGAGCAAGTCCGGGGACAACCCCAAGGGCCTGATCAACCTGCTCGATGACCCGAAGGTCTCCGCCAAGCGCATCCGCAGTGCCGTCACCGACAACGACGGTGAGATCCGCTTCGACAAGGACAACAAGCCGGGCGTGTCCAACCTCCTGGTGATCCAGTCGGGGCTCACCGGAACCGGCATCGATGATCTCGTGACTGGCTACGAGGGCCGCGGTTACGGCGACCTGAAGAAGGACACCGCCGAGGCCCTCGAGGCGTTCGTCACCCCGCTGCGCGCGAAGTACGACATGTACATGTCGGACCGTGCGGAGCTGGAGCGCGTGCTCGCCCAGGGCGCGGACCGTGCCCGCGAGATCGCCTCCCGCACGCTCGCGGACGTGTACGAGAACATCGGGTTCCTGCGCCGCACCTAGCGCAGCACTGCGCATCAGCGTATCGACGGCCGTGCCTCCCGGAGGTTCGCGGCCGTCGTTCGCGTTGCGGGGGTCAGTGCTGCCCGGCGACCTCGTAGTGCGCCCGGATGCGCTGTTGCCGCCCGTCGAGGGTGACACGCCCGCCGTAGGGTACGACCAGTTGGGGCAGGGTGTGGCCGAAAGGAACCCCGAAGCAGCACACCGCGTGCGGGGCATAGTGATTGATGGTGCCCAGCACGGTGTCGCGCCAGGTGTCCGGGTCCAGGGTGCGTCCCTCGACATTGGTGGTGGGCGGCGCGGCGACGAGGATGCCCGCCGCCTGCCGGAGGAAGCCGCGTTCGCCGAACGCCCGCACTATGTCATTGATGCGCCCGGCCGGGGTGAGCTCCTCGGACGCCTCGAGCAGGAGCACCGCGCCGTCGATATGTTCAGGCAGTCGCCCGGCGATGGCGATCTGGTTGAGCACCTCGATGCATCCACCCCAGGTGCGGCCGCTGACGCGTTCCGCCGGGCCGGACCACTGCCACGGGATCGGGGCGTGGCGGGGGCCGTCTTCGGTGAGTGATCGGGGATCCTCCCAGCTGATCCCCACGCTCGCGCCCCACGAGGGGGCGGTCAGTTCTATGCTGTCACCGGCGAGAGCGGCGCGCAGGGTGCGGAGATGGGCGTCGTCGATGCCGCTGCCCGATCCCAGGTGCACCTGCGTGGAACCGCCGTAAACGCTGGGGATACCCAGTTCGTGGAGGAAGTTGTGCAGGTTGGTGTTGTCGCTGTAGCCGAAGAACTGCTTCGGGTGCGCCGCAATCAGGTCGGCGTCGAGATGCGGGATCACTGTGATCTGGTCGTTGCCTCCGATGGTGGCGAAGACGGCGTCGACCGAGGGATCGGCGAATGCCGCGTGGATGTCGGCCGCCCGGTCCGCGGGGGACGCATGGGGCTGTCTCGTCGTCGGGTACTCGACGGGTTCCCAACCGAGCTCCCGCATCCGCCTCATGGCCTGCTCGTGTATCCCCGGGAACACGGCGGGTACGGCGAACGCGGGGGAGAGCACGGCGATCCTCATGGAGGGCAGTATATGTTGCGCCCCGGGATCCGACCGTGAATGGATGTGGGGCCCGGCACGGTACTGTGCCGGGCCCCACCCACAGGGCGTGGAAGGGATCAGCCCTGTCCGGGACCGCTGATGAAGTCCCGGATCGCACTGACGATCTTGCTGAGGATGTCGGTGAAGGAGGTGATTCCCAGGAAACTGAACAGGCTCTGCAGCAGCGTTCCGATTCCGCCCGTGGAGGAACCTTCGGGCAGGCTCGATCCCTCGGAATCGTCGTCCCCTCCACCGGGGCCGGGGACCACGATGTCGCGGGAGCCGACGGTGACGGTCAGGGGCTCGGACTCGGACGGAGCGTAGGTCGCGGTGGTGACGACGCCGGTACGGACCACCCCGCCGCTGAACACCGCGTGAACGGTGACCTCGCCCGGCGTGGTGAACGTGTGCCGGAGGATCGCGGTCTTCGTGTCGGGGTCGAGTTCCGCGGTGCCCAGGAGGACATCGCCGCTGTAGAACGAAACCGTTCCGTCGACCCGGGTACCGTCGGTGTCGACGGCGGCGGTGAACTCCGCCTCTTCACCGGCCACGACTGTGTCTCCCCCCGCGGGGAGGGTGCGGCTGAGCGTGGTCGAGGAGGCGTGCGCCCCGGCAGCCTCGACCGAGATGCGGACGGCCGCGGAATCTGCCGCACTGTAGCGGCGCCCGTCTTCTCCGGTGCGCTCGGGGGCGAAGGCCGTGAATACGAACTCGCCCGATCCGCGGAGCTGATGGGTCAGGACGGCGGTCCCGTCCCCGTCGGTGGTGGCGGTACCGATGCGGACACCGTTGCTGCGGAAGATGATCTCGCTGCCCGAGGGCTCCCCTCCGGTCACCCGGTAGTGTGCCCGCAGGGTCACGGTGTCACCGAGCGACGCCTGGGCGGGGTCGATCTCCACATCGAGGGTGGGGAAGGCGACCGGAACGACGGTGACCTGGGCGTTCGCCGTGGCGCCGGCGACGTGCACCGTGTCGGTGGTGTGCTCGGCGAGGGTCGCGGTGAAGGAGTGCTCCTTCTTCTCGTTGGGCACCGGAGCGGAGAAGGTGGCGGTGCCGTTGACGACCTCCGAGGTACCGAGATCAACGTCACCTTCGCGGAAGTGGACGGTGAGGCCCTCCGGCAGGGCGGCCCCGTTCTCGGCCCCGACCTTCGCGGTGAGGGCCACGGACAGCTGATCGTCGACGAGACGGGTGTAGTCGGCCACGGCGTCGAGGGAGATCGTGCCACGGACCTCCTCGAGGTCCTTGGGCGCGACCGTGACCGTGACCGGCTGAGCCGCAGCGGACGGCCTGAAGATCCCGTCGACGCCGGTGTACGCCGCGGACACGGTGTGCACGACGGGCTCGCGGCCCTCCGGGACGGGGAACGTGAAGTCCGTGAGTTCGGCGACGCCGTCGGTGACCTCGATGTCCCGGGTCTGGTCACCGACGGTGAACCTCACCTGACCCCGGGGAACGCCCGTTCCGTCGGCACGGGTGACGTTGACCCGCAGCGCGCCCTCCGGAACCCGGGGATCGGCGTAGGACAGTTCGATCGGATCGGTGGTGGCGAAGGCGGTGGTTGTGTCCACCTGGCTCACGGTGGTGGTGCTCAGTCGTGAACCGGCGGCATCCGCGGTGCAGTTCACGGCGTCGTTGTTGAAACCCCAGAAGGAGCCCGGACGCACCTCGAGCAGGGAGAGCGTCGACGTCCGACCGGTGGTGCCGGCGTTGCGCAGTCCGGTGGTGATAACTGCACCGAGTTCCGTGGGGGCGGTCATCGTGACAGTCACGGCGGGTAGCCGGAAGCTGGTGCCCTTCTGGGCGGTGAGCCCCGTGGCGGCGTTGTTGCCGTTGTCGGCCCTGGGGCCGTTGTCTATGGTGAGGTTGCCCGCGGAGATCCGGGCGAATCCTCCGGCCGGATCCTCCAGACCCTTGTCGTTGACCCGGATCACCGAGACATCGGCGTCGGTGCCCGCGACGTTCATTCCGGTATCAGCGAGCTCGAGCCCGGTGACGGTGCCGTTCGTGGGCAGCGCGATGTCGTAGCGGATCCGGCCGACGTTCTCGGTGGTGCGCCACACACCGGGTGTGAGGGTGATCGTGAAGGTACCGCCCGGTTCAACGGTCTCCGGGTAGGTGGCGGTGACCGTTTCGGGGCTCAGGGAGACGTCCTGCTTCTTGTTGCCCCAGGTGGCTCCGTCGAGTTTGCAGGTGTACCTGACCTCGGTGAACCGGGTGGTGTCCGCGGTTTCAGCCGCGACGGCCGCTGACGGGGCTGTCCCCAGCAGGAGGCACAGGGCGGCCCCTGCGGCCGTGGCTGTGCGTGTGGTGGCTTTCATGGTTCTCGGTTCTCCTCGGGAGTGTGCGTCTGGTGGAGCGTTGTCTGTGTGCGGTGGATGGTGGCTAGGACGATCCACCGGAGAACCCGGTGAAGAGGTTGATCAGCCACGTCCACAGGGGGGCGAGGAGGGCCAGCAGCGCAGCGAAGGGGCTGTTCTCCTCCGTGCCGGTCTGCGTGCCTGAACTGATGCTGGTGTCCGAGCTGCCGCCCGCCTCCTGCTCGCCGCCGGTGACGGTGACGGTGTGGGTGCCGGTTGCGGTGACACCGTTGTCGCCGGTGAAGGTGACCGTGACGGTACGGTCCCCACCGCGGGCGAAGGTGAGGTCGACCGCGGCCCTTCCCCCGGAGACCGGCATCGTGACGGCCTTGCCGTCGGAGTCGATGAGAGGCTCGCCGTCAACGGAGAAGGAGAGCGAACCGGACACCTCGCGGATGTCACCGTTGTCCGGGGTCACCGTGATCGCGAGGGGGAGGGGAGTGTCGGCGGCGACCGTCGCGGCCGCCTCGATCCCGACCGTGACGGACTCGTAGCTCGAGGCGGTGACCTCGACGTCGAAGGGGCGGGTCGCGGGCTGCGCGGACGAGCCCTCGGCGGGGGTGAAGCGCAGTGTGACCTGTTGTGTGCCGCCGCGGGCGAAGGTCATCGGGAGTGCCGCGGTGCCGGCGGTGACGGGGACCGTCGTGGTACGGCCACCGTGGGTCGCGGTGAGGGTGCCGTCCGCGGCGGGGGACACCGTGACCCCGAAGGTGGCTTCCTCGAAGGGGCGGACCCGCTCCGGAGGGGTGAGTGCGAGCGATGTCGAGGTGGCTCCGGCGGTGACGGTGGTGTCGGCCGTCGCGGGTGTCTGGGACGCATCAGCGGGGATGTATCGCGCGGAGACGGTGAAGGATCCCTCGCGGTCCGGGACGAAGGTGAAGGTCGCGGTGTTGTCCGTGACGGGGACGGTCACCGTCCGCCCGTCGGCGTTGAACACCACGGTACCGTCGGCTGCGGTCGTGTCCACGACCGGTTGAAGCTCGGCCGTGACGGTGACCTCCTCGCCGGGGCGGACCGTGTCCTGCGGTCCTTCCAGCGTGAGGACGGTGTAGGAGGTGCTGGAGACCGTGATCTCCGTACGCTTCTCCGCACCGGCGAACAGTGAACCCTCGGCCGGTGCGTAGGTGGCGGTGAGTTCAGCGGCTCCCGGGGTAGACGGCACGGGGAGCGAAGCGCTCGTGCGCCCGTTGTTCAGTGGGACGGTGACGGGATCACTGTCGCCGAGGCGGAAGGTGACGGTACCGGTCGCGGTCGCGTTCGTCGTCGCCCGCACCGCAACCGTCGAGTCGGCTCGGGCGGTGTCGGGTGCGGTGACCGCGAACTGCGAGTCCCGACCCGCCACCTGGACCTGCGTGGTGGAGGTCGAGGGGGCGAACAGATGGGCCTTCGCCGGGGTGAAGGCCGTGCGGAGTTCGTGGACGCCGATGGACGGGAAGGTGAGTTCCGCGGTGGCCGTACCGTCGTTCACGGTTGCCTCGACCGTGGTGTCACCGGAGGAGAACCTGACGGTACCGGCGGCGTCCGGGGGATTGACCCGGGCCGTGACGGTGGAGGGAACGCCCGCGGTCGCGTCCGGGGCGGAGACCGTGAGGCCCGTTTCAGCGGCGGGCCCGTTGTCGACCACCTGCACCGACGCGAGTGCGGAGGCCTGCGGGGCGAGGGCGGCGTCCTTGTCCTGCCTCGGGGTGCACCGCGTCGGGGCCCACAGCGTGCCGACGAAGGGAGCCTTGATCTTCGCGAGCATCGTGAGGAAGTTCTCGTCGGCACCGTAGTTCGCTGCGTTGCCGCCGGTCCGGACACCGAGATCAGCCGACCCGGGTGTCTCGGACCGGAACTTCAGTGCCACGACGGGTAACTTCATGTTGAGCCTGTCGTTCTGCACGATGTGCGTGACACCACCGGCTGCGGTGCCGCTGGTGTTCGGCCCGTTGCCTACGGTCGCGTTGTCCGCGCTGGTGATCCGCAGAAGGCCACCGTTCGGGTCCTCGGTTCCCGACTCGTTGATCCGCTTGACGGCGAAACCGGCGAGATTGGATCCGTTGCTGTCGAGGCTGCTGTCCACGTAGGTGAGGCCCGCCGGGATCGCGAGATCGAGTTTGATGCGTGAGACGCTCTCGATCCTGGCTCCGTAGGAGAGCCCTCCGACGTTGATCTGCACGGGCTTGATCGCGAGCTCGACCGTGAAATGCTCGCCGACACCGACGGTCTCGGGGGCGGTGATGTCCACCGAGACCCCGTCGTCGCCGGTGGAGAAATCCTGGGGATCCGCGAACTTGCTGGGGGTGGCCTTGCAGGTCAGGGGGATGTTCGTCGATACGGTGTGCTCCGCGGCGGCCGCACCCGGTACGAGCAGGAGACTGCCGACCAGGCACACCGTGGTTGCGGTGGCGATACGGGAGAATCTTGACATGAAAGTGTTCCTTGAACGGGGGATCGGGGAATGGCCCTGGGAGAGGCTACGGAACCAGTATGCTCAGCGCATTCCCGGAAAATCGGTTCGCGGAGAAGTTACACGGAATCTTCATCTTCCATGAGAGCAGTGTTAACGCTGAGGAAATGTAGCCTCGGCGAAGCATCGTCGGGTCTTCCGTTGCGGCCTTCGTGGAGTGGCGCGGCAGCCACGCGGAGATGTGCCGGGCCTCCGGCGGTGGTCGATCGACGGCGAGGGCGCGGTGGCCCCGGGTCATCGCCGTTCAGGAGGGTCCGGTGGCGGCGGATGACGGCGGGGCGGCCCGGGCCGGGTGGTCGACCCGGACCGCCCGGGGAATGTGGCTGTGCTGATTGCCGCCTTGTCGCCTACTATGCCTACTCTGAAGGCACCTGCTGTTTCTCAGATGATCTTTTTCACCGACCCAGAAGGACCGACACGACTGTGGCATCAACGAAGACCGCACCGAAGAAAACCGATGAGTTCGGCATCGAGCGGGTGACCCAGGACGATCCAGGCGTGGTGGACAGGTACCGCGAGAAGTGGCCGTGGTTCGACCACGTCATGCGCATGCAGGAGCGGTACGGCTCGATGGGGGGAAACCAGTACGCCGCAGGCATCACGTACTTCTCGGTGCTGTCGATGTTCCCCATCCTCATGCTCGTGTTCGCCGCGGTCGGTTTCGTCCTCGCCAACCACCCCACCGCCGTGATCGAGGTCCAGGACCGGATCAACAGCTCGATATCAGGTGACCTGTCGGAGCCGGTGAACAAGGTCCTCGACACCGCGATCGAACAGCGTTCGACGGTCGCCGGTATCGGTGGTCTGACCGCACTGTGGTCGGGGCTGAACTGGATGAACCATCTCCGGTACGGCGTGTCCATGATGTGGAAGGCCGACCCGACCGAGGGGAACTTCGCCATCCGGAAACTCCGGGATCTCATCGGGCTGATCGCGCTGCTGTTCGCGCTGATCATCGCGTTCGGTGTCACGGCGGCGGGATCCTCGAGCCTGACGGCTATTCTCCTGGAGAAACTGAGCCTGGACCACATTCCGGGGATCACGTACATCGTGTTCGCGCTGACCCTCGTCATCGGACTGCTGGTGAATTTCATCGTGTTCGTGGGGCTGCTCCGCTACCTTCCGCGGACCCACGTTCCCAGGGCCGCTGCTGTCAAGGGTGCGATCCTGGGCGCCGTCGCCTTCGAGATCTTCAAGCAGATCGGTACCGTCTTCTTCTCCAAGGCGCTCGACAATCCGGCGGGTGCCACCTTCGGGCCGATCATCGGTGTGATGGTCCTGCTGTACTTCGTCTGGCGGATCCTGCTCTACAGTTCCGCGTGGGCGGCGACGACGGAGGAATCCCTCGAGCAGACCCATACACCGGTACCCGAGCCCGCCGTGATCCGGGTCCGCAATGACGTCGACCCGGTTCCCGATCCGAAGGCCTCCGCGATGCTGGTCGGTACCGGTGCCGCGATCGGGGCGGCCGGAATCGCGGTCGCCCGGAAGATGTTCGGGAGGTAGGCGCAGGCCTTCCCCGTCTCCTGGGCCCCGGGGCGTGGTGTGTCTTCCGGCACACCACGCCCCTTTTCCACGGGCTACCGACGTCGCTGCCGGGTACGGCGCCGCTCCGCCAGCCTGCGGTTGAGGGCGATCCCGGCGATGAGAACCACGAGGAACAGCACCCCGGTGGTGGCCGCCGCGGGGCCCCACGCGGGCGACCTGTTCCCGGTGGCGCCGGACGCGTCGTCCCCACCGGTTCCGGTCGGTGCGCCGGCGGCGGGGGAGCCGGCCGCCGTCACCGACGGGGACGGGACGGCGGAGACCGGCGGGAGCTTCTCCACCGACCCGATGCCGGTGCCCCGCGGGACCGCGTACGCCGCATCGAGGAGGCGTCTCGCCTGCTCCCACGGCCGTCCCCTGTCGACGGTCGTGTCCAGGATGATCGCCGCCAGGCGGCGCCCGTCGACATTCTTGGCGCCGACGAACGTGTGCCGGGCGTCATCGGTGAAACCGGTTTTCCCGCCGATGCCGTCCGGATCGTTGAGCAGCAGATGGTTGTCGTTCCAGACCTGGAACCCCTCGTGCTCCGGCCCTCCGGGGAAGTCCACGAAATCGGTGTCGACGATGCGGGCGAACACCGGGTTCGCCCACGCCTCCCGGTAGATCAGGGCGAGATCGAAGGGTGAGGTGGACATCCCGGGGCCGTCGAGGCCGGTGTAGTCGGCGACGCGGGTGTCCTGGGTGCCCAGTTCGCGCGCTTTCGCGTTGACCAGCTCCAGCGTCCGCTGATCGCCACCGAGTTCCTGTGCCAGTGCGTGTGCGGCGTCGTTGCCCGAGGCCATGAGCAGGCCCTGCAGCAGCTGTTCCACCGTGTAGCGGCCGTCCTCGACCAGCCCGACGCGTGAGCCCTCCATGTCCGCGGAGTCGCGTGTCGCGACGACCGCCCTGTCGAGGGGCAGATGCTCGAGTGTCACCAGCGCGAGCAGAGCCTTGATGATCGACGCGGGCCGGTATCTGCCGTGCGGATCCTTGGCTGCGATCACGTCGCCGTCGTCGAGGTCGAAGACGATCCAGGCGGTCGCCGTCTGTTCCTCCGGAACGAGGAACCCGGGTGCCGCGGTCACACCGCATTCGGCCATCGCCGGACCGCCAGCCGGCCTCGCCGCGACGGGCAGCGGTGGCGGCACAGGTCGTCCGTCGGTCGGTGTCTCCGAGGCGTCGACCGGCTCCACGGGTGTGGTGGCCCAGGGGCAGCCGTCGGTCAGCGGGGCGGCGGGCCGCCCCGAGAGCGCGGTCTGGGGTGGTGTGGTCGTGACCGTCAGGGTGGCGGTGTCCGGTTGTTCCGCGGTCGCGGTGAACGGGGAGGTTGAGAGTAGTGCCGTCGCTGTGACTGCACCTAGGAGACGTCTTCGCATGGTTGCCCAGACTACTTCGGGTGCGGTGTCCGGGCGCGGTGACCCACCGTGGCCGGAGACCGGAACCACGATCTCCCCGGAGGGGAACCGAAGGTAGATTGTGGGCCATGGACATCAGCAGCAGGCAGACACCGAACTACACCCCGGAACACAAGAGCCTCACCCGGGAGACCGTGGCCACCCTGCCGAAGGTCGTCCTCCACGACCACCTCGACGGCGGGCTCCGTCCCCGTACGGTGATCGAACTGGCGACCGAGTGCGGCTACGGTGCGCTCCCCGCCACGGGCCCCGATGCACTGCGCGGATGGTTCGTCGACGCCGCCGATTCGGGATCGCTCGAGAAGTACCTGGAGACCTTCGCTCACACCTGTGCGGTCATGCAGACCATCCCGGCGCTCCACCGGGTGGCGCGGGAGGCGGTCGAGGACCTCGCCGAGGACGGGGTCGTGTACGCCGAGCTGCGTTTCGCACCGGAGCAGCACCGGGAGCGGGGACTGGAGCTCGGGGCCGTCGTGGACGCCGTCGTCGAGGGGATCATCGAGGGGGAGAAGACCGCGGCTCTGGCCGGCCGCACCATCCGGGCGCGGGTCATCCTCTGCGCGATGCGGCACGCCGACCGGGCGCAGGAGATCGCCGATCTGCTGGTCGGATACCGGAACGACGGGGACCGGGAACACCGCGGGTACGTCGTCGGTTTCGACATCGCCGGGGCGGAGGACGGATTCCCGCCGAGCTGCTGCACGGGGGCGTTCGAGACACTGCGCCGCGAACTCGTCCCATTCACCATCCACGCCGGTGAAGCCGCCGGTATCGACTCGCTCGAGGGCGCCGTGAGGGAGGGGACCTGGCGGATCGGTCACGGTGCGCGGCTGTACGAGGACTTCACCGCCGACCTCGACACCGGCATCGAACCCGGCCGGGTGTCGGCCTTCGTTCGCGACCGGCAGATCGTTCTCGAACTCGCCCCCAGCTCCAACCTGCAGACGGGCGTGGTGGACGACCTCGTCGACCATCCCCTGCCGCTGCTCCAGCAGCTCGGGTTCGCCTGCACCGTGAACACCGACAACCGTCTGATGTCCGGGACCACGATGACCGACGAGATGATGCTGCTCGTCGACACGTTCGGCTACGGGGTCGGCGAGTTGTTCGAGCTCACAGCGACCGCGATCGGTGGGGCGTTCATCCCCGAGCCGGAGCGCAGGGAGATCATGTCCACGCTGATCGTGCCGGGCTGGGACGAACTCGCGGAGAACGGAACCGGCGGAACCACCGGCCCAGTGACCGTGGACGGGGACCGGGATCCGGGTGCGTCGTTCGAACTTCCGGAGGAGGATCTCGCCGGGATCGACCCGCAGCTCCTCGCCGAGCTGGGCATCGATCCGGATGATCTGCGGCCCCGCGGCTGAACCGGGACCGTCACCCGGATGCGGGAAGGCCCCATCCCGGTACCGGGATGGGGCCTTCGTCGTCGTGGTGGGATCAGAACCGGCTGAAGCGGCCGACCAGTCCGTTCTCCAGCTGACGCCAGCCCTCCGCCTCCGCGGTGTAGGGCGCTGACGGGGAGTACCCGGAGGAACCGCCGATCATGTAGGCGATGTACTCCTGCAGTGCCGGGTTGGCCACCAGAACGGAGTTCACGGCGTCGTCGCGGGCCCAGTCGGCGGCATCGGCGAGCAGCTCGTAGGCCTGCCGCATCTGCTCGGTGTCCACTTCCTTCGGACCCCTGGTGATGTCCTCGGTCAGCCCGGTGAATACGTACGTGTTGTCCGGGTGGGCGATGACCTCGAGCGTCCCGCCGTTGATGCCGTCCATGATCTCCGACCAGGTGGCCGTGGCAGCCAGATCATGTTCATCGTGTTCCGCCAGCCAGCGGAGCATCGCCCGTCGGTTGTTGAAGGTGTAGATCTGGCCGAAGTGGCCGAGGAAAACCGGCTGGCCGTCCACGTAGGTGCGCAGGGTGTAGAGGGTGCGGCCCTCGATGGCGATCTTCACCGGGTCGATGCCGGCGGTACCCCACAGGGACACGTCGTAGGGGTCTATCTGCGAAGCCGCCTCCTCGGCGGCCTTCTCCTTCTCGACGCGGGCCCGCTCACGGGCCTCGACGGCGGCGTCGATCTTCTTCTGCGCGGCCTCGACGGCCGCGGCGTCCTGTTCCGGAATGACGTAGCACTCGTCGAGTTCGTCGACGACCCGGTCCCAGTTGGACAGCACCGCCCGCCCGACGGCGGACCACTCCGACTCCCCGTTCTCGACCGCGTAGTGGTCGGCGCCGCGCTCGACGTTGGCGAGCACGGAGTAGGAGGAGAAGAAGGATCCGATCGTGGTGGAGTCGATGACGTCGCCGAGGGAACGCGCGACGGCGAGTGCGCGCGCTGCACCGGTGACGTTCTCGTGGCTCGGCCGGCCCGCGAGCAGTTCCGGGGCGCCGATCACATCGCAGTAGTCCCGCTTGCCGGGGACGACCCTGGCCGCATCCCCGTGCTGGAACGCCTGCCACTTCGGGTGGTCACGCAGGTCGTGACGGGCATCGGATTCGATGAATGCGAGCAGTTCGCCCGTGGACCGGAAGAGGTAGACATCATCCCCGTTTCCGAGGAATGCCTGCCACTCCTGCCCGTGCTCCCTCCACTTCGGGGCCCACAGGGTGTGGAAGTCGCCCTCTGTCAGGGCGATGGTGATGGGGACGATGCCTTGTAATGCCATGGGTGCAGATTCTAGCGTGCTGTTTCCGGCGCCGTCACCTGCCGTGCCGTGAATGATCTACCCCGTGGGGCGCCAGAACCCGTAGAAGTCCATGCCGTTGTTGGTGGTGCGTAGCGGGGAGATCCCCACCGGGCTCCCCGCCTCGATGATCTCGCCGTCACCTACGTACATCGCGACATGTCCGTTCCACACCACCAGATCGCCCGCGATGAGCTCCTCGGCACTGACCCGTCGGCCGACGGTCTGCTGCTCCGCGAGGCGCGGAAGCTCGACCCCGGCCTGGGCCCACGCCCACTTGGTCAGTCCCGAGCAGTCGAATCCGCCGGGCTCCGAACCACCCCAGACGTACGGGGTCCCGACCATCGAGCGGGCGGCGTCCGCGGCCTTCCGGCCCGCGTCCAGACCCGATGGTTCGGGAGGGGAGAGCGTCGGACCGGGCACCGGTGCAGGTGCCGGCGGAGCTGCGTCCGCGGGGACGATCCGGGGCAGGCGCGTGTCGGTCACAGCGAGCTCGCGGAACCTGGCCGCGAGTGGTCGCAGGGCCATCTCCATCGTCGCTATCCGCCCGGTTGCGGCGGCCACCGCCCCCGCCACGATCGCGCCCAGCCGCAGGACCGCGGCCGTGACGGTGACGGGGTTCGGGGCGCAGAGGAGCGGCAGGACCGGTCGGGCGGCGTTCACGGCCGTCGAAGCGATCAGAATGAGATCATCCCGGGTGGAGCGGAGGACCACCAACGCGTTTCCGGTGGTCAGGAGGAATGAGCCGAAGTCCTCCTTCAGTGATTCCGCAGCTTCCAGGAGTGCTGAGGCGTCCGTACCGAACATCCCGGCCAGAGCGGGAGCCGAGGACACGTCGGTGACGCAGGTGTCCGGGGGATGGATCTCCGGCGGGAGGAGAGACGAGATCGTGTTCAGACCGTCGAGCAACCCGGCGAACGGAGCCGTTGCCCGGGCCAGGGCATTCATGCTCCGCACCCCCTCGCCAGCGCGGTGTCCGCATCGACGACGGTGTCGATGTGCCCGCCGGGACCGCCGTGGATCGTTGCGAGGTCCCGGACGTGGTCCGCCAGTGTGATCCGCCGTCGGTTCAGGTTCCGTGCCGCATCGGCGAACGCGGGGATGAGGTCGAAGGTGCCCGGGGTCGGAGCCGGAACCGGGGCTTCCTCGATCGGGGTGGCATCGGCGCAGTGCGCCAGGTCCCGGGCCAGGGCCCGGGCGTGGTCTGGATCGAGAGTGAGAGTGTTCATGCACCGTCAGACCGGGGAGGGGTCGGAGAGGTTCCCTTCCCGTGGTCGGGGTGCCTTAGGATTGGGGCCATGGACATCACAATCGTCGACCACCCTCTGGCTGCAGCCCGCCTGACGATCATGCGCGACCGACGCAGCGACAACTCCGTGTTCCGTGCGGCGCTGCGGGACCTGGGGGCGATGCTCATCTACGAGGCGGCCCGCAACCTGGATGTGGAGCGTTTCGACACCGAGACCCCCGTGGCCACCGCCACCGGAACCCGGCTGCGTAAGCCGCCCATCATCGTGCCCGTGATCCGGGCGGGGCTGGGGATGGTCGACCCCGCACTGTCGATGATCCCCGACGCACAGGTCGGCTTCATCGGGATCGCCCGCGACGAGGAGACCCATGAGCCGGTGCCGTACCTCGAGGCGTTGCCGGAGGACATGTCCGATGAGACGGTGTTCATCGTCGATCCGATGCTCGCCACCGGGGGATCCCTCCTCCACTCGCTGAAACTGCTCTGCGACCGGGGGGCGAAGGACATCACAGCGGTCTGCATGGTGTCCGCACAGCCCGGCGTCGATGCACTGGCCGACTCCGGATACCCCGTGCGGCTGGTCACCGCGACCGTCGATCCCGAGCTGAACACCGACGCCTACATCGTTCCCGGCCTGGGGGATGCGGGCGACCGCCTCTACGGTCCCCGCAACATCCACCTGTAGACCGTTCAGATCCCGTGCAGCAGCTCCTCGACCTCCGCCCGGAGCCGGTCCAGGAGATCCTCGGCCCCGCGGGGGTCGGAGCAGTGGGACACCTCCAGATACACCTTGGTCTTGGTCTCCGTCCCGGAGACCCGGCCGATCATCCGGACACATGTTCCGTCCCGGTGCCGGCCGCTGATGAGGACCCCCTGCTCAGCCGGGAGATCCGTGCTGTCGACGTCGATTCCGGCGAGTGTTGCCGGCGGATCGGTGCGGAGCTGGTCCACGAGGCCTTCCGGGTCGGACGTCCGCACGTGTATCTGGGTGCCCGCACGGGCCCCGAAGCGCCGGTGCAGCCGAGCCAGCTCGTCGCCGAGGGTCCTGCCCCGGGCCTTGAGCTCGGCCGCCCACGCACACGCATGGAGCGCGGTGGCCAACCCGTCCTTGTCCGCGACGAGATGCGGCACCGGGCAGGTCCCGTGCGCCTCCTCGTAGGCGAACATGAGGGGACCCGGTCTACGGTCACCGGCTCGCATGAGATTCTTGAAGCCGGTCGGGGTTATCACGCAGTCCCACCCGAGCTCACCGGCGATGTCCGGCAGCAGTGTCGAGGAGACGAGTGACGTGGCGACCACCGGCGGCGGGCCGTCACCGTCATGCGGAGCCAGCAGCCGGGTCGCCAGGAGCGGGCCCAGTTCATCGCCCCTGAGCATGCGATGGGTCCCGTCCGGGAGTCGGAATCCCACAGCGCAACGGTCGGCGTCCGGATCGAGCGCGATCAGCAGGTCGGCGTCCGTCTCCGAGGCCTGCCGGAGGAGAAGCGCGACCGCGTCCGGCTGCTCCGGATCCGGGAAGCTCACGGTCGGGAATGTCGGATCCGGGTGCTGCTGCGCGATGACCGGGATCGTGCGTGCGAAACCGGCCGCACCGAGAGCCTGGGCCAGCGGGCGACCCCCGACCCCGTGGAGAGCGGTGTAGACGACAGTCAGCGCGGCCCGTTCGTTGTTCACCCGGAGCCTGTCGTTCTCATCGGGGTTGATCTCGGCCACGACCTGGTCGAGGTACCGGCGCAGCTGGTTCCCCGCGGGGCGTACCGCGACCCGGGGAACCGAGAGAGGGTCCTCGACCGCCCTGATGGCGGCCTCGACGTCCTTCTCGGCGGAGACGTCGATCTCGGAGCCGTCCGGCCCGTACACCTTGTAGCCGTTGTCGGCCGCGGGATTGTGGGAGGCGGTGATCTGGACGCCCGCGTCCAGTCCCCGGTAGCGGACCAGCCAGGGGAGCACCGGGGTCGGTGTCGGGGTGGGCAGCAGCGTCACCTCGAAGCCCGCCCCGGCGAACACCTCCGCGGCGGTGGTGGCGAAGGTGTGGGATCCGTAGCGGGCGTCATATCCCACCGCGACCCGGAGCGGTCCGTTCTCCCCGTAGATGGACAGACCGAAGCCCCGCGGATCCTCATCGGAGATCTGTTCGACGGGAATACGGTTTGACGCCGGCGACGCCGTGGAGGCGGTCCGGGCGAGCCATGCGGCCAGTCCGGCGGTGGCCCGGGTCACCTGCGTGACATTCATCTGACCGCGTGCGGGTCCCACCGGTGCACGGAGGCCGGCTGTTCCGAAGGACAGGTGACGGGTGTGCATCACACGCTCCGGTCGGATCGGAGTGGCGCCCCCGGACGTGGCCCGGTCCGGTGTTCAGGGGCAGGGGGACGGGGCGGTGCGGGCCGGATCATGCGTCAAATATAGAATCAACTCAGGACCGTTGGCCAGGCCGACCGCATCCGATGGCTCGTCTCCGCCGCAACGGAGGCGCCGATGCGTGGGGCGTTCCCACGGTTCAGTGCAGACACATAATCAACACCCACAGCGTGAGAGGATCAGATGAGCATCCGGGCACAGGTCGACGGTTGGCTGGCTGAGCACACCGATGAGCTGATCCGGTGGCGACGGCACCTGCACACCCATCCCGAGCTGAGCCACATGGAGTACGACACCACCGCCTGGATCGCGGACACACTGTCGGGGTACGGCATGGAGCCGAAGCTCTTCCCGGGAACTGGCCTGATGGTCGACCTCGGGCCGGACACCGGGCACCGGATCGCGTTGAGGGCGGACATCGACGCCCTCCCCATCGAGGAGAAGGCGGTCGTGGATTTCACCTCGCGGACCCCCGGGGTCATGCACGCGTGCGGCCACGACGTCCACACGGCGATCGTGATGGGCGCGGCCTGCGCCCTGCACGCGGCCGACCTCAACCACGGCGTGCGGATCATCTTCCAGCCCGCTGAGGAGGTCATGGACGGAGGTGCCCCGGACGTCATCTCGTGGGGCGGCCTCGAGGACGTCGCCTCGATCTTCGCCGTCCACGTCGAGCCGAAACTCCGCACCGGGAAGATCGGACTGCGTACCGGTGCGATCACCTCGGCCGCGGACATCCTCGAGGTCAAGGTCAACGGGCCCGGTGGGCACACATCCCGTCCGCAGATGACCTCGGACGTCGTCTACGCCCTGTCCAGTGTCGTGACACAGCTTCCCGCGCTCCTCAGCCGCAGGATCGATCCGCGGACCGGGACGGTCCTCGTCTTCGGTTCGATCAACGCCGGCTACGCGGCGAACGCGATCCCCGAGAACGGGCGGGTCTCGGGTACCCTCCGGACCGCGGACATCGGGGTGTGGCGTGCGGCCGAGCCGCTCATCACCGAACTCATCGGTCAGGTCATCGCGCCGACAGGTTGCAGCCACGAGGTGGTCTACACCAAGGGCGTTCCACCGGTGATCAACGACGATGTCGCCACCGCCCTGATGGCCAACGCCGCACGCGGAATCGACGCCCACTCGATCGTCGCGGCGCCGCAGTCCTCCGGGGGTGAGGACTTCTCCTGGTACCTGGAACATGTCCCCGGTTCGATGGCGCGGCTCGGCTGCTGGTCCGGGACCGGCCGCCAGTTCGACCTGCACCAGGGGGATTTCGTGGTCGATGAACGGTGCCTCGGCGTCGGTGTGCGCCTGTTCGGCGCCGTCGTCGACGGCTACTCCCGCGAGATGAACAAGGACGCGCAGCGGCCCGTCGGACCGGACGGTTTCCTGCCCACCAGGTGACCCCGGGACAGGTCGGCGGTCGCGTGTGTGAACGGTGCACTAGACTGCACCGTGGGACAGCCCACACTGTCCGTGGAAGGCGGCTGCGCCGCCCCCGCGGTGTGACCCGACACTGACGCACTGACCTGCACCCGACGCGTACCTGGAGGATATCTGTGTCCAAGCGAATCGTGATCATCGGCGGTGGCCCCGCCGGCTACGAAGCCGCACTAGCCGGCTCGAAGTACGGCGCCGACATCACCCTGATCGAGGACCAGGGGCTCGGGGGTTCGGCCGTCATCCATGACTGTGTCCCCTCCAAGTCCTTCATCGCGGCCACCGGCATCCAGACCGACCTCCGGCGCGCGGACGACATGGGGCTCGAACGGACCGAGACCTCCACTCTGCTCCAGCTCGACGAGGTCAATGACCGCGTGCGGAAACTCGCGGCCGCGCAGTCCGCGGACGTCCGCGCACAGATGGAGTCCGCGGGCGTACGGCTGATCGACGGACGGGCCCGCTTCGACGACTACAAGCCCAAGCAGAGCACCCATTACATCGCGGTCACCCCGAATGACGGCGGTGACGACGAGGTCATCGAATGCGATCTCGTGCTCCTGGCCACGGGAGCCTCACCCCGCATCCTGCCCGGTGCGCAGCCCGACGGGGAGCGGATCCTCACCTGGCGGCAGGTCTACAACATCGACGAGATGCCGGAACACCTGATCGTCGTCGGTTCCGGTGTCACCGGTGCCGAGTTCGTCTCCGCGTTCGCGGAGCTCGGCGTGAAGGTGACCATGGTCGCCTCTCGGGACCGGATCCTCCCGCACGACGACGCCGACGCTGCCGACGTCCTCGAGACCGTGCTCGCCGAGCGTGGGGTCTCACTCGAGAAGCACGCCCGCGTGGAGTCCGTGACCCGGACCGACGACGGCGGGGTCTGCGTCCGGACGACCGACGGACGTGAGATCCTCGGTTCCCACGCCCTGATGACCGTCGGTTCCGTACCCAACACGGAGGACCTCGGCCTGGAGACCGTCGGCGTGGAGACGGCCCCTTCGGGACACATCATCGTCGACCGGGTCTCCCGGACGTCGGTCGCCGGAATCTACGCCGCGGGCGACTGCTCCGACCTGTTCCCGCTGGCTTCCGTCGCGGCCATGCAGGGTCGGGTCGCGATGTACCACGCCCTCGGTGAGGGGGTGAGCCCGATCAGGCTGAAGACCGTCGCCACGGCCGTGTTCACCCGTCCGGAGATCGCCGCCGTCGGACACACCCAGAGCGACATCGAGTCCGGTGAGGTCACCGCCCGGACCATCGTCCTACCGTTGACCACGAACCCGCGGGCCAAGATGCGTTCCCTCCGCCACGGCTTCGTGAAGCTGTTCTGCCGGAGGAACTCCAGCCTCGTCATCGGCGGTGTCGTTGTTGCACCGACGGCCTCCGAGCTGATCCTGCCGATCGCGGTCGCCGTCACCAACCGCCTGACCGTGGACGATCTGGCGAACACGTTCTCCGTCTACCCGACCCTGTCGGGCTCCGTCACCGAGGCCGCCCGCCAGCTCGTCGCCCACGACGACCTGAGCTGACCGGAACCCCGGGAAGGGGGCGCGCCCGTGACCGGGTGGCGCCCCCTTCAGCGTTTCTCGCACGAGGGGCTGAAGGCGCGGTAGGGCTCGTCGGGGGAGTAGCGCTCGTCGATGTCGAGGGTGAGCCCCGTCGCCGGGAACGCCCGCTGCCGGCAGTGCCCGCGCGGACAGGTCCGACACCCCGAACCGATGGGGGTCGCGGCGTCCGGGTTGAGTTCCAGCCCCCGGGAATAGACCAGTTTGTGGGCCTGATCCAGGTCACAGCCCAACCCGATCGCGAATTCCCGCGGCACCTCGCCGTACTCCCGCGTCCGGCTGCGGACGGTGCGCGCGATCCACAGGTAGGTGCGGCCGTCGGGCATGGAGGCGATCTGGCGGACGATGTGCCCCGGATTCTCGAACGCCCGGTGCACCACCCACAACGGGCAGGAACCGCCCGTGCGGGAGAAGTGGAAACCGGTCGCTGACTGTCGCTTCGAGATGTTCCCGGCCCGGTCGGTCCGGACGAAGAAGAAGGGGACACCCTCCCTGCCCGGACGCTGGAGGGTGGACAGCCGGTGGGCGGTCGTCTCGAATCCGGTCCCGAAGTGGGCGGCGATACGGTCGATGTCGTGGTCGCTGGTGCGCGCGGTCTCCAGGAACTCCGTGTACGGCATGACGACGGCCGCGGCGAAGTACTGGGCGAGGCCGAAACGGCCCAGTTCCCGGGATTCGGCGGTGGGCAGTTCAGGCGAATCCGCGAGCCGCGTCAGGAGGTCCCCGTGCACCAGGAACGCGAGTTGGAGGGCCAGCTCGAAGGTCTGCTGGGCCTCCGTGAGATCCGCCCGGAGCCGGACGGTCCGGGCACTGTCGTCGAAGATGCGCCGCGCACCGCGGTCGTGAGCGTTGAACCGAACCGTCACTCCGTGTGTCCCGTCGAGCAGCGCGGTCAGGCGCGTGAGTCGGAGCCCCGGGCGGCCCAGTGTGGCGGCGAACTCCTCCGCACGGTCATCGAGCTCCGGGATGTGGTTGCGGTGCGCGTAGAAGAAGTCGCGGACGTGCTCGTAAGCGGACGTGCTTCCTCCGGAAAGGGAGGGGGACTGTACCTTCAGAACCGATTCGGGGGTGGGGGAGGGGTTGGTTGGGTCGGCCGTTCCGGTGGCGGTGCCGCGGTGTGTGAGCCGCAGCATTCCCCGCGCGATCTCCGGGTGTCGTTCGGCGAATTCGACGAGCTCGGCATCGTCCACCCCGGATGTCCCGGTGAGCGTCAGGATGTCCTTCAGGTCGGCGACCATGCGCGAGTTGGAGTCCGGGGCGAAGTAGGAGGCGTCGACGTTGAAGGCACGGACGAAGGCCATCAGGGCGGTGATGGTCAGTGGTCGCGCGTCATTCTCCAGCTGGTTGAGATAGCTGGTGGACAGGCCGATGTGTTTGGCCATCTCGGTCTGGGTGAGGCCTTCCGCCCGGCGCAGGGTCCGGATCCGTGCCCCCGCGTACATCTTCTCCATGGGTGTCACTTCCTGGTAAGGCGGCTGTGGCCTGACGTTTCCGCAAACTTTGCGGAAAGGCCGTTTACGTACCGCAGGATTATGCTGTTTCCGCAGCTTGGAGGGGTTGTGGACCACTGTATAGTCGGGCAACAAGATATCCGTTTCATACCTCCTAACGGGGGTGTGGCGGTGACTGACCATCCGAGACGCCGCAGCGCGCCGGCCCCGACCCCGTTAGGACAGAACATGGAGAACATCGAAGTCCGCACCCGCCGTTCCGCGGAGGAGTTCCCCCGCGGTGAACACCTCGCACAGCGGATCGCCGAAGTGGCGACCGACCCGGTGGAGGTTCCGGACGACACCCGGGAGATGATCATCAACCGGATCATCGACAACGCCGCGGTGTCCGCCGCCTCCGTCCTCCGCCGCCCCGTCAGTGTCGCCCGCAGGCAGGCCACCGCTCATCCCACGAACAAGGGGGGCGCCAGGGTCTTCGGTGTGCCGGGCACCTACTCCGCCGAGTGGGCCGCCCTGGCCAACGGCACCGCCGTCCGCGAACTCGACTTCCACGACACCTTCCTCGCCGCCGAGTACTCCCACCCCGGCGACAACATCCCGCCGATCGTCGCCGTCGCCCAGCACCGTGGCTCCACCGGCCATGACCTGATCCGCGGCATCGCCACCGGCTACGAGATCCAGGTCGACCTCGTCCGCGGCATGTGCCTCCACGAGCACAAGATCGACCACGTCGCTCATCTCGGCCCCTCCGTCGCCGCGGGCCTCGGAACCCTGCTGCACCTCGATGACGAGACCGTGTACCAGGCCATCGGCCAGGCGCTCCACACCACCACCGCGACCCGCCAGTCCCGCAAGGGCCTGATCTCCTCTTGGAAGGCCTTCGCTCCGGCGTTCGCCGGAAAGATGGCGATCGAGTCCGTCGACCGCGCCATGCGCGGGGAGGGCGCACCCGCCCCGATCTGGGAGGGTGAGGACGGCGTCATCGCCTGGATGCTCGGCGGCCCCGAGGCCAGCTACACCATCCCGCTGCCCACCGCGGGCGAGGAGAAGCGCGCCATCCTCGACACCTTCACCAAGGAGCACTCCGCCGAGTACCAGTCCCAGGCGCCCATCGACCTGGCCCGCCGCATGCGGGAGCGGATCGGCGACCTCACCCGGGTGGAGAAGATCGAGCTGCACACCTCACACCACACCCACTACGTCATCGGCACCGGCTCCAACGATCCGCAGAAGTTCGACCCGGACGCCTCCCGTGAGACCCTCGACCACTCGATCATGTACATCTTCGCCGTGGCCCTCGAGGACGGCGACTGGCACCACGAGCGCTCCTACGCACCCGAGCGTGCGCACCGCCCGGAGACCATCGAGCTGTGGCGGAAGATCTCGACCGTGGAGGACCCGGAGTGGACCCGTCGCTACCACGCCGAGGACCCCAACGAGAAGGCCTTCGGTTGCCGTGCCGAGGTCACGCTGAAGGACGGCACCGTCATCACGGACGAGCTCGCCATCGCCGACGCTCACCCGCTGGGCGCCCGCCCCTTCGCCCGCGAGCAGTACATCAACAAGTTCCGGACCCTCGCCGAGGGCGTGGTCCCCGCCGAGGAGCAGGACCGCTTCCTCGACGTCGTCCAGCGGCTCGACGACCTCGGCGCCGGCGAGCTCGACCAGCTCAACATCGAACTGACCGATGATGTGCTGGCCCGCGCACCCGAGACCCCGGAGGGGCTGTTCTAGATGACCAACCTGTTCTCCGCCGCAACCACCCCCACCGAACGGCGCAGGGCTTTCCGCGCGGGACTCGCGGGTGACCGCATCCAGCGGCTGCCCGGGGCGTTCTCCCCGCTGGTGGCCCGCGCCATCGCCGACGCCGGTTTCGAGGGCGTCTACGTCTCCGGCGCCGTCGTCGCCGCTGACCTGGCCCTTCCCGACATCGGACTGACCACCCTCACCGAGGTCGCCGGACGTGCACGGCAGATAGCCCGCGCCACGGAACTGCCCGTCCTCGTCGACGCCGACACCGGCTTCGGTGAGCCCATGTCCGCGGCCCGCACCGTCAGCGAACTCGAGGACGCCGGGATCGCGGGCTGCCACCTGGAGGACCAGGTCAACCCCAAGCGCTGCGGCCACCTCGACGGCAAGGAGGTCGTCCCGACGGACGTGATGGTGCGTCGGCTCGGTGCGGCGGTCTCCGCCCGGCGTGACGACAGCTTCGTCATCTGCGCCCGGACCGACGCCGCGGGTACCGAGGGGATCGGCGCCGCCATCGAACGGGCGAAGGCCTACGCCGACGCCGGTGCGGACATGATCTTCACCGAGGCGCTCCGCACCCCGGCGGACTTCGAGAAGTTCCGGGCCGCCGTGGACATCCCACTGCTGGCCAACATGACCGAGTTCGGCAAGACCGAGTTGATCGGCGCCGAACTGCTCGAGGACATCGGCTACAACGCGGTGATCTACCCGGTCACCACCCTCCGCATCGCGATGGGGCAGGTCGAGGACGCCCTCGCCGACATCGCCGCGACGGGTACCCAGACCGGGTGGCTCGACCGGATGCAGCACCGCTCCCGGCTCTACGAGCTCCTGCGCTACGCCGAGTACAACGTCTTCGACCAGAAGCTGTTCACCTACCGCCGACCTCCGGGCGACTAGGTGGACGGGGCCGGCCCCGTTCCTGACATTTCGGGGCCGGCCCACCCACAGACTTTCCCGGACAACGCCGACACCAGCGACCCGGAAGCGACGCCGCGACCCAGGCGGACGTCGATCAGCAACCCCCGCACTGCACCAGCTCACCTCCGAGGAGTATCAGTCATGTCCGAAAACACCCAGCCGACCATCCACAAAGGCCTCGGTGGCGTCGTCGTCGACTCCACCGCGGTGTCCAAGGTCGTCCCCGAAACCAACTCGCTCACCTACTGCGGCTATCCCGTGCAGGATCTCGCCGCGAACTGCACCTTCGAGGAGGTGGCCTACCTCCTGTGGCACGGCGAACTGCCCACGCCGGAGCAGCTCAGGGAGTTCTCCAACCGCGAGCGCTCACTCCGCGAACTCGAGCCTGGTCTGGTTGATCTGGTCCGCGGACTCCCGACCACCTGCCACCCCATGGACGTGCTCCGCACCGCGGTGAGCTGGATCGGCACCCAGGACCCGGACGCCTACAGCCGCGATTCCGAGCACATCCGCGACAGCGGTATGCACCTGCTGGCCAAGCTGCCGACCATCGTCGCCCTGGACATGCGCCGCCGCCGTGGTCAGGAGTTCATCGCGCCGGACCCTGAGCTGGGCTTCTCGGAGAACTTCCTCTCCATGGCGTTCGGCAGGGGAGAGGGGTCGCCCGCGCTGAATCCCGAGGACATCCACGCATTCGATGTGTCGATGATCCTCTACGCGGAGCACTCCTTCAACGCCTCCACCTTCACCGCCCGCGTCACGACATCCACCATGTCGGACAGCTACTCCGCGATCACCGCGGCGATCGGTGCCCTCAAGGGGCCGCTGCACGGTGGCGCGAACGAGGCCGTCATGCACACGATGCTCGAGATCGGGGATCCCGCCAAGGCTGAACAGTGGGTCACCGACGCACTGGCGAAGAAGCAGCTCATCATGGGCTTCGGGCACCGCGTTTACAAGAAGGGCGACTCCCGCGTGCCGACGATGGAGGCCGCGTTCAAGGCGCTGGCCGCGAACCACGACGGCGGGAAGTGGGTCGAGATGTACGACCGGATGGCCGCCACCGTCGACGAGGCGAAGGGAATGAAGCCGAACCTCGACTTCCCCTCCGGCCCGACCTACTACCTGCTCGGCTTCGAGGTCGAGTTCTTCACCCCGCTGTTCGTCATGGCGCGGATCACCGGGTGGATCGCGCACATCATCGAGCAGAGCGAGGACAACCGGCTGATCCGCCCCCTGTCGGCCTACCACGGTCACTCCCAGCGGGACGTCCCGGTTTCCGGAGCCGCCTGATCCCACAAGACCCGTCCCCACCATCCCGTTCTCGGTCGTCCGGGATGGTGGGGGCGCCCCAAACCACTGCGGGAGACGCCCGCCACTTGCTAGATTGAAAGTGTCCTGCGCCACTGTCGCTCCCGGCGGTGGCGCACCGTCATTCTCACCGGGGTGATGCCCCGGTGTCCCGCAGCCCGGTTCCGGCCCCGACCGACACAGGCGGGATCCGACCCGTTCCGTGATCCACAGTTCTAGTTCCAAGGAAGCAGACGAGATGCTGAAGAAGATACTGGTAGCCAACCGCGGTGAGATCGCGGTCCGGGCGTTCCGCGCCGCCTACGAGGTCGGTGCCGCCACCGTCGCGGTCTACCCGCAGGAGGACCGCAACTCCTTCCACCGGAGCCACGCCACCGAGGCCTACCTGATCGGCAAGGACGATTCTCCGGTCAAGGCCTACCTCAACATCGACGAGATGATCCGGGTGGCGAAGCTCTCCGGGGCTGACGCGATCTACCCGGGCTACGGTTTCCTCTCCGAGAACGCCCAGCTGGCGCGCGAGTGTGCGGAGAACGGCATCACGTTCATCGGACCATCCCCCGAGGTGCTCGACCTCACCGGCGACAAGTCGCAGGCCGTCGCCGCGGCCCGCCGCGCCGGGCTGCCCACCCTGAACGAGTCCCCGCCCACCGACGACATCGACGAGATCGTCCGCCAGGCGGAGGGGCAGGAGTACCCGCTGTTCGTCAAGGCCGTCGCCGGAGGCGGCGGGCGCGGCATGCGCTTCATCGAGTCGCCCGACAAGCTCGCCGCTCTCGCCGCCGAGGCGTCCCGCGAGGCGATGAGCGCCTTCGGTGATTCCCGGGTGTACCTCGAGCGCGCGGTGATCAAACCGCAGCACATCGAGGTGCAGATCCTCGGCGACCACACCGGCGAGGTCGTCCACCTCTTCGAGCGCGACTGCTCGGTGCAGCGCCGCCACCAGAAGGTCGTCGAGATCGCCCCCGCGCAGCACATCACCCAGGAACAGCGCGAGGCCATCTGCGCCGACGCCGTGAAGTTCTGCCGGTCGATCAACTACACCGGGGCCGGCACCGTGGAGTTCCTCGTCGACGAGCAGGGCCGACACGTCTTCATCGAGATGAATCCCCGGATCCAGGTCGAGCACACCGTCACTGAGGAGGTCACCCTCGTCGATCTCGTCCGGGCCCAGCTGCAGCTCGCCGCAGGTGCGACGCTCAAGGAGCTCGGTCTGACCCAGGACCGCATCGAACTCAACGGCGCCGCCCTGCAGTGCCGGATCACCACCGAGGACCCGGGCAACGGGTTCCGCCCCGACACCGGTATCGTCACCGCCTACCGCTCCCCGGGCGGCGCGGGTGTGCGTCTCGACGGCGCGGCGCAGCTCGGCGGCGAGATCACCGCGCACTTCGACTCGATGCTGGTGAAGATGACCTGTCGTGGCGGCGATTTCGCCGCCGCGGTCACCCGTGCCCAGCGTGCGCTGGCCGAGTTCACCGTCGCGGGTGTCGCGACGAACATCGGTTTCCTCCGCGCACTGCTGCGGGAACCGGATTTCCAGAAGAAGCGGATCGACACCTCCTTCATCAACGAACACCCCTGGCTGCTCGCCGCCCCGCCCGCGGACAACGAGGCCGGCCGGGTGCTGAACTTCCTGGCGGACACCACCGTCAACCGTCCCCACGGTCCCCGCCCCGAGGCACCGCTGCCGTCGGACAAGCTGCCCACCCTGGATCTCGACGCACCGCTGCCCGAGGGCTCCCGCGACCGGCTGCTGAAGCTCGGGCCGAAGGCCTTCGCCGAGCAGCTGCGCGCCCAGCGCGCCGTGGCGGTCACCGAGACGACCTTCCGCGATGCACACCAGTCCCTGCTGGCGACCCGGGTCCGCTCCAGTGCTCTGGTCGACGCCGCACGCCACGTCGCCCACTCCACCCCCGATCTCCTGTCCGTCGAGGCGTGGGGCGGAGCGACCTACGACGTCGCGATGCGTTTCCTCTTCGAGGATCCGTGGGAGCGGCTCGATGAACTGCGCCGGGCGATGCCCAACGTGAATATCCAGATGCTTCTGCGCGGCCGCAACACCGTCGGCTACACGCCCTACCCGGACACCGTCTGCGACGCCTTCGTCGACGAGGCCGCGCGGAGCGGCGTCGACATCTTCCGCATCTTCGACGCACTCAACGACGTCTCCCAGATGCGTCCCGCGATCGACGCGGTCCTGTCCACCGGCACCGCCGTCGCGGAGGTCGCCATGGCCTACTCCGGTGACATGAGCAGTCCGAGGGAGAAGCTCTACACCCTCGACTACTACCTGAAGCTCGCGGAACAGATCGTGGAGTCCGGGGCCCACGTCCTCGCGATCAAGGACATGGCGGGTCTGCTGCGCCCGATCGCGGCGGCGAACCTCGTCTCCGCGCTGCGCAGTGAGTTCGACCTGCCGGTGCACGTGCACACCCACGACACCGCCGGTGGCCAGTTGGCCACCTACATCGCCGCGGTGACCGCGGGCGCCGACGCGATCGACGGCGCCTCGGCTCCGCTGTCCGGAACCACGTCCCAGCCGTCCCTGTCCGCGATCGTCGCAGCGTTCGAGAACACCCAGCACGACACCGGGCTCGACATGCGTGCGGTCTGTGACCTCGAGCCCTACTGGGAGGCCGTCCGCCGCGTCTACGCACCCTTCGAGTCCGGAACCCCCGGACCCACCGGGCGTGTCTACCACCACGAGATCCCCGGGGGTCAGTTGTCGAACCTCCGCGCCCAGGCCACGGCACTCGGATTGGCCGACCGTTTCGAGCTCATCGAGGACAACTACGCCGCGGTGAACGAGATGCTCGGCCGCCCGACGAAGGTGACCCCGAGCTCCAAGGTCGTCGGTGACCTGGCGCTGCATCTCGTCGGTGCGGGCGTCGACCCGGCCGATTTCGTCGCGGATCCGCAGAAGTACGACATCCCCGACTCGGTGATCGCGTTCCTGCGCGGCGAGCTCGGCACCCCGCCCGGCGGCTGGCCCGAGCCGCTGCGCACCCGTGCCCTCGAGGGCCGTGCGGAGAAGCCCTCCACCCTCACCCCGGTCTCCGACGATGACGCGGCACTGCTCTCGGACGAGGATCCGATGGTACGGCGCGCCACGCTCGACCGGCTGTTGTTCCCGGCTCCGGCGAAGGAACTCGCCGAGCACCGCCGCCTGCACGGTGACACCACCGTGCTCTGCGACAACCAGTTCTTCTACGGACTGGAGCACGGGGAGGAGATCACCGTCCGGCTTCGTACGGGTCAGGAGATCACCGTGCGTCTCGACGCAGTGTCCGAGGCGGACTCCAAGGGCATGTGCACCGTCGTCTGCACGGTCAACGGCCAGATCCGCCCGGTCCGCGTCCGCAACCGTGCCGTGAAGTCCGAGACTCCCGAGGCGGAGAAGGCCGACACCTCGAACCCGGGTCACGTCGCGGCGCCGTTCGCCGGAGTCGTCACCGTGAACGTGGAGGAGGGCGCGGCCGTCGCCGCCGGTGATCCGGTCGCCGTCATCGAGGCCATGAAGATGGAGGCCACCATCACCGCGCCGGTCGCAGGCACGATCAGTCGCGTCGTCCTCGGTGCCGCGGTCAAGGTGGAGGGGGGCGACCTGCTCGTGGTCATCGATCCGGCGGAGTAGACCCGCCACAGAGACCAACCCGGCACGCCCCTGTCCCTGACCGCCATCGTCGGGGACGGGGGCGCCCGTCTGCGCGGGATCGTGGTCGTCAACCGGCGGATCTGTCCCCGGAAGGGAGGACGGTGAACAGTTGAGCCCCAAGTGTTCACCGGTGGTAGTCCCGTGACACGTGACCGGACAACTGTTCGTTCATTGCTGGAGTGGAGGAGACCGGAGGAGGTGTGGACATGGCCACGGGGATGGCCCGTGTCCACACCCGTGAACACCCCTGGAAACCCCGCAACACCGATCTGTCGTCCACCCGCCAGCGCACACGGCTCCCCGCCACCCACCGGGAATCGGTGGTCCGGAGATCTCAGGTGCGACGCTCTCCCCCCCGACGGATCTGTTCACCGGGATGGAGGTGACGACCCCGGAGATTGTCCGCTTCGATGCCGCCCGGCACACCTCACCGTTGCCGTTCACCGCCCTGCTGCTCCGTAGCGAAGCGGATGGAACGCCTGACCGTCTCGTCGCGGAAACTGGTCGAGGAAGAGTTTTTTCGGCACCGGTCAACCCGGCTCGCGGGGCGACGCACCTGAGGTCGTCGCCGACACCGGAGCCATGGAGCTGGCGTCCCGGACGGTCGATCCACTGAATCCCGGGACCATCCTCGAGATGCACCGCATACTGATGGAGCGCACCAACCCGGAGATCGCGGGCCTGTTCCGTGGTGAACCCGTGTGGATCGGTGGGTCGGATCTCAGCCCCGCAGGTGCGGAATTCGTCGCCCCCGATAGTGCCACGGTCCCCGACCTCATCGACGATCTCTGTGCGTTCATGCGGCGGACGGATCTTCCGGCGCTGGCGAAGATCGCGGTGGCGCACGCGCAGTTCGAGACGATCCACCCGTTCGCCGACGGCAACGGCAGGACAGGGCGGGCGCTCGTCCATGTGCTGCTGCGCAATGCCGGTCTGACGGCGACCGCGGCGCTACCGCTCTCCGCGCGACCGCTCACGCGGGTCGTGGACTACTCCGTCGCCCTGACGGCCTATCGTGCAGGCGATCCCGAACCCGTCGTCCGGTTGTCCACAACGTGTGCACACCAGGCTGCTGAACTCGGTGCGGACACCGCCGCTGAACTCCGTTGCATACGTGACATGGAAGGGGGTAACCACGGCTCACCTCACGGGCGGACGCAGCTGACCGGAAGATCTGCGATCTCCTGACCTCGCAATCGGTGGTCGACGTCATCACGGTGCGGACAACCTCGGCTGCGCCGGGATCACCGCACGGCGGGCACCGTCGTCTCCGGAGGAGGCGGGGACAGTCGTGCCGTAGCAGATCGGGAAGCGGCACCGGGCGTGTCGGCGCCCGCCGTCCTGGAACTGATGGACGACGTCGCGGAGGGGATCGGACGCCGGCAGGCCGGCTAGTCCACCCAGTTCAGCGTCCGTTCCACCGCTTTGTGCCACCCCGCGTACAGGCTCTCCCGCTCGGTTTCCGGCATCGTCGGCTGATAGGTCTGCTCCTCCCGCCACAGCGTGCGGATCTCGTCGGTGGAGGAGTAGATCCCCGCGGCGAGCCCGGCGGCGTACGCCGCACCCAGAGCTGTGGTCTCGTGCACCGCGGGCACCGTCACCGGGACGCCCAGCTGGTCGGCCTGGAACTGCATGAGCAGTTCATTGGCCACCATTCCGCCGTCCACCCGCAGTGCGGTCAGCGGAACCCCGGAGTCGGCGTTCATCGCCTCAACGACCTCCCGGGTCTGGTAGGCCACGGCCTCGAGTGCCGCGCGGGCGATGTGCCCCTTGTTGTTGAAGCGGGTCAGGCCGGCGATCACGCCCCGGGCGTCGTCGCGCCAGTGCGGGGCCAGCAGTCCGGAGAACGCCGGGACGATGTAGCAGCCGCCGTTGTCGTCGACCGTTCGGGCCAGCCGCTCGACCTCCGGTGCGGTGCGGATGATCCCCAGGTTGTCGCGCAGCCACTGCACCAGTGAACCCGTGACCGCGATCGAGCCCTCCAGGGCGAACACGGTGGGCTCGTCGCCGATCCGGTAGCAGACTGTCGAGATCAGTCCGTGCTCCGAGCGCTTGACCTCCGTACCGGTGTTGAGCAGCAGGAAGTTCCCCGTGCCGTAGGTGTTCTTCGCCTCGCCCGGTTCGAGGCACGCCTGTCCGAAGGTGGCCGCCTGCTGGTCGCCCAGGATCCCGCCGATCGGAACCCCGGAGAAGTCACCCGTGCGGGTCACCGTCCCCAGGTCGCCGGAGGACGGCACGATCTCCGGCAGCATCGACTCCGGTAACCCGAGCGCCACGCACAGCTCCGGGTCCCACGTCTGCGTCTCCAGATCCATCAGCATGGTGCGGGAGGCGTTGGTGACGTCGGTGATGTGCCGCTCGCCCCGTGTCAGGTTCCACACCAGCCACGTGTCCATCGTGCCGACGAGCAGCTCGCCGGCTTCCGCGCGGGACCGTGCACCCGGAATGTTGTCCAGGATCCAGGCGATCTTCGGCCCGGAGAAGTAGGTGGACACCGGAAGGCCGGTGCGGGTGAACAGGTCTGGGTCGAGTCCCGCGCAGATCTGCTTGGTACGGGTGTCCTGCCAGACGATCGCGTTGTGGACCGGGGTGCCCGTCGCCGCGTCCCAGACGACGACGGTCTCCCGTTGGTTGGTGATGCCGAGTGTCGTGATGTCTCCGGGGTGCGCGTCCGAGCGGGCCACCGCGTCGGCGAGGACACGTCTGGTGTTCGCCCAGATCTCGGTCGCGTCGTGTTCGACCCAGCCCGCCCGGGGGAAGATCTGCCGGTGCTCGAGCTGCGACGTCGCGAGCGCGTTGCCCCGGGCGTCGAAGAGGATGCAGCGTGTCGATGTGGTGCCGTGGTCGAGCGCCGCGATGATCGCCGCGTCCCTCCGGTCGCGGTTCCGCTTGCGTCGGCTCCGGCCGGTGACCCGGCTGACCATCTCGCCGACCTCGCTCATCGCGCCACGGCCGGAACTCATCGGAGAGTCAGTCCGCGGAAGCCCCGGGCCCAGCGTTCGACGGTTCCGGTCCCCTCGATGACGCCGTCGCCCACGGACTTCGGGGGGAGGGTCGGGTCGTTGGGCAGCATTCTGTCCGGGTCGCCGGCGGGCAGCACCTCCAGGCTCGCCTCGCCGTCCCCGTGGAGGGTGAGGGTGGCGAGGGCGAGCATGAACACCGAGGTCTGCTCGCAGATCGCCCACGTGTAGGCCCGGTCGGCCGTCCAGTCCGCGCGTGCCCGGTCGACGAAATCCGGTTCCACGGGTCTCCCGAACACCTCACCGAGCGCCGGGCGGTCGTCGATACGGTCGTCGTCGTGCAGGGGGCGGGCGTAGAACCTGCCGCCGTTGATCTCCATCGGTTCCATGCGTCCCAGTCTACGGAACGACCCACCCGGGAGAACGAGGTTTCCGGGAAGTGGAGGCCCTAGTCCCCGCGGTCTCCGCCGGGGCGACGGTTGCGGCGCTCGAGCTGCCGTAGTGAGGGTGTGTACCAGCTGTCGGGACCGACGTTGAGGATGAACAGCGCGATGGCGCTGAGTGCCCACACCACCAGTGGCGCCGGGCTCTCCGTCGCGACGGTGGCGGTAATACAGACCACACCGATGGCGAGGAAGATGCCGATCCGGAAGCGGAGCCCGGACACGCGGCCGGATGCCGGACGTGCGGTGACGCGCTCCGTGGAACGTTGGGCGTCGCCGCGGGCGGGTAGATCGGCGAGGATGATCTCCAGATCGCTGGCCGTCCGACAGCCGGGTACAGCGGCGGACCGTTCCTCGAAATCGGAGATCGTGAGGTGGCCCGTCTCGAGGTATCCGGCGAGCAGATCCAGGGCCCTGGCGCGGTCCTCGTCACCTATTCGGGTCTCCCGTGACGGGGGAACGAGACTGGGAGCGGGTGACTGTCTGGGAACATCGTGATCCATGGGTCCAGTGTAACGCTGAGTGGTGGATGTGAATGGGGAACGCCTCTCCCGGGATCCCGGGAGAGGCGTTTGTGCTGGAGCGGGGAAGTGCTACTTGATCTCCATCAGGACGGCGCCCTTGTTGACGCCGGCGCCGGCTTCACAGTCGAGACCGGTGACCGTACCGGACTTGTGGGCCTTGACGGGGTTCTCCATCTTCATGGCCTCGAGGACCACGACGGTGTCACCCTCGTTGACCTCCTGGCCCTCCTCGACGTTCACCTTGATGACGGTGCCCTGCATGGGGGCCGCGACCGCATCGCCGGAGACGGCCTTCTTCGCACCGCCGGCGCGGCGCTTCTTGGCCTTCTTCTTGGCGGCGCCACCACCGAGCGCGAGATCTCCCGGCAGAGCGACCTCGACGCGACGGCCGTTGATCTCGACGACGACCTTCTTGGCGGGGATCGACTCGTCCTCATCCTCCGCGTCGGCGGGATCGACGAACGGCTCGATGGTGTTCTCCCACTCCTCCTCGATCCACTTGGTGTAGACGTCGAAGCCCTCTTCGTCGCCGACGAAGGCGGGGTTCTCGACCATGTGACGGTGGAAGGGAAGCGCGGTGGGAAGACCCTCGATCACGTACTCGGCAAGAGCACGACGCGAGCGTTCGAGCGCCTCGGTACGGGTCTCACCGAAGACGATGAGCTTGGCGAGCATGGAGTCGAACTGGCCGCCGATGACCGACCCCTCGACGATGCCGGAGTCCATCCGGACTCCCGGGCCCGAGGGCTCGACGTACTTCGTGACCTTGCCGGGGGCCGGCATGAAGTTGTTGCCGGCGTCCTCGCCGTTGATGCGGAACTCGAAGGCGTGGCCACGCGGCTTCGGGTCCTCCTTCAGGTGCAGCTCAGCGCCCTCCGCGATGCGGAACTGCTCGCGCACGAGATCTAGGCCGGTGGTGGCCTCGGTGACGGGGTGCTCGACTTGGAGACGGGTGTTGACCTCGAGGAAGGAGATCAGGCCGTCGGCGCCGACGAGGTACTCGACGGTACCGGCACCGTAGTAGCCGGCCTCGCGGCAGATGGCCTTCGCGGACTCGTGCAGGCGGCTGCGCTGATCGTCGGTCAGGAAGGGGGCGGGGGCCTCCTCGATGACCTTCTGGAAACGGCGCTGGAGGGAGCAGTCACGGGTGCCGGCGACGATGACGTTGCCGTGCTGGTCGGCGAGGACCTGGCACTCCACGTGGCGGGCCTTGTCCAGGTAGCGCTCCACGAAGCACTCGCCGCGACCGAACGCGGCGGTGGCCTCACGGGTCGCGGAGTCGAAGAGATCGGCGACCTCCTCCATCTCGTAGGCGACCTTCATGCCGCGGCCGCCGCCGCCGAAGGCGGCCTTGATCGCGATGGGCAGGCCGTGTTCCTCGGCGAAGGCGACACACTCCTCGGCGTTCTTGACCGGTTCCTTGGTACCCGGCGCCATGGGGGCGTTGGCCTTCAGCGCGATGTGACGTGCGGTGACCTTGTCGCCGAGGTCACGGATGGACTGCGGGGAGGGGCCGATCCAGATGAGTCCGGCGTCGATGACGGCCTGCGCGAACTCACCGTTCTCGGAGAGGAAGCCGTAGCCTGGGTGAATGGCGTCCGCGCCGGACTTCTTGGCGGCGTCCAGGATCTTGTCGAAGACGAGGTAGGACTCGGCGGAGTTCTGTCCGCCGAGGGCAAAGGCCTCGTCTGCCATGGTCACGAACGGCGCGTCCGCGTCCGGCTCAGCGTAGACGGCGACGCTGGCGATGCCTGCGTCCCGGGCGGCCCGGAAAACGCGGATGGCGATCTCACCGCGGTTGGCCACCAGAACCTTGGTGATCTTCTTCGTCTCGACGGTCACTGAAAACACTCCTGATAGATTGCTGCGCCACCGACGAGCGCACCCCGACGGGGCGGACGTGGGCGGGCCTGACATTTTTACCGTGGGGTTCGGCTGTGACGCGTAGCAGACACGTCACGGTCGAATTTCGGGATACCCCACATTCTTGCACAATATGGGGCCTGCTTTGGGCCGGAATACTGTATCTGGGGTAGCTTTTCCGTCACTTCGGGGGGAGGGGGTGATGGTGGGCGTCGTGTGAACAGCGGAGTTGAACGCTGTTCATTTACGGGTGGGGGCGCCGGGGGTGGCGTTCGGGGCTTCTCCCGGCTCCTCTCCCACTGCAATCGGCATCCGAACCATGTTGCCCCACTCGATCCAGGAGCCGTCGTAGTTGCGCACCGATTCGAAACCGAGCAGGTGCTTCAGGACGAACCAGGTGTGGGCGCTGCGGTCTCCGACCCTGCAGTACACGATCGTCGGTTCCTTCGGGTCGAGACCCGAGTAGATCTCCTCCAGTTCCTCGCGGGACCGGAAGCGGCTGTTCGGGTGGACGGACCGGGTCCACTGGATGTTCACCGCAGTCGGGATGTGGCCGTCGCGCATGACGAATTCCCAGGGGGCCGAGTCCGCGGGGACCGGCTCGCCGGTGTACTCGGCGGGGGAGCGGACATCGACGAGGGGGCCGGTTCCGATCTGCGCGAGGGTGTCGTCGACGAAGGCACGGAACTCCGATTCCCTGCGTTCCGGAACGGGGTAGTCGGTGCGGGGGTATTCGGGGACGACGTAGGAGGTCTCCCGTTCCTCGGCCATCCAGGCGTCCCGTCCACCGTTCAGGAGGCGGACGTCGGGGTGGCCGTAGAGCTCGAACACCCACAGGGTGAAACTCGCCCACCAGTTGGAGCGGTCCCCGTAGATGACCACCGTGTCGTCCCTGGATATTCCCTTGGACCGCATCAGCTCCGCGAACGCCTCCGGGCTGATGAAATCGCGCTGGACGGGATCGTTCAGTTCCCGGCGCCAGTCGATCCGGATCGCCCCCGGGATGTGTCCGATGTCGTAGAGGAGCAGATCCTCGTCGGACTCGACGACCTTGAGGCCCTTGCCGCCCAGGCGGGCGCTCAGCCATGCGGCCTCGACGAGGCGGTCCGGGTGGGCGTAGCCCTGCTTCTCCTGTGACCCGGGGGTGGCGGTCGGCGGGTTCTGATCGGATGCTGCGGACATCGGTTCCTCTTCTTCGTGGCTCTCGGATGCGGCAAACGGCGGAGGTCGCCGGATGTTGAGCGCTGTGTGGCGCACGTCTGGCCCAAGCATATTATGTCGTGCAGCTCACGGCACGCGGGTGGAGGTGGTGTGGGCTTAGTTACGTTGTTTCCGCAACCCCGGTGCAGCCCCCCGATCTGACATAGCCTTGAGGAATCCGGGGGAGCGTCGGGTCGGGTTCCGGGACACCGGAATACGGAGCGGCGCAACCACGGGCACATTATCCCGCACCAACTGAAACACCCGAAGAAACAAGGAGAGATTACGTGCGCAAGAGCATCGTCGTTTTCGAGGTAGAAGGCGGCTCCGACAAGTTCATCGACGGCCACCGCAAGGACACCATGCCCATCGTCCGCGCCATCCGCGAGAAGGGATGGGACGCGGAGGTCGTCTTCTACCGCCCGGAGTGGGCCGATGCCCTCTTCGAGTACGTGTCGAACAACTTCGACGCCTACATCTCGCGCGTCAACCCCGGGAACATCCCCGGTGGCGAGCGCGGCTACTTCGATCTTCTGACCCGGCTGTCCGATGAGGCCGGTCTCGTGGGCATGTCCCGCCCTGACGAGATGATGTCCTACGGCGCCAAGGACGCGCTCGTGAAGCTCGCCGACACCGATCTCGTCCCCGAGGACACCTACGCGTACTACGACGTCGAGAACTTCCACGCAACGTTCCCGTCCTCCCTGTCCTACGGTGAGCGCGTGCTCAAGCAGAACCGCGGTTCCACCGGATCCGGGATCTGGCGTGTGCAGCTCGTCGACAAGGAGCTCGCCGCCTCCGTCGAACCCGGAACGTCCCTGCCCCTCGACACCAAGCTCAAGTGCACCGAGGCCGTGGACAACCACACCGAGGTCCGTGAGCTCGGCGAGTTCATGGACTTCTGCGACCAGTACATCATCGGCGACAACGGCATGCTCGTCGACATGCGCTTCATGCCGCGCATCGTCGAGGGCGAGATCCGCATCCTCCTGGTCGGACCCCACCCCGTCTTCGTCGTGCACAAGAAGCCCGCCGCCGGCGGCGACAACTTCTCCGCGACCCTGTTCTCCGGTGCGAAGTACACCTACGATAAGCCGGAAGCATGGCAGGAGCTCATCGACCAGTTCGCCGCGGCCCGCCCGGTCATCGCCGAGAAGCTCGGCGGCGACAACATCCCGCTGATCTGGACCGCCGACTTCATGCTCGCCGACGGTGCCGACGGCGGCGACGACTACGTCCTGGGCGAGATCAACTGCTCCTGCGTCGGGTTCACCTCCGAGCTGGACATGGGGATCCAGGAACTCGTCGCCGAAGAGGCCATCAAGCGCGTCGAGGACAAGAACCGCGCCTGACACACCCCGGATGACGTGAAAAGACCACCCGCCGACGCGAGAGTGTCGGCGGGTGGTCTTTTCCTGAACCTGTCAGGGGCCGAGAAGCGTGGCCACGCTCTCCGGATCGCAATCGGAGAGCAGGGCACGGCACCGGTCGTACTCGTTGTCCTCGCCGATCAGGCGGGCCGCGCGGGCGAGAGCGGCGATGGCGCGCAGCACACCCCGGTTCGGTTCGTGTGCATAGGGTACCGGGCCGAACCCCTTCCACCCGTTCCCGCGGAGCCTGTCGAGCCCTCGGTGGTATCCGGTACGCGACAGCGCGTAGGCGGTGATCGCGTCCACGTCGGACGCCGAATCGGTGGCGGTCGTGGCCAGCGCATGTTCCGCCAGTACGGCCCAGACCAGGGGGGAATCAGGGTGTTGCCGCGCCTTCGCCGCGAGAACCGAGATGTCGTCCGGGGTGTCGGCGACCGCGGCGGCCGCCGGATCCTCGGGGAGTGTGACGGGCGGTGGGGCGAGCATGTCCTTGAACTGGTTCATGCCGCCAACCCTACGTGGTCCGCGTCGTCCCGATGCGGTGCACCGCGATGATCCCGTCTAGCTGGATCCCTGCCGGGGGAGCATCGCACCGGATGCGGCCTCGGCGTCCCCGCGCATCCGCCCGAGGGAATCATCCAGATAGACCGACTGCACGGTTGTTCCGCCGTACTCGAAGATCCACGCCAGATTCAGCCGCTCATCCGCGACGTAGACGGCGTACCGTCCACCGTTGGAGGAACCGTATCCGTGGACCGGACTCCCGTAGGTGGCGGTCGCCTCCGCCAGGCTCGATCCCCTGCCGATGCCCTCGGGGGTGTGTGGCATCCCGATGCGGGTGATCACCGACCCGTCATCGACGTAGTACTCAGCTCCCCCGAAGTCGTGGCGGATCCGCGCATCCCCGTTCTCGAGGTACACCGGGGTGCCCGTCGCGGGGAAGTCGTCGTTCAGCGCCCGGACCCGGACCAGGGACTGCCCGACGGTGATGCCGTTGACCCGTACACCCTCAAGGTCATCCGTGACGATGACGGCGGGGGCTTCCAGGAACGAGGAGCCCGTCGATGATCCGAGCCCGGTGTCGGGGGATCCTGCGAGGAGCTGGGCGATGAGCGTCAGTACCGCACCGAGCGCACCGAGGAGAGCCAGGAACTGCTGCATGGGCCCGAGCCTAACAATCCCGGCGGTACGCTGCACCGAACATGCCGCCGGGCACCCCTTCGGGGCTTCTCCGTCAGTTCATCCGGACGTGGTTGATGCGGACCTCCTCGGCGGGCGCACCGTCCGCGGCGCCGCCGGCCGCCCCCTTCCCGGCGATCTCCGCGAGAACCTTCATCCCGTCCGGCTCCACGGTGCCGAACATCGTGTAGCTCGGTGGCAGCGGGGAGTCGGCGTAATTCATGAAGAACTGGGATCCGTTGGTTCCCGGGCCCGCATTCGCCATCGCCAGCACCCCGGCCGCGTACGTGGGCGACTCGCCCGAGCCGACCGGGTACTCGTCGGCGTAGGTGAATCCCGGTCCGCCGGTTCCCGTCCCGGTGGGATCCCCGCACTGCAGTACGTAGATACCCGATGTGGTGATCCGGTGACAGATGGTGTCGTCGTAGTAGCCCTCCCGGGCGAGATGGGAGATCGCGTTGACCGTGCACGGTGCGCGGTCACCGTCCAGGCTCACCGGAATCTCACCGGCACTGGTCTCCAGCGTCATGGAGACAGTGCCGCCCTCCGGCTCAGACGGGGGCAGGGCCACGTCCTTCGCCGCCGCCCGGGAGACCGTGTACGCGCAGGTTCCCGCGGCTGCCGTGGTCGCGGGATCCGGGCTGTCGGTCGAACCGCAGGCCGCGGCGCAGAATGCCGTGGCGGCGAGAATGCCGGATAGGACTGTCCTGGTGTTGTTCATACCCGGAGTTTAGCGGCCGGGGTCCGGGCGGGTGAACCGTCGTGCCCGGGTCATCGGACGGATGATCGGGCCGGCAGGTTCCAGAACCGGTTCACGTCGTGGCCGAGCTCGTAGATCGCGCGCCGGACGACGGGGAGACTCAGGCCGATGACATTGGACGGATCCCCCTCGATCCGGTCGATGAACCAGCCGCCCAGAGCCTCGAGGGTGAAGGCCCCGGCGCACTGCCACGGTTCCCCCGTCGCGGCGTATGCCTCGATGTCCGCATCGGACACGTCCGCGAACACCACCGATGTGCGGGAGACCGTGACCCTGCAGGCTCCCCCGGGGCCGACGACACAGTGGCCGGTGATGAGCTCGGCGGTCCGCCCCCGTTGCCGCCGCCAGCGTTCCGCCGTGGCGGCCGCGGTGTGCGGTTTGCCCTGCAGCTCACCGTCGAGGAGCAGCATCGAGTCACACCCGATGACGATGTCGTCCGGGTGATCCGGTGCGACCTTCCGTGCCTTCGCCTCCGCCAGGGCTGCGACCACATCGCCGGGTTCGGCCTCCGGCAACCCGGCGATCAGCGCGTCCTCGTCGATGTCGGCGGGATGGATGACCGGCTCCACCCCCGCCGAATTGAGGATGGACCGGCGGGAGGAGGACGCGGATGCGAGGACGATGTTCATGCCCCGACTCTATTGCCCGGTTCCCGGGAGCGGCAACGGTGGGTGAAGCGATGGTGCTAGCATGAGTGCCCCGACCCTTCGGACGACGAGGAGATGAGTGCACTGAGCAGCAAGATGTTCGATCCGGGAAACGCGACCTGTTCCCCGGCCAGCAAGCGGATCTACGCGTGGTACGCCATCGCCTACACCGTCGTCGATGTGGCCGCCGCCGTACTGTTCGTCATCGGTTCGATCCTTTTCTTCCGGGAATCGACCACGACCATCGCCACCTGGATGTTCCTCATCGGTTCAGTCCTGTTCGGAGTCCGGCCCTGCATCAGCCTCGTCCGTGAATGGCATCTCCTGAGGATCAGGGACTACGGCGACCTCGCCGCGGAGGCATGATCCCCACACTCCGGTGGGAAACGGCGGGCCGGGGGCCGGGGTAGAATCCGGTTCGCCACACCGGGCTCTCCGGGACCGATAACGCAAAGGCGGTACTCCGTGACAATCGTCGTCATCCTCCACATCCTGATCCTGATCGGTTTCGGGCTCCGGATCCTCATCAGGGACGATCTCGAGCCACCGGTACGGCTCGCCTGGCTGATCATCCTCCTCGTGCTGCCATTCATCGGCGCCATCATCTACTTCCTCTTCGGTGAGGTCGACCTCGGGCGATCCGCCAACCGGCGGCATGATGAGGTCTGGGCCCGGATGCGACGGTGGGGCGCGAATTTCCTGGGCGACCCCGCCGTCACCGATGATCTGGTCGATGCCCGGTACCGGCCCGCCTTCCGCTACTCCGCCTCGATCAACGGCTTCCACGCGGTCCCCGGCAACCGTGCGGAGCTCATGACTGATGCTGCGGAGACCAACCGCCGGCTCATCGCAGACATCGACGGTGCCACCGACCACGTCCACGTCCTGTACTACATCTGGTTGACGGACACCACCGGCACCGACGTGGCGAGAGCGCTGATCCGCGCAGCGGAGCGCGGTGTGACCTGTCGGGCACTCGCCGACGGACTCGGCTCCCGGGCACTCATCCGGTCGGGCCTCTGGCGGGAGATGGCTGACGCGGGGGTGCAGCTGGGGGTCGCACTTCCGCTACGAAATCCACTCCGGACGATGATCACGTCGAGAATCGATCTGCGCAACCACCGGAAGATCACCGTCATCGACGGCTCCGTTACCTACTGCGGCTCCCGGAACTCCGCGGACCCCGAGTTCCGGGTCAAGCCGAAGTACGCGCCGTGGGTGGACATCATGCTCCGATTCACCGGACCGGTGGTCTCCCAGAACCAGCTGCTGTTCGCCAGCGACTGGGCACAGACGACGGGGGAGAACCTCGACGTCATCCCGGTTCCGCCGCAACCCGCGGACCCGGCCGGCTTCCCCGCACAGGTCATGGGGGACGGACCGACCGAGCGTCAGGGGGCCACGCCGCAGTTGTTCGCCACCCTGATCGCCTCGGCGCACCACAGGCTGACCATGTCCACCCCGTACTTCGTGCCCGATGAGACCGTGGTTCAGGCGCTCATGGCCGCCGCGTTCCGGGGTGTCGAGGTCACGATGATCTTCCCGGAGAACAACGACAGCTGGATCGTCGCCGGTGCCAGCCGCAGCTACTATCGTCAGCTCCTCGCGGCGGGGGTCCGCATCCACGAGTTCCGGGGTGGGCTCCTGCACGCGAAGACGCTCACGATCGACGACACGATCACCCTGATCGGATCGACAAACGTCGACCTGCGCAGCTTCGACCTGAACTACGAGAACAACATTCTCCTGCAGGACCGGGGGACCACCGAGGCGGTGCGGGCCCGCCAGTCCGAGTACCTCGTCTCATCCAGGGAGGTGAGCGAAGCCGAGGTGCTCGGCTGGAGCTGGTACCGGCGCGCCCGGCACAACGTCCTCGCAACCATCGGTCCGGTGCTGTAGCAGTCCTCTCATCCGGTGGTCAGGGCGTCGACCGTCTCGCGCAGCGCCACCTCGAGGGGCGTCGGTGCGACGCCCGTCTCCGTGCGGAGTTCCGAGTCATCCAGCACATACCGCGAAGTGTGCTGGTGGAGTACCGCGTGCACCTCACGTGCCAGTGGGTTCACGGATCCCGCCCGCCCGGATCGCCGGTGCCGGGACCCTCTGGATTCTGCTGGTGCTCCGGCACATCTCCGCTATCTCCCGGATGCTCGCATCGCCGGAGCTCGGTCCCGTCCAGATCCGGCCGGACACGTCCTGTTCGGTTGTGGCCAGGGCGACCAGAGTGGTGCCGATATCGGGGAGATAGGACCAACTGTGGACGGCATCGGCGTCGCCGGGGATCCAACAGGTGCGGCCGGCGAGTAGGCGCCGGAAGAAGCTCTCCCCGAGGATCGCGCCGGAATGTGCGTCGGCTCCGAAGTAGTCGCTCGCCCGGAGCTCGGTGGCGACGAATCCGTGTTCGGACCCCGCGGCGAGCAGACGGCGGGAGATCTCCGCGCGTGTCCTGCCCTTGGCCTCGGTGGTGAGTTCAGGGGAGTCGGGGCGCATGCGTACTCCGCCGGGATCCCCGTAGGGGTAGAGATTGCCCATGAGCACCACGCGGCAGCCGGTGCGTGCGGCGGCGGCGATGACCGACTCGATGAGCGGCGGCCAGTCGGTCGGCCAACGGTGGTAGGGGGGATTCGTGCAGACGATGATTCCGGCGTGGTTCCCGGCGGCGCGGATCATCCCTTCGGGGTCGGTGGCGTCGAGGGTCGTGGTGGCGCAGTCGGGGACGTGGCTCCCGGACCGCGTTCCGACCGTCACCTGTTCTCCCGAAGACAGCAGCGCGGTGGCGGCTGCTCGGCCGATCGGACCGGCGCCGAGTATGAGGTACCTGTTCATGTGTCCTCACCTTAAGTGGGAACGGTGTTCTCGAAGTGTGGCGGGGGTCGTGGAAAAATGAAAGAACACTGTTCACGCTTTCCTCCTGTTTGTGGGGGTGGGATACTCCTGAGCATGGGTTCGAGACAGTCGCCGCCACGGAGGAACCGGGCTGAACATCGTGCGGAGATGGAAGAAACGATTCTCGTCACGGCAGAGCACCGGCTGGCGCAGGACGGAGCCACCGGCCTCGGTCTTCGCTCAATCGCCCGGGACATCGGAATTGCGCCGTCCGCGGTCTACCGCTACTTCGACGGTATCGACGCCCTACTCACCGCGCTCATCATCAGGGCTTACCGGGACCAGACCGCCGAAGTACGGCGCGGACTGGAGGAGGTCTCGGTGCCGGTGGGTGCATCCGCGACCGAACGTGCGGTCGAGGAGGTGGTCACCATGCTGGTTGCGGCACGCCGGTGGGCTGTGGCGAACCCCCACCGCTACGCACTGATCTACGGTTCCCCGGTCCCCGGATACACCGCACCTGCGGACACCGTCGCCCCGGCCAGTGGGGTCGGTGAACTCATCATCGACAGTCTCAGTCGTGCCGTACGTCCGGAAGGACCCCGCCTGGAGCTGGCTGATCTGACTGAGGAGACCGTCGGGTTCTGGGCGCAGAGCTACGGAATGGTCAGCTTCGAGCTGTTCGGTCACTTCGTCGGAACCGGTGTCGATCCTGAAGCCCTGTTTCTTCGGTTGGTCCGTGAGGGGGTGGTCCGCGTACTCGCCGGCTACGGTCGTGCCGGTGCTCCCGGTGACTGACGCGCAAAGACCCCGCCCTGACCATCACCGATGTCCGGGCGGGGGTCTTCGCGCGTCTTACGCGGGGATCAGTAGAAGCTGACGTTCTGGAACGCGGTCGGGTTGTGGGTGACCGGGCGGCGCAGCCGCTCCTCGAGGTTCCCCCACAGGTTCCGGGTGCGCTCCGCGTTCTCCGCCTCCGCAGCGGCCTGCGCCGTGAGGCCGGCGAAGATCACCGTGAGTGCCGCGGTCTCGGTGTCGTCTGGATTGCCGTTGACGATCTGCAGGACCGGCTTCGCGGGCTTCTCTGCGTCGGTGGTCTCCGCGGCGTCGGCCGGGGCGGTGGTGGTGTCGGACATGGATCCTCCGGTATTTTCTTCAGTGACGGTGCAGTGGGAAGGGTGTGTCCCCTACAGCGGGATGTTGCCGTGCTTCTTGGCCGGGACGTTGACGACCTTGCGGTCGAGCAGGCGCAGGCCCTCGATCAGCTGGCCACGGGTCTCGGACGGCGGGATGACGGCGTCCACGTAGCCGCGCTCGGCCGCCATGTACGGGGTGCACAGGGTCTCCTCGTACTCCTTCTCGTACTCCTTCATCACGGCGGCGACGTCCTTGCCCTCCGCCGCGGCGGCCTTCAGCTCCTTGCGGAAGATGAAGCCGACGGCGCCCGAGGCGCCCATGACGGCGATCTGGGCGGTCGGCCACGCGAGGCAGATGTCCGCGCCCATGTCCTTGGAACCCATGACGCAGTACGCTCCGCCGTAGGCCTTCCGGGTGATGACGGTGATCTTGCCGACGGTCGCCTCGGCGTAGGCGAAGAGCAGCTTCGCGCCGCGGCGGATGATGCCGTCGTACTCCTGGTTGGTGCCGGGAAGGAAGCCGGGGACGTCGACGAACTCGACGATGGGGACGTTGAAGGCGTCGCAGGTGCGGATGAACCGCGCGGCCTTCTCGCTGGCCTTGATGTCCAGGCAGCCGGCGAACTGCATCGGCTGGTTGGCGACGAATCCGACGCTCCGGCCCTCGATACGGCCGAACCCGATGAGGATGTTCTCCGCGTAGCCCTCCTGGATCTCGAGGAACTCGCCGTCGTCGACGACGCGGGTGATGACGTCCTTCATGTCGTACGGCTGGTTCGGGGAGTCCGGGATGATCGTGTCGAGTTCGCGGTCGGCGTCGGTGATGTTGTCCGCGATGGAGCCCTCCATGATCTCGGCTTCCTGGCGCGGCGCCTCCGCACGGTTGTTCTGCGGCAGGTAGGTGATGAGCTCGCGGACCCAGTCGAGGGCGTCGGCGTCATCGGACCCGGTGTAGTGCGAGGTACCCGACATCGACATGTGGGTGTCGGCACCACCCAGTTCCTCCTGGGTGACCTCCTCGCCGGTGACGGTCTTGATGACGTCGGGGCCGGTGATGAACATCTTGGAGGTCTTGTCCACCATGACGATGAAGTCCGTCAGTGCGGGGGAGTAGACGTGGCCGCCGGCGCAGGCGCCCATGATCATGGAGATCTGCGGGATCACGCCGGAGGCCATGGTGTTGCGGTAGAAGATCTGGGAGTAGAGGCCGAGGGAGACCACGCCCTCCTGGATCCGGGCGCCGGCGCCTTCGTTGATGCCGATGAGCGGGACCCCGGTCTTGATGGCCAGGTCCATGATCTTGACGATCTTCTCGCCGTAGACCTCACCGAGGGCGCCACCGAACACGGCGCCGTCCTGCGAGAACACGCAGACCTTCCGCCCGTCGATGGTGCCGTAACCGGTCACGACACCGTCGGTGACGGGACGCTTCGCGTCGAGACCGAAGTTCTTCGACCGGTGGCGTGCGAGAGCATCCACCTCAACGAAGGAGCCGTCGTCGAGCAGATACTCGATGCGTTCGCGGGCGGTCTTCTTGCCGGCCTCGTGGACACGCTCGACGGAGGCCTCTCCCATGGGGGCGACGGTCTCTGTCAGGCGCGCGCGGAGGTCGGCGAGTTTACCGGCCGTGGTGGTCAGGTCGGGTGTGGAGTTTTCGGTCGTCATGTTTTCCAAGTTTATAGGGGTGGGGCCCACCGGAGGAGTGAAAATCGGTCGGCATTCTCTTGTCGGGATGCGTTGCCGGTGGGAAAGCCCCGTGGACGGGGACACTCTAGCAGGGGGCACCGCACCCCGCCGAGGCCCGTGGGTGCGAGTTGTACAGCACTTTTGCCCCTGGAACATCGGGAACGGAAGGCGCCTCCCCGGTTCCGCGACGGAACCGGGGAGGCGCCCGGGTTTTCCTGCCCGTCACCCCCGGGCAGGGGGCCATGGTGTGGCCTCCCGCCGGATGATGGGCCCGGTTTTCCGGGTTTACAGGGGGATGTTCCCGTGCTTCCGTGCGGGCCGCTGGACGTTCTTTCCGGCGAAGAGGCGCAGGTTGCGGGCGATCTGACCACGGGTCTCGCTGGGCAGGATGACGGCGTCGATCAGGCCGCGTTCCGCGGCGAGGTACGGGGTCAGCATGTAGTCCTCGTACTCACGCTCGAACGAGGCCGCGAACTCCGCGACGTCGAGACCCCGGTCGGCCGCGTCCTTCAGCTGCTTGCGGTAGATGAAGCCGACGGCACCCTTGGCGCCCATGACGGCGATCTGGGCGGTGGGCCAGGCCAGGTTGAGGTCCGCGCCGAGTCCCTTGGAACCCATGACGCAGTACGCGCCACCGTAGGCCTTGCGCATGGTCACGGTGATCTTCGGGACGGTGGCCTCGCCGTAGGCGTAGAGCAGCTTCGCGCCCCTGCGGAGGATGCCCTCGTACTCCTGTCCCGCTCCGGGGAGGAAGCCAGGGACGTCGACGAGCATGACGATGGGGATGTTGAAGGCGTCGCAGGTGCGGATGAACCGGGCGGCCTTCTCACTGGCGTCGATGTCCAGGCAGCCGGCGAACTGGGTGGGTTGGTTCGCGACGAACCCGACCGACTGTCCCTCGATGCGGCCGAACGCGATCACCACGTTCGCCGCACGGTCCTCCTGGATCTCCAGGTAGTCGCCGTCGTCGGTCAGGCACTCGATGACCTCGCGGACGTCGTAGGGCGTCGTCGGGGAGTCGGGGATGATCCCGTCCAGCTTGAGGTCGTCCGCGGTGATGTTGTCGCTGATGGAGCCCTCGTCACGATCGTGCTCCTCGAGCGGTGCGTAGCTCCGGTTGTTCGAGGGGAGGTAGCCGACGAGTTCCTGCACCCATTCGAGGGCGTCCTCGTCGGAGGCGGCGGTGTAGTGGCTGTTGCCGGCGGTCTCCATGTGGGTGCTCGCGCCGCCCAGTTCCTCCTGGGTGATCTGCTCGCCCGTGACGGTCTTGATGACGTCGGGTCCGGTGACGAACATCTTCGAGGTCTGGTCGACCATGACGACGAAGTCGGTGAGGGCGGGGGAGTAGGCGTTGCCACCGGCGCAGGCGCCCATGATCACGGAGATCTGGGGGACGACACCCGAGGCGTTGATGTTCTGGTAGAAGGTCTGCGCGATGAGGTCCAGGGACACGGCGCCGTCCTGGATACGTGCGCCGGCCCCTTCGTACAGGCCGATGAGGGGGCGGCCGGTCTCGATCGCCAGTTCCATGATCTTGATCATCTTCTCGCCGTACACCTCGCCGAGGGCGCCGCCGAACACGGTGCCGTCCTGGGAGAAGATGCAGACCTCGCGGCCGTCGATGGTGCCCCAGCCGGTGACGATGCCGTCGGTGGCCGGTCGGCGTCCGCCCATCCCGAAGGCGGTGGTGCGGTGGCGGGCCAGCTGGTCCGTCTCGATGAAGGAGCCCTCGTCGAGGAGGAAATCCAGTCGTTCCCGGGCGGTGAGGCGACCGGCGGCATGAACTTTCTCCACCGGTGCGAGGCCCATGGGGAAGGTGGCCTCGGCGCGGCGTGCCTTGAGGTCCGCGATCTTGTCGGCGGTGGTCATCGGGCCGGACATCGAGGAAACGTCGATCAAAGGTGAGGAAATCGTCATGTTTGGGGAGTCTAGGGGAGCAGTTTTAGTTTTCAAAGTAAAAACGTGGTGATCTGTATCACAATTAGAGAAAGTGCTGGTTGAAGGGCATTTTCTGGGGCTGAGGTGGTTTCGGGCGTGTCGCCCGGCCGACCGCGTACGCGCTATCGTGACAGGCATGATCTCGCGGACCCCACGTAACCCGGTCGACACCGACGCCCTGCGTCGCCGCTGTGTGGACGGCGGACCCTACAACCGCATCGACCACACCGCGCGGACCGGTTCCACGAACGCCGATCTGGTCGCCGCGTCCGGTCGGGGAGCGCCGGAGTGGACCGCGGCCGTCACGGAGGACCAGTCGGCGGGCAGGGGACGGCACGGGCGGGTCTGGACGGCCCCCGAGGGCAGCCAGGTCATCGTCAGCGTCCTCATCCGCCCGCCTCGGTCGAGTCTCGGGCGTCTCGGTACCCTGCCGCTGGCGGCCGGACTGGCGGTCGTCGACGCCGTCAGGGGCGCCGGGAAGCGGGCCACCGCGGAATCCGGTCGCCCGTGTTCCCTGGACCCGGTGCTGAAATGGCCGAATGACGTGCTGCTCGGCGGGCGGAAGCTCTGCGGCATCCTCGCCGAGGCCGCCAATCTCTCCGACGCTCCCGCGGTGGTGGTCGGTCTCGGCGTCAACGTGTCCCTCACGGAGGAGGAACTGCCCGTACCGCACGCGATCTCCCTGGACCTCGCCGATCCCGCGCACACCTTCGACCGGACCCTCCTGACTGGGGACGTCCTTCTCGCCCTGCACGGACGACTGACCCAGTGGGCGGCCGGAGAACCCTGTCTCCTGGCCGACTACCGCCGGGTCTGCTCCTCGATCGGCGCCCGCGCCAAGGTCGTCGTACCGGCCGCGGACGGGGAACGGACCATCTACGGCACCGTCACCGGGGTCGCCGACGATGGTCGGCTCCTGTTCTGCGACGAGGACGGGACAGACCACGAGCTGGCGGCCGGGGACGTCACCCACCTGAGGTCCGTATGAGTGGGGGGATGGTCCCGGTCCCCGGTGAACACGTCCTGGTCGACGTGCGGGCACCGCTGCGGGAGATGGTCTTCCCGTTCCTCGAGATGATCGCGGCCACCGGCGTGCTCTGGATCATCATCGGATGGTTCGATGCCACGGATGCCGGCAGGTACGGGGTGGGGCCGCTGCACCTGCCGCCCGAGTGGCGGAACGGATTCGTCCTCCTCTGGGTGGTGCTGGTCGTCTGGCGTTTCGTGGTCCCGCTCCTGCGGAAGCGGCGCCGCCGGATGATCGTCACGGACCGGCGCATCATCTTCCGCGCCGACGGCTTCCGGTCACGTCCCCGGTCGTTGGCGATGTCCGCGGTGACGTGGGCGGAGAAGGAACGGGGTGGACTCGCCGTCTACCTGCGGGACAGTGATCTACCCGTCTACTACGGCGGTCTGCCGAAGATCCGGAAGATCGCCCGGATGATCAACGATCCCCTCGCCTGAACCGGTCCACCGCACCGCTATAGTTGTGCGGTGTGAGCAACCATCCCCGTGACCCCCTGCCCGCCGGTGGAAACCCCGAGGCGCACGCCGCCGGAATGCCCGTCGTCACCGTCATCGGTGACGGTCAACTCGCCCGGATGATGCAGACCGCGGCGATCGAGATGGGTCAGTCCGTGAGGCTTCTCGCCGGATCCCACGGGGCGTCCGCGGCCCAGGTCGCCGCCGATGTCGTCATCGGGGACTACACCGACCTCGAGGCGCTCGAAGCCGCCGCCCAGGGATCGAGCGTCGTCACCTTCGACCATGAGCACGTCCCCGCCGAGCACCTCCGTGCCCTGATCGAGGCCGGGGTCAACGTCCAACCCGGCCCCGACGCACTCGTCCACGCGCAGGACAAGCTCGTCATGCGGGAACGCCTGCGCGATCTCGGCGCCCCGGTGCCCCCATTCACCGCCATCGGGTCGGTCGATGACGCCACCGCCTTCTTCGACGAGGTCGACGCACGGGTCTGCCTGAAGGCACGCCGCGGAGGGTACGACGGCAAGGGGGTCTGGTTCCCCGGAACCCGGGAGGAACTGTCCCGACTGGTCACCGAGTTGCTCGGCCGTGGAATCCCGCTCATGGCCGAGGAGAAGGTCCGACTCGACCGGGAGCTGTCGGCGATGGTCGCCCGGACCCCCTCCGGACGCTGCGCCACGTGGCCGGTCGTCGAGTCGGTCCAGACCTCCGGTGTCTGCACCGAAGCCGTCGCGCCCGCACCCGATCTTCCCCCGGCGCTCGCGGAGCAGGCCGAGAAGCTCGCGGTGGAGATCGCCGACGACCTCGGTGTCACCGGTGTCCTCGCCGTCGAGCTCTTCCTCACCCACGCGGACGGGGATGATGAGGCCCGGATACTGGTCAACGAGCTGGCCATGCGGCCGCACAACACCGGCCACTGGACGCAGGACGGGTCCCGCACCAGCCAGTTCGAGCAGCACATCCGTGCGGTCCTCGATCTCCCGCTCGGCTCCCCCGAAACCATCGGCGGCACGACAGTCATGGCCAACGTCCTGGGCGCCGACGAGGATCCCGGGCAGCGCATGCACGACCGGATGATCGAGGTGTGGAACCGGTTCCCCGACGCGAAGATCCACATGTACGGCAAGGACTGGCGCCCCGGACGTAAGATCGGACACATCAACCTGGTCGCCGGCCCCGGTCACGACGGTGACGTTCCCGAACTGCGCAGGCGGGCGCGTCTCGCGGCCCACTACCTCGTCCACGCGACCTGGGCGGACGGCTGGATCTCCGACTGACCCACGCCTCGTCCCGCACCCCACCAGCCCACCGGAAGGACGGTCATGGACACCACCGAAAGCAGCGCCCCCGAACGACCCGCAGGTCCGCTCGTCGGCCTGATCATGGGATCCGACTCCGACTGGCCCACCGTGGAACCCGCCGCAGAGGTTCTCGCGGAGTTCGGCATCCCCTTCGAGGTCGGTGTCGTGTCCGCGCACCGGACCCCCGAGCGCATGCTCGACTACGCCCGCTCGGCGAACACCCGCGGTCTGTCCTGCATCATCGCGTGTGCGGGCGGTGCGGCACACCTTCCCGGGATGGTCGCCGCGGCGACCCCGCTGCCGGTCATCGGCATCCCCCGGGCCCTCGACACCCTCGACGGGATGGACTCCCTGCTGTCGATCGTCCAGATGCCCGCCGGTGTGCCCGTGGCCACCGTGAGCATCGGTGGAGCGAAGAATGCCGGGCTCCTCGCCGCCCGGATCCTCGGCGTCGGAGATCCCGCACTCGTCGAGCGGATGGTCGCATACCAGGACGGGATGCGGGACGCGGTGCTCGCCAAGGATGCGGCACTGCGTGAGCGGCTGCTGGGACAGTGACCCCACCCGTCGACGACGCCGCCGGTCTTCCGGTCGTCATCCTCGGCTGCCGCCTCCGCGACGGCCGCCCCGGGCGCGCCCTCGAGCAGCGTCTCGTCGCGGCCCTTCCCGCCGTCCGCCGGCAACCGGGCTCACCCGTCGTCGTGACCGGGTACGGGGAGGCCCCGGCGATGCGTGACTGGCTCGTCCACAACGGGATCGACGCGGCGCGGATCCTCACCGAGGATCGCGCGACCTCCACCAACGAGAACCTCGAGAACACCCGTGAACTGCTCGCCGAATGGCCGGAGTGGATCGTGGTCACCAACGAGTTCCACACTCCCCGGGTGAAGCTCTGGGCCTGGCACCACGGGTACCGCGTGCGGATGGTTGCCGCGAGGACCCCGCTCGTCAGGATCCCCCACCTGTGGACCCGTGAGGTCTTCGCGCTGCTCCACTCGGCGCTCCGCATCGTCTGGCGGCGCATCCGCTCCTGAACGACCGTTCCGTGGGCCGGTCAGCGTCTCCTGCCGGAACGCCACAACCAGACGGCGGCGAGAACGAGGACGAGCGCGAGCACCGCGGGCCACACCTCCGGTTCGGGGCGGGTCACGTTGATCACCGCCTGGAGGAGAGCCACCGCGGCGAAGAAGGACACGAATCCGGTGAGGGTGTCCCGCTGCAGTTTCCGGCGGCGGGCCTCGGACGGGTCACGGTCGGGTCGAGGCGTGGCCAAGGGTGATCCTCCTGCGGATTCGGGTGCGGGTCGATCAGGCCTTCACGCCACCGGCGGTCAGGCCGGCGACGATGCGACGCTGGAACACGAGCACCATGATGACGAGGGGGACCGTCACTAGCGCACCCGCGGCCATGATCGAGGTGTACGGGTACTCGAACGCGGAGGGACCGGAGAAGCGCGCGATCGCGACCGTCACCGGTTCCGTCGCGGTCGTGGAGAGCTGCTTGGCGAGCATGAACTCGTTCCATGCCGCAATGAACGCCAGGATCGCGGTCGTGAACAGTGCGGGCGCCGCCAGCGGGAGCAGAACGAGCCGGAACGCCTGACCCCGGGATGCGCCGTCCACTCGCGCGGCCTCCTCGAGCTCCCACGGGAGCTGCTGGAAGAAGCTCACCAGCGTGTAGATAGTCAGCGGCAGCGCGAAGGAGATGTTCGGGATGATCAGGGCCCGGTAGGTCCCGATCCACCCCAGATCGCCGAAGAGCTGGAAAAGAGGGGTGACCAGGGCGATTCCCGGGAACATGCTGGCGGCCAGGACGATGCCGGTGACGACGCCCTTGCCCCGGAAGTCCAGCCGGGCCAGCGCATACGCGGCGAAGACCCCGACGAGGACGCTGGCCGCGGTGGTGATCAGACCGATGATCAGTGAGTTACCGATCGCCGCGAGGAAGTTGTTGCCCGCGTCCGTCGCCAGGGCGTCGCGGAAGTTGTCGAGGGTGACGTGCGTCGGCCAGGGGGTCGTGTCGAAGGTCCAGTCCGAGTCCCGGAGTGCGGTGACCAGCATCCAGTAGAAGGGCGCGAGCCCCCAGACGAGGATCGCCAGGACACCGATGTAGTTGCGGATGCTCTTCATCACCGTTCCTCTCCTTCGGTACGGGTCGGGCCGGGTGCGGAGGTGGTTCCGGGGAGGACACCGGACGCGGCCAGAACGAGTGGATTGTGTGCCGCAGGTGCCTCATCGGCGGGGGCGGGAGCGGTACCCTTCGCGGTCTGTGAACTGCCGCGGATGTCCGCGCCGAGGAACCGGATCATCACGAACGCGACCGCGAAGATGAGCAGGAAGATCAGGGTGGACAGTGCGGAGGCTGAATTGAAGTGGTTCTGCCGCATGTCCTCGACCACGAGCTGTGAGATCGTGGCGGTCGGTGAACTGGACGCACCCGAGATCATGATGACCGGGAGGTCGTACATGCGCAGTGCGTCGAGGGTGCGGAACAGGACCGCCACCATCAGTGCCGGGCGCACCAGCGGGAGCGTGATCCTGGTGAAGATCTGCCACCGGGAGGCGCCGTCGACGCGTGCGGCCTCGTAGACGTCCTTCGGGATCATCTGCAGGCCGGCGAGGATGAGCAGCGCCATGAACGGCGTCGTCTTCCACACGTCGGCGAGGATGACCGCCGTCCTTGCGGCCCACGGGTCGGTCGTCCACCGGACGTCCAGCCCGAGGACGGCGTTGACCACGCCCTGATCGGCGAAGATGAACTGCCACAGTTTCGCCGTGACCGCGGTCGGGATCGCCCAGGGGATCAGGACCGCGGCGCGGAGCAGCCCCCGGCCGAGGAACTCGCGGTTCATGACGGTCGCCATCCACATGCCGAGGACGGTCTCCAGACTCACGGTGACCACCGCGAAGAAGAGGGTGATCCGGAGTGCGGGCCAGAAATCGGTGGACAACACGCCCGGGGGACAGGTGCTGTATTCTCCGCCCCCCGCGGGGCAGCTCTGTGTGAGCCAGTACAGGTAGTGCCGGAGCCCCGCGAATCCCCCCTCCACGAAGAATCCTGTCGTCGGGTCGAGTCCCTTGTCCGCCTGGAACGACAACCAGATGGCGCGGATGATGGGATACCCGATGACGATGGCCAGCACGATCATCGTTGGTGCGATGAGCGCTACCGCAGAGCGGGTCTGTTTCAACCTGGACATGGAACTCCTCGGTCCGGTGGTGGTGGGCCCGGGGGGAACGCGGTGGGCCCGGTGGGTCATCCCACTACTACATCTACCCGTCGGGCACCGGGGGTGGACATCCTCCCCGGGAGTCGGGGGTGGTGCGGGGGCGGAGTGCGGTGGGACGCGGTCGGTACGCAGAGGTCCGCCCCGGTGTCCGACGACGTGTCGACCACCGGGGCGGACCCGCGGGGTGGAGGATCCGGGTGCGCGGTGTCCCACCGCTCACCCGGGGCCGACTAGCGGCTGGCCTGCTCCATGGCAGACTGCATGTCGGACGCTGCGTCGTCGACGCTCTTTTCACCGGTCAACGCGGCGTAGGAGTTGTCCTGGATCGCCTTGGAGATCGCGGGGTAGAAGGGGCTCACCGGACGCGGGACCGCGTTCTCGAGGGAGATCTTCAGCGCGGGCATGTAGGGGAACTCCTTGATGAGATCCTCATCGTCGTAGATCGACGCGAGCACCGGCGGGAAGGAGGCCTCGGCGAAGCTCATCTGGTTGTCCTCGGAGATGATGAACTCGATGAAGTCACGCGCGGTGGCCTTGTGCTCGGAGTAGACCGAGATGGCGTTGTTGTATCCGCCCAGGGTGGAGACACCGACGCCGTCCTTGGCCACCAGCGGCTGCACCTCGAACTCGCCCTTGACCGCGGAGTTGTCCTTCTCCGCGTTGCCGTACATGTAGGGCCAGTTGATGGCGAAGGCGGTCCGTCCCTCGGTGAAGGCCAGGTTCGTCTCCTCCTCGGTCGCGGAGATCGAGTCTCCGGCGATGACCCCGTCGTCGTAGGCCTCGACGAGAGCCTTAAGCCCGGCCTTGGAGTCGTCGGAGTCGACGACGGGCTTCTCATCGGAGTCGATGACGTGGCCGCCCCAGCCCTCGATGAAGCCGACCGTGTTCACGGTCAGGCCCTCGTACTTCTTCAGCTGCAGGGTCAGGCAGTCCTTGTCCTGCTCCGAGACCTTCTTGCAGTCCTCGGCGAGTTCCCCGAAGTTCTCCGGGGCCTCGGGGACGAGGGCCGTGTTCCGGAAGAGGAGCTGGCCGTTGGTGTTCTGTGGCACCGCGTACAGCTTGTTTACGTAGGTCGCGGAGTCGACGGTCGACTGCAGGAGTCCGGAGGTGTCCACCGCCATGTCGCCCTCGAGGGGCTCGAGCCACTGGTTCGCGGCGAACTCGGCGGTCCAGATGACGTCGAGTGCCATGACGTCGTAGTCGGTGCTCTTGGCCTGCAGTGCCTGCTTCAGGGTGTCGGCCTGCTCGTCGGCTTCGCCGGCGAGCTCCTTGAGGGTGACTTCCTCGTCCGGGTGCTCGGCGTTCCACTTCTCGATGACGGGCTTGAGCTTGTCGGTGTCATTCTTGCCCATCGCGAAGGTGATCGGTCCGCGGGCCTCATCGTCCGAGGAGGTGGCGTCCTTCGCCGCGGACGAGACGGCGGAGCTGCCCGACGTGGCTTTCTCCGTGGGCTCGTCGGAGTCGGAGGAACAGGCGGTCAGGGCGCCGGTCGCGAGGAAAGCGGTGGCCGCGACGGCGGTGACGGCTCTGCGGTTGAATCTGATCGTCATAAGGTGACTACCTCTCGTTCGGTTTTCCCCGGTGTGGTCCCGCGGGGCCCGGAGTGCGGGCGATGAAGTGGGACACACATCGGGGCGGTTGTGATCGACTATACCTTCGATACCGTTCAAAACGGACGGGATCAGGTGGAGAGATGTCGTATGTGGGGGGAGTCACGTCACATCCGTGGGGGCGGTCAACCTGATTGCGCAGGTGAAGCGTCGGGTACCGGCTCCCGGCCGGTGCACACGGGAACGCCGTTCGGCCGACCGTTCCGGGGGCACTCACTCCAGTCTGTCACCGGTCTCCGCGTCGAACCAGTGTGCCCGATCCATGTCCAGCGCCAGCCGGACGCGATCACCGCGGGCGGGTGCCGGGATGTCCCGCAGCCGGGCGACGACGGTGACATCCGGTGCGTCGACCCGGTGGGAGTACAGGTACGATTCCGATCCCAGTTCCTCCACGAGATCGACCTCGGCGTCGATGACCGTGCCGTTGGGCTGCGGTTCTCCGTCGCCCAGTGGGCGGACGTGCTCCGGGCGGATGCCGAGGGTGACCCGGCCCCGCTCGGGATCGTCCGCGGCGATCAGGTTCATCGAGGGGGATCCGATGAATCCGGCGACGAACGCGTTGACGGGGCGTTCGTACAGTTCCCTGGGTGGTGCGACCTGCTGGAGGATGCCGTCCCTGAGCACCGCGACGCGGTCTCCCATGGTCATCGCCTCGACCTGATCATGGGTGACGTACACCGTCGTGGTGCCGAGCCGGCGCTGCAGCGCAGCCAGCTCGGTCCGGGTCTGCACTCGCAGTTTGGCGTCCAGGTTCGACAGGGGCTCATCCATCAGGAACACCGCCGGGTTCCGGACGATGGCCCGGCCCATCGCGACGCGCTGCCGCTGACCTCCCGAGAGGTCCTTCGGCTTCCGGTCGAGGAACTGGGTGAGCCCGAGCAGCTCCGCGGCATCACGGACCTTGGACTCGATGTCCTTCTTCGGCAGCTTCGCCAGTTTCAGGGAGAAACCCATGTTCTCGGCGACGCTCATGTGGGGGTAGAGGGCGTAGTTCTGGAAGACCATCGCGATGTCCCGGTCGGCGGGTTCCGCCCGCGTCACGTCGTGGCCATCGATCAGAATGCTCCCGCTCTCGACGTCCTCCAGGCCCGCCAGTGCCCGGAGTGTCGTGGACTTTCCGCAGCCGGAGGGGCCCACGAGCACCAGGAACTCGCCGTCCCCGATCTCCAGATCGAAGGTGTCGACCGAAGGACGCTCTGCGCCGGGGTAGCGGACTGTGACGTTGTCGAAGCGAACGGTAGCCATGAGGAGAATCTAGCAGCGGTGGCGGCGGCTCACCTGTGGGTCACCCGTTCGGTGGTGGCGATCGCCTCCAGCCGGGTCGAGTCGACCGGACCGTTCACCACCACCACCGAGCCTCCCGCCGCCAGTGGAGCGAGGACCCCGGTGCGGAATCCCGCGTTGTCGGTCCACCCGGTGATCAGGGTGCGGGCTCCCGTGGGGGGAAGAGCCGCGGAATCACCGACGACCTCGCGCAGCGTCTGCGTCGGGTACGGGAACTGATCGCCGTAGAAGCGCACCACCGGACCGAAGTCGACGACTCCGTCCGGCACGGTGCCCCCGCATTCCTCGACTCCGCGGCCGAAGGGATCTTCGGTGACCACCGCGGTGTCGCCGGTGAACGTGGAATCGACCCGGTCAGGTGACGTGAACAGAACCTCCGCGGCGGGGTCGGAACCTATCGTGTAGTCGATTCCGGCGGCCAGGGCGCCGAGGACCACGGCGACCGACTGCCATCCCGCGGGGAGGTCCACGGCGATCCGGGAACCGGCCTGGAGATCGAACTCCTCGTAGAGCATGTTCCCCACCTTCGACGCCCAGTTGTCGAGGGTCTGCGCGGAGAAGTCGAGGCGTGCGCCGGTGGTCTCGTTGTAGACGGTCAGACGGGGCACACCGGGGTCGGCGGCCAACAGATCGCGGAGCAGGTCCATACCCCGAGGGTAGGTGAAACCCGCGGGGACGGTCCTAGTTGACGCACCTCGGACCGTTCCCACCGGCGTCGATGACCGGTGCCGAGGGGGCGGGATCCGGGCCGGGCTGTCCGACGGTGGCCTCGGCCGTTCCCGTCGGTGCGGCGGAACCGCCGACCGGTTCCGTCCCGACGGGGCCGGACCAGTCCGTGGCGACAGCGACGACCGCCTCACCGTCGACCAGCGTCGGGGACTCGGTGATCTCGAGCCCACCCAACTGATCCGAGAGCAGTCTCACCGCCGGATCGGAGGCGTCCGCCGCGACGATGACGCTCTCCGGGTAGAGGCCGTCGGGGGCATTGGTGACCTCGCCGATCCGGTATCCGAGGTCCTTCACGGCGCCGGCGACCCGGCCCGCCTTCCCGGAGACGGTGGTCGCGTTCAGGACGTGGACGTCGAGCTCCGGCACCGGTTTCCTGTCCTCAGCCGGGACGGTGGTGGAACCGGAGGAGCTTCCCCGGCCACCGTCCTCATCTCCGAGGAGGGTGTCGAAGAAGTCGTGGACGGTGTCGACGTCGACCGTCACCACCGACTCGCCGTAGTCACCGACGCCGTCGATGGAGGTCACCGGGATCGTGGTGAACTGCACCCGACCACCGGCGAGATTCTGCAGCTGGTTGGCGAAACTCATGACGTCCCAGTCCTCGTCGATGATCACCGACCGGCTCACGGCTTCGCCCAACTGGTTGAGGGTCTTCGGGTTGGACAGGGTGCTGCTGCTCAGGACGTGGTTGACGAGCGAGGCCATGTAGGCCTGCTGACGGACGATCCGGTCCAGGTCGCCCCGGGGCAGACCGTGCCGCTGGCGGACGAAGGACAGCGCATCCGGCCCGGAGAGCTTCTGCCGCCCGGCGGGGAAGTCCGCGCCCGAGAACTCGTCGTAGACCGCGTCGTTGAGACAGACCTCGACGCCACCGACCGCATCGGTGAGCAGCACGAAGCCGAGGAGTCCGACCTCCGCGTAGTGGTCGACGGTGATTCCGGTGAGATTCGCCACCGAATTGATGAGCGCCTTGCGCCCCGCGTCCTTGGACTGCTCCTCGAGCTTGTTCTCGTCGGTGACCCCGTCCTCGACGAGCTCCTCCTTGCGCTGGGCCTTGTACGCACCGTAGACGCCGTTGATCTTCGTGTTGCCCAGCTCGTCATCGTGGATGTAGGTGTCCCGGGGGATGGAGATGGCCGTCGCCGATGAACCGTCGTTGGGAACCCGGATGACCATGATCGTGTCGGTGTTGTCGTTCGCCTCGTCGCCGGCCCGGAGCATGGCGACCTCATCCGGGGTGAGGGGATTTCCCTGGGCGTCCGAGCGGGAATCCGATCCCACGAGGAGGATGTCGGTTGCGCCGTCGAGCTGTTCGCCCTTCTTCACCCTGGTCCCGCCGCCGAGATTCAGGTTGCTCGCACCGGCGACGGTGTCGCCGAGACGACCGACCGTGAAGTAGCCCATGCCGGAAACGACGAGGACCGCTACCGACATCAGTGAGAGGAGGATCCTCAGCGCCCTGGGGCCGGCCTGGGTGAGCTCCGGCACCGGTGACGGCGGTGGCTGGATGTCGCGTACCGGGCGGTGGTGATCGGTCACGGGCAAGCTCCAACTGCGTCGACGAAAAGGGCTCTAAGGTGGCGGTGGGGCACTTCCGGGGAACCGGGCACCCGCTCACGGGCGTGGGCCGCACGCCACTGTCAGAGAAGGAGTCTATGCCATGGACGTCGCAGTGACCGGAAGCAACGGACAGGTCGCCTCGGCCCTGAGGCTCACGGCTCCCGGGGGGATCAGGGTCAGATGGCTCGACAGGCGGGCCCTCGACGTCACATCGGTGGAGGCCGTCGGGACGTCCGCGGCACTCCACGGTGTCGACGTCGTGATCAACACCGCCGCCTTCACCGACGTCGACGGGGCGGAGGATCCGGGGCGCCGCGCGGAGGTGGAGGCGTTGAACGCCCGGGCACCCGGTCTGCTGGCCGGGCGGTGCGCGGAGATCGGCGCCCGGTTCATACACCTCAGCACCGACTACGTCTTCGGTTCCGCAGGAAGCACGGAGGCCGGGTCGCTGCCAGTGGACGCACCGACCGATCCCGACAGCGTCTACGGAATCACAAAGCTCGCCGGGGAACGTGCCGTCGGTGAGGTCGCGGGCCGACGGAGCGTCCGGGCGACGGTGGTGCGGACAGCCTGGGTCTTCTCGGGCGCGCTCCTTCCGGGACACCGTGACTTCGTCGGCACGATGCTGCGGCTCGCCGCGGAGGATGGTCCGGTCCGGGTGGTCGACGACCAGTTCGGCAACCCCACCTACGCCGTGGATCTCGCCCGGGGACTGTGGCGGCTCGCGGCGGACGGATCGGCGCCCGCCGGAATCCTGCACGCCGCCGGAACGGGCTACACGAGTTGGTTCGGCGTCGCGAGACAGGTGTTCGCCGAGGCCGGTGCGGATCCGGAACGGGTCGTGCCCTGCGGTAGCGCGGAGTATCCGCGGCCGGCGCCCAGACCCGGGTGGTCGGTTCTCGACACCGGCGCATGGTCTGAGCGATACGGCGAACTCCCGGAGTGGCGGTCCGGCGTCGCCCGTGCGGTTGGCGCTAGACTCTGACCCCGTGAACCTCCCTCTGCCCGTTGTGACCGTGACCTATTCGCCGGGACGGCATCTCGACAGTTTGCTCCGCTCACTGCCCGACGCCGGTGGGCGGGAACTGCACGTTATCCTGGCGGACAACGGATCGACCGACGGGGTCCCGGAACGGGCCGCAGCCGAGCGGGAGAACGTCGAGCTGCTGCGTACCGGGGGCAATCTCGGATACGGCAGTGCCATCAACGCCGCCGCCCGGAAGCTGCGGGCGCGGCGTGACCGGGGCGAACTGGATCCCGAATTCCTCATCGTCGTCAATCCGGACGTCACCTTCGACGCCGGAAGCATCGACGAGCTCATCGCGTGTGCCCGCAGGCATCCGCGGGCGGGGTCCGTCGGTCCCCGGATACGTCAACCGGACGGTGGCACCTATCCTTCGGCGCGTGCTGTCCCCACCCTGCGGAACGGGGTCGGGCACGCTCTGTTCTCGGGGATCTGGCCGTCCAATCCCTGGACAGCGGCGTACCGTGCGGACACGGACATGGACACCGAACACACCGCCGGATGGCTGTCCGGATCCTGTCTGCTGCTCCGGTGGTCGGCCTTCGACGCCGTCGGGGGTTTCGACGAGCGCTACTTCATGTATCTCGAGGACGTCGATCTGGGGGACCGGCTCGGCCGTGCGGGCTGGGAGAACGTCTACTGCCCCGCCGCCCTGATCGGACACGATCAGGGGCATTCGGCCGGCGCCCACCTCGATCTGATGCTTCCGGCGCACCACGACAGCGCCTACCGTTTCCTGGCCGACCGGCACCCGGCGCCGTGGATGGCGCCGCTGCGGATCGTGCTCTGGCTGGGGCTGAAGGCCCGGGCCGCGGTGGCCCTGGCGGCATCCCGCGTCCGACCGCTGCGCCGCTTACCGTAGCAGCCCGACACCCCACAGGTGCGGTACTGTCACCCGAAGAACCGATCGCAAGAAAGAGACCAGATGACTGATCTACACGAGGTAGCCAAGGACACCGACGCCGTCATTCTCGTGGGGGGCAAGGGAACCCGGCTACGACCGCTCACCGTTTCAACACCGAAACCCATGCTGCCCACGGCCAACGTGCCGTTCCTCACGCACCTGCTCGGCCGGATCCGTGCCGCTGGGATCACCCACGTCGTCATGGGCACCTCTTTCCGGGCCGAGGTGTTCGAGGAGTACTTCGGTGACGGTTCCGACATGGGGCTGGAGATCGAGTACGTCGTCGAGGAGACTGCCCGGGGTACCGGTGGCGCGATCCGGAACGTCTACGACCGTCTCCGCAACGACACGGTGATGGTGTTCAACGGCGACGTGCTCGGTGGCGCCGATCTCGGAGGTATCCTGCGGACCCACGCGGAGAAGAACGCCGATCTGACGATGCACCTCGTCCGCGTCGCCGATCCCCGGGCCTACGGGTGCGTGACCACCGACGGGGAGGGACGGGTCCGGAACTTCCTGGAGAAGACCGAGGATCCGCCGACCGACCAGATCAACGCGGGATGCTACGTCTTCCGCCGCGAGCTCATCGAGGGTATCCCGGAGGGGCGGAACATCTCCGTCGAACGGGAGACGTTCCCGCGTCTTCTCGAGGAGGGCTGCCGGGTGTACGGTCACGTGGACAACGCCTACTGGCGGGACATGGGGACCCCCCACGACTTCGTCCGCGGTTCCAGTGACCTGGTCCGGGGCATCGCCCCGTCTCCTCTGCTCGAGGGCAGGACGGGCGAGTCACTCGTCCACGAGTCGGCCGGTGTCAAGGACGGGGTGCTGCTGCTCGGCGGAACGTCCGTGGGCCGTGGCACGGAGATCGGCGCCGGGTGCCGGCTGGATGACACGGTCGTGTTCGACGGCGTGACCATCGAGCCGGGGGCGATCATCCAGAACTCGATCATCGCCTCGGGTGTGCACATCGGGCCGAACGCCCGGATCTTCGACGCCGTGATCGGTGAGGGGGCGCAGATCGGCGCACGCTGTGAACTGCGCAACGGGATGCGCGTCTGGCCGGGGGTCGTCATCCCCGACGGTGGCGTCAGATTCTCGTCGGACGCCTGAGCGGCGGCACGTCGCACCGGGACACGGGCGTCCCGGGGTTCTAACATCCTTCGGTCCCGGTTTCCGGCTGCGACACGCCGACCATTCAGCCCATTGCGATCTGAAGGGAGGGGTGCCACTACATGTGGCGCCCCTTTGGTCCACCCCCATCTCCTCCCGCCAGTGGCTGCTGTTACTGATGTTGTTTACTTCCTGGGAAAACGTGACAGAGGTGAAAAATAGCCCTCTCCCGGGTTGACGATATCTAGGGGCGCGTGTGTAATCACACTTATGTAACTGGCTGCCGGGTCGATCCTCTTCATCCGGATCTCCGTGCCAGCATCGCGGCCCCCGGGCCGTGATCCGGAACTGTTCAACGCCAATCAGGGGAAGGGAGCGTCCATGGAGGATTACGCGTCCGATGCGTCTCTGCGTAGCGTGCCCGTGAGTGGCCGCGACGGTGGGGTGCCGGCCGACGGACCCGTGCTCCGTGGAGTCACCCTGCCCCTGGACGCGCTGTTCGGTGCCGTCGAGCAGGAGTGGCAGGAGCAGGCGCTGTGCGCCGAAACCGACCCGGAGGCGTTCTTCCCGGACAAGGGTGGATCAACCCGCGAGGCGAAGCGTATCTGCCAGGCGTGCGGTGTCCGCGACGAGTGTCTCGAGTACGCACTGGAGCATGACGAGCGCTTCGGTATCTGGGGCGGCCTCTCCGAGCGTGAGCGTCGCCGGCTGAAGAAGCACCTCGGGTAGCTGGCACCGACCGTGTGCCCGATCCGCCCACTGACGTTCCCCGTGCCGGTGTTCCCGGTCAGTCGTGGAATCGTGGGTCGATGTCTGCGGGATCGACGTTGAGGTGGGCGGCGACCAGCTGGGTCAGGATCCGTCGGAGCAGTTCCGTCCGTTCCCCGGTTCCGGAGCAGCGTTGCTCGACCGGTTTCCTGAAGATGACGATCCGCGCCCGCGTCGGCCGGCCGAGCGAATCCACGCCGGCCGGGATGACCCGTCCCAGGGGGACCGGTCCGTCGGCGGCGATCTCCTCGGGGAACACGGTCATGTCCGGGCGGAGGCGCATGCGGGGGACGGTGTCGACCGCGATGTCCAGGTTCCGGAGTTGCTCGGGGTAGGAGTCCAGCAACGGTGTGTAGGCGTCGACGACCGCGGCATCGAAGAGCTGGCTCGTGGTCCGGTACCGTGGTGTTCCCGGGGGGAGCAGCGGGCCCCGGGGTCCCCTGTCCCGACGGTTGCGGGATGACTGGACGGGCATGGGCCCATCGTAGCGGTGCCCACCGTCCCCGTTGAGGGGGCGCGCCGGGGGAGGGCACTACCTAAACCTCAACCTACGGTCTAGACTTTGTCCCCGTGAGCCAATTCCGACGCTGTTCCCGCCCGGGCTGCGGTAAACCCGCCGTGGCCACCCTGACGTACGCCTACGCCGAGTCGACGGCGGTGATCGGTCCGCTCGCCCCGAACAGTGAGCCGCACAGCTGGGACCTGTGCGACCACCATGCCGGCTCCATCACCGCGCCTCTCGGTTGGGAGCTCCTGCGTTTCAACCACATACACCCGGAGTTCGGTGACGACGATGACCTCACCGCCCTGGCGGAAGCCGTCCGCGAGGCCGGGCGATCCACATCCGGGCTGGTTCCGGACGGCTCTGGATCCGCGTCCCCGGACGACGATTCCCGGCATCCCGCCCGACGCATGCCGCGCATTCAGGCGGCCCGCCAGCGCCGCCGCTCCCACCTGCACGTCGTCCCGGATCCCCAGGAGTCCGTCTCCGACACACCCGGGGATCAGGAAGGCTGACGCGGCGCCGATTCCCGGAGGGTGGTGATCCTCCGTGCGGGTCGGGGCATACAGGGGATCACAGGCGGTTGATCCGGGGATGAAATCCCGTCCGCGGCTGTCCGCTGCCGGCGTGCCGGAAACCCCCGGGTATGATCGGGCGGAAACAAAAATGGATCCGGGGTGGCCGACACGTGAGTGTTCGACCAACCACCCCGGTGTCCCCGCAGCTTCTGCGCCCACTCTCGAAGGAGAACAAGCATGCGTACCCGTGATTCCGTTGACGCCGTCATCAAGGCCTACGACATACGTGGCGTGGTCGGGGACGGTATCGACGCCGACTTCGTCCACGACACCGGGGCCGCCTTCGCCCGGCTCATGCGCGCTGAGGGGGCGACGTCCATCGCGGTCGGACACGACATGCGCGACTCCTCACCCGAACTCGCGTCCGCCTTCGCCGCAGGCGTCGCGGAGCAGGGCCTCGACGTCGAGATGCTCGGACTGACATCCACCGACGAGCTCTACTACGTCTCCGGATCGAGGAGCTGCCCCGGTGCGATGTTCACCGCGAGCCACAACCCGGCGAAGTACAACGGCATCAAGCTCTGTCGTGCGGGGGCACGTCCCGTCGGTCAGGCATCGGGCCTGGCGACCATCGCCGATGATCTCGTCGCCGGAGTACCGGAGTTCGACGGGACCACGGGGGAGATCACGGAGACCGACGCCCTCGCCGACTACGGGGCCTTCCTCCGGTCCCTGGTGGACCTCACCTACATCCGTCCGCTCACCGTCGCGGTCGACGCCGGCAACGGCATGGGGGGACTCACCGTACCGGCGGTCTTCGAGGGGCTGCCGGTCGACGTCCGTCCGCTGTACTTCGAACTCGACGGCACCTTCCCCAACCATGAGGCCAACCCCCTGGAGCCCGCGAACCTCCGGGATCTCCAGCAGTTCGTCCTCGACACCGGAGCGGACATCGGACTCGCGCTCGACGGCGATGCGGACCGGTGCTTCGTCATCGACGAGAAGGGGAACCCAGTCAGTCCCTCCGCGGTGTGCGCGATCATCGCGGAGCGCTACCTGGCCGACCGTCCGGGGGCGGCGATCATCCACAATCTGATCACCTCCAGGGCGGTCCCGGAGATCATCGCGGAGAACGGTGGACGCGCCGTCCGCACCCGGGTCGGGCACTCCTTCATCAAGGCCACCATGGCGGAGGAGAAGGCCGTTTTCGGCGGTGAGCACTCCGCGCACTACTACTTCACCGAGTTCTTCAACGCCGACTCCGGTCTGCTCGCGGCCATGCACGTTCTGGCGGCGCTCGGACACCAGGACTCCCCGATGAGCGAGATGATGGCCCGGTACGACCGCTACGCGGCCTCCGGGGAGATCAACTCACGCCTCGAGAACTCGGCCGCGCAGACCGAGCGGACCGAGGCAGTCCTCGAGGCGTTCGCCGACCGCACCGAATCCGTCGACCGCCTCGACGGGGTGACCGTGCGACTCGCGGGTACACCAGCGTGGTTCAACCTGCGGGCGTCGAACACCGAGCCGTTGCTGCGCCTGAATGTCGAGGCGCCCGGCGACGGGGAGGTCGACGCGCTCGTGACCGAGATCCTGGGGATCATCCGGGCGTAGCCCGTCACCGGGGCTTCGGGTACCGGCGTCCGGAGGCGGTTCCACGCTACCCTGGGGGGGCGAACCGCACCGGTGGAGCGCCGATGTACGGGACGGGCGGCTCCTCCCTCCTCCCGGACTCCGGTGTCGGCGACTAGCGTGCAGAGAGGATCCCGGTCATGGAGAATGCCACGTACGAATACGACTGGTCGGACGGATCACGGTACGACAGCGACGCGGTCAGGTTCTTCGATGTCGCCCACGAGGGAGCCCAGGTGAGGTGCGTCGCCGGACTGATCGCGGACGGCGCACTCGACGATATCGCCGGTACCCGTCCCAGGAGCGTGATCATCGTCGTCGGGGATCTGCTCTCGAAGCGGGCGGCTCAGCTCGCGGTCGCGCTCCGTTCGCCCCTGCGGCAGCCGATGGTCGTGACCGGGGTGCTCCCCTCCTACGCCGGCCCCCTGGATGTCGTCATCGTCGCATCGGGACACGTCGATGACCCTGAGCGGGCGCGGGCGCTGTCCGCTGCGGTGGGACGTGGGTGCCCGACCGTACTCATCGCCCCGTCGCGGGGTCCGCTTACGACCGACGCTCCCTCCCGCGTGACCGTGGTCCCGGAACCCCCCACCGTGCGGGCGAACTCGCCCGCACGGGTCACCGCCACCGTCGATGCGGTTCTGGACCTGCTGGAACAGGATCGCGCGCTCGTCATCGAGTCCCTCAAGCGGGTCGCCGACGAGATCGACGCCGAGCTTGTGGCGTTGCGGCCCGAGCGCGATGAGGTGGTGAATCCGGCCCGTAGACTCCGGGACAGCGTCGCGGGGCGCACCATCATCCACTCGGCCGAGGGGCCTGTCGGTGCAGCGGTCGCCGATGTGGTCTCCGCGATCTGGGACTCCGCGGGTCTGCCGGGGGCCGTCATCCCGCAACCCGAACTCGCGGTCGCACTGCCTGCTCTCCGTCCGCGGACCGCGGACGTTTTCCACGACCCCTATCTTGACGACCAGCCTGCGATGCTATCCTTGAGGATCGTCGTCTGGGCCGTTGATGACACCCAACTGCCCGATGCTACCGCCCAGGGCTGTGGAGAACCGGCACCGGGCGAACTCGCCGGCGCGCTGCGCCTGACCACCCGCGGCTGGGCCGCTTCCATCTACCGCGCCACCGAATGAGGACGTGACTTCAGAACCATGCATCTGCTGACAGGTACGGTCCGAACGTATCCGTGGGGCTCACGGACAGCCATCGCGGAACTCCGGGGCCTTCCGACACCGTCCCCCCGGCCTGAGGCTGAACTGTGGTTCGGATCCCATCCGGGAGGCTCATCGACGGTCGGGGACACCCCGTTGATCGACATCATCGCATCCGATCCGGAGGCGGCCCTCGGCGGCCGGGTCTGCTCGCAGTACGAAGGTCGGTTGCCCTTCCTGCTGAAGGTCCTCGCCGCGGCTGAGCCGTTGTCCCTCCAGGCGCACCCGTCCCTCGAGCAGGCGCGCGAAGGGTGCGCGAGGGAGGACGCCGCCGGAATCCCCCGGAACGCGAACAACCGCAACTACCGCGACGACAACCACAAACCCGAGCTGATCGTCGCGCTCACCGACTTCGAGGCGTTGGCCGGATTCCGGCCACTCGCCGAGACCCTCCGGTTGTTCGACGCGATCTCGTGCCCCGAGCTGGCGCGCTATCTGACGATGCTGGACAGCGACCCGGAGCATGAGGAGACGAACCTCCGTGCACTGTTCACCACATGGATCACCATCCCACCCGCGACCCGGATTTCCCTGATAGAGAAGGTCACGGAGTGCATCAGGCGGACCATCCGGCAGAACGACGCCGAACCCTGGATCCTGGACGTCCTCCGGAATATCCTGGCACTGGACGAGCGTTACCCCGGGGACGTCGGGGTGCTCGGCGCTCTGCTGCTCAACAAGATCAACCTGAATCCGGGAGAGGCCGTGTTCCTCGACGCCGGTCAGCTGCACGCCTACGTCTCCGGCATGGGCGTGGAGATCATGGCCAACTCGGACAACGTCCTGCGTGGTGGGCTCACCTCCAAGCACGTCGACGTCCCGGAACTCGTCCGGGTTCTCACCTTCCGTGCCCTCGGGGACCCCGTCGTCCACGGTGAGGTCGCCGGTGAGGCCACGCACTACCCGGTCCCGACCTCGGAGTTCGATCTCACCCGGCACAACCTGGCGCCGGGCTCCTCCACGGTCGTGGAACATGACGGCCCCGTCATCGCCTTGTGCACCGCGGGCCAGGCCACGGCGGGTCACGGGGTCGAGGATGAACCCCTCGTACTGAAGCCGGGTTCCGCGCTCTGGATACCGGCCTCGGACAGCGCCGTCACCGTCTCAGCGCCCGACGGGGCGGAGCTGTTCGTGGCGAAGGCCTGAGGGCCGCCTATACCGGATCATCCGCCGGGGCGGGGGGTGCGGGTGTCCGCTCCGCCGGCTTCCCGGTGCCGCCGGACCGGGTGTCCGGGACATCCGCTGCGGGAGATGCCGGAGCATCCTCCACTGGTGCGTCGTCGGTCGGGACCAACGGTGGCTCAGGTGGCTCGATGACCGGGGGCGGAAGCTCCTCCTCCGGATCCACCGGACCCGGCTCCGTGGTTCCCGTGGGATCCGGCCCGGCGGTGGGGGTGGTCGTCGCGGTGGACGGAGCGCTCGGCGTCGTGGAGGGCGCCGTGACCTCGGTGGTCGGTGTCGGTGACGGCGTCGGCGTCTCGGTTTCCGGTGTCGCCGGACCGGGTGCCGCACCCGTCGACGGCCCCGGGGCCGTCTCGTCACGGTCGGGGACCGGTTCCACCGCGACCGGTCCCGGCTCTGCCGGGGGCCGGAACGACGTTGTCGGGCTGACGGATCTGGTGCCCCGGGGAACCGGGGCGGGGATGTGCGCATTCGGCGGGAGCAGCGGATCCGACCTGTCGACCGTGACCCGTCCCGTCGCCGGCGGACGGGCCTCGACGGGCCCCTCCCTCGGGTCCGTGGCGGTGGAGGTCGTGGACAACGGTTGCGTCGCGTCGGTGGGATCGGTCGGTGACGTGGCTCCGGTCGTGCCCGTTGGGGCCGGTGTTGCCGACTCCCGTGCCGATATGGCTAAGGTGGGGGCCGGAGCCGTTGACCGCCAGACACCGACGCCTATCGCGATCGCGAGGAGACACCCGGTGACGATGAAAACGATGATTCCACCCGTTTCCCGCTTCATCTTCTCTCCTCAGAACACCTCGGCAGGGGCCTGTGGTGCCTCGTGGTACTCGCTGGTTCTTCGGTGCCGCATGATCCGTCACCGGTCCACCCGTGATGAGCCGTCGGTCGGATCGGGGCGGAAACCGCAGGTGGCGGCTCTGTGACAGTAGACACTATCACGGTGCCCGGATCGGGGAATCCCGGTCAGGGACGTTGTTACCCTCGAGAGAGCAGGAGAAGTCCAGATGGGCGCATGGGACAACAAGATCCTCAACGATCCGGTCAACACGGATTTCCTGGATGAGCTGGCCACCCTCGACGACGACGAGATCGTCGAGGCCGTCGCGGACGCGTGCAAGCTGCTGCTGGGGGACCCGCACGTGACCGACGACGACCGGGTGAACGGACAGTGTGCGGCGACGATCGCCGCGATCTGGGCCGGGGCCCCGTACTCCGCCGGGGACGTCGTCGAGGAATACCCCTTCATCCGCGAGCTCATCGGCAGCGGCGATGAATCGCTGTACGATGACGCGACATCGGTCCTGGAGGAGGTCGATGAGGAGTACGACACGGAGCCCTACATCGAGGCCCTCGGCGTCGTCGCCTGAGCGCCGTTCACCCGACCCCACCCCAGGAAAAGACCCATGATCGTCAGCATCGAAGGCATCGACGGAGCCGGAAAGAACACTCTCGTCACCGAACTCAGGAACCGGACCGGAGCGGACGTTCTGTGTTTCCCCCGCTACGACACGTCCCCGCCCGCCCGGCTGGCCGCGAGGGCACTGCACGGGGACATGGGTGACCTCACGGATAGCGTTCACGGAATGGCCACCCTGTTCGCCCTCGACAGGTACGGCGCACGGGAGGTCCTCGACCGGTTCCGGGACAGCACCGACGTCATCATCCTCGACCGCTACGTGGCGAGCAACGCCGCGTACTCCGCGGCACGGGCCCAGGATCCCTCGTTGTGCGACTGGGTCGCCGATCTGGAGTTCGGGGAGCTGGGCCTGCCCGTGCCGGATCTCCAGGTACTCCTGGACACACCAGTGGATCTCGCCGCATCGAGAGCTGAATCCAGGGAGACGGCTGACCGTTCCCGCACCCGGGACCGCTACGAGCGCGACCGTGGTCTCCAGGAGCGGACATCGGCCGTCTACCGTCGGCTCGCGGAACAGTCGTGGCAGGGACCGTGGCTCTCCGTGGAACCGGGAGACGCCGGTGAGGCCGCTGCGGAGGTCGAGTCCCGACTCAGGGCGGTGCGGATCCACGGCCACGCCCGGCAGGTCTGAGATACCGGACCTGACCGCCAACCCTGGGTAGTATCGGGGGAAGGAGCCGTGCGGCGCCCGTATCGGCGGCAGCTGACCCGGACACCGGGTACGCCACCGGACAATCCCGGACAACACGCGAAGTAGGACAGATGAACGCCAAGATTCTGGTGGTCGATGATGACCCCGCCATCTCCGAGATGCTCACCATCGTTCTTCAGGCCGAGGGATTCGACACCGTCGCCGTGATGGACGGCGCGCAGGCGGTGGCGGTCGCCGAGCGCGAACAGCCGGATCTGATCCTGCTCGACCTCATGCTCCCCGGCATGAACGGGATCGACATCTGCCGCGTCATCCGGCAGAAGTCCACGGTGCCGATCGTCATGCTCACGGCCAAGACCGACACCGTGGACGTCGTACTCGGCCTCGAATCCGGGGCGGACGACTACGTCAACAAGCCCTTCAAACCGAAGGAACTGGTCGCCCGCATCCGAGCCCGCCTGCGCAGGACCGATGACGAGCCGAGTGAGGTGCTCGAGGTCGGCGACCTCACCATCGACGTTCCGGGGCACATGGTCAAGCGGGGAGACGAGGAGATCCAGCTCACCCCCCTCGAGTTCGACCTCCTGCTCCAGATGGCGCGCCGCCCACGGCAGGTGTTCACCCGCGAGGAGCTTCTCGAGAAGGTCTGGGGGTACCGGCACGCCTCGGACACCCGGCTCGTGAACGTCCACGTGCAGCGGCTGCGGGCCAAGATCGAGAAGGACCCGGAGAATCCCCAGATCGTCCTGACCGTCCGGGGCGTCGGGTACAAGACCGGCGCCGGGGAATGACGACACCGGTCCTCGGGGCCACCGGATCAGCGGGATGAGGGAGAGGGACAGTTTTAAACAGTCAACTGATGGGCGTACGGCAACGCCTGACGGAGTCATGGCGTACGTCACTCCAGGTTCGGGTCATCGGATCGATCCTCGCCGCGTCAGCGGCGGTGGTCCTGATCCTCGGACTCGCCATGGTGAGTATCGTCGCCCAGCGACTGATCGACGCGAAACTGTCCATCGCCACCTCTGAGATCGACCGGGCCCGGGCGATCGTCGAACAGCAGGTCGCGGCGACGGACACCTCGAACTCGACCCAGGTGCGCATCAATTCCGCCCGAGCGGCCCTGACCAACAGGGGCACCGGCGGAACCGCCGAGTCGGTGGCGGTGTTCGAACCCGTCCTGGTGGTCGCCGACGGCGGGAATGTCGTCGCCACGTCTCCGGAGGCGTACCGGATCCCGGACCGGCTCCGGAGCTTCGTCTCCCAGGGGCAGATCTCCTACCAGTACTCCACCATCGACCGGGTCGACGGATCGATCTACAAGGCCCTGATCATCGGGACACCGACGGAATCCGACATTCCCGGTCTCCAGCTGTATCTCGTCCTTCCGCTGGAGAATGAGGAGGCGACACTCGCTCTGATGCGCGGCCTGCTGTCGTTCGGCGGCGTGGTCCTCATCGTTCTCCTCGTCGGAATCGCCTGGTTGCTGACCCAGCAGGTCACCGCTCCCGTCCGGTCCGCCTCGAGGATCGCCCAGCGTTTCGCCGCGGGCCACCTGCGGGAGCGGATGCGGGTCGACGGCGAAGACGAGATGGCGCGGTTGGCCATGAGCTTCAACGCCATGGCGGAATCGCTGTCGAAACAGATCCACCAGCTCGAGGAGTACGGTAATCTGCAGCGCCAATTCACCTCGGACGTGTCCCACGAACTGCGCACCCCGTTGACCACCGTCCGGATGGCCGCCGACATGATCGCGGACCGCGCGGATGAGCTTGACCCGTACACGCGGCGTGCCGCGGAACTGATGGTCCGGGAACTCGACAGATTCGAGTCCCTGCTCGCGGACCTGCTGGAGATCTCCCGGCACGACGCCGGCGTCGCGGACCTGTCCGAGGAGAGGATAGATCTGCGCACCTGCGTCGCGGCGGCGTGGCAGCAGGTGAAACACCTCGCGGAGGAGCTCGGGGTCGAGGTCGACTTCGACCAGCCCGCCACTCCGGTGACCGTCGTGGGCGATTCCCGCCGGATAGAGAGGATCCTCCGGAACCTCCTGGCCAACGCCGTCGACCACTCGGAGGGGGAACCGGTGATGGTCCGCGTCGCGACAGGCGACAACGTCGTCGCCGTCACCGTCACAGATCATGGTATCGGCCTGAAACCGGGCCAGGAGGAGCTGGTGTTCAACCGGTTCTGGCGGGCCGACCCCTCGCGGGTCCGGCATTCCGGGGGCACCGGGCTCGGACTGGCGATCTCCCACGAGGACGCGGTCCTGCACGGGGGTTCCCTGGAGGCCACCGGCGAGGTCGGCGTCGGCTCCTGTTTCCGGCTCATGCTCCCCGCCACCCCGGGGACGACGTGGAGCGGTCAGCCTCCACTGCCGCTGGCGGTCGACCAGGACGGTCCGGAACCGGACCGGACCGGGACACCGGTGCCCGCCGGACACCCGGACACCGGAGTGTCCCCGTCCCCCGTCACCACCGGGGAGGAAGGTGAGCCCAGTTGATGGAGCATCGACGTCTCCGCCCGCTCATCGCCCTGACACTGGTCACCGCGTTGGTCGCGGGATGCACGAGCCTTCCCGGGGATTCCGCGCCACAGGCCATCCGTCCCTTCGAGCGGACGCACCCGACGGAGGACGAGCTGGCCCCGGTACCGGGGCAGGAACCCGATCTGCTGTTGCGCGGATTCTTCACGGCCGCGGGCAACCCGGCGCAGAAGCATCAGGCGGCACGAGGGTTCCTCACGGACTCGACCGCGGCGAAATGGGACGACACCGCGTCCACCCTGGTCCTCGACCGGATCGACCTCAACGCGGAACCCGGGGCCACCGAGGACTCGATCTCGTACAAGGTCCGCGGAACCGTGGTGGGCACGCTCGCCACCGGGGGCGTGTACACCCCGGAGAACGGCGAGTACGAGGCGACGATGCAGTTGAACCGGGTGAACGGTGAATGGCGGATCTCGGCGTTGCCCTCGGGGATCATTCTCGAACGCACGGAGCTCCGGAACAAGTTCAGCCCGCATGAACTGTTCTTCTTCGCCCCGACCGGGAAGTTCCTGGTCCGAGACCGCCGCTGGGTCTACAACGGTCAACCCTCACTGGACACGGCTCTGCTCTCCCTGCTGATGGAGGGGCCCCAGGCGGATCTCGCTCCGGGAGTGGTCGACGAGATACCGCCGGACGCCGTGTTCACGGGCGCCGAGGACGGGGTCTACCACTTCACCGGTTTCGGTGACCTGGACATCGATCAGCGGCACCGCTTCGCGGCACAGGTGGTGTGGACCCTCGCGCATTCAGGTACCCGCGGTCCCTACCGGGTCGAACTCGACGGGGCCCCGATAGACCCGGCCCACGACGCGTTGACCGTGGAGGACGTCGCGGAATTCAACCCGAATGCGTTCGCCGGTGCGATCAGTCCGCTCTACGCGCTGAACGAGGGGTCACTGATGCTCGTGGACGGCACCGACGCGCGGCCCGTGGCGGGGCCCCTCGGGGTGGCGGGGAACATCGGATCCGCGGAGATCTCCTCATCCGGCGGCGTGGTCGCCGTGGTGGAGAACCTGGGCGGAGCGGGCGCTCCGGGTCAGCCGACGTCCGTCACCGCGGCCGGTGGCCGGGCATCCTCGCGGCTCCTGCTCGGACCGGTCGGCGGGCAGACCGCCGAGGTGCTCACCGCGGGAACGTTGACCCGCCCCAGCTTCGAGTACGAGGCCACCGCACTGTGGACCGTCCTCGACGGTCGGACCGTCGCCCGCGTGGCGCGTTCGACGTCGACGGGGGAGCTGTCCCAGGTGGAGGTCGACGCCAGTGCTCTCGATGAGCCGGACAACGGGGGCGATGAGCAGCTGATCTCGGTGCTCCGGCTCTCGCCGGACGGTGTGCGGGTCGCGATGATCCGCAGCGGCCGGGTGTGGGTCGGGACCGTGGCGCGACCCGCACCGGGGGAGCGGAAGATCGTCCGGCCGGTCGAGATCGCACCGGCGATCGGGGACACCGCGCTCGCGCTCTCCTGGCAGCAGGACGGTTCGCTGCTGGTGGGTACGTCGTCACCGGACACTCCGGTCTGGCGGGTCGAGGTGGACGGGTCCGCTGTGACGTCGTTGCCGACCGGAAACCTCACGGCACCGATCGTCGCCGTCGCCTCATCCCCCAACACCCTCTACGTGACCGACGCCCGCGCGATGCTCCAGCTGCCCGCGTCGACGAATTCCGCGGCGTTCTGGCGGGAGGTCCCGGCGCTCCAGGGGACGCGTGCGGTCCCCGTGGTCGCGGACTAGGGCGCGGGCCGGGTCGGAGAGCGGGGAGTCCGGGTGCTGGAGCTTCTGCTGCCGAGACGCTGTGCGGGCTGTGGCGCCGCAGGGGTGACGTTGTGTGAACCCTGCAGGATCGAGTGGAGGCGGCCGCCGTTCCGGGTCGACCCCCGGGTCGATCCCCGGGTACCGGTGTTCGCACTGGGGCCGTGGGGTGGGGTGCACCGGTCGACGGTGATCGGGATCAAGGAGCGCGGCAGGAGAGACGCCATCCCCGAGATCGGGGCCGTACTCGGCGCCGCGATCGGATATCTCACGGCCCGGGGGGACCTGCCCGCGACTCCCCGTCCGGTCCTCTCACCTGCACCTACCCGTCGCAGGGCGGCCCGGCTACGGGGCGGGGACACCGTCGCCGCGATCTGTCGGGCGACCGGATTCGGTGTGGTGCCCCTGGTCCAGCTCGCCCCCTCGGTCCGCGATTCGGCGGACCTCGACGCCGCCTCCCGCCGGACGAATCTGTTGGGCGCGGTCAGGCTGGTTCGGCGCGTGGGCGGGTGGCCGGAGAGGGTGGTGGTCGTCGATGACGTGGTGACGACGGGGGCAACCGCAGCTGCCACAGTGGAGCGTCTGTCAGTCGCCGGAATACAGGTCACGGGGGTGGTCGCACTTACCGCTGCTTAGCTATCGGGGGTATCCCGCCCGATGGTTATGACCGGCAGGTAAACTTGAGGTTGCAGTAGTTCCCGTCACCGTGGACGTCGTGGGTAATCCCACCCACTTCTGTGCGGTGGCCGATACCGGGAGGTAAGAGCAATGACCACGCCTGCTGACAACAAAGACGGCCTGCGTCCTGAGACTCAGGTGAGCATCACGGGCCGTAACGTGGAGGTTCCGGAGCACTTCGCGGAACGCGTGAACTCGAAGCTCGCCAAGATCGAGCGCCTGGACCCGACGTTGACCTTCTTCCACGTCGAGCTCCAGCACGAGCCGAATCCGCGGCGCAGTGATCAGAGCGACAAGATCCAGATCACCGCGACCGGCAAGGGCCACATCGCCCGCGCCGAGGCGAAGGAGGACAGCTTCTACACTGCCCTGGAAACCGCCCTCAGCAGGATGGAACGGTCACTGCGCAAGGTGAAGGCGCGCCGCAAGATCAGCCGCTCGGGACACCGTGCGCCGCTGTCGACCGGGGAGATCGCCGCTGAACTCACCGCCGAGGCTAACGCCCCGCAGCAGGAGAAGAAGGGGGAGTTCGACGTCGATCCCTACGCGGACAGCGTGCAGGACATCGTTCCCGGCCAGATCGTCCGTACCAAGGAACACCCGGCCGTCCCGATGAGCGTCGATGATGCCCTGTCGGAGATGGAGCTGGTCGGACACGACTTCTACCTCTTCGTCAACGAGGAGAACGGCAGCCCCTCTGTCGTCTACCGTCGCCGCGCGTTCGACTACGGTCTGATCACCCTGACGGAGCCCGGCGAATGATCGCATAGAGGTGCGTGTGCAGCACTTTCGCTTACGTGGGAGTCGCCGGCACCGCGCCGGCTCCACGGGAGCCGGAACCTGAGCGCCCGTCACCCACACCGGATGTGAGGTGGCGGGTGCTTCCCATGTCCGGGTGGGCGCGTAGAATGATCGGGAATCCATCCGCTTGAACCCACAAAAGACAAAGGACGACTGCCCGTGTTTGGACTGTCCCGGATCCTCCGAGTCGGTGAGGGGCGCGCCGTGAAGCGCCTGAAGAAGATCTCCGACGAGGTCATCGCCCTCGAACCGAAGTACGCCGAAATGAGTGATGATGAGCTCAAGGCGATGACGGACACGTTCCGGGAGCGCCTGGCCGACAAGGAGAGCCTCGACGACATCCTGCTGGACGCGTTCGCCGTCGCCCGGGAGGCGTCGTGGCGGGTGCTGGGGCAGAAGCACTACCCGGTGCAGATCATGGGCGGTGCGGCCCTGCACTTCGGCAACGTCGCGGAGATGCGCACCGGTGAGGGCAAGACCCTGACCTGTGTGCTGCCCGCCTACCTCAACGCCCTGGAGGGCAAGGGCGTCCACGTGGTCACGGTGAACGACTACCTGGCCAAGCGCGACTCGGAGTGGATGGGTCGTGTGCACCGTTTCCTCGGGCTGGAGACGGACGTCATCCTCTCGAGCATGCGTCCCGACGAGCGACGTCGTGCCTACAACGCGGACATCACCTACGGCACCAACAATGAGCTGGGCTTCGACTATCTCCGGGACAACATGGCCCAGAGCGTCGATGCGCTGGTGCAGCGACCGCACCACTACGCCATCGTCGACGAGGTCGACTCGATCCTCATCGACGAGGCCCGGACACCGCTGATCATCTCGGGTCCCGCGGACGGTTCCAGCGAGTGGTACTCGGCGTTCTCCACGATCGTCCCGAAGATGCGCCTCGACGTCCACTACGAGGTCGACCACCGGAAGAAGACGATCGGTGTCCGCGAGGAGGGCGTCGAGTTCGTCGAGGATCAGCTCGGCATCGACAACCTCTACGCCCCGGAGCACTCCCAGCTGGTGAGCTACCTGAATAACGCCATCAAGGCCCAGGAGCTGTTCACGCGCGACAAGGACTACATCGTGCGCAACGGCGAGGTGATGATCGTCGACGAGTTCACCGGCCGCGTTCTGCCCGGTCGCCGCTACAACGAGGGCATGCACCAGGCGATCGAGGCGAAGGAGGGGGTCGAGATCAAGAGCGAGAACCAGACCCTCGCCACGATCACCCTGCAGAACTACTTCCGTCTGTACGACAAGCTCGCCGGTATGACGGGTACCGCCGAGACCGAGGCCGCTGAGCTGCACCAGATCTACAAGCTCAACGTGGTGTCGATCCCGACCAACCGGCCGAATCAGCGCGAGGATCTGACCGACCTCGTCTACAAGACCCAGGAGGCGAAGTTCGCCGCCGTCGTCGATGACATCGCGGAGCGTGTCGAGAAGGGGCAGCCGGTCCTCGTCGGCACCACGTCGGTCGAGCGCAGTGAGTACCTGTCCGGCCTGCTGCAGAAGCGCGGCATCCGGCACCACGTGCTGAATGCCAAGCACCACGAGCAGGAGGCGGAGATCGTCGCACGCGCCGGGCTGCCCGGAGCCGTCACCGTCGCCACCAACATGGCTGGCCGTGGTACCGACATCGTGCTCGGCGGCAACCCCGACATCCTGGCCGACATCAACCTGCGCGAACGTGGCCTCGACCCCGTCGAGGATCCGGGGGCCTACGAGGAGGCGTGGGACGAGGAGATCGCCCGGATGAAGGCGAAGTCCGAGAAGTTCGCGGAGGAGGTCCGCGAGGCCGGTGGTCTCTATGTCCTCGGTACCGAGCGGCACGAGTCCCGCCGCATCGACAACCAGCTCCGTGGCCGTTCCGGACGCCAGGGGGATCCGGGTCTGACCCGCTTCTACCTTTCCATGCGAGACGACCTCATGGTCCGTTTCGTCGGCGCGACGATGGAGAACATGATGAACCGGCTCAACGTGCCGGACGACATGCCCATCGACGCGAAGATGGTGTCCAACTCGATCAAGGGTGCGCAGTCCCAGGTCGAGAACCAGAACTTCGAGATGCGCAAGAACGTCCTCAAGTACGACGAGGTGATGAACGAGCAGCGCAAGGTCATCTACCGTGAGCGCCGCCAGATCCTCGAGGGCCGGGACGTCGGCCCCCAGGTGCAGTCGATGATCGACGACACCATCGCCGCCTATGTCGCCGGTGAGACGGCCAACGGATACGTCGAGGACTGGGATCTCGACCGGCTCTGGAACGCCCTGGAGAGCCTCTACGGCCCGTCGGTGGACTGGGAGACGCTCGTCAAGGGCTCCGAGTACGGCCAGCCCGGCGAACTGACCTCCGAACAGCTCCTGGATGCGGTCCTCAAGGACGTGCACACCCAGTACAGCGAGATGGAGGACACGATCATCCGGCAGGGCTCCGAGGAACAGATGCGGTCTGTCGAGCGCAGCGTGATCCTGAACGTGGTGGACCAGAAGTGGCGCGAGCACCTCTACGAGATGGACTACCTCAAGGAGGGCATCGGTCTCCGCGCGATGGCGCAGCGTGATCCCCTGGTCGAGTACCAGAAGGAGGGCGGGGACATGTTCAACGCCATGAAGGACGGGATCAAGGAGGAGACCATCCGGCAGCTGTTCATCCTTCGCAAGCAGATCCTGCCCAAGATCGAGGAGGAGGGGTCGACCGACCTCAACCACGACGGGAAGCTCGACAGCCGGGACTTCGGGGACACCGGCTCCCGGCGTCCCTCGCCGGAGTCCCTGCCGACCTCCGGCCCGCAGGAACCCTGATCGACTGATCCACACCGCGGCCCCGGCGGGGCGTGGTGACGGATGCGGGTGTGCACGCCAACCGTTGACGGTGGTGGGCGCACCCGCCTTTCCGTGTCCGGATGTCCGGGGTTGAGGCGCTCAGAACAGGCGCAGGGCCGTCATCCGCCAGGGGCGGGTACCGCTGTCCCGCTCGATCCTGGCCGCGAACGCCCAGCACCGGCCCGCAGCATGGGTGGATCCGCAGACCTCCAGGATCGTTTTCGTGGGGGCTCCCGTGTCATCGGGGACGGTGTCCTCCCTCCGGATGTGCAGGGAGGTCAGGGTCACCCGCCCGGCTCCCGCGGATCGCTCGCGGAGTATCCGTCGGTGGCGGATCTGCACGAGTTGCCGCACCTGTGCCGAGTACTCGGACATGCGCAGTTGCGTGGGCGGACGCACGGCGAAGGCGGCCTCGAGACAGACGACGACCAGACGGTGGCTCGCCCTCCGGGACTCCGGGGAGGCCGGGGTCGACGGGCTGGATGTTCCCCGCGGTCGGCCCCGCGGGGATTGCCCCGCGGTACGGTACCCGTGGGCGTCGACGGACTTCATGTGGACGTGCCCGGGGAGGGTGCTCAGCATCGTGTGCTCCTGGATGGGGAGGGGGCGGGGGTGTCTTTCTGTTCCTATGGACCCCGCCGCCCCGTATTCGGTTCCGGATCCGGGAGAGCTGATCCGCGGGGGGTGGGCGGATCTGCGCCGGTGACAGGGCCTGATCCGTCGGGCGTGTGATACCCGGCGCGACAGCGGGGCCGCTGACCGACTACCTTGGTGGTGCCGGGGTTGCGGGCGTCCACTGACGCCGCACCCGTCGGTGCGCGTCGACCGGAAGGCCGCGCGCATGACAACGTGTCCGAGGAGCGGAGAGAACAAAAGTGCGTGGACTGATCGTCGATTACTGCGGTGTCCTGGACGGGACCGAGGAGGACCAGCGCCGGTGGCGGAACCTGCTGGTCGCCGCCAAGAAGAACGGTGTGGCCACGGCCGTGCTGTCCAACGATCCCGGCGGCCCCGGAGCGGAGCCCATCCGGGAACTGGAGTACCGCGGCATCGTGGATGCGGTCGTGCTCTCGGGCGAGATCGGCGTCGAGAAACCTGAGGAAGGGGCCTTCCAGGCCGCCGCCGACGCGATCGAACTGGAACGCCGGGACTGCGTCATGGTCGATGATTCCATCCTCAACGTGCACGCGGCCGTGCGCGCGGGACTGGTCGGCGTCTACTACCAGCAGTTCGACCGTGCGATCGTCGAGATCACGGGTCTGTTCGGCATCGAAGGGGAGTTCTGAGCGGTGCGGGTCTACATTCCGGCCACCTTCGACATGCTGTCCGCACTCGCGGAGGAACGTTCCCTCACCGCGCGAGGGGGATGGGGTTTCGCGGTGACCCCGGCTCTGCTGGAGTTCTACACGTCGGGGGACGAGGAGGAGATCGCACATCTCGCGTTCCAGGATGCGGCGCGCGCCTCGCTCCGCCTGCTGGCCACGGGGAGCCCGGAGCGTTTCCCGCACCGTCGGGTGGTGGTTTCGGCGGACATCGACGACGGCTCCGTCGAGGTGTCCCCGGAATCGGGTGAGTCGGTGGTGCGGCTCGACCCTCCGCGGATCGATCTGGCCGACATCGTCTGCTTCCACGTCGACATCGCAGGCAGCGAGGCGGCCACGGCGGCCGCCGTGGAGGTCGTGGATGCCGCGGATCTGGGTGACGAGGACGCCGAGCTGACCGTCGGTGACGCCCTGGACAACTTCATGGCCTGGTACGAGGTCCAGGAACTCGACGCGCTGGTGCAGCTTCTCTGAGCGGTCCCGTCGGGCGGGTCGCGGGGCGGGGTGAGCCCTACGGCAGTGTGCCCCGACTCGTCCGTGCGGGCCGCGCATTCTCTGCGTGAACGTAACCCGGTGTCGTGTCCTGCGTGGACACCCAACCTACGATGCCGTAAGCTACGGGCTCGTACGAGTATCCGGGAATGCAGAAGGACAGTGAATCAACTGTGGTCACCAAAGCCGCCAGAGCGCGGGACGGGCTCGGCGCCCTGCGCCATGTACTACGACGTTTCACCACCCCCCTCCTGCCCGACGACTACACGCAACTGGTCAATCCGCTGTGGTCGGTGCGGGAACTCAGGGGGCGGATCGTCAGCGTCTCCCGGGACACGGGAGACACCGTCAACCTCGTCATCCGCCCCGGTTGGGGGGTACCCGTCGATTTCGCGGCCGGCCAGTACATCGGGATCGGCGTCCAGATCGACGGACGCTACGTCTGGCGCTCCTACTCACTGACCTGCAGCCCCCGCCCCGCCGGGGATCTCCTGTCCATCACCGTCCGCGCGGTCGAACGGGGCAAGCTGTCCAACCACCTGGTCGGCAGCGCCCATCCCGGTATGACGGTGCGGATCGGCGCCCCGGCGGGTGACTTCCACCTGACGGACCCGATCCCGGAGAAGCTGCTGTTCATCACCGCCGGAACAGGCATCACCCCGGTGATCAGCATGCTGCGTACCCTCGCCGACCGGAACCAGTTCGGCGACGTGACCCTGATCCACTCGGTGAGAACCGAGGACGACCTGCTGTTCGCGGACGTCATCGGGAAGCTCCGCCGGGAACACTCCGGCTTCACCGCGATCGTGCGCATCACCGGCGAGGAGGGGCGCCTGACCCCGGACGCCATTGCGGAGATCGTCCCGGACGTCACCGAGCGCACCGCCTACGCCTGCGGACCGAACGAGATGCTCGACGCCCTGGAGGCCTGGTGGTCGGATCTCGACACCGACGAAGAGCTGCGCACCGAACGTTTCACCCTCGACCGCAGCAGTGAGGCGACCGGTGGCGAGATCACCTTCGGCCACCGGGGCAGCTGCCACGCCGACGGCGCGACGACACTGCTCGAGGCGGCGGAGGGCGCCGGCATCCAGCTCACCTTCGGATGCCGGATGGGGATCTGCCAGACCTGCGTACGGCCCCTGACCGACGGATACGTCCACGATCTGCGGACCGGTGACATCCACGGACCGGGCGAACGGATCCGCACCTGCGTGTGCGTGGCAGCCGGGGACGTCTCCGTCGACGTCTGACCCGTGGGGTCGCATCCCCGCCCAGAACACCCACCGAACGAAGAACCCCTAAGGACACCGACATGGCCATCGACAACATCCGGGCCTACTCCCACCTGACCGACGAGGACATCGCCGAGATCGGCCGTCGTCTCGACGCCATCAAGGCCGAGATCGAGGCGGACCTGGGCGAGGATGACGTCCGGTACATCAAGGGACTGATCCGGTTCCAACGCTCACTCGAGATCGCCGGCCGGGCGACGCTGCTGTTCAGCCACAAGAAGCCCCTCTGGTGGGCCGGCAGCGGAATGCTCGCGGTCTCCAAGATCCTCGAGAACATGGAGATCGGGCACAACGTCATCCACGGACAGTGGGACTGGATGAACGACCCCGAGATCCACTCCACCACCTGGGAATGGGACATGACCTGCCCGTCCTCCCAGTGGATGCACTCCCACAACTACGTCCACCACAAGTACACCAACATCATCGGCATGGACAACGACGTGGGATACGGCATCCTGCGGGTTACCCGTGACCGCAAGTGGACCCCGCAGCACGCGTTCCAGCCGCTCACCAACGTCGTGCTGGCGTCTCTGTTCCAGTGGGCCATCGCCTTCTACGACGTGGAACTCGGCCGCTACTTCGCGGGCAAGCAGGGCTGGGACGAGACGAAGGTCCGGTTCTGGGAGGCGGTGCACAAGTCCAAGCGCCAGGTGATCAAGGACTACGTCCTGTTCCCGGCGCTGTCCGGACCCAACTACGTGCACACGGTCACCGCCAACGCGTTCGCCAACTGGATCCGCAGCGTGTGGGCGTACCTGGTGATCTTCTGCGGGCACTTCCCCGACGAGACGGAGACGTTCACCAAGGAGCAGTACGCCACGGAGGACCACAACGAGTGGTACCTGCGGCAGATGCTCGGCTCGGCGAACTTCAAGGGCGGGAAACTGCTCACGATCCTCTCCGGCAACCTGAACTACCAGATCGAGCACCACCTGTTCCCGGACATGCCGTCGAACCGGCTCGCCGACGTCGGCAAGCGGGTGGAGGACATCGCGCGGGAGTTCGAACTGCCGTACAACACCGACTCCTTCCCGATGCAGCTGATCAAGGTGCAGAAGACGCTGCTGAAGCTGACGCTGCCGAACAAGTACCTCGCGGCGGATCCGGACAACGCTCCGGAGGTGCGCTCGAACGCGGCGTTCACCAAGTACCCCGAGGTGGAGGAGAAGCTGCACGTCGGCGCCGCTGCGGACGGTGTCCGCAAGGGCCTGCGCACCGGTCTGAGGATGCTGGAGAAGCTCCGTCCCACCGTGGTCGAGGGCATCCGGGGACTCACCGGCCGCAGCCCCTACCACACCCCCGTGGAGAAGACCCGCAGCTGACCGGCCCGTCAGGGTCGCCACCACGCCCGCCCCTCCCCGTGCCGCACCCGGGGAGGGGCGTGCGTCCGCGTGCCACCCGGATCAGGGCCTGATGTCGGCCTCGGCGGTCCACGCGGTGTAGGTGAAGGGGAGCTGGCGCTGGTCCTTGTCGACGATGACGCCCCACACGCGCACGGCGAGGGCCGCCGTGATGACGGCGATGAACATCGCCAGGTACCCCTGGGCGGCGAGGTCGGTGAACTCGACCGCGGCGATCATGCCGAACATCGGTGCCGCCATCGTCGTAGACAGGAACGCCCCGGCCCCGAGGAGGGCGAACGCCGCGACGGGAACACCGGGGAAGAACGGCTGGCAGAGGATCCCGATGACACCACCGGTCAGCGCCCCGAGAGCGAAGGCCGGGGTGAGGGTACCGCCGACGGTCCCGGCACGGAAACACGCGAGGATCATCACGCCACGGGCGATGCCGAGGAGAATCAGGACGCCGATGGGCAGGCCGGTGGTGAACATGGTTTCCGCGGCCCAGCGCCCGTTCGCCGACACACCGGGCAGGAAGTAGGCGGCTATGGCGCACAGGGTGAACACGAAGGGCATCTCCCAGAGGATGTTCGCGTCCCGGGGCCGGGAGGCGGCCGCCTTGCGGGCGAGGATGCCGAACCAGTGTCCGGAGATCCCGGAGACGATGCCGACGAGTATCGCGGCGAGCAGCATGTCGGGGTGCTCGTTGAGCGGCACCGGATGGTAGATCGGGTGCGGCTCGACGAAGATCCCGGTGGTGGCGACGGCGGTCGCGGAGGCGAGCATCGTGGAAACCACCGTGCGGGTCGACATCTCGACGAGAAGGAGCTCCAGGGCGAACAACGCCCCTGCGAGAGGGAGATGGAAGCTGGCGGCCAGGCCCGCACCGGCGGCCGACGCCACGAGGATCCGGCGGGCTCCGGCGTCGATGGACAGCGCCGTCGCGAGCCGGGATGCGACCATGCCACCCATCAGGCGCGGGGCGTTCTCCCGACCGACGGGGGCGCCGGCGGCGACCGAGACGACCTGTGTGAAGGCGGAGAGGGCGGTCTCGAACAGCGGCATCGGGGTGCCGTGCATCGCGCCGGGCACCGAGACCGCGGGTCGGCCGAAGCGTTCGAGCAGGTACCAGATCCAGGAGGTGACGACTCCGACGCAGATCAGCGTCACGGCGAGCCGCTCGGGGGAGACGTTGCTGCCCGGGTCCAGGACGATGAGGTGGTTGGCGCCGTAGATCCACTGCTCGGTGGCCACGATGAGGCGGTTGCCCATCGCGACGAGCAACCCGGTGAGTGCACCGGCGACGATCGCCAGGACCGCCAGACGGTTCAGTGGCGTCACGGTCATCGGTGGCCGGGCCACGGGGCTCGCTCCACCGGTCGGCTCGTTGTGGTGGGAGTCCCGGTCGTGGTGGGCGTCGGTGAGTTGCCGCTCGGTCAACGGGCTACCCTGCTTGTCCTGTTCGCGGGAGTGCCCGCTACCTACCCACCAGCCCATGTCCTACCCCTGCCGGTCCCAGTCGTCGTTGCTGCGGAGTGCCTCGAGAAGGCTGCGGACCGCGGTCACGCGGCGCGCACTCGCCCCCTCGAGGGTATCGAGTGCGCATTCCGGATCAGCGGGCGGCCCCGCGTGCGTGCAACCCCGCGGGCAGTCGGCGACGGCTGCCGCGAGATCCTCGAAGACGCCGACGATCCGATCGGCGTCGACGTGTGCGAGGCCGAAGGACCGGATACCGGGTGTGTCGATGATCCAGCCCCCGTGGGGCAGGGGAAGCGCGACGGACTGGGTGGAGGTGTGCCGTCCCTTGCCCACCCCGGACACCACCCCGGTCGCCCGGTCGGCATCAGGCACGAGTCGGTTCACCAGCGTCGATTTGCCGACCCCCGAATGCCCGATCAGGGCGGTCACCGAATGATCGACGATCTCCCGGACCGGATCCAGGGGGTCGTCGATGCCGCAGACCACGACGGGGACGTCCAGGTCACGGAACTCCGCGGCGAACTCGGTCGGATCCGCCAGATCCGACTTGGTGAGGCACAGGATGGGCTTCAGTCCGCCGACGAACGCCGCGACGAGAGCGCGTTCAACGAACCCGGAACGCGGCGGGGGATCGGCGACGGCGGAGACGATGAGCAGCTGCCGGGCGTTGCCCACCACGATGCGTTCGTACGGGTCGGTGTCGTCGGCGGTCCGGCGCAGCACGCTGGTGCGGTCCTCGAGGCGCACTATCCGGGCGAGTGTCCCCGGGTCTCCGGAAGTGTCCCCGACGACCCCGACGCGGTCACCGACCACGATGGCGGTCCGGCCCAGCTCCCGGGCCCGCATGCACACCAGGGGATCGGAGTGCGGATCCGTGCCGTCGAGGATGACCCCCCACCGGCCGCGGTCCTTGCTGACGACCATCCCGAACTCGGCGTCGTCGTGGGTGGGGCGCTCCTTCGTCCGGGGGCGGGTCCCCCGGCGGGGCGGGCGGACCCGGACGTCGGATTCGTCCCAGTCGCGGCGTCCCCTACCCACGCTCGGACGCCTCCTCGTCCGGTGCGAGCATCTCCGCCCACATCCGCTCGAAACCCGGGAGCGTCTTGCCGGTGGTCGCGATGTCGACGACCTCGACGCCGGAAATCGCGAGCCCCAGGATCGCGCCCGCCGTGGCCATGCGGTGGTCGTGGTGCGACTCCCACACCCCGCCGTGCAGCGCGGACCTTCCGACCGGTTGAATGCGCAGTCCGTCCTCCAGTTCGGTGCAGTCGCCGCCGAGGGAGTTGAGTCCGTCGGACAGGGCCTTCAACCGGTCCGTCTCGTGGCCGCGCAGGTGCGCGATGCCGGTGAGTTCGGAGGGGGAGTCCGCCAGGGCGGCCAGTGCCGCGACCGTCGGGGTGAGCTCTCCGATGTCCCCGAGATCACGGGAGATGCCGCGCAGGACGCCGTCGGACGGGCCGGTGACGGTCAGCGAGGAGTGGCCCGTCTGCGGGTCGGCGGAGATCTCCACCGTGCAGCCCATCTCGGCGAGGATCCCGCGGATGGCGTCACCGGCCTGGGTGGTGTGGACGGGCCAGTCGTGGATGCGGACCCGGCCGCCGGTCACCGCGGCGGCGGCGAGGAACGGGGTGGCGTTGGACAGATCAGGCTCGACGAGCCAGGCCCGGGCGCCGACGGGGCCCGGGCGGACGGTCCACTGGTTTGAGGCTGAGCAGTCGACGCTGACCCCGGCCTCGCGGAGCATCGCGACGGTCATCTCGATGTGGGGTTGACTCGGGAGCCGGTCGCCCGTGTGCCGGACGGTGATCCCGTCGTCGAACCGGGCGCCCGCCAGCAGCAGTCCCGAGACGAACTGGCTGGAGGCCGACGCGTCGATGTCCACGGTTCCGCCCCGCGGGGTGGTGGAAGAGGTGACGGTGAAGGGCAACCGGTCGCCGGTGACCTCCACACCGAGATCGCGGAGCGCGTCGAGGATGGTGGACATGGGGCGTTTGCGGGCCTGCGGGTCACCGTCGAAGTGAACCGGGGCGCCGGCGAGTGCGGCGACCGGGGGGACGAAACGCATGACCGTGCCGGCCAGACCGCAGTCGACCTCGCCGCCGCCGAGACGACCGGGATCGACCGACAGCGTCGTGCCGTCGGCGTCGGATGGCGTGACGGTGACGCCCATGCCGCGCAGCGCGTTGATCATCAGCTCCGTGTCCCGGGAGCGCAGCGCCCCGCGGATCGTGGAGGGGCCGTCGGCCAGCGCCGCGAGCACCAGCGCGCGGTTCGTGATGGACTTCGAACCGGGGACCGTGACCTCGCAGTCGACGGGGGCGGATGCGACGGGGGCGGACCACAGGGGTGGATCAGAGTGCTTCAGTGAATTCACTCCTCCATGATAGGGAATATGTGCGGCCGTTTCGTCCTGTTCACCACATCCGAAGCTCTCACCGCTGCAGCGACCGCGCTCCCCGGGGTCCGTTCGGTCACCGCGCCCCTGGGAACACCCCCGCCGCGGTACAACACCGCCCCCACGCAGATCATCCCGGTGCTCCGTCCGGCCGGGCGCTTCCCTGAGGGTGCCGATCCGGACCTGGAGATCTCACCCGCGCGCTGGGGTCTGCTGCCGTCCTGGAAAAAGGATGAGGGAGGGCCGGTGCTGTTCAACGCCCGCGCCGAGACCGCACCGGACAAGCCCTCGTTCCGCGACGCGTTCGTCCACGGGCGGTGCACGATCCCGCTCAACGGGTGGTACGAGTGGCGGGAGAAGCGGCCGTACTACGTGCACCCGGCGGACGGGGAGCCGGTGATGTGGGTCGCCGGACTCCGGGACACCGGCCTGGACACCGTCTCGGCCACGATCATCACGACCACCCCGGTCGGGGAACAGTTGACCCGGCTGCACGACCGCATGCCGAGGATCCTCGCTCCCGACGAGGTGGTGACGTGGATCTCCGGGGACACCGATCAGGCCCGTGAACTGCTGCGTCCCGCCCGGGAAACGCTCGTGTCGGGGCTCGTGCTTCGGGAGGTCGACCGCGCGGTGGGCAACGCACGCAACGACGGGCCGTGGTTGATCGACGACACCGGACCGATCACCGGTTGAGGGACGTCGTCGCGCACCGCGTCCAGTGAAGAGTGAAGGGCCGTCGCGCAGGCGCGTACGGTGACCAGCAGCACCGCATCCACCGCCCCGTAGGTCACCGTGAACGCTGTCCCGGAATCCGTGGCCCCGGCGATCCGGAGGAAGACGGAACCGAGGGCGGCCGAGCCCGTGACGAGGCCGATGTTTCGCGCCAACCCGAGGATCCCGGCGGCGGTGCCCCTACGGTTCCCGGGCACGGATTCCAGAACGGTCATGTTGTTCGCCGCCATGAACAGCTGGTGGCCCGGAGCGAGGAGAATCGTGCCCGCGACGTAACCGGGCACCCCGGGCCACGGTTCGCCGATCGCGAGAACCGCCACGGCACCCCCCATCCACGCCAGCCCGGGCACCGTCAACCCCGGGGCTGTGTCTCCGGTGACGGATCTCCCGGTGATCATGCCCGCGAACACCGATGTCAGGGGGCCGAGCGCCATGATGAGACCGATGTCCGGTGGCGTGAGGTCGTGTGCGGCGGAGAGATGGAACGGTCCGATGACCAGAGTGCTCATCATCACCGCGCCCACGACGACCATGAGGGTCACGGCACGCCGTACGGTCGCGGATCCGAGCGGCCACCCCGGTGGAAGGGGCCGCGGGGCCCGGCCCTCGATCCGGTGGAGCACGACCGGAGCAGCCGTCGTCACCGCGAGCAGGCCGACCGTTCGGGCCGGGGATCCTCCGGCCCCGCTGCACGCCGTGGCGTACGCGAGAACCGCGACCATGAGCAACGCCGCTCCCGCGACATCCGGCCGGCGGCGATGTCGCTTGACCGGATGCGTCTCACCGGTACCGCCACGCGTCGCGCGGAGCAGCAGGGCGGTGGACAGTGACAGACACACCAGCATCCGGAAGACGGCCCGCCAACCGATCGCATCCACGAGGACACCGGCCAGGACCGGATCGGCGGCGGTTCCCACGGCGGTCGCCGAACCGTGCGGTCCCAGCCCGGAACCGGATCGTCGTGCCGTGAGCAGATCCCGGACGGCGGCGACCGGGAGCACCGCGAGCGCCGCGCCCGCGGCGCCCTGGATCGCTCTCAGGGCGATGAGAACGCCGGGCGAGGGGGCCGGGGCACACAGTGCCGCTGTGACGGTGAACAGGATCGCCTCACCGAGCAGCACGTGATCCCGCCCGAGAAGATCACCGAGATACCCGACCACCGGTCCCATGGCCGTCCTTCCCAGTAGGAAAGCGGTGACGATCCACTGTGCGGGCCCCGGATCGCCACCGGACCACGCGGCGACGGCGGGCAGGACGACGGGTACCGCGCTCACACCGATCTGGGCGGTGGTCGCGCACCATGCCAGGGCCATGAGCCGCAGCGATCGGATGGTGCGGAAATCCGTGAACATGCCTCCACCCTGGTTGTCCGGAGATGTACCGGACAACGGGTGTCGCCGAAACCGGGAAATCCTGCTGTGCTGGGTGAATGACGCCGACCGCAGCCGGAACCGCACGCATCCTGGAGGAACTCGGCCCGCGGTTGCGGAGTGCCCGGGAACAGCGCGGCCTGACGCTGGACGCTGTCGCCCGGAAAACGGGAGTATCGCCGAGCACCCTCTCCCGGCTGGAGAACGGGCGCCGCCGCCCGAGCCTCGACCTGCTCCTGCCGCCGGCCATCGTCCACCGGGTCGACCCGGACACCCTCGTCGGTGTGCCGGGGATCGGGGAGCACCGCATCCGGATGCGCCCCAGAGTGATCCGGAGCCGGGTGGTCGTCCCGCTGACCGGACGGACGGCGGGTGCCCACACCCGGAAGATCATCGTCCGGCCCGACGAATCCGTACCTGAGCTACGCACACATCCGGGCCGCGCATGGATGTACGTGCTCTCCGGGCGGCTGCGCCTGATCGTCGGCGAGGATGACGTCGTTCTCGAACGGGGCGAATGTGCCGATTTCGACACGACGACCCCGCACTGGTTCGGTGGCGACGGGGCCTCGGGTGCGGAGATCATCATCGTCTTCGGTCCCCTCGGATCCGCTCCGCACCTCCGGTACGGCGGAGCGCCGGACTGAGGGCGGTCTCAGCCCCGGGCCCAGATCCTCCCGTCCTCGTCCCACGACCAGCGCACCGGATCACCGACCGCCACATCGGTCAGCCAGTAGGTCTCGCCGGGGTTCCAGCCGGCGATCACGGACGCTGTCCCGGCGTCCACGTCGATGGCTCTACCGGCGGCCTCCAGATATCCGAGATGGGTCAGGTGCACGGCGTCGTGGTGCTCCGCGACGGCGGCCCAGTCCGGGATCACCCACCGTCCCCGCCGCCCCGTGGTGCGGTGCCAGTCGTGGTAGCGCTGCCGGGTGACCTCGACAGGGAACCGCCGGCAGAGATCCGCCCACGAGTCGGCACCGGTGATCTCGAGGATCCTGGCGTCTCCCGGGACGACGATCCGGCGCGTCTCCCGGGGCCCGAGGTCGAAGGAGTCCTCCTCGAACCAGAGAGCGGAGGGAGCACCGTCCGGGAGCGGGGCCGTGGTGGCCGGTGCCCCCATCGGAGAAGACCACCAGATCCCCGACACCTCTTTCTCCGGATCGAATGTCTCCGCCGCAGCGGCCTCCCGGGCGATCAGTCCGGCACGTTCCGCGGTGAGGCGTTTCCCGACCCCCGATGTCAGAGCTGTGGAGCCCCGCACCGACAGCGTCCACTGCCGCTCCGGATCGAACGGGGCCGTGAGGACGTCCATCAGTGGGGAGTCGGCGAGTTCCCCGGCGATCCGGAGCAGTGGTCCGCGCATCTCCGGGGCTGCCGCGAGGATCTGGGCGCCGTACGGTTCCTGCCAGTAGGCGGCGTTGTCGACGGAGCAGGCCAGTGCGTCGCGCAGCACGGACCACGTGATCTCCGCGGGTTCCACATCCCGGAATGCGGCGGCGATGTCCCCGACATCAACGACGTCAGGGAGGCGGCCACCGGCAGTGCAGTCGTGGGAAACCGGTTTTCCCGGCGACGGGGAGGAAGAGGGGAAGTAGATGGTCCCCACCCCGGATTCGGCGTCGAGAGTGCTCGCCGCCCTGTGAAACAGGTTAAAAGGGCCTGACGGGCTCGTGTCGTCCTCCAGATTCAGCAGCAGGTCCCGGCCCCGAGGGCCGGAGACGAACTGTTCGGCGGGATTCATGGTGGTGTCCTTTCAGCCCCTGACCGGGGTTCCCGGGCCCGGGACCCGGTGGAGTCGGGAGGGTCAGTGTGTTCCCGGTGCCGCGACCGCGGCGAACCGTGCGCCGGTCACCGCCGCGAGATCACCGGGGGTGAGCTGGACGTCCAGGCCCCGGCGCCCACCGGAGACCAGGATCTCGCCGAACTCCAGCGCGGAGGAATCGATGACGGTTGGCAGGGCATTCTTCTGGCCGATGGGGGAGATCCCGCCGGTGACGTAGCCGGAGGACCGCTCGGCGTCGCGCGGCTCGGCCATGCAGACCTTCGGCACATCGAACGCGCGCGCGGCGGCTTTGAGATTGACGTGGCCGGTCACCGGGACGCACACCACCCCGAGCCTTCGTTTCGGCCCTGATCCGGCGGTCAGGTCCACCACCAGGGTCTTGAACAGCTGCCCCTCGTCTATCCCGAGGGGACCGCACAGCTCGGCCGCGGCCTGCGCGCCGAAATGGTCGTGGCCGGACTCGAAGGTGTGCACCGTGTGGTTCACACCCGCCTCGTTCAGCACCACGAGGGCGGCCGTTCCTGCGCCGGATGATTTCGACCTACGCTTCGACATACAGTCAGTATTACGCGCGGGAGCAGTGTTTTTCTACAATGGAGGAGATGTGCGCGTCGCTGTGCGGCGCGCTTGCCGGACGCCGAACCCCGCCCCGCACCCGCGGGTGGGAGGGCGTCGACAAGCAGAGGGAAGGGGCGCGACGCCAATGCCGGACACGATGACCGGTGCCGCCGAGCAGGCGGCCAGATTCGAGAAGGAGGCACTGCCCCTGCTCGATCAGCTCTACGGCGGTGCCCTGCGGATGACCCGCAACCCCGCGGACGCTGAGGACCTGGTCCAGGAGACCTACATGAAGGCCTTCCAGAAATTCGGTTCCTTCACCCCGGGAACGAACCTCAAGGCCTGGCTCTACCGCATCATGACCAACACCTACATCAACTCCTACCGCAAGGCGCAGCGGCAACCCTCGCAGCTGCCCACCGAGGAGATCACCGACCACCAGCTGGTCGAGACGTCCTCGCACACCTCGGCGGGCCTGGCGTCGGCGGAGGTCGAGGCGCTGAAGAAGCTGCCCGATGAGCAGATCACCGATGCGTTGAACCAGCTTCCCGAGGACTACCGCATGGTGGTGTTCTACGCCGACGTGGAGGGGCTCGCCTACAAGGAGATCGCCGGGATCATGGACACCCCGATCGGTACCGTGATGAGCCGCCTGCACCGTGGAAGAAAACAGCTCCGCGGGTTGTTGAAGGATGTGGCGCGCGAACAGGGCATCGGCCTGAACCATCCGGATCTCGCGGGTGATCGGGGAGACGCGGAAGTGAAGAAGGCACGGAAGGGAGCGGACAGATGACGCAGCAGAACGAGACCGGCGACCACATGGCTGACTGCGGAGACGTCTACGAGTCCCTGTTCGAGCTTCTCGACGGTGAGGCCACACCCGAGCGGCGTGCGGTCCTGCGCGCGCACATCGAGGCGTGCCCCGGGTGTTTCACGCAACTCGGTATAGAGGAGGAGATCCGGGAGCTGATGCGTCGCTGCTGTTGCGCGCACGCGCCCGTGACGCTGCGGGAGAAGATCATCCTCCGGCTCCGGGTCGAACGGTACCGCGGTTGAGTGGTCCGTCGCAGCCGTTGCGGAACCGGTGACGGTCACCTGCCGATAGCTGAAGCCCCCGCACATCGTGCGGGGGCTTCAGCTATCGGCAGGCTCCGGATCAGGAGTTGGGCCGCTTGCCGTGGTTGGCCTTGTTCTTGCGACGGTCCTTACGCTTGCGTCCACGCTTGCTCATGGTGTTCCTCCAGAAGGTATCGGGGTATGCCACGGCGGGGCCGCAGCATGACGGTCAGGGGATCCTGCCGTGTGGTTATCATGATCGTCACCGGACCGCGGCCGACCGGTCGGCCGCGGTCCGGAGTGACAAATGTCGTTGATTATACGCAGTCGGGCCGGTGACACGAAATATCCGGTACCGCTGATGCCCTGTGCGGGGCGGGTACCGGATGTCTCAGGTGCTGCCGGGGTGTTACTTGACGGCTGCGCGGGTGCGGGTGCGGCCGCGGGTGCGGCGACGCTTGAGTGCACGGCGCTCGTCCTCGCTCATGCCGCCCCAGACGCCGGCGTCCTGGCCGGATTCGAGGGCCCAGGTGAGGCACTCGGAGGTGACGGGGCACCGGTTGCAGACGACCTTCGCGGTTGCGATCTGGGCCAGTGCGGGCCCGGAGTTGCCGACGGGGAAGAAAAGCTCGGGGTCTTCGTCGCGGCAGACTGCCTTGTGACGCCAATCCATGGGTGAATCTCCTTCAGAAGAATATGTGTCCTGTGTCAGACATTCGGCATGGCGGGACACTTTCCGACGGTCGGTGTCTCGGTGTGTCGGGAAGCCGGGCGGTGGGCCGTCCGGGGATGGTCCCCGTGCTGGTTCACCGGGCCGGCCGCGAGTGGTTGGTTCACTCCGGTCATGGTCCCGGCGTCATGCCAGAAAATGAACCCGGGTTTAACGCCGGGTGTCTGTGCTACCGCAAGATAATGACACGTACACATAGGCGCCCGCTAGGGTTCCGCCTCTAAAAGTGGCGAAGATCACACCTTGTCGTTGTCTACAGGTGACACAACATCGATGACATCGGCGTGGGAACTGAGCCGCAACTTCTTTGTTTTGCCCGCAGATTCACCGTCTACCTGCCACTTCAATGGTCTCGGGGAGGTGAGTGTGAGCTCACTAATATCGTCAACCCGAATCTCCCGGAGGTCCACCCGTAGTGGCCGCCAGACCCTGTTCCCGATGCCTGCGCCGTGCAGCAGCGCCACCAGCCCACCGGGCCCCTCGATGTCCCGGAGCGCATAGAGGGACAGCCCCGCGTCGAGCTTCTGCTCCGGATTGGTCACCACCGCCATCGGGCCCGCGTACGTCCAGGGATTCGTGTTGGACACGATGAGGAAGGGGACCTTGCTGCCCGTGCGGAGACCCTCGGCGGAGTTCGCCGCGTAGGTGATGGCGGGAGGACGGCGCCGGAGCCGCTGCCAGGCGGTCGCCGTCACCATCGCGTACCGCCACGGTGTCGCCGACTTCCCGGCGTCCCGCAGATCCTCCATGAGGGCGATGACGTTCGCGTCCAGACCAAATCCCGCGTTCACGCAGAACCAGCGGTCCTCGACCCGTCCGAGCGGAAGACGCCGGTACGTGTCGGAGACAATGAGGTCGCGCACCTGAGCCGCGGCCGCGGCGGGTTCGTTGGGCAGGCCCAGTGCGCGGGCGAACACGTTGGCGGATCCCGTCGGCACCACCGCGATCTTCGGCAGCTCACCGGGGCCGGGGCGACTCTCCGGATCGTGTCCCAGGAGCCCGTTGATCACCTCGTTGACCGTCCCGTCCCCGCCGACGACGACCACGACGTCGACGTCCTCACGCGTCAGGCCCCCGCAGATGTCCTCCGCGTGCCCCGAGTACTGGGTGAACACCGAGGTCAGCTCCGTCGCCTCCAGGAGGGGGGTCACCACCTGTCGGGTTACCTGGGACGTCAGGGCCGTCGAGTTGGGGTTGGAGAGCATCAAGGCACGCATGGCGTCGAGTGTAACCCCGCGCACACGGAAGGGGTGCACCCACGCGGTACGCTTGGGGAGTGACTGATTCCCACCGCGACGTGCCCACTTCCCCGTCCGTGTCCCCGGAAACCGGCGACACGGCAGAATCCCGCAAGCCGCCGGCGGACATCCGGCGGGCCGGGGTACTCGGTATCTGTGAGTCCTTGGTCGGGCTCGCCTACGCGGTGTTCCTCGTCTTCCGCGAGATCACCGGGCAGCATGACTACGGCACGGTCACCTCGGACGGCAGCGAGAACGTCTTCGTCGGTTACGGGACCGCCGCGTTCTTCGTCGCGGTGTTCGGGACCGTGGCCGCCGCGGGCTTCGCTCTCCGGCGGGGACGCCGGTGGGGGCGGGGCCCGGTGGTCATCCTCCAGATGCTGCTGCTGCCTGTCTCCTGGTACATCGCCTCCGCGGGCCTGATCGTCCCCGCGGTCATCGTCGCGGCGTGCGCGCTGACCGGTCTCTATCTCACCTTCAACGGGAGATCGCTCAGCTGGGCGGCCGGCGTCTTCAGCTGACGAGCGCCACGACCTCCCCGCCGTCGCCCCGCTTCTCCACGAGCACGTCTCCGACGAGGGACAGGGTCACCTGCCCGCTGTAGCCGCCACGGTCCACCGGGATGACCCGTTCGATCTCCTCCGTGTCCCAGTTGGCCACCGCGATCCCCTCCGCCGTGGGATAGAGCAACCGGTCGCCGACGGCGACACCCGTGCCCAGGGCATCCTGGAAGTAGTGGTCGAGGATCAGTGCCTCGGGCTTGAAGAGGTAGAGGCGAACTCCGTCGAACCACGTCAGATGGTGCGGCAGGTCAGCGACGACGGGGGAGAACAGCTCCCCGGATGAATCGACCAGGGGCGACGGGGGCACCACGGCGACACCGGTCTCGTTGCCGTCGAGGTTGAAGCCCGTCATCCGCGGCTGTTCCCCGCCCGCTGAATCTCGGTAGACCACGGCGCCGGCCTCGCCCGCCGCGACGACCTCGGCCCGGGTTCCGCCCAGGAAGACCTGGGTCTTGATCTCCGGCTTCCGGGAGTCATCCGGGACCCGATCCTGCATTCTGAGCCAGTACCCCGCCCCCTGGCCCTCGCTCGGGGGACAGTACTCGACCACGGAGAGGAGATCCTTGCGGGTCAGCGCCGAACTGATGGTGCAGTCCTCGTTCGGCTGCATGTTCGGTTCCTGCTTGGCCTCCACGTCGCCGTACTCGACGGTGCGCACGAGATCGTTGCGCCAGAGCTCCACCCGGTCGCGGGAAACGATGCCCACCGCGTCGTTCGAGCGGACCGGAACGGTCTCGTCCGAGGTGACGGCGGACCGTGCCGCCCGGTACTCGCCGCTGGCGGCGTCGAGCCCGATGACGTCCCCGCACCCGACACCCGTCCGGTACGTGACGTAGACCCGGTCGAAGGCTGTGCTCACGGAGCAGATCTCGTGGTTGTCGCGGTGGTAGGACCAGACGGTGTCACCGGTCGCCGGGGCGGTGGCGGTCAGGGTGCCGCCCTCCGCGGTGAAGACGAGCCCGGCCGCGGCCTGGACCTGCGGCTGTGCCGGGACGGCGGAGTCCGTGGCGCGCCATGCCTCGTGCACCTGCGCGGGTGCTGCGGCGGGGGCTGCCGCCGCCACGTGGGGCTCGGTGGCGGTCTGCAGGTCCGCCGCCCGGTTCTCCGAGGTCAACCACACGGTACCGACACTGAGGAGCGCCACCGCTGTGATCACCCCGGTCGCGATGAGATCCCGCCGGCTGCGCTGCAGGATGACGGTGCCTTTCTCCGGGGCTCCGGTGGAGAAGTCGCTCATCGCCGTCCTCCCCGTCCGCCGCGGGAGCCGGTGTCCCGGCCGTGGCGGGGACCTCCGCCGCCGCCACCGGAGGGGCGGTCACGGTGCGGCCGACGGCCGGCCGACCGGGCGCCCGCGGGCCGGGTGACGGAGGGGCCTCCGAAGACCTTGCGCGCGGGCCCGACGCTCTCTCCGGCGCCCTCGGGGATGTCGAGCGCCTCGTAGAGCTCCGGCGAGGTGGAGAACCAGGCCGGAGGCTCCGGCTGCCCGAGATCGAGTTCCTTGTTGATCAGGTCCCACTTCACGAGCTCGTCGTATCCGACGAGCGTGATCGCGGTCCCGGTGTGCCCCGCACGGCCGGTCCGGCCGATCCGGTGGACGTAGGTCATCTCGTCGTCCGGGGTCTGGTAGTTGATCACGTGGGTCACGTCGTCGATGTCGATTCCGCGCGCCGCGACGTCCGTGGCGACGAGGATCTCCACGGCACCCTCACGGAACGCGTTGAGCGACTTCTCCCGCGCCGGCTGACCCATGTCGCCGTGGACGGCACCCACCGCGAATCCCTTCGCGGCGAGATCCTCGGCGATCGTGGCGCAGTTGCGCTTGGTCCGGGCGAAGATGATCGTACGGCCCCGGCCCCGGCTCTGGAGCACCCGGGCCAGAACAGCCGTCTTGTCCATCCGGTGTGCCTGGAAGACGACCTGGCGCGTACTGGCGTGGGTCGCGGCCGCCCCGACCTCCTCCGCCCGGATGTGCACCGGGCGATCCATGAAGGTCCTGGCCAGGGCGATGATGGGCCCGGGCATGGTCGCCGAGAACAACATCGTCTGGTGCTTGTGGGTCAGTGCCTTCAGCAGTTTCTCGATGTCGGGGAGGAATCCGAGATCAAGCATCTCGTCGGCCTCATCGAGCACGAGGACGGCGACGTGGTCGAGTTTCAGGCAGCCGCGGTTGTACAGGTCGATCAGACGACCGGGCGTGCCGACCACCACGTCGATGCCGGCGTCGAGCGCCTCGATCTGCTCGTCGTAGGGCCGGCCACCGTAGATCGTCAGGATGCGCACGGGCAGATTCGTCGCGGCGCTCCGGAGATCCTCACCAACCTGCACCGCGAGTTCACGCGTGGGGGTGACCACGAGGGCACGCGGGGTCCCGTCCAGTTCCTCGACGTCGGCGTCATCGAAGACCCTGTCGAGGAGCGGGACACCGAAACCCATCGTCTTGCCCATGCCCGTGCGCGCCTGCCCGATGAGGTCCTTCCCGGCGAGCGCGAGCGGGAGAGTCAGCTCCTGGATGGCGAAGGTCCGGACCATGCCGGCGTCAGCCAGGGCATCGGTGATCTCCTTGGCGACGCCGAGTTCGGCGAACGTTGGCTTCTGCTTCTGTTCAGACACCCCTTCATAGTATCCACGTCGATGCCCGGTATACACCCCGGTGCCCACCGCGCCCCGGGCCCACCTTCGCCCGGACGGCCCGAGCGGCCGGTCCGGGCCCGCGTGTGCGCCCGAATCCGCGGGCGCGTAGGCTCCCGATGGACACCCTTTCACCTTCGTGCACTCCCGCCGGACCCCCGTCGGGTCGATCCGGCCGGGTCCGTGGGCACGATGAAATCTGAACGAACCCGAGGAGACACGACGTGGACATCAAGATCGGTTTTTCCGACACCGCCCGCGAAGTAGTGGTCAGCACCGATGAGGAACAGGACGCCATCATCGAGCAGGTCACCGAGGCCCTGGCCGATGACGGGGGCGTCCTCCGGCTCACCGACGACAAGGGACGCGTCGTCCTGGCGCGCAACAGCCGCATCGCCTACGTCGAGGTCGGGACGGCGACGTCACGCCCCGTCGGATTCCTGCACTGACCGACTGACGCCGGGCCTGTCGACACCACCGGGAACGGCCACCCACCGCAACTGGAGAGACCTGAAGAGACGTGGAACCGATGCTTGTACGCTTCGCCCGTGAATACGGATGGCGCGCCTACGCTATCCCGGTGCTCATCGTGATCACCGTCTGGGTACTGGTCAGCATCTTCACCACCGATGCGCGGGAGGCGGCCGCGCCACAGGCCGATCCGCGTGCAGGCTCCACGACCGGGGACGCACGTGTCCGGATGACCTCCGCGGCGCCGACGGATGATTCCGGCGTCGTCGACACCGGGCTCGGCGGTGGACCGAATCCCGCCGATGCCCGGCGGCCCGAACTGCCCAACGGGGAACTTCCGCCCGGTGCCCCCTACACGGAGAAGGGCACCGGGGAGTTCCGCACCGTCGGCTACGCCGGTCCGCCGCTCGGCAGTGGGGAGAAGACCTTCACGTACGTCGTGGAGATCGAGGAGGGCGTGGACGGATCCGTCTACGGGGGCGACGACGCCGTAGCGGCGATGGTCGACGCGACCCTCGCGGACCCCCGGGGATGGAGTGCCGACCCCCGCTTCGCGTTCCAGCACATCGACGGCAGTGACCCTCGCACCCCGGATCTCCGGATCCAGCTGACGTCCGTCGGCACCACCCACGAACTGTGCGGCCAGTCGTTGGAGATGGAGACCAGCTGCTTCTACTCCGACGGCAACCGGGTCCTGCTCAACGAGTCCCGCTGGATCCGCGGCGCCCTGCCCTTCGGCGGGGACCTCGGTTCCTACCGCCAGTACCTCATCAACCACGAGGTCGGGCACGGCATCGGCTTCGCCGCGCACGAACCCTGCGGCGGCGACGGTGAACTGGCCCCGGTGATGATGCAGCAGACCCTGTCGCTGTCCAACTCCGTCCTCACCGGCATCAGCCCGACCGAGGTCTACCCGGACGATGGGGCGGTGTGCCGCTACAACCCCTGGCCCTACCCTCATGCCTGACACCGCACTTCCCGTACAGCCGGTCGAACTGCCCGAAGGTGCCGCCGAGCGGTACGCGAGGCACCTGAGCCTTCCCGGGATCGGACTGGTGGGGCAGCAGCGACTCGTCGGCGCCAGGGTCCTGTGCGTCGGTGCCGGTGGCCTGGGGTCCCCGATCCTCCAGTACCTCGCCGCCGCCGGCGTCGGGACACTCGGGGTCGTCGACGACGATGTCGTCGACCTGAGCAACCTGCAGCGCCAGATCATCCACCCCGCCTCCGCGGTCGGCGCACCCAAGGTACGTTCTGCGGCGCAGTTCATCGCGGACCTCAACCCGCTGGTCACCGTACGGACCTTCGACACCAGGCTCACCCGGGACACGATCGGGGAGATCCTCGACGGACTGGACCCGCACATCGTCGTCGACGGTTCCGACAACTTCGCCACCCGGTACCTCGTGGCCGACACGTGCGCCGACCGGGCCATCCCACTGGTCTGGGGCTCGATCAGCCGGTTCTCCGGTCAGGTGTCCGTCTTCGACGACGGCCACACCCTCCGCGATCTCTACCCCGAACCGCCCGAACCGGGCACCGTGCCGACCTGCGCCGAGGGTGGCGTGTTCGGGGTGCTGCCCGGGGTCATCGGCACGATCATGGCCACCGAGGTGATCAAACTCGTCACAGGAACGGGGACACCGCTGATCGGCCGGCTCGCGCTCTGGGACGGGGCGGAGGCGACCATGCGCACCGTCTGTTTCGAGCCCCAGCGGGGATCCGTGGCGCTGCGGCACACGACCCCGCCGGAGCGGGAGCAGGTCTGCACACCCGCACCCGTCGTCACCCCGGACGGGATCCGCGAGACCCCGGTGGCCCGGTGGCCCGAGCTCACCGGGAGCGGTGTCCGGCTCGTCGACGTGCGGGAACCCCACGAATGGGCCGGTGGTGTCCTCGGTGACCCGCTCCGGTTGCCGCTGAGCACCCTGAAGACCGGCACCCTCGGCTCCCTGGACGACCTGCCCCGGGACACGCCGCTGGCCGTCTACTGCGCCGCCGGGATCCGTTCCCGGGCGGCGGCCCTCCTGCTCGACCGCGCGGGATTCACGGATGTCGTGTCCCTGTCCGGCGGCATCAACGCCTGGTGGCTCCGACGGTGAGCGGCCGGTGAACCGCCACGTCCCTTCCCGCGGCCCCGGGCCCGGGCGGTAACGTGACTGGCATGGACAACACCCCTCCGGAACTGCCTGACTACGTCTGCGGCATCTTCCGCGCCTCCGACCGGACACCGCAGCCCCTCGGTCCCGCCTGGGACAACGGTTGGCTGGTGGACCAGACGGTGATCAGCCGGGTTCTCGACCCGGTCGCCGCTAGCTGGTCGGCCAAGGTCCGGGAACAGCTGCACCCGGAGGGCGTCCGACCGGTCCGACCCGTACGGTCGACCGATGGCCGCTACGTCGTGTCCGGCTGGCGTGCCTCCACCTTCATCGAGGGTGAACCGGTCGCCAGGGTCGACGAGACGGTCGCCGCGGCACTGCGGCTGGCGGACGCGCTCGCGCCGCTGCCCGTCCCCGAGCACCTCACCGCACCCGTGGGAACCCCGGACGGCGTCACCGACCTGTTCGCGGTCGCGGACCGCGCCGCCTGGTCCTCCGACCCGGCATCCGTCCTCGCCCCGGCACTCGGGCTCGACGCCACCGCCAGTGAGACCCAGCGCGCCGGGATGACCATGGCCGCACTGGTCACCAGGACCATCGAACCGGTCGGCGGAGCCCGCCAGGTCGGTCACGCGGACATGTACGCGACGACGTTGTTCTCCGGGGATCTGCCGCCGGTGGTGACCGACATCGTCGGTGTCGCGCACCCGCACGGCTACACCGCCGCGCAGGTCATCGTCGACGCCCTGGTCGCCGGTGAGGTCGATGACGGCATCATCGCCCGCTACTCCCACCTGCCCGACATCGGGCAGCTGATGCGGCGAGCGCTGCTCTACCGGCTCTATCTCCACGCCCTGCTGGAGGACGCCGATCCGAACGTGAGTGCGAAACTCGCCCGGGTCGTCGAACTCCTCCTGTCCGGCGACACCGACACACTGTGACCCATGTCTGAAACCCGATCCACCGCCGGTGGCGGTGCGTGGAACCACCTCGCGCCGCCACCGAACCCGACCGTCAGACTGCGTCGTTCCACGGCGCAACCACAGCCTCCGGTACGGACCTGGGGCCCGGACGCACGGCGCCTGATCGACTGCGGGGAGGGAACGTGGCGGGTCACCGGCGCCGCCGGTCACGGGGTCAGCGCACTGTTGATCGACACCGCCCTGGCCCGGTTGCGTGAGGGGGTTGACCCGGACGGCCTGATGATCGTCACCCCGTCGAAGGAGGCCGCGGGCCGGCTCCGCAGACAGCTCGCCGACCGGCTGCGCGAGATTCCCGGCTTCGCGGGTTCCGCGCCCCTCGTCCGCTCCGCACCGTCGTTCGCCTTCGCGCTGCTCAGGGCGGCGGCCGTCCGCGCCGGCGATCAGGCACCCCGGCTCATCACCGGTGCGGAACAGGACGCCGTGATCCGGGAGCTCCTCGCCGGTCACGCCGAGGACGGGCTCGGCAGCTGGCCCGCGGGACTCCGGCCCGCCCTGACCCTGGTCGGCTTCGCCCGCCAGCTCCGCGACTTCCTGCTCCGTGCCGTCGAGCGTGGCCTGGGGCCGGAGGATCTCGTGCGCCTCGGGATGGAGCACGGGCGTCCCGCGTGGCGGGCGGCGGGCGACTTCCTCCGCGAGTACGAGCAGACGATGGCCCTCGGGGGAGTGCGCCGCTACAACGCCTCCGAACTGGTCACCGTCGCCATCGAGTCCCTCGCCCTCGACGACGGCCTGCTGGAACGACAGCGCGCCGCGCTGCACACCCTCCTCATCGACGACGCACAGAACCTCGACCCGCGCACCGCCGAGCTGCTGGACCTGTTCATCCCCTCCACCCGGCTGACCGTCATCGCCGGCGATCCGGGGCAGGCGGTGTTCCGCTTCCGCGGCGCCGACCCCGACTTCCTCACGCAGCACCCCTGCACGGACGAACTCGTCCTGGACACCCCGCACCGGGCGCCGGCCCACCGCGGCGCGGTGATCTGCGACAGTGCCGCCGCCCAGGACGGGGCCGTGGCCGACACCCTCCGCCGCGCCCACCTCATGGACGGGGTCCCGTGGCCCCGGATGGCGGTGATCGTCCGCTCCACCGGGGCCCTGAGCGCGATCCGGCGGGCGCTGCTCGCCGCCGGGGTACCCGTGCAGCTCGATCCCACCGACACCGTCCTGGCCGAGCAGCGGCTCGTCTCCGCGATCCTGCTGGCCGCCCGCGCCCTCGACGGCCCGCTGGAACGCACCGAGGTCGAGGAGCTCGTCCTCGGCCCCGTCGGCGGCGCCGATCCCGTCACGCTCCGCCGTCTGCTGCGCGGACTGCGCCAGGCCGAACTTCGGCGTGGCGGGCGACGCCGGGCCGTCGACGTGCTCGCCGAGCTGGTCCTCCCGCACGGCTCCGCCGTGGCGAATCCGGATCCCGCTCCCGCGGACGGCGGGGTCAGCGCCACCGATTTCCTCACCGAACGGGAGACCGACATACTCGACCGGGTCCGCTCCGTCCTCACCGCCGGCACGGAGGCGCAGCGTGGGGGAGGGTCGGTGGAGCTCGTCCTGTGGGAACTGTGGAACGCCACCGGGCTGGCGGACCGGCTCGCCGCCGCATCTCTGCGCGGAGGCACCGCCGGGTCCCAGGCCGACCGCGATCTCGACGCGATGATGGCCCTGTTCGACGCCGCCGGAGACTTCGTCGAACGGCGCCCCACCGCGGGCACCGCCGCCTTCGTCCGGCACATCGGTGACCAGCAGCTCCCGACCGGCGCCCGCGACCGGCGCGGGGTCGAACCCGACGCAGTCCACCTGCTCACCGCGCACGCCGCAGGCGGCAGGGAATGGCACACCGTCGTCGTCGCCGGAGTCCAGGAGGGCACCTGGCCCACCACCTCGGAGACGGGGACCCTGTTCGGCCAGGAGGAACTCGTGGACCTCCTCGACGACGGCATCGACCCCGACGTCCACATCTCCCGCGCCGTGGAACGCCTCGCCGAGGAACGGCGCCTGTTCCATCTGGCGTGCACCCGTGCCACCGACACCCTGCTGGTAACGGCCCTCGACACCCCGGAGGGCAACGAGGTCCTCGAGCCGTCCCGTTTCCTCGAGGAACTCGGCGTGGAGATCCACCGGATGGGCGGCGGACCCCGGGGCGCCGGGGGAGCGGACCCCGGCGACACAGCCGAGATCGACGGAATTCCCTTCGGTACCCGACTGCTGTCGGTCCCGGCCATGGTCGGCGAACTCCGCCGTGCCGTCTGCGACTCCGGTGCACCCGACAGCCGCCGGCGCCAGGCCGCCCGTCAGCTGGCCCGCCTCGCGGAGGCCGGGGTGCCCGGTGCCGGCCCCGATCAGTGGTGGGGGCTCGCCGGGCCGTCCACCGACCGGCCGGTCCGCCCGCGCCGGGACACCGTGACCCTGTCCCCGTCGCAGATCGAACAGATCGCGGCGTGTCCGCTGCGGGCCGTCCTCGGGCGGGTGGACGCCGACGAGGAGATTCCGCTGCACCTGATCGCCGGAATCCTCGCCCACGGTTTCGCCGAGGCTGTGGGGTCTGGTGCGGAACGGGAAGCGGCCGAACGGCTGGTGCGTGACGCCTACACCCGTGTCCTCGAACTCAACGGCACCCCGGACTGGCGGACCCCGATCGACCTCGCCGCCTGGGACCGGCTCATCGGACGCACCGCAGACTGGCTCACGATCTCCCGCTCGGTGTTCACCGCCGTCGGGGTGGAGGTCCCCGTGTCCGTGACGGTGGGCACCACCGGGGACGGTCGGGACCTGGTCATCAACGGACGGATGGACCGCCTGGAACGCACCGCGGACGGAGCCCTCGTCGTCGTCGACCTGAAGACCGGCGCCCACCCACCCACCCAGAAGTCGATGGGGGAGCACGCGCAGCTCGCCGCCTACCAGCTCGCCCTGTCGCGGGGGAAGGTCGTCCCCGACACCACCGCCGGTGGCGGACCCGGTCGGGTCCGCGTGACTGACGCCGACACCTCAGGCTCCGCCGAATCCGTCGGCGGCGGCGTCCTCGTATACCCGGGCACCACGACCGCGAAGATCACCACCCGCGACCAGGCCGCCAAGACCCCGGAGGAACTCGCCGAGCTCGCCGCCACCCTGCCCCGGCTCGCCGCCTCGGTGACCGGCCCCCGGCTCGCCGCCCGGATCAACGAATCCTGCGAACGGTGCTCCCTGCGCCGAATGTGCCCCGCACAGGAGGAAGGACGGGTGCTCACCGATGCCCGCTGAGAAACTCTCCCCGGTACTCCTGTCCCGGTGGCTCGGCCAGGAACACGCCCCCACCGACCAGCAGGCCGCCATCATCAGCGCTGATCCCGGCCCCCTCCTCGTCGTCGCCGGCGCCGGTGCGGGCAAGACCGAGACGATGGCCGCCCGGGTGGTGTGGCTCGTCGCCTCCGGCCTCGCCGCCCCCGACCAGGTTCTCGGCCTCACGTTCACCCGGAAAGCCGCCCAGCAGCTCTCCCAGCGCATCCGCGCCAGGCTGGCGACCCTCGCCGGGATCCCGCGCCTCCGCGACCTCGACCCCACCGGCACCCTCGAGCACAATCTCCGGGCCATCACCCCGACCGTGTCCACCTACGACTCCTACGCCGGCCGGCTCATCGGCGAATACGGCCTGCTGCTCCCCGTGGAACCCTCCGCCCGGCTGATCACCCGCACCGAGCTCTTCCAGATCGCCTGGGACCTCGTCGGCTCCTACCGCGGTGAGCTGCCCATGGAGACCGGGCGCGCCCACATCGTCGACACCCTGCTGGCGCTCTCCGCCGACATGGACAACCACATGGTCGACGCCGCCGGCATCACGGAGGAGACCGACCCCTTCGTCAGCCTCTTCGACGAACTGCCGCCGGGGCCACGGCAGAAGGAGAAGCTCGCGCAGAAGACCGCGAAGATCAGGGAGCGGCAGCTGCTGCGGCTCGCGCTCCTCCCGCTCGTCGGACAACTGCGTGCCGAACTCACCCGCCGCAACGTCATCACCTTCGGCGAGCAGATGTCCCTCGCCGCCCGGCTCGCCTCCACACACCCCGAGGTCGGCTACAGCCAGCGCCGCCGCTTCCGCGTCGTCATGCTCGACGAGTACCAGGACACCTCGCACTCCCAGCGGGTGCTGCTGTCCAGCCTCTTCGGCGGCACCGACCCCTCCCTGACGGTCACCGCCGTCGGGGATCCCATGCAGTCGATCTACGGCTGGCGGGGTGCGACCGCGGCCAATCTCACGCGCTTCGTCACCGACTTCCCCCGCATCGACCGGCACGACCCCACCGCCCCGCCGCAGCCGGCACCGAAGATGGAGCTCATCACCAGCTGGCGCAACCCACCCGAGATCCTCACCGCGGCCAATGCCGTCTCGCGCAGCGTCCTCGGCCCGGCGAACGGCCCCGACCGGGCCGTCCAGCCGCTCCGGCCCCGCCCCGGCTCACCCGCGGGAACCCTCCGGCTGGGCTGGTTCGCCGACGCCGCCTCCGAGATCGCCTGGCTCGCGGACCGGCTCGCCGCCGACTACGCGGACCGTCGCGCCGGGGGAGAGACGTTCACCGGTGCCGTCCTCGTGCGCAAGCGGAAACACTCCGCCGCCATCGCCGCCGAACTCGGGGAACGCGGTGTCCCCGTCGAGATCGTCGGGCTCGGCGGGCTCCTCGACATCCCCGAGGTCGCCGATCTCGTGGCCTTCGCGACGATGCTGGTCCGCCCCGGGGACAACCGGGCGGCACTCCGCATCCTCACCGGCCCCCACGTCGGTCTGGGGGCCGCCGACGTCCTCGCCCTCGCGGGCCGTGCGGCCAATCTCACCGGCCGCGCGACCGGCGGCTCCGACAGCGGGCGTGGCGACGACCGGAGCCGCATCCCGGATGCGGGGGACGACACCCCCGACGACCCGGCACTCGCCCGGCTCCGTGACATCATCGCCGAAGCCCTGCCCGCCGGGGACGACACCGCCACCGCCGGTCTCACCGACGCCGTCGCCGATCTGGGAGAACCCGAGCGCTACAGCCCGGAGGGCCTGGCCCGGCTCCGTCGGCTGGCCTCCCACCTCCGTCACCTGCGCACCCGCTCCCTGGGACACGACCTGCCCGAGATCTTCGGCGACATCGAACGGATCACCGGGATCCGCACCGAGGTCCTCGCCCGAACCGACCCGTACGCCGACGGCGCCGCCGGAACCGTGCACCTCGACCGCTTCCACGAGCACGTCGCCTCCTTCGCCCAGATCCCCGGGGCGACTCTGCGCAGCCTCCTGGACCACCTCGCCCTCGCCCGCGAACAGGAGGAGGGACTCGAACCCGGCGAAGTGCGGGTCAACGCCGACCGCGTGCAGATCCTCACCGTGCACAAGGCCAAGGGACTCGAGTGGGACACCGTCGCCGTCCTCCACGCCGACAACCGCACCTACACCGACGCCTCCTCGCCCCGCGTCACCGTCGAGACCTGGCTCACCGACATCACGAAGGTCCCGGCGACCCTGCGGGGTGACGCCCGCGAGGACGGCGCCGACAGCGTCGGCAGCCCCGTCCTGGACACAGTCGACGTGGAGAACCGGAAGGACCTGGAGACCGCGATGGAGGAGCACCGTGCGCAGTTCCGCACCGCGCTCGAGGAGGAGAACACCCGCCTGTTCTACGTCGCCCTGACCCGCTCCGAGCGACTGCTCTACGTCACCGGTTCCGGGATGAGCGACACCGGCACGACCGCGGCCCCCTACGTCCACCTCGACGCCATCCGCCGCGACCAGCCCGACACCGTCGCGCACTGGCACGAACCGGAGGCGCAGGATGCCGGAACCTCCACCGGTAGCGGACCGGCGACGGACGACGGGGAGGCGGCGGGTGCCCCGGACGCCGTGTTCCCGCCCGAGTACCTCGGCGCGCGTGCCGCCGCCGTACGCCGCGGCGCCGAGCTCGTCCGGGCCGCCTCCGTCGACCCGCCCGCGCCGGGCTGCGACGGCGACATCGAGCAGCTCTGGGAGCAGGAGGTCACCGCGCTGATCGAGGAGCAGCGACGCCTGGACACCCCCGTCGTCGACGTGGAGATCGGACGCGAGCTCACCGCCTCCGACCTGGTGGCCGTGTCCCGCGACGCCACCGCCTTCGCCCGCAGGCTCCGCAGGCCGGTGCCCTTCAAACCCAACACCTACGCGAAACGGGGAACCGCCCTCCACCAGTGGATCGAGGACCGCTACGGGTCCACCGGACTACTGGACGAGGACGAGCTTCCCGGGCTCGGGGAGGAGGACATCCGCGGGCCCGAACTGGCACGGCTCAAGGAGGCCTTCCTCGCCAGCGCCTGGGCGCAGCGGACACCCGCCCACGTGGAGCAGCCCTTCGAGATCACCATCGGCGGACACGTCGTCCGCGGCCGGATGGACGCGGTGTTCCACGAGGGGGACGACCCCGCGCGGGGATGGATGGTCGTGGACTGGAAGACCGGGCGACCGCCGACCGGCCGCGACCTCGATTCGGCGGTGGTCCAGCTGGCCGTCTACCGTCTGGCGTGGGCGCAGCTGCTGTCCAGGCGACTGGGGCGCAGCATAGACCCCGCGGAGATCAGGGCCGCTTTCCACTACATCGGCCCCGACCACACCCTCGAGCCGGGTAAGCTACCAGACGCCGGGGAACTGGCGCGGTTGCTGTAGGGTTCCCCACCGTCGGGTGGGCACGCCGCACAACCGGGCTCCACCGGCACCGCGAGACGACCAGAACACGGAGACGAGATGCGCAAGAGCTTCCGCGACCGGTTCCGCAGCGACACCGAACTCGATGATCTGCCGGATCACGCGCTGCTGAACATCATCCGCATCCCGGGGCAGCGCTACTTCTCCCCGTGGACGCTGATCGCGCGCCGGGTGGTGTACGCACTGATCCTGCTCGCTCTCGTCGCGTTGATGGTCTACGCGGACAAGGACGGCTACTCCGAGGACCTCACCTTCATCGACGCGGTCTACTACTCGGCGGTCTCACTGTCCACGACCGGCTACGGCGACATCACCCCGGTGACCCAGAACGCCCGCCTGATCAACATCATCATCATCACCCCGATCCGGATCGCATTCCTGATCCTCCTGGTCGGTACCACTCTGTCCGTGCTCACGGAGGAAACCCGCCGGGCACTGCAGATCCAGCGTTGGAGGAAGCGCATGCGCAACCACACCGTCGTCGTCGGCTACGGCACCAAGGGACGCTCCGCCGTCGCCGCACTCATGGCCGACGGCACGCCACCCAGCCAGATCGTCGTCGTAGACACCGACCGGCACTCCCTCGACATGGCGTCGAGCCAGGGACTGGTCACCGTGCACGGCTCCGCGACGAAGGCCGACGTCCTCAAACTCGCGGGTGTGACCCGGGCCCGGGCCGTCGTCGTGGCCCCCAACATGGACGACACCGCGGTCCTGGTAACCCTGAGCGTCCGGGAGATCGCCCCGGCCGCGACGATCGTGGCCAGTGTGCGTGAGTCCGAGAACCTCCACCTGCTGAAGCAGTCCGGCGCGGACTCCGTGGTGATCTCCTCCGAGACCGCCGGCCGCATGCTCGGTCTGGCGACCGTCACCCCGTCCGTCGTGGAGATGATGGAGGATCTGCTGTCCCCGGACGAGGGCTTCTCCATCGCCGAACGGCTCGTCGGGGAGGACGAGGTCGGGGCGAACCCACGGCACCTCGCGGACATCGTTCTCGGTGTCGTGCGCTCCGGTGAGCTCTACCGCATCGACTCACCCGAGGCCGAGACCGTGGAACCGGGGGACCGGCTGCTGTTCGTGCGCCGCGTGTTCCGGGAGGACGTGTCCTCTCAGTGACACCCCACGAACCGGACACGGTGAACACGGTTCCCGTCGTCCACGAGAACCATCTCTGCGTCACCACGCGCGACAGGGCCCTGATGGCCGAGGACCTCACCGCCGTCTACCTCACGACCGCACAGCTCACAGCCCTCGGCGTACCCACCGACGGGCGGGTGCTGCTCGAGGTGGGCACCACCCGGGGAACCGTCGACCGTGACTACGCCCTGCGCGTCGACGACGAAGCGGCAGCGACCATCATGTCGCGGACGTCGGCCACCCGCGCGGTCGCCCCCCGGGATCTCGAACGCCGGGCCTGGTCCCGGACCGTGGACCGGGCCGTCGCGGTCCTGCGCACCACCGAGAGAACACGCTTCGACCCCCGCGACGGATCGGTGCTGACCTGGAACGAAACCGGAAGCAGGGCCGTCAACGGTGCCGGTGCGGACTACTTCCCGCGCGTGGATCCGGCCGTCATCGGGCTGATCGAGCTCGCCGGAACCGACCGGGTGCTCCTCGCCCGCGACGCCCGGCGGGACTTCTTCTCGCTGGTGGCCGGATACGTGGAGCCGGGGGAGAGTCTGGAGCACGCCTTCGCCCGCGAGGTCGCGGAGGAGACCGGGCGCACCTGCCGGGACATCCGCTACGCAGGAAGCCAGCCGTGGCCGATATCGGACTCGGTGATGATCGGATTCACCGCCGTCACCGACGACGCCGATGCCCGGTGGGGCACCGACGGGGAGCTGGCCGAGATCATCTGGGCCGGACCCGCCGACATCCTCGACGGAGTGGTTCCCATCGCCCCGCCAGGTTCCATCGCGCACCGTCTGATCCTCGGGTGGGCCCGGGCGCGGGCGACCTCCGCCACGACGAACACCGAACACTGATACCCGGAGGCACCCCTTGGCGATCAACCTGGACGAACTCGACCCGGACCAGCGCGTGGCGGCGACCGCACCCCGCGGCCCGGTCTGCATCCTCGCCGGCGCCGGGACCGGCAAGACCCGCACCATCACCTACCGCATCGCGCACCTCATCGACCAGGGCTTCGTCGGCCCGAACCGGGTGCTCGCGGTCACCTTCACCGCCCGGGCCGCGGGTGAGATGCGGCACCGGCTCGCCCGCATGGGCATCGGTGGTGTCCAGGCACGCACCTTCCACGCCGCGGCGCGGCGTCAGCTGCGGTACTTCTGGCCGCAGGTCGCCGGGGACCTGCCGTGGCGTCTGCTGGACAACAAGTTCCCGCTCGTCGGGCGGGCGACCCGCAGCGTCGGGGTGGACTCGAGCACAGAGACCGTGCGGGACATCCTGGGCGAGATCGAGTGGGCCAAGGCCTCGCTGATCACCCCGGACGCCTACGCGCAGGCCATCGTGGGAACACAGCGCACCCCGCCCGTGGACGCGGAGAAGGTCGCGGAGGTCTACCGCCGCTACGAGCAGGCGAAGACCTCGGAGGAGGGGGTGCTCCTCGACTTCGACGACCTCCTCCTGCACACCGCCGCCGCACTGGAGAACGCCCCCGCCGTCGCGGAGGAGTTCCACGAGCAGTACCGCAGCTTCGTCGTCGACGAGTACCAGGACGTCACCCCGTTGCAGCAGCGGGTCCTCGACGCGTGGCTCGGGGACCGCGACGATCTCACCGTCGTCGGCGACGCGAACCAGACCATCTACTCGTTCACCGGCGCCACCCCGGACTTCCTGCTCAACTTCACCCGGAAGTACCCCGACGCCACCCTGACCCGACTCGAGCGGGACTACCGCTCCACCCCGCAGGTCACCCGGCTGGCGAACGCGGTGATCGGCCGGGCGAAGGGCCGCGTGGCGGGCACCCGGCTCGAACTCACCGGCATGCGGGATCCGGGGCCGGAGCCGGAGTTCTCCGTGCACGACGACGAGCCCGCGGAGGCCGCCGCCGTGGCGAAGAGGATCGCGGAGCTCATCGACTCCGGGATGCCGCCGTCCGAGATCGCCGTGCTCTACCGCATCAACGCCCAGTCCGCCGTGTTCGAACAGGCTCTCTCCGACGCCGGGATCGTCTACCAGGTCCGCGGGGGAGAGGGCTTCTTCAACCGGACCGAGGTCCGCAAGGCCATCTCCGAGCTCGTGCGTGCGGCGCAGCGCGACGATCTACCCGATGAGGCCGTCGGCCCCGGACTCCGCGTCGTCGCGCGCGCAGTCCTCGCGCCCCTGGGGCTCACCCCGGAGGAACCGGAGGGCGCCCAGGCCAGGGAGCGGTGGCAGTCCCTCAACGCCCTCGTCGAGCTCGTCCACGAGCTCGGCCTCGCGACCCCGGACCTGGACATGAACGGACTGCTCGTGCAGCTGAAGAACCGGGCCGAGGCCAAACACCCGCCGACGGTGCAGGGGGTGACCCTCGCGTCGCTGCACGCCGCGAAGGGGCTGGAGTGGAACGCCGTCTTCCTCGTCGGCCTCGTCGAGAACACCCTGCCCATCAGCCACGCGATCAAGGCCGGGGAGCACCAGGTCGAGGAGGAACGCCGACTGTTCTACGTCGGAGTCACCCGTGCCCGGACCCATCTCTTCTGCTCCTGGGCGCTGGCCCGCCAGGAGGGCGGCAGGAAGTCGCGGAAGCGGACCCGGTTCCTCGACGGGATCGTCACCGACCCGGAGCCGGTGGAACGGGGATCCTCCCGCAATCGCCCGAAGCGGTGCCGGGTGTGCGGCTCCCCGCTGGAGAGCCCGCAGGAGAAGGTCCTGCGGCGCTGCATCGACTGCCCCGGCGGCGCTGACGACGGGATCTTCGAGCAGCTGCGCGCCTGGCGGGCGGAGACCGCACGGGAGGATCAGGTTCCCGCGTACATCGTGTTCTCCGACGCGACGCTCATGGCCATCGCCGAGGCGATGCCCGCCGATGAACGGGAACTCCTCGGGGTCAGCGGCGTCGGCCCGGTGAAGGTGGACAAGTACGGCGGTCAGGTGCTGGCCATCGTCAACGGAACCCTCGACTGACCTCCGGCACCCCCGGTGACGGTGCGCCGGGATCGGCGCATCCCCGGGCGGCCGCCCAGCAGTCCGGGCAGTGCGGGTGGACCCCGAACCGGGTGGCGGTGGAGGTGAGCCGGTGCGGATCGACGGTGATCACCGTCCCCGCGGACGGAAGGTCGCGCTCCGGCCCCGGCGGCGGGGCGGTCACACCCGCGAACCGGAGAACAAGTGCGGCCGCGGTCGTGACCACGGTGCGGAGCACGACCGGATCCGGCGGCAGCCAGCTCCCGTCCCCGAACCGTGGGGCCTCCCTGGGGGCGTCCGGATCCGCGTCGAAACGGTGCAGACGCGCGCACAACGGGCACGGCCCCGCACCGCGTAGACGGAGCGGCCCCAGGACCACGCGGCCGTCGATGACGGTGACCGGGATGACGTCGCCGCCGCGCTGGATGATCGGTGTGGACAGATCGTGCAGTTCATCGGGTGCGCCGGTGAGCACGACCGGCGCTCCGGGGCTGAAGGTCCGCAGAAAACCGCCGGGCCGCTCACCGGGGAGTCGTCCCGACACCTCGGCTCCGTACTGCGCGACCAGATCACGGATTCCGTCCGCGGCACGGTCCTCACCGAGCACCCCGACGCGCGGTACCCCGACAGGCACGCGGAGGAGCGCCCCGTAGTCGATGAGTTCGTCGATCAGGGTGGCGGTCTCGGCCGGTGTCCCACCGGCTGAGACGAGTGCGTCGGTGAGTTCGTCGACGGTGACCGGCGTCCGGGTGCCGGCCAGGACGTCCCGGATCCGCGTCGTCGTGTCCGGGGGAAGTGTGTCTATGATTCCGGCCCAGGTCGGGTCGAGGCCGAACTGTAGGTTGCGGCCGCGGCGGAGATGCATGCTGACCGTGGGGGCCAGACGGACCGGTTGTCCGGTTTCGGGCATGGGGATACCTCGTGTCTCGGTTGTCCACAGGCCCCAGCAGCAGTGACGGTGCGGCCATTTCACCACAGATAGACTCAACTGTCATGGCGCAGTCCACAGACCCCGAGATCCAGGTGATCCGATCCACCCGCCGGACCAGGACGGTCTCCGGCCGGATCGTCGACGGGAAGATCGTCGTCCGGATCCCCGCGCGGCTCACCGCGGCACAGGAGGCGGAAGCGGTCGCGGACATCGTCGCGAGGGTCCGGCGGCGGTCCACATCGGTGCACACCGGGGACGCGGAGCTCGAGGCCCGCGCCCGGGAACTCAACAACCGGCTGCTGGAGGGGCGCGCGACGTTCAGCTCGGTGCGGTGGGTGGGCAACCAGACGCGTCGCTGGGGGTCCTGCAGCCCGGACACCGGGGAGATCCGCATCACCGACCGGCTGCGCGAGGTTCCCGGATACGTGCTCGACGCGGTCCTCGTGCACGAGCTCACGCACACCTTCATCCACTCGGGGCACGACGCGTCCTTCCGGGAATGGGCGGACCGCGCACCGCAGGCCGAGCGGGCGAAGGGCTATCTCGAGGCCTACCAGCGTTTCGGGGGTAACGGAAAGTGATCCCGCAGCGCCGGGCACCGCGGGATCACTGGAGGAAAGACGTCAGGAGTTCCGCCTGTCGTCCCCGTCGTCACCCGGTTCCACCGGGTCGGAGGGGTCATCGCCGGAACCGTCGGGGTCCGTGTCTTCCGCCGAGCTCTTCCGGTCGGCCTCCTCGGCGAGCATCTTCTCCAGGGCGTCGATCTCCGCGATGGGATCGAAGTCCCCGGCGTCGCCCTCATCGAGCAGGCCGTCGATGAACTCGGCCGAGTTCTCCAGGTCGGAGGCCACGGGCAGGAAATCGGGGTGGTCCCAGACGGCGTCGCGGCGCTTGACGCCAACGGCGACCTCCACCCGGCGCCACAGCTCCATGGCCTCGGCGACCTTGGGGGCGGCGAACTCGATGCCGACGACCCTGGAGAAGGCCTGCTCCGCGGAACCACCGGTGGCGCGACGCCGACGCCATGCCTCGTTCATCGCCGCGGTGGAGGGGATCCGGTCGCCGATGGCCTCGGTGACCACGAGTTCCACCCAGCCCTCGACGAGCGCGAGCATCGTCTCCAGCCGGGCCGCGGCAGCCGCGTTCCGGGAGGAGATCCTGGGCGAGAGGTCCATGCCCTGCAGGCGCTGCATCGCGTCCTGGATCTGCGCCGGGTCACCGCTCTCCAGGTTGAGCTCGCGGGCGGCCTCCTCGATGTGGGAGGTGTCGATCACGAGGCCCGCGGCGTACTCCTCGACGGAGGAGACGAGACGCTCGACCAGCCACGGGACGTGCTTGAACAGGCGCTGGCGGGCCACCTCCCGGACACACAGGTAGACCAGGGCCTCCTGCTCCGGGACGTCGAGTCCCTTCGACATCTCCCGCAGATGGACCGGAAGGACCGCGGTGACCCCCGCCGGGGCGACCGGGAGACCGAAGTCCGAACCGGTCAGCGCCTGTCGGGCGAGATCACCGAGGGCGTTTCCGAGCTGCATGCCGAAGTTCATGCCCGACATCTGGTTCATCATCTGCAGCATGGGGCCGATCATCTGCCGCGCCTCCTCCGGCAGCGACTCCAGCTGGGCCTCATTCATCCGCTCCGCGACCGGGGTGACCATCCGCTTCCACACCGGGAGTGTCTGTTCCAGCCAGGTTTCCGCGTTCCACGCCTCGACCCGTCCCGAGGCGGTGGGCAGTTCGGTGGCGTCATCGAGCCAGAGCTCCGCCAGGCGTACCGCGTCGGTGACGGCGGTGATCTGATTCGAGGGCACCGGTTGGACGCGACCGATCTGCTGACGGGCGATCCGCTCGGCGAGGGCGTAGTTCACCGCGCCCTGGCCGTCGGGGGAGTTCATGGACGATCCCATGCCCGAGAGCATCTGGCCGAACTGGTTGAGCATGTCGCCCAGGCCGCCGCCCATGTTGCCTCCGCCCATGCCCGGCCCGAAGCTGAAGAAACCGAAGTTGTTCTGACCGTCGTTGCGGTCGTCATCGTCATCGTCACCGGGTCGGAAGCCAAAACCATGGTTGTTCATGGCTCCAACCTACCGGCGGCTGCGAGAGCTTCGCCATCGCGGGAACAACGCTCTCAGCGAACACGTCGGGGCGGGCCGGGGTCAGTACCGGTGGCGGGTGCTCCGCCGGGGACGGGGATCGGCGGGCCGGGACTGTATCGTTGGTAGGCGTGAATCGTCGAACAAGCACTGTGCTGGCCGGAGCGCTGCCCGTGGTCGCGTTGACCTACCTCGCCATGGCCGACCACATCCCCGGGACGGGTATCGATCTGACGGTGCCCTACGCCGCAGAGGGGCCGGGTCCGACCTTCGACACCCTCGGGGAGTACCGGGGTGAGAGGGTAGTGGACATCAGTGGCGCGGAGCTCGACGAGACCGAGGGGAGCCTCGACATGACCACCGTGGAGATCCGTACGGGAATGACCCTCGCGGAGGCGGTCCGCAGGTGGCTGTCCGAGGACACCCTCGTGCCCATCGACCACTTCATCCGCCCGGGCGAGACCCTCGAGGAGGTCTCCCAACGCAATGAGGTGCTGTTCAGCTCCTCGGAGTCCGCCGCCACGATCGCCGCCATGACCTACCTCGACAAACCGCTCCAGGTCAGGGTCGTCGGTGTCGCGGAGGACTCCGCGGCCGAGGGAGAACTCCGGGACGGCGACATCATCCGCTCCGTCGACGGCACCGCGGTGACCCTCCCGATCGAGGTGCAGGAGACCGTACGGGGCAAGAAGCCCGGCGACCGGATCCGGTTGGAGGTGGACCGTGAAGGCGGCGACCGGGCCGTCGACGTCACGCTCGGAAGCCACCCGGAACAGCCCGACGTGCCGCTGCTCGGGGTAATGATGGATGCCACCCCCGCCGACGGGATCACCGTCAACTACAACCTGGAGGACATCGGCGGTCCGAGTGCGGGCATGATGTTCAGCCTCGCCGTCGTGGACAAGCTCAGCGAGGGCCCGCTGAATGGCGGTCGCTTCGTGGCGGGAACGGGAACCATCTCGGTGACCGGTGACGTCGGTTCCATCGGCGGGATAGTCCACAAGGTCCGCGCCGCGCGTGACGCCGGCGCGGAGGTGTTCCTCGCCCCGAGCGCGAACTGCGCTGAGGCGGTGAGCCGGGACCACGGGGATATGGCCGTGCTGAAGGTGGATACGCTCGCTGAGGCGATCGACCAGATGGCGGCCTACGACGCCCGCCCGGGGAGCGCGCTGACCTGCGAGGACTATCTCTCCAACTAGTTCTTCGCCCGATCCGTCGGTGTCGTCGACGTCCCGGTGGGAGTGGTCGGGCGCCCCGTTCCGGTGGTCTGTCCCGTCGGTCTGGTCGACGTGGCGGTGCGTGGCGGAGTCGTCGCCGTCCGTCGGGCGAGGCCGAGCTCCATGATCCGCTCGCGTGGGTCCTGTTCATCGGTGGAGATCATCTGCTGCAGGACGACGCCGTTCGCGTTGTCGACCACGGTGATGATCGCGACGGTGCCCACGTTCGACCAACCCACGATCACGTCCCCGTCGTCCTGCACGATCCGGGCGCTGCGCAGTTCGGTCAGCAACTGGGTGGTGGACGCCGCCTTCGCCTCGTTGGCGAAGAACTGGAACTGCCCGACCTCCTCTCCCGAGCACGCGGAGGAATCAGCCACCCCGTTCGGCATGCAGGAGTCGAACTTCTCGAACAGCGACCGCGGCGCGAGGGTCCCGAAACGCTCGTAGGCGTCCTGGACGCTCCGTGGGAGCCGCGGACTCCTGTCCGTGGCGCCGGCGGAGGCCCCGGACGTCGTCGAGGTGGGGCTCCCGGAACCGCCCGAATCCGTGGTGGAGGTCGCCGATGCGGTCGACATGCCTTCCGTCGTGTCCGCCGGGTCGGCGTCCTGTCCGGGTTCCGGACCGTCGCCTCCACCGCACCCGGCGAGGAGGACGGTCGCGGTCAGGGCTGCGGCGAACCGGAGACGGCGCGAGGAGCTGCGGTACGGGGTGTCGGGCACTGGTATCAGTCAGCTCCTCGGTGATGGCGGGTGGGAACCGCCGGATGGTCTTCTCTCTCGCCGGGCGTCAGTCGACGGCCGGCTGCTCAAGAGTGTAATGAAGTGCGGCGATGACACCGGGAGCGACACCGGGTCCGCCCCGGAGGCTGATCTCGTCATCCGCGAAGGGGCCCGCCGCCGCGAGCTCCTCCTCGGTGGGACGGAGCTGCAGCAGTGTCAGTTCCTCCCCGCTGCGCAGCACACCGGAGAACAGGCGTGCCGGTTTCGCCTCGATCCCGCCGGTCGGGCCGTCCCCCGCATCGTCGGGATCGGTTCCCGCCGTGTCCCGGAAGAGGATCTCCTGGGCCAGGATGACCCCGCACACCTGCTCCGGCCACGCCAGGCGGGAGACGAAATCACCCAGCTCATCGGAGCCCCCCTCGATGTGCGGAGGCAGGTCGTCCTGCTGCACGAGCGTCAGCGGGGAATCGTCCTCGATCAGGTCCGCAGCTCCCGTCGCATCGGCGAGCATCGAGGTCTCGACGAGGGCGAAGAGAGCGGGGGAGGAGTCCCAGCCTCCGGCGTGGACGTGTTCGACGGCCTCCATCATGGCCCGGTTGAGGGCCTGCTGGGTGAGGGGGGACTCCGGCGTTGCTGGCATGGGATGGGTGCTCCCGGTTGTCTCGGATACGTAAAAAAGAAAGTACTGTTGAATTCTATCCGTCACGTGCACGTTAATTAAAGGAGTTGGCTTGTCTAGCGGCCTTAGCCCCCAGAAGCCGTTCAAACGACCGCCGAGGTTGGTCAGCGGGATCATCTTCCTCGTCGCCCTCGTCATCTTCGTGGGGCCGATCCTCATCGGCTACTACACCGACTGGCTGTGGTTCTCCGAGGTGGACTTCCGCGGCGTGTTCACCCGCGTCCTGGTCACCCGGATCGTCCTGTTCCTGGTGTTCGGGGTGATCGCGGCCGCCATCGTGTGGCTCGCCGGGTACCTGGCGTTCAGGTACCGCCCGGACGACATGGACGACGTCTTCGGTTTCGAACCGGACAATCCGATCCGCGCGTACCGCGCCGCGATCGAACAGTCCCTCAAGCGCGTCATGCTCGGCGTCCCGATCTTCATCGGAATCCTCGCGGGCATCGTCGGACAGGCGAACTGGACCACCGTCTCCCTGTTCCTCAACGGATCCGACTTCGGGGTCTCCGACCCGCAGTTCCACCGTGACTACGGTTTCTACGCCTTCACCCTCCCGTTGATCCGGCTCGTCGTGGGATCCCTCTCGTCGCTGCTGATCGTGGCCTTCCTCGTGGCACTCGTGGGGCACTACCTGCTCGGCGGAATCCGGGTGGGGGCCAACGGTTTCGCGGAGAAGGGTGCCATGTCCAACCCCGCGCGCATCCAGCTCGCGGTCACCGCAGGGCTCTGGATGCTGCTGCGCGTCGTCAGCTACTGGCTCGACCGCTACGACCTGCTGAGTGCACAGCACGGAGGTGGACAGGGCAGTTCCTTCTACGGCGGTTCCTACACCGACATCAACGCGGTCCTGCCCGCCAAGATCCTCCTCATGGTCATCGCCGTCGTCGTCGCCGCGGCGTTCTTCTCCGCGGTGGTTCTCCGTGATCTCCGCATCCCCGCCCTGGCGACCGGGCTCATGGTCCTGTCGGCCGTGGTGATCGGGACCGCCTGGCCGCTGGCCATCGAACAGTTCTCCGTCGCCCCGAACCGCGCGGAGAAGGAGTCTAAGTACATCGCCCGCAACATCGAGGCGACCCGATACGCCTACGGCGTGACGGACGACGAGGTCACCTACATCTCCAACTGGGGTGCGGAAGGCGCGTCGGAGGAGTCCGTCGCCGATGACGTGGCGACACTGTCGAACATCCGCCTGCTCGATCCGCAGATCCTCTCCGACACGTTCACCCAGCAGCAGCAGCTCAAGAACTTCTACGGTTTTCCGGACAAGCTCAACATCGACCGCTACACCGTCGACGGCGAGCTGCGCGACTACGTCGTCGCCGCGCGTGAGATCGACCCCAACGCCCTGCGTGACAACCAGCGGGACTGGATCAACCGGCACACCGTCTACACCCACGGCAACGGCCTCGTGGCCGCGCCCGCGAACCAGGTCGACGAGGTCGCCCGCGACGTCGGATCCACCCGTGGCGGCTACCCCGTCTACACCGTGAGTGACCTGCAGACCCTGCAGCGCCGCGCGGAGAACGAGGAGGCGGAGAAACTCGGTATCGAGGTCGATGAGCCCCGCGTGTACTTCGGTCCCGTCATCGCCTCCGGCCCGACCAACAGTGACTACGCCATCGTCGGCGGCACCCTCGACGGCAAGGCCCTCGAGTACGACACCGACGGATCGAGCTACACCTACACCGGTTCCGGTGGAGTCTCCATCGGCAACATCGTCAACCGCACCGCCTTCGCCCTGCGCTACCAGGAGATCAACATGCTCCTGAGTGACCGGATCGACGGCAACTCCAAGATCATCTTCGAACGCGACCCCCGCTCCCGGGTGGAGAAGGTCGCGCCCTGGCTGACCACGGACTCCGCGACGTACCCCACCGTCATCGACGGGAAGATCAAGTGGATCGTCGACGGCTACACCACGCTCAGCAACCTGCCCTACGCCCAGCGCACCACGCTGAGCGAGGTCACCCGTGACTCGCTGAACGCCAACGGCACGAACCAGCGCCTGCTCACCGACCAGGTGGGCTACATCCGCAACTCGGTCAAGGCCGTCGTCGACGCCTACGACGGATCCGTGGAGCTCTACGAGTTCGACGACTCCGACCCGGTGCTCAAGGCGTGGGAGGGCGTGTTCCCCGGAACGGTGAAGCCGAAGGAGGAGATCTCCGACGACCTGCGCGAGCATCTCCGCTACCCGGAGGACCTGTTCAAGGTCCAGCGGGAGATCATCGCCAAGTACCACGTCGATGACGCGCGTGTGTTCTTCACCTCCGACGACTTCTGGTCCGTGCCCAGCGACCCGAACGCCTCGAAGGGCGTCGAGGGCGTCAACCAGCCCCCGTACTACGTCGTCGCCGCCGACCCCGAATCCCGGGACGCAGGCTTCCAGCTGATCACCCCGTTCCGTGGTCTGGAGCGCCAGTTCCTCGCCGCGCACATGTCCGTGTCCTCCGACCCGGACAACTTCGGCAAGATCACGGTCCGGGTCCTGCCCACCCAGACCCAGACGCTCGGCCCGGCGCAGGCGCAGGACACGATGATGTCCTCCGACCAGGTCGCCCGCGACCGGTCGCTGTGGGAGGGCACGAACGACATCAAGAACGGTAATCTCCTGACCCTGCCCGTCGGCGGGGGAGAGATCCTCTACGTCGAACCGATCTACACCCAGCGCAAGGACCAGGACTCCGCCTTCCCGAAGCTGCTGCGTGTGCTCGTGAACTACAACGGTCAGGTCGGCTACGCCCCGACCATCGCCGAGGCGCTGAGCCAGGTCGGCATCGACCCACGCTCCGCGGCGGATGTCGAGGAGGCGACGGATCTGCCGGACAGCGTGGGCAGGACGCCTGCCGGCGGCGACTCCGGTGGCGGAGGGGAGGCGACCGAGCCCTCCACCACCATCGGCGGTGTCCCGGCCGCCGACCTCAACGAGGCCATGGACCGCGTCTCCGAGGCACTCAAGGGCCTGAACGACGCCAAGAACGCCTCCCATGAGGAGTATGGTCGGGCCCTCGATCGTCTGGATCGTGCGGTCGCCGAGTACCAGCGGCTCCAGAACCAGGCCACCTCAGACGGGGCGGACAGTGACCCCGCTGTCCCGAACCCGGCTGACCCGGAGGAAGCCAACGTGTGACAGATGTGAGGAGGCGGCGGATCCGGACGGCAGGGTTCGCCGCTTCTCTCATTTTCGCAGTTCACCGCCCCGATTGGACGTTCTCGGGGAAGCTATGTAAAGTAACTCAACGTTGCCAGGGAGCAGACGAGAGAACGTTTCCCGGCACGGTGTCAGTACGTAGCACCCGACGCGGGGTGGAGCAGCTCGGTAGCTCGCTGGGCTCATAACCCAGAGGTCGTAGGTTCAAATCCTGCCCCCGCTACCACGTACAGAAAACCCCTCTCCTTCTGGAGAGGGGTTTTCTCGTGTTCGCTTCCAGGAAGCTAAACATGTGCCATCTCTGACATTCTGGTTGGTGACAGGTGGAATTTACAGACATCGACGGGGGCGGCGCGGTCCCCGGTACCCGGACCGCTGCCCGCGGTTGTCCCGGTCCACGGGCTGGGCTCAACTCTGACCCCGACCCTGACCGCGCAACCCGACGTCACCACCGATCCCGCAGGCTCGGCCGCCGCGCGGACCGATGCCGAACGGACAGCGATCGACAACGAGGCTGGGGTCACCGGGTGGGCGGTCCAGGATCGTGAAGTCCGTGGACCCGTGGCGTTTTCGGGGGCGTGGATGTTTTTTCACTCGGCCCGGAACGGCAGTGGTTGGCCACCACTGGTTGCCGCGTGCGCCCATTCGGTTGCGCTGCTTCGGGGGAGATCCAGCGCGGTCGTGGTGTGCCCGAGCCGGGTTGGTCCGGTGGTGGTGCTGTCTGTGTCGGGAAAGAAACGGAAAGTTGGTTGCCCTGAAAAACAGCTGAGGCTAACCTTTCCTCATGAGGCAGACGTGCGACCCCGATGCCGAGGCCACCGCTGACACCGCAGGCCCGCCCGGAACGCTGTGCGACCCACTGCCCGGCACTTCCGTCGGCGCACTGATCGGTAGGCAGAAACCCCGGTTGATCGCCAGCGGGGTGCTCTCCGTGCTCGGGGCGTTCGCCGGACTCGTGCCCTACGTCGTCATCTACTTCCTCGCCCGGGATCTTCTCGTCGGCGAGCAGCAGACGGGTCGCATTCCCTTCCTCGTGGCCGTCGCGGCGGCCGGGGTGGCGGGCAAGGCCCTGCTGCGTATGGCGGCGAACAACGTCGCACACATCGCCGCCTACCGGGCGCTCGCCGACATCCGTCTCGCGCTGGCGGAGCGCCTCGCCCGGATGCCACTGGCCCGGGCCCAGGCGCGCAGCAGCGGCGAGGTGAAGAAGGTGTTCCAGGACGACGTCGAGCAGCTGGAACTCGGGCTCTCCCACGCGATCCCCGACATCGCGGCATCGGTGACCGTCCCGGTCACCACGCTGATCATCATGTTCATCATCGACTGGCGCATGGCCCTCGCCGCCCTCGTCGTCGTCCTCGGCATCGTCGGATGCGTCGCCGCCGCGGTCACCGCGTCGAAGGACCTGATGGAGCGGGAATCCGACGTGAAGAAGCAGCTCAACGTCGAGGCGGTCTCCTTCGTCCGGGGTATCCGGGTGATCCGCGGCTTCGTCGGTTCGACGTTCCTCTTCGACGGTATCCGGGACGCGATCGTCGCCAGCGAGGACATCGAGCTGGACAAGACCGAGCGCGGCCGGGTGGGCGCAGCGGGTGCGGCCACACTCGTCGCGATCAGCATCATCGCCATCCTGCCGCTGGGCCTGTGGCTCTACCGCTCGGGTTCGCTGGAGCCACAGGACTTCGTGTTCTTCATCCTCGTCGGCGTCGGTTTCGCCCAGCCGTTGATGACACTGACGCTCTCCGCGGCTGTTCTCCAGTACCAGATCGAGGCGGGGCTGAAGAACATCTCCGGGTTCCTGGCGGAACCAGACCTACCGGTGCCACCGACCCCCGCCACCCGGGACGGCTCGCGCATCGAGCTCCGTGGCGCGTGCGTCACCTACGGGGACACGGACGTCGTCAAGGACATCGACCTCGTCATCGAACCCGGCGAACGGGTCGCGGTGATCGGCGGGTCCGGGGCGGGGAAATCAACCCTGCTCCGTGTCATCGCCCGGTTCATCGACGTCAGCGCCGGAAAGGTCACGTTCGGTGGAACCGACGTCCGCGAGCTGGACCCGGCGGAACTCTCCGGGGCGATCGCCTTCGTTCAGCAGGACGACTACATCTTCAACGACTCGGTGCTGGAGAACATCCGCCTCGCCCGGCCGGACGCCACGGACGAGGAGATCCGGTCGGCCGGCCGGCGGGCACGGGTCACCGAGTTCATCGACGAACTGGACCGGGGATGGGACACCGTGCTCGGTGCTGCGGGGGCGAATCTGTCGGGTGGGCAGCGGCAGCGGATCTCCATCGCCCGTGCGCTGCTGGCCGATTCCCCGGTGGTGATGCTCGATGAGGTCACCGCATCACTCGACGCCACCAACGAGCGGTCGGTGGTGGCGGCGCTGGCGGAACTGCAGCAGGGTCGCACCGTCATCACCGTCGCCCACCGACTCGGGTCCCTGACCGGCTACGACCGCATCCTCGTCATGGACGACGGCCGGATCGTCGCCGAGGGCGACCACGAGGAGCTGTCCGCGACCTCCGGGACGTACCGCCGTCTCTGGCGGGATTTCGTCGCCGTGGACAAGTGGGGGATGGAAGCCGGCGACGGGTGCCCGACCGCAGCCCTGTCGCCGGCAAGGGTGACGTCCGCCGCGGAACCCGCGTCCGACGGCGGATTCGCCGAACACACTCCACCGGTCCGGAACCTGACCGGTCTCGGCCCCGTCGGCCAGTGGTTCGCGATGCTGGGATCCCACCGGGAGCAACTGTGGCGGGTGGGACTCTGGCGCCTGCTGCTCGAGGGATTCTTCACCTCGGCACCGATGGTCGTGGTCTTCTTCAGCCTCCTGGCTGTTCTCGACGACACACTGACCACCCGGGACGTCCACCTGTTGTCCGGCGCGCTCCTGCTCATCTTCATCGCCCGGTTGACCGTCGGAATCGGCGTGGCGAAGCACTGGTGGCCGGTCGCGTTCCGGGCGATCTCGGATCTCCGCCGCTCGGTGCTCCGCCGGCTGACCCGGGCACCGCTCGGGGTGTTCGACCGGATGGACGCGGGCCGGACGACGACACTCCTCGTCTCCGAGCTCGCCCTCGTCGACTTCATCAACCTCCCCGCGAAGCTCATCATCGCGGTGGTCCAGCCCGTCCTCATCACCGTCGTGCTGTTCTCCCTGGACTGGCGGCTCGCGGCCGCGGCACTGATCGGTGTCCCGTTCTTCCTGCTCACCCTGAAGATGACCGATCGGGCGCACGAGGCCACCTTCACCGATGTCACCGCCGCCAGGCGGGAGGCCAATTCCGCGCTCCTCGAGTTCTGCCGCGGCACCGCGGTCTTCCGCGCCTTCCCCGACGCCCCGCAGGCGCAGGTCTACCGCGCCCGGGTGGAGGCCCTGCGCCGTGCCAGCGTCCGCATGGCGGTGCGCACGAGCCCCATGACCACGCTCGGCACCATCGTCCTGGAGGCCGGGTTCGTCGCGATGCTGTGGCTCGGATCCGGCCTGTTCACCGGCGGATCGGTCAGCGCGACCACTCTGCTGCTGTTCCTCATCCTGGCACTCAACATGTACCGGCCCTTCCAGGAGCTGCTGGAACTGTCCGCGTACCGGCACCAGCAGGAGCGCATCGCCCGGAGCCTCGCCGAGGTCTGGGACACCGGGGAACTGCCGGAACCGGAAGTCCCCCGCGCACCCGCCGACTCCACCGTCGAGGTCGACGGCGTCACCTTCGGGTACAGCGACCGGGACATCCTCCACGACGTGTCGTTCACCGCCGGGTCCGGGACGGTCACCGCCGTCATCGGGCCGTCCGGCGCGGGCAAATCCACCGTGGTCAACCTCGTCGCGAGGTTCTTCGACCCCGGCAGTGGGGCGATCCGGATCGGCGATGTCGATCTGCGGGACATGGACGCCGCGACGCGCCGGGAGACCATCTCCACCGTCTACCAGGATGTCTACCTCTTCCCGGTCTCCATCCGGGACAACCTCACCATCGGTTCCCCCGGTATCACCGATGAGAAGGTGTGGGCGACACTCGCGCAGGCGGAGGCGAGCGACTTCGTCGCCGCTCTGCCGGACGGACTGGACACGGTCCTGACCGACGGCGGCACGAACCTGTCCGGAGGGCAGCGTCAACGGTTGTCGATCGCGCGCGCCCTGCTCAAGGACGCCCCGGTGCTGCTCCTCGACGAGGCGGTCGCCGCCGTCGACCCGGGTACCGAACGGCGTATCCAGGCGGCGGTGAACAGGCTGATCCACGGCAGGACCGTGCTCGTCATAGCCCACCGGCTGAACACGATCCGCAACGTGGACCAGATCGTCGTCCTCGCCGACGGCCGGGTCGACGGCGCCGGAACGCACGACGAGATCATCGGGACGAGTCCCGTCTACCGGGAACTGCTCGGTCTCCCGGACCAACCGACGACCACGTGAGGAGCCACAGAATGACCGTGACCGGCAGTGAAACCGCTCCGCCCGAGGACACGCGTCCCCCGGTGCGCGGCCGGACGTTCCACATGGCGCTGATAGCCTCGCTGTACAGCACCCAGAATCTCAGCCTCGCCATGTTCGCCTACGCGTTCCTGACCATCGCCCAGGCCGGCGGGGTACCTCTCACCAGGATCGGTGGGGCCAGCGGGCTGGCGACCCTCCTCGTCCTGAAGTTCCTGTGGGCACCGGTCGTGGACAGGTTCGGGTCCGACAGGTTCGGGCACTACCGGAGCTGGCTCATGGCCATGCAGATCACCCTGGTCGCCGGTTGCGCGCTGTTGAGCTTCATCGATCCCGTCGGACAGTTCTCCGTTGCACTCGTCGTGTTCGGGTTCCTGTTCATCGTTGCGGGCACCCAGGACATCGCGGCCGATGCGACGGCGACCCGGCTCCTGTCCGCCGGCGATCGCGGACTGGGCAACGGCTTCCAGTCGGCGGGAAGCGCATTCTCCCAGGTCGTCGGTGGCGGGCTCGTCCTCGTCATCTACGACACCGCCGGATGGCAGGCCGCCGCACTCAGCCTCGCCTTCTGGAGTGCGGTCCCGCTTCCGTTCGTCCTCCTGTGGCGCGAACGGCAGAGCACCGCCCGGCTCCCCGAGCCCGGTGTGAACGGGAACGTGATCCGCTCCTTCTTCGCGGACCGCGCCCGGCGGCAGTGGGCACTGGTCCACATGCCGCTCTACTTCGCCGGGGTCGCCGTGGCGTACAACCAGGTGCGCCCCATCCTCGTCGCCGCCGACTGGTCGGCCACCCGCATCGGGATCCTCTTTGTGATCTGCGGAAGCCTGTTCGGGATCGTCGCCGGGATAGGCGCCGGAATCCTGACCCGGAAATGGTCCCGCCACCACGCGATACGGACCCTGGGGCTGATCCAGGCGATGACGACCGTCGGGGTGGTCCTGCTCGCGCTCGGCATGACCGGCACGTGGGCCGCGACCCTCATCATCGGGATCCTCTACGGAGGCGTGGCCGCCACGATGACCGTGGTGTACACGGTGGCGATGGACCTCACCCGCTACGAATCGGCCGGGACCGACTTCACCGTATTCAGCACCCTCGCGGCGCTCGTGATGGTCCTGTCGGCCGGAGGCGGCATGGCACTGTCCGGTCTGATCGGCTTCCTGCCCGTCTCCGTGGTCGCCGTGGTTCTGGCCTTCATCGGGGTCGGTGTGGTCATCCGCGGGTGCGGGCCGGTGCTGGAGGCGGCTGCCGTCAGACAACCCGGAGCGAACTGAATGCCCCGTCGGTGAGGATGGGGACGACAGCGGAGGCATCGAGATCCGCGGCGACGGTGACATCCTCCTCGAAGCCCATCGCGGTGAGCTCGCGCCCGCCGACGCAGTCGGCCAGAAGCGACGCGAGATACTCCTGCGCTCCGGAGAACAGTCCGGCCGCCGCGAGAGCCTCCGGGCTGCACACCCCGATGTGGCGTGGCGTGACGAGCGCACTGAGGATCGCCCCGGCACCGAGATGATCCTCCAGCGCGGGGCGCAGGGACCCGTCCCCACACCAGCGTTCCCCGGCGGCGATGACCGAGACACTCCGTCCCACATCCACCTGCTGCACCGCCCACCTACCGACGGCCGTGGCGTTTCGCAGACAGCCGGCGACGACTCCCGCGCCGTGCTCCGCGAGGACCGCCGAGATCGTCGAGCCGTTGGGGGAGGGGAGCACGATCCGCGGGACCCGGGTGTCGGTGAGCAGCCCGGCCGGTGAGAGCGAGACCCCGTGGGCTCCCGGTGCGGTACCCGCCTCGAGTCGACCGACCGCGAGCGTCGCATCATGTTCCGCGGCGAACTCCGCCGCCCGGGCATCCTTCCACCGGCAGGGGTACACGGTCATTCCCCGCTCCGCGGCTACCGTCACGGACGTCGAGAAACTCAGTACGTCCACGATGATGTTCACGTCCGCGGCACACCGCCGCGCGCCCTCCGGACCCCAGTCCATGCGGATCGCGTAGTCGGCCTGCCCGAAGTAGTCACTCATGGGGTCAAGCGTAACGGCACCGGTCGACCGATTGCCGCGGTGCCCGTCCGCCGGAGGAGGCGGCCCCGATGCGATCAGATGCTCGGCGCGTACGGGGAGCGATCCGTCCGGAACGACAGGTACCCGGTGACATCCGTGGGCAGGTCTTCCCGTCCCCGGTGTTCCCGGACAGCCCGCACGGTGTCCGGATACCGGGAATACCGGGCGGCGATCCCGCCGTCCGAGGTCTTCCGGCCGGGAGCGCCCGCGACCCTGCCGCCGAGAATGAGCGGGCGACACGCGTCGGGGACGGGTCGGGACGACCGCGGCGAAGTGGAGGAGCGTGGTGAAGAATGCCGGGCCGAGTTTGTGGATCTTCGCCGCGCCTCAGGTATTGAATGCCCGGTAACCGGCCTCGGCCGATTCCCTGCCGGCCTGCAGCCCCGCGAGGAGCCGCCCGGGTGTCCGCGGGTCCCTCAGCGGTTGAACTCCCCGGTACTCCTGCAGGTCGTACTGCGCCGCCCCCGGGCGTAGTCGGCGGCATAGAAGTTCGCCTCGTCCGTCTCGGTGGCGTCGCCGATGTTCTCCCCGAGTTCGAAGAGTCTTTTCCCGGTCACCGGGAGGTACTGGTGATCAGGCTGATCCGTCAGGAACGGTGGCGGCGGGAACGGGACCGGGTCAGGATCCTTGTACCACTGGCCGATCCAGTCGGATGGCCGGAAGCGTTCCCGCTGTCTCTACACCAGCTCCACGAACCTCGAACGATCGGAGCGTTCGTCGTCCGTCCACATCAGTTCCTCGTGGATCTGGTGCTCCGTTGACTCAAGTTTCGTGACGAGAGCGTCGAGGTAGGCAGGGCTCAGCTTCATATCTCTCTTTCCCCGAGTGAGTCGTCCCGCCATTCTTCCCGTCCACGGGTTCTGATGGGTCGTTACACCGACCGGGATGGGGTCAGGCGAGATCCCGGGTGGGCCTGGTTCGCCGAGTGAACAAACCGGTGTCCGATGCCGGTTTCGTCTTCACGCACCACGCGATGATGGCGACACCGAGGAGGGTGGAGAGCACGGAGCCCTCCAGACCGAATTCCCCGCCGTTGAGCAGTTCACTGCCGTTCGGCGCCGAGGACAGGACGGAGCCCGGCAGTGCGTTGCCCGAGACGTGCGAGCCGTAGAGCATCGAGAGCACGAAGTTCCAGCCGCTGTGCCAACCGGCGACGAACCAGGCGTTACCGGTGCGCCAGTACATCGTGCCGAAGACGACGCCGTAGAGCACCAGGTTCACCATGCCGAAGATGGTCAGGTTCGGGTTGTTCAGGTGGATGAAGGCGAACAGGATCGACGACAGGCCGATGGCTCCGGCCACGGTGATCCGTGCCGCGTAGGCGGGAATGATGAAGAAGCGGAAGAGCAGTTCCTCGAAGAAACCCTGGAACGCGAAGAACACAGCCGCGAGTAGGAGCACCCACAGTTCGCTCGCTTTCAGGGTGAAGGAGACGTCGAGGGCCCCGAAGATCACGTTGATCAGGTAGACGACGGTCACGGCGGCGAAACCGAACCCGACGCCCGTGGCCCAGGTACCGAAGCGGTTCTCCCGGACCATGCCCAGATCGGGCAACGTCAACCGGAAAAGTTTCGTGAGCAGCAGAACACACAGGAATACGATTACGATGCGTCCGATGGTTGACCCGATGCTGATCGGTGAGGCCGGGGTCAGGGATGCGAGACCACCGAAAAGCTCACTGATGATCTCCACGAGGATGTCACCGCAGGTCAGAAGTACCAGGGCGAGGATCGTGGGAACGATGACGCAGATGATGAAGTTGCGCCTGCGCCACGGGACCACGTGCTCATCGAAATTCACCGCAGGTACGGGTAGCGTCCTGGTTTTCGGCGCCGCGTGGCGTCCCGAACTGGAGGATTCTGGTTCTGTTGTCGGTGACATTGGAAAGGTCCGTTCTCTGTGGAAAAGGGCCGCAGCCTGGTCCCGTTGCGTCCATCGGTATGTGACGGGCGGCGGGTCTGACTGCCGGGTACGGACACCACTGCTGTAGTGGGCCCGAGGAACAAAGTTATCGTGCTGTATCCCACGCTACACATTCGGACCGGAAATCAAACGGTTCCATGCGGGACCGCCGTCGAGGATAGAAAGGTATCTGCGGCTTGCTTCGGCGACACGACATGTCCATTCGGGTGTTCGACCCCGAAAAAACGGACAGAATCTCTCACCTGGGAAGATGAAACACAGACTGTGACAATCACCTCATTGCGGTGGGCCTCCGCTCGTTGCGGAACCGGGGCCCGGACCCGCGAGAGTAACCCCACGGGTCCGGTACCTCGCGTTGCGTCAGCGCAGTGAGTCGGTGATTCTCACGGTCTCCACCGCGACGCGGGTGATCTTGGCGATCAGATCCACGATGTAGCGCGGATTGTCGACCTCATCGCACCAGTCGTTCGGGTCGTTGACGATGCCGGAGGCCTATGGAAGTGCTCATGGATCAAGATATTCCGCCAACGATTCAACTATTAAGAACGGCGTTGGCCAGAAGCCTGTCTATTTTTCTGATGTCCACCCCACGTCCAAGTTTAACCTTGATGTGTCCGGCCCGGGTCCACAATTCTACTTCACTGTTGATATCGAGGTTCCGGCATTTTCGGTCGACCACATGTTCACTGAAGAATAGGGCAGTGAGTAGATCTCGACCTTCTTTCCGCGCATCCCCTGTGCATCTCGGACGATGAGGCGCCTGCTGGTGAAGATCGCTGAATCCCGAAGGGTTTTGAAAGCGGCGTAAGGTTGTTCTCCTTGGACGAGGAGTGACGCCACATCTGCGGGTATGGGAACTTCTGCAATGAATGTCCAGGTTGCAACTGTGGCAGCTTCCATTTTCTGCTCCGATTCCTCAATCGATACTGACCACTTCATTGTGCATGCGCAAGGATGCTAATTCGTGGCCGACTTATTTGGGTGAAGATCGTAATCTGGGGATAGCGGAATATCTGCACAGCTCTGACTAAAATTAAGGTGCCGTTCAAGGTATCCGGCTCAGAAATGACTCGTCTGAGGGACAGTTCAGGCGCCGTGCCGAAGCCCGGGGTGAGAATGTTGTGCTCGGCCACGTCGTAAAAAGGGCTGTCGTGCAAAGAGAAAGATCTGCACCGCTAAAAGGGGGAGGGGCTGGAGAATGGCGCCACGACCGTCCGAAAGATTGACTGCCCTCCGCGCAGCAGATGTGTAGCTCAACAATGGCATTGCTTGGTGCGCCTATCGTTTGGGTGAGCCGGAGTACCGCAAGCCGGAGTACCGCAAGAAGGCCCATGCCTAGTTAGGTGACAGTGCTGGTTGTGCTGGGAACGGTTCGGACGATGTGCCGATGGGCAAAGGTCGGAGTTGACGACCTCGGTCGGGGCTCACCGGTACGCGAAAGAACAGCTTCCTTGTGGGTGGAAGTCTCGAAAAGCCAGACTGCTGCCTTGAGTAGTCATCCACGGTGTGAAGCGCATTGGCGGGCGAGACGGTCGGGGAGGGGAGGAGGTGTCACACGCTGGGTGACGAAATCGAAGTGCAACCCGTCGCAGGCAGGTGAATCCGTGTGCCCCATCATCTTCGCGATAGATGGCCAGGCGAGTATGGCGCAGGCCCCAACTCTTTGGACGTGTCTGAAGAGGGCGGGCATACTTCTTCCTGGATCTTGGTTATTCTACTCAGGATGGCGGGGCAGCCCCGTTCCAGCCCCTTGGCGCACCCGACGAAAGATGATGTGCTGCCTCCAAACGCTGTTCGCCCGGGATTCGAGGAGCTGTCCATGACCGTCAAACCTTCGCCGCTCGCCGGTGTCGGAGCTGTCCTGCGGGGAGAAACGGGGGTGTTGCCGGCCTGCGCCGCGTGGGCCGGTGTCATCGTGCTCCTTCTTTCCGCGACCGTGTTCGGTGGTCCGGTCCTCCTCGTGGCACCGGTGATCCTCATCGTGCTGGCGGTGCAAGCTGCGCGGAGGGGTGCCGGTTCCCTGGAGCGGACGGCGGTCGCCTCGGTCGGGGTCTTCCTCGCGTCGCTCGGCTATCTGACGGCCGCGTTCTCCGTGGGGATCGACGCCGCGGATGCGGGTCTGCCCGTGCCGTGGTGGACCGATCATGTCGTCGCCGGTCTGATCGTCGTGGTCGTGTCCCTGGTTGCCGCGGTCGCGTTCTTCTCGGCGGCGTGGGCGCGGACCCCGTCGGGGCCTCGGACGGCTTCGGAAAGCTGAATCTGGCCGGAAAATACCAGGCCACGTCCAGGTAATGCTGTTGCCCGCGGTTGTCGCGCGCGTGAGCTGCCACGGGTCTGCCCCGGGGGTGCCGGACAACTGGAGTCTCCGTGTCGAAGCCGCGGAGACGACGGGATTCTGTGGCAGTATGGAGCTGTTGCCGAAACTTCTCAGGTGCCGTTTTCCGAGCGCCGGAGAGCCCACTTCCGTTCTTGTGAAAGCAGTCAGCGTCTTCATGCCCAACCTGGTCAAACTCCGCCGTGTCCTTCCCGTCACCCTCATGGGGATCGGGCTGATCGTAGGGGCGCCCCAGGCGTCCGCCGCCGAGGTGGACCCGATCGCGGAGTTCAACCAGCAGGTCACTTCGGTGGTGGGGCAGATCCAGTCCGACATCGACCGGGCCTTCGACGGTGCGCTCCGAGCCGGGACCGGGATCGGCTCCGCGGAGACCGCGGAGCGCCTCAACGAGGCGGCCGTCGCCGGTGGACTCGGTCAGGTCATCCCCGACAACGTCATCGAGGCCGCTGCCGCGGTCGCGCCCGCCGGTGGCACGGGCGCCACGATTTCCCCCACCGCCGGGGAGTACGCCGATCCGGTCCAGCCTGCGAACACGGTCGTGGCCGGGGAGGGGGGCGTCGAGGCCTTCGACGCATCCCGCCGCGGACCGAACTACCGCTGGCGTTCCGATGTCGTCTCCCAGTTCATGGCGGGTCGCCCCGGCCCGGTGCTCAACCGCGTGAACGGCAGCTGGTTCGACAGTCCGGACATCCCCGAAGAGTCCTTCGCCGCGCAGCGTGAGGGCAGGTCTCTCTTCGGTCCCGGTACCCCGGTGTTCATCGGCCCGACGACCCTGTGCACGCTCGGTGTCGCGGGGTACGACGCGGAGGGGCGTGCCGTGGGCATCACGGCCGGTCACTGCGGAAATCCGGGCGAGGAGGTCATCTCCGCGGACTCGTGGTCGGTCGGCCCGGCGGGCAGGATCGTCGCCTCGAGCAGGAACTACGACTACTCGGTCATCGAGTTCAACGAGCGGGCGGAGATCTCACGCAGCTACAACGGTGTCACAGTGAATTCCGTCGGAGGTTCGCCGGCGACCGGTGAGCAGCTGTGCAAGCGGGGGGTCGCCACCGGGCACACCTGCGGCGTCTCCTGGGTCAGTGAGAAACGCGTCAACTTCTCCCAGGTGTGCGCGATGCGCGGGGACTCGGGTGCCCCGTTGCTGGCCGGTGACCGCCTCGTCGGTGTCGTGTCCGGTGGTGTGTTCCCGGACCACAACCTGTCCTGTCGCACGCCGCTCCAGGGCCCGTTCTTCATGCCGACGGTGAGTCCCACCATCGACGCGATCACCGACAACCTCGACGCGAGGGGAGACGTCGGTGCGGGCTTCACCCTCCCCGGTGACGGGGAGCGGCACTGATTCCCGCGACGGGTTCTTAGATCTGACCGCACGGAAAAGCCGGCCTTCGGGCCGGCTTTTCCGTTTGTCCGGGTGATCCGGGCGGTGTCAGGCCCTGAACCGGCCCAGGACCTCGTCATGGAGCAGCCCGTTGGTGGCGAGTGCGTCGCCACCTGCGGGACCATCCGTTCCCTTGAGGGAGGTGAAACGGCCTCCGGCCTCGGTCACCAGGACCGACAGCGGGGCGAGGTCCCACAGTTCGACCTCGGGTTCCGCGGCGATGTCCACGGCACCCTCCGCGAGCAGGCAGTAGGAGAGGAAGTCCCCGAAGCCACGCAGGCGCCACGTGTCGTCGGAAAGTTTCAGGAAGGCGTCGAGCAGCCCCCTGTCCCGCCAGCCGTCCAGCGAGGAGAAGGACACCGAGGCGTCGGCGATGTCCGACACCCGCGAGACCTCCAGGCGCTTCGGTGATCCGCCGGAGAAGGAACGCCACGCACCCTGCCCCTCCGCGGCCCACCAGCGGCGCGCCAGCGCCGGTGCACTGACCACTCCTACGACCGGTTTTCCGTCGACGAGCAGGGCGATGAGGGTGGCCCACACGGGGACGCCTCGGACGTAGTTCTTCGTGCCGTCGATCGGGTCGATCACCCACTGGCGTCCCTCCAGCGTCGCGTCCCCGCCGAATTCCTCGCCGAGTACGGCGTCCGCGGGTCGCGCCGTGGAGAGTCGCTCGCGCAGCAGCTTCTCGCACGCCAGGTCCGCGTCACTCACCGGGGTCATGTCCGGCTTCGATTCCACGGACAGGTTCGCGGCCTCGAAGCGGTCGAGGGTGTGGGTGTCCGCGGTGTCCGCGAGTTCGAGAGCCAGGGCGAGGTCGTCGGCGTAGGTGTTCATGAGAGCCAATGGTAGGCGAGAAGTACGGGGTCCATGGGTGGCGGAGGGGAGAGGTGTGGAAGCCCACTGGAGAACAAATGAAAAGAATCACATGGACAAATGTTCTCCTGCTGGGTCACAATGGGCTCAGAAATACGGGGCGACCGCCCGGTCGTCCCCCGAGAACGACCCATGAGGAGTTGCGCCATGAGCACCGAATCCACCCCGCACATCAACCCCAAGGGCGCCCCCATCGCCGAGACCATCCTGATGCCCGGTGATCCGCTGCGCGCGAAGTTCATCGCCGAGACCTACCTCGAGAATGCCGTCCAGTTCAACGACGTCCGCAACATGCTCGGCTACACCGGCACCTACCGGGGACGCGAGATCTCGGTCATGGGCTCCGGCATGGGCATCCCCTCCATCTCCCTGTACTCCTGGGAGCTGATCAACGTCTTCGGCTGCCGCAAGCTCATCCGCATCGGGTCCTGCGGTGCCCTCCAGAAGGAACTCGACCTCTACGACGTCGTCGTCGCACAGTCCGCGTCGACCGACTCGAACTTCCTCTCCCAGTACAACGTCCCCGGCACCTACGCCCCGACCGCCTCCTGGCGGCTGCTGTCCGCACTCCAGGAGCAGGCGCGTGAACAGGGTGTGGAGACCCACGTCGGCAACATCCTGTCCAGCGACATCTTCTACCACGCCGACGAGACCGCGAACGACCGCTGGGCGAGGATGGGCGTGCTCGCCGTCGAGATGGAGACCGCCGGCCTCTACGCCGTGGCAGCCGCCAACGGTGCCGATGCGCTCGGTCTGTTCACCGTCTCCGACAACATCGTCACCGGCGCCAGGACCACACCCGAGGAACGCCAGACCGCGTTCACCCGCATGATGGAACTCGCCCTGCCGCTCGCAGGCGTCTAGAACATCCGCCCGCGACCCGAGGAGCGACACAACAATGGACACCCCCACTCCCGCAGGGCACGGCGTCAACCCCAAGAGAGCTGTGCCGATCCTGCTCTTCAGCTTCGTGTTCTGCCTGGTCATCGACAACGGCTTCAAATTCATGTCGAAGCCGATCGCCGATGCGCTGGACCTGAGCGTCACCACCGTCAGCCTCCAGGCCACTCTCGCCGGAATCGTCATCGGCATCGGTGCGGTGGTCTACGCGGCCCTCGCCGACGCCTTCTCCATCAGGTCCCTGATGATCACCGGCATCGCCCTGATCGTCACCGGCTCACTCATCGGCTTCTTCTTCCAGAATCTCTGGCCGATGGTTCTCGCCGGTCGCGTCATCCAGACCACCGGCCTCGCGGCGGCGGAGACCCTCTACGTCATCTACGTCACCAAGTACCTGGACGCGAAGGACCGGAAGACCTACCTCGGTTTCTCCACCTCCGCATTCCAGGCGGGGCTGCTCTTCGGCATCCTCGGATCCGGCTTCCTGGCCACGACCGTGTCCTGGACCGCGATGTTCCTGGTGCCGTTGATCCTCGTGTTCACGATCCCCCTGCTGATCAGGAGGGTGCCACCGGCGAAGGCCGTGTCCAGCCACCTGGATGTGCTCGGTCTGTTCCTCATCGCGGTCATCGCGACCTCCGTCATGCTGTTCATGCAGGACTTCAACTGGATCTACCTGGCCCCGGTCGTTCTCGGCACCGCGTGCTTCATCTGGCACATCAGCGCGCACGAGGGCGCCCTGGTCCGTCCCGAGTTCTTCACCAACAGGCGCTACGTCTGGGCACTCGTCCTCGTGCTCGTCGTCTACTCCGTGCAGCTGGCCTACATCTTCATGTTCCCGTTCGCCACGGCTGACCTCCACGGCATGGAGATCGATGAAGCGTCGATGCTGCTGGCCCCCGGTTACGCCGTCGCCATCGTCGTCGGTGCGCTGTCCGGCAAGATCGGAGAGCGCCTCACCTCCCGGCAGACGATCGCCGTCGCGCTCGGCGGAATCATCCTCGCGCTGGCGCTGCCCGCGGTGTTCACCACGGCCGGCGTCGCGGTTCTGGTCATCTCGATCATCCTGTTCGCCTCGGCGTTCGCTCTGCTCTACGCGCCGCTCGTGTCTACCGCGATCTCCACCATCCCGGCGGAGAAATCGGGGGTGGCCATCGGTTTCTACAACCTGACCATCAACATCGCCATCCCGGTCGGTATCGCGTACACAGCGAAGCTCATGGACCTGAAGCTCGAGATCTTCCGGTTCGCCACCACCGCCTCATCGGACACCGGCGTCCAGTACGCCACGGTCCTCTGGACCATCACCCTCGTCGCGGTGGTCGGCAGCGTGATCTACCTGCTCGCCGACCGGAGGATGACTGCCGAGGAGAGGCGTGCCGCGGCACCCGTCGCCGCAGACAACCGGCCCTCCCCGCTCCCGGACTGACACCCGGGTCCGGAACGCACCACCTCCACGGGACACACGAAGAGCCGCCCGATGCCGGATTCAACCGGTGTCGGGCGGCTCTTCGTTACTGATGGACCAGCCCCCGGGTCAGTCCTCCGGGTAGATACCGCCGCTGGCCTGACGGTAGACGTACGCGAGCGCAGCCGCGTACGCGGGCGAGGCGATCAGCAGGCCGAGGCCGAGAATCAGGGCCGCGATACCCAGGATCAGGCCCCACAGGAGCGAGAACCCCAGCAGTGGGAGGTAGTTTCGCGTGCCGGCCTGGAACCCGCGGGTCGCGGCGTCGCCGAAGGACGCCCCCTGATCGAGGACGAAGAGGAACATCAGCATGAACAGGGGCCCGATCAACAGGACGGCGAGGTTGATGATCATCTGGACGATCAGTCCGCCAGTCGTGTCGGAGTTGTACATATCGGGAATGATGTACGGGACCCAGGACGTGAGGATGTTGACGATCAGGAGGAAGAGCAGGGCCTTGCCGAGATTGGGGTTGTCGAAGAAATCGCTGAAGGTGACCTTCTTGCCGTCGGCCGCCTTCAACGCCGCGGAGGCGAACAGTACCTGTGCCGCGACCAGTATCAGGATGAAGAGGATCAAGAAGCCGATGTTGAACGTGAAGGCGCCCGCCGTCGCGGGATTCTCCGGATCGAAGGTCCCGCCCTCCGGCAGGCTGCTCATCATCATGAAGAGCCCGATGGTGAATGCCGCGATGGACAGGATGCCCACGATGAGGGAGCTGACGATCCACGGGCCGGGCGAGGCGAACACGGTGCGGAAACCGTAGCCGACGCTATCCAGGACGCGGACCTTCCCGTCGCCCTGCACCATGCGACGTCCACCGGCACCGTAGGGCGCCGCCCCGGCATAGCCGGCCGTGCCGTAGGGATCGTTGGCACCGTAGCCGGGCTGACCGGCGGACGTGCCGTAGGGGTTGTCGGATGCCCCGTAGCCCGCGCTGTCATCGGACCAGTAGCCGGGGTCGTTCGGGCCACCGTACTGACCACCGGAACTGTTGTCGTTCTCGGGGTGGTAGTCGCCGCCCGGATACGAGGGGTAGTCGTCCTTTGCCACTGTGTGTTCTCCTCTGTCTGCACCGTCAGGTGCGTTTTCGGTTCTCGCGGTCGGAGTCTCGTAGTGTATCCGTGGCGGGGTCGGTCACCCCCTTCCAGGGCGATCGTCCCCCGGATGGGATGCACCAGAGTGCCGCCGGGTGATTCCCCGTCCTGTATAGGGCAACCGCAGTCGCCCCGCAAGGGGGTGCCCCGCCGACACCGTACGGAACGGGATCACCCGTGGCGCGGTGCAGCGACCGGAGGCATCCTCCCCAACGTCTCCGCCGGGTGAAACCCGGGAGCACCCCGATCCCGTGGAGATCCGGGGGCGAGGACGACGCCGGTCCCACGAAGCGGTACTCCCGGTGACGGGGGGGAGGACCGGGTGGCGGCGAGCAGCCGGAGCGGGTCCGGCCCGGACGGGGGACAAAGATGTGGAGGTGGGAGGGGGCGACGCACGGAGACAGCGGACCTCTCGCCGTGGGTCGACACGCGTGGTTTCCCGCACCGGGGGCGGGCGGTGGGGCTGCTCCAGGTTTTACCCCGGGCGCGTGGGGAGTTTCCCGTGGGTTCCCCGGGGGGCGGTCAGGACCAGACCGAGATGATCTCCTCCACCACGAGCCGGTTCCCGGCCACGCACCACGTTCTTCCGCCCGCCTGCACCTTCCGGCACACGCCTCCCGCGCCCTCGACGAGAGCGCGTCCCGGAAGCCAGTCCCAGTCTGCGACACTGTGCTGGGTCCACGCCCCGAAACGTCCCTCCGCCACCCCCGAGAGGTCGATGGAACCCGCCCCGAGCATCCGGAGCGTCGCGAAGCGGGTGGACACCGCGAGCCAGGCCCCGCGCACCGCATCATCGGCCAGGAACGTCGGATGAATGTAGGTGGCGAGGGAGATCTCCGCACCGGGAGCCTCGGCCAGCCGGGCGACGGCGCGGCCGTTCACCGTCGTGGGTAGGTCAGGTCCGCCGAGATGGGTGGTGTTGTGGGAGGGACGGTGCACGGCACCGAAATGCACCCGCGTCGGGGCCGCGGGCGGGCCGTCGACGAGCGCGATCGCGGAACAGAAGTAGTCCGACCCGGCGGTGAAGTTGTAGGTGCCGTCCACCGGGTCGATCACCCACGTCCGGCCCGACCCCGATTCCCTGGCCGCCCCTTCCTCGCCGAGGAGGCCGTCATCCGGCCGGAGCGCGGACAACGCTTCCGCGACGAACTCCTCCGCGGCCCGGTCCGCCTCCGTGACGACGTCGGAGACGGACGTCTTGTAGTCCACCCCGAGCCCCCCACTGTCCCGGATCGCGAGCGCGAGCTGACCGGCGGTGGCGACCATGGCACACGCGAGCTCCGGGTCGGTCGAATGCTGGTGGGTGTCGACGAAAGCGGAGACCAGGGCACGGATGTCCGTGCCGAAAAGCGCCCTGAGGTCGGCGGGCACCGGGTCCGGCGGATGGATTCCCGGCTGTGCGGTGGAGGGAGTGGGGGTGGTTGACGGGTCCTTGCGCCGGTACTGCTCTCTCATGCTGCCCATTGTGCACCGTCACGGTAGTGTTAACCACTGTGCAACCTGATGTAACTGCAGACCTCAATGAACTCGACGCCACGCTCACCACCATCGAGAAGGTGATGGACCCTGAAGCGATGGCCGACCGCGTCCGCGAGCTCGAGGCACAGGCCTCCGACCCGACGCTGTGGGACGATCCCGAGCACGCCCAGCAGGTCACCTCTAAGCTGTCGCACATGCAGGCCGAGCTGCGCAAGGTGGGGGAACTCCGCCAGCGGCTCGAGGATCTCCCGGTCATGTACCAGCTCGCCGAGGAGGAGAACGAGTCCACCGACCTCGTCGACGAGGAGCGCCGCGACCTGCGTACCGACATCGAGGCCTACGAGGTCAAGACGATGCTCTCCGGGGAGTATGACGCCCGCGAGGCCGTCATCAACATCCGTTCCGCCGCCGGCGGCGTCGACGCCGCTGACTGGGCGGAGATGCTCATGCGCATGTACACCCGCTGGGCCGAGAAGGCGGGGCACAAGGTCGACATCTACGACATCTCCTACGCGGAGGAGGCCGGCATCAAGTCCGCCACCTTCGTCGTCCACGGCGACTACACCTACGGCACGCTCTCCGTCGAGCAGGGCACCCACCGCCTCGTGCGGATCAGCCCGTTCGACAACCAGGGGCGCCGCCAGACCTCCTTCGCCGAGGTGGAGGTCCTGCCCGTCGTGGAGACCACCGACCACATCGACATCCCCGACAACGAGATCCGCGTCGACGTCTACCGTTCCTCCGGGCCCGGTGGACAGTCTGTCAACACGACGGACTCCGCGGTCCGGCTGACCCATGAGCCCACCGGCATCGTCGTGACCTGCCAGAACGAGAAGTCGCAGATCCAGAACAAGGCGTCCGCGATGCGGGTCCTGCAGGCCAAGCTCCTGGAGCGCAAGCGCCAGGAGGAACGCGCCGAGCTCGACGCCCTGAAGGGCGACGGGTCGAACTCGTGGGGCAACCAGATGCGCTCCTACGTGCTGCACCCCTACCAGATGGTGAAGGATCTGCGCACCAACTTCGAGGTCAACGACCCGTCGAAGGTTCTCGACGGGGAGATCGACGGGTTCCTCGAGTCGGGCATCCGGTGGCGGATGGCCCAGCAGCAGTCCGAGAGCTGATCCGGATAGTTCCCCGGATACTCTCCGGGCCCTCCGTGCCTTGTCCGGACGTGAGGACGGCCCCCTCCCGAGACCTCGGGAGGGGGCCGTCTCCGTGTGCGAGGTTTTCCGCCGCGGCCGGGCGCCGCAGTTTCTAGCGCACCGGCACTCCGGGGCCGAGGGGCAGCCCGAGGAAGTACCAGACGAGGAAGAACAGGAACCAGCCCACCAGCATCGCGATGGAGTAGGGCAGGGCCAGGGACATCAGTGTCCCGATGCCGGCCCGCTTGTAGTAGCGCTGCAGGAACGTCAGCGCGAGCGCGAAGTAGGGGCTCATCGGGGTGATGATGTTGGTGGGGGAGTCGCCGATGCGGAAGAGCATCTGGCTGACCTCGGGGGATACACCCACGTACATCATCATCGGGACGACCACCGGGCTCATCAGCGCCCACTGCGCGGAACCGGAGGTCACCATGAGGTTCAGGACGGCGACCAGCAGGACGAAGAGGCCGAAGAGGACGGGGTTGGGGAGGTCCGCCCGGGAGAGCAGCTCCGCGCCGTGGATCGCCGACCAGACACCGAGGTTGGACCAGTTGAAGTAGGCGAGGAACTGGGCGACGGCGAAGAACAGCACCATCATGGGGACGAGGGTCTGGATCCCCTTGGCCATGAACGCGGGGACGTCGGCCGCCTCGGTGATGGTTCCGGTGACCCGCCCGTAGACGATGCCGACGATGAGGAAGTACAGGGCGATGGCCACGGCGATGGAGCGGATCAGCGGTGAGTCCATGACGGCGCCGTCCTCACCCTGGAGGGGTGACCCGGGGACGAACATCGCGGCGAAGTAGGCGGCCAGCAGCACGAGGGACCAGACGGCGACCCGGACCAGGCCGCGCTTCTCCACATCGTGGAGTTCGAGACGTGCCTCGTCCTGATCCTCACCGTCGTCCGTCTCTCCCGCGTCGTCGGTCCCGGTGCCGGTCGCGGTTGAGGCGTCGGAGTCGGCGTCTTTCTCCGCGGAATCGGGTGCCGTCTCACTGTCCGAGGCGTTCGGCGGGGTCTCCCCGAAGCTGGCGGCCTCGTAGTCGACGTCGTCGTGATCGACGAGTTCCCGGGCCTTGTCCCGAACGAACAGCTCGGTGACCGCGGTGATGATGAGCGCCAGGACCACGGCGGAGGGGACGACGAAGAAGTAGTTCGCCAGTGGCGAGACCTCGTAGCCGGGCTCGACGATCTCCGCCGCGGAGGTGGACAGGCCGGCGAGGAGGACGTCGGTGATATTCAGGATCAGTGAGGAGTTGAACCCCGCGGAGCTCGCCGCGAAGGCGACCATCGCGCCGACGATGGGGGAGCGGCCGACGTGACGGAAGGCGGTCGCCCCGATGGGGATGAGGATCACGTAGACGGCGTCGGACGCGATGGATCCGGTGACACCGGCCAGCGCCACGACGAACGTGAGCATCGTCGGTCCGACCCGGCCGATCGCGCCCCGGATGGCCGCACCGATCAGGCCCGAATGCTCGGCGACGGCGACACCGAGCATCACGATGATGATGAGTCCGAGCGGCGGGAAGGAGGTGAAGTTCGGGACCGCCTCGTTGATCATCCGCTGGAGTCCCTCCGCCGACAGGAGGTTGGTCACCCGCACTTCCTCGCCGGTGGACGGGTTCGTGGCGGTCATGCCGATCTTCTCGCCGATGAAGCTGGAGACGAGGACCAGTCCGGAGAGGATCACGAAGAGCCAGAACGGGTCGGGGAGCATGTTCCCCAGGCGCTCGACGAGCCCGAGGAAACCGGTCGCGTGCTCCCGCTTCTTCCCGTCTTCGGTGGAGGTGTCCGGTGTCCGGGTGGTGGTTACCTTGTTGTCGGTCATGTCTTCTCGCGACTCCTGGTGTCGGTTCGTGACCACGGGGGTACGGGTGCTGATGGCGCGGGGCGGTGTTGGCGGCACCCCGGTCCGGGGTACCTTACCGAGGCAGGAACCACGTGACGACGGTAGCTGCTGTCGTTCCCCCCGCTGGATTTCGGGGTGGGACCCGTTCCCGGGTTCCCCGCGACGCCGGGTCGTCGCGGGCTGTCGCGGTGTCCGCCGGGAAATCGCAGGTCACAGTAGTCCCACAGGTCCGGGCAAGGAAGTGGTCAGAGTTTCGCCAGTGGCTGCAATCAACTAAGGTGACGGGTGTGATCACCTTCGACCAGGTAACAAAGACGTACAAGACCTCGACCCGCCCCGCGCTGGACAATGTCTCGGTGCAGATCGACAAGGGGGAGTTCGTCTTCCTCATCGGGCCCTCCGGGTCCGGTAAGTCGACGTTCCTGCAACTCATGCTCCGCGAGGAGAACGTGACATCCGGGGACATCCGGGTCGGCGACTTCCACGTGAACAAGCTCCGCGGCGCCCAGGTGAATAAACTGCGCCAGCGGGTCGGCTACGTGTTCCAGGATTTCCGGCTGCTGACCAAGAAGAACGTCTACGACAACGTCGCGTTCGCGCTCGAGGTGATCGGCAAGAAGCGCAGCGTCATCGAGAAGCTCGTGCCCGAGACCCTCGAACTCGTCGGGCTGGAGGCCAAGGGTAACCGGTTCCCCGCCGAGCTCTCCGGCGGCGAGCAGCAGCGCGTCGCCATCGCCCGGGCGTTCGTCAACCGGCCCCTCGTGCTGCTGGCCGACGAACCGACCGGCAACCTCGACCCCGAGACGTCCAACGACATCATGCTGCTGCTCAACCGGATCAACCGCACCGGCACCACCGTCGTCATGTCAACGCACAACGCGCAGGCCGTCGACGCGATGCGCCGCCGGGTCATCGAACTGCACCTCGGCAAGCTCGTCCGCGACGACGCCCACGGCGTCTACGGCGTCGGACACTAACCCACCCCGGTCACCTCTCTAGGAGAATCAGAAACAGCATGCGATACCGATTCGTCGCCCGCGAGGCGTTCCAGGGGCTGGGACGGAACCTCACCATGACCATCGCCCTGGTCATCACCACGGCCATCTCCCTGGCGCTGCTCGCCACAGGATTCCTGGTCACCGGCATGACCGAACGGACCAAGGACATCTACCTCGATCGCGTCGAGGTGATGGTGCAGCTCGACGAGGACATCTCCGCCAACGACTCGGACTGCTCGAGTGAGCCGTGCCGCGAGGTCCTCAACGTACTCGACGGCGCAGACGGGGTCGAGTCCGTCATCTTCCGCAGCCGCGAACAGTCCTACGACCACTTCGTCGAGGTGTTCGAGGACACCGATCCGACGCTCGTCGAGGCGACCTCCCGGGACGCTCTCCCCGCGGCGGTCCACGTCCGCCTCGAGGACCCGCTCGACACCTCGCCGCTCGACCCGGTCCGTGATCTGCCGCAGGTGGACACCGTCATCGACCAGATCGACGATCTGCAGTCCGCGACCGACAACCTCGACGCCGTCCGGAACGCCACCTTCCTCGTCGCCGCCATCCAGGCGCTCGCCGCGATCTTCCTCATCGCCAACATGGTGCAGATCGCCGCCTTCAGCCGCCGTGAGGAGATCTCCATCATGCGCATGGTCGGCGCCTCCCGTTGGTTCACCCAGGCCCCCTTCGTCCTCGAGGCCGTCATCGCCACTCTCCTCGGTTCCGTGTTCGCGGTGGCGGGGCTCATGGCGGGCAAGAGCTTCGTCGTCGACAAGGCCCTGAAGGGGCTCTACGACTCGCAGCTCATCGCGCCCATCACCACCGGTGACATCTGGGTCATCGCGCCCGTCGTCGCTCTCGTCGGTGTCGTGTTCGCGGCGATCACCGCGCAGGTCACCCTCCGCCTGTACGTGCGCAAGTAGCGTCCGCGTTTCCTGACGCCCGCCCCTCCCGCAGCCGCGGTGATCGGGGCGGGCGTCGTCGCGTGCCGGGTGCGGTAACATCGGACGGGTTATGGCAAAGAAGAAGAAAAAGGCGAACGAGAATCCGGTGATCGCGACCAACCGGAAAGCGCGCCACGACTACAAGATCCTCGACACCCACGAATGCGGCATCGTGCTCGTCGGTACCGAGATCAAGGCGCTGCGTGAGGGCAAGGCCAACCTCGTCGACTCCTTCGCCATGATCGACAACGGGGAGGTGTGGCTGCACAACCTCAACATCCCCGTATACTCCCGCGGTTCCTGGACGAACCACACGCCCCGACGCACGCGCAAGCTCCTGCTGCACCGCAACGAGATCGACTCCCTCATGGGTAAGGTCCGCGACGGGCGGCGCACGCTGGTGCCCCTCAAGCTGTACTTCGTCGGCGGACGCCTGAAGGTCGAGCTCGGTCTCGCCGAGGGCAAACAGGACTACGACAAGCGCCAGGACATCAAGCGCCGCACCGAGGAACGGGAGATCACCCGTGAGCTCGGCCGCCGCATCAAGGGCATCAAGGGCTAGTTCCCGGCCTGTGGCAGGCCCCGGTCGGCGCAGTTAACATCGTTTTCCAGAGCGCCGATCGATCGAGGAGGAGTCTGTCTGACCGTGGAAACCTGGCACATCGACCACCCCGAGATGGGCCGAATCGAGCTGATCCTCGATTCCCCGGAACGCCTCCGCGAACTCGACTCCGGCTGGCCGATGTCCAAACAGGACGTTGAGGGGGTGGAAGAAGCCGGCGGAAGCGTGGACGAACACGCGAAGAAGGAAGCCGACTGGGCGGACACCGCAGCCTTCGGGCTGACGGCAACCAACGGCTTCCTCGGGAAGACGGTCCCGATGGTGGGTCGGCTGCCGCTGGTGGGGACCCGCACCGCGAAACTCGAGGCAGGGGCGGCCCGCATCCGGAAGGCCGGGGAGAAAGGGGTGCTCATCACTGTCGACGGCCTCGTACGGGGACGGCTCCCCTTCGTGCAGGACACCACCGTGCGGATCGACGAAACCATCTCCTCCGGCACCTACAGCCGGAACGACAGGAAGAAACACGGTGCCCTCCTGAAGATCGACGCGAACGCCTTCCACGAGGTCCGATCGGTCATCCTCCGTCGCGCCGGCGACGAGATCATCGAATTCACCCCGCCACCCGGATCGCCCGCCGAGGACCGGTACCGGCAGATGGAGGAGACCCCCTGGAAAAGAGTGCTCTACCCGTTGGGTGCGGGACTGGGCAAAGCGGGCTGGGCCATCGCCGCTCTGGTGCTGCTGCCGCTCATCGGACGCATCATCGGGACGATCCTCGACTGGATCATCGAACGTCTGCCCGACGTCGACATCCCGTGGCCCGACATCACACTGCCGTCCATCCCCTGGCCCGACCTCAACCTCCCGTCCATCCCGTGGCCCGACCTCAACCTCCCGTCCATCCCGTGGCCCGACTACGAGATACCCGGATGGTTGGAATGGCTGCTCGAGCACCCGAAGGTGTGGACACCCATCGTCATCGGGGTCGTCATCGGGCTGATCTCACTGCGCAACAGCCGCAAATCCCGGGAGATCCGGAGACGCTGGGAGCGGGAACAGGCCGGGAGTGATATCGGGAAGACGCAGCCGGCGGAGACACCTGAGCCGGGACAAGGCGGACCGGTACCCGAACCGTCCCCGGAACCGGACGATCCCGCCGGTCGGTGAACCTGCTTGCGGGTGGGTGGCCCGCAGCGTAAAGTGAGTGATCCTGTGGTCAACGTACGACCCACCACAGGACTGCGGAACCCACCGGTTGCCCTGAGGGAAGCCGGGAAGAACGCAGGATGCAAGGGGCTGACATGGTTTCGACTTCGTGCATCAAGCCAGGGGAAGCGTGCCGGTGCAGGCTAGAGACCACCGTAAGCGTCGTAGCAACCTCATAAGCGCCGAGAACACTCAGCGCGACTACGCCCTCGCTGCCTAATACCAGCGACCGCGTGTCTGTCGGCCCAGGTTCGTCCCTGACCTGGTAGCCGGCATCGATCAAGGGACTTGCCGTCCGGCCGCGTCAGCGGGGCCGTACGGGACTCACACCGCTGACTGGGCCCATCATCCGGAACGTGTTCGTCCGAGCCGGAGGGCCGAGCAGAGATCAGGTGCGAACTGCGCACGGAGAAGCCCTGGCGCGATTGCGGAGGACCCGGGTTCAATTCCCGGCAGCTCCACAGCAAGGGACAGTGTTGAACTCTCATCTGAGATTCAGCACTGTCCCTATTCTTCGGCCTAAGATGTGAGCCTCGTGTGTTGCGGCCAGCGAAGCGAATATCTTTTGGTGTCATTGAGAGTCATTCCATGGCGTGCGTTAGGAGTCCTTTGATCTCGCCCTTGTGTATTTACGGTTTTGCTGTACAGTTGTTCCCGCTTTATGCCAGCTAGTATCAGTCAGTAGTAAGTATTGTGCTTGTGGTCCATCTTGGGCGTATATGAGCCTCCTGCATCGGCTCGCCGCATCATTCTCAGAAAATGTGGTGTCGGCAGTTAGTGCTCGAAGCATCTTCGCTCATCGCATCGTGCTGGGCTCTCTCCTTGGCACCGCGTGACTTCGCGCCAAATATGTGCTGGACGTTGTCAAAATCCTCTTTGATTAGTTTCGGCATCCTGTTTTGACTACGTGATCCGCGTAAGATTACTCGTAGATATATGCTTGAATCTATAAGATCTTTTTCAGTGTTTGGGCCATGAATCTGTAGCCGCCGACTCTCCGTACATCCGACGTGTTGATCCGGTTGGTGTTCGTCTGGATTCCAGCCGCGTGTGTAGTTTGCAAAAACCTGCACTACTACAGATGCAGTGTCTGGGGGCAGTGGCGTAGTGTGTGCCTTCACCAATGATGGAGATGGAGCTAAAGATCTTGTACGCGTTGGTCAACGCGTACGCGGTGTTGTAGTCGAGTCGGTACTGGATGTTCCTCGACAGGCTCTTCGAGTAACGCCTCCATCCGAGCTTCTGAAGGAGCGAGTTAGGGGTGTTGGAGGGCTTCGAAGGATAATTGATCTATAGCCTCATCCGTGATCTCACTTCACACACCGAAACCCGACGATACGATTCATATCGTTGACCATTGGGTTTTGTGCTCATAAGCAAGTTCTGCTGCCGGTACACATTGCTTGACTCGTAGTAATACTCGACCTGCATCTAGATGGATCCGTCGGCCATCTTGGCAAAAGAAGTTCCCATCAAGCCTTCCCGAGCGCTATTCAAGGTGTAAATGTCATGTCCTCGGCAGTCTGCACTGACAGAGGTCGGCATTAGGCTGCCGCACGCTCCTCGGAGACGATCCGGTAGGCGTGCGCACGACCGATATTGAGGATTTCACCGGCTTCGCGGGGGTACGTCCAACCTTTGACCATATGTACAAGATCACGGCGCTAGTCCTTCGTTATCTGCGCTAGGCGGCCACTACTGCGACTATAGGAACGAGCCGCGACGTGCCTCTTGTTGGTGTGCTCGATCAGGAGGTTACGTTCGAACTCGTCTAAGTGCGACAGTGCCCCAGAATAAGCCTGCTTTTCTTCGTCAGAATGTCGATTTCCGGATGAAGAAGCACTACGGCCACATCCCGCTTGACCAATTCATTGATTACTTTGAGAGTATCCAGCGCCGTATGGCCGAGACGATCAAGGCGCGTCGCGTAGGTCACGTCATCGGACTGTATCGGACTGTAACTGTTCCAACATCTTGTCGAACTCCGGCCGTGGGGATCGGGCGCTGGAGATAGTGTCAGTAGACCTTGGTGTAATCCTTGACACACAGGGCCGTTTCCTGTCCGTCGGAGGGAATCACTCCAGCTGTGCGTGTTCACGCGAGCGCAACCGATGCTCATCTAGATACCTCCTAGATTGCGAGGTCTAAGGGGAGGTCGGTGATGTCGCGCAGACGCTTGCCGCTGATGAGGTTCTTTAGCATCATGATCGCCTCGTCATTGCCTGTGAGCCGCACGCCCTCCACCAGCTCCGGCAGAGCGAAGTGGTAGACCATATCGATGTCACCGGTGCCGAGCGCCAGCGAAGCCAGACGAGATGGTGACGGCTCACCGGTGACCACCATGATATGCGGTGTTTGTCCCTTGCGATTCTTGATGATGTTCAAGGCTTCAGAGCGCGCATTCTGGGCGCGGTCGCTGCGTAAAGTCCACTTACAGCTGACCACCGCGTGTACGATAGGCTGATGCTGGTTGGCCCACCGGATGACGCCGTACTTGCCGCTCTCGGCATCGACCAATTCTCGGTTGCGGGTGTTGATGGACGAATCCGGCTCCGGCTTCCTTGTGATGAAAATATCGGGGCTGATGTCGTAGCTGTTGCCAAGGACTGCAGAAAGGGTCGGCGACTTCTCGATGGCACGCGCTAGATCGTCCAAGTGTGTGTATGGTTCAAAGTGTGCGAGTTGGTATTCGGCTCGGCTCCCACCCACGTTCTCGATGATCCAGTTACCTGGGCGCAGGGTCGTGAACTGGGGAAAAGTCGCCTTGATGAATTCGCAGACGTCTGCTTCGAACTGGCGCCCAGACTTCTGTCCTGCAAGCTTGACATCGTAGGTCTTTGCACCGAGCTCCTTGGCGATGTGGAGTGCGATATCCTTGGAGGTCACCTGTGACCCGTCGGCGTTCGAGGCAACCCCACGCGAGTCGATCATGAGAGTCAGGTCTTTCACAAGACTGGCGTGGAAACGTGCCCGTGCAGTGGTCAGAAGTGCCGTCATGATGCCACCGCATGGAGACGGCGTTTGGTCAGTGCTTTGTTGATCTGCTCGCCAACGGCCTTCGCCACTGGAGGAGGGAAAGCGTTGCCCACTTGGCGGTAGGCGTTCGTCTTGCGGCCGACAAACTCCCACTCGTCGGGGAAACCCTGAATGCGGGCCGCCATGCGGACGGTGAGGCGGGGATCACCCACAAAACCGGGTTCGGGGGATAGGTCGGCGATCGTGTGTCCGTTCACCCCAAGGGTAGCCCAAGCGCGTTTGGCACGGGTGGGGCCTAGGTCAGGACCGCCGTGCTTTTTAGAGCCACCCACGAGGGTTGGTGCGATGGTGTTTGCGCGCTGAGCCCATTCGGTTGCGCCCTCCCAACCGCGCTCTGCCATTAGATCATGTAGGAGTTCACCGACGGTCGGCGGAGTCTCAGAGTATTCGGTGGGCCAGGCGAAGTCGTCGGCATACTCCTTACGTAGCGCGACAAAGACGACTCGAGGGCGAAGCTGGGAGACGCCGAACGAGCTCGCATTGAGCAGGCGCCATCCGGGGACATAGCCGAGCTTTACGAGCTGCCTTTCGACCTTGTTACGGTAATCATCGAAGACAGTGTCGAGCAGACCCCGCACGTTCTCCAGCATCACCGCCTTGGGCCGCACCTCGTCGACGATACGGATTGCGGTCGGGAACAGATTGCGCTCATCGTTCTCTCCGAGTTGCTTGCCAGCTTTCGAGAACGGGGGGCAGGGGACACCGCCAGCGACCAAATCGGCTCCGGCGAAGTCCTTCGCTGACCAGTCCAGTAGGTCCGCTTCGACGACATTCCAAGACTCACCGCGGTTCTGACGCAGTGTCTTGCATGCCCACTCGTCCAACTCTACGTTTACGACGTGATCAAAGCCGGCCTGTTCTAGGCCTAGCGCCTGGCCACCTGCTCCCGTGCAGATCTCAACTAAGGTGAGACTCAATGCCGAACTCCTCTACCCTGGCGATCATGGCGTCTCCCATCGCCCTAAAATCGGTCGTTGTCCGAGACTGTGGCTGGGGGCCCATGGGGTTCATGGTTGACATGATATCCTCTCGTAATTCTATCTTGCAGTCAAGAGCCCCCATGCTTCACTCGTGATGGTGGTTTGGGAAACTCGTTACTTCTTCTTGTTTTTGTTCTGCCTGTAGACCCTATATTCGGTCCGAAGCTGGTCGTAGTAGGCGTCATCATGCTGAGCCATGTAAGTCACTGCTTCTCCCGACCAGGTGTGGGAGAGGCCCTTCTTGTGTTTCCACGCCAAGTGTGTGTTTTCCCGAAGATTTTCCTTGCAGCACAGTACCAAGTGGTCGTGCGAATTCAGTATGCGCCCCTTGCGTTTCCTATTGACGCGTTGCAATAATTCGCTTGCACTGTAGGGGTGGCTCTGGTTTGGGTCGGTCTTCTTTATCACTATGTGCCCGCCCTCGTGGCTAACCGACACCACCAGGTCTGCGCTGGAGACCGCTTTTATTGAACGCAAGTGGACGTCGTAAACGGCCGCAACTCGCTGCATATCAGCGCCATCTGCCTCGGCGCGGTCGATCATTCTACGTAGATCGGAGATAAAGTTTTGGACCTCCGCAGATGCAGAGCCTGACGGCTCTGCCCTCATGAACTGTACGGGCTCTGAGGGAGCCTTGGCTCCTAGGGGGAGTAGTTGCCAGGTGATCGAGTCGGCGATGTCCTCTTGAAACCAGTCTAGCATGAAGTTACGGTAGTTCAGTACACTCGTCTGTAGGAAAGGGTAGATCATCTCGCCTAGGTTGGCTGCATGTAGATGGGTCTCACGGTTGCGGTATTCGATGAGCATAGTGATGTTGGCCACCAGCGCTGTTCCATCTATACTGGTTGGGAAGAGCTTGCGACTAACCACCTGTTTTAGTGCGTCCTCGGCTGCGAGTGTAGGGTAGGATTCTCTGCGCTTCTTCTGGTAGAAGATGGGCTTTTTGCTTTTTTTAAGGCTGCTTTTAAAGCTAATTCTCAAGCATTGACGATCAGCAACACGGTTACTTCGTCGCGATACTCCATTCGAGGCTTGTTATAGACTTCGATGGCTGCGAGCATCGCTGAAAGGGAATTGGCCACCATGCGAGGGGATGAGACGTATGGCTGTGCCATTGCTATTCTCCTTGGATTTCAACGGTGATGTCGTCGAGGCTAACATCCTCCTCTTGATGGCTCTGGAGGGTGTTGCCGGTGTGGCGATGGAAACATCAGTGTCGGCTTCGGGGCTAGCTGTATCCTCCGATCGCTCTGGTGGCTTGCTCCTGTCTGGCTCTGGATTGGATCGGACGCTGGGTGCCCTCTTTCCTTCGTGGGGTGTAGCCAGGGAGATGTGTGAGTCGAGTATTGCGAGTATTGTGAGTTCGGTGTATATTTCCGGAACTTCACAAAAGAAAAACCTTCTTGCTCGTAAGTAGGGTTATCTGTCCAGGCATTTAAGAATTGTCCATCATGACCCCGGCGCTACTTTTAGGTGTGAGTTATATTTATTCATGTCTTTATTCTGATTGCCTTTGTTTGGGAATTGGCTTTGTGAAAAAACGGACCGAGAATAGCATTTATTTATAACTAGAATACTTATCTTGGGATTAATGCGGTAAAGTGTGAAAACATGTGCATCCTAGGTAGGTGCTACCTCTATATTTAGCTCGAATCAAGAATATGGTGACTGATCTTTTGGGGATGGGGTCGCGTTCCTGTCCTGGGGGCGTACTGTTTTTGTTTGTCTGGAAAGGGTGTGGTAGCGGAGAGGGTGTTTGGTGTGTGTAAATAACTTTATGTACGGTTAGTGAATGCCTCATTCGTGGCGGATTAGTTGGTTGTTTCCTAGTGGTTGCGAATGAGCGACAGTCAACGATCGGAATTTGGTCACAGGTCTGGGAAGAGATTATGTTGCGACGGTACCGCTATGAATCGGTGTCCGAAGCGGGGCAATAGATGACACAGTGGGCTCCTTATGTCGCAAAAGACGGGTCTTCTGCGCGAATAGGTGACAACTGGTTTGGCTCGTCTCGGTGCTGGCTGGAAGGGAGTTGTTGTGCCTGAGTGATATCCGAAAGAGTTCCGCGATGACGTGGTGCGTGTTGCTTTGGCGCGTGATCCGGGTGTGACGTTGGTTCAGGTGGCCACGGATTTCGGGATTCATGTAGGTACGTTGGATAAGTGGCTGCGTCAAGAACGCATGGAGTCCGGGGAACAAGAAGGTGTGTGCCGCTCAGAGTCACAGGGATTACGTGATTTTGCGGCGTCGGAACCGGCTGCTGGAGCAAGAAAACGAGGTGTCGTGGCGGGCGGCAGCGTATTTGTCGCAGGCAAATCCAACGGGAAGAAGGTCCTTCCCGCTCGTGAAACAGCTGGCGTCAGGAGGGATTACTGTGACGTTGACGTGTCGGGTGTTGATGCTGTGCCCGGCCCGGTATCACCGGTGGTTGGCTCGTCCCGGTCACCGCATCTGACAGGGTGCGCGCAGAGCCGTGTGGCAGCTGTGCGTGCAGCTCACGCAGACGACCCGCAAGGTCCTGCCGGTATCTGCGTGATGAGGCTGAAGCAGCTGGGGTGGTGATGTGTGGGCGCACTGCCTGGCGGTTGTGTTCGGCTCATCAGCTGTGGTCTTCCTGTGGCAGGAAGCGGGGGAAGAACGCGAAGCGTCCCGGCCCGGCGGTCCATGATGATCCCCTTGCTCATATCGACGATCACGACAGGACTCACCCCGATTTCATCGGTGCTGCTCGCGGGGTGAACCAGGTGTGGGTCACCGATATCACCGAACACCCCACCGAGGAAGGGTAACTGTATTTTTGTGCTGTCAAGGACACGTCGGCGAGCCGGATCGTCGGCCACTCGGCCGCACCTCATATGAGCTCTGGGCTGGCTGTCACCGCTCCAAATACAGTGGTTGCTCGCCGTCAGATCAACAGGAAAAGTGTCACCGGTTGCGTTGTCCATTCTGATCGTGGGTCGCAGTCTAGGTCTTGTAGATACCGTCAGATGCTTGGTCGTCACGGTCTGAAAGGTTCAATGGGTGGAGTCGCATCTGCGGGTGATAACGCAGCGGTGGAGTCGTTTTTCCCGCTGCTGCAGCACAATGTCTTGAGCACCGGGACATGGGCCGGTCACGAAGGGCTGACCATTGCGGTCATCGCCTGGATCAAACACCGCTACCACCGGCGCGGTCGACAAAGAAGCCTTGAACGGGTCACACCGATCGAGTGTGAAACGATCAACAATTGAGCAGTCTTCCAGGCTTCATAGAACTGTCACCTAAACCTGCAGCAGACCCGACCCGCTCTCCGACGACGCTGACTGTCGGGGAGCGGGGTCTTGCCCGTTGTGCGGTACTGATCTAGCTGCGTTCGGTGCCGGTCTTGTAGACGTTGGCGTCGACGCCGGCGAACTCTGCATCGTCGAGTTCCACGCCTGCGTTGGCGGGCGTGCGCCTGGTGCCGAAGAAGAGGAGGTTCAGCAGGATCGCGGTGAATGCGCCGGTGGTGATGCCGGAGTTGAACACGGTGCCGAACCAGTTGGGGAACTGCTCGAACAGGGTCGGGTGCATGACCGGAAGCAGGCCCATCGTCAGCGAGACCGCGATGACCAGGACGGAGTTCTGGTTCATCTCCAGCTTTGTCAGGGTCTTGATGCCTGAGGCTGCGATCATGCCGAACAGTGCGGCTGTGGCCCCGCCGAGAACCGGGGTCGGGACAGCGGCGATCACCGCGCCGAGCTTGGGCAGTAGGCCGAGGACCACGAGGATGGCGCCCGCGCCGGCGACGACGTAGCGGGACCGTACCCGGCTCATGGCCAGCAGGCCGATGTTCTGGGCGAAGGCGGTGTACGGGAAGGTGTTGAACACGCCGCCGAGCATGGTGGAGAACCCGTCGGCGCGCAGGCCGTCGGCGATCTGGCGGGGAGTGGCCTTCTTCCCGACGATCTCGCCGGCGGCGAGGAAGTCGCCGGTGGCCTCGACGAGGGTGACCAGTCCGACGAGTACGAGGGCGATCACCGCGGAGACCGGGAACTCGGGGAACCCGAAATGGAAGGGGGTGGCGACACCGACCCAGCGTTCCTCCCCGACACCGGAGAGGTCGACCTTGCCCATGAATGCGGCGACGACGGTACCGACGGTGAGCCCGATGAGGACGGACGTTCGGGCGACGGCGACAGGTGCGAAGCGTTCGACGACGAGGACGACGAGGAGGGTGAACAGGCCGAGGCCGATGTTCGCGACGCTGCCCGCGTCATCGGCGTAGCCGCCGGAGATGTTGGTCGCGGCGACCGGGATGAGTGACAGCCCGACACAGGTGATGACGCTGCCTGTCACCAGGGGCGGGAACATCCAGAGGAGTCGTGCGAAGACCGGGGCCATGAGGAACATGAACAGGCCGCAGGCGAGAACCGAACCGTAGATTGCGGCGGGGCCGTAGTTCACGCCGATGACGATCATCGGGGGGACGGCGGTGAAGGTGCAGCCCTGGACGATCGGCAGACGTGCGCCGAGCCGCAGGAAGCCGACGCACTGGAGGATCGTGGCGATTCCGGCGACCAGAAGGTCGGCTGTGATCAGGTAGGGCAGATCGGACGGCTGCATCCGGCCGGCCTCGATCATCGCCCCGCCCAACACGAGTGGAACCGCGACGGCTCCGGCGTACATGGCCAGAACATGCTGGAAGGACAGTGGCCACAACTGCGCGGCCGGTGGAATCTGGTCGACGGGATGGACGGGGTTGTCGGGGGTGTCCAGTGCGGTGGACTCGTTCTTCGGGGAGCTCAACGTGGCGGACCCATCTGATCAAGAGTTGTCGGGGGCGTGGGGGACCACCGTCGGGACCGTCCCGGGGTGATCACGTTGACCAGGGGAGGACCTGTGCCCCGCCCCTGGGCCGGTGTGCATGATTGAACACCGGTTGAGACTCTAGTACGAGTTGTCTGACAGGACCCAACAACTGCTGCGGCAACAGCGGTGCCCATCGCCGGGAACACACGCGAAGACCCCGCCCGGTGGTTGTTCCGAGCGGGGTCTTCGTCGGTGAGGCGTCCTCTCTACTTGGACTCGTCCTCATCGTCCTCGGGATCGATCTCCTTCTTGGACAGGCTCATCAGCTCGTCGACGTGCTTCGGGAACTCACCGACGTGGAACTTGGTGGTGTCCGAGTCGTCGGCGAGGTTCATCAGCGCGACGTTGGCGTAGTCGGTGACGAGCAGGTACTCGGGCATCTCGGTCTGTGCGGCCAGGGTCTGCAGCGCTCCCTGGATGGCGTCCTCCAGATTGGAGCCGGGCTTCTTCATGACACCCGCGATGACGCCGGGCCAGTAGACGGACAGCGGATTGTCGGAGCCCTCGGACAGGCGCTCGGCTTCGTCGAAGCTGGTGGCGACACGGTCCGGATCGGTCCCGAAGGCATGGAATAGGCCGGTGAAGAACTGGCGGACGTCGGTGTCGTCGATCTTGGCGTCGCCGCCGGCGAAGCTCTTCGCGCGGTCGGCACGGGCGTCCGCGAAGACGGTCAGGTTGTCGACGATGGTTTCACGGTCCAGGTTGTATTCTTCGTTGCTCATGGTCGACGAGTGTACGTGCGGGATCGGGAACCTGCACCCTCCCGGTCGTCCGGAGCGCATCGTGGCGGGGCAGTGGCTCTGCGGAAGTTGCTGGTGCGGGTTAAAGTCTTGGGGTATGAAACCTGAGCGAGGAAAGATGCGGATCCGGTGTGTTCCGTTCGTCCTCATGAACTGTGGTGAGGTGTGGGCATGAATCTCGAGGACCTGACCGATAGCGCACAGAACTACCTGAAGTGCCTGTGGACGCTGTCCGAGTGGACGGGTGGTGCCGTGACCCCCTCCGAGGTCGCCCGGCACCTGGATCTCAGGCCGTCGTCGGTGTCGGACCAGATCCGCCGCCTGACGCTCGCCGGCCTCGTCGATCATGCGCCGTACGGCTCGGTGACCCTCACCGAGGAGGGACGTGCACTGGCCCTGCAGATGGTGCGGCGCCACCGGCTGGCCGAGACCTTCCTCGCGGAGATGCTGGGCTACGAGTGGGATGAGGTGCACGAGGACGCCGACCGGCTCGAGCACGCGATCTCGGAGAGGATGCTCGAACGTATCGACGCGGCGCTTGGACACCCGGAGCTGGACCCGCACGGCGACCCCATCCCGTCCTCCGACGGCGGGCTGCCGGACCGTATTCTCCGGCCGTTGGTCGACTGCTCGGTGGGGGACCACATACAGATGAGCAGGATCCGTGACGCGGATCCGGCTGTGCTCCGGCACCTCGGGAGCCTGGGGATCGTCCCGGGTGCGGAGTTCGCGGTGACCGACACCGGTGCCACCTCCGGCGTCATGCTCCTGAGGTCGGGGGCCCCGGGACACGACGTCCCGCTCGCCCGGGACATTGCGGCGAGCATCCGGGTGCTGCCCGTGTCCGGGCAGGTGGCTGACGGGGCGTGATGCCTGTGGTTCAGTCCTCGTCGGAGTTCAGCGGAACCGGTCTCCAGTAGCTCCGTGCGGAGTGCACGAGGGGATCGGGGCGGTCACCCGCGATGTACGTCTCCACGCACTGGGCCAGCACGATCCTGGATCCGCCGACCGGGATGGTGGTGAGGATCCTCGCGCGAAGCGTGGCGCCGAGACCCCGGATCACCGGGAGCCCGGTCGGGCCGGGAAGGTAATGGACACCCTCGAACCTGCTGATCCCCGACGTTGAGAAGCGCCTGGCCAGGTGGGCGTCGTCGACGCCGAGGGCATGGACCATCACCTCCTCCGCTGCCTCGACCGCGGGCCAAGAGGAGGAACCGGCCTGGAGCGAGAAGAGCAGGGTGGGGGGATCGAGGGCCACCGAGGCCACGGACGATGCGGTGAACCCGACCGGCTCGCCGTCCCGGTCGGTGGTGGTGATGATCCACACCCCTGACGCGCAGCCGCGGAAGAACGTTCTCAGACCTTCGCCTGTGGGTAGTGCGTCTGAACTCATTTCTCGTCGATCCGGGTTCCCGCCTTGGCTCCGGACCGCAGGGAGTAGATCTCCTCGATGGAGACGACCACGGCGTGCTTCGGGGTGCCCATACCGTTCTCCTTCGCGAAGGCGACGGCGTTGTCCCACGCGGGGCCCTCGTTGAACAGTTCGGCGGTGCCGATGAACCGGTACCCGTCGAGCGCCTCACGATCGATGACGGCGACGGCGAGCCGGGAGCCGGCCTCGATGTTCGCGAGGTGCTGGCCGCCGGTGTTCTCGTTGAAGATCAGGTGCGTGTCATCGAGGACCCGGAGTGACCGCTTGGGGCCGATGTTCGGGGTGCTCGGATCGGTGACCGTCGCGAGAATCGGCAGCTGGGCACCCAGCATCTCGCGCATCTCGGTGGTGATGACTGGCATTGTTGGTTCTCCTTGGAGCTTCGGGTACGGTTACCGGCGTCAGTATAGTTCGTTGGGCCGTAAATGAAAGTTCGTGATGGTGTCGCCATGTCGGAACCTCATATCGTCTACTTCTCATCAGTCTCCGGGAACACCGCCCGTTTTGTCGACAAGTTGGGCATTCCCGCCGAACGGATACCCCTGCGGGCGAGGGATCCGCAGCTGGAGGTCACCGAGCCGTTCGTGCTGATAACCCCGACCTACGGCGGGGGATCCCGGGCCAGGGCCGTTCCCAAACAGGTCATCAGGTTCCTCAACAACCCGGACAACCGCGCACTGCTCCGTGGCGTGATCACCAGCGGAAACACGAACTTCGGCGAAGCCTTCTGCTGCGCCGGCCCCATCATCGCCGCCAAATGCGGCGTGCCCGAGCTCTACCGCTTCGAGCTTCTCGGAACCACGGGAGACGTCGAGCGGGTACGCACCGGGCTCACCGAGTTCTTCATCGACGCACCCACCATCCGGGTGGGTGCGGACAAGTAACCCCGGAAGAGAGCAATGTCATGACAATCGCAGATTCACTCACCCCACCCCAGTGGCGCCCCGGTGAGACCCGCCCCCTCAGACCGGTCAACTGGAACCGTCTGGACGACGAGAAGGACCTGGAGATCTGGCAGCGGTTGACCGCCAATTTCTGGCTCCCGGAGAAGGTTCCGCTGTCGAACGACGTCGCCCAGTGGCGGAACATGGATGAGGACACACGCCAACTCACGGTGAAGGTGTTCACCGGCCTCACCCTCCTGGACACGGTGCAGGCCACGGTCGGCGAGATCTCGCAGATCCCCGATGCGCGAACCGAGCACGAGCAGGCCGTCTACGCGAACATCGCGTTCATGCAGGCGGTGCACGCCCGTTCCTACTCCTCTGTGTTCAGCACCCTGTGCTCCACGGTCGAGATCGACACCGCGTACGCGTGGGCGACGGACAACCCGCTGCTGCAGCAACGCGCGACCGCCGTCATGGAGCACTACTACGGCGATGACCCGCTCAAGAGAAAGGTGGCGGCGACGCTGCTGAGTTCCCTGCTCCTCTACGCGGGGTTCTATCTGCCGCTGCGGTTCTCCGCCCGCGGGCAGATGATGAACACCGCGGACATGATCCGGTTGATTCTCCGGGACAAGGCCGTCCACGGCTATTACTCCGGGTACAAGTACCAGCGCGGCCTCGACGCCCATCCCGAACGGCGCGCGGAGATGGAGGACTTCACCGGGAACTTCGTCGACGAACTGCTCCGGATGGAGCTCGAGTACTCGTCCGACCTCTACCAGGGATTCGGTCTCATCGAGGGCGTGATGGCCTTCGTCCACTACAACGCCGACAAGGCGTTGATGAACCTCGGCTACCCGGCCCGCTTCGAGGAAGAGGCGTCGGGTGTCGAGCCGGACGTACTCGCGGCGCTCGCCCCCGAATCGAGCGAGACCCACGACTTCTTCTCCGGTTCCGGATCCTCCTACGTGATCGGCAGGGCGGAATCGACGGAGGAATCAGACTGGGATTTCTGACACCCGTTCACCCGGGGTTCACGCGAGCCGGCGACCTCCGTGCGGGCAGTTTCCGTGCGGAGGTCGCCGGTTCTTGTGTGGAGGGGTGGTCCCGCCACGGATGGGGCACAAGGCACCGGGGTGGGGGCCGGTTGCGGAGCTACCGGACCGGCAGGAAGCACGGAAAACAGAGTTGGCCTGGTGTTTTGCGTGTTTCGGGTGGTGTGTGTAGATTGATTCGAGTCAGCGCGGT
>NZ_JAENIP020000003.1:0-525712 GCF_016595285.2 Corynebacterium antarcticum
TGTGCGTGCGGACTCCGAGGCGCCGGTTTTCACGGCAATGACGGCGATGTGTGGACATGATGAAGCCCACGCGTCGGAATACCTGGCGTGGGCAGTTAGGGCGGCAGCCGTGGGGGCGGGTGTACGCCGCAGACGCCCATGTCTACGGGACGAGACCGAAGTACAGGAACGCCAGGTATCCGTAGAAGGTCGCCGTGAAGATCCCCTGGAGGATGAGCAGCCAGCTGCGGAGTCTCACTGCGGCGGCTAGTGCGACAAGGCCGGCAACGGGTGAGTACATGAAGATCAACTGATAGCCGTTGTCGATGCGCAACGCGAAGAACGTGACCACGGGGAGCGCGAGGATGAGCAGCCACGCGATGGCCAGCAACCACCTCGGTTCGGTTTCTCCGTAGAAGGCCCATTTGTTTCTCATCTGTTTCTCCTTCCATCAGATTGTCCACGTGCACCAGACAGTGACCGGTCGGCAGGCACATTGGTGGGTTCCCGAATGCCCGGTACCGCCGTGCAACGGTCCGGGCATCTGTCGTTCGGGGCGCCTACCGCATAAAAATGTACAGCGTGCATATTTTCTCGCCGGGGTCGGGTGACGGTGCCGGTCGACCCTGTGCTGTTTCTCTCCGGGACGTACCTGCGCGGGCAGTTGATCTGCTTCATCCGATAATCCGCCCCGACACTCTCGACGGCGCTATACCACCGGCGTGTACCCCTCGGTACCGACAGGGAAAGTGGAAGAAGTCCGGGCAGCAGCGGGCTCCGCGTGCGGTTCTCTCCCGTCGGACCGCTCTTGTACCGGTTTCGGGCGGTGATGTGTCGGGCTTTGCCGCTCTTGTAGCTGTCCTTCTGTATCGCGCATGCGGTCGCGGAGTTCCGGCGATCGCCGAGACTGGTGCTTCATCCCGGACACAGATTCCGCCGCTGTCATCGGGGTGGAAGCAGCGACCACGGCTCGTCGGCACCCGGTACCGGGGAGGACGGGCTCGGGTTTCCCCGGATTCGGAGACGACCTCGCCGCACGGGTTGACGGGGGGATGGGCAGGAAGAAGGCGCGCCGTTCCGGGAGGGGACATGCGGCCACGGCGCCTCCCCACCGGTGTCGCGGCTACGTCGATTGTTCCGGCTCCGACTCTCCGTGATTCCTGATCGAGTGACAGGTCGTTCCGGACGGTGTCTCCGTCAGGATGGTCGCCGCCAGTTCCCGGCCTTCCGGTATGAGCCGTACGGTCACCCGTCCTCCGTCCGTGACTTCAGGATTTTCGCTGCCAACGAGCAGGCTTCATCGACCTCGGGTGGGCGCTGCGGGTGATCGGCGGTTCACCGGTGGAAGGCCCTCGCCGGGGTGAGATCATCGAGCAAGGTGACCTTGACGCCCCGTTTCCTCGCATTCCACACCTCCCGGGTGAGATCGGGGACGTCGAGGAACGGAGATCTGATTGAATCACGGAGCCGCATCTCGAGGAGGCGCGCGTTGCGTGTCCTTTCCGGCATCGGCAGATCATCCGGCAACGCGAATTCGATCATCGCTTTCACCCATTCGCAGTTTCGCCTGAGATATCCGGTGTGGGTACCTTCGCGGAGCTCGGCTTCGTCGTGCTTCAGCGCATCTTCCGTCGCGATGGGGAACTGGCTCGTCGCTCTCCTGATCAGGAGCGGAACCAGTGCCCCGGCGAAGATCGTCGGGAATACGTTGAGGATGTTCAACAGAGTCGGTGCGTCCACCGTCGCTCCCGCCGCACGTGCCGCCGCGACAACTACCACGACGCATCCGAACGTTGCCGTGGCTGTTCCCCCGCGCCGTCGGATGGCGAGGAGAGGGAGAATCGAATGGAGGGCGTAGAACCACCAGTGGGCGGGCCAAGGCATGTTGTGCCCGGCTCCCATCATCAGTCCACTGACGCTCATGATCAGGACGCCCGTCGCCGTTGCACACGTCGCCGGTAACGATAGCCTGAACTCCCTCCCGGTCATGATCGCCGCCACCGCGACCCCGAAACCGATCGTCGCGACAATCTGCGCCGGGTGGTTGGTGTACTGGTGCCGCTCGACCCACTGCATTCCCATGAACGTCATCGTGATGCACCCCGCGAACCACGGACTGTATGTGACATGTCGGCCGGTCAGTCGCTCGAGTGGTGGGAACCTGAACGGGTCGCGGGGTTGTGCCGCCGGCATCCGGGTGTAGTTGTCGGCGCTCCATCCGATCGTGACGGCCACCCCTTTCCCCGGTGCCGATTCGATGTCGACGACTCCGCCCTTCGTGGTCTGCAGGCGGCCGAAGACCGTCAGTCGGAGCCCCGCCCTGTCGTCCGGAATCCGTCTGATGTCGAAACCGGGACCGTCACGCTGTAGCGGACGGTCAAACCACGCAGACGCTTGTCGCTGTGGGCGACGATGATCGCGCACCGGCGTTGGGCGTCCGGAGCGTGTTTCACGGAATTGAGCGCAGTCTCGCGGAGAGCGTCACAGATCGCCGCCCCGGCCGAAGCCGGAAGGGTCACCGCGGTGGAGGGCACGGGTGTCGATGTGACAACGGTGGACGGATCGAACGTCATCACGATCTGCAGCACCTCATCCATGAGGTCACGGACCGCGACCGGGGCACCGCCCGTGCACGGAACCCCGTCGGGTGACAATCTTCCGACGATCTGTTCGGTATCAATCCCGGGATTGCCCCCGGGGCGACGGAGCCGAGGAGGGTGAGGACGTTGTCATGCACGTGGGCCAGAAACTGGGTCTCCGTCTCCCGCAGCGTCCGGGACCCGGCGTTCACCAGTGCGGCGCGGCGCAGTGACGCAACGCGAGCATCGAGTCGCCGGGCGGTGCTGGTCGCGTAGGCGAGGAACACGAGGAAGGGGAAGACGATGATCTCACCGTGGGCGATCGCGAGAAAGAAGTGGCTACGACGGAGAATCGTATTGTTCAGGAGTGTGGAGGCGGCGATGATGATCGCGCCGAGAGCGTATCCGAGCGGCGGTCGGAGTGAGGCGGTGAAGAACATGGCGGGAAACCCGGCGTAGTCCTCCATGTGGAGGTCGCCGAGAGGAGAACTGCCGTACACCGCCTTCAACACGATGTGGGTGCTGATGATGACGGTGTATCCCGTGGCGGAGAGAACCATCAGCCGCCGGTAGCGTCTCGGATCCGGGCTGAAAAACACCAGAAGCGGAAGTGCGGCACAGATCAGGAGGATGGCTGCCGCTGCGAGCGGTCCGCTGAAGCTCCCCGCGGTGAGTTGTCCCGCGACATGGTTCCCGGTCCGGCTGAATACCAGAGCCAGGATCCAGGCGACGCTCGTAGCGGAGGCGGTGACCCGCAACACCGCAGCTTCCGCCCGGTGTCGGCTGGTCGTGGGCTCGGAGGGGCTCTGCTCGAGGTTCCCGACGGACGGCGCGGGTGCGGGGATGAACGGAGGATCGACATCCGATTCATGGATGCGACGCCCACGGTCGTCGGAGACACCGGTTCCGGGGCTGTCCGCTGATCCACTCATGCCGTGGCACCGCGCCAGTCGAGGTCCATGTGGTCGCTCCGTTCACGGTGGGGATCCCGGGTCGACGGAACCCGGGGAAAAGAACCGTCCACCGTCAGTTCTAGCGTCCGATGGACCCCATGGGTACCCCATAGTTCCGAGGGCTGTGGCCGACGCCGGTCCGGGTGATACCCGGGCCGACCGTCCGTGTGGATCGGCGATTTCGACGGGAGAACCCGGAGCGGTCGATGATCCCGTGCACGGGGAACCCTGACCGGTGGCGGCGACTCCGTGTCTGAGCCGACGCCGCTGGAGCCGTCGCGGCCGACCCCGGCGCCGCCGACGCGCGACCGTCCGGCGGGTGCAAACTCCGGGCCGCGACCCGTCAGTCGAGAACGAGCAGGTCTGCGGGGGTCTCCCGGACCTCGGCGAGGCGGCCGAAGGACTTCTCCAGGCGTTTCCACCGGGCCGCCGGGATGGCGTCGGCGGCGCGGTCGATCACGCTTGTGTCCGGTGTCGCCCAGGAGATCGGCATCGGGGTGACCTCGCTCCAGTGTTCCCTGTCCGAGAGGTTCCTCTGCCCCGACACCGCGACCGACGGGACCCTTTCACCGACCCTCCGCGGATGGCCCGTGAGTCTGGTGACCGTCCGTGCGGCGAGCGCCCAGCGGGGCTCCCCGGCCTCGTCGACGGTCGTGTCGACCAGTGCCAGGAGCACGAGATCCCGTTCGTTGACCTCCGCGACGACCGCGGGTACCAGGGGGTAGCGGTCGTAGAGTTCCTGCGCCGTTCCGACCTTCCTGGGCAGGACCACCATCATGCCGAAACTCACCAGAGCCATCACGGCCAGTGCGATCGCCATCATCCAGACCCACGGCTGTCCACCGAAGTACAGGAGGACCCCGGCCGCGACGGCGAGCTGGATCAGACCGAACACCCCCGCGGAGACCACGAGGCGACGGGAATCCCGGAACAGTTCGTTGTTCGCCTTGTTGTGGGCCTCGTCGACGGTGAAGGGGAAGTCGGTTGCGCTCATCGCGTGGGAGTTACCTTCCGTGGTTGGAGTCTGTGGCCGGTGCCATCTGTCAGTCTAGACGCCGGGGGAGGGAAGATCGGCCGCGTCCATGATGCGGTACGCGTAGCCCTGCTCAGCGAGGAAGCGCTGCCGGTGCGCCGCGTAGTCGGTGTCCAGGCTGTCGCGGGAGACGACCGAGTAGAAGTGGGCCTCACCTCCGTCGGCCTTGGGGCGCAGCAGCCTGCCGAGGCGCTGCGCCTCCTCCTGCCTGGAACCGAAGGTGCCCGACACCTGGATGGCGACCGCGGCCTCCGGAAGATCGATGGAGAAGTTCGCGACCTTGCTGACGACGAGGACCTTGATCTCACCGGCACGGAACGCGGCGAACAGTTTCTCCCGCCGCCTGTTCGAGGTGCTGCCCTCGATGACGGGGGCGTCGATCGTCTGCCCGATCTCCTGCAGCTGGTCCAGGTAGGCGCCGATAACCAGGGTCGGTTGGCCCGCGTGCCTGGCCAGTAGTTTGCGGACGACCCGCATCTTGGATCCGGCGCACGCCGCCAGCCGGTACCGGTCGGCGGCCTCCGCTGTGGCGTAGGCCATGCGTTCGGCATCGGTCATGGTGACCCGGACCTCGACGCAGTCGGCGGTGGCGATGTAGCCGCGGGCCTCGATGTCCCTCCACGGGGCGTCGAAGCGTTTCGGGCCGATGAGGGAGAACACGTCGCCCTCACGACCGTCCTCGCGCACGAGGGTGGCGGTGAGTCCGAGGCGTCGCCGCGACTGGAGGTCCGAGGTCATCCGGAAGACCGGCGCGGGCAGCAGATGGACCTCGTCGTAGATGATCAGCCCCCAGTCGTGGGAGTCGAACAGCTCGAGTGCCCGGAACTCGCCCCTGGTGCGGCGGGTGACCACCTGATAGGTCGCGATGGTGACCGGGCGGATCTCCTTGACCTCGCCGGAGTATTCGCCGATCTCGTCGGCGGTGAGGGAGGTCCTGCGGATCAGTTCGTCGCGCCACTGGCGCCCGGCCACGGTGTTGGTCACGAGGATGAGCGTCGTGGCCTTGGCCTTCGCCATCGCGGCGGCACCGACCATCGTCTTACCTGCACCGCATGGGAGCACGATCACTCCGCTGCCGCCCGCCCAGAAGGCCTCGGCGGCCTGGGACTGGTAGTCCCGCAGCTCCCACTGCTCGTTCTCGGTGGACAGTTCGATCGGGTGCGCCTCCCCGTCGACGTAGCCGGCGAGGTCCTCGGCGGGCCAGCCCACCTTGAGCAGTTCCTGTTTGAGTCGGCCCCGTTCACTCGGGTGCACGGCGAACGTGGTGTCGTCGATCCGTTGTCCGAGCATCGGGGCGATCTTCCGGTGCCGGATGAGCTCGGCGAGAATCGCCGCCTCGTCCGATTCGAGGGTGAGACCGTGCGCCGGGTCCTTGTGCAGCCGGACCCGGCCGTAGCGGCTCATGGTCTCCGCGACATCGATGAGCAGCGCCTGTGGCACGGGGAAGCGCGAGTAGGTCTCGAGCATGTCGACGACCTGTTCCGCATCGTGTCCCGCGGCGCGTGCGTTCCACAGTGCCAGCGGCGTGATCCGGTAGGTGTGCACGTGTTCCGGGGCGCGCTCGAGTTCGGCGAACGGCGCCAGCGCCGATCTGGCGGCGGCGGCCTTCTCGTGCCCCGTCTCCAGCAGCACGGTCTTGTCGGACTGCACGATCAGCGGTCCATCGCCGATGGGCACAGGCGATCACGTCCTCTCCAGCTTCGCGGATGATCCCCGGGCAGGGGACAAACCACCATTATTGCACCGTCTGCCGGGGGATGTCCGCGCGTCAGTCGTCGCCGAGAATGACCTCGGTGATCCGGTGGAGCAGGAAGCGACGGGTTTCCCCGGTTGCCTCGTCGACGGCGTCGACCTGCCCGCCCGACACCATCACCGGGGTGATGCGCCGGTACCCGGCCTGGCCGTGATTGTCGACGAATCCGAGTGTCACCGTCCGGTTCGATCTCGCGGCGGCCTGCAGGATGCCGAGGGTGCGCGCCCCCTGAACGACCCGTCCGGTGTCGTCGGTGGCGGTGCGGCCCTTCCTCGCCGCATCCTGTGCGGCTTCACCCCGACGCACGGCGGCGACGACGTCGCGGGTGCGTGTGGGGTCGGTGCCGGGGGACACGGTGTGCGCGGGGCGTGGTTCCGCCCGCAGCCGTGAGGGACGTTCCCGGAGATCGAGGCTGGCCCCGGTGGCGGACTCCGCGACCGGTTGGAATCCGTCGGCCCGGAGGGCGTCGAGCACCTGTATCAGCGGGGCCTGGGCGACGGCGACGGTGGGGGCGATGACACGGAGCGCGACCTTCCGTGCGCCGGGGGTCTGGGCGACCTGCAGGAGGAGTGCGGCGTCGTCGCACCGCAGGTAGCAGAGGGCCGGGCCGCCGCGCAGGGCGCCGTGGCGCCGGGAGACGTCGGTGATGAGGTAGTCGATGTTCTGCGGAAGCTCGCCCAGGGTGTGCCGCTCCAGGAGCGAGCGGATGTCGGTGCCGCTGCGTCCGGCGTCCAGTGCCCGCCGGATCGAGCTTTCGGTGATGCGGAACACGCTGGCCACTCCAGCTGATTCGATGTCCGCGGTCAGGGTCAGCTCCGATTCGAGTTCGGGTTCGAGTGGTCCCGGGGCGAGAACGGTCATGTCGCCCTGGGCGATGAGGGTGTCCACGGAGGCCGGGATCACGGAGCCGGTGGCGGCGAGAACCGCCGGGCCCGGGGTCTCCGGGGTGGCGGAGGATTCGCGCGACAGGACGCGGAGCGGCGTGGTCGCGGTGTCGTGGGCCAGCGCCCCGATCCAGGATGCCTCGGCGAGGATCTCGTCGACGGTGCCCGGACGGATGCGGCTGGCGGGGACCGGTGCGGTGAACCGGAGATCCTCGTCGAGTTCGCCGCGGCTGAGCCGGATGCCTTCCGGAGGGCGGATGAACTGGGCCATGACCAGGGCACGGACGTCGGGGAGTCCCTGGTGCTCGGTCGCGGAGGACAGAAGGTGGATGGAGCGACCACGCGCATCGGTCCGCCCGTTCCGCCAGTACGCCCAGATGGACCGGGACCAGCCGACGAGGAGCGTCGCCCAACGGGCGGCTAACCCGGTGGCGAGCCAGGCGTCCGACTCGACTGTCGGGGCAAGCAGGTCACCTCCCGGATCATCCGCCGGGGGCGGATCCGGTTCACCTCTGCCGAGCAGCCCGGACGAGACACCGAGACAGATCAACCGGTCGACGGTGATCTCGTCGCAGTCCAGTTCCCTCGCCAACCTGCCCATTGCCCGGACACCGATTCCGCCCTCCTTCAGACACGGGACGGGGTGTTCGCCGAGTATGGTGATCAGGCGTCGCATGAGGCGGGTGACCTCGAGTCCGGCGGCCGCGCCCTCATCATCGGTGCGGCGCTGCGCCGCCGCATCGGCGACGAGACCGTCCGCGCCTTCGCCACCGCACCGCGGGGACGGGAGCAGAGGCTGGTGGGCCACTCCGGTCCCGTCCAGGATCCCCCGTACCAACGCGGGCATCTTGACCGTACGGTTGTCCACCCGCAGCAGCAGTCCCGCATCGATGAGCCGGGGGACGGGACGTTCGGGATCGGCGTCGGGGGCGGCGTCCTTCGACAGTCCGAATCCTCCGGAGGACACGAGGGCGTCGAGGATGCGGCGTTCCCGGGGGGAGAGATCATCGATGCGGGCCCGTGCCGCGTCCTCGTCGAGCAGTTCCGCGCGGCCGCCGGGGTCCGGAAGGAGCTGCCAGTTCGCGGGGAGGGAGGACATCGCCTCAGCGGTCACCCGGAGCTGTTCGTCGTCCCCGTAGACCAGGGCGCGGTCCATGAGTTCCCCCAGGGTACGGATCACCGTTCCCGGGGCGATGCGCACGGAGCCACCACCGGCCCCCAGTCGGTCGATGACCAGTTCCACCACTTCGGGGGAACCGACCGGGTGGAGCTCACCACCGAGAGTGGCCGCGGCCTCGAGGACGACGAGTTGGAGGGCCGTGAGGCCCGCGGTGGCGCGGGCGACGGAGGCCCGCAGCTGCAGTCGGGCCGCGAGTGCACCGATTCCGGGAGATAGCGGCCACGCGGTGTCGGGTCGGTTGTCGATGATCCGGGAGAGTCGGTCATCATCGACCCCTGACAACCACTGACGGAACGTGGGGCCGGAATCGGAGGCGGTGTCGGGTTTTTTCATGGTGCCGACAAGTTTAGAGGGTCATAAGGTGACTTTTCTCCGTCGCGTTTGAGACAATGGTGGCATGTCGAAAATCGAGAAGAAATCCTACGTTGATCCCGGTTGGCCGGACCATGTTCCCGGTGGCGGACATCCGGTGACTGAGCTGGTCTCCAAGGTCGACGGTGCGTCGAGCCCGTTCGGTGACGACACGGTGTTCCCGCGTCCCGTGGAGGAACTCGGTTACGTCCACCCCTACACCCGGGTGAACCGCTAGAACCGAAGATCTCCCGGCCTCCGCCGGTGGCTGTCGCAGGGGTGCGACGACCACCGGCTTTTCGTACTGCCGGAGGGGTGCTGCGGATCAGCCGCAGCACGGCCGGCCGGAGAAACACGAGAGCCCGGTGCACGCATACGCGATGTGTGCACCGGGCTCGGTGGGCTGTCACCCGGGATCCCCGTGAGGGGGGAGTGGTCCGGAAGATCAGCGGCCCAGGAGGAATCCGATGGTGTCCCGGTTGGCGTTGTAGAACGCCTCGAAGTTGTTGCGGTTCGCCTGGTAGAAGGCGGTGAGCTCACGGGGAACCGGGATGCCGTGGTTCCGCATGGCGGCCACCAGAGCGTTGTAGAGCGAGTCGACCGGGGTGAGGTAGCTGGAGCCGACGGCGGCATCCTCGGCCTCGGTCACCTCGGCGTTGAACTGGGCCGGGGCGGGAACGTTCTCGACCTCCGGTGCGGCAGCCGGTGCGGGGACTCCGCGGTTCGTGTTCGGCGCGGAGTTCAGGCCGAGTCGGGCGGAGCAGGCGGGCCATGCTCCCCAACCCTGGCCGGCGAGGGTCTTTTCGGCGATCGCGATCTGCTGTTCGCGGGTGGCCTGGTGCGGCAGCGGCGCGTACTCGGTACCGCCGTAGGCACGCCAGGTGCCCGGGGTGAACTGCAACCCACCGTAGAAGCCGTTTCCGGTGTTGATGGCCCAGTTTCCGCCGGCCTCGCACTGCGCGAGCCGGTCCCAGTCGGAGTAGGGGGCGGCACCGGCGGTGGGCGCCATGATGGACACCGCGGCACCGACGGTCACGGCGGAGGCCGCGAGACGGGTCATACGGGAGTGGGTTTTCTTTGCGTGGCGGGCCATGAAGTGTTCTGTTTCCTCTCGGTCATCGCTCGGCGGGGCCACCCCGGCATCCGGTTCCCCGGTTGCCGGCACCGGAGTTCTGGGCTCCGGCGCGGTGGTGCTCCGTCCCTGTCCTGGCTGTCTGTGTCGGGTGCTCCACGTACCGTCCCGGATGGGATGGGCCGTGTCATGAAGATGGTCTGCGTTGTGGTCGTCTGGAGATCCACGGGCCCCGGTGGTGGCTGCCGCGTCGCCGGGTGTCCCGGACAGGGGTGCGATGGGTCCGGCGGCGCGGTGGTGGGGCCTACGACTGGCTACGGTACTGGTTTATAACGAAACTGTCACGTTCTTTGCTGATATTTGACGAATCTGATCGTCCGGAAAACAGGGAAACAGCAGGTGAAGGTCGGTGATGTGGATATGTCACAATTTTTTCGTCCCCGACCGTCGAGGGGAGAATACGGTGCATCCGGTCGATTCCCGCGGGCGGCGACGCTTCCGTGCCCTCCGGAGCACTCCGGGGCGTCCCCGGAACGGCGTGTGTGCGGGACAGTGGGTTCGCCGGGGTATATTGGATGTTTTACGCGATCTGCGGGTGTCGGCGGGGAAGGTCTTCACGGGCCCGATCCCTGGATGTCAGCGGACCCGCACAGTGCTCAATGAAAGGGTGACTCCCAATGCCCATAGGCAAGGTCAAATGGTACGACTCCGAGCGGGGCTTCGGCTTCGTCTCCAACCCCGGCGACGAGGACTGCTTCGTGGGAAAGCAGGTGCTCCCGGAGGGGGTCGAGGAACTCCACCCGGGGCAGCGGATCGAGTTCGACTTCGCGGCCGGCCGCCGCGGGCCGCAGGCACTTCGGGTCAAGCTCCTGGACAGTCCCCGGGTGTCCCGGCGGGCGCAGCACAAGTATCAGCCCGAGGAGCTCCACGGGATGATCTCCGATCTGGTGACGCTGATGGAGTCGAAGGTTCAGCCGGATCTGCGTTCGGGGCGCAGGCCGGACCGGAAGACCGGGCGCCAGGTGGCCGAGATTCTCCGCGCGGTGGCGCGGGAACTCGACTCCTGACCCGGTCGCCGGAGCAGGGCCAGGACGGGACTAGGGCTGGGCGTTGATCGACCAGACGACACGGACGGGGCTCTCCGTCCCGTCCTCGCCCACACCGATCTGAGGTGATCTCACCTCGACGACGAGCAGCCTGGCGTCGGTCGATTCCTCCCCGTCGTCGGCCTTGAGCGCCACGGATCCCGGAACCTCGACCTCCCTGGTGCTGTTGCCGGGGTAGAGGCGCTGGTCGTTCGCGGCCGGGTTGTCGTAGATCATCAACAGGGAGAAATCATGGTCGTAGACCTCAGGCGGAAGCGTCACAGTGAGGGTCTCGTCCGCTCCGACCGCCAGATCCGTCACCTCGCCCTCGGGGCACTCGACATCGATCTCGCAGGCGCTGTACGGAGGCACGGTCACGGTCCGGTCCCCGGCTGAGGCCTCGATCGTGATGTCCCGGGGCGGCGGCCCGGGTCGGTTGTTCCACCAGTGCTGGAACAGCACCGACACCACGACGACGATGACCACCGCGACGATGAGCGTGACGAACTGCCGGAGATTCCTGCCCTTGTTCTTTCGATCAGCCATGCCCGAAGTCTAACCGTCGGTCGGCGGGCTTTCGGTCAGACGCACCTCGTAGAGGGTGCCCCAGCGTTTGCCGGTGAGCAGCAGCCTGTCCGTACCCGGTATCCGGGCGATACCGTTCAGGACGTCGTCCGGATCGCGGGGCGCCGGAGCGCCTAGGTCCGAGGTGTCGATCACCGCGTCGACGGCGCCGGTCGCCGGATCGATGCGCACGATGTCGGTGCTCTTCCAGACGTTCGCCAGAACGGACCTGCGGCCCTCCATCTCGATGCACTCCAGTTCGTTGAGCTGGTCCAGCGGTTCGCCCCCGATCGTGACCGGTACCCGTGACCGTTCCCGGAGATCGTCGGGGTCGAGCAGCCGCAGGTGATCGGTGCCGTCCGACATCACCACGGTGTCGCTGAAGGAACACAGCCCCCACCCCTCTCCCCGGTAGGACGCCCGTCCGATCTCTCGCAGGGTCTCCCGGTCCCGCCTGATGGCGGTTCGCCCCTTCCACGTCAGCTGCCAGATGACGGTTCCGGTGTCGGTGACCCCCTCGCCGAAGAACTCCCCGGGCAGGGCCGCGGAGCGGATCTCCGTGCCGTCCAGCCCGGAGGTGTAGATCCGGGAGGCGCCGGTGAGCCCGGTCCCGACGAGGAGCCGTTCGCCGTCGTACTCCAGACCCTGGGTGAAACTGCTCGGATCCATCGGATGCCGCCCGACGACCTCCACCCCGAACCGCGCCACCCCCCGGTCGTCACGGTCCACGCGTTCGGGTCCGGCACCGCAACCGGTGAGCAGCAGGGCGATCAGGGCGGTGGTGAGTGCGCGACGATTTCTCCGGGGCGTGACAGGGGGCATTCGTTCATCATGCACCAGATACGGGATAATGAACGCGTGCCGAAGAGAAACCGCAGACGAAACCGGACCGCTGACCCGCAGCATAGGCCGACGGGGGACCCCCTGCTCGGAGCCGGGGCGATCGCCGTCGCGCGGGATGCCGTCCTCGAGCTCGGTGAGGGCGGGGTCGGCGTTCATCTCGGGGTGTCGCGGACCGGGGAGCACGCCGCGATCCACCGGTTCGCGGCCGACGTCCCCGGGTACGGGGGATGGGAATGGGTCGCCGTCGTGGCCTGCGCCCCCGACTCCGAGCGGATCACCGTCAACGAGGTGGCCCTCCAGCCGGGCACGGACGCGCTCCGGGCTCCGGACTGGGTGCCCTACGTGGACAGGGTCCGACCCGGTGACCTGGGGCCCGGAGACGTCATGCCGCCGCGGCCCGACGACGGGCGCCTCGTCGACGCCACCGAGCTCGACGACACCACGGGCCCGGACCGTCCCGCGATTCCGTGTCAGCACACCGGCAAGCGACTCACCCGGCGCGGCCTCGACGAGACCCTGCACAGGTGGCGGGGGAGTGACTTCGGGCCGACCAGTGAGTTCGCGCGGCACGCGGCACTGCACTGCGGCAGCTGCGCCTTCTGGGTGCCCCTGCCGGAGAAGATCATGGGGAGCTTCGGGGTCTGCACCAACGAGTACGCCGCCGACGGACGTGTCGCGCACAGCGGGTACGGGTGCGGCGCGCATTCGGACACCCCGCCCGCGGACGTTCTCGGTCGGCCGGAGGGAACCGCGTTCGACGACGAGTCCACCGTCGAGTTCTAGAGTTCCGTCGCGTTTCCCCAGAGCCACGCGCCGACCCCGGCGATGCCCTCCGGGCCGGCGGTGGTCGCGTCCGGTGCGGTGGTGACCCCCGCCGCCGTGACCCATCCACTGACGGCCCGGACCCCGGAGAACGCGTTGAGCAACCAGACGGGAGAGTCCATGAGTTCCCCCGGTGTGATCTCCTCCCGGTCGGTCACCGTCCATCCCGCGCGGCGGAGGTAGCCGGATACCCCGGTGGCCGTCGTGGACTCCAGGGACCTGGGATGCCGGACGAGCGTCGCTCGACTCCGTCCCAGCACCAGGATCGCGGAGTAGACGGCCTCCACGACATGACCGGAGTCGTCGAGGAGCAGTCCCTCCCCGGCGCCCCGTCCCCGGGATGCCGCCAGCCGGCCCGCCAGCCATCCGAGGTCGGGGCCCTTCACCGTGGGGTACCGGCGCAGGTCCCGGTGTCCCACCGCGTCGACGGTCACCCGGTCGGAGAACCCACGGTCCGGACGGATCAGCACCTCCACCCCATCCGGTCCCACCGACACCATCGGGTTGAAGGCACCCGGTCCCGCGGTCCGCAGCTCCGACCGGATGCGTGACTCGACCCCGTCCGACAGGAACGGACCGAGGCGATCCATGTGCGCCCCCCAGCACCGGACCCTGCCGTCGACCATCCGGAACGATGTGGCGACTCGGGCACCGCCGGTCATCGGTCCTCCCCCGGAAGATCCGTTCCCAGGAGCAGCCGGAACGGGAGCATCTTCACCATGACCTCGGCCCATTCCTCCGCGGGATCCGACAACCGGGTCACCGCACCCCCGGCGCCGTAGGTCAGCGTCCTGCCGGTGACCACCACGGTGCGGATCAGCACCGACAGGTCCACGTCACCGGTGGCGGAGAACCAGCCCATGCATCCCGAGTAGACACCACGGGGAGCCTTCTCGAGCTCCGCGAGGATGTCCATGCTGCGTTGTTTCGGGGCTCCGGTCATCGACCCCGGGGGAAACGCCGCGAGCGCCGCATCGATTCCTGTCGAGGTCACCGGGAGCCGACCCGTCACGGTGGAGATCAACTGGTGCACCCGGTCGAAGGTGTGGACGGCGCACAGCTCCGGGACGGTCACGGAGCCGGGAATGCAGCTGCGTGCCAGATCGTTGCGCAGCAGATCGACGATCATCATGTTCTCCGCACGGTCCTTCACACTCGAGGCGAGTTCCTCGATCAGTGCGGCGTCGCGCCCGGGGGTCGTGCCCCTCGGACGGGTCCCCTTGATCGGGGACGTCCCGACCGAGCCTGCGGTCACCGTCACGAACCGCTCCGGGGAGACCGACAGCACGGACCGGTGCGGGGTGATGAACAACCCCGCACGGGGTGCCGTGGCGAGATGCCGGAGACGGAGGAACAGGGCGAACGGATCCGGATCCTCCGCCAGCTCCGCGGTGGCCCGTGTCGTCAGACAGAGCTCATAGGATTCGCCGAACTCTATGTAGCGTCTGCACCGCTCGACCAGCTCCCGGTAAGTTGTGGCGTCGTGCCGCAGCTGGACCTCGCCGGTGAGGGCCGGTGCGGTCGGAACCTCCGCGGGGTGTCCCGGCCCCGAATCAGGCAGGAGCGCCAGGGCCTCCCCGTCCGACAGCTCGGCGGGGAAGGTGAGATACCCTCCGGCGGGTCCGCACTGGTAGACGATGTCCGGGACGAGCAGCCGTTCGCCAGAGTCGACCTGCGCCGGGGTCGCGCCGTCCCACCCACCCGACGCCTCGTAGGTCAGTACCCCGAACGCGCCGGGCACGACGTCGGGCCGGGCCGGTGCACTGTCCGGGGTGAGCCGGCCCGCGGGGATGTCCGCCGGATGGACCATGCGATGCCCGGCCGCGACGATTCCGGTGGCTCCGGGGAGATCCGAGGGTGACTGTGCCTCCCCGGCACCGGTCGTCGCTCCGGCGGAGCCGTCGAGCCAGATCAGCGCCGGGTACCTGCTGCGCCAGACGTCGGCGACCCCGAGCGCCCCGGGTGGGGCGGTGACGGGGATCCGCCGCCACTGGCGCACACCGTCGGTCCCGCGCGATCCGGTGTGCCGGAGCGCCTCCTCGACCATGTTCCGCATGAGCCTCTCGCCGTGGTGCGTTCCGATGGACTCGGGATGGAACTGGACGCCCCACTGCGGGGCGTCCGTGCGCCGCAGTGCCATGATCGTGCCGTCGTCCGCCCGCGCGAGAACATCGATGTTCGGCGGAGGGTCGGTGACGTCGAGCGAGTGGTACCGCACGACCTCCATGGGGGAGGGGACACCGCTGAAGATACCGATGCCGTCATGGGTGACCCTGCTCGCCAGGCCGTGGCGGGGATGGCGGGCGCGGTTGACGGTCGCGCCGGCCGCCAGGGCGATGGCCTGATGTCCGAGGCAGATGCCGATCACCGGTACCCGGTCCTGTGCGATCGCGGCGGCGGAGACGCCGAGATCCTCGCGGCAGTGTGGCGAACCGGGGCCGGGGGAGATGACGACCACATCCGCGGAGCTCATGAGTCCGGGGGTGACCCGGGGGGAATTGTTCGGGAGGATGCGGGGGGCTAACCCGGTCGCGCGGTGAATCAGGTCGCCGAGCAGATGGGTGAAGGAATCGTGGTTGTCTATCAGCAGAATTGTTGTCACAGTCAGGTCCGGGAGGTCGGGGTGCGTCCGCGGGGTGTGTCCGGCGGGCGGTCCATCGGGCGCGGGGAAGACACCGAATCACGTCCGGTCCTGCAGGAAGTCCGGTTGCCCACGGGTGCGTGCCGGTGCCATTGTATCCGTGGCACAGTATTCCTCTTGCCCGGTTGGACGGGAGGGCGTGTGACATTCCCTGACCGTACGTACGGAAAGACACCCCACACTCATGACCGAGAGCAACGGCAGCGCTCCCGCTGCCGCGCCGACGACACACCAGTCCGACGGCGCACTCGACCGTTTCTTCCACATCAGCGCCCGCGGTTCCTCCGTGGGCACCGAGATCCGGGCCGGCGTGGTCACCTTCTTCGCCATGGCCTACATCATCATCCTCAACCCGCTGATCATCGGTACCACCGCCGACATCAACGGTGACACCCTGGGTATCCCGCAGGTCGCGGCCGTCACGGCGCTCGCCGCGGGTGTGATGACCATCGCCTTCGGTGTGATCGCCCGGTACCCCTTCGGTATCGCCACGGGACTCGGGATCAACACACTCGTCGCGGTGACCCTGGTGGCCACCGAGGGGCTGACCTGGCCCGAGGCCATGGGACTCGTGGTCATCGACGGCATCATCATCGTGATCCTCGCGGTATCCGGATTCCGGGTCGCCGTGTTCGAGGCGATCCCCCACTCCCTGAAGGCCGCGATGGGCGTCGGCATCGGCCTGTTCATCGCCCTCATCGGACTCGTCGACGCCGGTTTCGTGCGTCGTATCCCCGACGCCGCGGGCACCACGGTCCCGGTCGGCCTCGGCATCAACGGCTCGATCGGCTCCTGGCCGACGTTCGTGTTCTGCGCCGGACTCATCATCTGCGGAATCCTCGTCACCCGCAGGGTCCGCGGCGGACTGTTCATCGGTATCGTCGCGACCACGGTCATCGCCATGATCGTCGAGGCACTCACCGACTCCGGCCCCTCCTTCGTCGACGGAAAGCCGGTTCCCACCGGCTGGTCACTGGCCGTGCCCCAGCTCCCCGACACCGTCGGCGGCGCGCCGGACCTGTCACTCGTCGGTGCGGTCGACCTCATCGGTGCCTTCAGCCGCATCGGCGTCCTCGCGGCGTCGCTGCTCGTGTTCACCCTCGTGCTGGCGAACTTCTTCGACGCCATGGGCACCATGACCGCGCTGGGCAAGCAGGGGCGCCTCGTCGATGAGAACGGCAATCTCCCTGACATGAAGCGCGCCCTGATCGTCGAGGGTGCCGGCGCCATCGTCGGTGGTGGCGTCTCCGCGTCGTCGAACACGGTCTACATCGATTCCGCCGCCGGTATCGCGGACGGCGCCCGCACCGGTCTCGCGAACGTCGTCACCGGCATCCTTTTCCTCGCCGCGATGTTCCTCACCCCGCTCTATGAGGTCGTTCCGATCGAGGCCGCGGCGCCCGTGCTCGTCGTCGTCGGTGCGATGATGATGGGACAGGTCGTGGACATCGACTTCACCGAGTTCCACATCGCGCTCCCCGCGTTCCTGACCATCGTGATCATGCCGTTCACCTACTCGATCGCGAACGGCATCGGCGTCGGGTTCATCGCCTACGTCCTGATGGCCCTGGCCGGCGGACAGGCGAAGAAGGTCCACTGGCTGCTGTGGCTGATCTCCGCGCTGTTCATGGTCTACTTCACCATCGACCCGGTGATGCACGCCATCGCGTAGCCCCTCACCCCGAGCCGACGGCGCCGGCCCCGACACCGCTTTCCCCGCGGGCGGGACCGGCGCCTTCCGTGTGTCAGGTCGGGGCCGTGTCCTACGATGGCAACGTGTTGCGCATACCCGTCACCTCATCCGATGATCCCCGTCTCCGCGACTACCGGGATCTCAACCACTCCGACAACCGGCCAGATCTTCCGGGCGGAAAGGGGCTGGTGATCGCCGAAGGACCGCTGGTCGTCGGCCGGCTCCTCGTCTCCCGGTTCCCGGTGCGTTCCATCGTCGGTTTCGGCAACCGGCTCGACGAGTTCCTCGCGGACCCGGAGGTCACCCGGGCGGTCGCGGCAGCAGACATCCCCGTCTACGAGGTGGAGCGACGGACGCTCGCCGAGACCGTGGGATTCGACATGCACCGGGGACTGCTGGCCGCGGCGGACCGGGTACCGGGCATGAGCGTCGGTGCCGCGATCGAGAACGCCCGCACCATCGCGGTGCTCGAGGGCGTCGGCGACCACGAGAACATCGGTTCGCTGTTCCGCAACGCCGCGGGACTGGGCGTGGACGCGGTGCTCTTCGGTGCCGGCTGCGCCGATCCGCTCTACCGCAGGGTCGTCCGGGTCTCCATGGGGCACGTCCTCAGAACACCGTTCGCGCACCTGCCTGGCACGCCTACGACGTGGCAGCGCGGACTGGCGGACCTGCGGGCCGACGGGTTCACCCTGTTGTCCCTGACCCCGGATCCGGCCGCCGAGCACCTCGCCGACGCGGTCACCCGGTCCGACGGCGAACCGGTGGACAGGCTGGCACTTCTCGTCGGCGCGGAAGGACCCGGGCTCTCGGAACACGCGATGCGGGCGACCGATGTCCGGGCGCGCATACCGATGGCCCCCGGCACCGATTCACTCAATCTGGCCACCGCCGCCGCCGTCGCGTTCTACGAGCGGCAGCGCAGCCTGCGCTGAGGTCCACAACCGGCCCGGGCCACTCCGGTGGCGCGGGCCGGTTATGCCGTGCCGGGGCGTCAGGGATGGTCGGTGTGCCGTAGTTTCTGCCCGATGGTCGCACCCAGACGCCGGCCGCGGCGCGCGACGCTCCGTCCGATCCGGCGGGCGGCCGCGGCACCGGCCTCCGCCAGCCGACGGAACTCGTCGCCGTCCCCGTCCCCGCTGTCGTGGGTCTCGTAGTCGTCGTATCCGGGATCACGCACGGAGATGCCGAGCTTCGCTGAGGCACGACCCACGACGCTGTCGAGGTCCGGTTCAATGCGGCGGTCCGGCCCGTCGAGGAAACGGGGCTCCGGGCGACCGTCGACGGCGAAGGCCGTCACGTGGACGTCGGGGCCGTCGGCCGCGAGGTCGAATCCCAGCCACGCCCGCTGGGCGGCGGGGACCAGGTCCACGGGATGGAAGGGCAGATCGATCCCGGAACCGTTGCCGTCATCGTGATCACCCGCCCAGAAGGGCAGTTCGAACGGGTCCGGCAGGCCGATGTCCTCGTACAGCCGGTCCCGCCGGGCGCACAGTGAACGCACGACCTCCCTGTCACGGAAGTGGGCGATGCCGCCGAAACCCGTCGCGGCGTCCGTCGCGAAGACGTAGACGTCGTTCGCGGGCAGCGAGGTGAGCAGACGGGGGTCCAGTCCGGACAATCGGCGGAGGTCCTCGATGACCGTCTGTACCAGGGTGATTCCCGGATACCCGGCGATGTAGTACTCGCCGGTGGAGGCGGGGGCGCTGCGGTTCAACGCGAACTGCCCGATCGGCGTTATCGGCCACGCCGGATTGAGTTGAGCCAGGTACTTCCGGCCGAATCCCCGGTCGGAGCGGGGTTCGCCGGCGATGACGGCCGCCGGGTCCGTCGTGGTGACGAACCAGATCGTGACAACGGTGTAGCTGGGGGAGGAGGTGCTCACCGTGCGTTCAGTTCCTCGGTCGTTTCGTGTTGGTCCGTACACCCAGCAGGACATCCTCCCAGTGCGGGGTAATCGCCCTGCGGCGGGGACGTCGCTGCGGATCCTCGTCCGGATGGCGGAGGAATTCGTCGTTCTCTCCGTCCGGCTGCGGGGTACCGGGGCCGACGGTGCCCCGACCGTCGTCCCTCCGATCGGTGAATCCGGTGGCGGGGGCTCCGGAGGAATGCCCCTGATCACCGCCGTCGTCGGATTCCCGGACCGGGTTCAGTGGGCGCGTGGGCCGTCCGAAGTTCGGGTCGAGAAGGGCTGCGGCGACCGAATTCCGCGCCACCGCCGTCGCGTTGCTGATCCCCTGGCGGTGGTACGACCACTCCGCGGTGGTCCGGGTCTGCCCCTCGAGCCAGGTGACCAGGATGACCCACTGGCCGCCGGCTTCCCGGTAGGCGTCCCATTCGCTGTCGCCCAGGTCGTCGCCCCGGGCCGCGAGGGCGGTGGCCAGGACCTCCCACAGGGTCAGGGGAGCGGGACCGTCGTCGCGGACGGGATGTGCCTGCTTCGCCATGTCGGCGATGCGGCCGCGTTCGAGGAGTACCGGGTGCGCGAACGGCTCGATGCGGCTCTCCGGCACCCCGCACTCGGCCGCCAGCTCGGTGATGTTCGCTCCGCCTCTGATCCGGGCCTGGATGTCCCGGGGACTCATGGTCAGTGGTGCGGACAGCCGGGGATCGGGTTCGCGGGTGGTGCGGGGGGCCTGCGGCGCGTCCCCCGCAGGGGTGGCGGGGGACCCGGTGTCCCGGCTGACACGGCCGTCCCCTTCAGTGGCCGTGTCGTCCCCGGATCCGGTGATCACCGCGCGGAGGGCGTCGTCGACGGCGAGGAAGAACTGCTCACCGTCGCCGGCGTCCGGGTCGTGGTCGACGGGGCGGAGAACCAGCGACCCGGGTGTTGATTCCTCGGGTATGACGTTGAGCTCCCGCATGCGATCTCCCTGTGTGCTCTGGTGGAACCGGACGTGCCGGAAAAACCCCGGCTCTCATCCCACTCTAACGCACACACCACCGCGGAACCGGTCGGAAGAGCCGGTCGCGGTGGTGTGTTGGTGGTGTGCTTCCCCGAGTGAGTGGAGCGGTCCGGCTACGCGCCGGCGAGACCCTCGTCGAGGACGTAATCGATGGCTGCGGTGAGCTTCTCGATGTCCTCCGTGTCGATCGCGGGGAACATGCCGACCCGCAGCTGGTTCCGGCCGAGCTTGCGGTAGGGCTCGACGTCCACGATGCCGTTCGCGCGCAGGATCTTCGCGATGCGCGCAGCGTCAATGGAGTCGTCGAAGTCGATGGTGCCGACGACCAGGGACCGGTTTGCGGGATCGGTGACGAAACACGTGGTCTCGGTCCGGGCGTCGGCCCAGGAATAGAGCGCGCGGGAGTTGGCGGTGGTGCGCCGGACCATGCCCTCGAGGCCGCCGTTGGCGTTCATCCACTGGACCTGGTTGTCCATCATCAGCAGTGTGCCGACGGCCGGGGTGTTGTAGGTCTGGTTCTTCCGGGAGTTGTCCACGGCCGTCTGCAGGTTGAGGAAGGCGGGGATGAACCGGTCGGAGGCGTTGATCTCGGCGATCCGCTCGATCGTGGCGGGACTCATGGCGGCGAACCAGAGTCCACCGTCGGAGGCGAAGCACTTCTGCGGGGAGAAGTAGTAGGCGTCGGCCTGATCCATCGCCACCGGGAGGCCGCCTGCGCCGGAGGTCGCGTCGATGACGACCAGGGAGTCCCCGGATCCCTCGGGGCGGGTGACGGGGACCATGGCGCCGGTCGACGTCTCGTTGTGTGCCCAGGCGATGACATCGCAGCCCTCGAACGCACGCGGGGTGGGGGCGTCGCCGGGCTCAGCCGCGAGGATCTCGGGTTCGGCGAGCCACGGCGCCTTCTTGGCCGCGGTCGCGAACTTCCCCGAGAACTCCCCGAAGGTCAGGTGGCCGGAACGCTCGCGGATCAGGCCGAAGGTGGCCGCATCCCAGAACGCGGTGGCACCACCGAGAGACAGCACGATCTCGTAGCCCTCGGGCAGGCTGAACAGTTCGGTCAGGCCCTCACGGAGGGATCCCACGACATCGCGGACGGCAGCCTGGCGGTGGGAGGTGCCCACAATCCCGGTGGCGCCGTCGACGATGGCCTGGAGCTGCGCGGGTCGGACCTTTGACGGGCCGCAGCCGAAGCGGCCGTCGGAGGGCAACAGATTCGCGGGGAGGGTCGGGAACTGATCGGTCATGGTGGTATGGGGGTTCTTCCTCGTCGGGTACTGGGGCCGTGATCTTCGGTGATCACCTGAGGCTGTCTGTGACTGTTTCAGACACAGCAACCGTACCCGGGTAACTCTAGTCCCCGGACGTGAACCGGGGGCGCGATCCGGGGTAACGGGATGTGCACCGGGAGGTCGGCGAGTACGGGTGCGTGCCGGTCCGTGCGCGCCGTCGTCCGCGCGGTCCGCCGGTCGCCGGGATGCGGCCCGGGGCGCGTGTCGATGACTCGGGGATGGTGCGGTCTGCGGGGGTGATCGGGGGTATCTATCTCCCCCGGAGCGGGTGTAGCGGGGTTGTCTGCGGTGGACTTGGCGTGTCTTTGCGGTCACATCGTTTGATAAACTGTGCCACACCCCACTCCATTGGGTATTCCGTGTGGGACCGTGAAATCATGACCTGCCGGAGCTTTCGGGCCGGCGCCGTACATTCCCTGCTCCGGGGCTCCGAAGATCCCCTGAACTCGGGGAACACAGACAACTTCACAGCGAGTGTCACGTGCTCAGGGCACCCGGTGCTGCCGGGCGGCGAATCGACTGAAGTGGTGGTTGCGGGTGTCCGTGTCCGTGACCGTCGTGGAACGGGCGTGATGCAGCGGGTGCAACCGGAGTTGATGCCTGTGCGTGGCAAACCGTATAGCGTGGAGGTGATTATCCGGACTGTGGTCCGGGCAACACTTTCCGGAGAGCGTGGAAGTCCGACGCGGCGGAACACGCTGCGGTGCACTGCGGTGCAATGGCCGTCCCAGATCCGGGAGGGCGACATTTGACAAAGCTTGAAAGGTACATTGTGGCAACTGACAACAAGGACAAGGCCGTACTTCACTACCCCGGTGGTGAGTTCGAGATGGACATCAAGCGGGCTTCCGAAGGTCAGGACGGCATCGTCCTGGGCAAGATGCTCGCTGAGACCGGACTCGTCACCTACGACCCGGGCTATGTCAGCACCGGCTCCACGGAGTCCGCTATCACCTTCATTGACGGTGACAAGGGCATTCTGCGCTACCGTGGTTACGCCATCGAGGACCTCGCGGAGAAGGCGACCTTCAACGAGGTCTCCTACCTGCTGATCCACGGTGAACTTCCCACGCAGGAGCAGCTCACCAAGTTCAACGACGAGGTTCGTCACCACACCCTCATCGACGAGGATTTCAAGAGCCAGTTCCGGGTGTTCCCCCGCGACGCACATCCGATGTCCGTCCTGGCTTCCTCCCTCAACATTCTCTCGACCTACTACCAGGACTCCCTGGATCCGCTGGACCCGGAGCATCGGGACAAGGCCACGGTCCGTCTGATGGCCAAGGTCCCGATGCTGGCTGCGATGGCGCACCGTGCCCGCCACGGCGAGCCGTGGATGTACCCGGACAACAAGCTCAACACCCGCGAGAACTTCCTGCGGATGATGTTCGGTTTCCCGACCGAGGACTACGAGGTCGACCCGGTCATGTCCAAGGCCCTCGACCAGCTGCTCATCCTGCACGCCGATCACGAGCAGAACTGTTCCACCTCGACGGTGCGTATGGTCGCCTCCGCCCAGGCGAACATGTTCGTGTCCATCGCCGCGGGAATCAACGCACTGTCCGGTCCGCTCCACGGTGGCGCGAACCAGGCTGTGCTCGAGATGCTCGACGAGATCAAGGCCAACGGCGGTGACGCGACCGACTTCATGACCCGCGTCAAGAACAAGGAGGCCGGTGTCCGCCTCATGGGCTTCGGTCACCGTGTCTACAAGAACTACGACCCGCGTGCCGCGATCATCAAGTCCACCGCGCACGAGGTGCTGGAGAAGATGGGCGGCGACGAGCTGCTTGATCTCGCCCTGAACCTGGAGGAGATCGCCCTCGCGGACGACTACTTCATCTCCCGCAAGCTGTACCCGAACGTCGACTTCTACACGGGCCTCATCTACCGTGCGATGGGATTCCCGACGGACTTCTTCACCGTGCTGTTCGCCATGGGCCGCCTGCCGGGCTGGATCGCCCAGTACCGCGAGCTCATCGAGAACCCCGGTTCGAAGATCTACCGCCCGCGCCAGATCTACACCGGCGAGACGCTGCGCGAATTCGTGCCGCGTCCGGAGCGTTAAACACACCACCGGTACCGGTGGAGGAACCCGCGGTTCTCCGCGGGTTCCTCCGTGTCCGGCGGCCCCCGGATTTCTTCAGGGCGAGAAATCCCACGTAAGGTGACTTCCGGCGTCACCGACCCCCGAATTTGATGGTTCGGGTTCCGCCGTGACCCCGCCCATCACGTCTAAAGCCCAAAGGAGCGTTCATGGACAAGCCCACGATCGAAGCACAGACTGGCCCCGCCCCGGAGGACATCGTCATCGTCGACCTCATCGAAGGCGACGGTCCCGAAGCGCAGTCGAACGGACTGGTGGAGGTGCACTACGTCGGCGTCGACTTCGAGACGGGCGAGGAGTTCGACTCCTCGTGGGACCGTGGACAGACCATAGAGTTCCCCCTTCACCGCCTCATCGCCGGATGGCAGGAGGGGATCCCGGGCATGAAGGTCGGTGGTCGTCGCCAGCTGACCATTCCGCCGGAGGCCGCCTACGGTCCCGCCGGCGGTGGGCATCCCCTCTCCGGTCGCACCCTGGTCTTCGTGATCGACCTGATCAGCGTCGGCTGACGGAAGTCACGGCTCTCGCCGTGCACCCTGAGAAAACCGTCTCTCGGACGAACATGCCGGGCGGCGGTTTTTCCGTGTGCTCCGGATCACCCCTGCTCGACGGCCCACCGCTCGTAGTGTCGGAACCTGTGCTCGCGGCCGACCTTCGTCGGATCGGACGCCAGATCCCGGAGGGCGGTGGCGACGGAGCAGAGAACCCGGGTGGTGAACTCGTCCGGTTCGTCCGCCGCGTCGGGGTGCTCCGGGATGAGTGTGTCCACGATGCCCGCCTCCCGCAGCGCGAACGCCGAGACCCGCTGCTCACGCATCATCTCCGGGGCGTGGTCCGTGTCCCGGTGGATGATGGCCGAGGCGCCCTCGGGCGGAAGGGGGGAGAGCCAGGCGTGTTCCGCCGCGAGGACGGTGTCGGCGGGCAGCATCGCCAGCGCCCCGCCGCCGCACCCCTGTCCGAGGATCACGGAGACCGTCGGGACGTCGACGTCGACGAGCTCCCCGAGGGTCCGGGCGATGGATCCCGCCATGCCGGCCTCCTCCGCCGCGGCGGACAACTCCGCTCCCGGTGTGTCGATGACACTGACCAGTGGCAGTCCGAGACCGTGCGCCAGTGCCACACCGCGGCGCGCGAAGCGGAGCGCAGCCGGTCCGAGCTCCGTGTCCGCGTGTGGCGGCTGGGCGTGCCGGTCCTGGCCGATGAGCACGCAGGGCTGTCCCTTGATCCGGGTGAGGGCGACGATGACGGCGGGGGAGACGCGGCCGTCGCCGGTCCCGGACAACTGGATGAGGTGTTCGGAGAGCCGCCCGACGAGATTCCGAAGCCCCGGTCTGTCGGTGCGGCGGGTGGCGGTGATCGCGTCCCACACGTCGATCCGGGGCTCCTCCGGGGAGGTGATCGCCGCGGCGTCGAGCGAGTGCGCGGCCGTGGTCTGGGGGCGCAGGACATCGACGATCTTCACCACGGCCTCCCTCAGCTGGCCCGGTGAGACGACGCCGTCGATGACGCCGCGGGTCGCGAGATTCTCCGCACGTTGCACGCCCTCCGGGATCGGGGTGCCCGTGGTGAGTTCGACGACCCGCGGGCCGAGGAATCCCAGTAGGGCGCCGGGTTCAGCGAAGGTGAAGTGCCCGGCGGAGCCCCAGGACGCCATCACCCCACCGGTCGTCGGGTTCCGGAGGTAGACCAGGAACGGCAGATGGGCGTCCTTGTGCCGGTAGACCGCGGTCGTGATGGAGACCATCAGTGCGAACGCCGGGGTGCCCTCCTGCATCCGTGTTCCGCCGGACGCGGGCGAGATCAGCAGCGGGAGCCCGCCGTCCGTCGCCCGGTGGATTCCGTCGATGATCCGGCGGGCGGTCGCCGCTCCGATGGAACCACCGAGGAACCCGAACTCACTCAGGACGAACGCCACCCGCGCACCGTTGACGGTTCCCTCGCCGGTGATCACCGCCTCGTCCACCCCCGACTTCTCCCGGGCCCGGTCGAGGGTCGCCCGGTAGTCGTCGCTGATATCGCCGTACACGGGTGCGGTGTCCCAGGAGATGAAGGACCCGGGGTCGAGAACCTGATCGATGAGGTCGTGGGAGGTGGTGTTCGTCATGGCTGACACTGTAGCCGCCGGAGCGGCCGCCCGGGGCTGGTCCGAGTCAGCCCCGCCGTACCCCACGCAGTGCCTTCAACCACCCGACGGGCGAACCGGTGTGCAGGATCGACGAGCGGTAGATCCGGGCGGCCAGCCAGCTCGTGGCGACGGTCGCGAGGGTGAGGATGAGGGCCGCGCCCAGGACCCCTCCGACACCGACGTTGCCCACCGCGTACTGCAGAGGAATCGTCGACGAGGAGAACGGCGGCACCCAGGCGACCACCCGCATGAACGTCGAGTCGACCTGTGTCAGACCGAAGAAGGGAACGTACATCACGGCCATCAGCAGCAGGATCACCGGTGTCTGCACGCCCTGGAAATCCTCCATCCGGGACACCAGCGAACCGGCCGCCGCGTAGAGCACCGAGAAGAAGAGGTATCCGAGGACGTAGAACAGCAGCAGAACGGGGAGAACGGTGAGGTCGATCTCGACGTCGAAGCGTTCGCCGATCCCGGTGAAGCCGATCCCCGCAGCCGTGACTGCGAACAGCGTGGCGACGAACGCCAACCCCACGCCGCCGACGCCGATGATCTTGCCCCACAGCAGGTCCAGGGGACGGACCGTGGCGACCATGAGCTCCACGACCCGGGAGGACTTCTCCTCGATGACCGCGGAGCCGATGGTGATGGCGAACATCATCACCGACATCACCAGCACGCCGAGACCGATCAGGGTGACCATGACCGTGCCCGCCGTGCGCGGGTCACCGAAGGCCCCGCCGTCTGAACCACCGTCGACGCGGACGGTGGTCACGGTACCGGCGGCGGTGATCTCGGCGACCTGTTCGCCACTGATCCCGAACTCGGTGAGCAACCCGTCCCGTGCGATCGCGGCCTGTGCCGCCCGGAGAGCGGTGAGTGAGTCCGTGTCGACGGAGGACTCGGAGACCAGCTCCCATCCCGTACCCGATTCCGCGGGCCGGTAGATGGCGTCAATGTCTCCGTCGGAGAGTGCCGCGAGTGCGGTGTCCCGGTCCGGGTACCCGGCGGATTCCATCGCGGGCCCGTCGCCGTTGTCGTCGGTTACGGCGGCGAGTGCGGCGGGTTCCGCACCGACGTAGCCGATGACCTGTGGTGCGTTCTCCTTCGATCCCTGCCAGGCGCCCCAGCCGAGACCTCCGAGGACAGCGACGAGCATGATGGCGAGGGTCACCCAGACGGATTTCCGGGTGAGTACGGCGCGTGCCTCACGGGCGGCGATCAGCCGGATCGCGGCAGTCGAAGAATAGGTGTCGGTCGGACGGCTCATGGTTTCACTACTTCCTGGAACAGATCGGACAAGTCGGGGCGGCGTCGGGTGAAATGGTGGACGGGACCGGCGGCCATCGCGGCGCGCAGGATGTCCTGGTCGGTGGCCGGGGATCCGGGGTCGAGGGTGAGTAGTGTCGCGGTGTCGTTTCCCCCGGCCCGGCGGATGCCGGGCACCGACCGCCACCAGTCACCCGGGGCGTCGACATGCACCTCGTAGGTGTCCTCACCGGTGTCCCGGAGCTCGTCGACGGTGCCTTCCGCGCGCATCCGGCCTGAGGCGATGATCCCGACGCGGTGGCAGAGACGTTGGACGAGGTCGAGCTGGTGGGAGGAGAACAGGACCGGGACCCCCGCCTCCGCCCGCTCGACGAGGATGTCGCTCATCACGTTCACCGCCACGGGATCGAGTCCCGAGAACGGTTCATCCAGGACGAGGACATCCGGGTCGTGGACGAGGGCGGCGGCCAGCTGCACTCGCTGCTGGTTGCCGAGGGACAGCGACTCCAGCTGGTCGCCCGCACGGTCGCTGAGCCCGAGCTTTTCGAGGAGCGCGGTGGTGCGGGACTCCGCCGAGGATCTGTCGACTCCGTGCAGGCGGGCGAGGTAGGTCAGCTGTGCGCCGATCTTCTCCTTCGGGTAGAGGCCCCGCTCCTCGGGCATGTAGCCGATGCGTCGACGGGAGGATTCGGTGAGTGGTTCGTCACCGAGTCGGACCTCGCCGGAGTCGGCTGCGATGACCCCGAGCGCGATGCGCATGGTGGTTGACTTGCCGGCCCCGTTGGAGCCGACGAAGCCGTAGATCTCGCCGGGGTGCACGGTGAAGGTCATGCCGTCGAGGGCGGTGAGGTCGCCGTATCTCTTGGATATCCCGTCGATGACGAGCGGGGATGGTGAGTGTGTCATGGGGTTTGTCTTCCTTCTGGTTTCAGTCCGCGTCGGGGAACAGCAGATCGGGATCGGTCGGGTCGGGAAGGGTCCAGGCGAGCACGAGTCCGGGGATGGCGCCGATCAGACCGATGATGAGGAACATCGTCATGCCGGTCGTGTACGTGAGGTCGTACAGATCTCGCATCGCCCACCCTCTGTCCAGCGCCCGGACCGATCCGAAGGTGATGATTCCGGCGTAGACCAGCCCGATCGCGTAGTAGAAGTGGGTGGTCGCGGCGCGCAGCCGGAGCTGCCGCGCCAGTTCGTATTCGTCGAGGAACTCCGGAGGGGCCATGTCCTCCAGTCGGATCAGGGTGCGGATCGTGAACCAGAGGACACAGGCCACCAGGGACAGCACCGCCGCGACCGCGAGCAGTGCCGCCTGTTCGCGGAGTACCGCCACGACACTGAGTGCCACCCCGGTGAGGTAGACCCCGGAGAACAGGAGAACCAGGGCCCGCCGGTGGCGACGGTTCCGCCAGCGGTGGAACCGGGAATCCAGGACGTCCCGCCGACGTTCGAAACTGTCCAGGCGGTGCCTGCGGTAGCGGGTCATCGGGGAGATCCCGCGGCCGGTCACATGTCCTCCCCGTCGGGTGTGGTCCACGCGGTCACGAGGTTCGGCCAGGTCAGGGCGAAAAGGACCGCAAGGAGGAGGAACGCGGTGGTGGCACGGATCAGATCCACCGAACCGGATTCCGCGGAGACCCCGATGACCAGCGCACAGACGCCGGCGCAGGCCGACAGTATCCACAGGGCCTGCTCGCGACGGCGTGACCTCTGTGCGTGCTCGTATTCGTCCAGTTCGCGGGACCGGTCGTTCATCCCGGTCACCGTGCCGAGTCGGTTGGACAGTACGGCGAGTAGGACGCAGGTGGCGGCGAACGGGTACACGGGCACCGCGCCCGTGCCGATTCCGATCCCGATCAGTGCCGCGACGGCGGTAGCCGCCGTGAATGATCCGGCGAGAAGACGCCGCCCGCGCAGGGGAACGGTCGGTGCGATTGTCCGGGGAGCTGTCATCGTCGTGTTCCTTTCCGTGCGTTCACCTTGCAACCGGTGAGGGGTAGAGGTCGTGGGACATGGGGCTGAACTCATCCCGGGAGAACACCGCCTCGACCGGTAACCGGAAGGTCTCGGCGATGCGCATCGCCAGGTCGAGGCTGGGGTAGTGGTCTCCACGCTCGAGCGCTCCGACGGTCTGTGGATTGACCTCGATGACCGCCGCGAGATCAGCACGTGACATCCCGCGCTCCGTGCGCAGAACTTTGACGCGGTTGTAGATTGGCCGCGTCGGCTTTTTCGATGGGGACATGGAATGAAGTGTTGTATAAACACAACGATATGTCAAGATATCGCTCTGTGCCGTTGTATGGGGTCGTGCGAATCCGACGCTCCTGTGACCTTAAGGCCCCGTGCGCGTCCCCGGACATGGGTGTTCAATGGGGCCCATGACTGAGAAGACCTTCCCCACGACCGTGACCCTGAACGACGGCAACGAGATACCGCAGCTCGGATTCGGTGTCTACAAGCTGAAGGACGATGAGTGCGTCACCGCGGTCCGGCACGCCATCGAGGTCGGGTACCGGCACATCGACACCGCCGCCATCTACGGCAACGAGGAGCAGGTGGGCAACGCCATCCGGGACGCCATCGCGGCAGGTGACGTCACCCGCGAGGAGCTGTTCGTCACCACGAAACTGTGGAACGACCGCCAGGGTGCAGAGGAATCGGCCCGTGCCTTCCAGGAATCACTGTCCAGGCTCGGGCTCGACTACGTGGACTGCTATCTCATCCACTGGCCCTGCCCGCGGAAGGGACTCGCCGTGGAGACCTTCAGATCGATGGCGAAGCTCCAGGGGTTCGGCAGTATCCGGTCGATCGGTGTCTCGAACTTCTACGCCGAGACCCTGGATGAGGTGATCTCCGGAACCGGGATCACCCCCGTCCTCAACCAGATCGAACTGCACCCGGGTTTCTCCCAGGCGGAACTCCGCGCGGTCAACCGCGAGCGGGGGATCGCCACTGAGGCATGGTCCCCGATCGGTCGCGGCAGGGGGCTCGATGATCCGGTGATCCGTCGGATCGCCGAAGAGCATGACCGGACCCCGGCGCAGGTGATGCTCCGGTGGCACCTCCAGCTGGGCAACATCATCATCCCGAAGTCGGCGCACCCGAAGCGGATCAGCGAGAACTTCGACATCTTCGATTTCCACCTCGGCGACCGCGACATGGAGTGCATCACCTCCCTGGATGACTCCACCATCGCCGGTCGGATCGGACCGGACCCGCTGACGTTCCCCGAAGAATGAGCCCGGTACAGAATCCGGGGACGGATCAGCTCCACGTCCACGACGAGGGCAGAACCAGGGTTCTCACCCTGGATCGACCCCGGGTCCGCAACGCCCTCGACACCGGCCTCTGTGCCACGTTGACCGGAGCCATCCGCGCCGCGGGTGAGGAAGGAACCCACCCGGGGCACGGGGTCGGGCCCCGGGTGCTGCTGCTCCGGGGTTCCCGACCGGCCTTCTGCGCCGGAGCGGACCTCAATCAGGCGCACTCGCCCGAGTTTCTCGACACCCTGGGGGAACTCCTCCGGACCCTGGTGGAGTGCCCGCTGCCGGTGATCGCAGACATCCAGGGGCCGTGCATCGGCGCCGGCCTGCAGCTGGCGTTGGCGAGTGATCTGCGTGTCGTCGGGCCGGACGCCTGGTTCGGTCTCCCGCCCGCGGCACTGGGGATCGCCCTGGACGACTGGACCGTCGGACGGTGCGTCGACCTCATCGGCGGGTCCCGGGCCCGGGGGCTGATGCTCGGTGGTCTGCGGATGTCCGCCACCGAGGCCGCGGCATGCGGATTCGCCAACGCCTCCGGCGGCTCCCGGGATGCGGCGGAACTGGCGGGTCGGGTCGCTATGCTCGCGCCACTGTCGGTGCGGCAGCTCAAACTCGCGCTCAACGACACCGGGAACGCGGCCGCGGGAACCGGAGCCGCGGCCCGCGAACTCCACGACATCTGCTGGGCGAGTGCGGACGCGGCTGAGGCGCGGAAAGCCAGGTCGGAGAAGCGGCCGGCAGAGTTCACCGGCCGTTGATCTGTCACGGCGGACACCGGAGGCCGGTCCCTGAAGTACCTGCGTACGACGGCCCGGCGGGCTGAACAGCCGACTTTCGGACATCCGACGGTGAATGCTGTCAGCCGGGTTCCCGCGGATTAGAGTTGGCGCCATGAACATGGATCCAGCAGCCACCGCTGTCGCCACGACCGGCTACACAACCGGCCCGGAGGGGCTCGATTCCGGGACCGTCCGGGAACGGATGGAGTCGGGGAAGGTCAATCACTCGGTACGGCGTACCGGACGCAGTGTCCCGGACATCGTCCGGAGCAACGTATTCACCCGGATCAACGCGATCCTCGGTGTGCTGCTGGTCATCGTCCTGATCACCGGATCGATCATCAACGCGGCCTTCGGTCTGCTCATCGTGGCGAACTCGGCGATCGGCATCATCCAGGAGCTTCGCGCCAAACGCACCCTGGACAAACTCACCATCCTCGGTGAATCCATGCCCCGGGTGGTCCGGGACGGGGTGACCACCGAGATCGTCCGTGATGAGATAGTCCTCGATGATCTCATCGACGTCGGCCCGGGGGACCAGATCGTCGTCGACGGCTACGTGCGTTCCGCTGACGCCCTCGAGGTCGATGAATCCATGCTCACCGGGGAATCCGACGCGGTGGTCAAACAGAGCGGGGACGAGATCCGTTCGGGATCGTATGTCACCGCGGGGTCGGGGACGTACCAGGCGACCGCCATCGGGGAGGACTCCTACCAGGCGAAGCTCATCGCGGAAGCTGGCCGGTTCACGTTGACGGATTCGCAGCTGATGGACGGCATCAACCGGATTCTCCGGATCATCACCTGGCTGCTCATTCCCACGGGCGTCCTCACCGTGTGGACCCAGCTCGGGCGGACGGGGGCGCCCTGGAGGGAAGCCGTTCTGTCCATGGTCGCGGCCCTCGTCCCGATGGTCCCCGAGGGACTCGTGCTGATGACCTCCATCGCCTTCGCGGTCGGGGTCGTCCGGCTGGGTAAACGCAAGGCGCTGATAAACGAGCTGCCCGCGATCGAGGGCCTCGCCCGCGTCGATCTCGTCTGCGCCGACAAAACCGGCACCCTGACCGAGAACCGGATGGAGCTCGACGGGATAGTCCCCGTGGGTGGCCACTCGGACGCCGAACTGGCGCGCCGGGTACTCGCCACGATCGCAGCCGCGGACGATCACCGGAACGACACCATGCAGGCGATCGCGGAGGAGGTCAACGATATCGAACCCGACGGTGTGACCTCGACGATCCCCTTCGATTCCGCCCGGAAATGGTCCGGTGTGTCCACCGTGCGGACGGGGGACTGGGTCCTCGGCGCGCCCGATGTCCTCGTCGCGGACGGGGACGATGTTCTCACCGCCGTGGAACCCTACATGGACCGTGGTCTCCGCGTGCTGATGCTCTGTCGGGCGAAGGCACTCGGGGATGTCTCGGCGTCGCCCGCGGCACCGGGCTGTACGTCACTGACCCCGTGCGCCCTGGTTGTGCTGAGACAGAAGATCAGGGAGGACGCCGCGGAGACCCTGGGGTACTTCGCCCGTGAAGGGGTGGAGGTGAAGGTCATCTCCGGCGACAACGCCGTCTCGGTCGGCGCCGTCGCCGCGTCACTCGGGTTGGTGGGCAAGGTCGTCGACGCACGCGAGCTTCCTGTGGCCGATGATCCCGACTTCGTCCGGCAGGTGAGTGAGGGGACGGTGTTCGGTCGCGTCACCCCTGAGCAGAAACGCGACATGGTGGTGGCGCTGAGATCGCAGGGGCACACCGTCGCGATGACCGGCGACGGCGTCAATGACGTGCTGGCGCTGAAGGATGCGTCGATCGGGGTCGCCATGGGATCGGGTTCCCCCGCCACGAGATCGGTCGCGCAGGTGGTGCTCCTGGACAACCGGTTCGCGACCCTTCCCCATGTCGTGGCGGAGGGGAGGCGGGTCATCGGCAACATCGAGCGCGTCGCGAATCTCTTCCTGACCAAGACAATCTACTCGATCGTGCTGGCTCTGGTCGTCGGGTTGTTCGGGGTGACCTTTCCCTTCCAGCCGATCCACGTCACGATGATCGGCTGGTTCACGATCGGGATCCCGGCGTTCGTCCTGTCACTCGCCCCGAACCATGAGCGGGCCCGGCCGGGATTCGTTGCCCGGGTCCTCCGTCTCGCCCTTCCCTCGGGATTGCTGATCGGGGTGTTCACCGTGGCGTTCTGGCTCCTCGTGAACCCGGGGGCTCACGCGCCGGCCATGGAGGTGAGGCAGGCGGGAACGGCCACCCTCACGGTGACCCTCGTCATGGCGCTCTGGGTGCTCGCCGTGGTCGCCCGACCGTACCAGTGGTGGCGGATCGCGCTGATCGCCAGTGGAGCGGTCGCCTACGTCGTCATTTTCTCGGTGCCGCCGCTCGCACGCCTGCTCTTCCTGGATGCCTCTGATCCCGCACTGCTGTTCCGGGCCCTCGTCGTGGGCGGTATCGGTGCCGCGATGATCGAGGTGTCATGGTGGATTGGCCAGAAACGGTCCGGTCGAACCGTGAGGATCTTCGCTTTCGGCGGATGAGGCCTTCCCCGTGGCCTCATTTTCGGGTGCCCCGGTGCTTCAACCGGAAGACAGTTGGATTCGCAATCTTCACACAGCCCGAACAGGCGGGCGATGGGGGGTTGTTGACGAATGGGGATGTTGCAGTTCAGGACCGACTGTGGGGGTGGGGGAATGCTGTGAATGCAGTAATTCCCGCGATTAGCTTTCACATTGCAACGTGAGCTAGGTAACTTCACACCTACACCTTGTTTTGTGATCGCTTGCACAATGATGGCCGGCGGGCCAGTTCCGTCACCACCCTCGAGCGTCCGACAGTGGTGTGCGAAGTGGGAGAGCGGACGGCCATTCGGTGGCCGATCCGCCCGACCTGAATAGTGCCTCCGTCAAAATTAACCACAGAAAGCGAGATGACCCTCACATGAGTGCAGACTCATCCGCCCCGGTGCGGCGCCGTGAACCCGGTGCCGCAGAATTCCGGGCCATGCAGAAAGATCCTGAATTCCTCGACCTCAAGAAGACGTTCCGCGGGTTCGCCTTCCCGATGAGTATCGCGTTCTTCCTCTGGTACATGTTCTACGTCTTCCTCGCGGTCTACGCGAAGGACTGGATGGGAACCCCGGTGTTCGGAAACGTCAACTGGGGCGTGATCATGGGACTTCTCCAGTTCGTGACCACCTTCGCCATCACCTGGATCTACGTCAATTTTGCCAATAAGAAGATCGAGCCCAAGGCGGCAGCGATCCGTGAGAGAATGGAAGGCTAATACCTCTCATGAATAACAACATCAGTTACTCCGCCCAGGAAGTGGGCGCGCAGGCCGGTAATCCGATCCTGAATATCGCCGTCTTCATCATCTTCATCGTCGTCACGATGGGTGTCGTCATCAAGGTGGGCAAGTCCACCAGTGAGGCCTCCGACTTCTACACCGGTGGCGCCCAGTTCTCCGGTAAGCAGAACGGACTCGCCATCGCGGGCGATTACCTGTCCGCCGCCTCCTTCCTCGGTATCGTCGGTGCCGTCGCCCTCGCGGGATACGACGGCTTCCTCTACTCCATCGGCTTCTTCGTGGCCTGGTTGGTCGCGCTGCTGCTCGTCGCCGAGCCGCTGCGGAACACCGGTAAGTTCACGATGGCCGACGTCCTGTCGTTCCGACTCAATCAGAAGCCCGTCCGGATGGCCGCCGCACTCGGCACCCTGTTCGTGTCGCTCTTCTACCTCATCGCTCAGATGGCCGGTGCCGGTTCACTGGTTGCCGTCCTGCTGAACGTGCACGACAAGTCGCAGCAGGCCATCGTCGTCGCTGTCGTGGGTGTCATCATGATCGCCTACGTCCTCTTCGGTGGAATGAAGGGAACGACCTACGTACAGATGATCAAGGCCGTCCTCCTGGTCGGCGGTGTCGGCATCATGACCGCGCTGATCTTCATCAAGGTCGGTTCCTTCCCGACGCTGCTCGACGCAGCGGTCCAGAAGCACGCCGAGTCCGATTACCTCGCCAGCAAGGGCTACGACGCCCACGCGATCCTGGAACCCGGCCTCAAGTTCGGCAAGGACAGCGTCACCAAGATCGACTTCATCTCCCTGGGTCTGACCCTGGTTCTCGGTACCGCGGGACTCCCGCACGTGCTGATGCGCTTCTACACCGTCCCGACCGCACGTGAAGCCCGCCGCTCCGTCACCTGGGCCATCGTGCTCATCGGCGCCTTCTACCTCATGACCCTGATGCTGGGCTACGCCGCAGCAGCCATGGTCGGACCGGACCGCATCCTCGGTGCGCCCGGCGGGCAGAACTCCGCGGCACCGCTGCTCGCGCTCGAACTCGGTGGCTCCTTCTTCATGGCCGCGATCTCCGCAGTGGCGTTCGCCACCGTGCTCGCAGTGGTCGCCGGACTCGCCATCACGGCGTCGGCCTCCGTCGCCCACGACATCTACCACTCGATCATCCGCAACGGTGAATCCACCGAGGCGGAACAGGTTCGGGTCTCCCGGATCACGGTGGTCGTCATCGGTGTCACCGCGATCATCCTCGGTATCCTGGCGATGAGTCAGAACGTCGCCTTCCTGGTCGCCCTGGCCTTCGCCATCGCAGCCTCGGCAAACCTGCCGACGATCCTGTACTCGCTGTACTGGAAGAAGTTCAACACCACCGGAGCCCTCTGCTCGATGTACACCGGCCTCATCCTGGCTCTGGTTCTCATCGTGTTCTCCCCGGCCGTGTCCGGTACCCCGTCCTCGATGGTCCCCGACGCCGACTGGGCCTGGTTCCCGCTCCGTAACCCGGGTCTCGTCTCCATCCCGGCGGCGTTCCTCGCGGGCTACCTCGGCACCATCTTCGGCAAGCCGGACAACCTGGACGACCTCCAGGCTGAAATGGAAGTCCGCTCGCTGACCGGTGTCGGTGTGGAAGCCGCGGTCGACCACTAGTACCGTTTTCCACTTCGCACGCTGATCGGTTTCCACCCGTGACGGCGGGTGGGCACCAGGCATCACAGCAGTAGAACAAGACGGCGGCCCCGTCCACCAGAACCCGAGAGAATTGGGGGTGGACGGGGCCGCCGGTATCATGTCCGACATGGCTAAACATTCCGCCGGGCACCGGGCTGGCCCGGACGGACGTAGTGACCGCTGGCGGCGGATGGTGCGGGTAACCCCGGTCATCGTCGCAGTATCCTGCATCCTCTCGCTCCCGTTCCTCCCCGTCGTCGTTGACGACGGGGATTCCGGCGTCGGTGTGACCCCGCGGGTGCCCACCGCATCGCCGGTGGGCACCCGGGCCTCGGGTGTGAGTCTCTCGAGCGAGGACCTCGGCGAGTTCACCGCCAACGCGACCGGGTCACAGGTCTCGTTCACGCGGCTCTCCGACGGCTGGCACACCGGTACCGCCACAGAGAGGTTCGCCCGCCCCGCGCTGAGCCTGATCAAGCTGTACATCGCGGACTACGTGCTCCGGTACGGGTTGCCCGAGGACAAACCGGCGGCCGTCGAGATGATCCGCTCGTCCGACGATGACCTCGCCGACGAGCTCTGGGACCGGTACCCGCGGGCGATCGACGTCACCGCGAAGAACTACGGGCTGCTGTCGACCAGATCGGACGAGGAACGGTGGGGATACAGCGTCACCTCCACATACGATGTCGTCTCATTCATCCAGCAGAAGCTGGAGACCGACCCCATGTCGCCGATCCTCACCGCGATGACCCAGTCCGACGAATTCGCGGCCGACGGGTACCCGCAGGATTTCGGTACGGCGGTTCTGCCCGGGGCGGTGGGAACCAAGTGGGGATGGTCGAACGACTACTCGCTCCACTCCTCGGTGACCTTCGGGAGGGATTTCGTCGCGGCGGCGGCCGTCACCGGGTCCGCGGAAGATCTCACCGCACTGGTGGAGGCCCAGCTGGGCGGACTCGTCGGTGAGCGTGCCGGATCCGTCCCCCCACCTCCCGGGCGCCGTCTGGAAGCCGGGGGATAGGGCTGTCCGATACGGTTCCACTGCAGCGGTTCCGCTTCACCGGCTTATCATGGGCAATCGTCAGGGCCCCGGTACCGCCCCGTCCGTAGTTCCCCTCCACGAATTGAAGGTCGACGTTGAATTCGATAACTGTGCTCGCCTCCGGCGCCGCGGTCGCACCGGGGGTCATCGTCTCGATGATGTGGATCGCGATCGCGGCCCTCGCGTCGCCGCTGCTGTCCTTCCTGACCGGAAAACGGGTCCCGGGCGTGGTGTTCATGCTCCTGCTCGGGGTCCTCATCGGTCCGGAGGTCCTCGACCTGGCCCATCTGGACGGGTCGAATGCCCTGCTCCGGGAACTCGGCCTGGGGATGCTCTTCCTGCTCGCGGGCTGGGAGATCGATCCCGATGTCATGCGGGGGAGACAGGGACGCCGGGCCACCGGAACCTGGCTGCTCAGCCTGGGGCTCGCCGTCGGTGCGGCGCTGCTGTTGCTCGGTACCGATGATCTGCTCCGGAGCATCGTGCTCGCCATAGCGGTCTCGTCCACCGCGATGGGCACACTGCTGCCGGTGATAAAGAACTCCGGACGTGCGGACTCCCCGGTCGGCCAGGGAGTTCTGGTCCACGGTGCCGTCGGGGAACTGGGGCCCGTCTTCGCGATGGCTCTACTGCTGTCCACGCGGACGACCTGGCTCACCCTGCTCATCCTCGTGCTCTTCATGGGTGGTGCGATGATGGTGGCGTTCGTTCCGCGCACCGTGTCCCGTCTCGTGCCCTGGGTCGGACACGCGGTCCGTGACGGAGCCAGCCACACGAGTCAGACCGTGATGAGGATGGTGATCGTCCTCCTCACAACCCTGATGGCGATGGCCGCCGTGTTCGAACTCGACGTGGTGCTCGGGGCCTTTGCGGCGGGCATCATTCTCCGCGGGCTGGTTCCAGTGCGCGCGAGGAAGACGGTCGAGGCGCGTCTCGACGTGATGGGTTACGGTCTGCTCATCCCGGTGTTCTTCATCACGTCCGGTATGGCGATCAACGTCCGTGAGGTCCTGCACTCGCCCTGGGCGGTGGTGGTGGGGATCGTCGTCATCTTCATCGCGCGGGGCCTGCCCATACTGCTGATGGAACGCTTCACCGACACCGGCTCCGGGATCCGGGGTTTCCGGGACCAGATGGAGCTCTCGCTGTACTCGGCGACGGGCCTGCCGATCATCGTGGCGGTCACCGAGATCGCCGTGGACCGGGGACTGCTCGGGGAGGGGCACGCGTCGGTCATGGTCGCCACGGGGGCCGCCACGGTGCTCCTGTTCCCGATGCTGGCCGCGAACGTGCACTCCCACGTCCCCTCCCCGGAGTGTCCCGGGGACGACGAGGAGCGCCGGCGGGTGGTGGGGGACATCGAGGCTGAAGCCGCCGAGTACCGGAGTGAGACGAACGGTGGCGCACGACGGTCGGGTGCCGTCCGTCCCAGGCCGAGGCCGAAGAGCCGCACCGTCTCCGACGACGAGATCACGATCGATTCGGACGGGGACTGACGGAAGGCTCCGTGCTCAGCTGGACAGGGCGGTGAACTGCGTCGGCAGCTGACCGATCGAGCTGGCCGGGGTTCCCTCGGGAGCGGGAGGCAGGGGTGCCGGCACCTCCGCCGGAGCCGGGGTCGCGGGTTCCGGGAACACGGCCGTCCACTGTCCCCAGTCCCGGGAGTAGACGTCGTTCACGTCAACCTCGACACCTGAGATCCAGGCTCTGCGCTTAGCCGGCTGGTGCAGGTCCGCCCGGCGATGGAGGCGTCCGCCGGAGCCCCAGTCGTGCTGCCAGAAGAACTCGCCGAGTCCATCGGCCAGGGCCCACTCGATGACGTTGTAGTTGCCGTACACACCCAACCGGAGTCCGGCGACCTCGAGCGCGGTCCCGAACACGGTCAGGTAGGGGCGGATCTGGCCCTCGTACTGGCCCCGGGTCGGGTTGTCGTCGATGGCGACGTAGATCGGCCGTCCCGCAGGACCGCCCGCAGCGGCGTGGAGGGCGATGGCCTGGGGGGGCGTGGGTGGCGGCACCTGCCGCACCCGGGAGCCAGTCCGCGGTGTCGGCGCGGCCGAACTGGTAGACGCTGGCTGTGGCGAGCCCCGCTGACCGGAACGCGAGGGTTTCCGCGGCGGTGACGGGTTTCCCCAGCATCCAGTTCTCGGTGCCCGGGCGCCTGCCGGAAACGTACCTCACGGCACCCAGGTGGCCCGCTGCCGCGATCGCGCGGGCGTCGGGAACCCCCGGCGGCGTAGTCCAGCACCGTGCCCAGTACGGGCCGGGCGGCGTATGCCCGGGGGAGCGTCCCGGTCGAGGATGCGATGGTGCCGCCGGCCGCGGCGAGTGCCGCCGCCTTGAGGAGGGTGCGACGTTGGATGAGGGGGCGCTGCGATGTCATACGGTACCTTCTGCGGTGATCGGGAGAACCTGCCATTCCCACGGGTCATATGCACCACATTAGCAACTTCAAGACACAACAGTGATGCGTAGTCTCTGCTCATGCCCACGTTCCGGCCCTGATGGCGGTCATTCGTGGTACCCCGGGGATTCATCCGCACATGTCGGAGACACCATCTGTGAACGGTGCGGGGGATGGTCCGGAATGCGGAAGATCCTGCGACGGTGAGCCACAATGGACACCGGTGGGCGGGGTCCACGGGCCACAGGCCCGCGAGGAAGGTACCGGAGGGGACACGCCCGCGGGGCGTGGCGGAGTCGACGGGTGTCAGGGAGCGGGGGCGGAGCTCTCCTCCGTCACGGCTCTGGCGGGTTGTTGCCGATGATCCTCCGTCCGCGTTGACACCCCAACGTCCGCAGCATCCCCATCCCGGAGTCCGCCGGCGTCAGCGCCGGCGGGACGCCGATCGTCCGCACCGGTGGACGTGGCGCGGCACCCGGTGGTGAGGTGGATGATGACGAGCAGTGCCGCGAGTAGAGCCGGTACCGCGGGTATCCGGTACATCTCGTGCGGGAAGAACAGCGTCCGCCAGTCCAGACACGAGACGAGTACCGCCTGAGTGGCGACGATCAGGCCGAGCTCGTCGCGTCTGATCAGGCCGATGACGGCAGCTGCGAGCATGAGGACCGCCAACGCGATGAGGGCGGGTACGGCGGTGGACCCGATCTGAGATGAGTTCATGTCGCCGCTCACCCGCATGGAACCGGCGAGATCGAATATCCTCAGCCACCCGATGACCGGCATGTCGATGTTGCCGTCGTCGTAGGTGAGCTGATCGGCGGAGAAGTGGCTGCGAATGAACGGTAGCCACGCCGCCAGTGCAATCGGCCCGGTTGCCAGTGCCAGTGCCCGTCGCCAGTACAGGCGCCGGTCCCGGACCATGAGGCTGAGCAGATGAATGCCGAGTGCGGCGGGAACCAGGACAAGCTGTTCCTTGGACAGGCAGATCACCATGCACAACACCGCGATCCATGTGGGGTGAACCCGGGCGCGCCACGCCAGCAGTAGTCCTGTGACCAGTGCGAGTTGAAAAGGCTCAGTCAGATCTGTGGTGGAGCTGAACAGTAGGCCGGGACTGGCCGCGACCAGCAGTCCCCACCAGGGTGAGCATCCGTGGGATGCCGCCAATCGGGAGACCAGGTATGCGGCTGTCCCGATGGAAGCCAGGCCGAGGATCCAGAAAGCGGTCGACAGGAGACGCGGTTGTCCGAACGCGAGAAGGGAGGCCATCCACGAGTAGAACGGGTGCCCGTACCGGTATGCGGCGAGATCGATCAGCTCATGGGCCTGCCCGGAGGCGAACGGATCCCGCGCCATCGCCCAGAGATAGACTCCGTCGTAGTGATCGGCGCCGGTCGTGAACCTGAACGCCGGGTCCTCCGCCCGGATCAACTGCGCGAGTGGCTCCCCCTCGGTGACGTTGAGCAAAAGACTGTGATGGAAAACAGGTCGGTGTGAGGCAACCTGTGCTGCCACAGCTGCGACGACGGCGATTCCTGCTGTGATGAGACCGGTCAGTCTCGGATGTCTGAAACTCACGTGGGGAGCGGTCATGGTCTTCTTTTCATCTGACGGAGGGGCATTGGAGCACTTCGGACAGGTGGAGCTCTCCGCGGGCGCACGCGGGGGTACAACCCGGGACGAAAGAAGAGGTGAAGTGCCGGGAGGATCGCACGGCATTTCCCCGACACCTGGAAATCGGGTTCCCGGCTCCTGTGCGGTGGGCGGAGCAGTCGTGCATGGTAGTAGAGGTTAGCATGACTTCTTCGACGGGATTGAGCTGGTCGAAGGTGTCCTACGACGCCGAATGACAGGGATGGATCATGCACCGGCTCTCACCGGGACCGAGAGAGTACCCGCATCTGGCGTCGGGACGCTCAATCGGTCGGGAGCGGAGGCGGAGTCCGGGGAAGTTCCGCGGAAGGGGGAGACCGGCAATCACCGGCGGTACGACGGAACCTCCGTTTCCGGATGGACGTGACGGCCCCGGATCGAACAGGGGGCAACCGTGGTGCCCCAGAGAGGAATCGAACCTCCGACACCGGCTTTAGGAGAGCCGTGCTCTATCCACTGAGCTACTAGGGCCTGACACCGACCTTGTGCAAGACCGGACGGTGTCAGACTAGCCCATCGGTGCGCGGTGGTGAAAACCGGCCGAATGAGCGACATCGGGGGTGGCTCCAACTGTGAGATCAGGGACACTACCCCCGAGCTCACTTCAACGGCGGCGAAAAGAACATAGGCTAGGGGTAATACTTGTGGGCCCGGAGGGGCCCGTTCCGGATCAAAGGAAGGTACATCATGCCGAACAAGAAGCCTCTGTTCACCGACGTCAACCGTGTCGAGGTCATCGCCAACATCGTCACCGGAGAGAAGGGCCCCGTGCTCTCCCTGGACAAGATCGAGGAAGACGGCACCTTCAGCAACATCCTCCTTCTGAATATCTACGATGCGAAGCACCTCTCCGAGGCGTGCACCCGCTACCTCGGGCAGTCCTTCATCGCCAACTTCGACGGATTCACCTCCGGGCTGTCCGCGAAGGACCACGAGGACATCCACGGCGACGACTAGATGACGCCGTGATGGGGACCCGGACCACACCGTAGTATCGGGTGCCGGGGGACTCCATCGACGGCGGACGGGAAGGGCGGACCCAGGATGCGGACACTGTTGGTCATCGGCATCGGGGCGGGTGACCCCGGCCACCTCACGCTCGGCGCGATAGATGCGCTCCGCTCCGCGGACGTGGTCATCGCCCTGGACAAGGGCGAACAGAAGGCCGACCTCCTGGAGGCTCGCCGGTCCGTGGTGGATGCCCACTCCCCGGAGACTCCCATCGTCGCGGTGACCGATCCCGAGAGGGACCGCGACCCCGATGACTACCGGGCGGAGGTCCGCCGGTGGCACGGGGAGCGCGCAAGATTGCTTTCCGATGCGATCGTCGGTGCGACCGGCCCAGACGGTACCGCAGCGTTCCTCGTCTGGGGGGATCCGTCGCTCTATGACTCGACCCTGCGCATCATCGACCGCATGCGGCGCGACACCGGACTCGAGTGCGCGGTGAGGGTCATCCCCGGTATCACCGCGCTCCAGACGCTCACCGCGGCACACGCCATCACCGCCAACCGGATCGGCGAGCCCATCCACGTGACCACGGGCCGTCTGCTCCCCACCACGAGCGCCGCCGACAGGCGCAACTGCTTCGTCATGCTCGACGGCGGAACGACCTGGAACGAGGTCGCCGGGCCCGACACCTACATGTACTGGGGCGCGTATCTGGGGACACCGGAGCAGATCCTCCGTGCCGGGTATGTCCACGACATCGGCGATGAGGTCGCGGCCCTGAAGTACACCCTCCGGGAGAACCACGGATGGATCATGGACACCTATCTCCTGCGCGAGCTCAGTGGGGAATGACCGGGCACAACTCGCCGGTTGGTGCTCCCCGTGTTCCCGGGTAGGTTGGCTCCGACGGACGGTGATGGCCGTTCCGGGCCCCGGGAACGAGAGAAGGTGACGGCACAGTGGCCGTGAAACGCAGGAACGCGAAGCGGAAGAAGCAGAACGTGCCGTTCAGTCCGTGGATCGTTGTCACCTGGATCCTCGCGGCCGTCTGGGCGGTACTCGCTCTCCTCGCGCACCGTGCCGGTATCCATGCACTCACCTGGGGTTTCGGGGTCAGCTCACTTCTCACCGCCATGACCGCGGCCGGGGTGACGGTCATCCCGGAACTGCGCTCCTCTGCGGGGCTCGCCTGTCCCGTGGCACTCATCCTGTCCGGGGCGGTCGCCGTCACATTCAGCTGGTGGTTCCTTCTCGCACTGTTCGTCGGCGTACCCTGGCTCGTCCTCGCGCTGATCAGCCTTTCCGCACCGCGCCGGACCGGCGGAGGTCTGCACCTCTGGCGTGGCGGCGACGACTAGCTGTTTACCGTAACCGCGCATCCGGTCCCGGTCGTGCCGGCGGCACGGTTCGGAACACGGCTGACCGCCACGAACTGGTGGCGTGTCCGGTTCGTCCATTCGCCGATCGAATCCGGGCGAACCCGGTGTGTCAGGTTCCCCGACCGGCCGTACACCGGTGAACAGTCGACCGTCGCAGGAACGGGAAACGGCCCCCGCACGCATTCTCGCGTCCGGGGGCCGTCGGGTCTCATCGGGGTCAGCCCTGCAGCTCCTCCAGCTTGCGGCGCACCTCGGATGCGGCCGGATTGGTGGCGTGCGTTCCGTCCGAGTACTTCACGGTGGGCACGATCCGGTTGCCGTCGTTCACCGACTCAACCCATGCCGAGGCCTCCGCGTCCTCTTCGACGTTGACGGCGGTGAACGGCGTCTCCGTGCGGTTGAGGGCCTTCACCAGGCGGTTGCAGTAAGGGCACCAGTCGGTCAGGAAAACTGTGATGTGATTGTCGCTCATGTCCGGTACAACGACACCGGCCGTCGGGATTATTCCACCGGGTCGCGGCGGTAGGTAAGCACCCGGTAACGGAGCGGCCCCTCCTGCCGGGCCGCCTCGGCCGCACCGGTCAGCCGACCCTTCACGGATTCGATCCAGTCGGTGTCGTCGGTGCACGTGAACGCGTCCCCGAGCTCCGGCGCGAACACCGCGACGGGGCCGAGAACATCGCGCAGCTCGGCGTCGACGAGCGTCACCCGAACCTCATCCACCATCGGCAGGGTGTCGGCGTAGACCCGGCCGCCCCCCATGATCCACGCGTCCTCCGGGGCCTGGGACGGATCACCGATCACCGTGGTGCCCTCCGACCACGTACCGGCCGGGCGGGTGGTCAGGACGTAGTTGTCACGGCCGGGTAGGGGACGGAACCGTTCCGGGATCGTCTCCCAGGTGCGCCGCCCCATCAGGACGGGGGAACCGAGGGTGGTTTCCCGGAAGTACCCGAGGTCCTCGGGAATGTGCCACGGCATGTCGCTACCGTCGCCGATGACCCCGTCGACGGACTGCGCCCAGATCGCCCGGTAGCCCATGGCTCAGACCGCCACCTTTCCGCGGATCGCGGGGTGGGGGTCGTACCCCGTGACGGAGATGTCGTCGAAGGTGTAGTCGAACATCGAGTCCGCCTTGCGCAGCTGCAGTTGCGGATAGGGGCGCGGTTCGCGGGACAGCTGCAGTTCGACCTGCTCCCGGTGGTTGTCGTAGACGTGGCAGTCGCCGCCGGTCCAGATGAACTCACCGACATCGAGCCCCGCCTGCTGCGCGAACATGTGGGTGAGCAGTGAGTAGGAGGCGATGTTGAAGGGGACTCCGAGGAACATGTCCGCGCTGCGCTGGTAGAGCTGGCAGGACAGGCGCCCGTCCGCGACGTACAACTGGAACAGCAGGTGGCACGGGGGCAGCGCCATCTTCTCCAGATCCGAGACGTTCCACGCCGAGACGAGGATCCGGCGGGAGTCCGGGTTGTTCCGCAGCTGGTCCAGGACCTCGGAGATCTGGTCGATGTGCAGGCCGTCCGGGGTCGGCCAGCTGCGCCACTGCACCCCGTATACGGGACCCAGATCACCCTCGGGGGAGGCCCACTCATCCCAGATCCGGATCCCGTGTTCCCTCAGGAACCCGATGTTCGACTCGCCCCGCAGGAACCAGAGCAGCTCGCCGACGACGCCCTTCAGATACACCTTCTTCGTGGTGATCAACGGGAAGGAGTCGGCGAGGTTGAACCGCATCTGGCGGGCGAACAGGCTGGTCGTTCCCGTTCCCGTGCGGTCGTCCTTGTGGGTCCCCTCGCGCATGATCTGCGCGAGGAGATCCTCGTAGGGGGTGTGGATGGCGGTGACGCTCATGGCGTCCAGACTAACGGAACACAGCCCCGGGCCTTTACTGCGGGGGCTGTGTTCCGGAATACGGTACGGCCTAGGTGTAGGAGCCGTTTTCCTTCAGGAACCCGGCGGCGATCTCCAGGATCTCGTCGGCGAGATCCTTCCGGCAGATCAGGAGATCCGGCAGGTAGGTGTCCTTGTTGTTGTAGGTCAGCTCACTGCCGTCCAGACGGGAGCAGTGCAGGCCGGCCGCCTGGCAGACACCGACCGGTGCGGCGGAGTCCCACTCGTACTGCCCACCGGCGTGGACGTAGGCGTCGGCGTCGCCCAACAGGACGTGCATGGCCTTCGCGCCCGCGGAACCCATGTCCATCGGTTCGAAGCCGAGCTTCTCCGCGACGTGGAAGGCGACCTTCGGGGGCCGGTTGTGGGACATGATGATCTTCCGGGCGAACGGGCCGCTCACCGCGCGGGCGTCGTGGGAGCTGAACACGACGCCGAGGTCGGGGAGGGCGACCGCCGCCGACAGGGGCCTTCCGTTGTCGACCAGGGCGATGTGCACCGCCCAGTCCTGTCGACCGGTGGCGAACTCGCGGGTGCCGTCCAAGGGGTCGATGATCCAGACGCGGTCCTTGCCGAGGCGTGCCGGGTTGTCCGCGGCCTCCTCACTCAGAACACCGTCGTCCGGGCGGTGCTGCGCCAGGACCCGGGCGATCCAGCTCTGGGCCAGCTCGTCACCGGCGTCGCCGAGGCCACGACCCCGCAACAGTCCGACGTCACGCACCCCCTTCAGGATGTCGCCTGTTCCCTGGGCGAGGCGGGCGGTGAGAATGGCATCATCAATGTTCGCGGTCATGGTCCCCACTCTAGTTGTTGGAACGGGCGTCCGCTCGGCGCCCGAGGGGTCATACCCGTCACACGGTCGGGCATGTTCGGAAATCGTTCGACCGTCCGACGCGGATGAACCGTCGATGCGAACATTTGGTTGAATGGGGGACATGCCGACGTCCACACTCGACCGCTTCCGACCGGAGGTCAGGACCTGGTTCACGGACGTCTTCGCCCGACCCACCGCCGTACAGGAGCAGGCGTGGGCCGAGATCTCCACCGGTGGGCACGCGCTCGTCGTCGCCCCCACCGGTTCCGGCAAGACCCTCGCGGCATTCCTCTGGGCGCTGAACTCGCTCACCGCACGCCCCGGGCAGACCCGACTGCCCGCCCCGGAGGGATCCGACCCGACGCCTGCATCCACCGGTATCGAGGGCTCCGGGGTGAAGGTCCTCTACATCTCCCCGCTCAAGGCACTCGGCGTCGACGTGGAGAACAACCTCCGCGCACCGTTGACCGGGATCGCCCGTGCCGCCGACCGCCTCGGCGTCGCGGCACCGGACATCACCGTCGGTGTGCGCTCCGGGGACACCCCGGCGAAGGAACGGGCCCGCCAGCAGCGCAACCCGCCGGACATCCTCATCACCACGCCCGAGTCTCTCTACCTCATGCTCACCTCGAAGGCGGCGGGCACGCTCACCGGCGTGCGCACCGTCATCGTCGACGAGATCCACGCCCTCGCGGGTACGAAACGCGGTGTGCACCTCGCACTGTCTCTCGAGCGCCTGGAACTGCTCACCGAGAGGCCGGTGCAGCGAATCGGACTCTCGGCCACCGTCCGGCCCCTCGAGCGGGTCGCAGCGTTCCTCGGCGGAACCGACCGCGACGTCGCGATCATCGCACCGGGCAGCGGGAAACGGTGGGAACTCGACGTCCACGTCCCAGTCCCCGACATGTCTGATCTGCCCACCCCGGAGCACGCCTCCACCATCGGGGACGCCGTCATCGACGATCCCCTCGGCCTGACCACCTCGCCGCCGGACGGAGCCGGCGGACCCGCGGCGTCGACAGGCGCACCGCAGGAATCGGCGCTGCCCACCGGAGGTTCCATCTGGCCGTTCATCGAGACCGAGCTCTACGAGGAGATCACCCGGGCACGCTCCACCCTCGTCTTCGTCAACTCACGCCGCACCGCGGAACGACTGACCAGCAGACTCAACGAGATCCACGCCGAGAAACACGACCCGGATGCGCTCTCCGCACCGACCCGCAGACCACCCGCGCAGCTGATGAAATCCGTCGACGTCGCCGGGAAGGCCGACACGATCCTCGCCCGGGCCCACCACGGGTCGGTGAGCAAGGAGGAACGCGCCCGCATCGAGGAGCAGCTCAAGTCCGGCGAGCTCACCTGCGTGGTGGCCACCTCATCCCTGGAACTCGGCATCGACATGGGCGCCGTCGACCTCGTCATCCAGGTGGCCTCACCACCGTCGGTCGCCGCCGGGCTGCAGCGCGTCGGCCGCGCCGGGCACACCGTCGGCGCGGTCTCCAGGGGTTCGTTCTACCCGCAGCACCGTTCCGATCTCGTCCAGAGCGCGGTCACCGTCGAACGGATGCGGGCCGGGGCGATCGAGGAACTGACCGTGCCCCGCAACCCCCTCGACGTGCTGACCCAGCAGACCGTCGCCACCGTCGCCGCCCGCGACATCCACGTCGACGAGTGGTACGAGGCCGTCCGTCGCGCCCACCCGTACGCCACCCTCGCCCGCGAGGTGTTCGACGCCGTCATCGACCTGGCCTCCGGCGTGTACCCGTCCACCGACTTCGCGGAGCTCCGCCCCCGCGTCGTCTACGACCGGGTCACGGGGATGCTCACCACCCGGCCCGGCGCCCAGCGCGTGGCCGTCACCTCCGGGGGCACGATCCCGGACAGGGGCATGTTCGGCGTGTTCCTCGCGGGCACCGCCGGTGAGAACGGAGGGGCACCCCGCAGGGTCGGTGAACTCGACGAGGAGATGGTCTACGAGACGCGGGTGGGCGACGTATTCACCCTCGGGGCGTCGAGCTGGCGGGTCGAGGAGATCACCCGCGACCAGGTCATCGTCACCCCGGCGCCCGGGCACACCGGCAGGCTGCCGTTCTGGAACGGGGACCAGGCGGGCCGCCCCGCGGAACTCGGCGCCGCGCTCGGGGCGTTCCGCCGCGAGGTCGCCGCCGATCCGGCGCGCGCCGCGGGGCTCGGCCTGGACACCTGGGCACACGAGAATCTCACCCGCTATCTCGCGGAGCAGGCCGACGCCACCGGCATAGTCCCGGACGAGAGGACGCTGGTGCTGGAACGCTTCACCGACGAGCTGGGGGACTGGCGCATCATCCTGCACAGTCCCTACGGGCGTGGGGTGAATGCGGCGTGGGCGCTCGCCGTCGGGGCGCGGATCGCGGAGAACACCGGCATGGACGCCCAGGCGGTCGCGGGTGATGACGGCATCGTCCTCCGCCTGCCCGACATGGACGGTGAACCCGGTGCCGACCTGTTCGCCTTCGACGCCGACGACATCGAGGACCTGGTCACCCGGGAGGTCGGCAACTCGGCGTTGTTCGCCTCCCGGTTCCGGGAGTGCGCGGCCCGCGCACTGCTCCTGCCGCGCCGCACCCCCGGCAAACGGGCACCGCTGTGGCAGCAGCGCCAGCGTTCGGCGCAGCTCCTCGACGTCGCCCGGAAATACCCGTCGTTCCCCATCATCCTGGAGACGGTGCGCGAGTGCCTGCAGGACGTCTACGACCTGCCGGCGCTGAAACAGCTGTGCGCCGATCTCGGTGCGCGTCGCGTCCGCATCGCGGAGATCACCACCGACCAACCCAGCCCCTTCGCCTCCTCGCTGCTGTTCAACTACACCGGCGCGTTCATGTACGAGGGTGACACCCCGCTGGCGGAGAAACGCGCGGCGGCACTCGCCCTCGACCCCGCGCTCCTGGCGAAACTGCTCGGAACCGTGGAACTCAGGGAACTCCTCGACGCCGGGGTCATCACCGAGGTCCACGCCCAGCTGCAGCGCACCGCCGACGGCCGGAAGGCCCGCGGCCCGGAGGAACTCGCCGACGTGCTGCGCATCATCGGCCCCGTCCCCGTCACCAGGGTCCACGAGCACTGCACCTTCGGTGAGCCCGGCACCGTCGTCGACCTCGCCCTCGACCACCTCCGCGACCGGGTCATGCTCGTGCGCATCGCCGGAATCGAGCACCTGGCGCAGTCCCTCGACGCCCCGCTGCTCCGCGACGCGCTCGGTGTTCCGGTACCCGCCGGCGTGGCCGCGCAACCGGCCACAGTCACCGACGCCCTGGCCCAGCTCGTGAACCGCTTCGCCCGAACCCGCGGCCCGTTCACCCTCGGGGACCTGGCGGACACCTTCGGACTCGCGCCCGCCGCCGCGCACACCGCGCTCCGCCAGGCCGTCACCGACGGAACCGTCATCGAGGGGCACTACCGTGCGGGTATCGAGGGGCCCGAGTACTGCGCCGTCGAGGTCCTGCGCACCATCCGCGGCAGATCACTGGCGCTCGCCCGTTCCCAGGCAGAACCCGTCAGTGGTTCGACCTTCGCACGTTTCCTCACCGACTGGCACCAGATCGCCTGCGTCGGTCGTCGCCCGGTGCTGCGCGGCGCGGACGGCGTGTACACGGTCATCGAACAGCTCGCCGGTGTCCGCCTGCCCGCGAGTGCCTGGGAGACCCTCGTCCTGCCTGCCCGCGTCGGTGACTACACCCCGCGCCTGCTCGACGAACTGACCGCCACCGGGGAGGTGCTCATCCTGGGCGCCGGCTCCGCCGGGACCCGCGACCCGTGGATCATGCTGCTGCCCGCCGACTACGCCGCACAGCTCGCCCCGCAGACCGACCCGCCCGCGCTCACCGGACTGCAGGAGGCGGTGCTCACCGTGCTGCACCGCGGGGGTGGCTTCCACTTCGCCGAGCTGCTCGGGGAGGTGTCCACGCTCGCGCAGGACGACCTGGACATCGCCGTGCCGCGCACGGTCGAGGCCCGCGATCTGGCGGACGCCCTCCGGGAGCTCGTCGAACTGGGACTGGTCAGCCCGGACAGCTTCGCACCGCTGCGGGCCCGCCTCGCGGGAACGACCTCCGGCGCCACGGCACACCGGGCGAAACGCCGGCCCTCCCGCAACCGCCTGCGCATGGGGCGCACCCGCTTCGCGCAGGCCGAACGAGCGAACGCGACGGCGGTGTCCGCCCCTCCGGACATGGTGGGACGGTGGACCGCCGCCGTGACCCCGGCGACCGACCCGACGACCCGCTCCGTCGCGCACGGTGAGGCGTGGCTGGACCGGTACGGCGTGGTCACCCGGGGCAGTGTCGTCGCCGAGGATGTCACCGGCGGGTTCGCGCTCGCGTACAAGGTGCTGTCCTCCTTCGAGGAGACCGGTGGAGCGATGCGCGGCTACGTCATCGACGGCCTCGGCGCCGCACAGTTCTCCACCACCGCCGTCATCGACCGGCTCCGGGGACTGGCCGACACCCCGGACGTCGAGGGCTGGCCCTCGGGAACCACCGATCCGGAGGTGGTACTGCTCGCGGCCGCTGATCCGGCGAACCCCTACGGAGCCGCGCTGCCGTGGCCGGACTGCCCGGGGGCCCGGCCGACCCGCAGTGCCGGTGCCGTGGTGGTCCTGGCCGACGGGCTGCCGCTGGCGTACCTCACCCGGGGTGGCCGCAGCCTCACCCTGTTCACCGGAATCTGCCCCGTCGGGGAGGCGGAGATGGTCGCCCTCGTGGTCGCCGCCCTGGTGGACGCGGTCGCGGCGGGGCGGATGTCCCGGTTCACCGTGGAGAAGATCGGCGGGAAACCTGCCCTCGAATCGCCGCTGGTCGGGGCCTTCCGCTCGGCGGGGGCCGCGATCACCCCGAAGGGACTGCGGCTGGCCGGAACCACCGGCACCGTCACGCCCCGGGTGGCGCGCACCCAACCGGGGCGCTCGCTGGCCGAGGCCGCAGCCGATGCCGACACCTCCGACATCGACCTCACCTTCGACGATCCGCCGCCCGGCGGCGGGTTCCGCAGGCCGAGGCAGCCGGGGCGGTGAGGGGGCCGCGGCCCGGACGCACCGGGAAGATGGCCGGGTCAGCGCGGTGACGGCGCAGTCCGGATGAGAGACCTCATGTTCATCTCTTCCGGTGAGCACGACGACCGTCCTCCGTCTTCACTGTTCCCGTGGGGACCATGATCCGCTCGTGAATCTCCCGATGGTTCTGCCACCGAGGATGTCCGCCAGGTCCTCCATCGCCTGCACCGCCGGGACGAAAACTCGGGTGAGACGACGGTGGCCCGGCGTCCGACACCCCGGGAAGTGTTCTCCACCGGCACGCTCCGTGCGGCAGCGATGCAGGCGTCCTGGTGACTGCGAAACCGGGACAACACCACGGGCATCATGGGAAGAGGTGCAACCTGAAAGAGTTGTACTCAATGATCTGAGGGTGCTTCCGCCCGGAGAATCGTGTTGCCGCACGGTGGAGATTGGTGCGGTGGCAGTCGTCCTCATCCCGCCGCTGTTGCGTAAGGATCTACGGTGGACGTACAACCACTGTCGCCACCCCGGTGCCGGAGGATCACCTGCACCCACAGGTTGATCAGGTACCCCCATGATCCTGAAAGGAGCTCCGTGCCCGAGGGTGATTCCGTCCACCAGCTGTCCGCGCGGATGCAGTTCATGTGCGGACGCGAGGTGACCTCGACGTCGATACGCGTACCCCGGTACGCCACCGTCTCCTTCACCGGGGAGACCGTGAGCGCGGTGTGGCCGCTCGGCAAGCACTTGTTCATGTCCTTCGGCGACCGGATCCTGCACACCCACCTGAAGATGGAGGGCACCTGGTCGGTGCACCGGGAGGGGGACCGGTGGCGGAAACCCGGGCACTCGGCACGTGTGGTTCTGCAGCTCAGTGACGGTCCAGAGCGTGCACCGATAGAGGTCGTCGGGTTCGACCTGGGGCTCGTGCGGGTGTTCCCCGCGTCCGAGTACCGGGAGCGGATGGGGTATCTCGGGCCGGATGTGCTCTACGACGACTGGGCTGAGTGGGGGCGGGACGAGGCGCGGCGCCGCATTCTGGCCCGCCCGGACCGGGCCATCGGCGCCGCGCTGCTCGACCAGAGGAATCTGGCGGGCGTGGGCAACGAGTACCGCGCGGAGATCTGTTTCCTGTGCGGCGTCCATCCCGCGACGCCCGTCTCGGAGGTGGACGTGGATCGGGTTCTCGATGTGACCCGCCGGCTGATGTGGGCGAACCGCGTTGAACCGGTGCGGGTGACCACTGGGGTGAAGCGTGCGGGGGAAACCAGCTACGTGTTCGGGCGCAACCACCGCCCGTGCCGCAGATGCGGGACCCTGATCGAGCAGAGTTTCCTCGGTGGCGTCGACAGGGACGGGGATGACGGCGAGCTGGAGCGGGTCATCTGGTGGTGTCCCCACTGCCAGCCGGTACCGGGAACGTGGACCGGGGGAGGTGGGTGATCCACGCCGTTCTCAGGGGTGGGACGCAGGATCCGTACAGGCGACCGCCATAGAATGGGGGCATGAAGCTCCTCCTGAACATCATCTGGTTCGTATTCGCCGGCGTGTGGCTGGCTCTGGCCTACGTGATCTTCGGGGTCGTGGCGTGCATCTTCATCGTCACCATCCCCGCGGGCGTCGCCTCCTTCCGGATGGCCAACTACGCCCTGTGGCCGTTCGGCCGCTCGGTCATCGTCCCGGACACCGGTTCCGGCGGACTCAGCACCTTCAGCAACGTCATCTGGTTCGTCGTCGCCGGTTTCTGGTTGGCCCTCGGTCACCTGGCCACGGCGGTGACCCAGGCGGTGACCATCATCGGCATCCCGCTCGCGCTGGCGAACCTCAAGATGATCCCGGTGACCTGTTTCCCCTTCGGGAAGCGGATCGTCGACAACAACCGGATCCCGGCCGGGTACCACCCGATGGTGCAGATGTGACCCACGGGCAGGGGAGGCGAGGTGCGGGTGAACACTCCACGCAGGCGTCCCCGTAGCGACATCGATGAACTATCCGAGGAGACGAGGCGTGGTGCGCAGTAGCCCGGAGACCCGGTCCAGGCTGGCGGCGGCGACCCGGGAGGTGATCGCCTCCCACGGCTTCGAGGGGTGCACCCTGGAGCGGATCTGCCAGACCGCGGGCTTCACCCGGGGTGCGTTCTACTCCAACTTCGCGGACAAGGACGCACTGTTCACCCTGGTCGTCCGGGACGAGTATTCGCGGGTGATCGAGCTTCTCGACGCCGTGACCCGCGAGTGGGTCGCGGCGTTCCATCCCGGCGCGCGCCACGCCTCATGCCCGGACGAGGTCGCGGCCGAGAAACTGACCGACGCCCTGCTGCGGACCAGGGAACGGTTGGGACTGGACCGGGATTTCCTCGTCCTGCACAACGAGCTCCTCGCCCGCGCGGCCCGGGAACCGGAGTGGGCGATGCAGTTCATGGAGATCAACCGCGAATTCGTGGTCGGTGTCGGGCGGGCTCTCGAGCTGATGCTCGCGGAGGTCGACCGGGTCCCGGTCAAACGCACCGAGGCGATCGCGCAGGCCGTCATCGGCATCACGATGCGCTACACCGGGGTGTCGGTGTGGCGGGACCGGCTGTCCGAAATTGAGGCCGAGCACCATCGGAGGGGAACGATGCTCGAGCTGGACGACATCCTGGACCTGGTTCTCACTCTGCTGATGGCCTCGTCGCGGCCCGTGACGGAGGGGACGTCGGAGTAGTTCGGGGGAACGGGCGCGCAGTGCGGGATGTCACCTCCCGCATGTGCTTGACCGGGGTGGGGGAAACCATTCGGGCGACCGTCTGAAACGCTGTTCCGCCGGTACGCGACGGGTGCGTGAAAGAACACATCAGAGGTTGAAACGGCTGTGAGCGGCTGCGATACATGATCGTATTGCTTTGATGCAGAAATGTATTCGACAGGCTAACCTTACGGTCTTACGCTCCGGGGGAGACGGGTCCGTCGTCTGTCCGCATGCCCTGGTGACCTGGTCGGCCGCCGGACGTGGGGAACGTGATGGAGCCGTCGATCAGCAGTCAGCACACGCCAATCCGAGTACGACGGCGGGCGGACGCGGCGGGAAACCAGCTCCCACACTCCCGGATTCCGGGCCGGGTGGCCGACGCGTGCGCACCACCGTCGACGTCCTACCGAGGAGTCCCACCAGTGACCACCACGCACGCCGACACCAACGACATCACGAGCTTCACCGCCGGTGAGACCCCCCTGCACCAGATACCGCATCCGGGGATCCTGTTCGCCGGGCAGGCGTCCCAGTGGGTCGAGGCGCTGGCGGACAGTGTGACGGACACGTCGACCGCCCGGCTCCTGGATGAGCTTCTCGACGCCGCCTGGCACCGGTGCGCCCCCGCCGCCCGAGACATCTCGATCATCGTTCCCGGCGCCCGTGAACGCCTGCACTCCCTGATCGGGGGAACGGCTCCGCACCGGCTGCCCCTCGACCGGGAGCCCGCGGTCTCCGTCGCGGGCATCACGCTCGCCCAGATCGGCGCCCTCCATCAGCTCGTGGATGCCGGGGTCAGCCTGAGCTCCTGGCGGTTCGCCGGTCACTCACAGGGCAGCCTCGGTGTCGCCGCGGCCGAGGCCATCGCGGACGGGGACCGTTCACGGCTGGTCGACGTCGTCGCCTTCGCGCTGATCCTCGGGGCCGTGACCTCCGCACGCGCCCGTGAACTCGGCATCAGCTCGGACGAATCCTGCATGCTGAGTGTCCGCGGATTCTGCCGCGAGGGAATTGACGCCGCACTGGCGCAGGTCGTCGGATCCGACGTCGAGGTCGCTCTGTGCAACAGTCCCCGGCATTTCGTTCTCGCCGGGACGGCGGAGGGACTGGCCCGTGTCCGGGGGGCGCTCACGGCGGCCGCCGAGACCCACAACGAGGGAATCATCGGCAAGAAGCGGGGTGGTTCACTGATCGAGCCCTTCTTCGACGTCCTCGAGGTCGCCGCCCCCTTCCACCACTCGTCGATGATCCCGGCCGTGGACCGCGCCGCGGCGCTGTCCTCGCGGTGCGACCTGGAGAATGTCCCCGCGACCGATCTCGCCCGGTCGATCCTGGTCGACCACCACGACTGGGACACGGAACTCGCCGACTGCCTCGACAACTGCTCGCACCTGCTGGTCATCGATCCGGGCGGGGCGCTGGACCGGATGACCCGCCCGCTCCTGCAGGGCCGGGGAATCGCCATCGTCGACGCCTCCACCGTCGCGGCTCGCGACCAGCTCGCGACCCCGGGCACCGACCTGCCGCAGGCCAGTGACTTCTCCCGGTTCGCCCCGAAGCTGCTGCACCTCTCCGACGGCTCGTTCAGCGTGGAGACGAAGTTCACCACCCTCACCGGCAATTCGCCGGTGATCCTCGCGGGTATGACTCCGACCACCGTCGATCCGGGCATCGTCGCCGCCGCGGCGAACGCCGGGTTCTGGGCGGAGATGGCCGGTGGCGGACAGTACTCGGAGGAGGTCTTCGCCAAGAACCGGGACGGACTCGTCGCGCAGCTCGATCAGGGGCGCTGCGCGCAGTTCAACTCGATGTTCTTCGACCGCTACATGTGGAACCTCCAGTTCGGTGCGCAGCGCATCGTCTCCCGGGCCCGCGCCACGGGAGTCTCACTCAACGGCGTGACCATCTCCGCGGGCATCCCCGAGATCGAGGAGGCCACCGAGCTCATCACCGGCCTCAACGCCGACGGATTCCCCTACGTCTGCTTCAAGCCCGGCACCGTGGAGCAGATCCGGGCCTGCCTCGCCATCGCGGAGGCCAACCCGGACACCCCGGTCATCATGCAGATCGAGGACGGGCACGCGGGTGGACACCACTCCTGGGTCAACCTCGACGATCTGCTGCTGGCCACCTACGCCGAGATCCGCGCCCACGACAACGTCGTCGTCCTCGTCGGCGGCGGCATCGGCACCCCGGACAAGGCCGCGCAGTGGATCACCGGCTCCTGGGCGACCCGCCACGGCATGCCCGCCATGCCCGTCGACGGTGTCCTCGTCGGCACCGCGGCGATGACCACGAAGGAGGCCACCACCTCACCGCAGGTCAAGCAGCTCCTCGTCGACACACCCGGCGTCGACCCGGACGACGCCGGGGGCTGGGTCGGACGCGGCAACTCCCGCGGCGGGGTCACCTCGGGGCTCTCCCACCTGCACGCCGACATGTACGAGGTGGACAACTCCTCGGCCCGCTGCTCCCGACTGCTCAGCTCCCTGGACACCTCCTCCGACGAGGCCGTCGCCGCGCGCCGCGACGAGATCATCGCGGCCCTCGACGCCACCGCCAAGCCCTACTTCGGTGAGGTCTCCGAGATGACCTACGCGCAGTGGCTGCAGCGCTTCGTCGAACTCGCCTGGCCCTGGACCGACCCGAGCTGGTCCGACCGCTTCCTCGACCTCGTCCACCGGATCGAGGCGCGCCTCGCACCCGCCGATCACGGCGAGATCCCCACCCTGTTCCCGGACATCGACTCCATCACCGACGGTCCCGCCGTCGTCGAGAAACTCCTGGACCGCTACCCGGAGGCCACCGACACCATCGTCGGCGCCCGGGACGCCGCCTGGTTCATCGGGCTGAACCGCAAGCACCACAAGCCCATGCCCTGGGTACCGGCCATCGACGCCGACATCGCCCGCTGGTGGGGGCTGGACACACTCTGGCAGGCCCACGACGACCGCTACGACGCCGACAAGGTCCGCTGCATCCCCGGGCCGGTCTCCGTCGCGGGCATCGACCGTGTCGATGAACCCGTCGCTGAACTCCTCGGCCGCTTCGAGGCCGCCTGCGTCGAGGACCTGAGGGAAAACGACGCCCCGGTCCATGCGGTGTTCTCCCGACTGGCCTCCGCCGTCACCGAACGGGACTTCCTGCTGGCCGCCCCGCACATCGTGTGGCACGGACACCTCATCGACAACCCCGCCCACGTCCTCGATCCCGAGGCGTTCGAACTCCTCGAACCCGACACGGACGGCGACCCGTGGACGATCCGGATCCTCTGCGACTCCTACTGGGACGGACTCGAGGGAGAGCATCCCTTCGTCATCGAGCACGTCGACATCCCCGTCCTGCTGGGGGAGGCCTGCGCCACCGGCGCCGTTCCCGTCGTCTCCCGGGAACACCTCCCCGACAGCGTCTACGCGCTGCTCGCCGGCGTAGCGGGCGTCGGGTCCACCTCGGCGGCCGGTGACGACATCACCGACCTGCCCCGCGTCCACGAGGATGAGGGCTCGGCGTTCGGCGTCGTCCGCGACTCCTTCACCCTGCCCGCCCACCTGTTCACCGCGCACACCGCGGTCACCGGCGCCGTACTCACCGGGGTGCGCACCGCGCCCGGCACCGCCGACGCCCTCGTCGGGCCCTGCTGGCCCGCGATCTACACCGCCCTCGGCTCCGGAAAACTCTCCGACGGCTACCCCGTCATCGAGGGCCTGCTCAACGCCGTGCACCTCGACCACTGCGTGGACCTCCGGGTCCCGCTCGCCGAACTGCGCGACGGCACCGACCGGCACATCGACGTCGAGGCCCGCACCCGCCCCTTCGACGAGTCCGCCTCGGGCCGCATCGTCACCGTGGACCTCGTCCTGCGCCACGACGGTGACGTGATCGCCACGATGGTCGAACGCTTCGCCATCCGCGGCCGCGTCACCACCACCGACCCCGCACCGGCGGCACCCGAGTTCGGTGGCGTCCACGCCACGATCGACGACACCCCGCGCAGCTTCATCCGCCGCGCGACGGTCACCGCGCCGGGCGACATGACCCCCTTCGCCGTGGTGTCGGGTGACTACAACCCGATCCACACCTCCACCAACGCGGCCCGCCTCGTCGGCCTCGACGCACCGCTGGTGCACGGAATGTGGCTCTCGGCCACCGCCCAGCACCTCGCCACCGCAGCGGAGCCAGGCAGTCGCCCGGCCCGCCTGCTCGGCTGGACCTACTCCATGTACGGCATGGTGCAGCTCGATGACGTCGTGGAGATCACCGTCGAGCGCGTCGGACGCAGCGGCCCGAACCCGGCAGTGGAGGTCACCTGCCGTATCGACGGGGTCGTCGTCTCCCGCGGCCAGGCGCTCCTCGAGGCACCGACCACCGCCTACGTCTACCCCGGCCAGGGCATCCAGGCACAGGGCATGGCGAGCGCGGACCGCGCCGCCTCCGCAGCGTCCCGCGCCGTCTGGCAGCGGGCCGACGAACACACCCGCGCCGCACTCGGGTTCTCCATCATCCAGGTCGTCGACGACAACCCCGTCGAGCTGAAGGTGGGGGAGACCGTCTACCGGCACCCGAAGGGTGTCCTCTACCTCACGCAGTTCACCCAGGTCGCTCTCGCCGTCGTCGCCTACGGTCAGACCGAGCGTCTGCGGCACGAGGGACTGCTCGTCCCCGGCTCGATGTACGCCGGGCACTCGCTGGGCGAGTACACCTCGCTCGCGTCGACGGCCGGGATCTTCGAGCTCGAGGGCGTCATCGACATCGTCTTCTCCCGCGGTTCGGCCATGCACTCCCTCGTCCCGCGCGACGACCGGGGCCGCTCCAACTACGGCCTCGGCGCGCTGCGACCGAACCAGTTCGGCGTGGACGACGACGGTGTGGTGGAGTACGTCCGCTCGATCGCGGAAGCCTCGGGCGAGTTCCTGGAGATCGTGAACTTCAACGTCGCGGGCCAGCAGTACGCCGTGGCCGGAACCCTCGCCGGACTGAAGGCACTGGAGGCTGACGCCGCCGCGCGCGCGGAGGCCGCGGGTGGACGCCGCGCGTTCATCCCGATCCCCGGCATCGACGTCCCCTTCCACTCCTCGGTGCTGCGCCCCGGTGTCGCCGCCTTCGCGGAGAAGCTCGACGCCCTGCTGCCCACCGACCTGGACGTCGACGCCCTGGTCGACCGCTACATCCCGAACCTCGTCGCCCGCCCCTTCGAGCTGACCCGCGACTTCGCGGAGTCCATCCTCGAGGTCGTCCCCGCAGAGCCCCTCCGGGAGCTGCTCGGTGAGGACGGCGCGTTCGACAAGCTCGCCTCCGATGACCCGGCGGCACTCTCCCGGCTGCTGCTCATCGAGCTGCTGTCCTGGCAGTTCGCCTCCCCGGTCCGGTGGATCGAGACCCAGGCGCTGCTGCTCGGTGACCGGGGCGTGGAGCACGTCGTCGAGGTCGGCCTGGCGTCCTCCCCGACGCTGGCGAACCTCATGGCCCGCACCCTGGACCTGCCGCAGTTCGCGACCGCGACCACGACGGTCCACAACCTGGAGCGCGACGAACAGGTGGTGTACCTGACCGATCAGCAGGACGCCCCCGCCACGGACACCGCGGATGAGGACCAGGGCGACGCGGCCGCGGACGAACCCGCCGCAGTCGACCCCGGGACCGCGACCGCCACCCCGGACCCCGTACCCGCAACGGCGGAGGTCGCCGCCCCCGCAGCCGATCCCGCCCCCTCAGGTGGGCAGGCCGCGGGACCCGCGCCCGAACTGAACTTCACCGCTGCCGACGCGATCATCACCCTGTTCGCGGTGCAGAACAAGCTGCGCACCGAGCAGATCACCGGCACCGACACCACCGAGACACTGACCAACGGGGTCTCCTCGAGGCGTAACCAGCTGCTGATGGACATGGCCGCCGAACTCGGCGTCCCCACGATCGACGGCGCCGCCGAGGCGGACGTCACCACGCTGAAGTCCCGCGTGACCACCGCCGCCCCCGGCTACACGCCCTTCGGACCGGTGCTGTCCGAACTGACCGGCGCGCGCCTGCGCACCCTCGCCGCGCAGGCGGGGTCCAAGGCGGCCCACATCGGCGACCGCGTCACCGGAACCTGGGGTCTGCCCACCAGCTGGGTCGCCCCCGTCGAGGTGGAACTCGTCCTCGGCACCCGCACCGAGGAATCGGTGCGGGGCGGTGAGCTGGGGACCCTGCCCGGCGCGCAGCCGACCTCGACGGCCGACTTCGACGCACTCATCGACGCCGCCGTCCGTGCCGTCGCCGCGGCGAACAGCACCGAGGTATCCCTCGGCGGCGGATCGACCGGCGGTGGCGGGGGAGTTGTCGATTCCGCGGCCCTCGACGCCTACGCCGACACCGTCACCGGACCGGACGGTGTCCTCGCGGCTACCGCCCGCACCATCCTCGACACCCTGGGGCTCACCCCGTCGCCCGAGGAGACCGACGGTGGTTCCGCGGACGGGGCCCTGCTCGAGGCCGTGGAATCGGAGCTCGGCCCCCAGTGGCTGAAACTCGTCACCCCGGTATTCGACGCGGAGCGGGCCGTGCTCTTCGACGACCGCTGGGCGATCGCCCGTGAGGAACTCGCCCGCATCGCCACCGGCGCCGAGGCGGCCACCGACGACACCGCCACCATCGCCCGCTTCGCGGGTACCGGGGAGACCGTCGCCGGACAGGCCCGCTGGTGGTCGGAGAGCACCGACGACGAGACCCGTCGCGAGGTTCTCGCCCGCATCGCCGAGGCCGCCACCGGTGACTCCACCCCCGAGTTCGACGGGGAGGTCGCACTGGTCACCGGTGCGGCGCCCGGCTCCATCGCCGGCTCCATCGTCGCCGGCCTGCTCGAGCGCGGGGCGACGGTCATCATGACCGCCTCCCGCGTCACGCAGGCCCGCAAGGAGTACGCGCGCGGCCTCTACGCGGCGCACGCCACTGCCGGCGCCCGGCTCTGGCTGGTACCGGCCAACATGTCCTCTTTCCGGGACGTCGACTCCCTGATCGACTGGATCGGAACCGAGGAGAAGGTCACCGTCGGGGAGAAGGTCACCGTGACCAAGCCCGCACTCATCCCGACCCTCGCGTTCCCGTTCGCCGCGCCCCGGGTCTCCGGATCGCTCGCCGACGCCGGAGGGGCCGCCGAGAACCAGGCCCGCCTGCTGCTCTGGTCCGTCGAACGCACCATCGCCGGGCTCGCCCGACTCGCGGCGACCGGCTCCGTCGGCACCCGCGCCCACGTCGTCCTGCCCGGCTCCCCGAACCGCGGCACCTTCGGCGGTGACGGGGCCTACGGCGAGGTCAAGGCCGCATTCGACGCGATCCTCGCCAAGTGGCACTCCGAGACCGGCTGGCCCGAGCACATCAGCCTCGCCCAGGCCCGCATCGGCTGGGTGTCCGGCACCAACCTCATGGGCGGCAACGACCTGCTCGTGCCCGCCGCGGAGAAGGCCGGCATCCACGTCTACACTCCCGACGAGATCACCGGCGACCTGCTCGGACTGGCCACCCCGGACGCCCGCCGTCGCGCGGCGGATGCTCCGATCGACGCCGACCTGACCGGTGGTCTCGCCGACTCCGAGGTGTCCCTGCCTGAACTCGCCCGCGGCATCGACCGTGACGCGCTGGCCGCGGCCGCCGCCGGCACCGACGAGTCCGGGGACACGGGAGCCACGATCCGCGCCCTGCCCACCCCGGCCCGCCGCGCACAGCCGCAGCCCGTCGACATCGGCGAGGTGACCACCGACCTCGAGGACCTCATCGTCGTCGTCGGTGTCGGCGAGGTCTCATCCTGGGGCTCCGGGCGTACCCGCACCGAGGCCGAGTACGGGATCCACCGCGACGGCAGCGTCGATCTCACCGCGGCCGGTGTCATGGAACTCGCCTGGATGATGGGTCTGATCACGTGGGCGGAGGACCCCACACCCGGCTGGTACGACGACTCCGGTGCCGCGGTCGCCGAGGAGGACATCTACGACCGTTTCCGCGACGAGGTCGTCGCCCGCTCCGGAATCCGCACCTTCGTCGACGACTTCACCCTCGTCGACCAGGGATCGATCGACCTCGCGACCGTGTACCTCGACCGCGACATCGAATTCACCGTCGCGAGCGAATCCGAGGCCCGCGACTACCTCGACGCCGACCCGGCGACCACCCGGATCTGGGAGGGCGACGACGGTGAGTGGACGGTGCACAAGGCGAAGGGCGCCCGCGCCTCGATCCCGCGCCGGGCGTGCCTCAGCCGCACCGTCGGCGGCCAGATGCCCACCGGCTTCGACCCGGCCCACTGGGGCATCCCCGCCTCCATGATCGACGGTCTCGACCGGATCGCCTGCTGGAACCTCGTCACCGCCGTGGATGCGTTCCTCGCCAGCGGCTTCACCCCGGCCGAACTGCTCACGGCCGTGCACCCCGGTGACGTCGCCTGCACCCAGGGCACCGGCATCGGCGGCATGGAGTCCCTGCACAAGGTGTTCGTCTCCCGTTTCATCGGTGAGGACCGCCCCAGCGACATCCTGCAGGAGGCCCTGCCCAACGTCGTCGCCGCACACGTCATGCAGTCCTGGGTCGGCGGCTACGGCGCGATGATCCACCCCGTCGCCGCCTGCGCAACCGCGGCCGTCTCCCTGGAGGAGGGCGTGGACAAGATCCGGGTCGGGAAGGCGGAGGTCGTGGTCACCGGCGGCATCGACGACATCAGCGTCGAATCGCTCACCGGCTTCGGCGACATGAACGCCACCGCCCGCTCGCAGGCGATGGCGGACAAGGGAATCGACGAGCGCTTCTACTCCCGCGCGAACGACCGTCGTCGCGGCGGCTTCGTCGAGGCCGAGGGCGGAGGAACCGTCATCATCGCCCGCGGCGATGTCGCGGCGAAGCTCGGCCTGCCCGTGCTCGCCGTCGTCGCCCACGCCCAGAGCTACGCCGACGGGGCACACACCTCGATCCCGGCCCCGGGGCTCGGTGCCCTGGGTGCGGCCCGCGGCGGGGAACGCTCCGCCCTGGCCCGCAACCTGAAGGGCCTGGGCCTCACCCCGGACGACGTCCGCGTGGTGTCCAAGCACGACACCTCCACCAACGCGAACGACCCCAACGAGTCCGAGCTGCACTCGCAGCTGTGGGCGGCTCTCGGCCGGGACACGGACAACCCCATGTTCGTGGTTTCCCAGAAGACGTTGACCGGCCACGCCAAGGGCGGTGCCGCCCTCTTCCAGATCGGCGGCCTGACCCACATCCTCGCGACCGGTGAGCTGCCCGCCAACGCGGCCCTCGACTGCGTTGATCCCGAGATCGCACCGAAGGCCACGAACCTCGTGTGGCTGCGGGAACCGCTCGATCTCGGGGTCGGGGGAGTGAAGGCCGGCGTGCTCACCTCGCTCGGGTTCGGACACGTCTCGGCCGTCGTGGTGCTCGCACACCCGACCTGCTTCGAGAAGGCCCTGGCGAACGCCGGCCACGACGTCGACGAATGGCGCCGGCGGGCCAGCACCCGACTGCAGGCCGGTGTCCGCAGGCTGGAGGCCGGCATGATCGGTCGCGCACCGCTCTACGAGGTGCCCGTCGGGCGCAGGCTCCCCGAGAAGGGCGGACACGAGGCGGAGATCAACCTGATCCTCGACCCCGATGTCCGGCTGGGGGAGGACGGCGTGTTCCCGCGGGCCTGACGGTGAACGCCTGATGTCATGAACAACCCGGCCCCACAGACGTCCGGATCGTAACGATCTGCGGCTGTGGGGCCGGGTTGATCTGTTCCGTGCAGGTTTCCGGCTCGGGGCGCACCGTTCACTTCATCGGGTTCCCGCTGCCGCCGGTGTCACGTCGGGTACGCCTGATCCCCAGGATCCGGTGCCTGTGCTTGCCCGCTACCCCGGAAGCCTGGGTCGGCTTCAATCCCGGGCCCCTGGGCCCGCTTCACCGCGGCGTACAGCTCCACAATTACAGACCCCATTCTCCCGGCACCCCCACCCCGTAATTCACGCCGATCGCCGCGAAGTGCTTCCTGGCCGCGGCGATCCTCGCGTTCTCCGAGGGATCTCGCTGAGCCGGATCGGGTGCGTGTCCGGTGTCGAGGACCGTGTAGATTCTCTCCCCGCCGTCCCCGCTCTGCGCGATCGCCCAGTCGGGGCTGTACGGGCCGACCGGCGTATCGATCATGAACCCGTCGGGCAGCTTCATGAACAGTCTGACGTCCCCACGGCCGTCGAGCAGCTCGGCGAGCTGTCGCTCCGCATCCGAGTCGCAGATGACGAGGTCGAAGTCCGTCTTCCCGGTGTTCTTCACCCGGTAGGGACGGTCGATGAAGCGGTCCTTCTCCGCCTCCGCGATGGCGTTCGCCCGGAGATCATCCAGCTCGTGGACGGAGCCCCCGATCCTCTCGTACCGGACACCGTCAACCAGGAATGAGGGAAGGTGCGTGTCGATCGCATCTCTGACCGTCCCGATGAATTCGCTCGGGTTGGCGGGGAACTCGGCCAGCCTGCCGGACCCGATCAGGATGTCGATGATGGTCCTGCGGGTCAGGGGGGTGGCCTTCTGGAGCTGTCCGACGATGTCGGGCAGGGGATGTTCCCGTGACGCTGCGGCCGTGCGTGTCGCGCGCCCGGTGGCTTTCGCACCGCCACGGGTGATCGCCACGTCTGAGTGGATGACGCGGATCCGGGCCGGGGTGATCGCCGGGGCGTCCCTGATCGTGGCGATGGTCGCGTCGATCAGCTTCCCGCGGTCGAGGACCACCGTGCAGGTGGTGCGTGCCGCGATGGCCCCCCAGAATCTCCCGAATTCGGCGGTGGAATGGATCTGTCTGTTGAGCCCACGGCTGATCCTGTCCCTCCTGGACCGGGTGATGCCGTTGACGCAGGTGGTGATCCGGGCGATGATCTCCGCTTCGATCCGTGCGTGGGGATCGGGCAGCCGGAGAGTGAAACCGGATGCACCGGGGCGGAACGAGGGCTGTACCGCGCCCCTGTCGTCGATGAAGCCGGCCTGTCGCAGGTACCTGTGGATCTCCTTCGAGCGGGCGAAGCCGAGGCGGTGGGTCCCGGTGCCGTCGCTGACGGTGATGCGGGCGAAATCGCCTTCGCGCACACACCCGACCGGGACGTGGACGCTCGCGTATTCGGCCTGCAGTCCCGCGGCGAACTCCCGGTAGGACTCGTTGGCGATGACCGTCAACTGCGCCAGGCTCCGGTCGGTTTGCCGCTCACCGGCCTGGTTCACGGGCAGTCGGAGCCCACGGCCGATCGTCTGGCGGCGTTCGGTTTCGCCGCCCATCTCCCGGAGGGTGCAGATCTGGAAGACGTTGGGGTTGTCCCATCCCTCGCGCAGCGCCGAGTGGGAGAAGATGAACTGGACCGGCTCATCCGTGGAGAGCAACCGGGATCTGTCCCTCATGATGAGGTCGTAGGCGTCATCGTCCTTCCTGGTGGTTCCCGACGAATCGACGAAGGTGACGGTCTTCGCCGTGCCACCGCCCTTCCGCATCTGCGCGAAGTAACCGGCCCTCAGGTCCCGCGCAGGGCCCGGCACCGCGGCCGCCCAGTCCGGATCGCCCGCCCGCTCCTCATCGAGGATCCGGTCGAACCACCTCGCGAAATCGCCGTCGGCGTCGGCGTTGTCGCTGCCCGATCCGAGATAGTTGGCGACCCTGTCGATGAAGAAGAGGGACAGCACCTTGATTCCCTCCGGGTTCACCCGGGTAGCCTTGCGCAGGTGTTCGCGGACGGTCTCGCGGATCATCTCCCGGTAGATGTCCCCTGACGCCCCACCGATCGCCTCACCTGGGACGAGTTTCCCGGGATGGTTCGTGAGCTTCACGGACTCCGGTGCGACACTGATCTCGTCGATTCGCCAGTTGCCCGCGTACGCCGGGTTCCCGGTGACGGCCTCGAGGTCCGCGCCCGGTGTGACCCACCGCCGGGCCTTCTTCAGTGCTCCGTCGCGGCCCGCGACGACGAGCTCCAGCCGGGCCCGGAAACTCGGCTTGTTCCTGACCCCGAGCAGCCTGATGTACGGCGTCGTGGTCCCACCCTCCCGGACGGCCTCTGCGACCACGATCTGTTTGACCAGACCGAGTTCGTGGGCGTCAACGGGGTCGAGGCGGTACACGGTGTTGCGCGTGGTGCGGTGGGTGGCCGAATAGCGCAGCGTGCACATCGGGTCGAGCTCCCCGACCGCCGACTGCGACAGCAGGGACTCCATGTTCTGTGGCTCGTCCATGATGACGATGGGCCGGACGGCCCTGAGAAACTCGATCGGTTCCAGACCGTTGAGTCGGTCGCGCCGCTGGTGGATGATCCGGTTGTTCCTGTCCCCGCGCAGGGAGGTGATGGTCATCACCATGATCTGCACGCAGGTGGAGGTGGCGAATGACCGCACCTCCTCCGGCCGCTTGCCGGAGTAGACGAAGGAATCGAAGGGCTGTTCCGGGTAGAGGTCGCGGAGGTGGTCCCGCATCGTCTCGATGGAGCTCCTGACTCCCTCCCGGATGGCCACGGACGGCACCAGGACGATGAACTTGCGGAAGGCGTAGCGTCTGGCCAGCTCGAGGATGGTGCGCAGATAGACGTAGGTCTTGCCCGTGCCGGTCTCCATCTCGACGTCGAACTGCAGGCCGTCGATCAGGGAGTCTGTGACCTCCAGTCCGCCCCGGTCCTGGACCCTACGCAGATTCTCCAGGATCGTGCCCGTGTCCAGGAGCAGGTTGTTGCCCACAGCGTCGATCTCGTCCACCGGATCGACGCCGGTTCCCGGTCGCGTGCCCGTGTGCCCGGCCGACGGGGAACCGTGCCCGCGGCACACCGCGTCCTCCGGGATGTCGGACCCGGAGGGTTGCCCCCGGAACAGATCGACGACGGAGTTGATCGCCTCGAGCTGGTGGGCCTGCCTGTCGTCGAACACGAATTTCACCGCTGCGCTCCTCTACGCGATCGACAGATCGATGCCGCGGGACTTGCACAGTTGCACGAGATTCGTCTTCAGCTCATCGTCCCCGTGGAAGGTGTCCTCCAGGATGATCAGCCGTACCTCTACGGCGTCCACCAGTCCGCGGAGCTGCTCGAACGTGGGTTTGAGGTGCCGGTCGAAGTAGCCGACCACACGCCCGTGATCCACGCTGAACACCTCGAGACCACAGACGGTGGCGGCGGCGTAGGTCTCCGTCAGGGAGCCTCCGAGCTTCAGGAGAGTCTCGACGAACAGGTCCTCCGGTGAGGCGTCATCCCGCACGGATCCCCGGGCCGATTCGAGAAGAGCAACCAGCTCATCCGCGGCGACGTCCGGATCCGCACACCATCCGGTGAAGTTCGTGTCCGCCAGCGTGTAGGCCCGGAAACCCGTGTCCGGCCGGACGGCCCCGTCGCCCTGACCGGTCCCGGAGGATGCGATCCGGTCACCGGCCCGGCGAAGGCGCTCGCGGGAGATGTCGGCGATGGTCCGGAAACCGGCGTCGCGCGCGGCGGAACCTCCACGGATCGGTTCCGGCAGCTGGACCGAGATGCACCGGCGCCGACCCCCGTCCCCGGCATTGAGTTTCAGCACGGCGTGGGCCGTCGTCGCCGAACCGGCGAAGAAATCGAGCACCGTGCCGTCGTCGGGGACGGCCGCGGACACCAGGAGCTCGAGCAGTTCCGTGGGCTTCGGGTAGGAGAAGTACCCGTCCATGCCCAGCTCCGCGAGATCATTCCTGCCGTGCTCGGACAGGGCCTTGATGATGGAGTACATCTTCGACTTCGCCCGGTCCACGGGCTCGTACCGCACGACGATGTGGTTCCCCGTCTTCCCGTCCACCTCGAGCTCCAGGGCACCTGATGCCAGATCGGCGTCGATCTCCCGTTTCTTCTCCGGTCCCTTCAGCTCCTCGATCTCCTCGTAGAAGCACCGCCGTTCGGTGCCCTTCGAGTACCTTCCGAAGACCTTGCGGATCACGTCGTCGTTGCGGAGGTACGCGACGCCGTCGCGGTGGACCACCCTGCCCTGGACGACCTTCTCCCGCACGAGGTGTGGGGCGTGCGTGATGGAACGGGCGTAGACGTGGATGAGATCGTGGCCCTTGACCACGTACTTCGCCTGTCCACCGCCCTTGGCCCGTTGGTGGACCAGGGAGGCGATGAAGTTCTGCTCGCCGAACACCTCGTCGCAGAGGTCCCGCAGCTTCGCCTGTTCGTTGTCGTCGATGGAGACCATGAAGATCCCGTCATCGGACAGGAGATTCCGCGCCAGCTTGATGCGTGGGTACATCATGTTGAGCCAGTTGGAGTGGTAGCGTCCGGCCGTCTCGGGGTTGGAGGAGACCCGCCCACCATGGTCGAGCTGCCCGGTCCAGTCGAGGTAGGCGCCCACGCCGTCACGGAAGTCATCCCGGTAGACGAAATCGTTGCCGGTGTTGTACGGCGGATCGATGTAGATCATCGCGATCCTGCCGTGGTAGTGCGTCTGCAGGATCTTGAGGACCTCGAGATTGTCGCCCTCGATGAAGACGTTCCGGGTGTTCTCCCAGTCCCTCGAGTTCTTCCGGTCGGGTCTCAGGGTCGCGGTCGTCGGCACCTGAGCCATCCGCTGTGCATCGCGCTTGCCCGGCCAGTTGAGACCGAAACGTTCGGGACCGTCTGCGGCGTCGTCGTCGAGGAGCTCGGAGAGCTTGTTGAGATCGAGCTTTCCGTCGCTGATGATCTCGGGTGCGAGCTCGGCGAGTTTCCGGGCGAGTTCGGTGCGGAGGTCGGGGCTGGTGCGGGGGACACCGAGGTGTTCGTCGCTCACGGGGTTACCTTCCATCGGTCGGCAGGCGCGGGCCGAAGATGCGCGGGTCTGCACATTTTCCCGACTATACCGACAGTCCCGACCGTGGCACCGGTCCACGGTGCCCGCCGTGGTGGCCCCGGAACCCCGACGGACGGGCCCCGCGGTCCGCCTTCCCCCGGTATCCCGATCCATCGTGTCCGCTGCTGTTGATCGGGTACCGGACGGAACAACCGGACGCCGTCCCCGCCCGCGTGTCAGTCAGCGGGCCGGGACGGCGTCCGGTTGATGTCCGTGGAGACGGGGGAGTTACTTCCTGGAGCGGTACCAGTTGATCAGGGAATCGGTGGAGGAGTCCCCGGATTCGGGCTTCTCGGCGCCGGTGACGGCGGGAAGCAGGTCACCGGCCTGCTTCTTGCCGAGTTCGACGCCCCACTGGTCGAAGCTGTTGATGTCCCAGATGACGCCCTGGGTGAAGGTGATGTGCTCGTAGAGGGCGATGAGGGATCCGAGGATGTAGGGGGTCAGTTCCTCGGCGAGGATCGTGGTGGAGGGGCGGTTGCCGGGCATCACCTTGTGGGTGACGAGGTTCTCGGGGACCCCCTCGTCGGCGATCTCGGCCTTGTTCTTACCGAAGGCCAGGACCTTGCTCTGGGCGAAGAAGTTGCTCATCAGCAGGTCGTGCATGCTGCCGGTGCCGTCGGCGGTGGGCAGGTCCTGCTTCGGGCGGGCGAAGCCGATGAAGTCGGCCGGCACCATGCGGGTGCCCTGGTGCATGAGCTGGTAGAAGGCGTGCTGGCCGTTTGTGCCGGGTTCGCCCCAGTAGATCTCGCCGGTCGCGCAGTTCACGGCGGAGCCGTCGATGCGCACGGACTTTCCGTTGGATTCCATCGTCAGCTGCTGGAGGTACGCGGGGAACCGTGACATGTCCTCCGAGTAGGGGAGCACCGCGTGGGTGCCGGCGCGGTGGAAGTCCCCGTACCAGATACCGAACAGCCCCATGAGTGCGGGAATGTTCTCGCGAATGGGGGCGGTGCGGAAGTGGACGTCCATGTCGTGGAAGCCCTCGAGGAAACGCATGAAGTCCTGCGGTCCGATGACCGCCATGAGAGACAGGCCGATGGCGGAATCGACGGAGTAGCGGCCGCCGACCCAGTCCCAGAAGCCGAACATGTTGGTCGTGTCGATGCCGAACTCGGCGACCTTCTCCGCGTTGGTGGACACCGCGACGAAGTGCTTCGCCACGGCGGACTCGTCACCGTCGAACGCCTCGAGCAGCCAGCGCTTCGCGGCGTGGGCGTTCGCCAGCGTCTCCTGCGTGGTGAACGTCTTCGACGCGACGATGAACAGGGTCGAGCCGGGGTCGAGGCCGTCGAGTGCGGCGGTCATGTCGGCCGGGTCGACGTTGGACACGAACTTCGCGTCGATGCCTGCGGTGGCGTAGGAGCGCAGCGCCTTCACTGCCATCGCGGGGCCGAGATCCGAGCCTCCGATGCCGATGTTGACCACCGTCTTGATCGTGTGGCCGGTGTGGCCGAGCCATTCGCCCGAACGCAGCGCGTGGCAGAAGTCCCGCATCCGGCTGAGTACCTCATGGACGTCCGCGGCGACGTCCTGGCCGTCGACGGTGAGCTCGTCCTCGACGGGCATACGGAGCGCGGTGTGGAGGACGGCGCGATCCTCGGTGATGTTGATGTGCTCGCCGGTGAACATCGCCTCCGTGCGTCCCTTGAGGTCGGCGGCCTCGGCGAGGTCCACCAGGAGATCGACCGTCTCGTCGGAGACGAGGTTCTTCGACAGATCGACGCGCAGTCCGGCGGCATCGATCGTGTACCTCTCCGCCCGGTCTGCGGATTCACTGAACAGGCTCCGGAGGTTGGTACCGGCGAAGTGCCGGTAGTGCTCGGCGAGTGCCTTCCACTGCGGGGTGGTGGTGATGTCGTTGGGCATGGACGTCTCCTTTATAGGGATGTCGGTCGCCGGGCCGGTGCGCAGCGAGGGTGACCAGTCAGGGTGACGGGACGCCGCACTGCACCGATCCCGGTGTCGGCGTTTACATCCCCACGTTAGTCGTTCTCGCGCCGGTGGGCCGGGCCCGCGACCCAGACCGGCGCGATGCAGGTCGGGTCCCACGGGGAGGGGCCGTGGCATGTGGGGGTGTCGGGAAGCGGAGGTGCTTACCCCGGGTCGGTTACCGGGGATCACACGCCGGCGGGAAAGCGGGCATAGTGGGGGCATGACTGACTCCGCAATCAACCTGACCACACTCATCGGGAACGCCCCGAAGAAACTGTTCATCGGAGGGGAGTTCGTCGCCGCCTCGGACGGCGGAACTTTCGACGTGACCGATCCCTCCGACGGCTCCGTGCTGGCGACGGTGTCATCCGCGACCGGCGACGACGCCCGCCGTGCACTGGACCTGGCGGTGGCCGCCCAGGACGACTGGGCGGCCACACCGGCCCGCGAACGGTCCGAGATCCTCTACCGGGCCAACCGGCTCGTGCTGGACCACACCGAGGAGCTCGCGTACCTCCAGTCCGCTGAACTCGGACGCGCCCTGCCGGATTCCCGTGGCGAGGTGGCGTACGGCGCCGAGTTCTTCCGCTGGTTCGCCGAGGAAGCCGTGCGGATCACGGGGGACTACCGCCACAGCCCGTCGGGCAACGCCCGGATCGTGGTCGCCCGGCAGCCCGTGGGGCCGAGCCTCGCGGTCACCCCGTGGAACTTCCCGCTCGCTATGGGGACCCGGAAGCTCGGGCCGGCGCTCGCCGCGGGTTGCACGATGATCATCAAGCCCGCCTCCAAGACCCCGCTGACGATGCTCTATCTGGCGAAGCTGCTGTCCGAGGCGGGCGTCCCGGACGGGGTGGTCTCCGTGCTGCCCACCGCGAAGGCGTCGAACGTCTCGTCGCTGCTGGAGGACCCGCGCCTGCGCAAGCTGACGTTCACCGGATCGACCGAGGTCGGGCAGATGCTGGCGTCGAAGGCGGCCGAGAACACCGTGCGTGTCTCGCTGGAGCTCGGCGGGAACGCCCCGTACGTGGTGTTCGACGACGCTGATCTCGATGCGGCCGTCGAGGCCGTCGCCACGGCGAAGATGCGTGGTGCGGGGCAGGTGTGCATCGCCGCGAACCGGTTCCTGGTCCACTCGTCCATCAAGGACGAGTTCGTCGCCGGTGTGGTCGAGAGGATGCGTCGGTTCACCGTCGGACGGGGAACCGACCCGGACACCACCGTCGGCCCGCTGTCCGGTGATGATCAGCTCGAGACCGTCCGGGACCTCGTCGACGATGCGAAGGAGAAGGGCGCGAAGGTCCTCCTCGGTGGGGACACCTCCGAGCTCCCCGACGTCCCGGAGAACGGCAGCTTCTACCCGCCGACCGTGCTCACCGACGCCCCCGAGAACGCCGAGATCCGGTCCGCCGAGATCTTCGGTCCGGTTGTCTCGGTCACGACCTTCGACACGGACGAGGAGGCGATCCGCATGGCGAACGACACCCCCTTCGGGCTCGCGGCCTACGTCTTCTCCGAGAACCTCACCCGCGCACTGGACGCCGCGGAGAAGATACAGGTCGGAATGGTCGCAGTGAACAAGGGGGCCCTGTCGGACCCGGCCGCGCCCTTCGGCGGGGTGAAGCAGTCGGGGCTCGGGCGTGAGGGTGGTCTCGAGGGCATCGACGAATTCCTGGAGACCAAGCTGATCTCGCTGCCGAGCTGACGAACTGAAGTCAACGGGAGGGGCCGCCGATCCCCGGGTCCGGTGGGCCCCTCCCACTGTTCGGTCCACGGCCCCGGGCGGGACAGGATGATCGGCGTCCGACGGGCGCGGGGTCGACGGGGAATCACCCTCCGGAGTCCACCGTACGTCCACCGCACGTTAAGGATGCCGGTGGGTATCCGGCTCATTGACACCGACCACCCGGGGCGCAAGAGTGGAGACATGAGCGACGGACACGGAAACCACATCGAGATTGACGCGCAGCTGCTGGCTGAACTCCGGGAATGCGCGCGACGGCACGATGCCGGGACGGACGCGTTGATCGAGCACGTCCTGCGGGAGTACGTGCGCCTCGAACGGATCGCGGAGCTCCGTTTCCGTTCGGGTGACGGCGACCGCGAATTCACGTCGTGGCGCGAGCAACTCGATTTCCTGCACCGGCGCGCACGCGGGAACGCGGACGATGACCCGTCGTTGAGCACCGGTCGGGGGTGATCCCCGGGAGCCGGCGCCGGATCAGCCGAGCTTGCCGCGCCCCATCCGGAGAAGGATGCCTGCCAGTGCCGGCCCCTCCTCGCCGATCTCGTCGCGGAACTGGTTGATGATCGCGACCTCCCGGCCATGGACCAGGCGGGTTCCGCCCGACCCCATCCGGGTTTTGCCGATCGCCCGGGAAATCTCGCGCCGACGCTTCACTGCGGCGATGATCTCGCGGTCGAGCCTGTCGATCTCCTGCCGGTAGAGCTGGATCTCGGCGTCGGACAACGGGTCATCGGTCCCGGAGGGGCTACGGATCTCGAAACGTTCGGCGTTCATGCACCGTATTCTGCCACGCCCGCGGGGAACCGGGTCCGGGTGGTGACGGGCAGGGGCGCACGACCCCACCGGCCCCCGAGCAGACCTCCGGGAGGGGGAGCGGAGACGGTACCGCGGGAACTGTAAGTTGGAGGAACTATGAGCACCTTGTCCGATGGAACCCAGTCCTCCTCCCCGTTCCGCTCCGGCGGTGCGGACGCGATCCAGCCCCGGGGCGGTCTCGGAAACCGATCCGGTTCGGGAACCGGCCACAGTGCCGCAGACGCGTTCGGGTCGCCGACGGACCTGGTGGACGGGCTGAACGAACAGCAGCGTGCCGCGGTGGAACACACCGGCGGCCCGTTGCTCATCGTCGCCGGTGCCGGGTCCGGTAAGACCGCCGTCCTGACCAGGCGCATCGCCTACCTGCTGGCGCACCGGGGAGTCCATCCGGGACAGGTGCTGGCGATCACCTTCACCAACAAGGCCGCGGCAGAGATGCGTGAGCGGGTCCGTGGTCTGGTGGGCCCTTCTGCGGAACGCATGTGGGTGTCCACCTTCCACTCCACCTGTGTGCGCATCCTCCGTCAGCAGGCGGCCCTGGTGGACGGACTCAACACCAACTTCAGCATCTACGACTCGGACGATTCCCGCAGACTCCTCGGGATGATCGCCAAGGACATGGGCCTCGACGCGAAGAAGTTCACCCCGCGTGCGCTGGCGAACGCGATATCCAATCTGAAGAACGAACTCGTCGACCCCTCGGATGCCGCCACACAGGCGTCCCGGTCTGCCGACAGGTTCGGGATGACGGTCGCCGAGGTCTACGCCGAGTACCAGACCCGGCTCCGGCGCTCCAACGCGGTCGACTTCGATGACCTCATCGGCGAGGTCGTCGGTCTACTGGTGTCCCATCCCGACGTCGCCGAACACTACCGGCGCCGGTTCCGCCACGTGCTCATCGACGAGTACCAGGACACCAACCACGCCCAGTACCGGCTTGTCGCCGAACTCGTCGGGCGGCCGCAACCGGATGCTCCCCATGCGGTGCCGCCGAGCGAACTGTGTGTGGTCGGCGACGCCGACCAGTCCATCTACGCGTTCCGTGGGGCGACGATCCGGAACATCGAGGAGTTCGAGAGGGACTACCCGGACGCGCGGACGATTCTCCTCGAGCAGAACTACCGCTCGACGCAGACGATCCTCTCGGCGGCGAACGCCGTCATCGCCAGGAACGCGGGTCGGCGGGAGAAGAAGCTCTGGACCGCGCTGGGGGAGGGGGATCCCGTCACCGGGTACGTGGCGGACAACGAACACGACGAGGCCCGGTTCATCGCCGCCGAGATCGACGCCCTGTCCGACAAGGGGCTGCGCTACTCCGACATCGCGGTGATGTACCGGACGAACAACGCCTCCCGCGCGCTGGAGGAGGTTTTCATCCGGTCCGGGGTCCCCTACCGCGTCGTCGGGGGGACACGGTTCTACGAGCGCAGGGAGGTCCGGGACATCATCGCCTACCTCAAGGTGCTGGACAATCCCGATGACACGGTGAGCCTGCGCAGGATCATCAACACCCCGCGCCGGGGGATCGGCGACCGGGCGCAGGCGTTCGTGGCGCTGCACGCGGACACGAACCGCATCAGCTTCCACCGTGCGCTGCTCGACGCCGCCGCCGGGGAGGTCGACATGCTGGGGGCACGGGGGCGCAACGCGATCGCCGGATTCGTCAATCTGCTCACGGAACTCCGTGAAGTGGGCGCGAACACCGTGAATGAGGAGACCCGCATGCCGGATCTCGGGGAACTCATCACCGAGGTGTGCACCCGTACCGGATACATCGCTGAACTGGAGAGGTCGAACGACCCGCAGGACGCCACCCGGCTGGACAACCTCAGGGAGCTCATCGCGGTCGCCCGGGAGTTCTCGAGCGACGCCGCGATGCGGGTCGCGTACGAGGAGATGGACGGTGGAACCCACGAAACGGAGCCCGGGGAGCCGGAGCCGGGAAGCCTTCAGGCGTTCCTCGAGCGGGTCTCCCTCGTGGCGGACGCCGATCAGATCCCGGACGACGATCAGGGGGTCGTGACCCTGATGACGCTCCACACCGCGAAGGGCCTCGAGTTCCCGGTCGTCTTCGTCACCGGGTGGGAGGACGGACAGTTCCCGCACCTGCGGTCTCTCGGAAACCCGGCAGAGCTGGCCGAGGAACGGCGCCTGGCCTATGTCGGAATCACCCGGGCGCGGAAGCGTCTCTACCTGACCCGGGCGGTGCTGCGGAGTTCCTGGGGCAATCCCATGACGAATCCCCCGTCCCGGTTCCTCGCGGAGATACCCGCCGAGCTGATCGACTGGCGGCGTGAGGAGCCCGGGGCCACCGGTGGTGGTGCCTGGGGCGGTGGAACGGGGAACTACGGTACGTACCGCGGTCGTTCGGGCGCTGCATCCGGTGGGGTGGGCGGAACCGGGCGTTCGACACGTCCACGGTCGAGCGGTTCGGGACGGCCGGCACTCAAGCTCGCGGTGGGGGACCGGGTCAACCACGACAAGTACGGCCTCGGGACGGTGCAGGAGGTTTCCCCGGTGGGTGCCTACGACTCCGCGACGATCGACTTCGGTTCGTCCGGAACGGTCCGGCTCATGCTCATGGCGGGGCTCCCGATGGAGAAGCTGTAGGTTCCGCGACGACACGACGGTGCATGAAAAAAGGACACGTCACACGGTGGAACCGTGGCGTGTCCGGGTGTCTCGGAGAAGGCTCTGTGCCTAGAGGAAGACTCCGCGCTCGGCGAGCCAGGGCAGCGGGTCGATGGCGCCGCCACCGTTGGGGTGAACCTCGAAGTGGACGTGGACGCCGGTGGAGAAACCGCGTGATCCCATCCCCGCGATGCGCTGACCGGCCGAGACCTGCTGGCCGACCGTGACCTCGATGGTCTCCATGTGTCCGTAGACCGTCACGGTGCCGTCGGCATGCCTGATACGGACCCACTGGCCGAATCCGGAGGCGGGTCCCGCGTCGATCACGGTTCCGTCCTCGACCGCGGTGATGGCGGTGCCGAGGGCGTTGGCGATGTCGACTCCGGCGTGCAGGGTTCCCCAGCGGGCTCCGAACGTGGAGGTGAGGGTGCCCTGGGCGGGGGCGGAGCTCTTCGGTGCGCGGGCCGCGAGATCAGCGGCGATTCGCTCGGCGTTGTACTGGATGGCCTTGTTGAGCTGTTCCGCGAGGTTGTCGATCGGCTTGAATTCCGCGATGTTGAGGATCTGCGGTGCTTCCGAGCTGCCGAGGACCGGTGCCGCCGTGTCGGCCACGAGGGTGTAATCGGGGGTCTCGCTCTGCATCTCGGCCGAGGCGGCCGGGTGGGTGACGTGTGCGGCGGCCGCGCCGCCTGCTCCTGCGGTGGACACCGCTCCGGTCGCTACCGCGACGAGAGCGATGCGGCTCTTGGCGTTCGACGAGACGGACTGCTTGCGGTGCGCGCCTGCGGTCTTCCGCTGAGCCTGCTTGTGCATGAAGCCTTCTTCCATCTGTTTTCCGCCACATTCGCCGGTACATCGTCTGATGCGGTGTGATGTGACCGTCTCGTTACCTACCGGTTCACAACGATAACGGTTTGTTACAAACCTGGCAAGTCATTCCCACATATTGTCTGTGAGGGTCGTCACCCCGGGTGTGAAGAGTTGTTCTGAATCTACTTGTCCGACAGCGCAGCGTTGTCACCGCGGCGCCCGACCTGGGCAACAGTACACCGCGGGGCCGGATTATGCAGGAGAACCAGGGGCATCCGACCTGCCGGTCTGACATCCTCCGGGTCCCGGGTGGCCCCGGTCCCCGCGGGTGTCCCCGGTGGGTGAGGGCCGCCCGGTCGTGTCAGCGCCCCGGGTGGCGGGGAAGATGGCACAGTTGGACCGGTGAGCAGAAAGACACGTCAGAACCCCCGCCCGAACCGTCCCCCGACGTCGCGTAGCCGACCGGGCGGCGGTCCACGGAGGACTGGGGGACCGGGACGCACCCGCACCACCCCGGGCCCGGAAGCCGTGGCGGGTACACGACCACCGGAAGACAGTTCCCTCCGGCGGAGGCTGTTCAACTTCCTGCCGGTCGCCCTGATCCCCAACGCCGTCGTCGTCGCCGGCGTCGTTCTCTTCGCCCTGTGCGCGCTGATGCTCACCGATTCCGGCTTCGTCCCGCTCGCGGCGACGGTGGCGCAACTCTGGCTCGCGGTGAACCTGGCGCCTGTGGCATCCGATTCCGCGGTGCTGTCCCAGCTCCCGATGCTCCCCGCCCTGGGGGTCGTGTGGCTGGTCGCCCACCGCGTGCGGGTGGCTGTCCGCGACCGGATCTCGATTCTGGACCTCGCCGTGCTCACCGGGTGTGTCCTCATCGTCCCCGCACTCCTGGCGCTGACCGCCGCCGTGATGCTTCTCGACGCACGCTCCGTCCTCCCGGTGGAGGTTCCCCCGCTCGCGACGGTGTTCGGCAGGGTTCTGCTCCTGCATCTCACCGCGCTCGCCATCGGGATGGGGCCGAAACTCTGGCGGGCGCTCTCGCGGAGGTTCTCGGTGCCGGCGGCGGTGGTCGACCCGGTGGTGCCGGCCGTGAGGTTCGTGCTGTCCCTCGGTGCCGCGGGGCTCGTGCTGGCCCTGGTGTCGCTCGCGGCGCACTGGCGTGTCCTGGGTGAGCTGCTCTCCTCGTTCGACGGCGGCCCTGCCGCCGCGGGTCTGCTCGGACTCAGCCTGCTCTATCTTCCGGATGCCGCCGTCGCGGGTGCCGCCGTACTGGTCGGATCCGAGTTCCACATCGGGGACGCCTCGGTGTCCCTCTACGATGCGACGGTCGTCCCACTACCGCCGCTACCTATCCTGGCGGCTTTCCCCGGGTCCGTCGGCGGATGGGCGCTCGCCCTCATCATCGTCCCGCTCGCACTGGCTGGTGCCGTTTCCCACGCGCACTGCCGGACCACCCCGCGGGCCTGGTCGGAGATCATCGCCGCCGGAGTCTGGGCGGGTGCATTCGCCCTCATCGCAGGGTGGCTGTCGGGCGGTACCGTCGGTGTCTACGGATCCAGCGGGATGATGGTCCTGTTCACCGCGGCCCTCGTGGCCGTGGAGCTCGCGGCGGTGGGCGCCGTCGTGAACGCCGTCGTCGGACTGCGGCAGCGCCGGGCCCGGCGCACCACCACGGACGGGGTTGACGACGGGACCGGGTCAGTGGACTCCGGTGCCCCGGTCGCGGAGCCCGCCGACGGTGACGGGGACACCGGGGCCGCGGATCCCGTGGAATTCGTCGATGAGGAGGACCTCATCGCGGCCGGCGGGGAGGAACCCGACGGAGAGGAACCTGACGGGGAGACGGAGACCGGAGGTTCCCCCACCGCCGGCGAACGCTCCCCGGACGCCGAAGGGACCGGCGCCGCGGACCCCGCGGACCCCGGTGAGAGAGGTGGAGTGGCGGAGAAGGACCGGGATGAGAAGGGGACGAGAGGTTCCGCCGACACCGAACCCGGGCCTGCGGAGACCGACGGGGGCCCCGGGGATTCCGCCGGTTCTCCCGGATCAGAGGTCGGTGAGGCGGTGGAGGATCCGTCCGACGGTGGGTATCCGGAGACTGCGGTGACAGGTGAGGTCGGATCCGACCCGGAGCACGGAACCCGGCCGTTGCCGTGACCGGTCGGGGCGCCGCCGGGCGCTGAAAGGTGATGCGGACCCTCAGGCCGGCCCACCGGGTACTAACATTGTCCCGGTGACCGAAGAAAGACAACTGACCAGAGTGGTGGTCCTCGCGTCCGGTGCGGGAACCCTGCTGCAGGCGATCCTCGACGCCGGTTATCCGAACTACGTCGTCGTCGGCGTCGTCACCGACAAGCCCTGCGGGGCCGGCGACCGCGCGTCCGCGTCCGGGATCCCGGTGGAGGTCGTACCGCTCACCGGGGACCGGCCCCGGACCGAGTGGGATGAGCGACTGCGGGACACCGTCACCGCGATGCGACCGGATCTGGTGCTCTCCGCCGGATTCATGAAGATCCTCGGCCCCGGGTTCCTCGCGGGCTTCCCGGGCCGGGTCATCAACACCCACCCCGCGCTCCTTCCGTCCTTCCCCGGGGCACACGCGGTACCGGACGCCCTGGCGCACGGGGTGAAGGTCAGCGGCTGCACGGTCCATCTCGTCGACGAAGGAGTCGACACGGGCCCGATTCTCGCGCAGTCCGCGGTTCCCGTCCTGCCGGACGATGACGTGGACAGTCTCCACGAGCGCATCAAGACCGTCGAACGCCGACTCATCGTCGAACTGCTCGACACCGTCGACCCCGCGGACGTGCGTGGCACCGCACCGTAGCCGCACCCCCTGAGGCACGCCGGGAGTCACCCCCGGCACCTACGCTGGACCACAACGACACAACCCCGAACGACCGAAAGGCCCACACAGCAGCCATGAGCGACGACCGCAAGGCAATCACCCGCGCACTCATCAGCGTCTACGACAAGACCGGTCTGGAGGAACTGGCGCGTTCCCTCGATTCCGCGGGCGTGGAGATCGTCTCCACCGGTTCCACCGCCGCCCGGATCGCCGAGGCCGGGGTGAAGGTCACCCGGGTCGAGGAACTCACCGGATTCCCGGAGTGCCTGGACGGACGCGTCAAGACCCTCCATCCCCGTGTACATGCGGGAATCCTCGCCGACACCCGTCGTCCCGAGCACCTCAACCAGCTCAGTGAGCTCGATGTCGAGCCCTTCGAGCTGGTCGTGGTCAACCTCTACCCGTTCACCGAGACCGTGGCCTCCGGCGCGGACTTCGACGCGTGCGTCGAACAGATCGACATCGGAGGCCCGTCGATGGTGCGTGCCGCCGCCAAGAACCACCCCTCCGTCGCCGTCGTCGTCGACCCCGCGCGCTACGGGGAGGTCGCCCGTGCGGCCGCGGAGGGCGGCTTCACCCGTGATGAGCGGGCCCGTCTCGCCGCCGAGGCGTTCCGCCACACCGCCGACTACGACGTGGCCGTCGCCGGCTGGCTCACCGGACAGACCGGCGCGGACGAGGCATTCCCCACCTGGATCGGCTCCACCCACGTGCGCTCCGCGACGCTGCGCTACGGGGAGAACCCCCATCAGTCCGCCGCCCTCTACGCGGACGTCGACGGCGCCGGACTCGCCCATGCGACGCAGCTGCACGGCAAGGAGATGAGCTACAACAACTACACCGACTCCGACGCCGCCTGGCGCGCGGCCTGGGACCATGAGCGTCCCTGTGTCGCGATCATCAAGCACGCCAACCCCTGCGGGATCGCCGTCTCCGATGAGTCCATCGCCGCGGCGCACCGGGCGGCGCACGCGTGTGACCCGGTCTCCGCGTTCGGTGGCGTGATCGCCGCCAACCGGGAGATCAGCATCGAGATGGCCGAGCAGGTCGCCGAGATCTTCACCGAGGTCATCATCGCGCCGTCCTACGCGGACGGTGCGGTCGAGGTGCTCTCCCGGAAGAAGAACATCCGCATCCTCGTCGCCGAGGCACCCGTCCGCGGCGGATTCGAACAGCGCCAGATCTCCGGCGGTGTTCTCGTCCAGGAGCGCGACCTCGTCCACGCCGACGGAGACGACCCGGCGAACTGGACCCTCGCGGCCGGTCAGCCCGCGGGCGACGCGACCCTCGCCGATCTGGTCTTCGCCTGGCGCAGCGTCCGCGCGGTGAAGTCGAACGCGATCCTGCTCGCCGCGGACGGCGCGACCGTCGGAGTGGGCATGGGACAGGTGAACCGGGTCGATTCCGCGCGTCTCGCCGTCCAGCGGGCCGGGGCGGACCGAGCCCGTGGCGCGGTCGCCGCGTCCGACGCCTTCTTCCCCTTCGCCGACGGGTTCGAGGTACTGGCCGAGGCGGGTGTGACAGCGGTCGTGCAGCCCGGAGGATCGATCCGTGACGCCGAGGTCATCGAGGCCGCCGAGAAGGCGGGCGTGACGATGTACCTCACCGGAGCACGCCACTTCGCACACTGACCGACCGATCCCGGAATCCCGCGTACGTGCGGGGGATCTCCGGCATAATGGTCCCTGAGACGCCGCACCGGCCCCCGGTGCGGCCCGGGTGTGGCCGACCCACGACCGCGCCACCGAGTGCGAGAGGACCGATGATGACCGGAACCAGCGGACAAGGCGGGGCACCGGACCCCGTGATCACCGGCCCCGCACTGCTCTTCGCCCCGGCCAACCGCCCCGAGCGCTTCGCGCGCGCGGCGGCGTGCTCGGACATGGTCATCCTCGACCTCGAGGACGGGGCGGGCTCGGTCTCCCGCGAGGAGGGGCGACGCAACATCATCAATTCGGGCCTGGACCCACGGCGGACGATCGCCAGGGTCTGCGGTCCGCAGGATCCCGGGTTCGCCGACGATGTCAGGGCGATCCGGGAAACCGACTACCGCACCGTCATCGTCCCGAAGGTGACCGACCGGATCCCGGACGAGGTGCGCGGTTTCCGGATCATCGCGCTCATCGAGACGCCGCAGGCCGTTCTCAATCTCGGCGCACTCGCGGCGGATCCCGATGTCGTGGGGCTGTACTGGGGTGCCGAGGATCTCTGCGCCTATCTCGGCGGCACGCACTCCCGGGTGCAGCCTGACGAGGGTGCTCCCGAGGACCGTCCCGGCCGCTACCGGGGCACCATGCTGATGGCCCGCTCCCTCATGCACATGCACGCGGCGGCCGCCGGTAAATTCACCGTCGACGCCGTGCACGCGGACTTCAACGACGACCGCGGACTCTATGAGGAGGCCGCCGATGCGGCCCGGTCCGGGTTCGCCGCCACCGCATGCATCCATCCCCGGCAGATCGAGGTCGTCCGTCGGGCCTACGCCCCCGAGCCCGCCCAGCTGGAGCGGGCCCGCAGGATCGTCGAGGAGGCGCGGAGACATCCCGGTGCGTTCAAGATGGACGGTGAGATGATCGACGCGCCGCTCATCGCCCAGGCCCACCGCCTGGTGGCTCGCGCGGGATAGGGTGCCCGGGGCCGGGTCTCAGCCGGTGACGAGCAGTTCCAGGGTCCGGCTGACGCGGTCCGCCGGGGCGAGACCGCCGAGGACCGTCAGCGCCGCGTCGGCGAGCATCACGGCGGTCGGGGGAAGGGTCTCCGCGGACAACGGGAACGGAACCACACCGTCATTGCTCCGCATCTCCGTCGCGGACTGCGCCAGATAGAACGGCAGCTCGATGCGCTGATCATCGCGACCCGTCAGCTCCGCCGCCATCGAGCGGAAGATCTCCTTCAACTCGCGGTGCTGGCCGTGGAAGTCCGTGAACTCGGCCGACGACGCGATGGGCAGCTGGTAGAGCCTGCCGACGTTCCAGCGGGTGGAGAGCAGCAGCCGTGCCTCCGCGGCGACGAGCGCCCAGAGCTTGAGCTCCGGGCCCGCATCCGAGGCCTCGAGTCGCTCGGCGAGAGCGAGTGACGGTTCCACCGTGGACTGCAGCAGAGTCAGGAAGATCTCCGTTTTCGAGGGGAAGTGGTAGTACAGCGACGCCTGCCGGATCCCCACCGCATCGGCGATCTGGTGCGTCGAGGTCGTGGCGAAACCCTGGGTCGTGAACAGCTCCGCGGCAGCGTCGAGAATCTCCTCGCGGGCCGTGCTCCCCCTGCGGCGGGGGCTGTTCTTGCGTGGCCGTCCGACAGCGCCAGCCATCTAGCTCACCCGCCTTTCTTGTTCGAGGACCGTGGATCTCCAGAGTCTAGCCGGTGAGCACGGGGCACACCGGCATCTCCCGGATGCGGTCGTCATGCGTCCCTGCCGTATTCCCCGGTGTCGACACCGTGGCGTTCCGCCGTGGACCGGGTGACGTCCGCGAGCATGCGACACGCTGCGCCGAAGGTGGACCGCTGAAGCTGGGGGAGCATGTCGAGGGTCGTCGGTTCATCCTGGACCCGCTCAAGCCACCGTGTGAGCGTCAACTCGAGACCTGCCTCCCACGCCTCGAGAAGGTAGTCCGCCTCGGAGGGCAGCAGGACCCCGGCCGCCCGTGCGGCGCCGATTCTCTCCGGCACACCGGTCTGGGTGCACCCGGCGGCGACTCCGGCCCAGCGGGCGATCTGTCCGAGCGGGGTGAGCAGCTGCCCCTGGACGTCGATGGCGACATCCTTGCGCGGTAGACCCTCCCGGGAGCGAACGGCCGGAGGCCGGTGCTCCACCGCCTCGGCGAGCAGCGGAGTGAAGTCCCGGCAGCGTTCGATGACCGCCCGGGTGAACCAGTCACCGGCGTCCGCGAGCAATCCCAACGCGGCCCCGTCACCGGTTCCGACCGCTGAGTCGATGCGGGCCGACCACGTGGACCTGTCTGCGGGCCCCATCGGACCCGGCAGGTGTCCGAGCAGGATCCCGGATTCCGAGACGAGTGCGGCGAGCTCCGTGGAGGGGTCACCGGTGGTGTTCTCCACGTCGGACGGGAGGACGGTCAACCAGTGGAGCTTCGCCGTCGGTGTTCCGGAACCACGGCTGTACGGGCCCGTGATGACGATCTCCGCACCCCGGGTCAGCGACACCGCGCCCGGGCTGTGGAGGGCATCGGTCACCAGGGTCGTGTACCAGCGGGTGACCTCCAGGACATCGGCACTGTGGTTGAGGGCGTTGCGCAGCAGATCGTGCGACTCCGTCAGTACTCCCCGCACGGTTGCCGCTGAGGCGCACAGGGGGGCCTGTTCAGCGAGGTCGGTGAGTGAGTCATGCAGCACGGTGTCGTCCTCCGGAATGGTCGTGTGCTCGAGGATCTTCCGACTCAATTTACCAGCACCGGCCGGAGACACCGGTGATCGACGTCGGCACCGGGTCCGGACACACGAAAACCGGCCCGCAAGCGCCACTACCCGGTGAAGGGGTGGTTGTTGCGGGCCGGTTGTTCACGACGGTTGTGCACCGACGTTACTTTGGCCGTGTCACGAGTGTCAGCGGCGAAAGTTCGCTGTCATCGCATAGACGCTCTTTTCAGGCGGCTGCGGAAGGAGACCCTCGCGGGTCCCCCGATGAATCCTCAATCTAGCGGCTGGTGAACGGCAGAAGAGCCATCTCACGTGCGTTCTTGACCGCGGTCGCGACCTGACGCTGCTGCTGCGGGGTCAGGCCGGTGACCCGGCGGGACCGGATCTTGTGACGGTCGGAGATGAACAGCCGCAGGGTGTCGATGTCCTTGTAATCGACGCGGTCGATCTTGGCGGCCTTGAGCGGGTTCTTCTTGGGGCGGCGGGACTGCTCCATCCGCGCCTTCTTCATGTTGGTGCGCTTCATTTCGCTACTCCCTTACCAGCTGGACTTACGGACGCCCGGGAGCTCACCGCGGTGAGCCATTTCGCGGACGCGGACACGGGACAGGCCGAACTTGCGGAGGTAACCGCGGGGACGGCCGTCAGCGGCGTCACGGTTACGGACGCGAACCGGGGAGGCGTCGCGCGGCTGGCGATTCAGCTCGTACTGCGCATCCATGCGCTCCTCGTCGGAGGAGTTCGGGTTCTTGATGATGGCCTTGAGCTCGTTGCGACGCTCCGCGAAGCGGGCGACGATTTCCTTGCGCTTTTCGTTCTTGGCGATCTTTGACTTCTTGGCCATGAATTATCGCTCCTCGCGGAATTCGACGTGCTTGCGGACGATCGGATCGAACTTCTTCAGCGTGATGCGATCGGGGTTGTTGCGCTTGTTCTTCCGCGTCACGTAGGTGTAGCCGGTGCCCGCGGTGGACTTCAGCTTGATGATCGGACGGATATCATTACGTGCCATCTCTAGACCTTCTCTCCGCGAGCTCGGATACGGGCGACAACGACCTCGATGCCGTCGCGGTCGATGACCTTGATGCCCTTGGTGGACACGTTGAGCGTGATGGTCCGGCCCTCAGAGGGCAGGTAGTACTTGCGGCGCTGCACGTTGGGGTTCCAACGGCGGTTGGTGCGCCGGTGCGAGTGCGAGACGGACTTGCCGAAACCCGGCTTGCGTCCCGTGACCTGGCAAATAGCCGACATGGGTTTCTTTCTCCTAGCCGCCCGGCTACAACGCTGACCGCAGCCGCTCCGCCTCGCTGACCTGCGTGAACAGGTGGGAAACGGGGCGCGGCCATGACAGATGTGCGGGCGATAACGAATATTTCGACAACAGCAAGGGACAACCATACCGTCAAGACGAACTTTTGCCTAATTCGCCGGTCGGCTCAGACCGTCGCTGTCTCGGGGGAGCTGCCGAACTGCACGTGGAGACCGGCGTGGCGTCGGACTCGTGGCCGGTCCATCCGGCGACTCCCGGGGTCAGCCGCTCCGGTGTGTGGGGCCGTCGTGCCGGCTGGGGCGGTGTCCGGACCGTCCGCGGGATGCGCGGAAAACCTTTGTTCCCGGTCGCGACTCTCGGGGTGTCGCCGCTCGCGGAGCCGGTCGACCGGTGCGGCCGCCGGTGCCCGCTGTGCCGCACCACGGCGTCCTTGCAATCTCCGCGAAGTGGCGACTAGGATGGACGGGTCGAATTGAATCCATGGTTCGGGTCGGTCCGGGTGTCCGCCAGGATGTGCGGGCGGACCCTCTGCGGTGGTGCCCCGCCTCTCTTATATCTAAGGAGTATCGGGCCCCGTCGTTCCGGGATTTCGGTATTCGGCGTCCTACGTTGTAGGATTCACCGATGCATACACGGCTGCGCCGCGGTATGCCCCCGGCGCGGTCGTCACAGATCTGGTCGGGGGTGTCACCAGCGTGGGCGGGTACGGTGCCGGTTCATCCGGATGACGTCGCTCGTCGAGGTGGCGTGGCAGGCCTGCGGGCACCGTTAGTACCAGTATCTGTCAGCGGCTGCACACCGCGCTCCCAGAGCGCAGTACGCCGATCAGCACACGTACGTGATCTTAAAGGGATGAGAATGAAGAAGGATATCCACCCCGACTACCACCCGGTGGTCTTCCAGGATGCGGGCACAGGTCACAAGTTCCTGACCCGTTCCACCGCCAAGAGCCAGCGCACCGTTGAGTGGGAGGACGGAAACGAGTACCCGCTCATCGTCGTCGATGTCACCAGCGAGTCGCACCCGTTCTGGACCGGAGCGCAGCGCGTCATGGACACCGCCGGCCGTGTCGAGAAGTTCCAGCGTCGCTACGGGTCCCGTGCCCGTCGCGCCAAGAAGGCTTAGAGGAGGGAATAGAAAATGGCAGTTCCGAAGCGTCGTATGTCCCGTGCCAACACGCACCACCGTCGTTCTCAGTGGAAGGCCGACAATGTCGCCCTCCAGGAGGTCAAGATCGACGGCCGTGAGCACCTGATTCCGCGCCGCCTGGTCAAGGCCGCGCAGTTGGGCCTCGTCGAGGTCGAGCAGTTCTGAGGTAACGGTCCCCCGGCCGCGGTCGGGAGGCCCTTCCCGGACCCGCCCCCGCACATCTTGTGCGGGGGCGGGTTTCTCACGTCCCCGGCTGGGGTGTGTCTCCGTGTCCCGCGGCGTCGCGGCGCCGGAATGATCGGGGCGCCCGCCATCCGTCCGCGGTGTTTTCCCACGTCAGCGCCCGCCCCGAGGCGTGCGCGGAGGATGCTCAGCGAAAACACATGTGATGAGGGCACAATGGGTGCATGAAGATTCTGGTTGTAGATGATGAACAGGCGGTCCGTGAGTCACTGCGGCGTTCGCTTTCCTTCAACGGGTACGACGTCCTGCTCGCGGAAGACGGTGAGGCCGCGCTCGAACTGATCGCCAAGGAACAGCCCGATCTCGTGATTCTTGACGTGATGATGCCCAAGGTCGACGGTCTCGAGGTCTGCCGCAGCCTGCGTTCCACGGGTGATGATCGCCCCATCCTCGTGCTGACGGCCCGGGATGGGGTCTCGGACCGGGTGGCCGGCCTGGACGCTGGTGCCGACGACTACCTGCCGAAGCCTTTCGCACTGGAGGAGCTTCTCGCCCGGGTGCGGTCACTGCTCCGGCGCGCAGCCGCGGACGCGGTGAACAGCGTCGGCTCCCGGGAGCTCGAGTTCGAGGATCTCCGGCTGGATCCCGATACCCGGGACGTGACCCGGGGTGAACGGTCCATCAGTCTCACCAGGACGGAATTCGCCCTCCTCGAGTTGCTGATGAGCAATCCCCGGAGGGTGCTGTCCCGGGCGTCGATCCTCGAAGAGGTGTGGGGCTACGATTTCCCGACCTCCGGCAACGCTCTCGAGGTCTACATCGGCTACCTGCGTCGCAAGACGGAGGCCGACGGTGAACCCAGACTGATCCACACGGTCCGCGGCGTCGGTTACGTCCTCCGGGAGACTGCTCCGTGATTCTCCGTACGCCGACGCCGGACTCCGGCCCGGCTGTGGGGGACGACGGGCCGGATCCACTCGAACAGACGCACGTCGGTTGGTCCCGGCGTGCGCCGCTACGATGGCAGTTGTCACTGGTCACCGCAGTCATGGTCGCGGTGGCCGTCGGCGTGATGACCGTCGTCGCCTACTGGACGGTGTCCACCTCCCTGACCCGGCACGTGGACCAGGAGCTCGAGGACAAGGCGTCTTCGCTGCTGCAGAACAGCTTCGACCCCGCCTTCGTCTACAACCCCGCGGTCGAGGTCGCGGCGTTCAAGACCTACAACCCCGACATCCGGGTCGCGTACTACCCACCGGGGTCGGTGAAACCCATCGGGGACAGCGTCCCGATCCTCGACGAGGTCGATGTTCTCCAGGGCAGTCGTGAGGTCTCCGTGCGCAGCAGCGGTGACGAGCGGATCTTCGCCCGACAGAACAAGATAGGCGCGACCGTCATCCTCGCCCAGGACATGCGCGGCACCCACCAGCTGATCTCCTCGCTGGGGCTGGTGCTGCTCCTGATCGGCGGCATCGGGGTTCTCATCGCCATCGCGGCGGGCATGGTCGTCGCCACGACCGGACTCCGTCCTGTCAGCCGGCTCCGGCAGGCCGTCGACTACGTCGCCCGCACCGACGACCTCCGGCCCATCACGGTGGTGGGCAATGACGAGCTCGCACAGCTCACCCGCAGCTTCAACGGGATGCTGGCGGCCCTGTCGGCGTCGCGTCGTCGACAGGCGGAGCTGGTCGCGGACGCGGGGCACGAGCTGAAGACGCCCCTCACCAGTCTGCGCACCAATGTCGAGCTCCTCATGATGGTCGACAGGCAGAGCGGCGCCTCGATCAGTCCGCAGGACCGGAGGGATCTGGAGCACGACGTCATCGCCCAGATCGAGGAACTGTCGACTCTCATCGGGGACCTCGTCGATCTCGCCCGAGAGGACGGGCCGCAGCAGATCGTCGAGTGCATCGATCTCGTCGAGTGCATGGAGACCTCCCTGGAGCGGGTGCGCCGCCGCAGGCCGGACGTCACCTTCACGTTCAACTCGACACCGTGGTTCCTCTACGGAGATCCCTTCGCCCTGGGGCGGGCGACCCTCAACCTCATGGACAATGCGGCGAAATGGTCGCCCGAAGGCGGTGAGGTGCGGATCGACATGGAGCAGATCAGGGAAGGCGTGATCGAGGTGAGGTTCTCGGATTCCGGACCGGGTATCCCCGTGGAAGACCGGCAGAAGGTGTTCGAGCGCTTCTACCGGTCCATCGCCGCCCGCAGCATGCCGGGATCGGGACTCGGCCTCGCGATCGTCGCGCAGGTCATCGCACGCCACGCGGGAACCATCGCCGCCGAGGAGTCCGACGACGGGGGAGCCATGATGCGGGTCACCCTCCCCGGCACCCCCTCCGTCGACGACGGCGTCGACAGCTGATCTGACGCAGGTATCCAACCGACCTACAGTTGATTCACAGCCAACGTACAGAAGCAAGGACGATAATCGGACCCATGAACAACGACAGCTTCGACCGCAACCAGGACACGGGTGGTTCAGCAGGCAACCCGTACGGCAACACGGGATCGGATTTCGCCGGCGGCGCCGCACAGTGGCATTCAGGCCGAGGCTCCTCTGACGGGACCGCATCGCCGTATCCGCGGCAGACGGGGAACGGGCAGACCCCACCGCCCCAGGGTGGTTTCCCCACTCAAGGCGTGACCCCGACGGCCCCCCAGCCGCAGCCTCGGCGGCACCGGTCAAACAAGAGACAGGGGCTCGGCGTCGTGCCCGTCACCGCACTCATGCTCACCACCGCCATTCTCACCGGAACCATCACCGGAGTGGTGGTGAGCCGGGACAGTCAGCAGCCCGTCCCGTCCGCGCCGCAGGTGAACGCCCTCAACGAACCCGCCGCCCACCGGACCAGCCTGCCGGCGGCCGGAAGCGTCGAGGACGTCGCTGCCAGTGTGCTGCCTGCCGTGGTCTCCATCGAGGTCACCGGACCGACCAAAGCGGGGGAGGGATCCGGGTCGATCATCTCCGCGGACGGAATGATCCTGACCAACAACCACGTGGTGACGGGAGTCGGCGAACCTGCGGAGATCAGGGTCAACCTGAATGACGACCGTTCGTACCTCGCCGACATCGTCGCCACCGACGCCCAGACCGACATCGCGGTCATCAAGCTCCGCGAGGCGAAGGATCTCCCGGTGATGACCTTCGGCGACTCGGACGACCTGACGGTGGGTGAACAGGTCGTCGCCATAGGTTCGCCGCTCGGCTTGAGTGCGACGGTGACGACGGGCATCGTCTCGGCGCTCAACCGCCCCGTACGTGCCGGTGGCGACCGCGGGGAGTCCTCCCTCATCGACGCGATCCAGACCGATGCCGCGATCAACCCCGGCAACTCGGGTGGTCCCCTGGTGAACATGGAGGGGCAGTTGATCGGAATGAACTCCGTCATCGCCTCCACCGCCAGCGGCGAGGCGGGATCCATCGGACTCGGCTTCGCCATCCCCGTCAACCAGGCCCGGCGTATCGCGCAGCAGCTCATCGACACCGGCGTGGTGACACACCCGCTACTCGGGGTGCTGCTCGCCCAGAAGTCGCGGTACCGGGGTGGGCTCGTCGAGTCACTCACCCCCGGTGGCCCCGCGGAGAGAGCCGGCATACGTCCCGGTGAGCTGGTGCTCAAAGTCGATGACCGGGTGATCGACAGCAATGACGCGCTCATCGCCGCGATTCGCTCGCATGAGTTCGGTGAAACTGTCACACTGAAGGTGGCTGATCCGGAGAACGGGACCAGCCGGGACGTCGAGGTCACGTTGACCGACAGCTGATCGGCGAAGACCGCCAACGTCCGCGGAAATGAAACGATCAATCGACGCCGCTGGTGCGGAGAAAGTACACTCCTAGGACATGGACAACAACCTGGCCCCCGACAGCAGCGTCCTGGACGATTTCGGCGAGCCGGACCCGGAGTTCCTGAAGGCCGCCGAGGGAAACCGGCCCCTTCCGGCTCCCCGTCGGGCGCTCGTGGTTCTCGTCACGGATCAGATCGCCGATGACCGCGACGACACCGATCGTCTGGTCACCGAGTTGCTCCAGGAGGACCATTTCACGGTCGACGCGGTGGTCAAGGTCACCTCGACCAAGAGCGCGATCCGCAAGGCCATCGAGACCGCCGTCGTCGGCGGGGCGGATCTGGTCATCACGGTCGGCGGCACCGGTGTCGGCCCCCGGGACAAGACACCCGACGCCACGCGCGCCGTCCTCGATCAGATTCTCCCCGGAATCGCCCAGGCGCTGCGCGCCTCCGGCCTGGCGTGCGGCGCGATCGACGCCGGTACGTCCAGGGGAATATCCGGGGTGTCCGGATCGACCGTCATCGTCAACCTCGCCCCCTCCCGGGCTGCCATCCGCGACGGTATGGCGACACTCGGACCGTTGGTCCACCACATCATCGACCAGCTTCAGGCATGGTCGATGGACTAGTGGAGTGAGCATGTCCACATCCTCGCGCCCACGTCGCCGGGTTGTCAGGCCGTCCACCGCGGAGAACATCGACCGTTCGGTCGACAGGGCATCGGTGACCCGCCGCATGACGCAAGCCCCCGGACAGGGCGGATCTGACGCGTCCGTGTCCGAGGGCTTCGATGAAACGTACTGGCGGAGTCAACGTCCGCCGCACTGGGGCTAGCCCAGGCGTTCCGCCGTGGGGCCGTGGCCCTGTTCCTTCAGCAGGTCGCGGATCTCCGTGAGGAGCTCCACCTCCACGGGAGCGGGGGTCTCCTCGTCCTCTTTGCCGGCACGCGCGGCCTGGATCTCCTTCACCCGGTTCATGGGGGCGACGAGAACGAAGTAGATCACCGCCGCGATGATGAGGAAGTTGATCGCGGCGGTGATGATCGCCCCGAAGTCGATGAACGTCGCCTCGTTGCCCGGGCGCAGGTGGAAGCCGAGGCCGGCGTAGTCGGTGCCGCCGAACACGGCGAGCAGCGGGTTGATGAGGTTGTTCGAGAAGGCGGTGACGATCGCGGTGAATGCCGAACCGATCACAACCGCAACCGCGAGGTCGACGACATTGCCCCGCATGATGAAATTCTTGAAACCGTTAAGCATGAAGGTCTGCAGCTCCTAGTTAGGGGAAAACACGGTGTTCGTCGCTGAGGCGACGTGAACACTCTAGATGGCTCAGACCGGTTTCTCCGCTCCAGCCGCCCGTGGACCCGTCAGAACGACCGTGACGGGGGACGTCAACGACACGGCCGCGACCCTCCGTGCGTCCTCCTCCGGCAGAGCAAGCAGAACGGTGGCGGCGCTCTGACCTCCGCGATCGCCGGGTGGCGCCGTCAGTATCACACGTGCTCCGGTGGCGATGACGTGGAATCCCGCGTCCACCCCCGGTCCAACGGCATCGGAGTCTGCCCCCGGACCCCCGTCCCCGGCCGAGAGAACGGTGACCGTATCGCCGTGGACGAGAAAAGGAACGACCGCGGGTTCCGCGAGGCGGAGCGGTACCAGGGTCGGCCTGCCGCGCCCGGAGCTGTGCTCGGCTCCTCCGAGCATCCGTGCCGTCGCACCGGGGTCGATCAGAAGCGACGTCGTCAGGACCTGTCCCGGATCCACGGAGGTGACGACGATCCGTCCTACGCCCGCATCGACGGACTCGAGGGTTCCCTCCGGGTGCAGGCCGGGCGGGACCCGGACCAGATCCAGGTCCTCGCGGCTCAGCTCCGCCCCCGCTGTCACCGGACGCGCGAGTGTGACGGCCCACGGATCGTCGCTCCGGGTCGAGAAGACCGCGGTGATTGCGGCCGACACCACGAGCAGCAGGGCCGTGGACCGACGGATCGCACGGCTACGCCGCCACCCCGGGGTCAGTGCCCGGGTGACGGGGGAGCGCCACCCGGGGCGGGGGTCGGGCTTCGTGGAATCACGCCTCGTTCCGCGGGGATTTCTCATGCCTGTGGGACGCTCCGGAACCATCGGGGGTTCCCCGACCTTCCGTCGGTGCAGCGCAGGTGTGGAATGCGTCCGGGGTGAGGACCCCGTCCACAGGTTCGTCGTGTGCCTCCGCCGGCAGCCCGTCGAGCAACTCTGAATCGTATGTCAACGCGATGATTCTGCACCGGTTCCGGTCAACACCGGCGAGTGCGCGATCGAAGTAGCCGGCGCCTCTGCCGAGCCGAACGCCCTCCACCGAGCAGGCGAGCGCGGGACACAGCAGAAGCTCCACATCCCCGGGGAGAGTCTCCATCCGGGGGCCGGCAGGTTCCGTGATCCCGAACCTGCCACGGTGCAGGTCGCCGGTTGACTCACAGAAGGCCCAGCTGAGTCGACCGGCGGGTCCGCTCACCGGCAGCCAGATCCCCGGGAGCACCGACAGCAACGCCTCCACCAGTAGCCCTCCACCCGGTTCCCCCGGCATCGGTGAGTACGCGGCGACCGTGGACGGGTCGCCGGAGCGGATCAGCTGCAGGACACCCTCGACCAGACGCGTGTCCAGTGTCCGGCGCCGCCCGGGGGGCGTGGACGCCCGGGCATCCAGGATCGAGCGGCGCAGCGTCTCCTTCACTTCCCGGGGATCGACGACTGCGCCGGAAGTCGTCTCCGGCGTCCGAATATCCATGTCAAATCATCCTAATCACCCACTCGGGTATCCGTTGTCCGTTTCGTTATACGGGGCCGGTAGGCTCAAAGTATGAGCAAGCCGATGAAGATGCACAAGCATGCGGTGAAGACGGTCGTTGTCCCCGCAGCGGGGCTGGGCACCCGTTTTCTGCCCGCGACGAAGACTGTCCCGAAGGAACTGCTTCCGGTCGTCGACACGCCCGGGATCGAACTGATCGCCGAGGAAGCGGCCGACCTGGGGGCCTCCCGGCTCGCGGTGATCACCGCACCCAAGAAACAGGGCGTGCTCGCGCATTTTCAGGAGCACCCCGAACTCGAGCGCACCCTCGAGGAACGGGGCAAGAACGAACAGCTCGAAAAGGTGCGCCGCGCCCCCTCGCTGATCCGCGCGGTGCCTGTCGAGCAGGACGAACCCCTCGGACTCGGACACGCGGTCGGGCTCGCGGAGAACGTGCTGGATGACGACGAGGACGTCGTCGCCGTCATGCTCCCCGATGATCTCGTCCTCCCCACCGGGGTGATGGAACGGATGGCCGAGGTCCGCGCCGAACTCGGCGGCAGCGTGCTCTGCGCCTTCCAGGTCGAACCCGACCAGGTCAGCAACTACGGCGTGTTCGACATCGAGGAGATCGACGCTGATGCGCGTGACGTGAAGCGCGTCCTCGGCATGGTCGAGAAACCTGCGCGGGAGGACGCCCCCTCGACCTTCGTCGCGACCGGACGCTACCTGCTCGACAGGGCGATCTTCGATGCGCTGCGCCGGATCGAACCCGGTAAGGGGGGTGAGCTCCAGCTCACCGACGCGATCGAGCTCCTGATCACCGAGGGGCACCCCGTGCACATCGTCATCCACGAGGGGCGCCGCCATGACCTCGGAAACCCCGGGGGGTACATCCGGGCCTGCGTCGACTACGGGATCCACCACCCCGAGTACGGCCCCTCTCTGCGCAGATGGGTCGGCGAACTCCTCGAATCCGACTAGCCGCTGTGGGGCCGGCGGTGCGGGGGAGTCGCGACACCCGGACTCTCCCGCGGCGATAGCGCCCCGGAGTAGCTCCACCGCACTACAATGACGGCGGAACGATGCGGTGATCAGGTCCGTGTCCGTCGGGAAGGAGACGAAGCGAGTGCGTTCCGTCGAACAGCAACTGTCCCTCGTGACCCGTGCCGCGGTCACCCCGGAACCGGTTCGCATCGCCATCTCCGAGGCGCTCGGCCTCATGTGCGCCGAGGAGGTCCAGGCGACACGCCCCCTCCCCGGATTCACCCAGGCCGCGATCGACGGCTACGCCGTCCGCGCCGTTGACGTCGGAGGGGAACGCGGAATCGGTTCCCCGGAGCTCTCCTCCGCGAAGGATGATCCGGACGGGGAAACGAAGGCGACCGCAAAATCGCTTCCCGTCGTCGGTGAAGTTCCCGCGGGCTCGCAGCAGCCGCTCCGCCTGCAGCCGCGGCAGGCCGTGCGCGTGCACACCGGAGCGCCCCTGCCCACCCTCGCCGACGCGGTTCTCCCGCTCGCCTGGTCGGACCGCGGGCACAAGAGAATGACCGCCGAACGCCCCGTACGCTCGGGTGAGTTCGTGCGCAAGGTCGGGGACGACATCCGTGAGGGCGACGTCGCGGTGTCACCGGGCAGTGTGCTCGGCCCCGCGCAGATCGGACTGCTCGCCGCCGTCGGTCACCCGAAGGTCCTCGTCTATCCCCGTCCCCGGATGTCCGTGATCTCCGCGGGCGCCGAACTCGTCGACATCGACCGGGAACCGGGTCGGGGGCAGGTCTACGACGTCAACTCCTACGCGCTCGCCGCCGCGGGCAGGGAAGCCGGCGCGGATGTCCACCGGGTCGGTATCGCGGCCGGGGAGCCCCGCAGGTTGCGGGAGATCATCGAGGGACAGATGCTGCGCAGCGAGATCATCGTCATCTCGGGAGCGGTCGGCGGTGCCGGCTCGGAGACCATCCGTAGGGTGCTCTCCGAGATCGGCGACATCGACACCACCCGCGTCGCCATGCACCCCGGATCCGTGCAGGGGTTCGGTCTTCTCGGGGAGGAGGGCATTCCGGTGTTCCTCCTGCCCTCGAACCCGGTGTCCGCCCTCGTCATCTTCGAGACATTCATCCGCCCGGTCGTGCGACTGTCGCTCGGCAAGCGTAACGCCACCCGCCGGACCGTCAAGGCCCGGGCGCTCAACCGCATCACCTCACGTGAGGGACGCCGTGGACTCATCCGGGCCCGCCTCATGCGCGACGCCGAGACGCGCGACTACCTCGTCGAGGGACTCGGTGGTGCAGGCGGTGCGCCCGCCCACCTGCTCGCAGGGATGGGGGCGGCGAACGCGATGATCCGGATCCCGGAGGAGGTCACCGCGATCCGTCCCGGAGACGTCGTCGATGTCCTCTTCCTCTCCCAGAGTCAGTGACCGGACCTGCCGGGGACGTGGACGCAGGTGATTGATCCCTTCGGGCGTGCGGTCAGGCGGTCGGAGAAGCAGGTGGGCCGTGATCCGCACCCCGAGCACCCGGGCTGGCCCGAAGTGACCGACCGGGTCATTCTCCCCGACGGCTCCCCGGTACGCCTCCGCCCCCTGCTGCGGCGTGACGCCGGGTCCTGGTCGGCAATGCGGACCGAGGACGTGGAGATCCTCCGCCCCGTCGAGCCCACCGTCGCAGGCACCTGGAAAAGCGCCCACGACCGCTCCGCCTGGTGGCGACTTCTCCTGACCCTCCGCACGATGGCGAACACGGGGGTCCTGGTCCCCATGGCCATCGAATGCGACGGGTGTTTCGCCGGGCAGCTCACCCTCGGCAACATCCAGCACGGTGTCGTGTCCGACTGCTGGATCGGCTACTGGGTGTCCAGTCGCTACACCGGGCGCGGTGTGGCGACGGCCGCTGTCGCACTCGGTACGGACCACGCCTTCGGCAGAGTCGGTGTGCATCGGGTCACCGCGACCTACCTGCCCGCCAACCCGGCATCGGGAAGGGTCCTCGCGATCAACGGGTTCCGTGAGGAGGGCTACCTGGTGCGGTGCCTCCACATCGACGGTGACTGGAGGGACCACCATCTCGTGGCACTGACCGAGGGGGAGTTCCTCGATTCCTGCGTCGACCGGTTGATACGCGGCGGCAGAATCCTCCGGAAGGCGGACTGACGCTGGTTTTCCCGACCCCGCGAACACCCGGCGTGCCTACCGGAAAGCCCCGTCGAACACGGTTAGTGTTGGGTGGAAGTGGCAGGTCACCCTGCCCGTCATTCTGTTGCAATCAAGTGGAAGGTGGGCGGACGCTCATGTTCGGGACATTCGTGATCGGCCTGATGATCGTGGTCTGGCTGTTTGTGCTCCTTCCACTCGTGCTGCGCAACCGGCGCCCCATCCGACACGCGGGTGAAGGGTTCGACGACACCCGCATCGTCTTCTCCGGGGACGATGCCACGCAGACTCCCCGTCGTAGGCCACGGCTCGGGCACCACGCGCACGGCCACGAGGGATCTCCGACAGCTCCGATCGACTCCGGGGAACCGGACGTCGGTGAGTACGAACTGCTCGACGATCCGGAGGTCATCGAAGGACAGCGGAGCAGGGTCGACGACGGGACCGTGGAACACGACGCCGGTGAGCCCGCCGTCCACGAGGACGAGGGGGCGGCGCGCGGCTCCGGTATCGGCGGCTTCTTCTCCGCCCTGTTCGGCCGGAGGTCGGCGGTCGACGACGGTGCCGGGTCGGGAGCGGAGGACGGAGACAGGAGTTCCGGCACCGCCACCGCCAGCGAACGCCGCAGGGCGGCGGCAGCGGAGATCCGCAGCCGGATGCGCGCCCGGACACGCCCGACCGAACAGGACGCCATCGAGATCCTCGAAGGTGAGGTCGTCACGGAGCTACCCGCCCTGGCCGCGCACTCCGAGACGGTCGATACCGTGGTCGTCCCCGCGGTCGAGCTCGACGATGACGACGACGAAGAGGCGTTCCACCACGACGACGCCTACACCGACCCCGCCGACCTCCTGCACCCGGCGGGCGACTACCGGCCAGCTGACGACACCGGTGAGGCCTACGACTACGGGGATGAGCCGCATACCGCGGATACCGCTGTCGCCGAGATCGAGGAGGCCGAACCGGAACTCACCGAAGAGGACATCGCGTTCGCCGCGAGCCGCCGTGGTCGTGGCGGATTCGATCCGGAGACACACGACGCCTACGCCGCAGCCCGGTTCCGACGGCGCCAACGCACCCTGATCATCCTCGCCGTGCTCCTGTTGGCGGGTCTCGGCATCGGTTTCCTGTTCGGCGGACTGTACTGGCTGGTGTCAGCCGCCGTGGGGCTGCTGCTCGGCATGTACCTCTACGCGCTGCGCACCCAGGTCATGGCCGAACAGGAACTCCGCGCCCGCCGCATCCGTCAGATCCGCCGCGCACGTCTCGGCGTACGTAATGCAGCCGACGCCGAACTCGGGCTTCCCGCACGCCTGCGACGTCCCGGTGCGGTCGTCCTGGAGATTGACGATGAGAGCCCCGATTTCCACGAGCTCGAACTCCACGAGGGCTTCGCGGGGGCCGGGAGCGATGAGGACACCGTGATCGACATCTCGACCTACCACCCGCGCCGGGCGGGTTGACCGGGCGACCGGTACTACCGGTTTCGGGCGGGTGACGGGCACTGATCCGGGAGGGCAGAGCCCAAATTGTGTCACCGGCCCTGTGGGCGTAACATGTCCACCAGCACCGAGTGGTCCGGTTGAGTCCGGATCCCGGTTCCCGGGTGTTTCCCGAGGGAAGCACCGTGAGGGGCTATAGCGCAGTTGGTAGCGCGCCTCGTTCGCATCGAGGAGGTCAGGGGTTCGATTCCCCTTAGCTCCACGTCGAGGGGAAGTGTCGAACTCTTTGGGGTTCTCACTTCCCCTTTTCCGTGTTTTCCGGGGCGATCGTGTCTCCGTGGTCGAGGCACCGTTAGGCGACGGTGATGGTGTGGTCGCCGATGAAGATCTTGTCCGTGGAGTATTCAGGGGGCTCCCGCGTTTCAGCGGTGTCCACCGTGGTGTGGGCGTATTTCTCCCAGACGTTACCGGTGCAGACCCCGCTTTCGGAGAGTGTGGCTTCTGCGTTATTGAGTTGGATTGCTTCGTTCTGGTTCCTTTTTGTCGTTCGAGTCCTTTTCATGGCTTGTCGGTGGAGTCACTGAATATGCCAGGGCCCACTGCTTCAATGAAGTCACCGCGTGGAGACCCAACGACTTTCCTGCGAGCTTCCAGGCTTTTCGGCATCTTCCGATCGGCCCCGTGTGTCTGCTGGTAGAGATTTGTCGTGTCCACAGCTGGGGAGGAGGGCATCTCGGTGTCGGGAACCGGATCGTCAAACGTCGCCATTCCCACTGGTTTCGCTATGTGACGGAGGTGCACCCGAGAGGGAGATACGTTCTGGCATGCGGTGGACATGTCGGGCATCGCCTCCGGGTTGACTCTCTGTGCGGGTGTACCGCCAACGTCTCTTGAAGAGCTCAGTCCCCTGAAGTAATCTGAACATGTTCAGTGAACAGGTTCAGGAGGTGGAGATGAACGGCATCCGGGCTGAGGCGCGTCAGACGACGCGCCGTACCGTGCTGGAGGCGGCAGGCAAGTTGTTCGACGAGCGTGGATTCCTTGAGACGACCGTGAGGGATATCGCGCGGAAAGCGGGTGTGAGTGTCGGGACCGTGATGGCGGCCGGAGACAAGGAAACCCTGCTGGTGGAGTTCTTCGACAGCCTTATCGCGGAGCGTCAGCAGTACGCCGATGCTCTCGCCCCGGGTGTCGGAACCCGGTGCGACGAAGAGGCGGTGGCAGTGGTTGAGCCGTTCGTGTCGCTCTTCGATGAGCGTCGTGACCTCGCGCAGGCGTACGCCTCGATTCTGGTCGGTGGGAGACATTCCTCCGTGGTCTTCACCGACCTCGCGCGGCGGCTGATCGCTGTATTTGAGCATCTGGTGGAAGCCTGCGGTTGCCCGAGATCCGTCGACGCACGCGGGTGTGCCGACGCGTTCCACGCGGCGTACATCGGGAGCTTGTTCATGTGGTCGGCCACGCCGGAGAGGTCCGTGTCGGAATTCACGGCTCAGTTGCGGGACGTCTTCGCGGCGATCTGCCCGCATGGGGGAGGTCACCCGTGATTCTGCTTCCGTCGTGGTGGGTGCCACCAGCTCTCCTGGCCGCCGTCCTTCTCCTGGACGTGGCGCTGTCGATCCGGCCGCTCGGCTTCATCCGCATGTGTCTCCACGGTGTCCGGTTCCCCGAGGAGTGGTGGTGGATCCTGCTCGTTGTCAAGGTGCTTGCGGCAGGGGGGCTCATCGCGGGCATCTGGGTCCCCGGAATCGCCTTTGCAGCCAACAGCGGGGTCATCGCCTACTTCCTGTGCGCATCAGCAGCCCACATCCGGGCGAAAGCAACCGGAGCCGCTTTCCGGGTCAATTGCCTGGGGATGCTGGCATTGTCGTGCGTGACCCTCGTGTCGAGCTTCCTCTGAGGTCTGAACTGGCGATGCTTCAGACCTGACCGCAGAGGGATGGGCCGCACCGGTGAATGTACGCCGATAACGTTTCTTCATCCGCGGCATCCACGACTGCACGATTGATGTCGTGCAGTCCACCTGCGTAACCAACGCAGAAGCAGGCAACACATGATCCCCACGAGCATGGAGTCGGACACGTGCCCCTGAGCCCACCGCAAGAGACCGCCGGCACCCGGATCTCCTGCTGTCGACGGGATCTGTCCGTCCCGGGAGAACAATGCTCCGGATGTTCCTACGACAACCCCTATCGCGGGGTTCCGGGGCGGCGGAGCCCTGCGGCACCCGCGTTTAGCGCGTGGTGCAGATCCAGGGTTGCTAGGCCTGTTCTTCCGGTCCTTCGTTCTCCGCATTCGGGCTCTCCGTGAGTTGGACGGCCAACGGAGGTGTCCCGATGGTGATTCCGTTCTCGGCGAAGGAACCCAGGACGTGCTCGATCACCGCGTCCTGAGCTTCCTTGGTGTCGAGCTGGCGGGCGCTGGTCCAGAACCTCAGATCCAGCTGTATCGTCCCGGTTCCGACCTGTGAGAACAGCGCCTGTGCCGGGGGATCCGAGAGCACGCTGGGCAGTTCACGGATGGCGTTCAGTGCCACCTCGCGGGCTGCGGTGGGATCGGTGCCGATGGTGAGGTCGAAGACGACGGTGGAGCGGACGTACTCGAAGCCCGTCTGCACGGTGACGATCTCGGAGTGCAGCGCGGAGTTCGGGATGAGTACCAGTCGACCGTCGAAGGTGCGGATCGCGGTGTGGGAGAGCTGCATCTCCACCACTGTTCCCGCGTGATCCTTCAGCGATATCTGGTCGCCGACACGGAACCGGTCCCGGGCGAGGATGACCATTCCGGCGAACATGTTGCCCAGCACCGTCTGGAAGGCTATACCGATCGCCAGGGAGAACAGACCGATTCCGCCGAGGATGTCGACGGGTTTGACGCTGGGGAAGACGATGGTCAGGGCCGCGCCGAGGGAGATGACGATCACGGCCGCCTGGACCAGGCCCGCGAACACCCGGCGGGAGGAGTCGCTGCGGCCCCGCCAGTGCAGGAACCGGGAGGTCGCCCAGTTCATCAGCCGGGAGAGGACATAGCCGCACACGGCCACGGTGAGTCCGAGGAGTACCGCTTGCCAGGTGATCGGCGGTAGTTCGAGCATCTGTCGGCGGTTCCTTCGCGTTGTCGGCCGGGCAGGGGCGGAGATGTTCCCGGTGATGCCAGGGTAACGGGGCTCCGTGCATCCCCGCCAGACAACGGTGATGGGGATCCGCGCGGGACGTGACGACGGCGGGACGACCGCGGGGTCCGCCGGCCCGGACGGTCGGCGGTGACCGCAATCCGTGACGGGAGCCCGGGTGGAGGTGGCGCTCCGGGGGAGGGGATGATGCCCCGGCCGGCACGGCGTGCGACGGAGATGCTGCTGCATACGAGCTGAATCATGTGGATGTCCGGGAATCGTCCTGTTTCCCGGCGGTGTCCCGCCTGATGTACGCCCGGCAGTGATAGGTTCAGTGGAAACGAGACCATTCCGTTACCCGCCGACAGAGGTCGGTGGCCACGACCTCGAACCCGGTCGCGCGACAGACGAACCCAGGCAAGGAACCCACATGGACATTCTCATCACCGGCGGTGCAGGCTTCATCGGATCGACGGTCGGCTCCGCGTTGATGGAGCTCGGCCACAACGTCATCGTGCTCGACAACTTCTCCACCGGTCGGCGGGAGTTCGTCACCGACCGCACCGTGTACGAGGGGGACATCGCGGACCGGTCCGTGGTGGACCGGATCTTCACCGAGCACCCGGACATCGCCGTGACGATCCACTGCGCGGCGTCGATCGTCGTTCCCGAGTCCGTCGCGGAGCCGATCATGTACTACCGCAACAACGTCGAGGGAACGCTCGAGCTCGTCGATGCGCTGCTCGCCAACGGCTGCCGGCGGATCATCTTCTCGTCGTCGGCGTCCATCTACGCGGTCCGAGAGGACTTCGCGGTGGACGAGGACTGCGACATCGCACCGACCAGCCCCTACGCACGCACCAAGGCCCACGTCGAGGGCATGCTGCGGGACATCGCACACGGCACCGAACTGAAGGTTCTGTCCCTGCGCTACTTCAATCCGATCGGCTCCGACCCGAAGATGCGCACCGGTCTGCAGCTCGAGTTCCCCTCGCACGCCATGGGCAAGATGATCGAGGCGAAGAACGCGGGAAAGCCGTTCACCGTGACCGGTGTCGAGTGGCCGACCCGGGACGGATCCGGGATCCGTGACTACATCCACGTCTGGGACCTCGCCCAGGCGCACTGCCGGGCCGTGGAGCGCTTCGACGACGTGGTCCCGGGTACTGACGCCGAGAGCTCCTACCGGGTGATCAACCTGGGCACCGGTGACGGGACCACGGTGTTCGAGCTCGCCGACGCCTTCTCCAGGGTCTCCGGTGAGAAGCTCGAGGTCGTCACCGGGCCACCGCGCCCGGGCGATGTCGCGGGTGCGTTCACCCGGTCCAGCCGGGCGAAGGACGAACTGGGCTGGGTCGCGGAGCACTCCATCGACGAAGGCATCGCCGACACCCTGAAGTGGTTCGAGGTCCGCGGGAGCATCCTCGAGGAGTTCTAGGAACCGGGACCGTCGGGTCAGGGCACGTGGGTGCCACCGGGTAGTCTGTCGATATGGATAAACCGGTTGTCAGGGACGGCATGCTGCTGGTGTTTCGCGCCATCCTCGGGCTGGTGTTCGTGGCCCACGGATGGGACAAGCTCTTCTTCACCGGCATCACCGAGACCACGGGACAGTTCAGTGCGGCGGGTGTGCCGCAGCCGAAGCTGTCGGCGTGGATCGCCGCGCTCGCCGAGCTCGTGGGTGGGGGAATGCTCGTCGTCGGGCTCCTGGCGACGTTCGTCGCCGCGGGTCTCGCGCTCCTGATGGCCTGCGCCTTCTACTTCGTCCACCTCGGCTCGACCGTGTTCGTCGCGGACGGGGGGTTCGAGTACGTCGTGGTACTCATCGCCGCTCTGCTGATGGTCGTGGTGTTCGGTCCCGGTCGCGCGAGCATCGACGGGGTCCTGAGCAGATGATGGACTGCGCCGGGATCCAGCGGGCGTTGTCGGCCCGGCTGGACGGGGAACCCGCGGGTATCGCCGACGACGTCGTCGACGCCCATGTCGCCGCATGCGTGGAGTGTCGGGCTTTCCTCGACTCCGCCGCCGCGTTGAACCGCCAGCTGAAGTTGTCCACCGCCTCCGGTTCGGGGCCGATGGTCGCCCCGGATCTGTCCGAGACCATTCTCGCGGGCATCGAGCCGGAGGCCCGGCGCCGGGCCGCGGCCCGGGCGTTCGGGCTGGCCCTGTCCCGCGTGGTTCTGGTCGGGATCGGGCTCGCCTACGTCATCTGGGCGATCGTGCTCCTCGGGGACTCGGCCGCCGTGGTGGCGCCACCGGTCGATCCCGGTGTGGACACCTCCGTCACCGCCGGACTGTTCGTCGACGCCGCGGCCGTGCGACTCGCGCTCGCGTTCGGCCTGTTCTTCGCCGCGTGGCGCCCGCAGAATGTCGCGGGCATGGTCCCGGTCTACGGTGCGCTGTGGGCGTTCAGCTTCGGTTTCGCCACCCGGGACGTGGTGCTGGGCTATGCGAGTGCCTCCGATGTCTTCGGGCTCGTTCTGCTGCTTCTCTCGACCCTGGTTCTCCTGTGGACCTGGTTGTCCGGTTTCGGTCTGGTGGCCATGGGACGGGCGTGGCGGGCGGCGACCGCCCGGCCCGACTGAGGGCATCCCGCGGGCTGTGTGCATACGGGGCCTCCGTGGCAGACTGGGGCCGGGGCCGGTCGACGCCCCGGATCCCGTCTACCTGAACCCGATTTCCCAGGAGCTAAAACACGTCATGAGTTTCGTTGATCACGCCATCACCTGGCACGTCTATCCCCTGGGATTCACCGCGGCTCCGGTGCGCCCCTCAGGCCCCGGGGAGCGTGAGCTCACACACCGGCTGCCCGCCCTGATCGACTGGCTGGATTACGCGGTCGGACTCGGATTCAACGTGATCCAGCTGGGTCCGGTGTTCGAATCGACGTCCCACGGCTACGACACCCTGGACTTCCTGCGCATCGATCCACGGTTGGGTGATGACGGCGATTTCGATGAGCTGATCGACGCCGCGACGGACCGCGGTGTCGGCGTGCTCCTGGACGGGGTGTTCAACCATGTCAGCAGTGAGCACCCGCTGGTGCAGCGGGCACTGTCGGAGGGCCCGGACGGCGAGTACGCGGGAATGTTCCGGATCTCCTTCGACGGGGAAACCGCATCCGCCGAGACCTTCGAGGGACACGAGGGGCTCGTCGAGCTCAACCACGAGGATCCCCGCGTCGCGGATCTGGTCACGGACGTGATGCTCCACTGGCTCCGGCGGGGCATCGCCGGGTGGCGTCTGGACGCGGTCTACGCGGTTCCCGCGGAGTTCTGGTCCTCCGTCCTGCCTCGGGTACGGGAGGAGTTCCCGGAGGCGTTCATCTACGGGGAGATGATCCACGGAGACTACGCGGACTACGTGCGGAGTTCTGGCGTCGATTCGATCACGGCCTACGAACTGTGGAAGGCAATCTGGAGTTCACTCAACGACGGGAACTTCTTCGAACTCGAGTGGAGCCTGCGTCGACACAACGACATGCTGGGAACCTTCACGCCCTACACGTTCGTCGGCAACCACGACGTCACCCGGATCGCCACGAAGGTCGGCCCGGAGAAGGCGGCTGTCGCAGCCGCCGTTCTCTTCACCGTCGGTGGCACCCCCGCCGTCTACTACGGGGACGAGTTCGGGATGGAGGGGGAGAAGTACGAGCGGATCGGCGGTGACGACGAGGTCCGTCCGTCGTTCCCCGCGTCGCCGGACGACCTGGGGGAGACCGGTGACCGGCTGCGCCGGCTGCACCACGATCTGATCAGTGTCCGCCGCAACCATCCCTGGCTCGTCCGGGCACGGGTGGAGACGGTCGATCTGTCGAACACGGCCTACACCTACGACTGCGTCGGCGAGGGGGACGAACGGCTCAGGGTGGAACTCTCACTGGAACCGTCCCCGGCCGTACGGATCAGCCGCGACGGCGAGGAGATCCACGGCTTCGGCCGGTGACGGACGCTTCCGCCCCGCACACCGTGCGTGGTGTGCGGGGCGGAAAACGGGTGTCACTTCCAGCTGCGGAGCCACATCAACGACTCGAAGTGTGCGTCGGTGATCCGGAAGCCGTAGAGGATGGGCAGGAAGTAGAAGAACAGGGTCACCGCGAGCGCCAGGTAGCAGATCACACCCAGGCCACCGGTGGTGAGGCTCCGGGGTACCGGGAGCCCGGGGAACCTCGACCGGACGGGGGCTCCCGCCCGGGCGATCTGGGCGAGCGTCATCCCGAGCAGGATGACCGTGAAGGGCACCATGGCGGTGGCGTAGAAGAAGTACATCTGCCGGTCGTAGGCGGCGAGCCACGGGAGCCAGCCCGCCGTGAAACCGGTGACCGGAACCGCGAACCGGAGGTCGCGGCGGATGATCAGGCACCACAGACCCCACAGCACGACGGGGACCGTCAGCCACCAGACGGCGGGGTTCCCGAAGAGCAGGATCATCCGCCGGCAGGTGTCGTCACCGCAGCTGAGTCCGGTCTGCGAGTAGTACAGGATCGGCCGGGTGGCGGCCAGCCACGACCAGGGCTTGGAGTCCCACGGATGACTGTGGCCGCTGGAGCTGGTCAACGAGGCGTGGAAATCGAGGACCCGGTGGTGGTAGTACAGCCATCCCGCCAGGGCGTCGGGGAGTTTGGCCAGCGGGGAGTCCGGCGAGATGTCGCCGTTGACCGCCGAGTGCCGGTACACCCCGGTCTCCGAGGCGAACCAGGCCCGCCAGCTCCAGGCGTAGACGAGAACCGGAACGATGACGGTCGAGGCGAACGCCGGCACCGCATCGCGGACGAGCATCCCCGTCAGCGGGCGGGCGATGCGGTAGTGGTGGCGGAGCCAGATGTCCAGACAGACCGTCAGAACACCGAAGAAGGCCATGTAGTAGAGGCCCGACCACTTGATGGAGAGAGCCATCCCGAGCAGGATCCCGCACCCGAACCGCCACCATCTGAACCCGGCCCGGGGGCCGAAGGCGGAGGACACCGATCGGAGCGTACCGTCCAGCCACGCCCGGTGATAGTTGTCCCAGACCTGCGCGAAGTCCCGCGCGAGGCAGTATGCCGCGGCGACGACGAAGAACGCCTGGAAGATGTCGAGCATGCCGAACCTGGACGACACGAGGAGCACCCCCTCGATCACGGCGAGGAGCCCGGCCGCGGCCGTCGCGACCGGGGAGCCGGTGAGGCGGCGGGTCAGGGCCATCACGAGGACGACCGTCGCGACGCCGAACACGGCGGTGCTCAACCGCCAGCCGAGGGGGGTGTACCCGAAGAGCATCTCGCCGTAGGCGAGGAGCTGTTTCGCCAGCGGTGGATGCACGACGAGCCCGTATCCCGGGTTCGCCTCGATGCCACCGGTGACCGGATTGCCTGCTGAACGGACCATGTCCCATGCCTGCGGGACGTAGTGCTTCTCATCGAAGACCGGTGTGCCGTCACCGGTGGCCGAGGTGAGTCTGAAGAAGCGTGTGATCAGGGCGAGCAGGCCGATGACCAGGAACGTGGCGGTGTCGGTGCGCGTCCACGGGTAGTGCATCGGGCCGGTGGGGGGAGGGAGCTGGAAGCGGTGCCCGGACCTCCGTGCCGGGGGCGTCACGGCACGGGATTCGGCGGAGGTGAGGGTATCTGCTGCATCGGTCACCCGAATGAGTCTATTGGTTGTGCTGCGGGTGCGACAGTGCAGGTGGTCCAATTCGGTGTGCGCGGTGCACCGGGCGGGGTATGTGGGAGACTTGTCGCATGCATTCCGAACCCCGTCAGCTGCCGACAGGTGTGATCGTCGCCGCCACCCCGCTGGGGAACATCGCCGATGCGTCGCCACGTCTCGCCACGGCCCTCGAGTACGCCGATGTCATCGCCGCGGAGGACACGCGGAGGTGCTCCGCGCTCGCCTCCGCGCTGGGGGTACGGCCGCAGGGGCGGATCATCTCCAATTTCGACCACAATGAGGTCGGGCGTGTCCGGCAGCTCCTCGATGTCGCCCGGACGGGGACCGTGGTGGTGGTCAGTGACGCCGGAATGCCCGGTGTCTCTGACCCGGGATTTCCGCTCGTTGAGGCGGCACACGACGCAGGTGTTCCCGTGACCTGTTTCCCCGGACCGTCCGCCGTGCCCACGGCACTCGCTCTGTCGGGTCTGCCCGTCGGGCGGTTCTGTTTCGACGGGTTCGCGCCCCGGAAGCACGGGGCCAGGGTGTCCTGGCTGGAGGAGCTGGCGACCGAACGCCGGGCGGTGTGCTTCTTCGAGTCCCCGCACCGGCTGGCGCAGACCCTCGCGGATGCCGCCGCGGTGCTCGGTCCCCGGCGTCGGGCCGCGGTCTGCAGGGAACTCACCAAGACCTATGAAGAAGTGAAGAGGGGCACTCTGGAGGAGCTCGCCCGCTGGGCGGACGAGGGTGTCCGGGGTGAGATCTCGGTGGTCATAGAGGGGGCGCGACCCGCCGTCAAGGATGTCTCGGAACTCGTGGTGGAGGCGGCTGCCAGGGCGTCCGCCGGAGAGCGTCTGAAGACCGTGTGCGCGGAACTCGCAGCAGCGCACGGGGTCTCCAAGAAACAGATTTACGACGCCGTCGTGACACTTCGTGACTGAACTGTTGCCGATCTGTTACGTAAAAGGTTCGGCGGACACTCTGGTCAGGGGATATGGAGGGAACACAGAGCTGCGATTAACCCCGTATTTTCCTTAAGTGGGTGATAAAAAACGCTGGTCATTTGATTAATCATGCGTTTGGCACCATGTTGGAAACATGACCAACTCTGACCCGAATGAACAAGACGCGCACCACACCCATCAGCGCGGACCGAAGGACGGTCTGACTGAACCCGAGCCCCGCTCAGCGACGCAGACCCTGGCGTCGATGCTGGAAGCGCCGGATCGGCTCCACCACATCGACGACACCGAGGACATCGTCTCGGAGGCCGACGCCGAGTTCCACCGGCTCTGCTGGCCGGTGATCATACCGGCGATGGCGATCGTCATCGCCGTCGTCGTCTGGGGGCTGGTCAGCCCTCTGACCTTCTCCGACTTCGCCTCCGACACCCTCGCGGTCGTCGTGAACAACTTCGGTTGGGCCTTCGCCCTGTTCGGTACGGTGTTCGTCGCGTTCATCGTGATCCTCGCCGCCACCAAGTTCGGCCACATCAAACTGGGCCGGGACAACGAGGCCCCCGAGTTCTCGACGGTGAGCTGGATCGCGATGATGTTCGCCGCCGGCATGGGCATCGGTCTGATGTTCTACGGAACCTCCGAGCCGCTCGGCCACTATCGTGCCGGGGTCCCCGGTCATGAGGAGCAGGAGGTCGGCACCGCATTCGCCACGACCCTGTTCCACTGGACCCTCCACCCGTGGTCCGTCTACGCCATCGTCGGTCTGGGTATCGCCTACTCCACGTTCCGCGTCGGCCGTAAGCAGCTGCTCAGCTCCGCCTTCACCCCGCTGATCGGCGTGAAGGGTGCGGAGGGCGTGCTCGGCAAGATCATCGACATCCTCGCCATCATCGCCACGGTCTTCGGTACCGCGGCATCGCTGGGAATCGGTGCCGTCCAGATCTCCGCAGGTCTGGACAAGACCGGTCTGATCCCGGACGCCTCCGACAACACCATCCTGATGATCGTGCTCGTCCTGACTCTCGCCTTCGTCATCTCCGCGATGTCCGGCGTCGGTAAGGGCATCCAGTACATCTCCAACGTGAACATGATCCTGGCCGGTCTCCTCGCCGTGTTCGTGTTCATCCTCGGGCCGACGGTCCACATCCTCAACATGATCCCGACCGCCGCAGGCAACTACCTCCTCGAGTTCTTCGAGATGGCCGCCCGGACCGCGGACTCCGCCAACGGCACCGCCGGCGACTGGCTCGCGGGCTGGACGATCTTCTACTGGGCGTGGTGGATCTCGTGGAGCCCCTTCGTCGGAATGTTCCTCGCCCGGATCTCCCGCGGCCGCACGATCCGTGAGTTCGTCATCGGCGTCATCGCCGTGCCGACCGCCGTCTCCGTCGTCTGGTTCTGCATCTTCGGCGGCACCGCGATCCACCTCGAGCAGATCGATGAGTCCATCTACGGTGACGGTGACGCCAAGCGTCAGCTGTTCGACCTCCTCTACACCCTGCCCGGTGGTTCCATCGCCGCATTCCTCGCGATGCTGCTGCTGGCCACCTTCTTCATCACCTCGGCGGACTCCGCGTCCACGGTGATGGGCTCGATGAGCCAGAACGGCCGGCTGGAGGCCAACCGCTTCGTCACCGCCGGTTGGGGAATCGGTACCGCCGCAATCGGGCTGACCCTCCTGATGAGTGGTGGCGAGGACGTGCTCAGCAACCTGCAGAACGTGACCATCATCGTCGCCAGCCCCTTCCTCCTCGTGATCTTCCTGCTGATGTTCGCGATCGTGAAGGATCTGCGCAACGACCAGCTCTACCTGGATCACAAGGCGCAGCGCGAGTTCGCCATGAATCTCGCGCGTGAGGCCCGCATCCACGCGGAGCACCAGAAGCGGGAGGCGAAGAAGGCGGCCAAGGCGGCGAAATCGCCGAAGGTCAAGGCCTCCTCCAGGTCCGCGAAGAAGGAAACCGGCAGGTAACTGTTTTCCACGCATCGCCGAAAACCCCGCCCACGGTTCATCCGGAGGCGGGGTTTCATCGTGCTCCGGGCCCCGGGGGCGGCACCCGTGGAACCGATAAATTAGGCTGGTGCACATGACGAAGTCTGTGCTCACTGCTGTTGCCTGGCCCTACGCCAACGGTCCCCGCCACATCGGACACGTGGCGGGGTTCGGTGTCCCCTCCGACGTGTTCGCCCGTTTCCAGCGAATGTCGGGTTCGGATGTGCTCATGATCTCCGGCACCGACGAGCACGGTACCCCGCTGCTCGTGCAGGCGGAGAAGGAGGGCGTGGGCGTCCAGGAGCTCGCCGACAGGTACAACCGCCAGATCGTCGAGGATCTCGCCGGGCTCGGCCTCTCCTACGACCTGTTCACCCGGACCACGACCCGGAACCACTACGCCGTCGTCCAGGAGCTCTTCCGGGGGCTCCACGACAACGGCTACATGGTCGCGGAGACCACCATGGGGGCCATCAGCCCGTCGACGGGCCGCACCCTGCCCGACCGGTACATCGAGGGAACCTGCCCGCTCTGCGGGGCCGCGGGGGCCCGTGGGGACCAGTGTGACGCCTGCGGCAACCAGCTCGACCCGGCCGATCTCATCGATCCGGTCAGCAAGATCAACGGCGAAACCCCCGAATTCGTCGAGACCGAGCACTTCCTGCTCGATCTCCCCGCCCTCGCCGGGGCGCTCGAGGAGTGGCTGAAGGGGCGCACCGACTGGCGCCCCAACGTCCTGAAGTTCTCGCTCAACCTGCTGGGGGATCTGCGTCCGCGGGCGATGACCCGGGACATCGACTGGGGCGTGCCGGTCCCGATCGACGGCTGGTCCGGGAACGGTGCGAAGAAGCTGTACGTCTGGTTCGACGCCGTCGTCGGTTACCTCTCATCGTCCATCGAGTGGGCGTGGCGCACGGGGCAGCCGGAGGCGTGGCGGAAGTTCTGGACCGACCCGGAGGCCCTGTCCTACTACTTCATGGGCAAGGACAACATCACGTTCCACTCCCAGATCTGGCCGGGAGAGCTCCTGGGATACCGTGGCCTGGGGGCCAGGGGAGGACAGCAGGGCGAGTTCGGTGCCCTTCAGCTCCCCACCGAGGTCGTGTCCTCCGAGTACCTCACCATGTCGGGCTCCAAGTTCTCGTCGTCCAAGGGCGTGGTCATCTACGTCAAGGACTTCCTGAAGGAGTTCGGCCCGGACCCGCTGCGCTACTTCATCGCCGTCGCCGGCCCGGAGAACACCGACACCGACTTCACGTGGGACGAGTTCGTCCGCCGGGTGAACAACGAACTGGCCAACGGCTGGGGCAACCTGGTCAACCGGACGGTGTCGATGGCGCACAAGAATTTCGGGGAGGTCCCGACCCCGGGTGAGCTCACCGATGCGGATCGCCGGATCCTCGACCTCGCCGCCGAGGCGTTCGACGTCGTAGGTGGGGCACTCAGCCAGTCCAAGTTCAAGGCCGGTATCACCCACGCGATGCACGTCGTCGGCGAGGCGAACGCCTACATCGCAGAGCAGGAGCCCTGGAAGCTCGCGAAGGACGAGTCGCAGCGCGAGCGACTGGCCACCGTGCTGCACACCGCCCTGCAGGTGGTCAGCGACTGCAACACCCTGCTCACGCCGTATCTCCCGCACACCGCGCAGAAGGTGCACGAGACCCTCGGTCGCGACGGCATCTGGGCGGCGATGCCCGAGATCCACGAGGTGACCGATGACATGCCGGTCGAGCCGGTCGGTGTCGGCGTCCCGGAGAAGGGGCGCAGCTACCCGGTCATCATGGGCGACTACGCCAACCAGCAGGCCCGCTGGGAGCGCACCGCCGTCGTTCCGGGGACCACGCTGGAGAAGCCGAAACCGCTCATCGCGAAGCTCGATCCGGAACTCGGGGAAACCGGCCCTGAGTGGGCGCCGGTGCGGTGAGGGGCTGAGTCGACGGGGCGCCCCCCTTTTTCACGGTCACCCGGTGCATCGACTCCGGTACCCTCGGGGCAGATACAGTGTTCGTGCACGTAGCCCAGGGTTCCCGGGGTCCGCTGAGGGCTCGCTCTCGGCAACGGCCGATGATACCGGGAGCTGACAGCAGTGATTGACCCTCATGGTGCAGGCCGATCCGACACAGACGCGAGGCCATGGAGGGTGATCCTCGGGGCGATCGCCGCCGTGTGTCTTCTCGCCGCCGCCGCTTGTGGCCTACCGGGAATCCCAGGGGACACGGCAACCGATTCCGGCGGGGACACCTCCGGGACGGACGCGCACGCCGTCAGCTCCCCGTATCTGTCACGGATCATGTTTCCGACGACCCCTGTCGGGGAGTGGCACGCACCCGCTCTGTCCGGGAGATCCGCCGGAGACCCCGGCTCGAACCCCATCATGACGGCTCCCCTCCACGTCGACCGGGGAGTGGCGGTGCTCGACTCCGACGGTGACGGTGTCGTGGCGTACGACACCGGTAGCGGCGACGAGGTGTGGAGGGACGATGAACTCGGGTGTTTCCCGGATTTCGCGCACTCCGGACAGCTCGTGTGCCGTTCCGGTGACGGGGAACTCCACCTGATTGACGCAGCCACCGGTGCCAGCCGCAGAATCGCGGGGAATCCGGAGGCGGCGGGCGTCATGAGGGTGCTGGTGGGCGGATTCGTCCACCGGGGCGCGGTGTATCTCCACGGATATCCAGGTGAGGGGGACGGCTACCTGCTGGCCAGGAGGGACATCGACGGCTCCGGGTGGTCGACCGTCACGATCGCGGCGTCCCAGATGTGCCCGATCCTCGGTGACCCGGTGCCCTCCGCGACATTCAACGGTTCGATCGGACTGGACACCGGCAGTGCGGGAGCCTTCGTGTTCGATCCGGACACCCTCGCGATCCTCACCACTGGTGCGAACTTCTCGGCGGTTCCCGGCCCGGACGGGCCGTTGTTCGCCCGGCCCTGCACCACACCCGCCCCCGGCGCGGGTGGAGGTCCCGCCGGCCCGGGAGCACTGACCGCCCTGAACGGTAAGGTCGTCGGCGACTACGGGTCCGTGATCCTGCCGTCCTGGCAGGTGAGCGCGACACCACGGGACGTCGCCGTCGCCGACGGAGATCTCGTGGACCTGGCGACCGGTGATGTCGCCGCCGGTGTGTTCCCGTGGGCGGCGGATTCCCGCCCGGCGCTGTCCGGGCTGGTCGTGGTGGGGGACACCGCCGTGTTCACCGCGCCAGAGGGACGTGCCGGGGTCGACCTGGCGACCGGGGAGGTCCTCTGGAGCGGGCGCGTCGAGGATCCCGGGAAACCGGTGGGGACCGATGGGCGGCTCCTGTTCTTCACCACCGGTCAGGCTGTCGATCTCGCGACCGGTGAGGTGGCGTGGACGCTACCCGTCACCGGTACCGGCGGTGGGGTCGGTACCGCGCCGGACGGTCTCATCGTGAGCGACCGGGCCGGGGTGAACTTCTACCGCGCGACGGGAGATCCCGTCACGTCGCTCCCCGGACAGGGGAACATCACGGTCGCCGGGGCGGGGAACGCCGACGGGGCAGAGTTGTCGGCGACCTCCCCCGGATCACCGGCGGACGTGTCCACCGGTGAACGCGGGGTCCTCACCGCCTGTGGTCGGGTCCCGGAACTGAAGGCCGAGGCCCTGTCGCTCGACGGGGGAATCCTCACCGCCGACATGTTCGTGAAACCCACCTGCCCCGAAGGTGATGTCCTCGCAGGGCGCGGTCTCACGATCCGGCTGCTGACGGATGGCGGAACCACGGTCGCCAGTGGTGTGTTCGATCTCTCCGGGTCCCCGGTCGGGATCCCGGCTTCAGGACGTAGCGTCCGGTTCGTGTTCCCCGAGGGCAGCTACTGGATCGCCCCGGGCAGCCTCGCCGGTGACCGGGCCGCGGCCACGGGAGAGGTGTCCGGCACCGTGCGACTGTCGGGTGCGACCCTCATCGTCGAATGTGAACGTGGCGACGGCGGAGCGGAACGAAAGACTCGACCGGTGGAGGTCAATCTCAGCGGGTCCACGGACGGTGATCTCAGCGGGTCCACGGAAGCCGGGGTCGCGCGGGACAACGGACTCGGAGCCGAGGAGGTCGTCGAAACGGCCTGTGAGGCACTCGAGGAGATCCGTCGGCGTGACCGGCCGATCATCGAAGCCGAGCTCGCCGGCCTGTGGCAGCCACAGCTGGCGTCGATGCAGCCGGGAACCGGGGGACACGACTGTGATTCGATTCTCCGCGCCCACCTGGAGTTCCGGGACCCGTACCCGACCTCACGTCTGGTGTGGAGCGGCGACTGGCGGAACTACGACCGCAAGGACTGGTGGGTCACCCTGTCGGGAGTCGGTTTCCCCACTGCGGAAGGTGCCCTGCAGTGGTGTCGGGACCAGGGCTTCGGACACGACGACTGCTATGCCCGTCTGGTGTCCAATGACGTGGGACCGGAGGGAACCGCCCGGTACCTGTAGCGGGTTGGTGGCGGCGCTGCCGGTGCGGGAGGATCGACCGACCGGTCCGGTCCCGATGGACTACCGTGGGGAGCATGCGTACGCGATCAGATGTATCCAGTTGGCTCACCGACATGGACGGTGTCCTCGTCCACGAGGAAAAGGCCCTTCCCGGTGCCCGGGACCTCATCGAGACCTGGAAGAAGGACGAGACGCCCTTCCTGGTCCTCACGAACAACTCCATCTACACCCCGCGCGACCTCGCGGCCCGTCTCCAGGACTCCGGGCTCGACGTCCCGGAGGACCGTATCTGGACCTCCGCGCTGGCGACCGCGACGTTCCTGAAGGAACAGGCCGCCGGTGGGACCGCCTACGTCATCGGCGAAGCCGGCATCATCACCGCACTTCATGAGGCGGGTTTCGTCCTCACCGACCGGGATCCCGACTTCGTCGTCGTGGGGGAGACGCGCAACTACTCCTTCGAGGCGATCACGACGGCGATCCGGCTGATCGACGAGGGCGCGCGGTTCATCGCGACCAACCCGGATCCCACCGGGCCCAGCTCAGAGGGGATCATCCCCGCCACTGGTGCGATCACCGCGCTGATCACCAAGGCCACCAGGAAGGAACCGTATGTGGTCGGCAAACCCAACCCGATGATGTTCCGCTCAGCGCTCAACAAGATCGGCGCCCACAGCGAGAACACCGGAATGATCGGTGACCGGATGGACACCGATATCGTCGCAGGAATGGAAGCCGGGCTCTACACCATCCTCGTGCTCTCCGGTATCTCCTCGAAGGACTCTGTCCGGGAGTTCCCGTTCCAGGCCAACGAGATGCTCGACGGCGTGAATCAGCTGCTGAAACCCGCGAAAGAGTCGTCGAAGAAGAAGTAGTCCGGTTCACAGCTGCGCGGTCATCCGTGCAGCTGCAGCTCCATTCCCCGGATCACGAACTCGGTCTTGCGCTGCAGCCAGTTGTAGTCCCACAGATCCTCCCTGATCGGGAAGTGCTGCCTGTCCTCGCTGCGGACGGACCCGAGGCGTTGCCTGGCCAGCTCGAACCCGTCACCGTCGCGCAGGGACTGCGTGACCATGCTGGCAACCAGGGCATTGTCCCCCAACAGGTCCACGATGAAGTGCATGTCGTCGTCTCCGCCGGGGAAGCCGCCACGGAGCAGGCCCTCGGTGAGGTCGTCCAGATAGTCCTGGATGGCGAAGTGTGAACCTGGGAACGTGAGCAGGGAATGTGCGATACCCGGGTACGTCCCGCACATCTCCCACACCGCGACCGTGTACTCGCGGAGCTGGTCCTGCCAGCTGTGCCCCGGATCCGGCAGGCTGAGCTCGCCGGTGGCCCGGAGGAAACAGTGCATCAGGAGGTCGTCCCGGGAGCTGATCACACGGTAGAGACTGGGGGCTGCGACCCCCAGTCTCTTGGCCACACCGGTGAGGGTGAAGCGGTCGATTCCCTGTGCGATCGCGGCGTCCACCGCTTCATTGAGCGTGAATACCGGTTTGGGGCCGGTTTTGCGACGTGGGGCCTGACAATGTTCCATGGATCACAATATTATCAGGATTGTGTCAGGCGCCACCCCGCGGCGGCTTCGCGACGTTCGCAGAACCGCCGGTAGGGTCCCTGCTCGGTGATGAGCTCGTCGTGCGTACCCTTCTGTACGATGCGCCCGTCCTCATCCAGGACGATGATCTGATCGGCGGCCCTGACCGTGTCCAGTTTGTGGGCGATCGCGATCACGGTCGAGTGCCGCGCGAGTTCCGCGACGGAAGCCACGATGTTGGCCTCGTTCTCCGCGTCGAGAGCCGCGGTCGCCTCATCGAGAAGCACGATCGGCGCCTTCTTCAGCAGCGCCCGGGCGACGGACACCCGTTGGCGTTCACCGCCCGACAGGGAACGGCCGCCTTCGCCGACCCTGGTGTCCCACCCGAGGCGTTCGGCGATGTCGTCCACCCCGGCGAGGCGCGCGGCGTCCCGGACCTCCTCATCGGTGGCGTCGGGACGTCCGATCCGGACGTTCGCCTCGAGTGTGTCGTCGAACAGGTAGACATCCTGGAACACCATCGAGACCTGCTCCATCAGCTGCTCGGTCGACTGGTCCCGGACATCGGCCCCGCCCACACGCACGGATCCGGAATCGGCGTCGTAGAAGCGGCAGATCAGTCTCGCGATCGTGGTCTTGCCGGAACCGGAGGGGCCGACGAGTGCTGTCAGGGTTCCGGGGCCCGCGGTGAAGGAGACACCCTCCAGGACGGGCGATTCGGGCTGATATCCGAAGGTGACGTCGTCGAGGACGACCTCCCCGGGGGCCGTCACACCGGCCGGGTTCTCCGGGGCCTCGTACACGGGGGCGTCCAGGATCTGCCGCATCTCCTTCATCGGTGTCCGGACGACGCTGATTCCGGCGTAGCCCTCGCCGAGCGCCTGCAGGTTCTGTGTGAAGCGGAGGACCATGCCGATGAACGCGATGGTCTCGATCGGTCCCAGTGCGCCGTTCGTCGCCAGGACCGCCGCGGTGGTGATCAGCGCGACGGACACCAGCTGGATGAGCAGACCGTTGATCCCCAGGACCACCGCGGAGATGAAGAAGTCGCGGAGCCGTTCGGAGTCGTTGCGCTCACCCGCCTCGACCAGCGGGGTGAAATCATCCGTGAGACCCGCCGCACGAAGCTCGGGTTGGCACACCGCGAACTCGACCAGCCGGTCGGCGAGAACCGCGTCGGTGGCGCTCACCCGTTCATCGCTGCGGATCTTGACCGCCCGGAGTCCGGCCAGGGAGATGAAGATGAACGGCGTGGCGACGGTCATCGTCAGACCGATGCGCCAGTCCCACAGCCAGCAGCCGATGAGGATGACGAACACCGATACCGCCTGCGAGATGACCATCTGCAGCATGTGGGCGAGGATCTGGCAGATGAGGACGAAGCTGGTGGAGACCAGTCTGGACAATCCGCCGGTGGACAGCGTACTGAACCATCCCAGCGGCAGTGTCGCCAGATGGTCACCGAGTGCATGGTGCGTGTGTCGCATGTAGTCGGTGGTGGCCGTGAATCCGGTCACCGCCTGGGTGTAGCGGAAGTAGAAGGTGATCGCGGCGAGGACGGCGAGGATGATCAGCCAACCGGTGAAGGATATTCCGAGGGTGTCGGACCCGGTGGCGAGTGTGCTCGCCGCGGGCAGGAGCGCGAGGAGGGAGATCCCCTCGAGTGCACCGTTGGCGACGTTCGCGGACAGGTGCTTGTTGAGTTGGTGGATGCCGCTGTCGCTCATCTGGCGGCGCAGGATCCCGAGCTGCAGCGGATCGATTCCGTGTGTGGCCATGACGGTCACTTCCCTTCGGTGCTGAGGCCCATGAGGGCGTCGATGGCGGGGTCGGTGACCTCGTCGCCGGTGAGTCGGCCGGTGATCCGGCCTGATTCGAGACGGACGATCTGGTCGGCACCGCGGACTGATTCCGGTCGGTGCGCGATGACCAGCACCGTGCGCCCCGCGACGAGTTCGTTCAGCGCCAACTGGATCTCGGACTCGGCGTCGGGGTCGGTGGCGGCCATCGCTTCGTCGAGAATGAGGATCGGGGTGTCGGCGAGCAGTGCACGTGCGATCGCGATGCGTTGCGCCTGGCCTCCGGAGAGGTCCGTCCCGGATTCACCGCCGATGACGGTGTCGAGCCCGTCCGGCAGTGCCTCGATCTCCTCGGCGATGCGGGCTGAACGAGCCGCGGCCCAGACCTCCTCATCGGTCGCCTCCGGAGTGGCGAGTCGGATGTTCTCCCGGATCGTGAGCTGGAGGAGCTTGGGGTTCTGGAGGACGAAGCTGACCTCGCCGTAGAGCTGCCGGGTGGTGAGTTCACGGATGTCGACGCCGCCGATGAGCACGCGTCCGGAATCCGGGTCCGTGAACCGCGCGAGCATCGTCGCGAGAGTCGACTTACCGGAACCGGACGGACCGACCAGCGCGGTCACCGTCCCCTCCGGGCAGGTCAGGTCGACATGATCGATGGCGGTGTTCCCGGTGCCGTCACCGTAGGAGAAGCTGACGTCCTCGAAGTGGACGGTGTGTCCATCGGGCCTCCCGCCGGAGCCCACCGGGAGTGACGGGGCGCTGAGGGTTTCCTGCAGTCGTTTCGCCGCGGCTCCGGCTGTGAGATAGCCCCAGGATGAGTTGGCCATGACGACGACGGCCGTCGGAATGACGAGCGAGATGAGGGTCGTGGCGAGGACGTCCGCGATGGAGACGGTTCCGTTTCGCACGAGCAGTGAGCCACCGGCGAAGTTGACCAGGATCAGCAGGGGGACGCTGATGATCGCTTCCGCGATCGCGGAGCGACGCATCTGCGGTCCACACCAGTCGTAGAAGAAGGAGGAGAACCGGTCCGCGGCATCGGCGTACCGCCGGTGGGCACGGCCGGTCTGCCCGAACGCCTTGACCACCTCTATGCCGTCGGCGAACTCGACGGCGGTCGCGGAGACGTCGCCGAGCAGGACGTCCATCTCCGTGGTCTTCTCCGCCATGCCGCGCATCGACAGGATCATGATCAGGATGTACGCGGGCAGGTTCGCCACGGCGAGCAGACCCAGCCGCCAGTCCACGAAGAACGCGTAGACGATGAGCGCGACGGGGGCCGCCGACGCCGCGGCCGACTCCACGGGTGCATGGGCGATGAGTGTGTGCAGGGTGCGGATGTCGTCCTGCACGGCCTTGCGCACCCGTCCCGAGTTGGTGTCGCTGAACCACGCCAGCGGGGCGGTGGCGACGCGGGCGACCAGTCGGTTGCGGACGAGGGTGCCCAGTTTCAGGTCCGCGTAGTGGGTGATCCCGAGTCCCGTGAGCATCAGCACCGCCTGGGCGGCGAAGGCGCCGATGAGCCATGCGGTCACAGTGGTCACCTCGCCGCGGTCGGGTGACACCCCGGACGCCCGTGCCGTGAGGAAGATCTCGCCGAGCCGGACGAGGGCGATGTAGGGGGCGATGGCGGCGATGCCGGAGAGCACACCGAACACCCGCCCGATGTTCAGTGCTCCCGCCACGGGGGAGAGCAGCTCCTTGAGAGCCGCCTTTTCCGCGGCGGAGCGCTCGGCGGCATCGGTGATTCTCTCATCGTCCGGTTTCGTGTGGGTGGTTGTCATGTCATTCCTCGGATTCGTGTTCTGTTCGGTGTGGTGTGAGTTCGATGACACGGTCGCAGCAGGTGGCGATCAGTTCGACGTCGTGGCTGATGACGATCACCACCGCGCCGCCCTCCGCGAGCTCCCGGAGCTTGGTCGCGATCGCGTCCAGATGCGCGAGATCGACCCCGGAGGTGGGTTCGTCGAAGACGTAGATCCGCTTGTTCTGCGCGAGTGCTGTGGCGATGACCAGTCGTTGGCGTTGGCCCCCGGACAGTGACAGCGGGTGGCGGGTGGCCGTGTCGGCCAGTCCCAGTGCCGCCAGCAGCTCGGCGGCGTGGTCGCCACCGTGGTGGTCGCCGTCCGTACCGAGGGTGACCTCACCGATGACGGTGTCCGCGAACAGCTGCCGCCCCGTGTCCTGCATGACGATGTACCCGTTCGCCGCCCGGGCCCGGGCGGAGAGGGGACGGCCCGCCAGCGAGACGCGACCACCCCTGGCCGGGTTTTCGAGCCCGCAGATCAGTCGGGCGAGGGTGGTTTTCCCGGCTCCGTTCGGTCCGGTCAGTCCCGTGACGGTTCCTGCCGGGAACACCATGTGGGGGATGTCCAGTACGGTCCGTGACCCGTAGGAGAAACGGATGTCCCTCAGCTCCAGGCCGTCGGTACCTGCGGGGGCTCCGGGGTCCGCCGTGGGGACCGGTGCGGCGGGACGGGTGAGGGATCTGAGCCCGAGTCGTCGTCGCGTGCCGTCGTCGAGGGTGAAGAACTCCCGCCCGGTGAAGCTGCGTTCGATACGGCCGTCGCGCAGGTAGTGCACCGTGTCGGCCAGATCCCGCAGGTGGTGCAGCCGGTGCTCGGCGGTGATGATCGTCGTACCCTCCGACTTGAGTTCGGCGAGCAGCTCCGCGAGCTCGTCGACGGCGGTCGGCGAGAGGTTCGATGTGGCCTCGTCCAGGAGCAGGACCGGTACCCCGGCGACGACCGCGCAGGTGCAGGCGACCCGTTGGAGCTGCCCACCGGACAGGGTCGACAGTTTCCGCCCGAGCAGTCCGGAGATTCCGCACCGGTCGGCTGCCGTGGCGACCCGGGCACGGATCTCCGGGGGAGTGACCCCGAAGTTCTCCGGTGCGAAGGCGAGCTCCGTGGTCACCGTCGAGGTGAAGAACTGCGTGCGGGGATTCTGGAACACGGTGGCGCTCAATCCCCCTACCTCCGCCAGAGGGGTCGTCGGCATGTCGGCTCCGCTGACGCGGACCGTTCCGCTGATGTCGCCCGGATGGAAGTTCGGGGCGAGTCCGTTGATGAGACGGAGCACGGTCGATTTCCCGGAGCCGGAGGGTCCGCACAACAATGTGAGGCTTCCCGGTGCACAGCTCAGGGTGATGTCGCGGACCCCACGTCCGGGCTCCACCGGTGCCGTTGTCTCCGTCTCGACGACCCCGAAGACATCGTCGGCTCCGGCGGCGCGGTCGGCGCGGTAGCTGAAGCTGACGCCGTCGAGGCTGATCCGGCCCATGTCCGTCATCGTTGCAGCTCCCAGCCGCTGAAGTGCAGGCCCATGAGCGCGGCGATGGCGAGCAGCAGCACCAGATCGGTCAGCCCGAACCCGATCCGGGTCACCGTGGTCGGGCGGATGGTTGATCCGTCGGGCAGGGTGGTGACCCCCAACCCCCGGATCAATGCGGCGGCCGCGAGCTCGTCACTGATCCGGATCGCCGAGGACAGCAGCGGGATGACTACGTAGATGCCGTAGCGCACCGGGGGGAAGAGCAGACCGAGAGTGCCGGGCCGGATCCCGCGCAGGCTCATTGCCTCGTTGATCGCACGGGTCTCCGCCAGTAGTGCGGGGAGAAACCGTACGACCACGGCCAGCGGGATGATGAGCCAGTTCGGCGCATGCATCCTGCGCAGCGCCGCATTCAACTCAGTCGGGCGCAGCTGCGTGAGGACGAACGCGGCGATACCGACGGCGACCGTGAACCGGGAGATCCAGTAGGCCAGTACTCCCACCAGCGCCGCAGGTGAGTTGGACCAGTGGGCGGGGATCCAGTAGGCGGCGGCCGTCAGGAGGACAACCGACACCAGGAGCAGGATCGCCCACCGGATCCGTCCCGTGACCAGGAGAGCCGTGACCGTCAGCAGTGCACCTGCGATGGCCACGAGTTGATCGGTCCGGCCCATCATCAGTGCGTTGACGGTCAGCAGCAGCAGAATGAGGGTGCGTGGATCGGCGTGTCTCACGCCAGCCCTGCCCGTGCGAAGTTCCGCCGCCCGACGCGTACCCCGATCCGTCCTCCGATCAGGGCCAGGATGAAGACGAGGATCATCCAGACGATCATGGACCGGGGCTGCAGGAAGAACTCCAGTGCGTCGATGTAGTCCTGGCCCATCGTCCCGGCGATGTCATCGACGTACCCGGTCGAGTTGTACAGCAGGGGCACCCACGGTGCCATGTAGAGCTGGGAGAAGATCGCGTAGGCGACGGGCATGCGCCAGCTGCCGCGGAGCCGGGCGAAGGCGATGTCGCCGCAGAACCCGGCGAGGGTGGAGACGATCGGGGTGATCCAGGGATGCCCGGTGAGGACGAAGAGGATTCCGACGATCAGGCTCATCAGGGTCAGTGCGCCCATCTTCGGGGTACGTGCGAGGTACAGAGCTATGACGGTGCCGTTGAGCAGTAGGCCCAGTCCGAACCCGACGAACATGATCAGGGGTCCGATCATCCCGAGCATGCCGGTGGCGAAGAGGATGAGGAAGTAGATGACGGTGAAGATACCGACATTGATGAAATCTCTGGTGTCGAGTCGGGATGCCACTCGGTGCTCCTTGGGGTGATGGGAGTCGCGGAGCGACTGCCTGGTCTTCTGATCCGTGGTGCCGTTTGCGGATGGGGTACCTCGGGTCCGTACCCCGGAACAGTGACTGCCATTCAGTAATAGCATAGGCTTACCGGTTCCGGTAGTGGGTGGCCGCGTGGCTCCTGGGTACCTTCCCCGTGGCCGGGGGCATCCGACCGGAAACCCGTGCCGGATTCACGGTGTTCCGTGGGTGTCCCGTGCGGGACCGTTAGAATCGGGCGACATGGCCAAGAACAAGAAGCCCCGCCCCACCCCTGTTCCCGCGGATCGCGTCGCGGGACTGGTCGACGCCCACACACATCTCGCGAGCTGCGGTGCCCGCACGCCGGAGGAGGTCGATGCCGTCGTCGCCCGTGCCGTGGACGCCGGTGTCGAGAAGCTCTGCACCGTGGGAGACGGGCTGGAGGAGGCGTGCGCCGCACTCGCGGCGGCGAACAACCATGAGCGGGTCTACGCCGCGTGTGCGGTGCATCCCACCAGGGCGGACCGGATGGATGACACCGTCCGGGCCCGGCTCACCGAGATGGCCCGTGATCCGCGCTGCGTCGCGATCGGGGAGACCGGTCTGGACGCCTACTGGATCACCCGCTCAGAGACCTGTGCCCCGATGGCCGCGCAGGAGGAGGCGCTGCGCTGGCACATCGACCTCGCGGTGAGTTCGGGCCGGACACTGATGATCCACAACCGGGAGGCCGACGCCGATCTCCTGCGGATCCTCGCCGATTCCCCGGCACCCCGCGAGGTGATGCTGCACTGCTTCTCATCCCCGCTGGATGTGGCGGAGGAGGCGCTGTCCCGCGGATACGTGCTCTCCTTCAGCGGCAACGTCACCTTCAACGCGAACGACCACCTGCGGGAGGCGGCGCGGATCGCCCCTCCGGGCCAGCTGCTCGTGGAGACCGACGCACCCTACATGACTCCCGTCCCGTACCGCGGAGCGAAGAATGAGCCGGCGCTCATCGGGCACACCTACGCGCGGATCGCCGAGGTCCGTGGAGTGGAGGTCGGGCAGCTCGCGGACGAGGTCAACGCGACGTTCGACCGGGTCTACGGACTGGACCTGCCGGGCTGAGTCGCCACCGGCCGGGGCGGGAGCGTGGCTGAAGGCCGCGGGTGAGATAAGGTTAGCCTGATGGTAATTCCGCCGGACCGTACCGGACGGAGCTGACGCTCCGCTCCCAGCCCGGCGGCCGTGTCTCTCCGTCCGACCCCGCCGAGAGGATCACCCCGTGCCCCCGCAGTCACCGCAACCGCCGTATCTTCCGCATCACCGCGACGATTCCGGGGGCCGATGCCCGCTGATGCCGCTGTGAGCGCGGTGAAGTCCTCCGGCGGTGCCCCGCCGCGCAGCCGGTTCCGGATGCCGACCCTCACCACCCGGGCGCTCATCGTCTGCTGCGTCCTCGGTGCGGCATCGGGACTGATCATCCAGATCGCCCGCCCCGTGGGCTGGGTCCTGAAGGTCACTGTCCCGTGGCTGGCCTTCCCCACACCCTTCCCGTGGATGCTGCCGATGATCACCGCGGCGCTGCTGCTGCGCCGACCCGGTGTCGCCACGATCACCTCCGTCGTCGCCGGGATCGTCGGGTTCAATCCCTTCTCGCCGATATCGGGCCTGATCATCGACGCGGTCCTCGCGCCGTGGACGATGCGCGGGAACCGTGACTCCAGCGGTGGCTGGCTGCTAGCGGCCGTCCTCGCCAGTATGGCGGTCGGCGCGGTCAACTGGATCTCCATGTTCTTCTACCGTGAGTTTCTTCTGCTGGACACCGTCTGGATCGTGATGGCCGGAGTCGTGCGCATCGGTCTCGGGGCGGTGTACGGCTGGTTGGCATGGCTCCTGGCCGAGCGCCTGATCGGCGCCGGATTCGACCTGCGCGGTATCGCGCTGGACAAGGCCCGGTCCCGGGACGCCGGCCGGATCACCCGGATGCCCGGTAGGGGGGACGTGGCCCCACGCTCCGCGGAGGTCGTCATCGACCACCTGAGTGTCACCTACCCGGGTGCGTCCGCGCCCGCGGTCGACGACGTGGACATCACCCTCGAAGCGGGCAGTTACACACTGGTTTCCGGTCCGACCGGCTCCGGAAAATCGACCGTCGCACTGTCGGTCGCGGGCGTGCTGGGCGCGGGATTCCCCGCGCACACCACCGGTTCCGTGCGTATCGACGGCACGACGGTCGCCGGCCCCGAGGGGACGGTCGCCCCGGTGGCCGACGTCAGTCGACGGGTCGCCGCGGTCTGGCAGCACCCGGAGAGCCAGCTCTTCGCAGCGACCGTGATCGACGAGATTCGTCGGGGACTCGACCACCTCTGCGTTCCGGCCGAGGAGGGGACCCGCAGATCCCTCGCGGCCCTCGACGACGTCGGACTGTCCCACATCCATCCGCTGCGCGACCCCTGGACCCTCTCCGGCGGTGAGCAGCAACGGCTCGTTCTCGCCGCGGCTCTCGTCCTCGACACCCCGGTGCTGGTCCTCGATGAGGTGACCAGCCAGCTCGACGACGAGGCGACGGAGCGGTTCACCGAGGTCCTCGAACGGATCCGGAGCACCAGGGACATCACGGTTCTCGCTGTCGACCATCACGCGGAGGCCCACATGGGGCTCGCGGACCGGGTCGTCGTCATCGCGCCGGGCGGCTCAGTGGCGGTCGACGGGACCCCCGCGGAGGTCTACGGGCGGCATTCCGCGGAATGCCGGGAACTGGGATTGCGGGTGCCGGAACCCTGGGCCCACGACGAGACCTTCGTCGGCTCCGGCCGGGACTGCCCCACGGCGTCGAGCCTCCCCGTGACGGACGGAGATCCCGGGATCCGCCTTGAAGGCGTCGGTGTCCACGGACACGGCCGGGAGCTTCTCGACGGCGTCGACGCCGAGGTTCCGGTGGGTTCGGTCCTCGCTCTACGGGGCCCGAACGGATCCGGCAAGACGACGCTGATCCGGGTGTTGTCGGGTGTGCGTCGTGGCCTCCGTGGACGGGTGGCCCCGGATCGCCGCGACCGGATCCGGTCGGGAATCGGCTGGGCCCCCCAGCGCAGCGGCGACCTCATCCTGAGCGGAACCGTCGACGCCGAGTTGGGCGCGGCAGCCCGGGCAGCGGGTCTCACCGCCACCGGGGACGATCTCGCCCGGTGGCGGCGCATGATCGGGCTGGCGGACGCGGGGGACAAGCACCCGCTGAAACTCTCCGGGGGGCAGCGGCAGCGTCTCGCGGTCCTCGTCGCGATGATAGGGGACCCGGAACTCGTGCTGCTCGATGAGCCGACGAGCTCCCAGGACGGCACGGGTGCCCGGCAGATCGCCGACATCATCTCGACCCACGCCGCGGGCCGGGTGACCGTCATCGCCACCCATGACCCCGCCTTCGCCGATGCGGTGGCCACCCACCGGATGCGCCTGGTCGGCGGGAAGACCGAAGGAGTGACCCCTGCATGAGTTCCGTTCCGGAGAAGATGCGGACGCTGACGGAGCGGGAACGGACCGCCGCCGTCCGTTCCTACGACCGCCGCACGACACGCAGCCGGTGGGCGCACCCACTGCTCGTCACCGCCGCAGTGGTCGTTCCCATGGTGGTCACACTGATGGCCCGGGGGCCCGAACTCCCCGCCGTCGTCCTGTCGGTCACCCTCATCTCCATCTGGCTGCTCAACCCCCGGTGGGGGCTGGCCGCCACGCTGTCGCTGCCGGTGCTCGTGGTCGTCGTGGGGCTGAGTTTCCTGTTCTGGCTCCCGGATCCCCCGGTGCCTTCGCCGCCGGTGGACTGGCTGCCCGGGGACCCGCCGCGGGAGAAGGTGCTGCAGGGTCTGACCGGTGGTCTGCGGACGACCGCCGCGGGTACCGTCGCGGCGCCACTGCTGCTCATGGTGACCTGGCGCGAGTTCACCGACACCGTTCTTCGGTACATACCGGTCAGCTACCGGGTGGTGGACATCCTCGGTTTGGGGATGCGTTACCTGCGCATCATCGGGCGGGATCTGCTCACGGTCGGACGGATGTCCGTGCTGCGGTCCAGGGGGAACCGGGTGGCGCAGCCGAGGGTGATGGCCGCTGCGACGGTGCCGGTTCTCGCGGCGTCGATGCGTCAGGGCGAGCAGCTCTCCGTCGCGGTCGACGGTCGCGCCTTCGGCGCCTACCGGACCCGGACGCTGCACCACGCGATCGAACTCCGGCCCGTGCACTGGGTACTTCCCGCCGTCATCGTGGTGTCGAGTGTCGTGGGGCTTATCGCCCTGGGGTGACGCGGCACGTCACTGTACCGGTGAAACGGGCGGGGCCCGGGAAATCGCCTGTCACCTGCTGTGACTCCTGTGACTTAACTCCCGCTGAAAGGTCGACAAGCCACGTCCCGTTACCGTATCGTGACGGTGATTGAGCCGGGTGGCGGACTGGGTCCGCCCGCACCGGACCCCAGTTCGTCCAGGCAGACAGGTACCCCCACCACCATCATGACAGCACAGCACCGGCAGTCCCGTATCAACCGTCTCAACGGCAGCCGCAGCGTTCCCCTGCGGATGGCCACCGGCGGCATGCTCGCGACCCTCATGGTCGGCGGCGGCCTGGCGGTCATCGCCAAGAAGGATGTCGCTCTCGACGTCGACGGGGAGACGATCCGACTCGCGACCCTGTCCACCACCGTCGACGATGTGCTCGACGAGGCCGGCGTGGATGTCCGCTCGACGGAAGCCGTGGTCATCCCAGCCCTGGGGGCGAGAATCGAGGGACAGGACGCCCGGATCACCGTCCGCACCGTCCGCCCCGTGACCGTCTCCGTCGACGGTGAGCCACGGACCGTGGAGACCACCGCACTCACCGTCGGCGCTCTCATCGATGAACTGGGGACCGTCGGTCCCGACGACAGGCTGAGCGCCTCCCCGGACACGGCTCTCCCGGTCTCCGGGTTCACCCTGGAGATCACCACGCCGAAGACCGTCGATCTCTTCGACGGTGGCGCACGACGCACGACGACGGCACCGGTGGCGACGGTCGGGGATCTCCTCGATGCGGAGGGCGTGACCCTCGGTGAACTGGACACCATATCCCCGTCCCCGGACGCACCGGTGACCGAAGGCATGAACATCGTCATCGACCGGATCCGCACCGACACCGTCACGGAAACCGTGCCGTTCAGTGTCCCGCCGGTCTACGTCGACGATCCGGAGGCCGAGCAGGGCACCGAGACCGTCACCGCGGAAGGTGTGGAGGGTACCCGCCGGATCGTCCGCGACGTCCGCTGGGTCAACGGCAGTGAGGTCGCGAGCACCGTCATCGAGGACGCGGAACTGAGCCCGGCCGTTCCGGCGACCATCGCCCGTGGCACCCGCCCGGCGGCGCCCGTCGTCGCGAACGGTTCCGTCTGGGACGCGATCGCGCAGTGCGAGTCCACCGGCAACTGGTCCATCAACACCGGAAACGGGTTCTCCGGTGGTCTCCAGTTCACCCCGTCCACCTGGCTGGCCTTCGGTGGCGGACAGTACGCTCCGATGGCGTGGCAGGCGACCAGGGAGCAGCAGATCGCGGTGGCGGAGAAGGTCCGGGCCGGTCAGGGCTGGGGTGCGTGGCCCGCCTGCACCTCCAAGCTCGGCCTCCGCTGACGGCCCGCCCCGGTCCCCGGGGCGATGGGTGTTCCAGCACCGCACTGCGGTAGATTTGGCGGCATCATGGATACGCCCCTGGAGAAGTCCCCCGCAGGTCCACGGCCTGCCGCGCTGCTCGGCCCGGTGGAGATCCGGCAGCTGGCCGACGAGCTCGACATCACCCCGACGAAGAAGCTCGGGCAGAACTTCGTGCACGACCCCAACACCGTCCGCAGGATCGTGACGGCCGCCGCGGTCGCGGACGACGATGACGTCGTCGAGGTGGGCCCGGGGCTCGGCTCACTGACTCTCGCTCTGCTGGACACGGTGCGGTCGGTCACCGCCGTGGAGATCGATCCGCGGCTCGCAGGCAGACTACCGCGGACCGTCGCCGACCGGGCCCCGGACCACGCGGACCGGCTCACGCTCCTCCTCCGGGACGCGTTGACGGTGACTCCCGGGGATTTCCGGGCCGCCGGAGCCCCCGCCCCCACCGCTCTCGTCGCGAACCTGCCGTACAACGTCTCCGTCCCGGTGCTCCTGCACCTGCTGGCCGAGTTTCCCACGATCAACAGGGTGCTCGTCATGGTCCAGGCTGAGGTCGCCGACCGGTTGGCCGCGGCACCCGGATCTAAGATCTACGGGGTGCCCAGCGTGAAAGCCGCTTTCTACGGCGCGGTCCGGCGGGCGGGATCCATCGGCACGAACGTGTTCTGGCCCGCCCCCAAGATCGATTCCGGGCTGGTCCGGATCGACCGTTTCCCCGCGGGAAGCGAACCCTGGCCCGTCACCGCCGATGCGCAGGCCACCGTGTTCCCCCTCGTCGACGCAGCCTTCGCGCAGCGGAGGAAGACCCTCCGCGCGGCCCTCTCCGGACACTACGGCTCCGGTGCTGCCGCGGAGCAGGCACTGCGTTCCGCGGACATCGACCCGGGGCTCCGGGGGGAGAAACTCGGTGTGGTCGACTTCGTCCGGCTCGCGGGTGTCGGCCGTTGAGCGCGGTCACCTCCCTCGGGCACGCGAAGATCAACCTCGCCCTCGTCGTGGGGCCGCTGCGCGCCGACGGTTTCCACGAACTGGACACCGTCTTCCAGTCACTCGATCTCCACGACCGGGTCACCGTCACGCCCGTCGACGGTCCGTCCGGTGTCCGCCGGCTCACCGTCGAAGGACTCGGAGCCGCGGACGTACCGACCTGCCGGAGCAATCTCGCCTGGCGGGCCGCGGAACTCATCCTCGACGACGCCGTCGGTGCTCCCGCGGTGGACATCCACATAGCCAAGGGCATCCCCACGGCCGGTGGCATGGCGGGTGGTTCCGCGGATGCCGCGGCCGCGCTCCGGGCGACCGCCGAGGTGCTCCGTGAGGCCACCGGAACGGTGGTCCCGGAGGAGCGGTTGCTGGGGCATGCGACAGAGCTCGGATCCGACGTCCCGTTCACCCTCCTCGGTGGGACCCGCCGAGGAACCGGACGGGGAGAGCGGCTCGAGGAGATACCCGCGACCCGGACCTGTCACTGGGCGCTGGCGTTCAACCGGACGGGACTGTCCACCCCGACGGTGTTCCGGACCCTCGACCGGATGCGGTCCGGCTCCGCGGCCGCCCCCGGCGACACGGCCGGGATCCGGGCTGCGCTCCTCGCCGATGCCGGCCCCACGGAGATCGCACCGTTGCTGTTCAACGATCTCGAGGCGCCCGCACTGCACCTGTCCCCGGCTCTGGCGGAAGTCCTGAATGTCGGGCGGACCGCCGGGGCGCTGGCTGGAATCGTCTCCGGATCGGGGCCGACCTGTGGTTTCCTCTGTGCCGATGCAGGCACCGCCCGCCGGGTCGCCGATGCGGTGACCCGGGTGGACGGCGTCATCATGACGGCGACCGCCACCGGGCCGGCGCCCGGGGCCGAACTTGTTTCACGATGAAAGGTAAGCGGCTGTGGCCAATCTGATCAATCTGGAGAACGTGTCCAAGACCTTCGGGCTGAAGACGCTGCTCGACTCGGTGAGTATCGGTGTGCAGACCGGTGACCGGATCGGTGTCGTCGGACTCAACGGTGGTGGCAAGACCACACTCCTCGAGATCCTCGCGGGTATCGAACCGCCGGACGCCGGTCGTGTCTCCCACACCGGGGACCTCCGGATGGCGGTGGTGACCCAGCGGGCGAACCTGACCGACACCGACACCGTCGCCGACGTCGTGCTGCGTCCGCTCGGGCTGGACACCTATGAATGGGCGTCCCAGGCCAGGGTCCGGGAGGTCCTCAGTGGACTCGGCATCGTGGATCTCGGGCTGGACACACCCGTCGGCCAGCTGTCCGGCGGTGAACGACGCCGGACCAACCTCGCCGCGGCCATGGTCCGGGACCTGGATCTGCTCATCCTCGACGAGCCGACCAACCATCTCGACATCGAGGGGGTCCAGTGGCTCGCCGCGCATCTCGTCGCACGCCGGTGTGCCCTCGTCGTCGTCACCCACGACCGGTGGTTCCTCGACACCGTGGCCACCCGCACGTGGGAGGTGCACGACGGTGTCGTGGACGCCTACGAGGGTGGTTACAACGACTGGATGTTCGCTCGTGCGGAGCGGGCGCGGCAGGCCGATGCGATCGAGCAGCGACGGCAGAACCTCGCCCGGAAGGAACTCGCGTGGCTCCGCCGCGGTGCACCCGCACGGACCTCCAAGCCCCGCTACCGGATCGAGGCGGCCGAGGCGCTGATCAGCAATGTTCCCGCGCCCAGGGACACCGTGGAACTCATGGCCTTCTCGCGGAAACGGCAGGGACGGGTGGTCATCGAGCTCGAGGACGCGACGATCACGACCCCGGACGGCCGTGAACTCGTCCGCGATCTCACCTGGCGCCTGAACCCGGGCGAACGGATCGGTCTGGTCGGGGTGAATGGCTCCGGGAAGACGACTCTGCTGCGTGCCATCGCCGGGGAGCACGAGCTCGCCGAGGGGCGCAGGATCGAGGGTAAGACGGTCCGCCTGGGGTGGTTGCGTCAGGAGCTCGACGACCTGGATCCCGACCAGCGGCTCCTCGACGCTGTGGAGGAAGTGGCGAGCTACGTACAGATGGGTAAACGCGAGCTGAGCGCCTCACAGCTGGCTGAGAGGCTGGGCTTCTCCGCGAAACGCCAGCGCACGCCTGTCGGCGATCTCTCCGGTGGTGAACGGCGCCGACTGCAGTTGACCCGGGTGCTCATGGCGGAGCCGAACGTGCTGCTGCTCGACGAGCCGACCAACGACCTCGACATCGACACGCTACAGGAGTTGGAGAGCCTGCTCGACGGCTGGCCCGGAACCCTCGTGGTGATCTCGCACGACAGATATCTCATCGAGCGGGTGTGTGACAGCACGTGGGCACTGTTCGGGGACGGTGACCTGACCAACCTTCCCGGTGGGATCGATGAGTACCTTCAGCACCGGGCGCGCGCGGAGGCGGAGGGGAACACGGGGGTCCTGAACCTGGGTTCCGCCAATGACCTTGGCGGATCGGCCGCCGAGGCGTCGGACGGTGGCGCCGGTGGGGGCGATAGAAAGATGTCCGCCGCGGAGGAGCAGAGGCTGACGAAGGAGATGCGGTCCGTGGAACGGAAGATGGGCAAGCTCCAGTCCCGGCAGGCCTCGCTCGCGGCTGAGATGGCCGAGGCGGCGCAGAACCTCGACCAGTCGAAACTCGTTGAGCTCGATGCACGCAGAGTCGAGCTGGAGGAGGAGATCGATCAGCTGGAGACCCAGTGGATGGAACTGGGGGAGGCGCTCGAGGGCTAATGTTGTTACCCCCGTATTGGGGGGAGTGGTAACGAAACTCTGCACCGAATGCGCAATACGTTAAACTGACGCCTACTTAAGAGAAGGCTAAAAGCCGAAGGGTATTTGTGAATAGCCTCATTCGGCCGTGTTTGCGGAAGGTGGTGTCCGGTTGAGTTCGGAGGAAATTCGGGGTGCGGAGACGACCCCGGATTCGGACGGGCGCGACCGGAACATGAGGTGCCCGCACATGCTCGGCGCGCTGATCGTCCTGCTCTCCCTGGTGGCGGTCGGGGTGTTCATCGGAACGGACGTCATGCGTTCCGGGGGGATGACCGACCCGGATGGTCGGGGATCCCTCTCCGGGCAGGTGGACTCGCCGGGATCGCCGGGAGGGGAGGACTCCGGTCCGATCCCGCCACTGCCGTACTCGACCCCGGAATGTGACGGATCAGGTGTCCTCCTCCTCGGTGACTACGCGACCGTGGAGGATGTCGGAACGGCCATGACCCGGCCCCTGGGGGCCACCTACACCTCATCGACGACCTGCGGTTCCCTCGGTGGGGACGGCGACGCTCCCGGATACTACGTCGTCTACCTCCCCGTTCTCGGAGACAGGGATGATCTGTGCCAGGCCCTCGAGAGCACACGGGCACGGCTCGACACCCCGGTCCGGGCGACCCTGCTGGACGATGAGCTCCACACCACCGACAGTCTCTGCCCCCAGGTCGACTACTGACCACGGTGACCCGTCGCGTGCCCGGATGCACGTTCCGCTGCACTGATGACACCATCACGCTGCGTTAGGATTGAGGCCATGGTTTTCATTAACGTGACACACGGTTGATCACTTACCCCGTGTGACCACGCAGTCCAGGGTGTTTTCACCCTCCTAGGAAGAACTCCGCCGACGCCGCACGAATCGCATCCAGATCACCCGGCCAGAGGTGCGTATAAATTTGCAGCGTGATCTCTGGAGACTTGTGATCTATCACCACAGACATCGCCTTCACCGACACACCTGAAGCAGGCAGGCGAGACGCATAGAAGTGTCGCAGCGAGTACAGGCGCAGATCATCCAGGCCCACAGCTGCCTTCAATTTCCGGTAGGTATCACCAGCCTGCCGGAATTAAACCGAGCCCCGCGTCGTGTGCCGAAGATCGCTCCCTCCGGGCTTTCCAAGCCCTCCGTCCGTTGCTGGCGTAGTAGCAGCACCAGATCCAGACCCATCGGCGCCGCACGCCGCCCTGTGTTGACTCAGGCGACTTCACGCCCTTGCTGTCCCGTGATGCCTGCACCGTCACCTCGAAGCTGAGCTTTTCGGGTGGCATGTCCCGCCGCCGCAGGACAGCGACCTCGGAGGAGTGCAGGCTGGCGCCAACAATAACTCCGACAATGCGTGCCAGCATCGGATGGGGCACCACCTCCCACGGGTGCGCCTTATGCTCCGGCACCTCGTAGCGAATCTCCACCCGACATACCCTGATTGGTCTGTTGATCTGGTCGACGGTGAGGAGGTCAGTGAGCCGCACCGTGTCTACCGCGTCCGGTAGTACCAGCAGCTCCGCAGGACGCTCCTTGATCCTGCGATCTCCCACCGTGTGCCACAGCAGACCAGTCACCCGCACGCCGATGTCGCGGACCGTCGTCGCCTGCAGAGCAGTCCCACCCCTCCACCCACGGGCACCCCTCGGTCAGCTACTTCGCTCACCGCTGCATGTCCGCGCGACGGCGCCTGCCGACGGAGATGTCCCCGATGTCACCGAGCTGGGATGCGTAGTAGCGGTGCTGGGTGCGATTCTCCGGCTCTGGGACGAGCTCCGAGGCCTTCAAGCTCACGGCTTAGATGTCACAGTCGAACACCGGGGAATCGCCCAACGCACTACCCGAAAAAAGAAATCCACCACCGAACGTGGCTACGGCTGGACCCACCAGAAGCAACGTGACAGGCTCCTCTACCACCACCGCGACGGTACCCCCTGCTGGTGGTGCGGACTACCCATGTATCGTGGCAAAACGAAAAACTGGGGTGGGAAACTACTCGCCGCCGACCACGACGAACGCGACGTAGCCAAGCGTGGCACTGCCGCAACCCGTTGGCTGCATGGTGACTGTAATGATCAGACACAGGGACATGAGAAACGATCATCTGCGACCCGCCTTCACCGGACATCATCCACGTGCTCCGCTTCCCACAGTCGCCCCGCAGGGATCCTCGTACACTTGCTGGCGTTGTAGAGACGGTCGCCCACATCATGACTTGGAGGCGCAAGTGGCACAGACAGCAACTCAGACCGACCCGGTTGAGACACTGCGCGCTGAAGCAGAAGCCAACCTGTACTGACCGAGGACGGAGAGTGACAGACTTCGACCTGGTTTTCGGATCGATCACCGCCAGCGTTGGCACCATCGGTGGCCTGCTGTGGAGGGCCTTTAGCGAAGGAAGAACTGCGAAGCAGGCTGCGGATGGTGCGAAGGTCACCGCTGAGGATGTTAAACGCCGAGAGGGAAAGGTTGTGGCCGAGGCTGCAGAGAGACTACGGTCCGCAGCCCAGGGCGTCCTGGAGTCCCAGAATCAGGAACTGCTGGAGCTATCCCAGCGGGTGACAAACCAAGACAGTCACATCGCCCGTGCGCATGGAGAGAAGGATCTCGCGATTCGACATATGACCGACCGTGAGCGGTGGACTACTGATAAGTGGCAGAGCCGTCCGAAAACTCTGCTGGTCCTTCCTGCGGCTATCTTTCCTGATGTTGCTTCTGTCACTTCAGAGCTGCGCATCGTTGTATACGGCAGCCCGTTGAGGTTGATGATTCTGACCTGCCCACACGCTACCCGCCGGGCAACGCTAAAGGCTAAGGCCCATTCTCATTCGTGAGGGTGGGGCCTTTCGTTGTTTTTTGGGGGGAGAGAGAGCTTAGCGCCATCGAGCACGATCATCACCGGGGGCCTTGCTACAGGTGAGGGTCAGCCCAGTAGTAGTTTGGCCGGTCTGGCCGACCTCGGTGTTCTTGCAGAACGCGCCACCGGTAACAGTCCGCCCAACTGGGGCTGGTGCCGGGGCGGGTGCTGGTGCTGGCGCCGGGGCGGGCGGACGAATGTTGTTGTCGCCACCTGTGCCGGCCGTCGCTCCTGCGAATCCGTGCATGACCGTGTCCGCGGCAGGCTCCGTCTGGGGCTCCGGTTCCGGTTCGGGTGCGGGTTCAGGGGCTGCCTCGATTTCTGCGGTAGTAGTCACCGTGGTGGTCTTGGTGACTGGTGGTGCCGTAGTCGTCGCAGTGACGGTGATCTCGGGGCCCTGTACCTCGACCTCCCGGACCTCTGGTCCACAGGCGCTGATCAAACCGATCATGACGAAGAAACCGGAAGCGACAATGGCCAAGGGCTTGACACAGCCACTTGCCTTTGAGCTCTCTGGGGTGGAAGTAGACATGGGTGTTCCTATCAACAAAGGCGGAGAGAACCTTCGGAAATCATAAGGGGTTAACTGGCAGGCCGTGCCGGAAAGGCGTTTGGGGGTAGTAAGAGGGGGCTGTATCTTTGTGCGGCTGACGGCAAGTGGCTCCTGGTGGCCCAGGCAGGCGGTGGCGAACATCTAAACCCGCCATAGTTCCGGCTTGGCGGGTAGGGGCTCGAGAAGAGCAGCGACCATGGCCTGGCGCGACGAGGCTACGAGGTAGGTGTCACTGTCATCGAGGAGAATCGGGCGCTCATCATCCCCTAAATCCCCCCTGGAGACCCGACAGGCGCGACGCCAACAGTGCCAACGGTATGATGAGTAGCACGACGCTGACCAGCGTGTACGCAAAGCTCCAGAGTATGTATCCTGGGATCATGATCCTCATCAACGTACGTTTCAACGTCCAGCCCGAGCACGCCGACACGTTCCGGGAGACCGTCGCGCCGTTCACCGACGCGACCCGGGCCGAGGACGGCTGCCTCTTCTTCGACTGGTTCCGGTCCACCGATGATCCGAACGAGTACATCCTCGTCGAGGGGTTCAAGGATGATGCTGCCGAGGCCCACGTGAACTCGGATCACTTCAAGAAGGCCTGCGAGCTGTTCCCGACCGTGCTCGTCGAGACCCCGCAGATCATCAACACCCTCATCGAGGGGAAGACCGAGTGGGACCGGATGGCCGAGTTCAGCGTCGACTGAGGCCCCTCTTCCCGTGTGCTCCGGAGCGGGGCCGGAAGTATGCTGACCACGCCCGGCCCTCAAGGGTAGGCTGGTCAACATGGGTAAAAAGGATGCGAAGAAACCGCCGAAGCTGTCCAAGAAACACTACGAGGCCGAGCTGAAGAGGCTGCAGGCCGAGCTCGTCGACATGCAGCAGTGGGTCGTCGAGACCGGAGCCCGGGTGGTCGTCGTCATGGAGGGGCGCGACGCCGCGGGCAAGGGCTCCGCCATCAAGCGGATCACCCAGTACCTCAACCCCCGCACCTGCCGCATCGAGGCTCTGCCCGCGCCCAGCTCCCGGGAACAGGGGCAGTGGTACTTCCAGCGGTACGTGGAGAGACTGCCGACCGCCGGCGAAATCGTGATATTCGACCGGTCCTGGTACAACCGTGCGGGCGTGGAGCGGGTGATGGGGTTCTGCACCTCGCAGGAGTACCGCCGATTCCTGCACCAGGCTCCCATCTTCGAGCGACTGCTCGTCGAGGACGGGATCATGCTGCGGAAGTACTGGTTCAGTGTCTCGGATGAGGAGCAGGTGAAGCGCTTCACCTCCCGTCGCGAGGATCCGCTGCGTCGCTGGAAGCTCTCCCCGATGGATCTGCAGTCGATCACCCGCTGGGAGGACTACTCCCGGGCGAAGGACGAGATGTTCATCCACACCGACATCCCCTCCGCCCCGTGGTACACGGTGGAGAGCGAGGACAAGAAGCGGTCCCGGATCAACGTCATCAGCCACCTGCTGTCGACGATCCCCTACGAGAAGATCGACCGCGAACTCCCCGAGATCCCGCAGCGCCCGCAGTCCACGAACGACTACGAGCGACCCCCGCGCAGTGACTTCCGCTATGTGCCGGACGTCGCCGCGGAGCTGGAGCTCGCCCGGAAGAAGCAGAAGAAGGAAGCGGCCAAGGCCGCGAAGAACAAGGCCGCGAAGAAGGACGGCAAGTCGGGGCACAAGAAGAAGTAGTCTCCGCTCGAAACGGTGCGATCCCCGGAGTCACACCCCGGGGATTTTCCGTGCGGAAACCGTGGCGCGGTCGTGGCGGGATATGACAGACTTCGTACATGAAACAACGTCCCACCCAGAACCTCGTCAACGCTTTCGTCCGACACACCACCGGTGTGCTCGAACTGAACCGGCCGAAGGCCCTGAACTCCCTCAACCACGAGATGGTGGACATCATCTCGGAGGCCCTGGAGACGTGGCGGGACGACGATTCCGTGCACCGCGTCGTCATCTGTTCCTCGTCCGAACGAGGCTTCTGTGCGGGCGGGGACGTCCGATCCTGCCGCGAGGAGGGGCTGTCCGGGGACTTCGACTCGGGTGACCGGTTCTTCCGTGCCGAGTACGAGATGAACCGGCAGCTCGAGGAGTTCCCGAAAACCATCGTCGCCGTCATCGACGGCGTCGCGATGGGCGGTGGGCTCGGCGTGTCCGTCCACGGTTCCCACCGGGTCATCACGGAGAAGGCGTTCGCCGCGATGCCCGAGATGGCCATCGGGTTCATCCCCGATGTCGGGACCACCTGGATGATGCAACGGATGGTCGGGGAGAGCGGGGCGGCGATACCGGAGCTGGCCACGTTTCTCGGGATCACAGGGTGGCGGCTGACACCGGCTGACATGCTCTGGTCCGGCCTCGCCACGGATCTCATCGCTTCGAAGGACGTCGACCGGTTCATCGACACCGTCATCGCCGAGTCCCTCGACGATGCACTCGAGCAGTACGCGCGCCCCGTCGACTTCGTGGATGCCGGGGAACTCGAGGGGATGCTCCCCGACATCCGGGACACCTTCGGGCACGACTCCTGGGCGGAGATCGACAACGCGCTGAATTCCCACGGCAACGCCGGTTTCGTTGCCCGGGTCCGGGAACTGATGGCGAAATCCAGCCCCACCTCCGTCGTCGCGGCGGCCGAGCTCTACGCGGCGAACCGCGAAGCCCGGGACATCGCGCACGCCCTCGAGAACGAGTACGCGTTGGGGGCGGTGCTCCGGAGGGAGCACGACTTCTCCGAAGGTGTGCGCGCCGTTCTCGTGGACAAGGACCGGAAACCGGCCTTCGACCCCTCCGAAACAGGGGAGGTCGACGTCGACTTCTACCGGACGATCCTGCAGCACCGTCAGCCACCGGGTGTCCCGTCCTGACCGAGCAGAGCCCGCACGCGTACCGCGCGTGCGGGCTCTGCCGTCGTCGACGAAAGATCAGACCGTGGCGTGCAGCCGGTCCGGTTCGGGTGACTCGTCCGACTTCTTGTGCACCTTCATCCAGACGGTGAAACCCCATATGACGAACGCCCCGTACACGATGTAGAGCACGGCGGAGGGGTAGTAGCCGGCGGCAAGGAGAAGGGGGACGCCGACTATGTCGACGCCGATCCAGATGAGCCAGAACTCCGTCCAGCCACGGGCCATCCCGTAGGTCGCGAGCACGGAACCGGTGAAGATCCAGGCGTCGGCCCACGGGCCCCAGGACCCGAGGGCGGAGAAGATCATCGCGCACCCGACGGTCCCGACGACGCCCGAGATGACCAGTCCGAGGCGTTCGCGTCCGGTGGCCCAACGGGGCTGGACCGCGGCGGTGTCCTCGTGGGGCTCGGTCACGATGGACCGGGAGGGATCGGTCTCCGCGGATTCGCGGAGACCCTGCTTCCGGGCGCGCGACCACTGGTACCAGCCGTAGACGGAGACGATGAGGAACATGACCTGACGGCCGGCCTGACCGTAGAGGTCCAGTGCCTGGGGGGTGTTGAAAACCCCACCGAGGAAAACGGTGAACAGGAGCAGATTTCCGACGATCCCGATGGGCCAGGCCCAGACGACGCGCTTCATTCCGCCGTACGCGCTGGCGAGTCCGAAGGCGTTGCCGATGATCTCGCGCCAGAGGATGGAGACGCCGCCGATGGAGATCGTGGCGTCGAGTAGATCGGTGAAAGGATTCATGGTTCTCCCTGATGTGAAAGAGGGGTGTGGACATGGATCCTCGGGGCTGAAAAACTGCCCGGTCGCAGCCGGGACGGGTGGGCCGCGGGTACGGCTCACCGACGTCCGGGTACACCGACCGTGCAGGTTCTCTCTCATCCGGACTATGACCGTCGGCTCCGGAATCACACCGGATCTGCTGACCCACCGCACGGCATCCGTGTGGTGGCGCTCGCGGGCTGCACCGTGAAGGTGTCACCGCCGGTGGGGACTTCCACCCCGCCCTGAGAACACCGATCAGCTTAGTCGGTCATCCGACGGTCGTGTTCATCACCCTGCCGTCGGGGGAGAAGTGTACGGTCACTGTTCCGTCCTGCGTCCGGAGCTGCATGTACTCCCGGGATCCGGGGTCGGGGAGAATCCCGAGGCCCCGGTGCCGCGCGTACGCGGTGACCGCGCGGTGTGCGTCGATTCCCCCCAGATCGGTGCCGCGGATCGTGTCGATGACCGCACCGACGACCGGCACCGTGGGGGCGGGAAGGACGAGACCGCGGTCGGAGAACACCACGATCGCCCAGGTGTCGGCGGTCAACTGCGTCGTCGTGTGGAACCACCTGCCGAGCACCGGTTTCGCCGCGGAGACGAGGTCGAGCTCCCGGGCGAGCGACAGTGGAAGTGTCGGGGACACGAACACGGGGATGCCCTCGCGGCGTCCGAAGTCCCGGATCCGGTGGCAGTCGGCTGTACCGGGTGCCGCGGAGATGTTTCGGTCCGCCCAGCCCCAGCACCAGGTGTCGCCGGTGACGGTGGCCAGGACGACCCCCCGGGCCTGCATCCGGGGACCCGTCGGCGTCTCCAGGGTGATCAGCCCCTGCACGGGGTCCGCGATGGCCGTGGCGCCGGGAAAGGTCGCATCCAGGTACATCTGGGATTCGATGGAGGGGAGCAGCGCATCGGCGCGGACGGGATCGATGTCGAGCCCACCGGCGATGTCCCGCAGACGGCCGTCCTCCACCCGGATGGCGGCGCCGTCGGAGAACAACCACACCGGCCCGTCGACCCGGACGTCCAGGCCACGGATCGCCGCGAAGCCGGACAGTGCCCGGGGGAGGTCTTCACCCGCAATCGGGATCCCGGTCGCCGTGATCAGGGCGGTACGGGTGTCGCCCATGGGTTGCGGGGGATCGAGGCACACGACCGCCGTCGTGCCGTCCGGCATCGGGGCGAGCAGCCCCGGGGCGCAGCCGTGGAGGGTGCGGGCGGCGGTGAGGAGATCGTCGGTGGCTGGGCGGGTTCCGGACAGCTGCGGAATCCCGAACCGGGCGGCCGCATCTGCCGCCCGGGGGCTCCGCCAGGTCCACCTCCCGTCCCGGATCTCCGCGACGACGGTTCCGGCGGTGGAGACGTCCGGAGCCCCGTGGCGGGCTGCGCGGACCTCCATCCGGTCGCCGTCGCGGTTGAACTCGATTCCCCCGGGTCGCCCGATCAGGGCCGTGAAAGCCGCGTCGGCGTCGGCGCACGCGATCGTGCCGTCGGTGACGATCTCCGCGAGTGTCCGCGGTGCTGGATGTTCCATGTGCGATGCTCCTTCAGCGGGGTTGTGGATCCACCTTATCCGCCGTTACCCGACGGACTCCGGATGCCGACCGTGTATTAGCCTGAGTGGTGCAGTTGTACCCGTGACAGTGGAGGATCCCACCCCCGATGGACATCCGTCTCGACCCGCTATCGGACACCCCGATCTTCATGCAGCTCCATGACGGGATCATCGGAGCCATCGCCCGCGGAGACCTTCCCGCGGGCGGGCACCTGGATTCCGTGAGATCGGTCGCCGGTGCGCTGGACATCAATCCGGCGACCGTGAAGAAGGCCTATGATCTGCTCCGGTCGGAGGGGATCATCGCGACGAGCCACCGTTCCGGCAGTGTGGTGCTGTCCCCTCGGGAACCGGTTCCCGGCGCCGAGGAACGCCTGACCGCGGAACTCCGGGCACTCGTCGCCCGGGCCCGCTGTCAGGGCATCGACGGATCGACGGTCCGTGGCCTGGTCGAGAGGGAACTCGGGAGCGCCTGACCACCGCTCGGTGCGGATGTCCCGTCCACCCCGCCCCGGACCACGGCGAACGCCCTCCTGATGAGGCTGAGAGGATCATCGACCGCACGACCGTGGCGGGTCTCGAACTCGTGGTAGATCAGCGCCACGAATCCGGAGTGGAGGATCGCGTGTACCGCGACGACCTCCTCGAAGCTGGTCAGCCCGAGCTGTTCGGTGAGGATCCGGTCCACCGCGTCACGGAGCGCCGCGAGCTGGTGTTCGCCGGCGTCCGCGGGGTTCGTCGACAGTAGCGCACGCGTCAGCCGGTCGAGGGCGAAGAAGGAGTCCACGCCGACGGTCCCTGAGGTCACCTCGTCGATGACGAGCTGTTCCACGGCGGTGACCGGGTCGCTCTCTCCGGCGAGGACCGCGAGCTTCGCGCCCAGCTTCTCCATGCTTGATTCGATGAATGTGAGCAGTGCCTGTTCGCGGGAGTCGAAGTAGTTGTGGAACGTCCTCTGCGAGACCCCGGCGGCCGCAGTGATGGCGGCGACGGTCATCCCCTCGACGCCCTGCTCGTAGGCGAGTTCGGCGGTGCACCGGGCCAGGGCGGCCCGCGTGGTCGCCTTCTTCGTCTCGCGTATTCCGGTCATGCATCGAGCTTAACGCTCCGGCCATCGGTGTTCCTCCGGGTGGTGATGACACCGGTTGTCGTCTGAGGCGCGGACGATGCCCCACTTCGGGGGTATGTGATGAGCGTCCCACAGGCTCTCCGGGTGTACCCCCGCGCCGGGCATTCCGGTGGGTCGGCGAACGAGATGGGGTGGGGGCGGGGCACGTGTCGGACGTACCGGTTACGCCCTTTGTATTCCGCTTTGACGTGGGTTTACCCCGTGTTCCAGAGGCGTGCCCCATTCCTCCGGAGGCAATGATCCTTCCGGCATGGGAAGCCTATCTAAATGAGGATCATATGCAGTAGTGAAGCCTTTGTGGTGTGAACGGAGTTGGTTGACGTTAAGTGAGGCTCAATTAGGCGGTTATTTTCGTGAGAGGCCAGCGTAGGTTTGGCAAACAGGAGCGGGAGTCATCCTCCACAGGTCCGGTACCCCCGATCCGCAGATCCGACTACCGGCCCGCGCACATGTCCACCGGGGCCGACCGGCCCCACGTCGAGAGGACTGACCATGGTCACGGTCGAACAATCCGGAACCGGGAACGCGGGACACCCTGATCCGGTCATGCTCTACAGCCTGAAGGCCGGTTCGGGCGGGGTGATGGTCCGCGCGGGGTCCGAGCCACGACTGCGGCGCCGACTCGCTGAACTCGGTTTCCGGGCCGGATCCCGCATCGAGGTCGTGCAGACCTGCTCCGGCGGCGCCCGGATCGTGAGGATCGGGCAGTCCCGCTACGCCCTCGACAGACACACCGCAACCGACATCTACGTCGGCTGAACACATCCCCTGTCTCCTGCGGCACAGCCGCCGCCGGACACCGGTTCACTCCCCATCACCGAAGCGGACGGACATCATGAACACCCACATGAGCCGAGCGAAGAATCACGGAGCTTCCTGCCACGGGAGCGGAGGGCTCGCACCGGCGCCACCCGGAACCCCCGTCGTGGCTCTGGTCGGAGCCCCTAACGCGGGAAAATCCACGCTGTTCAACGCCTTGACAGGAGCCCGGGCCGTGATGGGGAACTGGCCGGGGACCACGGTGGAGGTCTGCCGTGGACGCTGGCGCACCGGGACCACGAAGAACCGCACCGTCGACATCATCGACTTCCCCGGTGCCTATTCACTCGATCCGATGAGCCCCGACGAGGAGTTCACCCGCGCGAAGCTCATAGAGGACCCCGTGGACGAGTGCCCCGACGCGGTTCTCGTCGTCGTCGACGCCGCCAATCTGGCCCGCTGCCTCGACCTGGTCGCCCAGATCGCGGAGGAGCCCTACCGCATCGTCGTGGCACTGACGAAGCTCGATGTCGCCGCTTCCCGCGGAATCTCCGTCGACGTTGAGGCACTGTCCCTCGCGATGGGGTGAAGGTCGTCGCCGTCGATCCGCGCCGCAACGAACTGTCCGATCTGACGGACACGGTCGCCCTGGAACTCGAACGGAGCTCGTGCTGCGTGACACCCGTCCGACCCGTCGCGACGGGGGACGGTGCCGGGAAGGACGGGGAGGATGCGGACTTTGCCCGGGAGGACGCCCGCTTCGCCTGGGTGGATGAGGTCTGCCGGAAAGCCGTGACCAGCAGTCCCGCCGCCAACAGCATGTCCGACCGGATCGACCGGGTCGTCCTGCATCGCGTGGCGGGGCCCCTGGTGTTCCTTGCGGCGATGTGGCTCGTCTTCCAGATCACCACGACCGTGGCGTCCCCGTTGCAGGACCGTCTGGGCAAGCTGTTCGACGGACCGGTCACCGACGGCGCGCGCCGTATCATGGACGCCGTCGGTCTCACCTGGGAACCCCTCCGTGGGTTGGTCACCGAGGGGCTGATCGGCGGGGTGGGCATGGTGCTGACCTTCGTGCCGCTCATGGCGCTTATGTTCCTCTGTCTGGCGGTGCTCGAGGACTCCGGCTACATGGCCCGCGCGGCGGTGGTCGCAGACCGGCTCATGCGCGCCATCGGACTTCCGGGAAAGGCATTCATCCCGCTGATCGTGGGCTTCGGCTGCAACGTGCCTGCGATCTCCGCGACCCGGGTTCTGGGTTCCGCGCGCCAACGGTTGGTCGCCTGCCTGCTGGTCCCGTTCACCTCCTGCTCGGCGCGACTCACGGTCTACGTCATGGTCGCCAGCGTGTTCTTCCCCGAGCATTCCGGGACCGTGGTGTTCGTGATGTACCTGATCTCCATCGGGCTCGTGGTACTCACCGGACTCGGGCTGCGCACGATGGTCTGGCGGACACTCGGCTCCGAACCTCTCGTCATCGATCTTCCCGTGTACCAGCTTCCCGGACCCAGGCTGGCGCTGTCCGTGATGTGGATGCGGCTGAAGGGTTTCCTGCACACCGCCGGCCGCATCATCGTGGCCACGGTCATCGTGGTCTGGGCGCTCCAGTCCACCCCGGTGGTCGGGGGATACGGTTTCGGTGACGAGGACCTGCTGCCCCAGGACAGCGCGTACGGTGCCGTGTCCTCGGCTATGGCACCGGTGTTTGAACCCGCGGGCTTCGGCACCTGGTCTCTCACCGGGCCGTTGATCACGGGCTTCGTGGCCAAGGAAGCGGTGATCTCGTCGTGGGCACAGACCTACGCGGTCGATGATCCCACGGACGCCGATCCGGAGGAGCAGGCGGAGAGTCCGCTCGCGGCCGCGATCCGGGTGGACTTCGCCGGGGCCTCCGGGGGACACACCCTGGCTGCGGTATGGGCCTTCATGATCTTCCTGCTGGCGTACACGCCGTGCGTGGCGACGCTCGCGGCCCAACGGCGCGAGATCGGCCTGTGGTGGACGGTGGTCGGTATGGTCGTCCAGCTGACCGGTGCCTGGGCATTGGCCGTCCTGGTTTTCAACGCACTCAAGCTGGTGCTGTGATGGAGGGGCCGTTGACGAGGGTCTCCGAGGCCATAGCCGACGGGGCGGTGAACCGTCGGGCCATCGTCCGTCAGACCGGGCTCGGCGCAGATCTGGTCGATGCCGCGATCGAGCGTCTGGAGCGGATGGGGAGGCTGTCCCGTGCGCCGCTCGGCGCGTTCTGCTCGGGGGGTGGGTGTTCCTGTTGCCCGGCCGCCGGGTCCGGGGGCGGGTGTGCCTCCGGTGGGGGATCAACCGGGCCGGTGGCCCTGGTTCTGCGGCGTCGGGGCGGGGACCCGCCCCCCGGTCACTGAGCCGGTCGCCGACCGACCCGTTCCTGTTGAGGTCAGTCGGCGACGAGCGCCTCGAGCGTGAACTCGGGGTGCTCCTTCTCGATGAACTGGAGGCGCCACTTGTCGCCGAACAGGGCGATCAGTTCACCGTCCGTGCGGGTGAATACCTCGACACCCCGCTGTTTCGCCAGTTCCGGAACGGTCGCGGCGTCGGTGCGCCGAGCCACGGTGTACGGGACCGCGTCGGTGACGGTCTCCACGTTGTACTCGGCGAGCATCCGGGCCTGCATGACCTCGAACTGCATCGGGCCGACGGCGGCCATCACGGGTGCGGCATCGCCGCGGGCGTCGTTCTTGAGGACCTGGACGACACCCTCGGAGTCGAGCTGTTCGAGCGCCTTGCGGAACTGCTTGTACTTGCCCAGCGACTTCGCCCGCAGGGTCCGGAAGTGCTCGGGTGCGAACTGCGGCATCGGCGGGAACTGGACCTTGCGGCCCTCGTAGATGGTGTCGCCCGGCGCGAGGGAACCGGCGTTGACCAGCCCGACGATGTCCCCCGGGTAGGCGGCCTCGACGGTGGAGCGGGTCCGACCGAAGACGGTGAGCGCGTACTTCGTCGAGAAGCTGCGCCCGCTCTGTGCGTGGGTGACCTGCATGCCGCGGGAGAACTCGCCCGAGACGACCCGCATGAAGGCCAGGGAGTCGCGGTGGTTGCGGTCCATGCCGGCCTGCACCTTGAACACCACACCCGAGAAGTCGTCGCCCGGTGCCCGGGATTCGTCGACCGCGGAGGACGCGGACGCCAGGACCTTCGGGTCCGTGTGTCGGGCCGCCGGCCCGGGCGCGAGCTCGCAGAGCGCGTCGAGGATCTGGTGCACACCGAAGTTGAGCATCGCGGAGGCGAAGATGACCGGGGAGGTGGTGCAGTCGAGGAAGAGATCCCGGTCGTGGACGGCACCGTCCGCGGTCATCAGCTCGACCTCCTCCACCGCGGTCTCCCAGGCGACGTCCTCCTTCTCCGCGGCCTCATCCGGGGTGAAGTGCTCCTCCGGGGCGATGGTGGAACCACCGGCGGTACGGATGAAGTGGATGTACTCCTCGATCTCCCCTTCGGTGTCCAGGCGCGCGAGCCCGCGGAAGTCGCCGGCCTCGCCGACGGGCCAGAACAGGGGGGTGGGCTGCAGCCCGATCTCCGCGACGATCTCGTCCATGAGCTCGAGCGGCGACTTGCCCGGCCGGTCCCACTTGTTGACCACGGTGACGATCGGCAGGCCGCGGGCCTTGCACACCCGGAACAGCTTCAATGTCTGCGGCTCGAGGCCCTTGGCGCCGTCGATGAGCATGACGGCGGCGTCGACGGCGGTGAGCACCCGGTAGGTGTCCTCGGAGAAATCCGAGTGGCCGGGGGTGTCGACGAGGTTGATCATGTACGGCTCACCCTCGTGACCCGCCGGGGCGTACTCGAACTGAAGGGCCGAGGAGGCGATGGAGATTCCGCGGTCCTTCTCCATCTCCATCCAGTCGGAGACGGTCGCCTTGCGGCCGGCCTTGCCGTGCACCGCACCGGCCTCACTGATGACGTGCGCGTGCAGCGCGAGCGCCTCGGTCAGGGTGGATTTACCGGCGTCCGGGTGGGCGATCACCGCGAAGGTGCGGCGGCGGGTTGCCTCGGACGCCGGATCGTTGTGGGTGGTGCTCTCGCTCATGTTTCGGTGCATCTTTCAGACGAACGGCCGGACGGGGGTGGAAAACGTGACTCCCGTCAGGGTACGCCATCAGCTGCCTCCCGTTAGCCTGGGCGCCATGAGCATCGTCCACGACCTCACCTGCCCGGTCATCGCCGCCCCCATGGCCGGGGGCCCGTCCACGCCCGCGCTCGTCGACGCCGCGGAGGCGGTGGGGTCACTCGGGTTCCTCGCCGGCGGGTATCTGGGGGCGGAGGACCTGGTGGAGCAGACGGAGGCGATCCGCGCCACCCGGTTCGGAGTGAACCTCTTCTATCCGCAGGCCGCTCCCGACGTCGCCGATCTCGCCGCCGTCGCGGACCACGCGCGGGGACTGGCACCCCGGATGCGTCGACTGGGTCTTGACCCGGGAAAGGTCCCCGGGTGGCTGGCCGTCGCGGACCCGGCGGACCGTTTCGCCGCGAAGTTCGATGCGGTGTGCGGTGCGGATCAGCGGCGGAGGCCCGCCGTGGTGTCGTGCACCTTCGGCCTGTTCACCGCGCGGGAGATCGACCGGCTCCACGGGGCAGGGATCGAGGCCTGGGCCACCGTCGCCGATGTTCCGGACGCGCGGGATGCGGTGGACAGGGGAATCGACACGTTGATCGTCCAGGGGCCCGGTGCCGGTGGACACCGTGCCACCCGCACCGTCGCCGAGGAACCCGGTACGGAGCCGCTCCCGGAGCTCGTGGCCGCCGTGCACCGGGTCGTCGACGGCGCGGTACCGCTCGTCGCCGCCGGTGGGCTGTCGGACCCCGTCTCGGTCGCGGAGGCACTCGAACTGCCCGGTGTCACCGCGGTCGCGTGTGGCACGGCGCTGCTGCTCTCGGACGAGGCCGGCACCGCGCCGGTGCACCGTGCCGCACTCGCCGGTGCTCCCCGCACCGTCGTCACCCGGGCGTACTCCGGGCGTCCCGCAAGGGCAGTGGCCACCCCGTTCACCGAGGGCCCCGGTGCCGCTGCCCCGGCGGTCTACCCGGCGGTCAACGCCGTCATGCGGCCGATCCGGGCCGCCGCCGGGTGTGGTGGGGAACCGGAGCTGTTCGCGGCCTGGGCCGGGACCGGGGTCGCCCACGTGGAAGGTGGTTCCGCGACCGATGTGCTGCGTCGGCTCGCCGGTCTCTGACGCTTCAGGGTGACTGCCCCCCGGGGGTGAAGAAAACGGACACGTCGAGCGGGAAATTGGATACCGTGGTGTTGGTATGTCCCGTTGCGTTCATACACCCCTGATCCAGCGTCGCCGACCCGCCTGAAAGAGGAAGTCACACACCCATGACGGACCTGACCGCCACCCACCGGAACTTCAATGAACGGCTCGCACTCGCGGAGGAGATGGTGCCGCTGCTCGGCCGGTTGCACCGGGAACACAACGTGGTCACCTCGATCTACGGTCGGCTGCTCGAGAACGTCACCGCGATCGACATCGTGAAGTCGCACCGGTTCGCCCGCCGGATCACGGAACAGGAGATGTCCCTCGCCGCGACCCTGCCCATCGTCAGGGAACTCGTGGAGATGGACCTGGGTACCGCATCGATCGACATCGGCCGCCTGGCCACCCGCTTCCGGGAGCAGGGGGGTGATCTCAGGGCCTTCCTCGAGGAGGAACTCGCCGAGGTCATCGGCACCGCCGAGAAGACCCCCGAGACGGACGTCGTGCTCTACGGCTTCGGCCGCATCGGTCGCCTCCTTGCCCGTATCCTCGTCGCCCGCGAGGGGCGTGGACTCGGGGTCCGGCTCCGGGCTGTGGTCGTCCGGAAGAACGGCGACATCGATCTGGAGAAGCGTGCCTCCCTGCTGCGGCGTGATTCCGTCCACGGACAGTTCGACGGAACCATCAGCATCGACCGGGAGAAGAACATCATCTGGGCGAACGGCACGCCCATTCAGGTGATCTACTCCTCGGATCCGGCCAGCGTCGATTACACGGAGTACGGCATCGACGACGCCGTCGTCGTCGACAACACCGGCCGCTGGCGCGATCGCGCGGGTCTGGAGCAGCACCTGAAGTCGAAGGGTGTGTCCCGCGTCCTGCTGACCGCCCCGGGCAAGGGCGACCTGAAGAACATCGTCTACGGGATCAACCACTGTGACATCGAGGACTCCGACCGGATCCTCTCCGCGGCGAGCTGTACCACCAACGCGATCACCCCGGTGCTGAAGGCGGTCAACGACCGTTTCGGGGTGCGTTTCGGTCACGTGGAGACGGTCCACTCGTTCACCAACGACCAGAACCTCATCGACAACTTCCACACCGGTGAGCGCCGGGGCCGGGCCGCGACGCTGAATATGGTGCTCACCGAGACTGGTGCCGCGAAGGCCGTGGCCAAGGCGCTTCCCGAACTCGGCGGCAAGCTCACCGGTAACGCGATCCGGGTGCCCACCCCGGACGTGTCGATGGCGGTGCTGAACCTGACCCTGGACACGGAGACCACCGTCGACGAGGTGAACACCTACCTGCGGGACGTGTCCCTGAAGTCCGTGCTGCGCCAGCAGATCGGGTACATCAAGTCCCCGGAGGTCGTCTCGACTGACTTCGTCGGTACGACGCAGGCCGGCATCGTCGACGGGTTGGCCACCATCGCGCAGGGCAATCACCTCGTGCTCTACGTCTGGTACGACAACGAGTTCGGCTACTCCAGTCAGGTCGTCCGGATCGTCGAGGAGATCGCGCACGCCCGCCCGATCGTCCTGCCGCGTCGTCGGGGGATCGACGAACTCTGACGCACTCTTCCCCCACAGACCCGCCCCGTGATCCTATCCGGGGCGGGTTCCGCCCTTTCCGGGGGTGATATGCGCCCGTGTTCGCCGCGGGAAGTGTCAACGGCGGGGGACGGTAATAGGCTCGGTCACGTGGACATGATGAAGATGCGGCGGAAGGCCGCCAAAGGGGGGAAGAAGAAGTGCTGCCGGTCCCGGCAGCGCTGCAAGCTGTGTCCCGTGGTTCTGAAACGCCTGGAGAAGACCCACGCCTTCGACCTCGATGACGCCGCCCTGGAGAAGGTCTGGGCCAAGGCGCGCATCCGCTGATCCCGGTGCACCGTCACCCGGGGCCGATCGGGGACTCCTCCTCCGTCATCGGGCGTGGATCGTGTTCTGCGCGATCGCCAGGCCGGATCCCGCTATCAGTTCCACCCCGTCCGCGGCATCCGCGCACTGGATCGCCAGTTCGGCGCACACCGACTGCGGGATGGGGCGCAGCACGTAGTCCGCGGGATCCATCCGCCCCGGGGGGCGTCCGATGCCCATGCGGATGCGGATGTAGTCCCTGGTGCCCAGCGACTTGCTGGTCGACTTCAACCCGTTGTGGCCGTTCTCCCCACCGCCGAGCTTGAGCCGGACGACACCGGGCTCGAGATCCAGTTCATCGTGGATGACCACGATGTCCGCCGGCTCCACGCCGAAATACGAGGCGAGTGCCTTGACCGGGCCGCCCGAGAGATTCATGAAGCTGCGCGGCTTCGCCAGGATCACGGGACGCCCGCTGATCCGGATCTGTGCGATCTCGGCGTTCGAGCGCTTGTGCACGCTGAAGGTCGCGGGCATCGGGGTCGCCCGCTCCGCGAGCTCGTCGACGACCATGAAGCCGACGTTGTGCCGGGTGGCCGCGTACTTCGGACCGGGATTACCCAGCCCGACGACGAGCAGTGGGCCGGTGGGGGATCCGGGGTTGTTCCGGGGGATGGTGTCAGGTGAACTCACGCCGAACATTGTCGCACACACGGACCGGGGCTCACGGACACCCCGTGCACAGCGGAAAACCCGCCCCGGCGGGCACCCGACCACGTGTGCGGTCGGGCTGCCCCGGAGCGGGTGTTCAGTCGGGCGGGTGGTTCAACCCGTCCGTGACAGGAGACTACTCGCTGTCGTTGGTCGGGCCCTCTTCGGTGGCCTCGACCGACTCGCCCTCGGCGTCGCCCTCGCCCTCTTCGCCCTCGGGCTCCGGCAGTTCCTCTTCCTCGGGCTCGACGATGTTGATGATCAGCGTCTCGGGATCGGAGACCAGCGTGATGCCCTCCTCCAGCTTGACGTCGGCGGCGGTGATCTGGGTACCGATCTCCAGACCCTCGATGTCGATCTCGAACTCTTCCGGAATGGAGAGCACGGGAGCCTCGACGGCGAGGACGTCGGCGTCCTGGATGACCATGGCGCCCGGAGCCGGCTCACCGGTGTGGACGACCGGGACCTCGACCTCGATCTTCTCGCCGCGGGAGATGGCGAGGAGATCGACGTGGTCGATGTTGAAGGTCAGGACGTTCTGGTCGAGGTGCTTGACGATGGCGAGCTGCTTCTCGCCCTCGATGTCGACGTCGACGACGGCGTTGACGCCGTGGTTGCGGATGATCGCGGTGAAGTCGAGACGGTCGACGGTGACGTGCAGCGGCTCATCGATGGACTTGCTGTAGATCACGACGGGGATCAGGCCGTCGCGGCGGGCACGGCGCGCCGCGCCCTTGCCGAACTCGGTACGGGGTGCTGCTTCGAGCGGGATAGCCTTGTTGATGGCCATGGTGTTTCTCCTGGGCGTTGGTTGGACAGTTATGTGTGGTCCCGGACGCAGACACAACAAAAGCCTGCGGGACCCGGGTTCTCGTCGAGTCATCGCAGGCTGTCCGTCCTCCGCGTGCGGAGGTGGGGCGCTTCATGCGTCACATCGCGTCGATAACGGCTGATCCGTGGGATCGGCCCTCGCCGAGACGCTGATGACAGTACCACGCCCCCGGAACCGGACACAATGTGCCGCGGCGCGGGGGCGTGGCCGGTGGCGGGTGGATCAGGCCTGGCCCTCGAAGAGGGTGGTCACCGATCCGTTCTCGAAGATCTCGTGGATCGTCTTCGCCAGCAGCGGCGCGATGGACAGCACCGTGAGGTTGTCCCAGCCGTCCGTGTTCTGGGGCAGCGTGTCGGTCGCGATGACCTCACGGGCACCGCAGCGGGACAGTCGCTCGCGGGCGGGGCCGGAGAACACGCCGTGCGTGGTGGCGATGATGACGTCGCCCGCACCGGCCTCGCGAAGGACCCCGACCGCGCCGGAGATCGTTCCACCGGTGTCGATCATGTCGTCCAGCAGCACGCAGGTGCGGCCGGCGACGTCACCGACGACACGGTTGGCGGTGACCTGGTTGGCGACGTCGACGCTGCGGGTCTTGTGGACGAACGCCATCGGCGCACCGCCCAGGGTGTTGGCCCACTTCTCGGCGACCTTCACGCGACCGGCGTCGGGGGAGACGACGCAGATGTTCTCCAGGCTGTAGTTCTTCTTGATGTGCTCGGTCAGGATGGGCATGGCGTGCATGTGGTCGACCGGCCCGTCGAAGAATCCCTGGATCTGGTCGGTGTGCAGGTCCACGGAGACGATCCGGTCCGCGCCCGCGGCCTTGAGCATGTCGGCGACAAGTCGGGCGGAGATCGGCTCGCGGCCGCGGTGCTTCTTGTCCTGCCGGGCGTACGGGTAGAACGGCAGAATCGCGGTGATCCGCTTCGCCGAGCCGCGCTTCAGCGCGTCGATCATGATGAGCTGTTCCATCAGCCACTTGTTCAGCGGCTGGGTGTGCGACTGCAGCACGAAGGCGTCGCAGCCACGGACGGACTCCTCGAAACGGACGAAGATCTCGCCGTTGGCGAAGTCCCGGGCGGTGGTGGGGGTCAGCTGGACGCCGAGCTCCCGCGCCACGGCCTCGCCGAGCGCCGGGTTTCCCCGCCCGCTGAACAGCATGAGGTTCTTCTGGTTGTCGATCCACTGGGCAGACATGTCTATTCTGCTTCGCCTTCCTGATTGTTGACGCTGAGCTGCGCTGCTGCGCGTTCGGCGGCGTCCGCTGCCGGGGTGCCGGGCCGTTTGCGCCGTACCCAACCCTCGATGTTGCGCTGATGGCCGCCGGAGACGGCCAGTGCCCCGGGCGGGACGTCATCCTTGATCACTGTACCCGCCCCGGAGTAGGCTCCGTCACCCACGGTCACGGGGGCGATGAACATCGTGTCACTGCCGGTGCGCACGTGGCTGCCGATCGTGGTGTGGTGTTTGTTGACACCGTCGTAGTTGACGAAGACGCTGGACGCGCCGATGTTCGATTCCTCGCCGATCGTCGCGTCCCCCACGTAGGTGAGGTGCGGCACCTTCGACCCGCGACCGATCGTCGCGTTCTTCGCCTCCACGAAGCCGCCGAGCTTGCCCTCCTCGCCCAGGGACGTCCCCGGCCGGATGAACGTGAAGGGCCCGACCGTGGCCCGCGGGCCGATCTCCGATTCGGAACCGTGGGTGCGGATGACGGAGGCGCCCTCGCCGACCACCATGTCGGTCAGGGTGGTGTCGGGGCCGATGGTGCAGTTGTCGCCGATCACCGTCCGACCGCGCAGCTGGGTGCCGGGTTCGATGACGACGTCCCGGCCGATCCGCACGTCGACGTCGATGAAGGTCGAGGCCGGGTCGACGATCGTCGCACCCCCGCGCATCGCAGCCTCACACAGCCGCCGGTTGAACTCGGCACCGATGGCCGCGAGCTGCACCCGGTCGTTGACGCCGGCGATGATGGACGCATCGTCCAGGCGGTGTCCCCGCACGGAACGGTCGTTGTCCCGGGCGATGCCGATGACGTCGGTGAGGTAGAACTCGCCCTGCGCGTTGTCGGTGTCCAGCTGCGTGACCGCGCTGCGCAGGAGCTCCGCGTCGAAGGCGTAGACGCCGGAGTTGATCTCGGTGATCTCGAGCTCGTCCGCGGTACCGTCCTTCTGCTCCACGATCCGGGTGACCTCCCCGTCCGGGGTCCGCACGATACGGCCGTACCCCGTCGGGTCGTCGACGGTCGCGGTGAGGACGGTGACCGCGGCCCGCGGCTTCGTGTTGTGTTCCTCGACCAGGGCGCGCAGGGTCTCCGAGTTGATCATCGGCACATCGGAGGTGGTGACCACGACGGTGCCGGTGAAGTCGGGGGAGAGCTCCTCCAGGCCGCAGGCGACGGCGTGTCCGGTGCCGTTCTGCTCCTCCTGGCGGGCGATCCCGAGGGATGTGGTGCCGTAGGCCGCCTCGAGGGCGGGAAGCTCCTCCGCCACCTCCGGAATGACCTTGTCCCGCTGATGCCCGACGACCGTGATGATGCCGGCCGGCCGCAACCCCGCAGCCGCGTGCAGGGCGTGGGCGAGCATGGTGCGCCCGGCGACGCGGTGCAGCATCTTCGGTGTCGAGGACTTCATCCTGGTGCCGGCTCCGGCGGCGAGGATGATGACGGCCACATCGTCAGAGGGGATCTCTGTCATGGGGGCTCCGATCATGGGGTGTGAAAGACGGATTTGTTCACCCCCACGCTACCGGAGCTCCTGAGATTTACCCCGGTGCGGGTCAGTGCACTCCGTATGGCCCGGCGGTCACGGACGGCCGAACAGAGGGGAAACGGCCGGGGAATGTCGCCGGCCGGGGAAGGATGCGGAGTCGTCCGGGGGTACCGGCGGGCACAACGGGGACGGCGCCGGGATCCGTGTCCCGGTGGCCTCCGGAACCGGGCTTCGGGAGGGCCCCGACAGGGCCGGGGCAGAGCCCCGCGCCCGGGTTGTCCACGGGGTGAAAGGAGGAGCTTCCCCGCCAGGACTCGAACCTGGAAAGCTGGTACCAAAAACCAGAGTGTTGCCAATTACACCACGGGGAAACGCCGCTCATAAGTTCGCGGCGCTTGAGACTCTACCGTACGGGAGAGCGGTCTCTCGATTCGGTGGGGCGGTAGGATCATCACCATGGTGAGGCAGCGGATGACCGGCAAGCAGCGTCGTGAGCAGTTGATCAAGGTCGGTCGGGAAGTGTTCGCCGAACGTGGTTTCGAGGCCACCAGCGTCGAGGAGATCGCGGCCCGTGCGGGGGTGTCCAAGCCGGTGGTCTACGAGCATTTCGGGGGCAAGGAGGGGCTGTACGCCGTCGTCGTCGACCGCGAGATGCTGCGGCTGGAGGCCCTGATCACGGGATCGCTGTCCACGGGTCGATCACGGGAGCGCATCGAGCGCGTCGTACTCGCGCTCTTCAGTTACGTGGAGGAGCACACCGACGGATTCCAGATCCTCGTCCGCGACCTGACCCCCGGGGCCGAACGCAGTTACTCCACCATGCTCAACGACGCCGTGGGGCAGGTCGCGCACATCCTGGCGCACGCATTCACCCGGTCGGGGCTCAACCCGGACTACGCGGTGCTGTACGGTCAGGCGCTGGTGGGTATGGTCTCGACGACCGCCCAGTGGTGGCTGGACGTCCGGGAACCGCCCAAGGAGGAGGTCGCCGCGCACATCGTCAACCTCTGCTGGAATGGTCTGGCGGGGATGGAGGCCGTGCCCCGGCTGCGCACGATGGGAACCTCGGACGATGCCGCGGAGACCGGGGACGCGGGCACGACGGGGGAATCCGGCGGTGCCGTGGATCCCGGGGACCCGCAGTCCGGTAGCTAGTCCGGCGCGTCCACCGGCAATCATCAACGACGGGGCCAGACGCCCCGGAATGTCACGTCAGGAGTCATTTTGCCCGAAAAACCGTCCGCGTCGACACCTGCGCTCGCCGGCCTGCTCAAGGTCGCCGCGACCGACCCGAAGCTCAAGGGACTGGTCGGCCAGGTGGGGGAATCCCGTCTGCGCGTGACGGGAATCGACCAGGTCCGGCCCTGGATGATCGGGACCCTCGCGCACCACGCACCGCTGCTGGTCGTCACCGCCACCGGCCGGGAGGCGGAGGACCTCACCGCGGAGCTCAGCGCGATGCTGGGGGAGCGGGTCGCGTGGTTCCCGTCCTGGGAGACGCTGCCGCACGAACGGCTGAGCCCCGGGGTGGACACCGTCGGACGTCGGGCGAAGGTCCTGCACGATCTTTCCGCGGGACGCCTGCGTGTCGTCGTGACCGCGGCGCGCGGCTTCTGCCAGCCCGTGCTCGAGACCGCCGCCGGCCGCGATCCGGTGGTCCTCGCCGAGGAACGCGAGTACGACTTCGACACCCTCGTCCGCGACCTGGTGAGCCGTGCGTACCGGCACGTGGACATGGTCGCGCGGCGCGGCGAGTTCGCGACCCGCGGTGGCATCATCGACATCTTCCCCACCACACTGAACTACCCGGTGCGCGTGGAGTTCTGGGGTGACGAGATCACCGACGTCCGCCAGTTCTCCGTCGCGGACCAGCGCACGATCCCCGAACTCGAGGTCGGGGAGGTGGAGATCTACCCCTGCCGCGAGCTGCTCGTCGACGACGCGGTCTCCGACCGGGCCCGGAAACTCGCGGTCAGCCACCCGGGCAACGCCACCCTGGTCGAACTGCTCACCACACTCGGTGAGGGACAGCCCGCCGACGGGATGGAGGCACTGATCCCGGTTCTCACCGACACCCCCCTGGTCAGTCTCCCCGAACTGATGCCCGAGGGCACCCACATCCTCGCCTGTGCCCCGGAGAAGATCCGGACGCGCATCGACGACCTGATCACCACCGACGACGAATTCCTCGCCGCAGGCTGGGAGGCCGCCGCCATGGGGGCGACCGGCCCCGTCGCCGCCGAGGGCCTCGACCTGTCCGCCGGGTCCTACCGCTCCTGGGAGTCGCTCGAGGTCTCCGCCCGCGCCGTCGGATCCCCGTGGTGGACGTTCGGTCCGGCCGGAATGCTCGGGGACGCCGCCGAATCGGAGACACTCCCGCTCGATTTCGCCCCCGGCCCGACACCGCGCGGGGACCTGAAGGAGATCGACGCCATGATGGCGCTGCTCCTCGAGCACACCCGCGCCGGGGGACGGGCGGCGTTCATCGCGCCGGGCGCCGGACCGGTCAAACGGATGACCGAGAGGTTCCGGGAGAAGGGGATCCCCACCCACGTGGCGACGCCGGGGTGGGAGCCGTCCCCGGGCGAGGTCACCCTCTACCGGGCCCTGAGCCACGCGGGCCTGGTGTTCCCGAAGGTCCGTAAACTGAGGGACACGGCAGCCCTCCCGCTGGTCGTGATCACAGAGACCGACCTGACGGGCAACCGCGTCGGTGACATCGCCGGCGCCAAACGGCGTCCGGCGAAGCGACGCAACAAGGTCGATCCGCTGGCGCTGAAGCCCGGGGACCTCGTCGTCCACGAGTCCCACGGCATCGGCCGTTTCGTGGAGATGACGGAACGGACCATCACCACGGGCGACGGCACATCCCGCCGGGAGTACCTGGTCATCGAGTACGCGCCGTCACGGCGCGGTGGGCCGGGCGATCAGCTCTACGTCCCGATGGACGCCCTCGACCTGCTCTCCCGCTACGTCGGCGGGGAGAAACCCGCCCTGTCGAAGATGGGCGGCTCGGACTGGAAGAACACCAAGAAGAAGGCCCGGTCCGCCGTCCGGGAGATCGCCGGTGAGCTCATCGAGCTCTACGCGAAGCGGCAGGGCTCCCCGGGGCACCCGTTCGCGCCCGACAGCCCCTGGCAGCGGGAGATGGAGGACAACTTCCCCTACGTCGAGACCGAGGACCAGATGCTCGCGATCGACGCGGTCAAGGAGGACATGGAGAAGCCCGTGCCCATGGACCGGGTCGTCGTCGGAGACGTCGGCTACGGCAAGACCGAGGTCGCCGTCAGGGCGGCGTTCAAGGCGGTGCAGGACGGGCGTCAGGTCGCGGTCCTCGTCCCCACGACACTGCTCGCCCAGCAACACCTGGCGACCTTCACCGAGCGGATGGACGGTTTCCCCGTCACCGTCGAGGGACTGTCGCGGTTCACCTCCGGCGCCGACTCGAAGCGGATCCTCCGGGGGCTGAAGGACGGGACGATCGACATCGTCATCGGCACCCACCGCCTGCTCCAGACGGGCGTGGGCTGGAAGAACCTCGGGCTCGTCATCGTCGACGAGGAACAGCGTTTCGGTGTGGAGCACAAGGAACACATCAAGGCACTGCGCACCCACGTCGACGTGCTGACGATGTCGGCGACCCCGATCCCGAGGACCCTGGAGATGTCGATGGCCGGGATCCGGGAGATGTCGACGATCCTCACCCCGCCCGAGGACCGGCACCCCGTGCTCACCTACGTCGGCGCGCAGGAGGACAAGCAGATCGCCGCGGCGATCCGCCGCGAGCTGCTGCGCGACGGCCAGGTGTTCTACGTGCACAACAAGGTCAAGACCATCGAGAAGCGTGCCGCGCAGCTGCGCGAGCTGATCCCGGAGGCGAGGGTCGTCGTCGCCCACGGGCAGATGGCCGAGGAGCAGCTGGAGCAGACCGTCCAGGGCTTCTGGGACCGCGAGTACGACGTGCTGGTGTGCACCACCATCGTCGAGACCGGTCTCGACATCGCCAACGCCAACACCCTCATCGTCGAGAACGCCCACCACATGGGACTGAGTCAGCTGCACCAGCTCCGCGGTCGGGTCGGACGTTCCCGGGAGCGGGGCTACGCGTACTTCCTCTACCCGAAGGGGCAGATGCTCACCGAGACCTCCTACGACCGGCTGACGACGATCGCGCAGAACAACGATCTCGGCGCCGGTATGGCCGTCGCCATGAAGGATCTGGAGATGCGCGGCGCGGGCAACGTGCTCGGCGCGGAGCAGTCCGGACACATCGCCGGCGTCGGCTTCGACCTCTACGTCCGGCTCGTCGGCGAGGCCGTCGAGATGTACCGCGCGATCGCCGACGGTAAGCCGTTGGACGCGACGGACAAGGCGCCGAAGGAGATCCGGGTCGATCTCCCCGTCGACGCGCACATCCCGGAGAACTACATCAACTCCGAGCGGCTGCGCCTCGAGGTCTACCGGAAGCTCGCCCAGTCCCAGTCGGAGACGGACCTGCGGCTCGCGGTGGATGAGATGGAGGACCGTTACGGCCCCGTTCCCGTCGAGGTCGAGCGATTGCTGTCCGTCGCACGGCTGAGGCACCAGTGCCGCGCCGCGGGAATCACCGACATCGGGGTCCAAGGCACCCGGATCAAGGTGCACCCGGTCGACCTGCCGGACTCGAAGCAGGTCCGGCTGAAACGCCTCTACCCGGGATCGAACTACCGGGCCGCGGCGAAGGCCATCCAGCTGAGCTTCCCGAAGGCCGGCAAAAAGGTCACCGATCCGCCGCTGCGCGACGTGGCCCTCATCCAGTGGTGCGCGGACTTCCTCTCCGCGATGTTCGACGTGCCGCCCCTGGACGTTACCGGCGGCAAGGCGGGTACGGGCGGCCGGAAACCCGGGATCGTCTCGATCGGGGGCTGATTCGCGCCGCTACGATGTCCGCATGACGGTTCTGCTGCTCGACTCCGCATCACCCACACTGGTTCCGGCGGAGGTGATCACCGCCGCCGCTGAGGCGGGGGACACCGTGGCATTCGGTGAATCCGTCCCCGATTCTGTTCGGGAGCTCGTGCTCGGCCACGGCCTGCGGAGGGGAGCACCGGGGGCGGCGACGATCTGGGTGGACACCGATCCCGGTTCGCCGGAGGTCCTGCGCCGGTCGGCCGCGGGGGAGGAGGTCAGCGGGCCGGGGGCATCGGGTATCGCGGCAGCCCGGGCCGTGATGACCAGGGCACTCGACATCGGCGAGTGGGAGCGGGGCCAGGACCACGTCAGTCTGCTCCCCTATCTCCGGGAGGAGGCCGAGGAGTTCGCGGACGCCGTGCGGGCCCACGCCGAAGGTGCCGGCACCGCGGTCGAGCTCCGCGGGGAGCTGGCGGACGTGCTGCTCCAGGTGCTCTTCCACGCGGAGATCGCCGCGCTCCGGGGAGACTTCGACCTCGACGATGTCGCCGACTCCTTCACCTCGAAACTGCGTCGCAGAGCGCCCTACCTGTTCGACGGGACGCGCACCACGGTCCCCGTCGAACAGCAGGAGAATCTGTGGCAGGCCGCGAAGAACCGGGGCGGATGATCCGTTGCCCCGCCCCGGGCCCCACCGTGCGGGTCGGGAGTGCGGTCCCCGGATCGGTGCGGCACACCTCCGCGGCGGTGTCCGTCCCGGGAGAGCCCCGAGGGTGTCGAACGGTGATGTGGCCGCGGGGACGGTGAGTCAGGGGCGGTCCCGTCCGCACCGGGGGAGCTGACGGGGAGAGTGACTCCTCCGATTCTCCCCTGGCGCACATTCCCCGAGGGCCGGTGGATGCGACGGGGTCGCAACCGCGATCCGGTGGCCACCGGAACGGAGGAGGACGACCGGACGAGGCTGCCGGGGTGCGAAATACGGACGGCTGGCATCCGGGAGGGTCGGCATGGGTAGAATTCGCCGCTATGAGATCCGCAGTCCGCCGCACCTTCGTCGCCGGCCTCACCTCGGTCCTGGCCGTGGTGATGGTCGTCGCATTCGTCGGCTGGGTCCTGTCCTTCCTCGATGGTCCCAGTCCGATCAGGCAACTGCAGCCCGTACCCGACAACGTCCCTCCCGCGGTGGGGGAGGCGGTCCCGCAGATCGACGTGAACGCCCCGGGCAGGACCTCACTCAAACTCGGCTTCTGGGCTGAACCGCTCGCCGCCGACACCGGCATCCCGGTCGCCGCGGTGCAGGCGTACGGCAACGCGACCCTCATCGCCCAGCAGAGCTGGCCGGGCTGTCATCTCTCCTGGAACACCCTCGCCGGGATCGGCCAGGTCGAGACCCGCCACGGGACATATTCCGGGAAGATCTTCGGGGGCTCGCGGATCGGCGAGGCCGGGATCGTCGACCCGCCGATCATCGGCGTTCCCCTGGACGGCGGTCCCGGACTCGCCCGGGTGCCGGACACCGACGGCGGCCGGCTCGACGGAGACACCGAGTTCGACCGTGCGGTCGGTCCGATGCAGTTCATCCCCTCGTCCTGGCGGATCTACGGACGCGACGCCGACGGGGACGGCGTCGCGGACCCCCAGCAGATCGACGACGCGGCGCTCGCGGCCGCGCGGCTGCTCTGTGCGCACGACCGTGACCTCGCGACCCCGGAAGGGTGGACGCAGGCCATCCGGTCCTACAACAACTCCGCCGACTACCTGATCAAGGTCCGGGACTCCGCAGCGGCCTACGCGCTCCGCCAGCCGCCGGTGTGACGCCGGTGTGACATGGTGCCCGGATGTGTGGTCCAGCGGCGCGGCGGGAGATTTCATGGAACAATTGAAGGTGAGCGTTCCGCATGGTCGCCGACCATCAGATCCCTCCGGGACACATCTCCCTAAAACGCCCGGTTATTTCCGGTTGTGTGGGGTACTGCCCGGGTGGTGTGTTTCGGTTGAGGGCCTGTGCGGCGCCACGTAGAACGACAATCGAAGCAGCACCCAAAAGGCATAGGAGGCCACTGTGGCTGAGATCATGCACGTATTCGCCCGCGAGATCATGGATTCCCGCGGCAACCCGACCGTCGAGTGCGAGGTCGTCCTCTCCGACGGCTCCGCAGGCAAGGCGGCCGTCCCCTCCGGCGCGTCCACCGGCGTCCACGAGGCACATGAGCTGCGTGACGGCGGCGACCGTTACCAGGGCAAGGGTGTCCTCAAGGCGGTCGAGGCCGTCAACGAGACCATCGTCGACGAGCTGGCGGGCATGGAGGCCGACGATCAGCGCGAGATCGATCAGGTCATGATCGACGCCGACGGCACCGCGAACAAGTCCAAGCTCGGCGCGAACGCCATCCTCGGCGTCTCCATGGCCGTCGCACACGCCGCCGCCGATTCCGCCGGTCTCCCGCTCTTCCGCTACATCGGCGGCCCCAACGCCCACATCCTGCCCGTCCCGATGATGAACATCGTCAACGGCGGTGCCCACGCCGACTCCGGCGTCGACTGCCAGGAGTTCATGATCGCCCCCATCGGTGCCTCCAGCTTCGCTGAGGCGCTGCGCATGGGCGCCGAGGTCTACCACACCCTCAAGGGCGTCATCAAGGAGAAGGGCCTGTCCACCGGTCTGGGCGACGAGGGTGGATTCGCACCCTCCGTCGGCTCCACCGCCGAGGCCATCGACCTCATCGTCGAGGCCATCGAGAAGGCCGGCTTCACCCCGGGCGAGGACGTCGCCCTGGCCCTCGACGTCGCCGCCTCCGAGTTCTACAAGGACGGCAAGTACCACTTCGAGGGTGGCGAGCACACCGCCGAGGAGATGAGCAAGGTCTACACCGACCTCGTCGCCAAGTACCCGATCGTCTCCATCGAGGACCCGCTGGACGAGGACGACTGGGAGGGCTGGAAGGCCATCACCGCCGCGATCGGCGACAAGGTCCAGATCGTCGGCGACGACCTCTTCGTCACCAACCCGGAGCGCCTGCAGAAGGGCATCGACAATGACGTCGCCAACGCCCTGCTGGTCAAGGTGAACCAGATCGGCAGCCTCTCCGAGACCTTCGACGCCGTCGAGCTCGCCCACCGCAACGGCTACCGCTGCATGATGAGCCACCGCTCCGGTGAGACCGAGGACACCACCATCGCCGATCTCGCGGTCGCACTGTCCTGCGGCCAGATCAAGTCCGGTGCGCCGGCCCGCTCCGAGCGCGTCGCCAAGTACAACCAGCTGCTCCGCATCGAGGAGCTGCTCGGCCCGGCCGCACGCTACGCCGGCCGCTCCGCATTCCCGCGGTTCAGGAAGTAGCATCCGGCGCTGAAGCGCAGGAATAGGCCCGGACACCCCGCCAGAGGGGGATCCGGGCCTGTTCGTGTCCCGGGGCTCGCACGGCCACGCGCCCGCGCGGTAGGATCGACGGACAATGGTGAATCAAGCGCGCATGCGGCGGAAACGGGTACCCGTGACCAACCGCGGAACATCAGGACAGCGACCGGGGCGGTCGGCGGTGCCGTCACGTGCGCGCGGGAACCGTGGGCGGTTCAGCGCACTCCAGGTCGCGATCCTCATCCTCGTACTCATCCTCGTACTCGTCATGATCGCGGTCCCCGTGCGCAACTACTTCCAGCAGCGGGCGGAGATCGCCCGGCTCAGCGCGTCGATCGCCGAACGCACGGAGCGACGGGACGCCCTCGTCGACGAGATCGAGAAGTACCGCTCCGAGGCGTACATCCGCGAGCAGGCCCGGCAGCGCCTCGGCGTCATCGAGCCGGGGGAGACCCCCTTCCGCATCATTGATCCGGAGATCACCACCTCCACCGCCACCACCGGTGGCGGGGAGGACACCGCACCGACGGTGAGCGGCCCCTGGTGGGGCGTGCTGTGGAACTCGGTCGCCGACCGCGACGCCGGGGTCAGTCTCCCCGGCACCGCCCCGGACCCCGAACCGCTCGACGAGAACGCGAAGGGCAACCTGCCGACCGCGGTTCCAGCACCACCGGAGGAACAGCCCGCCCCCGCCCCCGCGGACTGACAGAATCTGACCACCCCGCAGCCCGGGGTCACAAGGAGAGAACACCAATGACAGTCAACGACGCCGACATCGCCCGGGTGACCGAACAGCTAGGCCGCGAACCCCGTGGGGTCATCGACATCGCCTACCGCTGTCCGGACGGGGAACCCGGTGTCGTCACCACCGCGCCGCGCCTGCCCGACGGGACCCCGTTCCCGACCCTCTACTACCTCACCGACCCCCGTCTCACCGCCGAGGCATCGCGCCTCGAGGTCGCGCACGTCATGAAGTGGATGAGCGACCGCCTCAAAGACGACCTGACGCTCGCCGCCGACTACGATGCGGCACATCGCCACTACCTCGAACGGCGCAACGCCCTCGAGGACCTCGGTACCGACTTCTCCGGCGGCGGGATGCCCGAGCGTGTCAAGTGCCTCCACGTCCTCATCGCCTACGCTCTCGCCGAGGGAGCGGGTCACTTCCGGCTCGGCGACGAGGCGGTGGCGCTGGCCGCCGAGCACGCTGGACTACGCGGTACCGCGATCCCGGCCGACTGGCCCACCTGCGCCGACCTCGGCATCGACATCGAACAGTTCGACTTCACCCACGCGGAGGTCCGGAAATGACCCGCCTCGCGGCGATCGACTGCGGGACCAACTCCCTCCGGCTGCTGATCTGCGAGGTCGGTGGCGGACAGACCCGGGAGATCCACCGGGCCATGGAGATCGTCCGGCTAGGCGAAGGCGTCGACGCCAACGGTGAACTGTCTCCCGCGGCTCTCGAACGAACCCGCGCGGCCCTCGAACGCTACGTCGAGATCATGGAGATCGAACGCGTGGCCGATGTCCGCATGGTGGCGACCTCCGCCACCCGCGACGCCCACAACCGCGAGGACTTCTTCCGGATGACCCGCCAGCTCCTCGGGCGGATCAAACCCGGGGCGGTCGCAGAGGTCATCAGCGGTGAAGAGGAGGCCGCACTGAGCTTCCGCGGTGCGGTCGCCGATCTGCCCCCGGAAACCGGTCCATTCTGTGTCATCGACCTCGGCGGAGGATCCACGGAGTTCGTCGTCGGGACCGTCGACGACGGCATCCTCGGCAGCCACTCCACCCAGATGGGCTGTGTCCGGGTCACCGAACGCATCATGCGCTCCAACCCGGCCACCGACACCGAGATCGAGATCGCCAGGGAGTACGTCGCGGAACGACTCGAGCAGGTCCGCGCCATCGTCCCGGTTGATAAGGCACGCACCTTCGTCGGCTGCGCGGGAACATTCACGACACTCTCCGCTCTGGCTCTGGGGCTGGAGAGCTATGACGCCAGCGCGATCCACGCCTCCGTGCTCCGCTTTGACGCGCTCAAGGTACTCACGGACCATCTCATCGCCGAGACCTCGGAGCAGCGGGCCACGAATCCGGTCATCCACCCCGGGCGTGCGGACGTCCTCGGCGGCGGTTCCGTCGTCGTCCAGGGGATCATCGATCTCGCCCGCGACGTCGCGGGAGTCGATTCCATGGTCGTCTCCGAGAAGGACATCCTCGACGGCATCGTCGCCGGCCTCGCCGGAGACCTGGACCGCTGACGGTCAGGGAAGGGAAAGCTCCACCGGTGCGTTAAACTGTGCCGGCATGCCCCTATAGCCCAATTGGCAGAGGCAGCGGACTTAAAATCCGCGCAGTGTGGGTTCGAGTCCCACTGGGGGCACCAGCGTCGGGGTATCAGAAGGCGACCATCCGAAGCGGTGGACCGTGTCGGAGGGCCGGAACGGTGACACCCGGGGAGGGGCACCGGCGTCCCCGACCGGATTCCCTCGGCCTCCGGGATTTCGTGCGGGTGTGCCGCGACCGGGAATGAGGGACGCGGGTAGTCGGGCGTCGGCAGTCCCCGGTGGCTCGCGCAGGCGGTCGGCGAGGATCCCGCGTCCGTCATTCCCGGGTCGGACGCCGGCCGGGATGTTTCGTTCCCGCGATCACCCGTCCACCGGGGTCGTCGGCAGATGATCACGGGGCGGGGGACAGGTGGCGGAGCGCACACGCTGGGCCCGGCCGCCGACCACCGGAGGGGATCCGTCCGCGGTGGACGGAGGCGGCCCTTCCATCTCCGGTGATGGCTCCGCGCGGTGTGTGCCGTGAACCCACGGGAAATGTCGCGGGTCGAATTGTTCGGTGACCATCAGGGTTGGCGCATCGGGTGCGTCGGAAAACCGCCGACGCTGCACCGGTTCCACTGCCGGGAAGTTGTGATTTTTCGCACGACTCCCCTTAATGGGGGTGGGTGATCGACTGGGGGTAGCCGAAAGAAGGATGTCTTGACCTCAACGAATGGTTGCGCTAACGGCAATTGGCAAGAGTTTTCGTTCAGGTCGGTGATGCCTTAGTGTTGCCTTACCGTTACTATCGTTTAGGTTAGCGTCGCCTAAAGATGATTGAGGTACGACATGGTTGTCTCCTACCCCCACCCGGCCCTCCTGTGGTGCCATTCGGGTTCCGCGACGATCAGAGTCGGCACCTGGAGGTGTGAACTCCCCGCCGGCGAACTCTGTTTCGCCGCAGGGCCGTCCACGGTGTCCGGCGATGGTCTGGTCATCCCGATCGTCTTTCCGAATCTGGGCATCTCCGGACCGTCCCGCCGCGTCCACCTCGGCGTGGAATGGGGCGATTTCATGGTCTACGAATTCTCCCGGTCGCTGGGCTACCTCCGTGGCGCCCGGACACTCTCGCCGGAGATCGCCAGACTTTTCGATGACCCCGCCGCCCCACCGCCGGCCCCCGAGGCCGAGGAGGCCAACGCCGTGGCCGAGCGGCTGCGCGTCAACCCCGGTGACCAGACCTCACTCGAGGACTTCGCCGAGCAGCACCGGGTGTCCGCCCGGACGCTGCAGCGGCAGTTCCTCGCATCCACCGGGATGACCTTCTCAGAGTGGCGCACCGCCTACCGGGTGTCCTCGGCCGCGGAACTCCTCGCACGGGACTTCTCCGTCGCGGTCGTCGCGAATCTCGTCGGCTTCGCCGCCACCTCATCACTGACCCGTGCCTTCCGCCGGCACACCGGCTGCACGCCGTCCGCCTACACCCCCGGTTCCGTCGGAATGGCTCCCGCGGGAACGCCTCCCGAGATCCCCTCGTCGAGCACTTGGCACCGGTCCACCGGCTCCGATGTGGTCCTGTGGGTCTACCGGGGAACCGCGACGTTGACCACCCCGGGCTACTGCCGTTTCCTCGGAAACGGGGACAGTGCGACGATTCCCGCGGGCACGAACACCCGACTGGACATCGCCGCCGGATCGATCGCCCTGCCGATGAGCGCGGACACCGACCTGGATGCCACTCCCGGTCTCGCGGACGTCGTGGACTGCTACCGCAGCGCCCTCGGAGTGGTCACCCGCACCGACACCGCCTCCGCACCATCGGTGTTCACCTTCACACAGAAGATGGATGAGGCGCGGAAGCTCCTGCGGGCGGGCCTGCGCCCCAAGGACGTGTCGCAGACGGTCGGGTACCGTTCCACGGCGGCGTTCTCCCGGGCTTTCAAGGGGATGCACGGCATCTCCCCGCGGGACTTCCAGAACGAGCAGTTCACCGAGATCGCCGGTGGTTCGGCCGTCGGGTAGGGCACCAGATCCTGGAGTGCAGTGAAGCCGGGGGAGTCGGCCGTTGGCCCGTTCCCCGGCTTTACCTTTTCTTTACCCGCTCCCGGGAACTTTCAGGTCGGAAGCAGCGTTGTAAGGAATGTAAACGTCTTCAGGACAGATCCAGGACAACAGAAAGGACCAGGGACGACGTGCGTAGTAGCAACCCTGTTCTCAGTTCACTGACGGGCAATCGGAACCAGCCCCAGCAGAACCCCTACCAGACGGGCTACCCGCAGGCCGGATACCAGGACCCGTACCTCGCCCAGCAGGGTGGTGCCCCCGAGGCCCAGCGCCCGATCACGGTGGACGACATCGTCACCAAGACCGGTATCGTGCTGGGGATCATCGTCGCGCTGGCGGTGGTCAACTTCTTCATCGGAGCGATGGTCAATCCCGGCCTCGCCATGCTGCTCACCATCGTCGGAGCGATCGGCGGACTCATCACCGTCCTCATCTTCTCGTTCGGAAAGAAGTACGGCTCCGCCCCGATCGCCCTGACCTACGCCGCCTTCGAGGGACTGTTCGTCGGTGGGATCTCCCTGATGTTCTCCGGTGTGCTCGTCGGTGGCGCCAACGCCGGAGCCCTCATCGGCCAGGCGGTGCTCGGCACGGTGGGTGTGTTCCTCGGCATGCTGTACGTCTACAAGTCCGGCGCCGTGAAGGTCACCCCGAAGTTCACCCGCATCCTGGTCGGCTGCATGGTCGGTGTCCTCATCCTCATCGTGGGCAACATGCTGATGTCGATGTTCACCTCCTTCAACGTCCTGCGTGACGGTGGTCCGATCGCGATCATCTTCTCGCTGGTGTGCATCGTCCTCGCCGCCATGAGCTTCCTCGTCGACTTCGACTCCGCGGACAAGCTCGTCCGTGCCGGTGCTCCCGCGAACATGGCCTGGGGCGTCGCCCTCGGCCTCGCGGTCACCCTGGTCTGGCTCTACACCGAGATCCTGCGTCTGCTGAGCTACTTCAACAACCGCTGACCGGGTATCACCCGGACGAACCGGCGGACCGAGAACCCCGGTAGCCCCCGCACTGACAGCGGGCGGCTGCCGGGGTTCTTCCGTATCTGGTGGAGGGGGCTCCGCGCGATCATCCCGTGCATCCCGTCGTCCGGTGGAGCGTCGGTGGGCGGGCAGAAAGAAACCCGGCGACCGGTGAAAACTGGAACCGGTTGCCGGGTGGGTCGGAGAGGAGAAGCGGGCCCTAGAGGGCGATCGTCTCCCCATCGACGGTGATCTGGGTGAAGGCCGGACCCTGCGGTGTGTTGCGGGGCAGGCTCAGGACGACCTCGACGTCGGGGGTCGTCTCTTCCGTGCCGTCGACGCAGGTCGGATCACAGGTGTTCGTGATGCGGGTGGCGGTGCCGGTGGCCTGTTCCTCGGTCCACGTGAGCCAGACGATGTCGACGAGACGGTCGTCGTTGCCGGAGCACGCGAGGTTCAGGTTGGTGGGGCGCTGGGTGGGGGCGCTGACGCAGTTGATCACACCGGGGAGCGTCTCGGGATCCGTGGCGCTGCTCGTCGTGGTGGCGGTGGTGGAGCCGTGTGTCGTGGACTCACCGTGCTGCGCGCTGGTGGTGGGCATGGCCGTGGTCTCGTCCATCTCGATGCTGGCCGGCGCGTCCAGCTCCGTGGCGGTGACGACGCGTTCCTCGGTCGGGACCTGGTTGGGCGGCGAACACGCTGCGAGGGCCAGGGTTGCGGCGGCGACGGCCGCCAGGGTACGGGTACGGGTGGTCATGATCGTTTCCGGGCCTTTCTCTGTGGGGGGCTGGTCTACTGGCTCTGGGAACGCAGAGTCGCGTACTTCTCGGAGTTGTACGGCTCCGCGGAGACCACGGTGACGCTGATGACGCGACCGTTGGGGGCGGTGTACTCGCGGGTCTCACCCTCGCGGGCACCCAGTACGGCCTTGCCCAGCGGAGCCTGCTCCGAGTAGGTCTCGAGGTCCTTGTTGTCGCTGGCCGCCGCCCGGGTGCCGATCAGGAACGTCTCCTTCTGGGACTCGTCGCCGTCGTAGTAGACGTGCACGACGGACCCGACGTGAGCCACACCCTCCTCGACGGCGGCGCGCTCGGTGGTGGAGTTGGCCAGGATCTGGGAGATCTGCTGGATGCGGGCCTCCTCCTCGACCTGCATCTCGCGGGCGGCATCGTATCCCGCGTTCTCCTTGAGGTCGCCCTCCTCGCGGCGCTCGTTGATCTCCGCAGCGACCACCGGCCGGTGGGCGATGAGCTCGTTGAGCTCCGCCTCGAGCTTCTTCTTGGTTTCCGGGGTGATGTACTGCTTCTGATTGTCAGCCATGGTGTCGGTGCCTTCCCAGTCTTCGTCGTCGTGATCGGAGGATGGCGGGTGCACATCCTCCGATCGCCCCTGCGCCGATGGAGTCATCGGTACATGTGTCGTCGGCGCGGGATGTTCCCGGACAGCTGACAGTGCCCCGGGCCCGCACCGGTCAGACGCGGGAGCGTCCGGGGTGCGGCCCACGGGGCGTGACTGTGGGGCCTGCAGTGACCGCCCGATTCAACGGGATCCACTGTCCGGGAACAACGCCGGACACACGTGTGTCGTCAGGGCTGTTTCGCGATGGATTCTAACACACGGGCCGTTGCCGGGAGCCGGGTTCAGCGGGGCTCGGCCTCCGTGAGATACGCGGGTACCTTCTCATGGCATCCGTACACCTTCCCCGCGACGGGGAGGCCGCGCGTCGGGATCTCCACGGTGTAGCGCTCCGTCCGGTCGCCGCCCGGGGGAATGAGGAACTCCCGGCGCCCGACCTCGATCTTGTCGTAGTCCAGTGCCTGGATGATGCAGTAGCTCTCGGTGTCGGTGTTCTTCCGGGTGACGTCCACGAACATCCGCAGGGTCGACTCGTCGTCGGCGCGCTCGAACCCCGAGGTCGTCGCGTTGACGGTGGCGGCCGAGGTCTTCTGGAAGTACTGGACCGTGACCACGACCGCCGCGATGAGGAAGAGGACGGATCCGATCGCGATGAGACGGCCCGAGAGGTTTCCCCGGCTGCCGTCGGCGGTGACCGCGTAGCGGTCGGCCGGCAGTTGTTGGCGGGGGGACGGCTTCTCCACGGTGGCGGCCTTCCTGTCTGTCCGTGCGTCCGGTTCCGGTCGCGACCGGAACCGGTGCAGCCCGTCGGGGTGCACGGATTCCATGATAGACGTGTCCCGGGGCGGCGGTGCCGGGCGGTCCGGGGGTTGTCTAGGATGGTCCCGGGACAACGCCGACGTCGGGCGGGAACCGGCCCGACGCACCGCAGACAGCCGCGAAAGAAGGATGACAAGACTGTGAGTCAGCACCGCCTACTGGCCATCCACGCGCACCCGGATGACGAAGCGAGCAAGGGTGCCGCCACGCTCGCGCGGTACTCCGCCGAGGGCGCCGAGACCATGGTCGTCACCTGCACCGGCGGTGAGCGTGGATCGATCCTCAATCCGGCCATGAATCGTCCCGGGGTCCTCGAGAACATGGACCAGATCCGGAATGACGAGATGGCCGCCGCCGCCGAGGCGCTCGGGTGCCGGCACGCCTGGCTCGGGTACGTCGATTCCGGACTGCCCGAGGGCGACCCGCTTCCGCCGCTGCCCGAGGGGTGCTTCGCGCTCGCGGACACCGACCGCGTGGTGCGGGATCTCGTCCGAATCATCCGGGACTTCCGCCCACAGGTCATCGTCACCTACGACGAGAACGGCGGCTACCCGCACCCCGACCACCTGAAGGTCCACGAAGTGTCGATGGTCGCCTGGGACGCCGCCGGTGACCCGGACTACCACCCGGAGCTGGGGGAGCCGCATACCCCGCTGAAGCTGTACTACACCCACGGATTCATCCGGCAGCGGATGAAGCTGTTCCATGACGAACTCGTCGCCTCTGGCCGGCCCAGCCCGTTCGGCCCGATGCTCGAGCGCTGGAACAGTGACCGCGCGGACATCATGGCCCGGGTGACCACCCGGGTGCCGTGCGCGGACTACTTCGACCACCGGGACGACGCCCTCCGGGCGCACGCCACGCAGATCGACCCGGCCGGCATGTTCTTCGCCACCCCGGTTGATGTGCAGCGTAAGCTGTGGCCGACGGAAGAATTCGAACTTGCGCGGACCAGGGTGCGGACCACCCTGCCGGAGACGGATCTGTTCGCGGGTATCGGGACAGAGGAGAGTTAGATGGACATCCAGGGTGCCGCCGGTGTCATTCTCGCGCAGGCGGAGCGGTCGGGTCCGCTCGGCCCGGAGTTCGGCAAGGCTTCCCCGGTGGGGCTGTTCGTGCTGGTGCTCCTCGGTGCGATCGTGCTCTACATCGGGTGGGCGCTCAGTCGCCGTGTCCGCAGCATGGCCCGGCGCAGGGAGTTCGCTGAGGCGCACGGCATCGACCCCTTCGACCGGGAGGCGATCGACAGGGCCATGGCTGATGAAGGGTTGAAGACCCCGAAGCGCCTCTGGTTCTGATGAACCGCCCCGCAGCCGTGGAGTCGGCTGTGGAAGTCTCCCCATGCGTCACCCCGTGCCCCTCCCGGGGCGCCCGCGACTAGAATCGGTACCGTGAAACTCCTCCCGCAACTGCTCTACCCGGTCTACGAGAACCGGCTGCGCCGCGAGATCCGCGGTCGCCGGCGACCGAAGCACGTTGCGGTCATGTGCGACGGGAACCGACGGTGGGCCCGCGAGGCGGGCTTCGCCGATGTCAGCCACGGGCACCGTGTCGGGGCCCGGAAGATCGGGGAGATGGTCCGGTGGTGCGATGAGACCGGAGTGGAACTCGTCACCGTCTACCTGCTGTCCACCGAGAATCTCGGCCGCGCGGAGGATGAGCTGCAGCTGCTGTTCGACATCATCGGCGACGTCGTCGATGAACTCGCCGACCCGGAGACCAACTGCCGCGTCCGGCTCGTCGGGCATCTCGACCTCCTCCCCGAGGAGTTCGCCGAACGCTTGCGTGCGGCCGCCCGGAAGACCGGGGAACACACCGGGGTGACCGTCAACGTCGCGGTCGGCTACGGCGGCCGCCAGGAAATCGTCGACGCCGTCCGGGACCTCGTCGCCGAGAAGGCCGGTGAGGGGCTCAGCCCGGAGCAGATCGTCGGCGAGATCGGTGTCGACTCGATCTCCCGCCACCTCTACACCTCGGGACAGCCCGACCCCGATCTGGTCATCCGGACATCGGGGGAACAGCGTCTCTCCGGATTCCTGCTGTGGCAGGCCGCCTACTCCGAGATCTGGTTCACCGACACCTACTGGCCGGCGTTCCGCAGGATCGACTTCCTCCGGGCGCTCCGCTCCTACGCCTTCCGGAGCAGACGCTTCGGAAAATGACCCGCTTTCTGTGAGGACCCAACGATGAGCACGCCCGAGTTGACCGTCATCTTCGATTCCACCTACGGATCCACCGAGCAGTACGCCCGGAGTTTCGCTGAGCGTCTCGGGGTGATCCCGATCGCCCTCGGTGACGCCCCCTCCGCCGTCGGGCAGCTCCCGGGCACCGGACCTGTCGTCGTGTTCTCACCGAACTACGCCAACCAGATCAGCGGGGCAAAATGGCTGCGGGGCAATGATCTCGGCGGCCGCCCGACCGCACTGGCTGTCGTCGGCATGAGTGTGAGTACCTGGGTCCGTGAGCAGGACGTGGCGGCCAAGGCACTCGGCGACAATGCCGGGCGCGTCACCCGTTTCTACCTGCCGGGCAGGCTCATGCACTCTCAGCTCAGCAGGGTCCACAGGGGGGCACTGTGGTCGTTGAACCAGATGCTCCGCCGCAAGTCGAACCGCAACGAGAACGAGGAGGAGATCGTCCGTCAGTACGGGCGTGACATCGACCGTGTCGATGATGCGGAGCTCGGACCCGTGGAACAGTGGGTGCACCGCAACAGGGCGTGAACCGACCCGGAGGCTGATCCGCCCGCGTGGTTGACCCGGATCAGATCTTGCGCATCCGGACCCGCTGCACGAGGTGGTCACGTCCCTTCACGAGAACCAGTGACGCACGCACCCGGGTCGGCAGGATGTTCTCCACCAGGTTCGGCAGATTCACCGACTGCCAGATCTCCCGGGCCACCTGACGCGATTCCTCGTCGTCAAGCTCGGCGAAGTGTGCGAAATGCGAACCGGGCTTGCTGAACGATGTCGCGCGCAGGGCCATGAAACGGTGGATGAACCACTCCTCGATGTCGTCACTGTGCGCGTCGACGTAGACGGAGAAGTCGAACAGATCGCTGACCATCAGGGTCGGACCCGTCTGCAGGACGTTCAGCCCCTCCAGGATGAGGATGTCCGGCTGTCGGACCTCGACCATCTCGTCGGGAACCCGGTCGTAGAGTTCGTGCGAGTACACCGGTGCCCGGCACACCGGGCTGCCCGACTTCACGTCGGTGACGAAGCGCATCAGGGCACGCTGGTCGTAGCTCTCCGGGAATCCCTTCCTGGATGACAGGCCGCGGCGCTCCAGCTCGGCGGTGGGGTAGAGGAAACCGTCCGTCGTCACCAGATCAACCCGCGGATGGGACTCCCACCGTTGCAGCAGCACCTGCAGCAGACGTGCCGTCGTCGACTTGCCCACCGCGACGGAACCCGCGACACCGATGATGAACGGCACGTGCTCGGCCGGCTTGTCCACGAAGGTGGAGGTGGTGCTGATCAGTTTCCTCCGCGCCTTCACCCGGAGATGGATGAGACGGGACAGCGGCAGGTAGACGTCGGCGACCTCGTCGAGGTCGATGTTCTCACCGATACCGCGCAGCTGGACCACCTCGTCCGCCGTCAGAACCTGCGGCATCGACTTGCGCAGATGCCGCCACTCGGTCCGGTCGAAGTCCAGGTACGGGCTGATCTCCCGTGGGCGTGCCATGGGTCCATTGTGCACACCGGTGCCCCGCACACGGACACGGGGGCGGGTGCGCCCGTGGGCGGACCTCCCGATCCACAATCACGTCCGCGGGGGATAGACTTACGGGGCATTTGAATATTCCGGGGCGTGGTCTTGTCCCGGGAGGTGCTGACACGAAGGGAAACCGGGCACACATGACCGAATCCAGCTCCACCCCGAACGCCGACTCACGATGGCTTCCGCTGGCTGAACTCGACCCCGCCGTCGAGCAGGTCCTCCGCGACGAACTCGCACGTCAGCGGGACACCCTCGAGATGATCGCGTCCGAGAACTTCGTCCCGCGCGGAGTCCTGCAGGCACAGGGCTCCGTCCTGACGAACAAGTACGCGGAAGGCTACCCCGGGCGCCGGTACTACGGCGGCTGCGAGCACGTCGACGTCGTCGAGGACCTCGCCCGCGACCGGGCCAAGGAGGTCTTCGGCGCCGAGTTCGCGAACGTCCAGCCGCACTCCGGTGCGCAGGCGAACGCCGCCGTTCTCATGGCCCTGGCCAACCCCGGCGACAAGATCATGGGCCTCTCACTGGCCCACGGTGGCCACCTCACCCACGGCATGAAGCTCAACTTCTCCGGCAAGCTCTACGAGGTCGCCGCCTACGGTGTCGAGGAGGACACGTTCCGCATCGACATGGACCGCGTCCGCGAGCAGGCCATCAAGGAGAAGCCGCAGGTCCTCATCGCCGGCTGGTCCGCCTACCCGCGACACCAGGACTTCGCCGCGTTCCGTTCCATCGCCGATGAGGTCGGAGCGAAGCTCTGGGTCGACATGGCCCACTTCGCGGGTCTCGTCGCCGGTGGCGTGCACCCCTCCCCGGTGCCGCACGCCGACGTCGTGTCCACAACCGTCCACAAGACCCTGGGCGGCCCCCGTTCCGGCATGATCCTGGCGAAGCAGGAGTGGGCCAAGAAGCTCAACTCCTCCGTGTTCCCCGGACAGCAGGGCGGACCTCTCATGCACGTCGTGGCCGCGAAGGCCGTCGCCATGAAGATCGCCGGCTCCGAGGAGTTCGCCGCCCGCCAGCAGCGCACCCTCGATGGTGCCCGCATCCTCGCTGAGCGCCTCACCGGCTCCGACTGCGCCGCCGCGGGCGTCGACGTCCTCACCGGCGGCACCGACGTCCATCTCGTGCTCGCGGACCTCCGCAACAGTGAGCTCAACGGCCAGGAGGCCGAGGATCTGCTGCATCAGGTCGGCATCACCGTCAACCGCAACGCCGTGCCCTTCGACCCGCGCCCGCCGATGGTCACCTCCGGCCTGCGCATCGGTACCCCGGCGCTGGCCACCCGTGGCTTCGACGACGCCGCGTTCACCGAGGTCGCCGACATCATCGGCACCGCCCTGGCGAAAGGCAAGAACGCCGATGTCGACGCGCTGCGTGCCCGCACCGCGAAACTCGCCGAGTCCTACCCGCTGTACGAGGGCCTCGAAGAGTGGAAGATGCTCTGATCCCGCCCTCCGTTCCCGGGCCGGATGACTGATTCGGCCCGGACGTGAAAAACCGCCCGCCCCACCGCTTGTTCGGTGGGGCGGGCGGTTTCGTGTCCGGCTGTTGTCCGGGCGGGATCAGACCGCCGCTGTGAAGTGGTCGGCGAGCAGCTGGTTGACCACGGCCGCCTGCTCCACGTTGACGAGGTGGGCGGCCGGGCTCACGGACTCGAGGCGGGCGCCGGGGATCCCGTCGGCGAGGACGCGCACCACGTCCGGCGGGGTGGAGGGGTCGTCGGCGGCGGAGATGACCAGCGTCGGGGCGCTGATCTCACCCAGCCGGGGGCGGGAGTCGAACTCGGCGAGTGCCTCGCAGCACGCCGCGTAGCCCTCGTCCGGGCAGGAGGACACCATGGCCTCGTACTCCGCGAACGCCCCGGCCTCACCGAACGTCGGTGTGAACCAGTTGTGCGCGACGGTGTCCGCCAGGGCCTTCGTTCCCTCCGAACGCACGGTGGCGGCCTTGTCCCGCCACGTCTGCTCCTCGCCGAACTTCGCCGCAGTGGACACCAGGGTCAGGCTGGTCACCCGCTCGGGTGCGTCGAGCGCGATCTGCTGGGCGATCGCGCCGCCGAGGGAGAGACCCACGATGTGGGCGCGCCGGACCCGCAGGTTGTCGAGGGTCGCCAGCACGTCTGCCGCGAGAGCCGGCATCGAGTAGGGCCCGTCCGGCACCGGGGAGGCGCCGTGGCCGCGCAGGTCGACGGCGATCAACGGCCACTTCTCCGACAGCGGTCCGATCTGCTCCTCCCACATCGAACGGTCGGAGCCGAGGGATCCGATGAGGACCACGGGGATGGCGTCCGATGTCTCCCCGGTGAGCTTCACGTCGAGGCGGACGGTGGATCGCCCGGAGTTCGTGGTGTTCTCGGTCATGGCGCAATCATCCTTCCGCCACCGTCCCGGGAGTCGGGCGGCTGGGTCTCGTGGTAGTCCGAACACCGCCGAGTGTAGTGACGCGAGACGCTCCCGGGGGGGGGGGGAAGGGGCGGACGTCAGTGGCGTCCGAACAACCGGGAGAGGAATCCGGTCGCGGGTTCATCGGCGTGCCCCGGACACCGCTCCGATTTCGGGACGTTGCGCATGACCTGGTCGACGTGTTGGCCGCATCCGGCCCAGGTGGTTTTTCCGCATTTGCGGCAGGTGACTGCTCTGCACATTGTTTTCCTCCGTGTGGGGTTGGTTTGTCGTGGGGTGGTGTTTGTCGGGTGGTGCGGCTCAGGCGAGCATGAGGAACAGCTTCTCCAGCTCCTCGGGGGTGAGATCACCGTCCTCCCGGGAGTCCCCGTCCCGGATGCAGCCCTTCATCGCCCCGGAGATGATGGCGTATCCGGCGCGGTCCAGTGCGGAGCTCAGGGCCGCCAGCTGGGTGACGACGTCCCGGCAGGGTGCACCGGATTCGGCCGCCTCGATGACTGCGTTCAGTTGTCCGCGGGCGCGGCGCAGCCGGTTGAGGATGCGTTTCTTGTCCTCGGGTTGGAATTCGGTCATGGTGGTTCCCCTTCGTCTGATGGTGTCCGGTGGTCGTGGCTGCCGTGCGGGTCAGTTCCGACCGTGTTCGAGGACGGTGTTAGCACTGTGCCCCAGCCAGGCTTCGAGGGTGAGCATCCCTCCCGAGAGGGTCGCTGTGTCGAAGCCGTGCTGGGTCAGGAGCCGGTACGCGAGATAGGAGCGCACGCCGGAGGCGCACAGGATCCGCACGGGCCTTCCGTCCGCGGCGCCGCGGACCTCGTCGATGCGGTCGCGGAGTTCGGTGTGTGCGATGTTCAGCGCCCCGGGGATGCGCACGGCGTCGACCTCGGCCACGCCGCGGACGTCGAGGATCAGACAGTCGCGCCGAACCTCGGGCAGGTCCCGCGGGTACCAGAGCCGTACCGTGCCGTCGGTGACGTTCGCGGCGATCATGCCGAGCATGTTCACGGGGTCCTTGGCCGCGCCGTAGGGCGGGGAGTACGCGAGATCGAGGTCGATGAGGTCGGCGGCGGTCATGCGGGTGCGCAGTGCGGTGGCGAGGACGTCGATCCGCTTGTCGACGCCGTCCACCCCGTGTGCCTGCGCACCGAGGAGGGTGCCGTCCTCCGCGTGGATGTGCGCGAGGAGATGGACCTGCGTCGCGCCCGGGAAGTAGCCGGCGTGCTGCAGGGGGTGCAGGTGCACCGTGAAGTACGGTATCCCGGCCGCCTCGAGCGCCGAACGGTTGGCGCCGGTCATCGCGACGGTCGCCTCGCCGACCCGCACGATGGCGGTGTCCAGGGGCTGTGGTGTCCGGCGTGCGGTACCCGGACGGAGGATGTCGTCGGCGACCAGCCTGCCCGCGCGGTTCGCCGGACCGGCGAGAGCCACCGGGCGTCGGGACCCGGTGACGGGATCGGTGTCGGCGACGGCGTCACCGACGGCCCACACGTCGTCCAGGTTGGTGCGTCCGTGTTCGTCGACGATGATCGCCCCGCGCTCACAGGAGACCCCGGCTTTCTCGAACACGGTGGTGTCGGGGCGCACGCCGACCGACAGGACGATCAGGTCGGCGCGCAGCCGGGTGCCGTCGGAGAGGACCACGGTGTCCGCTTCGGCCCCGGTTTCTATCCGCTCCGCGGCGACCCCCGTCCGGACGGTGACGCCGGCGCGTTCGAGTTCCGCGGTCACCGGGCCGGCGATCTCCCGCTCCACCGGCGGGAGGATGTGGTCGGCGAGTTCCACCAGGTCCACCCGGAGCCCCGCCAACGCCAGCGCCTCGGCGGCCTCGACCCCGATGAAACCGGCGCCGAGGACGACCGCGTTCCGGGCACCCGAGGTCACCCGGTCCCGCAGGGCCGTCGCATCGTCCACTGTGCGCAGCGTGGAGACCCTGGGGGAGTCGAGTCCCGGAACGGGCGGGAGGAAGGGTTTCGCACCGGGCGCGAGCACCAGTGCGTCGTAGGAGATCCGGATGTTCCCGTCGGGCGTGTCGACGGAGAGGGTGCGGGCCGAGGCGTCGAGGCCGACGACATCGTGGTGGACGCGGACGTCGATGTCGAGGGCGTCGCGCAGTGACTCCGGGGCCTGGACGAGCAGAGCGCCCGGGTCGGTGATCTCCCCGCCCACGTAGTAGGGGAGTCCGCAGTTGGCGAAGGACGGGTGGGGGCCGCGTTCGAGGACGATGATCTCGGCGGATTCGTCCAGGCGACGGGCGCGGACGGCGCAGCTCATTCCCCCTGCGACACCCCCGACGATGACGAGTCTCATGGTGTGCTCCCGGTGGTCTCGGTGGTGGATGTCTCAGCACGGTGAATATACCCCCCGGGGTATATTCAAGACAAGAGGCTGACCCCCGTACCGCTGCTGCGGGAACTGTCGGGGCATCGCGATGAAGTGTCCCGTTGAGTACCGTGGCGCGGTGGATCATCTCCCGCAAACCTGTCGGAGCCCGGCGGTGACAGAAATATCCGTCACCACTGCATCGGTGTTGGGCTCCGCGCCGCGCCCTGATCCGACCGTCGTTTTTCGGGTCGGCAACCCCGATCCGGACCCCACGCCACCGGGGTCAACGCCGCCGAGAGGGATCCCGACCTTGATCGGATCACGGTCGGTGACACGGAACGGGTAGGTGAGAAGAACCCGACGACATCGAGGTTCCGCCTCGAGTGTTCGACACGGTGTCCTCGTCGGAGTTGATTTCCCGCACACCGGCACCCGTGGCTACCTCCACTCCGCACCGTTGGCCGGCACGGCCCGGGGAGATGGCCCTGTGCCGGAGGCTCGTCCCTGCATCGATGTGTCTTCCGTCATCGGTCGATCCGGTCATCCTCGACGCCCCGCACCACATCTCGCAGGGAACGGGAGTTGAGGCCCCCGATGATGGATCGGGTAGGGGGATGACTCATCCGGCCCGCTGGCCGGGAATTCGGGACAGGGGACTGGAGGCGTATGACCCTGGCGTCGTTTCCCGCCCGTCGCGGGAGTCCCCGTGCTCACCGGCGGTGGACCGCTCTGACCACCGGCACGCCGTGTTCCCCGACCACCGGCGCGACCTCGAGGTCCGGGGTCCGGTGCGGTGGTGTCCGGCGATGTCGCCGCGAATCCCGCACTGTGTACTGTCTCCCTGTGCTACCTGATCAACGACCTGACCGACCGTGTCCGGCAGGCGGTGCCGGCCGGTTGCCCCCTGGGGAGATGCCGGGCCAGTGCCCTGCGGGCCTTCCCGTCTCCGACCGCATCCGGGATTTGCCGCGTGCGTGTTTCCCGGTGCCTGTGGTGGTCGACAGTCTGAACAACCTTCCCCGGTGGCGGTGTCGGAGGTGCCGACACCGCCACGTCATCTCCCGTCGCCCCGGAAGTGGCGCCGTGCCATGCCGGTACATCTGCGACACCGGCCCACAGCCCCGACCGTTCGGCATCTCCTTCTGAGGCACCGGCAGAAGATACGTTCAATCCCTCACGTGGCGATCCGCTGTCCAGACGGACCGCCTTTTCCGATCAGTTCTGCTGGTGGACAGTCATTTTCTCTCAGCATCATCGACGACCGCTCTGATCGGTGTGCGGATCTCAGCTGGTCAGTTGTCGCAGGTGGTCTGGGGGCCGGTGGTCCACGGTGTCAGGGAGTGGTGTCTCCCACCACAGGAAACCGGTCGCTGATCCAGCTCCGTTGATGGAGGAAGCGCCATCGGCGTGACACCGGTGGGAGGCAACCGTGTTCGGGCGTTCCGTGAAGCTCCCGGTGGTCCACGGGCTGCCGGGTGGAGCATTGCCGGCGCCGCAACTATCACCCCGACTCCACAAGGATCTTCGGCTACTTCCGTAGACGCTCTTCCGTCGAGTGCCGATGGAGCCGAAATTAGCTGGACGTCAATAAGCTGTCGAGTTCCCCCGGAACTTCCCGCCGGCGGATGAGAGTATGCCGGATGTCCGCGACCACGTCGACCGGTGGTGTGTCGCAGTGCTGCGACCGGCCGGTCCGGGCCGGAATACCTCACTGGGCATGCTCTGACCTTCCGGTTGGTCCAGAACCGTGCACAGCTCGATTGTTGATGTCCTGCTCGCTCGCCGGGTCGACGTCCTCTTCATCGGTAGTCGTGGAGGATGAGCGAATCCACTCCCGTGGACAGGCACCTGTTGTGACGCCGTCGACGATCTGAGGGGCCGCTGGTTTCTCCATCGCCCACTTTTTTCGCCCCGCGGAATTCTGGACTTACGCCCGGGCACCCGGTACGCGCGTAGACGCGGGCCCCGGGGACCGGGCTACGGGTGGGCGGACGCGGCCACGAAAGTGGGGGAATACCCTGCCATCTCCCGTGTGCCCGTCCCCCGAAAGAGTGGAACCCCACGGCGAAGATCACATCTTAATGGGACACCCCACCGCGAGACACGGGGGCTGTCGACACCGTGACCGGCGTCGGCGATGCAGTCCTCATCCCGCCAATGCCCGGATCCTCCGACCCTACGGCGGGTATGGCCCACGCCGGGGTTCACTGCACATCCTCACGGCATGGCGGTACCGGCGACCTTCGGACGGAAACATACGGTTGCCCGAGGAAACACCCGGGAAGTGGGACCCCGTAGCCGCTGTGCTCATCCCCCGGGGCGAGGCACCCGGGCATCACCCGAATGCCGGAGCGGTGTGGTGACCTGTTCAGCAAAAACAAGCCAAACCAGTGGAGCGGGACCGTGCCGGAGATCGGCCACCTGTTTCTCGTGCGGTACGGTCCCGACGCTTCTTCGTCGACCCACCGTGGGTTCTTTTCCCGCGGCTGTCCGCAGCTGCCGCGGAAACGGGTGCTAACCCTCTTCCGGGGTTCCCTCGTCCGCGGTGGTGGCTTCGCGGGCGGCTGCGGCAGCACGCTCCTCGGCGAGTGTGGTCCTGGCCTTTCGCAGCCATTCCGGCTGATCGGCGAGAAGGTCCTTGATCTCCGCGGTGGTCAGCGGCCGGTCCATGTCGTTTCGTTTGAGTGCGGCGACTGTGACCCCCAGCTTCCGGGCGACCTCCGGGCGGGGATGGGGGCCGGTGGCCCGGAGATCCGTCAACCACTGCGGGGGATTGTGCTGCAGTTCAGAGAACTCCGCGTGGGTCAGCGCGTTGCGCTGGAACTCCTCGGGTGCCGCAGGCAGGTAGATGCCCAGTTTCTTGGCGGCGGTGAGCGGTTTCATCGCGGTGCTCGACGGCGGGCGTACTTCAGAGTCTGTCATTGTCTCACGGTAACATTCCGTGCATGAATCCCCGTAGCTCCGAGCGTGCTCTGTCCATCAGTTTCGTCACGGGTACGGCACCCGGGAAGTGGTTCGACCGGTTCGCGGAACGGACCGGCCACCGGGAACCGGTGACCGGGGAAAGCCACGATCCGATGGCGGAGCTCATCGGTGGTCGGGTGGATCTGGCGCTCGTCCGGTTACCGGATCCCCGGATAGATGACACCCACCACCTCGTGCGTCTCTACGAGGAGGAACCCGGTATCGCGGTCCCCAAGGACAGCGAACTCACCCTGCTGGACACGCTCGGCAGGGATGAGATCTCGGATCAGACGGTTTTCCACCGCCCGGATGCCGACGGAATCGTCGACGTCCGGGCGGTGGGGGAGGCGGTGGGCGTCGTCGCGACAGGTGTCGGTGTGGTCCTCGCTCCGCGGCCACTGCTGAGGCGGCTGGGCTCCCGACGCACCGAGAACCGCGGTTACCGCGACGGATGTCCGACGACGATCGCTCTGGTGTGGCGGGTGGTCGACGACTGCGACGCGATCCAGGATTTCGTGGGCATCGCGAGGGGCAGGACAGGGGCCAGCTCCAGAACCACTCAACCGAAGCGGACCGCGTCGGAGAAGGCTTCCGCGAAGAAGGCGCGCCGGACGGCTGCGGGGGAGAAGTTCCGCAGCAAGGCGTCCGGCCGTGGAGCGGGAAGATCCTCCCGTGGACGGAGGCGGAAGTGAGGATGTCACCTGGATGTCCGAACCTGAGGAGGTGGGATCGCATACGGTAGGCGGTGGCGGTCCTAGTGTATCAGGATTGGCATCCTCTCATGGGTGTCATAGTATGTAGTTGTACTGTCCATCCCATATGCTTAGGATTTATTTTAAATGACAAAAAAGACCCGTGCCCGCGTTCTAGCCGGTGTTGCTGCACTGAGCCTCTCCTTCAGTGCGGTCGCCTGCTCGCAGGACGCCAAGAATGACATGGATTCGGCAGCTGACAAGGTTTCGGAAGCCGCCTCCGACGCCAAGGATGCCGCGAAGGACGGTGCCGACAAGGCCAAGGACGGCGCCGAGGATGCCGCTCGCGACGCCAAGGATGCCGCGAAGGATGGCGCCGACAAGGCCAAGGACGGCGCCGAGGATGCCGCTCGCGACGCCAAGGATGCCGCGAAGGACGGTGCCGACAAGGCCAAGGACGGCGCCGAGGATGCCGCTCGCGACGCCAAGGACGCCAAGGATGACGTCGAGCACAAGACGGAGGTCACTGACGCCTCAGGCAAGGAGATCGCCGTCCCGACCCCGATCGTCGAGATGTACGAGTCCATGGGTGGTACGGCCGGTCACCTCGGTAAGCTGACCGACCTCAAGGAGAAGCACGGCCGCTATCTCGCGGCATTCAACAAGGGCTACTACATCGCCTACTCCAAGGAAACCGGCGCTCAGCGTCTGAACGGCAAGATCGCCGAGACCTGGATGGCCGAGGGGGGACTCGAGTCTGACCTGGGTATGCCCACCGCGTACGAGGTTGAGCGCCAGGACGGCAACGGATGGACCCAGAACTTCCAGCACGGCGACATCATCTGGTCCCAGACCGACGGTACCTGGGGTCCCACGATCGAGAAGAACTAATCCGGTGAATCCGTTCCCCTCCCTAGCCTGACGATCAGGTGAGGAGCTGATGAGAAAAACCCCGGCAGTCCCCGGGGTTTTTCTCATTTCCGGACCGGTGGCCCCACCGGTGGCACAGGAAAAGGCGCTCGGGGAGAAGGTGCTGGTCAGATGCTTCCCGGAACTCTCAGGTTGCTGTGTGGCATCGAGCACAATATCCTTCCGTTCATGTCTGAACGCGATTTCATCATCCGACCGCTGACCGAGGACGACTACGGTCAGGTCCGGCACATCTACGAGCGCGGCCTCGACACCGGACATGCGAGCTATGAACGTCACGCGTTGACGTGGGAGGAGTTCAACGGACGGAAGATCATGGAATGTGCTTTCGTCGCGGTTGAACGGTCCGACAACGAGACTGTTCTGGGCTGGGTGTCGGCGGCGCCGATCTCGCAGCGTGAGGTCTTCCACGGGGTCGTCGAGGACTCGATCTACATCGATCCCAGGGCCCAGGGCCGTGGCGTGGCCGGTGCACTGCTGGACACCCTCATCGAGAAGTGCATCGAACTGGAGAAGTGGGCCATCCACTCGTGGATCTTCCCGGAGAACACCGGATCGACGAAGCTCCACCAGTCCCGTGGCTTCGAGAAGGCGGGCATCCTGAGCCACCTCGCCAAGATGCCCTACGGGGAGCTCGCCGGGCAATGGCGCGACACCGTCATCTGGGAGAAGCTCCTGCCCAAGCCCGAGACGTTCTGATCTGCGGAGCTTCCGGTCCGGCTCGGCACACGGACGTGGACGTCCACCCGATTGAGGTGGGGACGTCCACGTCTTTCGTCTGTCACCCGGAGTGGTCCACTAGCTCACGGTTTCCTTCAGCCGCTCCTCGTGGACGAAGAACAGAACCACCGCAGAGAGGATGGCGAGAGGTGCGAGAAGCGCGAACACGGGGGTGAGCGCGTCGCTGTAGGCCGCGTCGATGGCGATACGGACCGGGGTCGGCAGTGACTGCACCAGCCCGGGGGTGAGGTTGGCGCCGTGTCCCGAGATCCTCGCACCGGTCTCCGCAGCGCCCTCGCCGAGTTGCGACAGGGCCGCCGGGAGACGGTCGTTGAGCAGACCGGACAGGTTGCTGACGAAGATCCCGCCGACCAGGGCGGAGCCGGCGGCGCCGCCGATCTGTCTGAAGAAGTTGTTCGCTGCGGTCGCGGTTCCCACCACCGCGATCGGAAAGGAATTCTGGACGATCAGGACGAGGATCTGCATCGCACAACCGAGTCCGAACCCGAGCACGAACAGGTAGCCGCCGACCTCGGGGAGCGAGGAATCGTGGGAGAGGCCGGACAACAACCACAGTGCGAGTCCGGTGACCGCCATTCCGACGACCGGATAGATCCGGTATCGGCCGGTTCGGGTGACCAGCGCACCCACCACCACTGATGTACCCATGAGCCCGATCATCATCGGCACCATCATCAGACCGGCCTCGGTCGGACTCATGGAGTGCACCATCTGCAGGTAGGTCGGCATGTACGCCAGGGATCCGAACATGAAGATCCCCGCGATGAGACCGGCGGCGGTGGTCAGCCGGAAATTGTGGTTGCTGAACAGCCACATGGGGACGAGTGGATCCGGGGCTCTCCGCTCCACGATGATGAAGAGAACGGAGAACACCACTGCGGCCGTGATCAGTCCCAGGATGGCGGGGGAGGTCCAGTCGTACTCCCTGCCTCCCCAGGTGACGGTGAGGATGAAGCTCGTCGTGGCCAGTGCCATCGTCGCCATCCCGGCCCAGTCGAGTTTTCCGCCCTGCGCGTGGTTCGGCAGAGTGAGGAACAGTGCGATACCCACGAGCGTCAGGGCGCCCATCGGTATGTTCAACCAGAGGCCCCAGCGCCAGCCGGGGCCGTCGGTGAACCAGCCACCGAGGACCGGGCCGAGGACGGACGACAGTCCGAAAATCGATCCCATGATACCCATGTATTTTCCACGCTGTCGGGCGGAGACGACATCGGCGGTGATCGCCTGGGAGAGGATCATGAGTCCGCCACCGGCGACCCCCTGGATCGCCCGGGCCAGGATGAGAACATCCATCGAGCCCGCGAATCCACCCAGCGCGGAGCCGGCCATGAACAGACACACCGCGAACATGAACAGGTACTTCCGGCCGAACTGGTCACCCAGTTTCCCGAAGATCGGGAGCGAGATCGTCTGCCCGAGCAGGAATGCGGTGATGACCCACGTCATGTGCTCGACACCGCCCAGTTCGCCGACGATCGTCGGCAGGGCCGCGGAGAAGATCATCTGGCCGAGGGCGCTCATCAGCATGGCCAGGATCAGCGCGGTGAAGATCAGCGGCAGTCGGGGCTGTTCCGCACGGGTGGAGGGTGAGGTCTCCGGTGTGGTTGTGGTCAGTGCGCGGCTCACGCGTTCTCGACCTCCTTCGTGAGTAGTCGGGTCATGTCCTCGAGTGCGTCGGTGCACCGGGTCCGCAGGTTGTCGGCCGTGGGGTCCGATCCCTCCATCCAGAGGTGGAACCCCAGCCTGATGGCGGTGGTGGACACGGCGACGACGGTCATCGCCTCGGCCCGGGGGGTGGCCTCGGGGAGCCGTCGTTCGGCCGGCCATGCCCGGAGATAGGAGGTGACGGTGTCGATCAGGCTGTCGTGGATGTCCGGGTATCTGGCGGTCCGTTGCAGGGAGAGCCGGGGTTCCGCCCGGCAGATCCGTCGCCGTCGGCGCAGCAGCTCTCCGGTGTCGACCGTGGACGGTGTGGCCAGGTCGCCGGCACAGGGCCGGAAAAGGTTGCTCATCCGGAACGCGCACCGCATCACCGCGTGGAAGAGATCCGGATGACGGTCCGAGACGAAGTCGGTCACCTCCTCCTCGGTCAGGGGTCGGGGTTGTTCACCGATGACGGCGGTCTCCTTGGAGTCGACGTAGTTGAAGAACGTGCGCCTCGAGATTCCCGCGGCGGAGCAGATGTCCTCGACGGTGACAGCGTCGAATCCGTGCTCGAGGACGAGCCGTGTCGCGTGATCGTCTATCGCCGCCCGTGTCGCCAGTCGCTTCGCCTCGCGCAGCGGGACATTGTCGTTGGTCATGTCCGTTACTGTACGCCCAAAAATGCACTAAGTGCAAAAATGCACGGAGTGAAATTAGGTGCTGTGTGGGGAAGCTGTGACACTGACCATGGCCCGGGGAATGTCCTGCGGCAACACGGGAAACCCCCGCAGCGCGAGAACGGCTGCGGGGGTCGGATCCCACCCGGACAGAAGGGGTGGAGCTGCGGGGAAACTACTTCGCGTCGCGGTCCGTGTTGCACATCGCGAGAACGTCGAGACGCTTGTCCAGCTCTTCCTCGGTGAGCTTGTCGCCGTCGACGAAACCGAGATCGATCACCGTCTGGCGGATGGTCTTGCCTTCCTTCAGTGCTGTCTTGGCGACCTTCGCGGCATTCTCGTAGCCGATCGCCGAGTTCAGGGGCGTCACGATGGACGGGGACGACTCCGCCAGAGTCTTCATGCGCTCCTCGTTCGGCTCGATGCCGTCGACGAGACGTTCCGCAAACACGCGCGAGGTGTTGGCCAGCAGGCGTGCGGACTCGAGGACGTTGCGGGCCATGACCGGGATGAACACATTCAGCTCGAACGCGCCCTGGGAGCCGCCGAAGGCGACCGCGGCATCGTTACCGATGACCTGTGCGGCGACCTGGGTCGCGGTCTCACACAGCACCGGGTTGACCTTGCCGGGCATGATGGAGGAACCGGGCTGCAGGTCGGGCAGGTGGATCTCGCCGAGGCCGGTGAGCGGGCCGGAGCCCATCCAGCGGATGTCGTTGGCGATCTTGTTCAGGGAGACGGCGATGGTACGCATCGCACCGGAGAACTCGACCAGCGCGTCGCGGTTGGCCTGGGCCTCGAAGTGGTTAACGCACTCGCGCAGTTCCTCGACCCCGGTCAGGTCCTTGAGCTCCACGGTGACCTTGGCACCGAAGTCGGCCGGGGTGTTCAGGCCGGTGCCGACGGCGGTACCGCCGATGGGCAATTCACCGAGACGCGGGAGAGTTGCCTCGACCCGCTCGATGCCGGCCTCGATCTGGCGGGCGTAGCCCGAGAACTCCTGGCCGAGGGTGACTGGGACGGCGTCCATCAGGTGGGTGCGGCCGGACTTGACGACGTTCTCCCACTCCGTGGCCTTCTTTGCCAGGGACTCCTGCAGGACCTTCAGGCCCGGGATGAGGTCCTTGACCGCGGCTTCGGTGGCGGCGACGTGCGTCGCGGTGGGGAAGGTGTCGTTCGAGGACTGGCCCATGTTGACGTGGTCGTTGGGGTGGACCTCGACGCCGTTCCTGCCCGCGATGGAGGCGATGACCTCATTGGTGTTCATGTTGGACGAGGTTCCTGAGCCGGTCTGGAAGACATCGATGGGGAACTCGTCGTCGTGCTTGCCCTCGGCGATCTCCTTCGCCGCGGCGATGATGGCGTTGGCCTTCTCCTCGTCGAGCAGGCCACGGTCGAGATTCACGCGGGCGCAGGCCGCCTTCAGCAGACCCATCGCGCGGATCTGCGCGGACTCCAGGCCGCGGCCGGAGATCGGGAAGTTCTCGACCGCACGCTGGGTCTGGGCGCGCCACAGGGCCTTCGCGGGTACCTTGACCTCGCCCATGGTGTCATGTTCGATGCGGAATTCCTGCTCAGTCATGAATAACCAACCTCTTCATTGTGTGTGTGGATGTCACACCGCGGAGGTGCCCGGGAGGTACGGAAGGAGACCCGGGCGTCGTGCGGTGCAGCTGATCCAAGTATGGCGGAAAAACCCGGGGGCCGTCAGGTTCCCGTCACCCTGAACCGTGTCCTGTGAAGCAGATCGCAGGGCAGGGCCGCGACCGGAGGTTGCGTGTGCACACATTCGGGGGTGGCAGGCGGGAATCGATACCTGCCCCGGCGTGTTTGTGTTCCTCCCGAAATGCGGTGAGGGCGCCAGCCCCGGTGACCGGGAGAGGCGCCCTCAGATGGCCCGGGGTCATGCGCCCCGGCACCTGATCGATCTAGGAGCCGTAGTCAACGACCGAGTACTCCTGGAGCTTCGCGAGCTGGTGCACCGACTCGATGTGGCGCACCGTGCCGGAGCGGGAGCGCATGACCAGGGAACGCGTCGTGGCGGAGGACGCGCGGTAGGTCACGCCCCGCAGCATGTCTCCCTTGGTCACACCGGTCGCGACGAAGTAGCAGTTGTCCGAGCGGACAAGATCGTCGGTGAACAGCACCCGGTCGAGATCGTGGCCGGCGTCGAGTGCGCGCTGGCGTTCCTCGTCGCTGGTGGGATGGAGCTTGCCCTGGATCTCGCCACCCATGCACTTCATCGCGCAGGCGGTGATGATGCCCTCCGGGGTACCACCGATGCCCATCATCAGGTCAACCGAGTTGGTGGTCTGCGCAGCTGCGACCGCACCGGCGACGTCGCCGTCGCGGATGAGGCGGATCTTCGCGCCGGCCTCGCGGATGTCCGCGATCAGCGAGCGGTGGCGCGGGCGGTCCAGCACGACGACGGTCACGTCATGCACCGGGATCCCCTTGCCCTTCGCCACGGCCTTGATGTTGTACTCGACGGGGGCGAGGATGTCGATCTTGCCGGCGGACTCCGGGCCGCACGCTATCTTGTCCATGTAGAAGACCGCGGACGGGTCGTACATCGAGCCACGTTCCGCTGCGGCGAGCACCGAGATGGCGTTCGGCCGGCCCTCCGCCATCAGTGTCGTACCGTCGACCGGGTCGACGGCGATGTCGACGTCGGCACCTTCACCGGTGCCGACTTCCTCTCCGTTGAACAGCATGGGGGCTTCGTCCTTCTCGCCCTCACCGATGACGATGACACCACGCATGTTGACGGAGTTGATGAGCTTTCGCATCGCATCGACTGCAGCGCCGTCGCCCTCGTTCTTCTTGCCGCGTCCAACCCACCTGCCGGATGCCAGTGCGCCTGCCTCGGTGACGCGGACGAGTTCCATCGCGAGGTTGCGGTCCGGACGCTCGGGTTTCTCGATGCTCATGATGTCAGTGCCTCCTGTAAGGCGCTCATGTGCGGCCCCGCCCCTCCACCGTTGCCGGGAAAACAGCCGGCACAGCGGGCGGGACGGAATATGACCGCTTGTTTGTAGTCGTAGGTCATGTGTTCTTCAGCTGCGGGCGCGCAGCCATGTTCCTCCAGGAGGCGCACCCGGCGCATCCCCGCACGTGCGCGGTACTGCGGCCGGGATCTGTCCGTGCGTCCGCTGTCTCCCATTGTTGCACTTTCTTGGCAGCGTGGGGGACAACCTGTTCGGTCCAGACGTCTGTTTCACCCCCGTACCGAGGTGTCCGGCGCCATCGGAGGCCGCCGTCAGCCGGGCGGGAGCTCACAGAGAGGGTTCTGACATACTGGGTCCCGTGGCCGAAAACAAACCCCGTATCTTCCAGGACAGCAGGGACATGGTGATGTCTCTGCTGGTCATCGTCGTCATCATGGCGCTCGTCGTCACCTTCACCGGGATGTGCTCCCTCCGCAAGGATCCCGTGGAGAACGGGCCCGTCCGCGAGGTCGACGCGCAGAGCTTCCTCGACCTCCAGGCACGGGCGGTGACGTTCCCGGTCAGGCTGCCCGAAAACCCCGGGGGGTGGGTGGCGAACTCCGCCCGCAGGCACCCGGTCAACAACACACCCGCCCCGCTCATCGGTTGGGTCACCGCGGACCGGGGGTATCTCCAGCTCCTGCAGACCGATCAACCCGCGGAGGACGCCGTGAAGCAGATCGACGCACACCCCCGCGAAGTCAACGGGTCCCGTGAGGTGGACGGTCGGGAGTTCACGGTCTGGACGCCTTTCGAGGATACCGCCGACACCGTCTGGACGACCACCTTGAGCGATGTCACTCTCGTGTTCGCGGGAACCGCCGACGAAGGGGAATTCCGCCAGCTCATCCACAACACCCTGGTCGCTGAGCCGATCCGGAACTGAGCCGGCGCGAACCCGGGGCCCGGTGTCACTCGGAGTCCGGGGCGCCCTCCGCCGGTGCGTCCGCGTCTCCGGACCGCAGGATGGCCTCGACCCGGTTCCTGGCACCATCGAGATGCTCCTCGCAGCGTCTGGCCAGCGCCTCGCCGCGCTCCCAGAACCTCAGGGACTCGTCCAGCGGCATCTGGCCGTGCTCGAGGATCTTGACGATCTCCACCAGTTCATCCCGTGCGGCCTCATAGTTGAGTTCCGCGACCGGGGGAAAGGCGTTCTCCTTCGGCTGTCCCGTACCTACAGCGTCACTGTTCACGTCGTCTCTCTCCTGTATCGATCTCGGGTGGGGCCGGTCAGTCAGCCGGTCGGGTCGCCATGGTTGCCGCGGTGATCGCGCCATCGGCGACGCGGATACGCAACTGGCTCCCGGGTGGGGTCTGGTCGATCGAGGTGACTACCTCGGGTTCGGCTCCGGCCGGCCCCACCTGCACGACAGCGTAGCCGCGGGCGAGCGTGGCGGACGGACCCAGGGTGGCCACCCTCGACCGGAGCGCCTGGATCCGGGTCTCCTGCCTGTCCAGATCGTGGGTCACCTGGACGCGGAGATGCCGGACGAACTGCGCGAGCTCGTCCGAACGCCGGGTGATCGGCAGCATCGGGTCCGCGAGGACGGGGCGGCTGCGCAGATCCCGCAGGCCCTGCGACTGGCGCTGCACCCAGCCGCGCAGCGCCTGGGCGCTCCGCGCCCGCAGCTCCTGGATCAGGGCCCGCTGCTCGGCGACATCGGGGACCACCCGCTTCGCGGCGTCAGTGGGGGTGGCCGCGCGCAGATCCGCCACGTTGTCCAGCACCGGGGTGTCCGGCTCATGCCCGATCGCGCTGACCACCGGCGTCGATGCAGCGGCGACGGCCCGCTGCAGGGACTCCTCCGAGAAGGGCAGGAGGTCCTCCACCGATCCACCACCGCGGGCGATGATGATCACGTCGACCTCCGGGTCGGCATCGAGCGTTCCCAGGGCCCGGATGATCTCGGGTGCGGCCGTCGCCCCCTGGACCGGCGTGTTGATGACCCGGAAACGAACCTCCGGCCACCGGTCCCTCGCGACGGAGAGCACGTCCCGCTCGGCGGCGGAGCCCCGGCCGGTGATCAACCCGACGCAGTTCGGCAGGTAGGGCAATCGCTTCTTCCGCCCCGGGTCGAACAGTCCCTCGGCGGCCAGTGTCCGGCGCAGCATCTCGATCCGGGCGAGCAATTCACCGATGCCCACCGGGCGTATCTCGGTCACCCACAGTGAGAAACTGCCCCGCCCGGGGTAGAACGCGGGCTTGCCGTGCACGAGCACCCGTTCCCCGTCACGGAGCGGTGTGGGCGAGTTGCGGAGCAGCGACGTGTAACAGGTCAGCTGCACGCTGGCATCGGCTTCCGTGTCGCGGAGGGTGAGGTAGGACAGCTTCCAGGTCGGCTTCGCGTTGATCTGCGTGAGCTGTCCCTCCACCCAGATGTGTCCCAGACGTTCGATCCAGGCCTTGACCTTGGCGTTCACCTCCCGGACGGGCCACGGATTGTCGGCGGAGGGAGCTGCTTGACTCACAGGCGCGCTTCTCCTAACGGGAACTCGGGATCGTGGGCTTCGGGAACCGTGCTCTCGGCCGGCTACGAAACCCTGATTGTAGGCGTTCAACCGGACCATTGGTTACGCTGTAGCCCATGACGTCACCCGTAGCCACCGAAAAAAAGGTCCTGCTCGCCGCCCCGCGCGGTTACTGTGCCGGGGTCGACCGCGCGGTCGAGACCGTCGAGCGGGCCCTGGAGAAGTACGGCGCCCCGGTGTACGTGCGTAAGGAGATCGTGCACAACCGATATGTCGTGGACACCCTCGCCGAACGCGGAGCGATCTTCGTCGATGAGACCTTCCAGGTACCGGAGGGCGCACACCTCGTCTTTTCCGCGCACGGTGTCAGCCCCGCCGTGCACGCGGAGGCCAGGACACTCGATCTCAAGACCTTGGACGCAACCTGCCCGCTCGTCACCAAGGTCCACAACGAGGTGAAGCGGTTCGCGAAGCAGGGATACCAGATCCTGCTCATCGGACACGAGGGGCATGAGGAGGTCGAGGGAACCGCCGGCGAGGCTCCGGACGTCGTCCACCTCGTCGATGGAGTCGAGGGCGTCGACAAGCTCGACTTCGACGGCAGCGAGAAACTCATCTGGTTGTCCCAGACCACGCTCTCCGTTGACGAGACCATGACCATCGTCAACCTGCTGAAGCAGAAGTACCCGCAACTCCAGGATCCGCCCTCCGACGACATCTGCTACGCGACCCAGAACCGCCAGGTGGCGGTCAAGGCCATCGCCGAACAGTGCCAGCTGATGATCGTCGTCGGATCCCAGAACTCCTCGAACTCCAAGCGCCTCGTCGAGGTCGCCCTCCAGGCCGGGACCGACGCGAGCTATCTCGTCGACTACGCCTCGCAGGTGGACACCGCATGGTTCGAGGGGGTCAGCTGCGTCGGCGTGACCTCCGGTGCCTCCGTACCGGAGATCCTCGTCCGCGACGTCCTCGAGCTCCTCGCCGAGCACGGCTACTCGAAGGTCGAGGAGGTCACCACCGCCGCGGAGAAGCTGGTCTTCGCCCTTCCCCGTGACCTGCGGCCGAAGGACTCCGTCGGACGTCGCTGACCGCCACCGACCGGGTGGTGCCCGGGTGACCGTTCCCGCCTTCCGGGACCGGTGGTCCCTCCGCGCGGGGTGGAGATCGACGCGATGAGCGGCGGCGGGGTGATCATCCGCTCGCGGAATCGTACACTCACCCTGTCGCGGACCCTGCGACCCGGGGACAGCCCCCGGGGATGACGGGGAAAACCGGGATCGCCTGCCCCGGTGACCCGTTCCCCTCCGTCCTTTCGGTACGGTTTGCCGGGCGGGGGGTCGTCGAAGCGAACCAACTCACCGGACTCCGGGAGTGATGGACCCGGGGGGATCTGGCTCGACCGGCAGGTTCCGTGTTCTCCGTGCTCCACGTGGTGGTCTGTCACCACGGCCGGTCCCCGTTGTTCCCGTGGGAGGGGAATCATGCGGGACACACCGGAAGGAACGACAGCGGTCGAACGGTGACGGACCGTGTGACCGCTGTGATGGCCGCCGATCACCGGCGGAGGTCAGCTGTAGAGATCGTCGTCCAGCCACCGTCGGCGTCGCTTCGGTGGCGTCTGCGGCGTCTCCTCCGCCGTGTCGTGATCCGGACGACCGGACCGGGACACGGACCCCTCGGCCCCGCGGCCCTCCCCGATGAGGTGCTGCTCCCTGCGGGGACGCTGCGGGCGCGCGACAGGTCGGCGACGCGGGCCGCGCGGGTAGTCGGAGGAATCCTCCCGCTGGCGCAGTTCCCGCGGATCCTGAATCCGGCGACGGGCGGGTTCCCCGACGGAATAGCGCTCGCGCCGGACATCCGGGCCCGGACGGCGGTCATCCTGACCGAGGGGCCGGTGTGTCTCCGGCCGCTCCCGTCCGGGTTGACCGTCCACCTGTCGATCGGGCCACACCACCCGCCGCTTGCGTGGCGTACCGGTCGCTTCGTCGCGGTTCCGTTGGGGCTGGGCCTGTTGCCCGGAGGGCGGTCGACCGGGCCCCTCTACGGGCCGTCGGACGGGGCGCTGTACACCGTTCCCACGGCCGTCCCCGGAATCCGACCGCAGCCGCCGGCGCCGCAGTGCGGCTTCCTCCGCGCTCTTCCGGCGGAGCTCCGCGACCGTCGGTCGGGTGTCACCCTCGGTCTTCTCCCGGCGGGCCCGGGCGCTGACACTGCGCGCCCTGGCAGTGGTGGCGATGTTGCGCTGCTCGGCGTCGGTGATCTGCTTTCGGGCCTGACGGTGGGTGTGCTCGGCCATGGCCTGCAGCTGGCGTACCCGGGTGAGGCGCAGAACGGCGATGAGGATGCACCCGACGGTGGTCGCCGCGAGAATCGGGAAATGCTGGGCCAGTGGATAGATCGCCGTGGCGATGCCCGTCGCTGAGAATGCGTCGCTTCCCTCCGCGGCGCTGGAGCGGGCGATCGTCCACGCGGCTACCGGGGTGGCGACACCGAACAACAGCGGAACACCGGCGGTGGTCAACCAGAGTCCGCGGGGTGTCACGAAGAGGGTGCATCCGAGGGCCGACGCGGCGAAGAGTGTGAGATAGACGGCGCTGATCTGCTGCTGGTCGATGCTGACGAACGTCCCCACCGCCAGCGCGAGGATCATGATGACGGGACAGCACCATGTCGGAATTCCGGCGCGCCGGGCTGAGGGGCCGGGGCGCCGGGTACTAGACCGATTCGGAGGCTGCTGGGGCACGAGACGCTATGTTACCGACTTCCGCGCTGAAATTCGGTACCGTCACCCCGTGGTGCGGCTGGGCCCCGTCGTTCAGGCATCCTCGGTTCCGGACTCCGGGGCGCCGGAAGCCTCCACCGGTGCGATCCTCCGGCCCCTCCCCGTCGCCTGGCGCAGCACAGTGGGGCGGGTGGATCCCCCGGGGCCGGCCTCCATTTCATTGAGGGTGCGCGCGGTGACCATCACCCGGGACTCCAGGGAACCCAACGTCGAGTTGTAGGCGTCCACCGCGCGATCCAGGGCGGTACCCACCTTGTTGTAATGCTCCGCCATGGTGTTCAACCGGGAATACAGCTGCCGTCCGAGCCGGTGGATCGCCGCAGCCTGCTCGTTGACCGCCTCCTGCTGCCATCCGAGTCCCACGGTGCGTAGGAGTGCGACCAGCGTCGTCGGTGTCGCGAGGATGATGTTCCGCGAGAACGCGTGCTCGAGCAGCTCGGGGTCCGTGGTCAGTGCGGCATCGAGGAAGGGATCGGCCGGGACGAAGAGCACGGTGAACTCGGGGGTCCGCTCGAACGCGGCCGAGTAGTTCTTCGACGACAGCTGATTGACGTGGGTGCGCAGCTGGTGCGCGTGACGGCGGAGGTGGGCGGCGTGTTCCTCGGGGTCCTCGGTGTCCAGGGCGTCCAGATACGCGGAGAAGGGTACCTTGGAGTCCACGATGATGGTCCGGCCCCCGGACAGGCGCACCACGAGATCGGGACGGAGCGGGCCCTCCGGTCCGCGTGCGGAAACCTGCGTGTCGAAGTCGCAGTAGCGCACCATGCCGGCCATCTCCACAACCCGCTCCAGCTGCATCTCGCCCCACCTGCCGCGGACCTGGGGCGCGCGCAGTGCCGTGACGAGTTTGCCCGTCCGGTCCGACAGCATCGTCGACGTCCTCGTCATCGACTGCACCTGACTGCTCAACGCGGCGTAGGCCTCGACCCGCTCCTGCTCCAGCGCCCGGACCTGCTGGCTCAGCTGAACCACGGCCTGCTGCAGCGGTGCGAGGGAGGTGCTGACCCGTCCGGTGAGCTGTTCGGCGGCGGCGGAGGTTCGTTCGGCGGTGTCCGCCCGGAGTTGCGCGGAGGCGAGCTCCGCGAGCCGTTCGACGTCGGTGGCGGTCGCCCTGGAATTCTGTCCGCGGGCGAGCCAGCCGAGTACCGCACCGATCGCGATGCCGAGAACCAGGGTGAGGAGGAATGTGACGGACGGACTCATGGGAACCACTGTGCCATCCGCACCGGACACAGGGAGGGCGCTAGCGCGGCGTGTCGAAAAGGTGTGCGAATTTCGAGGTGACGTCCTGGAACCGGGCCCGATATGCCGCGGATGTGGGCGGACCCGGGGCGGCACCCATGTCCCTGTCATCGTCATCGCCGGGGGTCCGCAGATCGCCGGTCCCATCACCGACGGAGCGTCGCGCCGCCCGCATCCTGCGCCCCGCCTCCTCGCCGTGGCGGGCGGTCAGTGATCCGGCGACGGTGGCGAAGACGATCTGGTCCGCGGTCTTCTCTCCGGCACGTAGCGCGACCATGTCCGAGAGGTACCGGAAGAGCACCGCGACCATCGCCGCCGTGGGCACCGCGAGGAATGCCCCCATGATGCCGAACAGGCCACCACCGACGGTGACGGAGACCAGCACGATCACCGGGTGCAGGTTCATCGCCTTGGACTGGAGCCAGGGGGAGAGGACGTAGCCCTCGAACTGCTGGACCGCGATCACGAGTATCAGCACCAGGACCGCCTCGGTCATCCCCAGGGACACGAATGCGATGAGTACCGCCAGTGCCCCCGCCACGACGGCGCCGACGATGGGGATGAATCCGGCGATGAAGGTGAGCACCGCGAGGACCAGCGCCATCGGTACCCCGATCAGCACGAGGCCGAGACCGATGAACATCGCGTCCATCAACGCCACGACCGCCTGTGCGCGGATGAACCCTGACAGGGTGTTCCAGGAACGGGTCAGGAGTTCGGTCAGGTGCCAACCGATCCTCGGCCCCGTCACCGCCCGCAGCCAGGGCAGGAACCTGTCGCCGTCCTTGAGGAAGAAGAAGGTCAGAACCAGGACGATGCCGAGCATGATGAGGATGGTCGACGCGACACCGAGTCCGGCGAAGATCTCACCGGCGATCGTCGAGGCCTGTTTCTGCAGCCACGTCGCCCCCTCGGCGAGCCAGTCACCCAGATCATTGCCCTGGAACTGGACGGGGGGATCCTGCAGCCACAGCTGGACCCGCTGGACGCCCTCGAACGCCTGGTAGTAGAGGGCCTGCGACTGTCGGGCGACACTGGGGGCCATCAGCGCGATCATCCCGCTGAATAACGCGAGGGTGCCGACGATCGTGACGATCGCGGCCAGTGCGCCGGGCACGCCGTGCCGCCGGAGCCAGCTGGCGGGTTGGTAGAGCACGGAGGAGACGATCAGGGCGAGGACGACCGGCAGGACGCCCTGCCACACCTTCAGCAGAATGAAACCGACCATGTAGGTCGCGGCGGAGACGATCAGCAGTCGGAGGCACCAGGCCGCGAACTCGCGCAGGCCTTCGGCGATGATCTCCGAGCGGTCGATGGGCGCGTCGGGCTGGAACTCCTCGAACGTCCGGGAGGCCTCGTCGGCGAGGGTCTCCGGCCCGCGCAGCGACTGATCGCCCGTCGGATGCGGCGACGCCGTCGAGTCGAAGGGCCCGGACAGCGGCGAGCCGTCTCCGGGACTGGTGTCGGAGACGCTGTCGGATGAATCGCGGGGGTCGTTCACAATCCCTATATTGCCCTAAATCAGTGTGCGCCTGAACACGGTGCCCCGATGGTGGGCTGACGGGACGTGGGGCAGGGCCCGGTTCCCGCCCCCCCCGGAACCGGAAACCCGCCCGCGACCGTGGTTGACGGTCGGGGCGGGTTCGGGCCCGGTTGGGACCAGGGGCGGATCAGTCGGTGTTGCGGGCCGGGGGACCGGCCTTCTCCTGCTCGATCAGGACATCGTCCGTCGCGAGGTGCGAGTCGCCGAGGATCCCGGAGGAGTCGTCGGGGTGCTTGCGCAGGGCGAGGATGCTGACCAGGAGGCCGCCCCAGATGACCACCATGAACAGGATCATCATCATGATTGCGATACCACTCATTTGCGGGCTCCTAACTGTTCGACCGCGAAGCCGGCGTGACGCGGGCGCTGCGGATCGTATTTCTGCGGGGTGGTGATCTCGAGCTGCAGGTCGGGGTCGACGCCGAAGTCGGAGCCGGGAGGGCCGACCAGGGCGATGTTGCCGCGCCACGGGACGAGACTCATGACGACCGCCGCGACGACGATCAGCCCGACGACGCCCCAGCCCCAGAGGTTGATCTGGAGGTCGGTGTAGCCGCCGTAGTTCTCCTGGACGAGACTGATGAGCTCCTGGAGGAGGGTGTAACCGAGGACGATGGTGGTGATGTTCACGACGCAGACCCGCCACAGGTTGCCGACCCGGAAGCTGGACACCGCGTTGAGGTGCAGCGCCATCTCGTCCGCACGACGGAGGATCCAGTCGAGGATGATGATGGCGATCAGTGCGATGCCGACGATGCCGATGTTGTTGACGAACTTGTCCATGATGTCGAGCGTCGCGAGACCGGAGGTCGTGGCGAACAGCGTCAGGGAGATCAGGGTCATGACGACACCGACGCTGAGAGCCGTGGCCTTGCGCGGCAGGTTGAGCTTGTCCTTGACCGCGGAGACGACGACCTCGAGGAGGGAGAACAGTGACGTGAATCCGGCGACCGTCAGGCAGCCGAAGAACATGACACCGAAGACCGGTCCCAGTGGCATCTGGTTGATGATCGTCGGGAAGGCGATGAACGCCAGGCCGATGCCGGAGGTGGCGACCTCGTCGACGGCGACGTTCTGCTGCACGGCCATGTAGCCGAGAGCGGAGAAGACTCCGATGCCGGCGAGAACCTCGAAGGAGGAGTTCGCGAACGCGGTCACCAGGCCGGTGCCCGTCAGGTTGGTGCGCGGCTTCAGGTAGGACGAGTACGTCAGCATGATGCCGAAACAGATCGACAGGGAGAAGAAGATCTGGCCGTACGCGGCGACCCACACGCCCGGATCGCTCAGCGCGGCCCAGTTCGGGGTGAAGAAGGCGTCGAGGCCCTCAGCTGCGCCCTCCAGAGTGACGGAGTAGCCGACGACGAGGATGAACAGCACCGTCAGGATCGGCATGAACACCTTGGAGATGCGTCCGATGCCCTCGTCCACGCCCATCGCGAGAACTATGATGGCCAGAACCCACACGAACGCCAGCGCGAGTGCGATCTGCGGGACGATGTCCATGGACATCATCTGGGTGCTGTCGAACTTGAGGAAGTCCTCGAAGAAGTAGGTGTTGGGGTCGCTGCCCCACGCCGTGTTGAAGGACTTCAGGGTGTAGAGCGCCGCCCAGCCGATGATGGCCGCGTAGTAGATCGTGATGATGAAACAGACGCCGACCTGCACCCAACCGACCGGCTCGGCCCACGTCCGCAGACGGCGGTAGGCGAGGGGAGCGGAGCCACGGAACCGGTGGCCCATGGCGTAGTCGAGGAAGAGGAGGGGGATACCCGCGGTGATCAGAGCCACCATGTAGGGGATCAGGAATGCGCCGCCGCCGTTTTCATAGGCGACGTAGGGGAAGCGCCAAATATTACCCAGGCCCACGGCGGAACCGATCGCCGCCAGCAGGAACGCTATGCGGGTGGAGAATACTTCGCGACCTTGAGAAGTGTCAGCAGCCATTGCCGGCCTTTCGGATCAAGTCGGATGAGGAGATGCCGCGGCGATCGGTGGGCGTCGGGGTGGTGACTGTGATCACGGCCGCGGTCAGGTGTCCGGCTCAGGTGTCGGTGGCAGGGGTGGCGCCACGCCAACTACCTTCAGCGCGTTCTACGGGTTTTCTTAACCTCGCATGACTCTAGCAGCTCATTTCACTGCATGGAACAAGATGCCCGTCGGGTGGGAACGTGGGTGGTCTGGGAGGGAGCGGATCATGACAAGTCGCCACCGGCGTGCGTCGCGGTGGCTCCGGCGTTGTCCCGTCCGCGTGATGGAGGTTGATAGGATGTGCGACTGTGAGCCTTACTCTTGGAATCGTCGGACTGCCCAACGTCGGCAAGTCAACCCTGTTCAACGCACTGACCCGCAACGATGTGCTGGCGGCGAACTACCCGTTCGCCACCATCGAACCCAACGTCGGGCTGGTCGAGCTGCCGGACGCGCGCCTGAAGCGTCTCGCCGAGATCTTCGGGTCCGAGCGCATCCTGCCCGCGACCGTGTCCTTCGTCGACATCGCGGGCATCGTCAAGGGTGCGTCCCAGGGGGAGGGTATGGGCAACAAGTTCCTCGCCAACATCCGCGAATCCGACGCCATCTGCCAGGTCGTCCGGGTCTTCAGCGATGACGACGTCATCCACGTCGACGGACGCGTCGACCCCGTCAGCGACATGGCGGTCATCGAGTCCGAACTCATCCTCGCGGACCTCGAGACCATCGAGAAGGCCATCCCGCGCCTGGAGAAGGAGGCCCGCAAGGACAAGTCCAGGGCCGCCGAGGTCGAGGCCGTCAAGAAGGCGCAGACGATCCTCGAGGACGACCGCACCCTGTTCAAGGCCAAGGACGAGATCGACCTCGGAACGCTGCGCGAACTCCACCTGCTCACCGCGAAGCCTTTCCTCTATGTCTTCAACGCCGACGAGACCGTCCTGACCGACGAGGACCGCAAGCAGGAACTCCGCGACCTGGTCGCACCCGCCGACTGCGTCTTCCTCGACGCCAAGACCGAGACCGAGCTCCTCGAGCTCGACGAGGAGGAGGCCGCCGAGCTCCTCGAATCCGTCGGCCAGCACGAGCCGGGCCTGCACTCCCTCGCCCGCGCCGGCTTCGACACCCTCGGCCTGCAGACCTACCTCACCGCCGGCCCCAAGGAATCCCGTGCCTGGACGATCCACAAGGGTGACACCGCCCCCCAGGCCGCCGGCGTGATCCACTCCGACTTCGAACGCGGCTTCATCAAGGCCGAGATCGTCGCCTTCACTGACCTCGACGAAGCCGGATCCATGGCGGAGGCCAAGGCCCGCGGCAAGGTCCGCCAGGAGGGCAAGGACTACGTCATGGCTGACGGCGACGTGGTGGACTTCAAGTTCAACGTCTGATTCACGCTCTACAGCCCCTGTCGCCGCTGCAGCTGACTGAAGTGGTGACAGGGGCTTTTTCCGTGTCTGCCAGGAAAACAGGGGCGCTATCGGGGTCGTTCACGGGAGGGGCGGTTCTACGATGGAAAATAGCTCGATCCGTGGGTCTCGGTACCTGTCTCCGGCCGATGGAACGGTAACTGTGTTCCCCGCACACGGTGGCCGTCATGGGATCATCGCCAGGAACCCGGCCAGGCTGGCCGTGTTCCCCGCACACGGTGGCCGTCATAGGGGCCGCCAACGGACTGATGGTTGAATGTGTTTGTCCCCGATATATCCGAGGGCACGGAAGCCCGGGTGGAAGGTAGAACATGACCGCAATCTTCAAGACCGTCCCCTGGCAGGTGGGGCAGCTCGTCAATGGTGTCAGCACGGGCCAGGTTCAACTTCCGGATCTCCAACGGCCCTTCGTCTGGCCCGCGACCAAGGTTCGGGATCTCTTTGACTCGATGTACCGCGGATACCCGGTCGGTGAATTGATGTTCTGGGATGTGTCCGCGGAGGGTGAGACGCGAGGAATCAGTGCTTCCGCACAGCTGTCCGCGAGCCATCAGATCATCGACGGTCAACAGCGGTTGACCAGTCTCTATGCGGCCATGCAGGGGCATCCTGTCCGGGATGAAGCCTACCGACAGCGCAGAATCGTCATCTCCTTCAACCCGTTCAGCGAGAGATTTGAGGTCCGTACACCCGCGCTGGCGAAGTCAGTGCAGTGGGTCGAGGACATCTCGACCTGCTTCACCTCGCCCATCGCCGCCCGCAAAGCTTTCCTGAAACGCTGTGAGAGTGCGGGGGTCGAACTCTCGGAGGACGAGGAGGAGCGCGTGGAGTCCATCTTCGCACGACTCACCGAGCTCAAGAACTACCAATTCACTGTGGTGCACATCCAGAAGAACGTGGACAAGAAGCTCGTGGCGGATGTGTTCGTCCGGATCAATTCTGAGGGAGTTCGGCTGAAGGCCTACGACTACATCCTGACCTGGCTCAGTGTCTTCTGGCCGGAGGGGCGCGAACAGATCGAGGCGTTCGCGAGGAATTCGAGGATCAGCCCGCAACGAGCCTCGGAGATCGCCGGCGCTCCGGTCACCTGGACGGCCCAGAACCCCTACATCGAGATAGAGACCGGCCACGTCGTCCGCGCCCTGGTCGCGGTCGGGCAGGGGCGCGGTCGACTCCAGGATGCGTACGCTGCACTGCGGGCGAAAGACAAGACCACGGGCCAGGTCGATTCATCCCGGCAGGAAGCCGAGCTCGAGAAACTCAGGTCCGCACTTCCGGTGGTCACGAACCCGGTCAGTTGGACGGAGTATGTGCGGGCGATCAGGACTGCGGGTTTCCGTCAGGCCGCGAACCTGACGTCGAACATGAACATCATCTACTCCTATGTTGTCTTCCTCCTGGGGCGAACGCAGTACCGTGTGGAACTGGCTGTCCTACGGAATCTCATTGCACGTTGGCTGTTCATGGCCCAGTTGACCGGCCGGTACACGGGTTCGTCGGAGTCCCAGATCCAGAAGGACCTCGATCGTGTCTCCAGTGTTGATGAGGGGGATGCCGGAGGCTTCGTGGCATTGCTCAACGAGATCATCGATTCACAGCTGACCCCGGATTTCTGGGAGTACAACCTTCCGCAGAATCTCATCACCTCAGGACCGGGGCTTTCCCCGCACTATCAGTGCTACCTGGCGGCCCTCAACGTGCTCGACGCGAAGATGTTCATGTTGGATGATCGCGTGGTCGATTGGATGGATCCCTCCCAACCTGCGGTCAAGGGAACCGAAGGACATCACCTGTTCCCGCGGGCGTACCAGGAGAAGGTACTGGGAATCACCGACATCAAGCGGATCAACCAGGCCGCCAACTTCGCTCCGACGGACTGGAACACCAACATCAGGATCGCGGATGGTCCGCCGTCGGACTATTGGCCGAAGCTCGTCGAGGAGCGTTCCGTGTCTGCTGAGTGGTTGGAGAAGCAGATGTACTGGCATGCGCTTCCCCGGGGCTGGGAGAACATGGGCTATGAGGACTTCCTCAACGAGAGGCGGAGCCTCATGGCCGGGGTCACCCGCGACGCCTATCAGCTTCTTTCTGGATCGACCGTGGGAAAGACGACGGAGCGGGTTCCGCAGGTTGCCGAAACGATCGATGAGCCTTCTCTGGCCGAGTTGATCGAGTCCGGAATCCTGGCTCCCGGCGATCTTCTCGATCCAGTGGCCCCTGACTGGGTGGTCGATGCCGTCATCAATGATGACGGCATCCTGGTGATCGACGGTATGGAGCAGTTCGAGTCGCTCAAAGAAGCCGCCCACTTCCTGGGCGTGACCAACATGGGTGGTCTCGCGTTTTGGGCACTTGAGACTCCTGAAGGGATCCGGCCGCTCAAGGACCTGGTGCTTGAGGCCGGTCGCATCCAACGGTGACCCGGCCGGTCACAGTCTGTCCTTCGACTGATCTGAGTCGCGGAGGCGGAGCGTGAGTGAGAGACAGTCCCGGTCAACGGATCGGCGATCCGTATCGGGTGTCGTGCACGGGGGCCGCGGTCCCGGGACCTGGCCCGTTGCCCCTCAACCCGGGCCGCCTGGTGTGGGTTCGCGGGGCGTCGGTCCCGGACACATAGACTTCACCCATGCAACGTTCCTTCCTCGGTGGCGGTGAACCTGTGCGCTACGTCCACGGCCATGACCCAGCGACTCTCGCCTCACACTCCGTGCGAACCGCGGCAAACTCCTGTGGCTACCTCCTGTCGTACCTGAAACCGGGAATGAGTGTTCTCGACATCGGGTGCGGCCCCGGAAGCATCACTCTCGATCTGGCGGAGATCGTCGGCCCAGAGGGGCGTGTGATCGGGCTCGAGAACACCGCCGAACCGCTGGGTGCCGCCCGGCAGATGGCTGCGGATCGAGGCGATTCGGGGACCCGCTTCGTGGTGGGGGATGTTCTTCAGCTTCCGTTCCCGGACGAATCGTTCGAGGTGGTGCACGCGCATCAGATGCTCCAGCACGTCGTTGACCCCGTCAGTGCGCTGACGGAGATGCACAGGGTCTGCGCTCCGGACGGGGTTATCGCGGTACGGGACGCCGATTACGCGGCGATGTCCTGGTATCCGCACTACCCGGGGATGGAACGGTGGCGGAACACGTACCGGGAGCTCGCGAAGCGCAGCGGCGGAGAGCCGGACGCGGGGCGTCATCTTCGCGCGTGGGCACACGCCGCGGGGCTCGTCGATCCCGTCATCACGACCAGCGCATGGACGTACGCGGACACCGACAGTTGCCGGTGGTGGGGCAACGGTCAGGCCGACCGCATCTCGGGGGCGGTATTCCGTGATCGGGTCGCCACCGTTTTGGGGACGACTGATGCGGACGTGGACGAGATGGTGAGGGGCTGGCGGAGCTGGGCGAATAATCCGGATTCATGTTTCACGATGACCCACGGTGAGATGATCGTGATCCGCTGAATGAACGGGATCTCTCCGTGTGGCGCGACGGGATGATGATGTGAACGGATTCTACCCGGGACTTGATCCGGAACTCGGTACTTGAGACTCTGATGTTCTCGCCGTAACAGCCTGACATCGGTCAGCAGTTGCTGGGGTGCCTGATGAAACAGGTACGGGGGCGATCGTCGCCGAAATCCGGGCCATCGGTAGGCGGAGCCTCTCCGGTCGTGACTCCGTCAGTTACCTAAGGCAACGCGGCGTTGCGGACAGCGGACCGGAGGAGCATGATTCAGGTATGTCGTCCAACAAAACTGCAGAATTCGGTGCACCGACAGATGATGTGGTGAAGCGTCCGCTCATAACGCTTCTGGGGCCGGCGTTCGTCGCCGCGGTCGCCTACGTCGATCCGGGCAATGTCGCGGCGAACATCTCCGCCGGGGCGACCTACGCCTACCTGCTCGTCTGGGTGCTCGTGTTGTCCAACGCGATGGCCGTGCTGATCCAGTACCAGAGCGCCAAGCTCGGTCTGGTCACGGGCAGGTCCCTGCCGGAACTGCTGGGGGACCGGCTCGGAAAGCGGCAGCGGCTGGCGTTCTGGGGACAGGCGGAGCTCGTCGCCGCTGCGACCGATCTCGCGGAGGTCGTCGGTGGGGCGATCGCACTGAATCTCATGTTCGATCTGCCACTCGTCGTCGGCGGGGCCATCGTCGGCGCCATCTCCATGGGGCTGCTGCTGTTCCAGAACCCTGAACACCAGCGGCACTTCGAGTTCATCATCATCGGTCTGCTGCTCATCATCACCGTCGGATTCCTGAGTGGTCTGGTCATCAGTCCGCCGTCCGCCACCGGGGTTCTCGGTGGTCTCGTGCCTCGTTTCGCGGACACCAACTCGGTCCTGCTGGCCGCCTCGATGCTGGGTGCGACCGTCATGCCGCACGCCATCTACCTGCATTCCAGCCTGGTCAACCACCGGTTCCCGAAACTCGGGCGTGATCTGCCGAGACTGCTGAAGGCGACGAAGCACGATGTCGTGTGGGCCCTGGTCCTCGCCGGAACCATCAACATCGCGCTGCTGCTGCTCGCGGCATCGGCGCTCGGTGGGGTCCCCGGAACCGACAGCATCGAGGGCGCGCACCACGCGATCGAGGAGGCGCTGGGCCCGGCGATCGGTGTCATCTTCGCCATCGGGTTGCTCGCCTCCGGTCTGGCGTCCACCTCCGTCGGCGCCTACGCAGGCTCGGAGATCATGGCCGGTCTGCTGCACATCCGGGTTCCGCTGGTCCTCCGTCGGGCGATCACCCTGATTCCCGCACTGCTGATCCTCTGGCTCTACCCGGACCCGAGCTGGGCACTGGTGCTCTCGCAGGTCGCGCTGTCCTTCGGTATCCCGTTCGCGATCATCCCGCTGGCGCGCATGACCTCCAGGCGGGAGCTGATGGGGCAGTGGCGGGACAACATGTGGGTGCGGTCCGCGATGATCGCGATCTCGGTGGCGATCGTGGCCCTCAACTTCCTGCTCATCTACCTGACGTTCGTGCAGTAGACCGAGCCGGCATCACAGTGCGGGAACGCCCTGCGAACGTGACGTATCATCGGAGTTCCGCGGTCGGAGGTAAACCGGCCGCGACATTGACCGGCTCGTCACGGGCCCACTGAAAACACAGGAGAAAACACACCATGTTCGGTGCCACCGTCACCTTCACCGTCCTCGCCATCTGCACGGCCGTCTCCGGCTTCTTCACCTGGGAGCGCAACAAGGGGGTGTCCCTCCTGCTCGGCGGAGCGACCGTCATTCTTTCCTCGATCGCCCTGATCCTCGCCTTCGTCGGTGCGGTCGTCGGATTCTTCAAGATCCTGCCGATCCTGCTCCTCCTCGCCGGCTGCTACATCCTCTACCGCCGACTCAGCTCAGCCAGGTAGATTTCCCGCGCGGTGAGCACCACGCGTCAGTAGAGGCTCCGATCCCGGGTGAGAGGGATCGGAGCCTTTTCATGCCGTCGGCTCAGTGTTTCCTCTTCCGAGCGGCAGGTTGTGGATGATCCCGAACACGATCGCGCCCCAGGCCAGGCCGAGAACCATGGAGAAGAACGTGTTGACGATCCACGCCGCGGCGCCTCCGATACCCGACCGGCCTCGTACGGCCTCCTCCAGGTGGTGCACGAACCCGTAGGGTGCGTGGAGCCCGAACTCGTCGATGCCGACGAGGATGATGTGCCCGCCGACCCACAGCATCGCGAAGGTTCCGATCACGGCCATGAGGTCCAGGACCTTCGGCATGGCGGAGACCAGCGCCCGGCCGAACCTCTTCGAACGGCGGCTGGGGCGTTTCGCCAGCTTCAGCCCGACGTCATCCATCTTGATCAGGACGGCCACCGCCCCGTAGACGAGGGCCGTGATGAACAGGGCGACGATGACCAACACGGAGGTCCGGGTCCAGAACGGTTCGGCCGCGACCTCGTTGAGGGAGATCACCATGATCTCCGCGCTGAGAATGAGGTCCGTGGTGATCGCGCCCTTCACCAACCGGTCCTCCGCGTCCGGACCGGATTCGCGGACCGGGGTATCGTGGCCCCCACCGGAACCGAAGAACTTCTCCCACACCTTTTCCGCTCCCTCGTAGCAGAGGTAGGTGCCGCCGAGCATCAGGATGGGGGTGAGCACCCAGGGGGCCACCGCGCTGAGCAGCAGCGCCAGCGGAAGGATGATGACGAGTTTGTTGAACAGAGAGCCCTTGGTGATCCGCCAGATGATGGGCAGTTCCCTGGCCGGTCGCACCCCCTGGACGAACCGTGGGGTCACCGCGGCATCGTCGACGACGACCCCGGCGGCTTTCGCGCTGGTGCGGCCGGCGGCGGCCGCGACATCATCGACGCTGGCCGCCGCCGTCCGGGCGATGAGGGCCACATCGTCGAGGAGGGCCGCCAGTCCGCCGGCCATCAGAGGGCCCGCGGTCGGTCAGTCAGCTGTGCATGCATGGGCACAGTATTACTGATGCACGCCGCCACCGGCGAATGTGTCAGGGCCACAGCAGTGCCTTGACCGTCCGCCGCTGATCCATCGCGGCGTATGCGTCGGACACCCGGTCCAGCGGGTAGTGGTCGGTGAACACCGCGCCGGGGTCGATCTCCCGGTTCCACACGAGGGGCAGAAGCTCGTCGAGGTAGGCCCGCACCGGCGCGACCCCGCCGCGGACCCCCTTGTTCCTCCAGAACAGCCGCTCGGCCTCCAGCCCTCCGTGCGGCAGCCCGACCAGCCCGACCGTCCCGCCGGGCCGCACGGCGTCGACCGCCTGGCGGCGCGCGCCCTCGGAGCCGACGCACTCCAGTGCACGGTCGGCGCCGATGCCGTCGGTGAGCTCCCTGACCGCCGCCACTCCCTCGTCGCCCCGTTCGGCGATGATGTCGGTCGCCCCGAAGCGGCGGGCGAGTTCCTGCCTGTCGGCGTGCCGGGACATCGCGATGATGCGCTCCGCCCCGAGCTGTTTTGCGGCGATGACGCCGCACAGCCCTACGGCGCCGTCACCGACGACCACAACCGAATCCCTGGCACCGACACCCGCGGATACCGCGGCGTGCCACCCGGTGCACATCACGTCGGACAGCGTCAGCAGCGAGGGGATGAGATCGCGGTCCGGAACACCCGGTGTGGCCACGAGGGTGCCGTCCGCCAGCGGTACCCGGATCAGCTCGGCCTGGCAGCCGTCGTACCCGCCACCCCGGGGACAGTTCGCGTGCATGCCGGCACGGCAGGTCGGGCAGTCGTTGCACGAGTAGAGGAACCCACCCACGACGAAGTCACCGGGGGAGACCGTGGACACGGCCGAGCCGACCTCCTCGACGACCCCGACGTACTCGTGGCCGATGGGGTTCGGCTCCGGGATGTCGTTGTCGCCCCGGTACGGCCAGAGGTCGGAGCCGCAGACACAGGTGGCGACAGTGCGGACGATTGCGTCGGTCGGTTCCGTGATGACCGGATCGGGGCGGCTCTCCAGGCGGATGTCGCCGGGGGCGTGGATCATGGTTGCCTTCATGGCACGCCATGGTACGTGGCGGACTCCCCGGTTACCGCAGTGTGGCCTCGGTGCCGAGCACGATTCCCGCCATGATGAGCGCCAGTCCTCCGACCGAGAGAAACGTGACGACGAAGAAGAAGGGGTCGACCGTCGGGGGCCTGCGGACGTCACCGGTGCCGTGCTTCGTGACGAACAGGTCGACCCGTTGGCCGATCTGCTCCCGGGCGAAGGAGGTGTGGTGAGGGTCGGTCCACTGGCGGAGGCCACCGTCCGGGCCCGTGAAGGTGATCACCGCACACCGGAACGGATCATTGGCGGGCGCGCCGGGCCGCGGGACCGCATCGATGACCGTGCCCTCGGTGCGGTACCAGCTCCGTCGTACCCGGACACGGCGGAAGACGAGACCCGCGGCGACGGCGATTCCGAGCAACCCGATACCGAGGAGTACCGCTGCGTCGAGAAGTCCACTGGCCATGTCTGAAGAACCTACCCTCGTGGAGGGTTTGGCGGTACCGTCGGAGGTGCACAAATGGAGATGCGCTGTGGCGCCACCCTGTCCACCGGATCTCCTCCTGACGACCTGACACCCTGGGGGTTGGAGACATGAACACACACGTGAACAAACTCGTCATCGTCGGACTGGGGCACGTCGGCTCCTATGTCCTCGCGGATGCGGTCGCGTCCGGGCTCTACGGTGAGATCGCGCTGATCGACACCGCCGACGGCGTCGCCGTCGGTGAGGCGCTGGACCAGCATCACGCGACCGCACTGAATACGCGGGTCAACGTCGACGTTCACGCCGGTGACTACGACGATTGCGCGGACGCCGACGTCGTCATCGTCGCGGCGGGCCCGTCGATCATCCCCTCGGAGGAGAACAGGGTGCCGGATCGCGCCGAGCTCGCGAAGACGAACGCCGCGGTGATCCGCCAGGTGATGGGCGACATCGCCGCGGTGACCCACGACCCGGTAGTCATCGTGATCACCAACCCCTGCGACACGATGGCCCACATAGCGGCGACGGAGTTCGGATTTCCCCGCGGGCGGGTCTTCGGTACCGGAACGATGCTGGATTCGGCACGGATGCGGCGGCTCCTCGCGGATCGCCACGGTATCGACCCGAGTTCCGTGCACGGACTGATGCTCGGGGAACACGGTCTGTCCGCTGTTCCGGCGTTGAGCCTGGTCTCTGTGGCTGGTGTGCCGAATTCCGGACTCGGTGACGCGTTCGGCGGTGATCCCTATGAGCTGGATGAACTCGCCCATGATGTCGTCAGGGCGGCCTACGACGTCTTCAACGCCAAGGGCTGGACGAATGCGGGGGTGGCGCAGTCAGCGATCGTGATGGCTCGGGCTGTGCTGCTCGATGAGCGCGCCGTGTACCCGGCGACATATCCGCTGGACGGCGAGTACGGATTGGACGGTGTCTCTGTCTCGCTGCCCTGTGTCATCGGCAGAGGAGGGATTCTGCGCCGTGTCGCACCTGAACTCGCCGATGATGAGAAGGCGTTGTTGATGACGTCGGCGGACGCGGTGCGGCAGGCTATGACCGATGCGGGTGCGCTGGTGATGTGATCAGCCCGCACTCACCCCGGTGACCGTGATCGTGCTGATCCGTTCGGAACCGCAGGTCGGTTGGCTCACCGGGACCGTGAGCCAACCGGTGTCGTTCGGTGGGTAGATCTTCAGCCTCTGGGCGCGCTCGGTGGGCTGGCAGGCTTCGGCGTTGTAGGCGTACGGCTGACTGAACCTGGTGGAGAAGACCGCCGATGTACCTGGATTGAGCCGCACGGGGGCACCTTTCGCCCCGATCTCCCTGTCAGCTGGCGCTCCCACCTGGTTCCCTGTGGCGTCGATGAGGGACACTCCCGGGTACCCGGACACGGTGCAGGGGGTGCCGGTGTTCGTCAGCCGGATCGAGTAGAAGGTGTGGCCGGCACCTGCACTGGTGGAGTCGACGGACGCGTCGAGCTGTTCCGCGGGACAGGCACGGGACGGGTCCGGAGGGCTGGTCGACCACGGCGTGGTCCCGGTCGTGACCGTGGAGCTGAATCCCGCACCGGAGGACCCTGCCAGGATCACCTCCGAGGGTTTGTCGTCGGCGCAGCCGCTCACCAGGCCCGAGGTCGCGGCGAGGGACGCCAGCAGCACCGCGGAGGTCCGGCCACCGCGGGTCGGTCGACCGAACAGCAGAACGCTCGCGAGGCCGCTGGTTCTGCTGTGGCTCCTGTTACTCATCATCGTTTCAGGATAGCCGCAAAACCCCGGCCCCGGGAATCCAGTACCGGAAACACCGTCCACCGGTCCGTGTCGGATCAACCACCGGGTCCCCGGGTCCGGGCATCTCCCTTTCGGGGGTGGGTCCGGGGAAAACCGCCGGATCAGAGGTACCGCCGCCGTCTCGCGTCCGGCACGGCCGGTCTGTATCATTGGCCCGGTCCCACGGGTGTCCGAGCGTGAATCGGGCTGAGACATCGGTTGACCGCGAGGTGTTCGACCCCGCGGCGCACCGGTGACCGTAACAACCTGATCCGGGTAATGCCGGCGCTAGGGAGATGAGGAAAACAATGAGCACTTCTGTGCCTGAAACCCGCACACCGATCACGGTCACCGCACCGTCGAGGAAGAGCTGGCGGGTAATCGACATCATCGCACTCGCCGTCCTGGGGGTCGCCGCAGGACTGGTGTTCTGGGTCTACAACGGCCCCGGTGGCGCCTTCTATGAGTCGATCAGCGCCGTCACCCCGGGATTCGGCGGCCTCGCCGTCGGCCCCTGGCTGTTCGCCGGTGTCCTCGGCGGCCTGGTGATCCGCAAGCCGGGGGCGGCGCTGCTCTGTGAGGTCATCGCCGCCTCCGTGTCCGCCGGCCTCGGCAACCAGTGGGGGATCAGCACCCTCTACTCCGGTATCGCGCAGGGCCTCGGTGCGGAGATCATCCTCGCGATCTTCCTCTACCGCCGCTTCGGCCCGGTCGTCGCCGCGCTCGCCGGCGCCGGAGCGGGTGCCGGCGCATGGATCCTCGAGGGATTCCTCTCCGGCAACTTCGGTAAGTCGACCGAGTTTCAGGTCACCTACCTCGCCACACTCCTGGTCTCCGGCGCGGTCATCGCCGGCATCTGCTCCTGGCTCCTCGTCCGCGCGCTGGCCGCGACCGGTGCACTGGACCGCTTCGCCGCCGGGCGTGAACGCCAGCGGCAGGTCTAGACCGTGGCACCGGATCCGTTGACCGGTACCGGGCCCCGGGGAGCGGCGATCCGTGCGACCGGTTTCGGCTGGCGGCACGCCGGGCGTCTGCACCCCACCATCTCCGAACTCGACCTGGACATCGAACCGGGCCAGCGCATCCTACTGCTCGGGGAGTCCGGCTCCGGGAAGTCCACCCTCCTCGCCGCGATCGCCGGGGTGCTCGGCGGCGACGACGAGGGGGACCGGCAGGGCACGCTCCTCGTCGACGGACACCCGCCCGAGCAGGCCCGCGGTGTCGTGGGAATGGTCCTGCAGGACCCCGACTCCCAGGTCATCTCCTCCCGGGTGGGCGACGACGTCGCCTTCGGATGTGAGAACCTGGGCGTCGAACGCGAGGAGATCTGGCGTCGGGTAGCCCGCGCGCTGGAGCTGGTCGGCCTCGATCTCCCCCTGGATCACCCCACCGCGGAACTGTCCGGAGGCCAGAAACAACGCCTCGCCCTCGCCGGCGTCATCGCCATGGGGGCGCGCCTGATCCTGCTCGACGAGCCCACCGCGAACCTCGACCCGGACGGCGTCGCCGAGGTCCGGGACGCCGTCGACCGCGTCGCGCGGGAGACGGGAGCCACCCTCATCGTCGTCGAGCACCGGGTGGAGATCTGGTCCGGCGTCGTCGACCACGCACTCGTCCTCGGCACCGCCGACCGCGGTCTGATCGCAGCCGGACCCCTCGACGACGTGATCGCCGCCGAGGGGACCCGACTGGCCGACAACGGGGTCTGGGTCCCCGGAATACCGCTGGATCTCCCACCCGCGGAGACGGCGGAAGGCGTTGCCCCCGTCCCCGCGCTCGACGCGGTGGACCTCACCGTCGGGTGGGAGGAGGGACGGGCCGTGGGGCCACCCCACAACCTGATCCTCCCGGAAGGTCGATCCACGGTGATCACCGGACCGAACGGCGCCGGAAAGTCGACCCTGGCGCTCACACTGGCGGGTCTGCTCGACCCCCTCGGCGGGTCCGTCCACGCCGGCGAGCGCGTTGCCTCGGGGCTGTCGGGTGGGCCGCACTCCTGGTCGTCCCGCGACCTGGCCACCAGGATCGGGTTCGTGTTCCAGGATCCGGAGCACCAGTTCGTCGCCCGGACGGTCCGCTCGGAACTGCTGATCGGCCCGGCCGTCACCGCTGGTGGGCGCGGTCGCCTCGGCCTGTGGCGACGGCTCACCGGTCACACACCCGCGGACGCGGTCACCGCCGCCGACAGGGAGCGGGTGGACGAACTCCTCGTCCGTCTGCGTCTCGACCATCTCGCGGAGGCGAATCCCTTCTCCCTCTCCGGGGGACAGAAACGTCGGTTGAGCGTGGCCACCGCGCTCGTCACCACCCCGTCGGTCCTCATCCTCGACGAACCGACCTTCGGGCAGGACCGTCGGACGTTCACCGAGTTGGTGCTGCTGCTGCGCGGGCTGGTCGATTCCGGTGTGACACTGGCGTCGATCACCCACGACGATTTGTTCGCGGGTGCTCTCGGGGACCACGGGATAGAGGTGGGGAAGCATGCCTGATCTCCTCGCTCGCACCAACCCGGTGGCCCGGATCGCCGGACTCGCCCTTCTGACCACGCCGTTGCTGCTGTCGATCGACGTCGTGTCCGCAGCCTGCTGCCTCGGAGCCATCCTCATCGCACTTCCGTTCACCGGGACGGAGATCCGGAGTCTGCCGATCCGTGCGTGGCCGCTGTTCCTGGCGGCGCCACTGTCGGGGATCTCGATGGTCCTGTACGGCCGACCGGAGGGTACCGAGTACCTCTCCTACGGCTGGATCCACGTGACGGACAACTCGATTCAGCTTGCGCTGGCGATCATGGTCCGCATCTTCGCCATCGGCCTGCCCGCCATCGTGATGATCGGGAGGACGGACCCGACGGATCTCGGGGACAGTCTCGCGCAGATCTGGCACCTGCCGGCGAAGTTCGTCATCGGCACTGTCGCCGGAGTGCGTCTGGCAACCCTGTTCAGACGCGACTGGCAGGCGATGGGGAGAGCCCGGCGGTCCCGTGGGCTGGCCGACGACGGCCGCATCGTCCGTGGTGTCACCATGCTCTTCGGTCTCCTTGTTCTGGCACTGCGTCGCGGAGCGAAGCTGGCCACCGCCATGGAGGCCCGCGCGTTCGGAGCGGAGATCACCCGCACCTGGGCGAGACCCACCCGGCTGCATCCGCGTGACTGGGTTCTGATGGGGGGCTGTCTCGCGGTCTCCCTGCTGTCGCTCGGCGTCGCGGTCGCCACCGGTGACTTCCGGTTCCTGGGGGTGTGATGGACGGGGTCGTGTCGTTCGATGCCGCGGTGGATCTGCTCGCAGACGTCTGCGCCCGGGGTACCCGCACGATACTCATCGGCGGACGGTCGGGCTCCGGTAAGACGACGCTCGCCCGGGCGGTGGCGGAGCGGACCGGACACAAGGTGGTGCACCTCGACGATTTCTATCCCGGTTGGGGTGGACTGGCCGAGGGGAGCCGCATGGTGGCCCGCGATGTGCTCGCACCGGTGGATCCCGGCTACACCCGCTGGGACTGGGGGAACGACCGTCCCGGTGGGTGGGTGCCCCTGGATCCCGGGGAGGTGCTCATCGTCGAGGGGGTTGGAACGCTGACCCCGGAGAATCTCCGGGCCGCGAGACGACGTGGTACCTGTGTCACCGTCCGCGTTGAACTCGATCAGGAGACGCGTCGGGCCCGCGCCCTGGCCCGGGACCCGGAGTTCGGTGACTGGTGGGAGTACTGGGCTCTCTCGGAGGAACGGCATGCCGCGGACGCGGCCAACGTTCTGTCCGACGTCGATCTCGTCGTGGCCGGTGGATAGGATCATCCACCATGACAGTCATCCGGATCGCAGCCGTCGTTCTCCGCAACTCCGACGGGGAGGTTCTCAGTGTGCGCAAGCGGGGTACAGACGCGTTCATGATGCCGGGTGGGAAACTCGAACCGGGTGAGACGGGCCGCGGGGCCGCGGTCCGTGAGATCTCGGAGGAACTCGGTCTCGACCTGGAACCCGGGGCTCTCACGTTTCTCGGTCGCTTCAGCGCACGGGCCGCGAACGAGGCCGGGTGCAGCGTCGACTGCGACGTATTCATTCACCACGACCCCCTGCACCGTGTCCCGGCCGTCCGGGCGGAGATCGCCGAGGCGCGCTTCTTCCCGGTAGAGTCGACGGCCCCCTCGTTGGCCCCGCTCAGTCGTGAGGTGGTGTTCCCGGTCCTGGCCGACATTTCCCGCTGAACCGCGGGATTGGGTGTCCTGTCAGGCTCGACTCATCTGTCATTCATCGTCAGTATGCTAACGATTCAATAACGGACCCGTGTGCTGAATCGGTTGAGCAGTGATGAAGGTGCAGGTCCAGACCGTCGGCCGTGCGGGTGGGGCCTGTGGTATCGGATCGCCGATGTGACAGGGGTGGGTGGGCGCTCGATAATTGAGGTGGGTCACAGTTAAGATGACCCACAGTGAAACTGGCAGTTGACAACGAGACAACACAACTGTCGGGTTCCCGTTCACCCATACTGGAGGTCCCACGCATGACTCTGAAGAAGACAATCGCCGCGATGACCGCGGCCGCACTCGCCGTATCCGTGTCCGCCTGCTCATCCGACTCCGAGGGGGGCAGTGGTTCAGGTGGCGGCAACTATGTCACGGCCTGGGGCTCCGAGCCACAGAACCCGCTGGTCCCGCAGAACACCAACGAGACCGGTGGCGGTCGCGTCGTCGAGAACCTCTTCGCCGGCCTCGTCTACTACGACGGCGACGGCAAGGCCCACAACGATCTCGCTGAATCCATCACGCCGGAGGATGGAAACAAGAAGTTCGTCATCAAGATCAAGGAAGGCGAGACCTTCTCCGACGGGTCCCCGGTCAAGGCGAAGAACTTCGTCGACGCATGGAACTACGCCGTTGAGAATGAGACCCTGTCCAGCCACTTCTTCGAGCCCATCGAGGGCTTCGAGGAGGGTAAGTCACTGACCGGTCTCGAGGTCAACGACGACCACACCTTCACCGTCACCCTGACGCAGCCCGAGGCCGACTTCCCGCTGCGCCTCGGGTACTACGCGTTCTGCCCGCTGCCCGACGCCGCGTTCGACGACATGGACGCCTTCGGCCAGGAACCCATCGGCAACGGGCCCTACAAGGTCGCCGAGTGGGCGCACAACAAGTCCCTGACGATGGTCCCGAACGAGAACTACGACGGTGGCCGCAAACCGCAGAATGACGGTATCGAGTTCGTGTTCTACCCGAAACCGGACTCCGCGTATGCCGCGCTTCTGGACGGAAACCTCGACGTCCTCGACACGATCCCGGACTCGGCCTTCACCAAGTACAAGGACGAACTCGACGGACGCTGGGTCAACGAGCCCGCCGCGATCTTCCAGTCCTTCACCATCCCGGAGAAGCTCGAACACTTCAATGGTGAAGAGGGACGGCTGCGCCGTGAGGCGCTCTCCATGTCCATCAACCGTGATGAGATCACCGACAAGATCTTCGACGGAACACGTTCCCCCGCGACCGATTTCTCATCCCCCGTCATCGATGGCCACAGTGACTCCCTGAAGGGGGCAGACGTTCTCGAGTACAACCCGGAGAAGGCCAAGGAACTGTGGCGGAAGGCCGATGAGATCTCCCCGTGGACCGGCCAGTTCACCATCTCCTACAACGCCGATGGCGGACACCAGGCCTGGGTCGACGCGGTGGCGAACTCCATCAAGAACACCCTCGACATCGATGCGGTGGGCAACCCCTACCCGGACTTCAAGTCCCTGCGTGACGACGTGACCAACCGCACCATCTCCGGTGCCTTCCGTACCGGCTGGCAGGCCGACTACCCCTCCGTGGGTAACTTCCTCGCCCCGGTCTACGGCACCGGTGCCGGTTCCAACGACGGCGACTACTCGTCGAAGGACTTCGACGGCAAGCTGAACCAGGCGGCCGGCGCGTCCAGTGTCGATGACGCCACGAAGCTCTACAACGAGGCGCAGGAGATCCTGCTGCAGGATCTCCCCGTGATCCCGCTGTGGTACCAGAACGTCACGGCCGGCTGGTCCTCGGCGGTCGAGAACGTCCAGTTCGGCTGGAACTCGCTGCCGATCTACTACGAGATCACCAAGGAGTGATCGACGGTACCGGGATGCCCCGGTACCACAGACTCCTCACCGACCGTGGAGCTCATCCGGTCGGTACGGGCCGCGGTGGCCCGATCGCCGGATGAGTCCCGTTCCCAGGTGAGCTGGGTTCACGCCAGGCCCCGGGTCCCCGTTTTCGGCGACCCGGGGCCTGGCACGGTAACCCGGTACCTTCCGGGGCCGGGCATGTTCCGCCCCCAACTCCCTCGACAGAAGGAACCCCCATGCTGCGTTACGTAGGGCGCCGTCTGCTCCAGATGATTCCGGTCTTCTTCGGTGCGACATTCCTCATCTATGCGCTCGTATTCCTCATGCCCGGTGACCCGGTCCAGGCGCTCGGCGGTGACCGCGGACTGACCGAGGCCACCGCCGAGCGGATCCGGGCCGAATACAATCTGGACAAGCCGTTCATCATCCAGTACCTGCTGTACCTGAAGGGGATCCTGTCCCTTGATTTCGGCACCACCTTCTCCGGCCAACCCGTCAGCTCCGTCATGGCCACCGCTTTCCCGGTGACCATCAAGCTCGCTGTGATGGCGCTGATCTTCGAGGCCGTCATCGGTGTCGGATTCGGTTTCATCGCAGGTATCCGTCGTGGCGGCATCTTCGACTCGACCGTGCTGGTCGTCTCCCTCATCGTCATCGCCGTCCCCAGCTTCGTCATCGGCTTCGTCTTCCAGTACGTCGTCGGGGTGAAGTTCAACCTGCTCCCGTCCACCGTCGGGCCGCATGACTCGGTCAAGAACCTGCTCATGCCAGCAGCCGTGCTCGGTGCCGTCTCCCTGGCGTATGTGCTCCGGTTGACCCGTCAGTCCGTCTCCGAGAATCTCACCGCCGATTACGTGCGCACGGCGCGCGCCAAGGGCCTGAGCAACAATTCCGTCATGCTCCGTCACGTGATGCGGAACTCGATGATCCCGGTGACCACGTTCCTCGGTGCCGACCTCGGTGCGCTCATGGGGGGAGCGATCGTCACGGAGGGAATCTTCGGCATCAACGGTGTCGGTGGCACCATGTTCAACGCCATCCTGAAGGGCGAACCGACCACGGTGGTCAGTTTCACGACCGTCCTGGTCATCGTCTACATCGTCGCGAACCTTCTCGTGGACCTGTTCTACGCCGTACTTGATCCGAGGATCCGCTATGCATGACAACATTGACAAGCCACTGCCCAGCCCGGGAGTCGAGGATGCCGCCGGGACGTTCTTCCCCCCGAACCGTCGTGGTCAGGACCACTTCATCGCGGAGACCGACGAAACCGGCCTCGGCGCCGTCGACGCGGTGGCCGACGAATCCGCACCCACGAGCGTGTGGGGGGAGTCCTGGCGGTATCTGCGTCGGCGCCCCCTGTTCTGGGTGTCCGCCACACTGATTCTCATCGCGGTGCTCCTGGCGGCCTTCCCGGGGCTGTTCACCTCCACCGATCCCACCCTGTGCGAGTTGTCGAACTCCCTGGAGGGGCCGCGTGCGGGGCATCCCTTCGGATTCGACCGGCAGGGTTGCGACATCTTCGCCCGGACGATCTACGGTGCCCGGGCGTCCGTGACCGTCGGTATCCTGACCACGGCGCTCGTCGTGTTCATCGGTACCCTGATCGGTTCCGTCGCCGGATACGTCGGTGGCTGGATCGACGCCGTGCTCTCCCGGCTCACCGACACGTTCTTCGCCGTTCCGCTCGTCCTCGCCGCGATCGTCGTCATGCAGATGTTCAAGGAACAGCGGACCATCACCACCGTCGTACTCGTCCTGGGACTGTTCGGTTGGACCTCCATCGCCCGGATCACCCGGGGCGCGGTGATGAGCGTCAAGAACGAGGAGTACGTCACCGCCGCCCGTGCCGTCGGGGCGTCACCCACGAAGATCCTGACCAGCCACGTGCTGCCGAACGCGGCAGCCCCGATCATCGTCTACGCCACAGTCGCCCTGGGCATGTTCATCGTCGCCGAGGCGACGCTGTCCTTCCTCGGTATCGGCCTCCCGACGACGATCGTCAGCTGGGGTGGTGACATCTCGAAGGCCCAGAGTTCGTTGCGCACCCAGCCGATGGTGCTCTTCTACCCGGCCATGGCTCTTGCGCTGACCGTGCTGAGCTTCATCATGATGGGCGACGCCGTACGTGACGCCCTCGACCCGAAGGCGAGGAAGCGATGAACGATCCAGTGAATCCCACCACCCCGGACGCCGACGGCACCCGCCCCATGGGGCACCGTCACGGCGATGAACCGCTGCTCGAGCTCGAGGATCTCTGTGTCTCATTCACCACGTCGACCGGCACCGTCGAGGCGGTCCGAGACGTCAATCTGACGATCTACCCCGGTCAGTCGGTGGCCATCGTGGGTGAATCGGGTTCCGGGAAGTCCACCACCGCCATGGCGGTGATCGGCCTGCTCCCCGGGACGGGCAGGATCACCGGCGGACGGATCCTGTACAAGGGTGAGGACATCTCCACGCTCTCCTCCGGACAGATGGAGGCCTACCGTGGGGCCGAGATCGGGCTCGTCCCGCAGGACCCGATGAGCAACCTCAATCCGGTCTGGCGGATCGGTACCCAGATCAAGGAGTCGCTGAAGGCCAACAACATCGCCACCGGAGCAGAGGCCGACAGGCGTGTCGCCGAGCTACTGGAGGAGGCCGGGCTGCCGGACGCGGAGCGTCGTGCGAAGCAGTACCCGCACGAGTTCTCGGGGGGTATGCGTCAGCGTGCCCTGATCGGAATGGGACTCGCAGCCCGACCGAATCTTCTCATCGCCGATGAGCCGACCTCCGCCCTCGACGTGACGGTGCAGAAGCAGATTCTCGATCATCTCGGCAAACTCGTCGATGAGCTCGGCAACGCCGTCCTGTTCATCACCCACGACCTCGGGCTCGCGGCCGAACGCGCGGAACATCTGGTGGTCATGCACCGCGGACGGGTCGTCGAGTCGGGCCCTTCACTCGACATTCTCCGCGATCCGAAGCACCCCTACACCCGGCGCCTGGTCAAGGCGGCGCCGTCACTGGCCAGCGCGCGGATCAGGTCCGCACAGGAACAGGGCATGGAGACCTCGGAGCTGCTGAATCACTCGACGGACGGGACCGTCGGTGAAGAGGTCATCCGGGTGGAGAGCCTGACCAAGGTCTTCGACATCCGCGGCGCGAGGGGCGCGAAGAAGAAGTTCAAGGCCGTCGACGACGTGACCTTCGGTCTCCGGAAGGGCACGACGCTCGCACTCGTCGGTGAGTCCGGATCGGGTAAGTCGACCGTCGCGAACATGGTGCTCAACCTTCTGGACCCCACCTCCGGGAAGGTCTACTACAAGGGAACGGACCTGTCGACTCTGAATCGTCGGGAGCTCTTCGAGATGCGGCGCAAGCTGCAGGTCGTGTTCCAGAACCCGTACGGGTCGCTGGACCCGATGTACTCCATTTACCGGTGCATCGAGGAACCGCTGAAGGTGCACAAGGTCGGCAACCGGAAGGAACGCGAGAACCGGGTGGCCGAGCTGCTCGACATGGTCGCCATGCCACGGTCCACGATGCGCCGGTACACCAACGAACTCTCCGGTGGTCAGCGGCAGCGTATCGCCGTCGCCCGCGCACTCGCGCTCAACCCCGAGGTGATCGTCCTCGACGAGGCCGTGTCCGCGTTGGACGTGCTGGTGCAGAACCAGATCCTCCAGCTTTTGGCGGATCTCCAGGCCGAACTGGATCTGAGCTATCTCTTCATCACCCACGACCTAGCGGTCGTCCGGCAGACCGCCGACGACATCGTGGTGATGAAGGAGGGGCAGGTCGTCGAGACCGGTACCGCCGACGAGATCTTCGCAGGAGCGGAGGAGGCCTACACCCGGGATCTGATCGAGTCGGTTCCCGGTCTCGGGATCGAACTCGGGACGACCATCTAGACGAGGTCGTTCCGCACGAAAGGCCCGGACCCACGATGAGAATCGGGCGCCGGGCCTTTTCCGGTCGGTGAATCGGTTCCGGGTATCGGGAGGATCCGACCGGCTGTATACCGTGAACAACTCGGAGTAGGTGAGCAGGATGATGGCGAGAGCGAGGGGCCCGAGCATGTCGCTGCCGGCTGCTTCGCTCACGGTATTCGACGAGCAGCCCCTCCGACTTCCAGGGTCTGCGTTGTCGTTGCCCCAGCCTGCGCCGGCAGAACATCCTCGCTCGAGACGACTCGGAGTGCGTGGGAGAACCCCGGAAAAACCGTTCTCGGGCTGGTTCTGACTGGCAAAGCGGCTGACGTGATGGAAGGGGAGGGGCAGCCGTATCGGTGCAGATGTCGCCGGAGTTCTGGACCGATACGGCTGATGCGGAGCCGGGGGCTGTAGTGGCAGATGTTGGGCTGGAACGCCGATACTGTCGTGATCGTGGACGAGGCAGGCCTGGTATCCCCGGAGATGGTGCGCACCTTGAAGACCGCCCAGGCCACAGGCTCGGTAACCATCGTGATGACCGACGCCCTCCACGACTGGAGGCGTGCTACCTCCGAGGATAAGAAATCCCTGGTGGCCTCGAACCGGAGCTCTGAATCGAGCGGTGCAGAAGGTGGTGGACGAGTGCGTCGAGATGACCGGGCGTTTGTAGGGGATGCGCCTCTGACCCGCCGTGATGACCGGTCGCTGACTACGGGTGTGGGCGATGTGGTGCGCAACGGGCAGCGTCGGGTAGTCGAGCAGATCACCCCGGACGGAACGAAGCGGCCGCCGACCGTACGGGACACATTCCACTGCGACGCTGAGTGCATGATCACGGTGTGAACTGGAAAAACTCTCCACCGGGCGCTCCGCCCAGGGGCCGGTCATGGATGTGGCCCGCGTGTTTGGTCGGGTCGACAAGGCCGAGAAGTATGCGCCGATGGTGTGCGGGCGGCAGGGTAACCGCCGATAAAAGTCCTTTCGGTATCTATCGATTTTTCTATGGAGTACGTGTTGAGCTCAAACTGTGTCTGTTGTAGATCACTTGGGGGAATCGGACTTTACGGTTGCCTGTGCAATTAGTCCAAATACTGCGGATACAAGGAGCGCTCCCATGAAGCTGAAGATAACACCGACTCCCTCTTGGGAACCGACTCCAAAAGAAACCCCGAATGACATTACCGTGGATAGGCCCGATGCCAGTAGGACAGTGAAAAGGATTGCTTCGCCTTTTCTTGATGCCCTATATTTGGAAAGTGATGCTGAACAGATTGCAAGCGTTATTCCACAAGCTACAACTTGCCAAATAGGCACTTCGGCCGGAGGTCGTTTTTGGAATGTGTCGCTGATGGAGTGGTAATCATTCCATGAAAGCCATAGTGTGGCAGTGATAATTCCAAGGAGATAGGATGTGAATGCTGGGCCTATAATGCTTCGTAATTCACTTCTTTTCTCCCGTTTTTTCATTTCCCTGGCAATGATTGCTATTCCGATCGCTGTTGGAAGTATCACCAGCCATGTTGTGCCTAAGAGAAACTGGGTAGGTTGAAACAAACTCAACTCCTAGAGATTATCGAGATGGGCGCCAGTCACGGCCAGCCGGTAGACGTCGCGGAAGTATCGGCAATTGTAGTGTCTCGAGTCTACTGCTGTGTGGACGTTGCTGCATACTTTTTCCATGTGTTGGAAGAGGTGATCATTGCAGTCCCAGTAGCCTTAGCGGTTTCGGTCAGCTCTGTCCATGCACATGTCATGTCGCGCGCATGCTCCAATGTGCATGGGTCGGTTAACTATGTTATACAATGGTTGTAAAAACTGCCGAGCTTCTTTGTTTGACGGCAGGACCTACGGTTGCTCTGTGGTCTCTCAGAATCGCGCTAGACAATCTACGGCAGGTCAACGATGTAACTTGCTGCCAATGGAAAGGCCGTTCTTATCAAATCAAGACCGTTCCGGGACGAGGAAACTGTACTCCGTAAATGAAATCACTTAAATTCCTCCTGGTCGTGTTAATGATTTGGCTGGTAACCCAAATCATTGTTTGGAGCTTTGCCGAAATGGTATTAGGCGATAGCGGGCTGGCTCATGTCCTGGGTCTCGAAGAAACAGATCCCTACCTCAAAATTCTTGTCTACACCCTTTTTCCATTACCCTTGGCTGTTGCGCTTGCGCGTCCAGTGATTGGGAGGCATGACGCCTGATGTAAACGGCTCTGGCCTGGTTTTCATGGGTTGATGATTCTGGGGTGTCGCTACAGTTTCTGGCCCGTTGTCCTACGAGATACGGTGGCGGCTTGAATTAGCCTTCAGGTCCGGCGCTTTTCCACATGCTCTGCTCGTGTTGTCTGTCGGGGTCGGGGTGGCGGGGTGAAGCTCCCATCATCCGTGAACCCGCTGCCCCGCGGCAGACGGTAGACGACAGACGACATCGTCGTGATGAAGCAGGGGCGGGCCGTCGAGGCGGGTACCGCCGACGAAATCTTCGCCGGAGCGAAGGAAGCGTACACCCGGGATCTCATCGACTCGGTTCCCGGTCTCGGGAGCGAACTCGGGGCGACCATCGAGACGAGTTCGTCCCGCACGAAAGGCCCGGCCCCACGATGAGAATCGGGGGTCGGGCCTTTCGTCTGTCCGGGGGTGGTGCCGGACGGGCGCGGTGCCCTTCTAGGAGGATCCGACCGGGGGAAGTCCCCGGAGAAGGAAGGAGAGCTCCGGCGGAAGCTGCAGCATGCTGCTCCCGAAAGGCAGGGGATCGGGACGGTCCGGCACGACGGTCGGGTATCTTGTGGCGTCAACGAGCGGTGCCGGCGAGCCGATGGGCGCCGGTCGGGGCGCGCCGGAGTACCGGCTGATCCACTCGAGGTGCTCGGCGACCGGGATGTACCAGGCGACCGTGCCGTCGACCGTGTTCTCGGCTCCGGCGTTCGACATGGCGATCACCCCGGTGACCGCACCGTCCATGAATACGGCGCCGCCCGAGTCGCCCGGCTGGATGCGGCCGCTGTCGACCCAGGTCTCGACCATCGTTGCGGAGCGGTTGGGGCTGGGGACATTGGTCACGCGGCGCTGGACCGTCACGGCGGACTCCTGGACCGGGGGAGCGATGCTGCCGTGGATCCCGCCCCAGCCGATGGCCTGCCCGATGTCGCCGGGCTGCATGTGGTGCCCGGAGAGTGCCGCCACCGGTGCCGCCGACGGGCGGTCGAGCTTCACCAGGGTGAGGTCCACCGTCGGGTGGATGATGACCTCGCGGGCGAAGTGATTCTCGGAGCGGTAGGTTGGTCCGACGTGGATCTCCGAGGTGTCGCCCTGTCCGACACAGTGTTCGGCGGTGAGAACCCATTCCGGTGCGATCAGCGTGCCGGTGCAGTTCATGTCGCCGAGTGCGAGCCGGACCGCTGATGCGGCCCGGGTGGGATGGGCGTTGTGGGCCCCGACGATCGCACCTGCGGGGACCGCCGTTGCCAGGGGGGACAGCAGCGCGGCGCCTACGGCGGTTGTCGCGAGTGCACGGCGGATGCGGTGGGCCATGATCGGTGGATTCCTCTGCGGTGGGGTACTGGTGGTCGTGGTGCCGGTGTGGCCCGTGTGTTTCCGGGCCCTTTCCGAGACACTCTACCTTCGTGTGCGCTACTGGGGGTGCTTCCCGGCGGGGGAATCCCCGTTCTTCTGTTCACGTACGACCTGGCCCGCCTGGACGAAGCGGAGGGCGGAAACGAGTCCCAGCCCGCCGATCAGGTTGGCCAGGGCAACCCACCAGACGAAGGAGAGCCAGTCGGTGAACACCAGTCCCGACTCCCCGGTGAAGAGACCACCGAAGATGAACAGGGTGTCGAGGATCGAGTGGACGATGCCCGTGGCCGACAACAGGAATCCGCCGATGGTGCTGGCGATGATCATGGGGACGACCTCGTCGGTGAACTGGTGCATGCGGGTGACCAGGGTGAGGAACATTCCACCGAGCGCGGCGAGGATGACGTGCTGCGGGTCGATCGGCATGAGCGCGTAGTGGCGGGCCTCCTCGATGAGATGCGGGTGCATGTCCGGGTAGGCGACGACGAGGAGCGCCATGATGACCGCTGCACCGATGATGTTCCCGGCGAAGGTGATCGCCCAGAATCTCACGAGACGGTGGAGGGGCATCTTTCCGGCGACGACGGAGGAGACTGGGACCAGGAAGCCCTCGGTGAATAGCTCCGAGTGTGCGAGGAGGATGATGACGAGGCCGATCGCGAACGCGATCGATCCGAGCATCTCGCTGCCGGTGGAGGCGGTCACGATGTACTCGGCGAGCAGTCCGACACCGACCTCGAGCGAGCCCATGATCCCGGTGACCAGCAGCGCCGCCGGGGGGCGGACCAGGCGCTCGGTCCCTTCGTTGATCTGCTTGATCATCGCCTCCGACAGGCCGTCGGTGTCGGTGTCGTCGTCTTCCCGGCAGTCGAGGGGGGCGATTCTGGTCGGATCGTGTTCGTCGGACATTGCGGACTCCTTGGCCGTTTCAGCGCGTGCCGATGTCACACAGTCCCGATCGGGTCGGATCGGGTACCGGGATGGGGCGCGGATGGTGTGCCGGGCCGGAAGATCCGGCCGGTGGGCGGGAGGTCAGTGTAGCCAGCGGGTACCACGGCGGGAAATCCACGGGGGTCCGGGAAGTACTACTCCCGCGTACTACTCGGGGGGAGTGAGGGTGACCGTGGCGGGATCCGCCCAGTCGAGCTCGATGCCCTTCTTCCGGAGCCAGGCCATGAGGTCGTCGTTGTTTCTGGTGATTCCCTCGACCGCGAGAAGCGTGGTGTCGATCGCGGTTTCGGCGTCCTCCGCGGAGATCAGGCCGGCTGAGGTGGCCGCGGCGAGCTCGTCTATGTCCATGACCTCGACCGGTTCGCCGGTGACGGAGACCAGGTCGACGTAGAGATCACGGGTGCGCCATGTGCCGTCCGTACCGACCGTGATCTCCGCGACGTCGACGTAGAAGTCCTGGTGGACGTCGACACCGTCGCGGAAGTGGAAGATGTTGACCCGCAGGCCCAGCCCCGGGAGGAGCCAGGTCTCCAGGTAGCCGAACCGTGGATGATTGGCGCCCCGGGCCATGTAGAGGCCGAAGTCCGTCGAGCGGTAGGTGTCGACCTCACGGATGAATCCCTTGGGATCGGTGTTCGTGCCGCCGTCGATGTCGAAACTCTCGTGCTTCACGGGGTGCAGATCGGTCATGTCTGGTTACCTCACGTCGAAGATGCCGGTGGTCGGGAGGAATCGGCAGGTGGAGTCGCCGCCGTCCCCGGTGGTGGTCACACCACCGTCGAGGAGCGCGACGATCGTCCCCGTTCCGGTGTCGGCGGTTCCCGCGATCGTGGCGGGCCCGTCCGGGTTGATGCCGGTGTAGGTGAGGGGGGTCACGCCGGTGCGCAGGTTGCTGATGTTGATCCAGCGGACCTGCATGGACGCCTGCTGGTTCTCCGCGACGCGTCCGGTGCCGAGTGCGGTGAAGACGAAGGTCGCGTGACCCGCGGGGACCCCGGGCAGCGGCAGATCGGCGGGTCCGGGAACCGCGATCGCCGTTCCGGTCGCCCTGTTCTCGCCTCCGATGCAGTTCTCGGCGACGGTGGGCCAACCGAACTGGGCGAAGACCGGCGCATTCTCGGGGAGCGGGGCACCCGGTTCGCCGCCCCCCTCGAAGAAACCGACCGCCGCGAGCAGCATGTCGCGGATCTTCTCCGGGAGGAACTCCTGCGCCGCGAGGTCGCGGAGCTGCTGGAGAATGTGCGGGGCGGGGCGGCCGAGGTGGTCCACCGGCGGCGGCGGAAGCTGGGGGAGTCCGGGGGCACTGGAGCCGACGGGTGCCGACCCCGCGGGATCCGCGGTCGCGGGTGATGCGCCGAGAATCGCCGTGGACAGGAGGAGAGTCGCTGTGGCGGCGGCGATGCTGCGGGAGGTGGCTGGCACGGGGACGGACTCCATCTGTCTTTGTGTGATCGTGGGAAAGGGGTTGGACGGGTGTGGGAGGAGAGCTTCCACGGAGCCGGAGACACCCATTCGCACTCGCTCACACCATTCACTAAAGCAACATGCGTAACTTTAGCCCCATTCATTTAGTTTTGCACCAGTCGGTCCGGGGCCGATTGTGGTGGATGGGCGGTGTTCCCGCCCCTCGGGGGAGTCGGGGAAACCGTCGCCCGGGTCACTCCCTGTGTCGCGGAAAGATAACGATTCGTTACACAACCGGGTCGGGATCACAGTGCGGCACGGTGACCCGACCACACGCCGAAAAGGGGGAAAGTGTGGTTCCGGCACCGATGCGGGTACGCTGAACCACCGATTAACACAGCGGCGGGCGCTTCAGTCCCTCCGCTCGCATTCCGCCAGGAGAGAAAACACCAGTGAGCACCACAGAGTTCCGTAACGTCGCGATCGTCGCGCACGTCGATCACGGAAAGACCACCCTCGTCGACGCCATGCTGCGTCAGTCCGGCGCCTTCGAGGAACGCGCCGAACCCGTCGACCGCGTGATGGACTCCGGGGACCTGGAAAAGGAAAAGGGCATCACGATTCTGGCCAAGAACACGGCCATCCGACGCAAGGGGGTCGGCAAGGACGGCGCCGATCTGGTCATCAACGTCATCGACACCCCGGGGCACGCCGACTTCGGTGGCGAGGTCGAGCGCGCGCTGTCCATGGTTGACGGTGTCGTCCTGCTCGTCGACGCCTCCGAGGGTCCGCTGCCCCAGACCCGTTTCGTGCTGGGCAAGGCCCTCGCCGCGAAGATGCCGGTCATCATCGTCGTGAACAAGACCGACCGCCCCGACGCCCGCATCGACGAGGTCGTCGACGAGAGCCAGGACCTGCTCCTGGAGCTCGCCTCCACCCTCGAGGACCCGGAGGCCGCCGAGGCCGCCGAGAGTCTGCTCGACCTCCCGGTGCTCTACGCGTCCGGCCGTGAAGGCAAGGCGTCGACGGAGAACCCCGGCAACGGCAACGCGCCGTCGACCGAGAACCTGCAGGACCTCTTCGACGTCCTCTACAACGTTCTCCCGGAGCCCAGCGCGGACCTGAACGGTCCGCTGCAGGCCCACGTCACCAACCTCGACTCCAGCTCGTTCCTCGGCCGGATCGGTCTCGTGCGTGTCCACGCGGGCAGCCTGAAGAAGGGCCAGCAGGTCGCCTGGATCCACTACGACTCCGAGGGAAACCAGCACACCAAGACGGCCAAAATCGCCGAACTGCTCCGTACCGTCGGCGTCAACCGGGTCCCCACCGACGAGGTCATCGCAGGCGACATCGCGGCCATCTCCGGTATCGAGGAGATCATGATCGGTGACACCCTCGCCGATCCCGAGAACCCGGTCGCTCTGCCCCGGATCACCGTCGACGAGCCCGCCATCGCGATGACCATCGGCGTCAACACCTCCCCGATGGCAGGCCGTGGCGGCGGCGACAAGCTCACCGCCCGTGTCGTCAAGGCCCGCCTCGATCAGGAGCTCATCGGCAACGTCTCCATCAAGGTGCTGCCGACCGAGCGTCCCGACGCCTGGGAGGTCCAGGGTCGTGGCGAGATGGCGCTGTCCATCCTCGTCGAGACCATGCGCCGCGAGGGTTTCGAGCTCACCGTCGGCAAGCCCCAGGTGGTCACCCGGACCATCGACGGCAAGTTGCACGAACCCTTCGAGCACATCGTCATCGACGTTCCCGCCGAGTTCCAGGGTGCCATCACCCAGCTGCTGGCCGCCCGCAAGGGACAGATGCTGTCCATGGACAACACCGGCACCGACTGGGTCCGCATGGAGTTCTCCGTCCCGGCCCGTGGCCTGATCGGTTTCCGTACCACGTTCATGACGGAGACCCGCGGCACCGGTATCGCGAACCACTACTCCGAGGGCTATAAGCCCTGGGCCGGCGAGATCAAGGGCCGCGCCTCCGGTTCCCTGGTCGCCGACCGCACGGGTCAGATCACCGCCTACGCCCTTCAGCAGCTGGCGGACCGCGGTTCCTTCTTCGTGGAGCCCGGAACCCAGGCTTACGAGGGCATGGTCGTCGGTGCGAACAACCGCGACGAGGACATGGACATCAACATCACCCGTGAGAAGAAGCTGACCAACATGCGCTCGGCCAACGCCGACGCCACGGTCACGCTCGCGAAGGCCCGGAACCTCACCCTCGACGAGGCCATGGAGTTCTGCGGCCAGGACGAGTGCGTCGAGGTCACCCCGGAGGTCATCCGGGTGCGTAAGGCGATCCTCAACGCCACCGAACGCGGTCGCGCCCGCTCCCGCGACAAGCAGCGCAACAAGGGCTGATCCCCGAATTCCCGGACGCGAACCTCCGGACGATCGACACCCCGCTGACCCGGCGACACCACAGATGCCCGGGCGGCGGGGTGTCCGCGTGAGCGCGGCCCCTCCGGGAACCCGCACGGACTAGGATGGACGTGTGTCTGTTCTCTCGAGTTGGATCCCGGTGAAGGGTGTTTCCCGTACCCCGACCGGTGCCTCCGCGGCCCGGCGACCCCGACCCCTCCGGTGGACGGCGGTCGCACTCACCTCGACGCTCGTCATGACGGTGGCCGGCTGCTCCTCCGACGAACCCACGCCCCTTCCGGCCACGCCCGCCGCCGGGAGCCCGTCGGTGATACCTCAACAGGCCCCGGACCACACCGGCGGCGCCTCGGACGGGTCCGCGCTGGCGCAGGAGATCACCATCGGGATCGACCCGCTCGACGGCGGATTCAACCCGCACCTCATCTCCCAGGATTCGGCCTTCGTCCAGGCCCTCGCAGACCTGGTCCTCCCGGGGGTGTACGTCAACGACGAACTCAACACCGATCTCGTGGAGTCGGTCGACTTCATCGATCCGCCGACTCCGGGGGTCGCGCAGACCGTGCGTTACGAGCTGAACCCGGCGGCGCAGTGGTCCGACGGAACCCCGATCACCGGCGCTGACTTCAGTTACCTCCGGGATTCGATGGTCTCCACCCCGGGCGTCATCGGTGCCGCCGGATACGGGCAGATCAGTGCGATCCGGACATCCGGTGGCGGCCGCACCGTGGACGTGGATTTCCGGCGCCGTGTCGCCGATGTCAGCGGGCTGTTCGACCACCTCCTGCCCAGTCATCTCCTCCGCGACGCCACCGACGGATTCACGAGAGGCCTGGACGAGTCCATCCCGGCAGCCGGTGGGCGGTACACGGTGGATCAGGTGGACCGGCAACGGGGGATCGTGACTCTGGTCCGCAACGACCGCTTCTGGGGATCGGACCCGGCGAGAACCGAGACGCTGGTGTTCCGCGAGATCCGCTCCGTCCAGCAGGGGGTGCAGATGCTCCGCTCCGGGCAGGTCAGCTACTTCGACCTCACCCCTGCGGAGACGACATTCGACGCCTTCAGCCTCCTGCCGGACACCCGGGTGTCCGTGCGGCAGCGGGAGGCGGCCCTCGAGCTGACCATGTCGGTGACCTCACCGATCCTCTCCACCGCTGCCCTCCGCCGGGAGTTCGCCGCACTCATCGACAGGGGTGTGGTCGCCCGTCTCGCCACCGGGCGCTCCACCGATCTCGATATTCCGGGCGGTGTGCTGGGGGAGGAGGACCCGACGGCCTTCGCGTCCGCCCTCGCACGGGGAACGTCGCCGGAGGACGGGGACGCGGGTGCCACCGGCCCGGCCGGTGAGTCGCCTTCCACCACACCCGCGGGACCCACCGGCCCCACCCTCGAGGCCGCGATCCGCAACCGCCCTCTCCGCATCGCCGCGGACCCGTCCGACCGGACGGCGACCGCTGCGGCGAACACCATCGTCGATCTCCTCGCCCGGAAGGAGGTCGCCGCCGAGGTCGTGCTCGCCCCATTCACCGAGATCGCCGGAGATCTTCTGCCTTCCGGGGAAGTCGACGCCGTTGTCGGCAGACTCCGGAGCACGCTCGATCCCGTCGCGGTGGCGGACCGGTTCCTGTGTCCCGGTGCGGTCGATCCGTCGGATGTGACCGCCTCCACCGCGAATCGCGCGAGCGACGTCTCCTCGATGTCCTCGCGCTCCCGGAAACGCCCGGTGATCAGGACCGGGAATCTCTCGGGCATCTGCTCCAGGACCCTGGACGGTACGCTGATGTCGGTGCTGGCCGGTGAGGAGACCCTCGATGCGGTACTGCCCGAGCTGCGCCGGGTCGAGGAGCGGGAGATGCTCACCGTCCCGCTCCTCGCGGAGACCCGCATCATCGTCCGGGGACCCGGTATCGTGGTGCCGGACACCGATATCGAAGAATGGTCCGGGCATCCGGAGCGGACGACCAGCCTACTGTCGACCGCCGCCGGATGGACCGCCGTGGAGGAGCAGTAGATGAGTGGACACGACCTCACGGGTCTGACGGTGTGCGCGGTGCACGCGCACCCGGATGACGAGGCGATCTGGACCGGCGGGCTGCTCGCCCACCTCGCCCGCCGGGGCGCCGACGTCACCGTCATCACCTGCACGCTCGGCGAACAGGGTGAGGTCATCGGAGATCCCTACCAGGGACTCGTCGCGGATGTCGCGGACCAGCTCGGTGGATTCCGGATCGCGGAACTCACGGAGTCGCTCGTGCATCTCGGGGCGTCGGGCATTCACCTAGGGGGCGCCGGATGCTGGCGCGACTCGGGTATGGCCGGCGATCCCGCGAACCGGCACCCCCGGGCATTCACCAACTCCGGTGAACGATCGGTCGAACAGCTCGTCAGCGTGTTCCGCGACATCCGCCCGCAGCTGGTGGTCACCTACGGGCCCGACGGTGGTTACGGGCACCCCGATCACGTCCGTGCGCACGAGATCACGCACGCCGCGGTCGCGGAACTGGTGGCGCGGGAGCCCGAGGACCGGGCTCCGCAGCGCATCCTCTGGGCGGTGACCGGGCGCGCTGATCAGCGTGCGGGACTCGACGCCATCTCCCGGATCCCCGACGGGTGGCGCCGGGCGGAGCCGGGCGAGCTCGCCTCCGTCGAGGGTCACGACCTCACCATCACCCTGGACGACGGTTCCCTGGCGGCGAAGAAGGCGGCGATGGCGGCGCACGCCACGCAGATCTGGTTCGCCGACGGCTCGGTCAGCCGCGTCAATCCGGTGGCGGCCTTCGCCGCCGTCGACGATCCTGGGGCGGCACCCCACGTGTTCGCGTTGAGCAACCTCATCGCGCAGCCGCTGCTGCGGAACGAGTGTTACCGGGTCGGGTGGGGCATCCCGCTGGACGGCGGGTCGGATCCGGTGGCTGGACTGGAGTTCCCGTGACCATCGATGCTCCATCAGATCGCTACATCTACCGCGAGCACACGACGGGGGAGAAGGTCGTGGGACTGGCGTGGCTCTCCGTCGGTGCTCTGCTGTCCGTGCTTCTCGAGGTGGTGTACGTCGGAGCCCGGATCACGGTGCCGACGGGACAGACCGTCGCTTTTCCATTCACCATCCTGATCGCCTTCGGGTTCACCCTCGTCCTGTCCCGGACGGCCCTGCTGTGGACGGAGAACCGCCTCGTCGCGGGGATCCCACTGGGCGTCTGGCTGCTCGGATACCTCGCCCTGCTCATCTGGCCGGAGGTGACAGGGGACATCATCGTCGCCCAGACATTGCGCGGGGCGCTGCTACTCGTGGCCGGGACCGCCGGTGGCGGTTGGCCGTTGATACGGGGGAAGTGACACAATGGGGTCCGGCGACGGACCAGCCCCTGTCGTCCGACCACCCGAACCGTTTCCACCTGGAGCAACCGAACCACGATGACCTACGTAATTGCGCAGCCCTGCGTCGACGTCATGGACAAGGCATGTGTCGAAGAATGCCCTGTCGACTGCATCTACGAGGGAAAGCGCTCGCTGTACATCCACCCCGACGAGTGCGTCGACTGTGGTGCCTGCGAGCCCGTGTGCCCGACCGAGGCGATCTTCTACGAGGATGACGTCCCGGACGAGTGGATCGACTACACCGACGCGAACGCCGCCTTCTTCGACGATCTCGGTTCGCCCGGTGGCGCCGCCCGCCTCGGACAGCAGGACTTCGATCCGCCACTGGTGGACAAGCTGCCCCCGCAGGCCTGAGTGCGGCGGGGGACGGCCCGGCGGGATCCACGGTGACCCGCCGGGCCGTCGTCTGTCCGCGGACGGGTATAAACAGTGGTATGGCATCTCTCACCCGCACCCCTCCCGGTAACGCCCTGCCCGACTTTCCGTGGGACACCATCGCCGACGTGAAGAGGAAGGCGGCGCAGCACGAGGACGGCATCGTCAACCTCTCCGTCGGAACCCCGGTCGACGAGGTCGCGGAACCGGTCCGTGCCGCCCTCGCCGCTGCAGCCGCCGAGCCGGGATATCCGCAGACGACCGGCACCCCGGAGCTGAATCGGGCACTGGTGGAGGGACTCACCCGTCGCTACAACATGACGGGACTGACACCGGAGTGCGTCCTGCCGGTCATCGGCACCAAGGAGGCCATCGCGCTGCTTCCGATGCTGCTCGGCGTCGGCGCGGGACACACGGTCATCATCCCGGAGGTCGCGTACCCCACCTACGAGGTGGCCGCGCTCATGTCCGGTGCCCGCGCCCAGCGGGCGGACTCACTGACCCAGATCGGTCCGGCGACGCCGACGATGATGTTCATCAATTCGCCCTCGAATCCGACGGGCAAGGTACTCGGCATCGAGCACCTGCGTAAGGTCGTCGGCTGGGCGCGGGAACGCGGAGTGATCCTCTGCAGCGACGAGTGCTACATCGGCCTGGGCTGGGATGACGGGAACCCGCCCCTGTCCATCCTCGACGAACGGGTCTGCGGGGGTGACCACACCGGCCTCATCGCGATCCACTCCCTGTCCAAGTCCTCGAACATGGCCAGTTACCGCGCCGGGGTGCTCGCGGGCGATGAGGGATTGATCGGTCAGCTGCTCGAGGTGCGCAAGCACTGCGGTCTCATGATGCCGGGCCCGATTCAGTCCGCGATGGTCGCCGCACTCGATGATGATGCGCAGGAAGCGGAGCAGAAGGAGCGGTACCGGGCGCGCCGGGACAAGCTTCTCGCCGCCCTGACGGGCGCCGGCTTCACCGTCGACAACTCGGAGGCCGGGCTCTACCTCTGGGCCACCCGCGGCGAGAACTGCCGGAGCACCCTTGACTGGTTCGCCGAACGCGGCATCCTCGTCGCCCCGGGCGACTTCTACGGCCCCAGGGGGGCGAGCCACGTCCGGATGGCGCTGACGGGCACGGACGAGCGGATCGACGCCGCGGTGGCGCGACTGGCGTGAGCCGTCGTCCCCTTCCGGTCGTCGACGGCATCTCCCCGCGCCGGGTCGTCCTGCGCGGCGTCGTGCCGGATGACCGTACCTACGTGGCCGGTGACGCGGGCGATTCACCGTTCCGGTTCGGTGAGACGATTCCCGCGGGCACGGTCCTCGAAGGCCCGGTGCCCGCCTGGTTCGCCCCGGTGGTCCCGCCCGAGCCGCCGATCCCCTTCACCCATGACCTGCTCGAGGTCTCGGAGCGGTACGTGGTCGTGGACAAACCCCATTTCCTGCCCGCCACGACGAACGGGCGGATCGTCCGGGAGACCGTCCAGACACGGCTGAGGGTGGAACTGGACAACCCCGACATCGTCCCCCTGCACCGCCTGGACCGGCTGACCGCGGGCGTCCTCTTCTGTTCGGCGGATCCGGGAACCCGGGCCGCCTACCAGAAACTCTTCCAGCGCCGTCAGGTGACCAAGACCTACCGGGCCCGGGTGACGGCGGAACCACCGGTGGGGGACTCGTGGACCACTGTCGACCTGCCGATGCGGAAGGTCGCCGGAGAGCGGGAGGTGCGGGTCACATGCGGGGGTACCCCGACCCGCACCCGGGTCCGCCGGACCGGAGACCGGACGGTCGAGCTGCAACCCGCCACGGGGCACACCCATCAGCTGCGGGTGCTGCTCGCCCACCTGGGGTGCCCGATCGTCGGCGACGACACCTATCCCGTCGACGCGGGGCTGGATCTCCGGGACTTCACCGGGCCTCTGGGGTTGGTCGCCACCCGCCTGGAGTTGACTGATCCGGTCGACGGACGACCCCGGCGGTGGCGGAGTGGGCGACGTCCGTGAACCGTACCGGCGGTGATGATCGCCACTCGGGTGTGGGTCTCAGACCTCTGAATGCGGAACAGGCGGGTCCGTCGAAGTAGAATGTTCTATCTGGTGGGCACCCCGCGATCTGAGGCGCCCCGGGCCGTGCCGATGGACGGACAACGTGCCCCTCCCGTTGCACTGGATCGATAAGGACACCCGAGCACACCATGACGTCAACCGCCGGCCGCTACGCCAACAGTCTCCGACAGTTCATCAAGTTCGGGATCGTCGGTGGTTCGGGGGTCATCGTCAACCTCATCGCCGTCGCCGCGAGCAAGAAGATCGCCTGGTGGTCGAGCGGGATCACGGAGCACGACCCCTTCCTGAATCTGCTCGGATCCGACTACAACATCCGTTGGTACCATGTGTTCCTGACGATCGCCTTCCTCGTCGCCAACGTGTGGAACTTCCAGCTCAACAGGTCCTGGACGTTCCGCTCGTCCACGCATCTGAGCTGGTTCCGCGAGTTCGTGCCGTTCCTGCTCACGGGCCTGGCCGCACTCGTGGTGAGTCTGGTCGTGGTGACGGCCCTGATGAATCCGGAATCACCGTTCACCCTTCCGGCGCACATCTTCGACGATTCGTCCGGGATCCGGACCCGGTTCTACTGGGCGACGTTGATCTCGATCATGGTGGCGATGCCGGTGAACTTCGTCATCAACAAGTTCTGGACGTTCCGCTCGAGTCGCGTCGTCGTCCGGGACCCCGTCGTCCCGGAGTCCTGATCAGTCGGATCCCAGTCGCGCATCGATTCGCCGGATGTCCCGCAGACGGGCGCGGCGGATCAACCCGGGTCCCGCGATGAACATCGCGATGAGCCCGCCGCATGCGCCGACGATCAGTCCGTGGTGCCAGGCCGCGCCCCAGGCCGGGCCGTTCCGCCAGATCCCGGCCAACCAGAACGCGGTGAGAACTCCCGTCAGCACCAGCGCCCATGCCGGTACCCGGGGCGGTGCGGGGCGGGGTACCCGACCGGTCAACCATGCGTCGGCGATCAGCCCGGAGCCGACGGAGGGGAGTACTGCGAGGAAGGACAACAGCGCGTATCCGGGTGGGAGGACCCAGGCGAGAATACCGGCCGTGAGTACGGACAGCTGAGCGCAGAGTATTCGTCCCAGGGTCTGCGAGCGGTGGAACGTCCGGATCTGGAACTCGTCCTCGAACTGGTTCTCCGACCAGCGGATCACCTCGTCCAGATGTCGGGTGACGGTCATCGTCGGTTCCTTTCGTGGGTGATGGTGGGGGAGGCCGTGTTCTGCTCGGAGCCGAAGACCTGCTCGACGGTCGCACCCAGCTCGCGGCAGATCGCCAGGGCCAGATGGACGGACGGGGAGTAGTTGCCCTTCTCGATGTTCGCGATCGTCTGCCTGGTGACGCCGACCCGCTCCGCGAGCTCAGCCTGGGACAGCTCCGTCCACCGGCGGAGTTTGCGCACCAGATTGTCTGTCGTGTCCGAATCCATAGGCATAATGTAAAGAATACTTACTTTTCGGTCAAGGTAACTGTACTCACCGGCGGGGCACGGTGCACAAGGGTGAATCAGAGGGTCCGTCCCCCGTCCCCAGTACGGGGAGTGGAGGGACGGACGGTTACGGTCTGCGAGATGGGGTCGTGGACCTACCGCAGTCCGCGGTTCTCACCGGGCAGGAGCCCCTTCTGCCACGGACTGACGCCACGAATGCGCGAATTGACCAGAGCCGCGATGAACAGCAGGAGGAACATGCCCGCACCGGACATCAGCTGGATGCGTGCGCCGGCGTCAGCGAGCATCAGCAGTCCGAGGGCGACGAGCACGGCGAGGGTCGCCCACGTGCATACGGGCCAGGCCCACATCCGGATCGGCAGCTCCGACACCCGCTCCAGTCGGCGCCGGAGTTTCAGCTCGGAAACGGTGATGAACCCCCAGACGATGAGCAGGGAACCGCCCGCCGCATTGAGCATGAAACCGAGCAGCCAACCCGTGTCCGCGAAATTCAGCACCACCATCACGGTGGCGAGGACGATTGACAGGATGATGGCCGGGACAGGGACCTTTCTGGCATTCACCCGGGAGAAGATCGCCGGAGCGTCACCGCGCTGGGCCAACGAGAACATCATCCGTGAGGAGGCGAACAGCTGGGCGTTGAACGCGGAGAGCAGTGCGAGCACGATCAGCGTCTCCATCAGCCCCACGACCCCGGGTATTCCGGCGAGCCCCAGAACGAGGGCGAACGGGCTGTCCGCCGCGGTGTCGGCCGCCCCGAGAGTGGAGTAGGGCAGGAGGAAGGTGATCACCAGGACACTGCCCAGATAGAACACGCTGATCCTCGTGATCGTCGTACGCACCGCGTTGACCAGTGATCGGCCGGGGTCCTCGGACTCGGCCGCCGCGATGGCGACCACCTCGATGCCGCCGAAGGCGAAGGCCACGGCGAGCATGCCCGCGGCGACTCCGCCCAGTCCGTTCGGCATGAACCCGTCCGCCGTGAACACCGACGACCCGATGTACGGGTGTGCCGGGAGCAGACCGAAGATGAGGAGGAACCCGATGACCAGGAATCCGGCGAGCGCGAGCACCTTGATCAGCGCGAACCAGAACTCGAACTCACCGAAGGCCCGGACACGCAGGAGATTGACCACCCCGAAGAAGACGACGAACACCAGCGCCGGGACCCACTGCGGGATCGACAACCAGGAACCGATGATCGCCGCGGCCCCGGTCATCTCGGCGCCGAGGACCGCGACGGTGGCGAGCCAGTAGATCCAGCCCTGCGTGAACCCCGCCCACCGGCCGATGCCCAGCTCCGCGTACTCGGAGAAGGAGCCGGAGGCCGGAACCACGGAGCCCATCTCGCCGAGCATCCGCATCACCATCACGGCGATCGCCCCGGCGGCGATGTAGGCCAGCAGCACGGCCGGGCCCGCCGCCCGGATCCCGACGCCGGTGCCGAGGAAGAGCCCTGCTCCGATGGTCGATCCGAGGCCCATCATGGTCAGGTGGCGGACCTTGAGCCCGGATCCTAGGTTGGTTCTGGTTGCGGTCACGGCGCTCATGTCTCCTGCTGCGTGTCGGCTGGGAAAAAGGGTTCCGCAGAACAAGTTACGCGCCTGACGGTTCCCGGCGGACACCGGCCCGGCATTCTCAATTCGAGGCGTGGCGTTCGACTCGGTCCCCGAGGGCCGACCGGAGCGCCGGCCACTCATGCGCCAGCGCCGAGTAGAGGACGGCATCATCGAGGGTCCCGTTGCGGAGCCGCGCGTGCGAGCGGAGGATCCCGTCACGTCTGAGCCCGAGGCGTTCGATGGCGGCCCGGGAGCCGGTGTTGGAGAACTTCGTCCGGATACCCACCCGCGCGCAGTGCAGCTCCTCGAACGCGTGGCCCAGCAGCAGGAGTTTGGCCTCCGGATTGGCGCCGGTTCCCTGCGCCGAGGCACGGAGCCAGGTGTACCCGATCTCCAGCCGGGGCACCGAGGGCTCCAGATCGTAGTAGCAGGTAACGCCGAGCGCCCTGCCGTCGTTCGCTGCGCGGATGATGAACGGCACCATGGTTCCGTCGGTGGCCCGTGCCAGCTTGCCCCCGATGTCCGTGGACATGCCCTCGGGCGACGGTGTGGAGGTCCACCATTCGCGGTGCAGAGCACCGTCGCGGACGGCCTCCGAGAGCTCCGTGGCATCGTCCGCCTGCAGCGGGGACAGGGTGACGATTCGGCCGGTGAGCGTGGGTGGGGAGATGATCCAGGGCATGTTCCGGTCCTTGTCGTCGTGGATCCTCGGGTACGTGGCACCGTTGCGGATCAGCGTGTCCGCTCACCGGTGCACACGGGGCCCGGCGGTAAAACCGCCGGGCCCCGTGCAGGACGGGGATCGAGCTAGTTCGCGTGCAGGTCTGCGTTCAGCTCGACCCGTGCCGAGCCCCATGCGGTGGCCTCGACGGCGCCGGTGAGTGAATTCCGGCGGTACAGGATGTTGGAGGCGCCCGACAGATCGACGGCCTTGACCGAATCCCCGTCGGACACTCCGACGGCGGTCGCGACATCGCCCAGGACCCTCACCTTCGTGCCGGCGGTGACGTAGAGACCGGCCTCGATGACACAGTCATCGCCGAGCGAGATGCCGCACCCTGCGTTCGCTCCCAGCAGGCAGCGTTCCCCCAGGGAGATGACCTGCTTGCCGCCACCGGAGAGCGTGCCCATGATCGACGCGCCACCGCCGATGTCAGTGCCGTCGCCGACGACGACGCCCGCGGAGATCCTGCCTTCGACCATGGAGGAGCCCAGGGTGCCGGCGTTGAAGTTGACGAAGCCCTCGTGCATGACGGTGGTCCCCTCCGCGAGGTGGGCGCCCATCCGGACACGGTCGGCGTCGCCGATTCGGACGCCGGTCGGGACGACGTAGTCGATCATCCGGGGGAACTTGTCCACCAGGTGGACCGTGACCTTGCCGCGGCGGGAGAGCTTCGCCCGGGTGATCTCGAAATCGGCGACCGGGCAGGGCCCGAAGTTCGTCCAGACGACATTGGTCAACAGCCCGAAGACACCGTCCATGTTGAGACCGTGGGGACGGACCCTGCGGGTGGACAGCAGGTGGAGCCGCAGATAGACGTCGAAGGCGTCGGTGGGGGCGTCATCCAGATCCGCGATGACGGTCCGGACACCCACCCGCTCAACTCCACGGTCCTCGTCGGTGCCGGCGAGGGGGGCCAGGTGTTCGGGCAGGTCGCCGGCCTCGAGGCGGGTGGTTCCGGAGGTCTGGTCCGTGTCCGTGAGTTCGGGGGCCGGGAACCAGCAGTCGAGAACGGTTCCGTCGGGTTGGATGGTCGCGAGTCCGGTTGCTGTTGCTGCAGTCATGGCCTCCAACCTACCGGAAACGGCGACGGCCGCCGGATCCACCCACCGGTGGATGCGACGGCCGTCGAGAGGGGGAACTTCCCCCGGTTGTCACTTCAGTTCATGGGAACGGGCGGCCTCGGCAGCCTTCGCGGTCTTCGCCCCCGGTGCGAGGAACGAGAGTCCGACGAGTACACCGAACACGATGATCACCGAGAGGACCTGGTACCTGGCCGCGGGATCGGAAAGCATCAGCATGGTGAGGACGATGAGCATTGCGAGGGTGATCCAGCCGAGCCACGGGAAGCCCCACATCCGGACCGAGATCTCGTTGTTTCGTTCCAGCTCCGGGTGCAGGCGGAGATAACTGACGATGGTGAAGCCCCAGATGAGAAGCAGTGAGCCGCCCACTGCGTTGAACAGGAACTCGAGGAGACCCGCCGGGTTCCAGTACTGCAGGGCGACGGAGACGAACGCGAAGAACATACTGAGCAGCACGGCGTTCATCGGGACCCCGTCACGGATTGTCCGGCCGAGGAGTCGCGGGGCGTTACCCCGCGTTGCGAGGGAGTGGGCGAAACGGGAGGTGCCGTAGATCTGGGCGTTGAATGCACTCAACAACGCCAGGACGATGACGAGCTCCATGATCCCGACGATGCCCGGGACGTGCGCCATCTCGAGGACCCGGGTGAACGGGGACTCCGCGGCCGAGTCCGCACCGCTGATCTCGTCGTAGGGGAGGAGGAAGGTGATCACGAGCACGGCGCCGAGGTAGAACACCACGATGCGCCAGATGACGGAGCGGACGGCGGTGGCGATGTTCTTCGCCGGGTTATCGGACTCCGCGGCGGCGATGGTGACGATCTCGATGCCACCGAAGGCGAACGCCACGGCGAGGAGGCCGGCTGCGACACCGGGCACGCCGTTCGGCATGAACCCGTGATCCCCGATGAAGTTGCTGAAGCCGACCGGGTCCGTACCCGGCATGAGACCGAAGATGAGCAGCGCACCGATGATGAGGAAGATGATGATGACCGCGACCTTGATGAAGGCGAACCAGAACTCGAATTCACCGAATCCGGAGACCTTCCAGAGGTTGATCACCGCGAAGATGACGACGCAGACGAGAGCCGGGATCCAGGGGGCGACCCCGAACCACTGCGACATGATCCCGGCGGCACCGGTCATCTCCGCGCCCATCACCATCACGAGCAGATACCAGTACAGCCAGCCGGTGGAGAAACCGGCCCAGTGTCCGAGTGCCATCTCCGCGTAATTGGAGAAGGAACCGGACGCCGGACGGGCCGCCGCCATCTCCCCGAGCATCTGCATCACGAACACCACCAGGATGCCCGCGAAGATGTAGGCGAGGAGGACGGCGGGGCCCGCGATCTGGATACCCACACCGGTGCCGAGGAAGAGTCCCGCGCCAATTGCGGATCCCAACCCCATCATGGTCAGATGTCGTGTCTTCAGCCCGGAGCCGAGTTCGGTCCCGGAGTTCTCAGTGATAGTCATGGATAAACAATAACCGTTGGTTCCCCTGTGTAAACGCTTAAAACCCCCGGCAGTGCCGGGGGAGCTGTGTGGCCCGGTCCCGTCAGGCCCTCATCCCACGGGGTGGTCGCCGGTGTACGGGGCTGTACGGTGCGCATACGCCGAGCGGCGAACGGAGCGGTCGGCCTGTGGGAGATGACCGGCAATGTGGTTAACGGGGGTGGTTTGTTCCGTTCACCGACCCCCGTGCGATGTCGGGGGTCGGTGAAATCGCGTGAGGTCCGGACCGGTGACCGGGAGAGGATCAGCGGCGTCGGGCGACCGGTTCCGGGGATCCGGGCTCGTGATCGATGCACCACCCTGACTGGCCGCTGAGTTGTGTCGCTGGACCCGTGTCACCGTTGTCCGGGAACCGGAGGGTCGTGGTCCGGTCGATGACGACGTTGTTGCCGATGATGCAGTCGTCACCGAGATCGATCCCGATGACCCCCGCGCCCACCCCGATGCGGCAGTTGTCGCCGATCCGGACGGGGTGCGGGGTGTCGGCACCGCTCGCGTCGTCGGTGAGCACGGTGGCGGACAACCCGATGTGGGTCCCCGCCCCGATGACGGTTCCCTCGGACATGAGCCCCTCGATGTGGGCCGGCCCCACCGAACCGGAGTTGTAGGACACGAAGCCCTCCCGCAGCACCCGGGTTCCCTCCGCGAGATGCGCCCCCAGACGCACGCGCTCGGCCTCGGCGATCCGAACACCGGTCGGCACCACGTAGTCCACCATCCGGGGGAGGATGTCGATGGCGTAGACGTGGATCAGCCCCCGGGACCGGAGTGAGGTGCGCACGAACTCGAAGTTCTTCGGCAGACACGGACCCTTGTTCGTCCACACCACCGTGGCGAGGAGTGACTCGAGCCCCTCGAGGTTGGTGTCGTGGGGTCGGATCATGCGGTGACTCAGAAGGTGCAGCCGCAGGTAGACGTCGTGTGCGTCGATCGGGGGTGCAGACAGGTCGGGGATGGTCGTGCGGACCGCCACCTGTTCGACCATCCGGTCCTCGTCCAGTCTGACCAGTGACAGGAGCTTCCGGCTCAGTTTCGCCGCACCCAACCGGATCGTGCCGGCACCGACCACGGGCCCGGTCGTGAGTTCCGGTTGCGGGTACCAGGTGTCCAGAACCGTGCCGTCCATGGCGATGTTGGCGATACCGACTGCGCTTGCTCCCGAAGTAATCATCGCTCCCAGTTTAGCGGCTCATCCACGGACATCGGACATGCTGTCTGACAGGATCACCCCGAACGTGGCGTCGGCTCCCATATTCACGGTGGGGGAGTGGGCACGGACGCTAGGGTGGTTGCGTGACCGACATCAGACTGGACCTCACCGCCGACCCCGTCGACCTGACAGCGCAGCTGGTCGACATAGCCAGCCCCTCGCACCACGAGGACGCGATCGCCGACGCCATCGAGGCCGCGCTCAGGGAACTCGCGGAGGGCACCCGGATAGAGGTCCTCCGTCACCGCAACAACGTGCTGGCCCGCACCCGCCGAGGACTACCGGAACGCGTCATCCTCGCCGGGCACATCGACACCGTCCCGGTGGCCGAGAACGTCCCCTCGACGCGCGGCACCGATGCCGAGGGACGCGACACCCTCTTCGGTTGCGGGACCGTCGACATGAAGAGCGGCGATGCGGTGTTCCTCAACGCCTTCGCGCGGCTCGCCGGAAGCCCCGATCTCTCCCGTGATCTCACCCTCATCTGTTACGAGTGCGAGGAGATAGCCGCCGAATTCAACGGACTGACGCACCTGGCGAAGGATCATCCGGAGTGGCTCACCGGGGACGTGGCGATTCTCGGGGAGCCGTCCGGTTCGGTCATCGAGGCCGGTTGCCAGGGTTCCATCCGGCTGAAGATCACCGCACACGGTGTCCGTGCGCACTCCGCGCGCGCCTGGCTCGGCCGCAACGCCATGCACCTGCTCGCGCCCGTGATCGGCCGCGTCGCGCAGTACACGCCCGACGAGGTCCACATCGACGGCTGCACGTACCGCGAAGGCATCAACATCGTGCGCTGCGAGTCCTTCGTGGCCACCAACACGATCCCGGATGAGGCAGAGCTCTACGTCAACTACCGGTTCGCACCGGACAAGACGGCCGACGAGGCGATGGAGCACCTGCACGAAGTCCTCGGAATCCGGGGCGACGACCGTTTCACCGTCGCCGCCGACGACATCTCCCCGGGAGCCCTCCCGGGGCTCGGTCAGCCCGCGGCGGCGGAACTCGTCGAGGCGACCGGGGGAGAATTCCGGGCGAAGTTCGGGTGGACCGACGTCGCCCGCTTCGCTGAGCTCGGTATCCCGGCCGTCAATTTCGGCCCCGGGGACCCCTCCTTCTGCCACAAGCGCGATGAACAGTGTCCGGTGCACATGATCACCGACGTCTCCGAGACCCTCCTGGCCTACCTGCGCCACTGATGACACCGGTCGGTGCGGCGCCGACACGACCGGATACGCCGCCGCGTCCGTGGGGCACGGCACCCGTTCCGGCGGGAGCCGCTACTCTCGTGGTGCAGTATCCCGGCAGGCGACACCCCGACGACAACCGCGAAGGACACCGATGAGCGAGAACACCACGGACCAGAACCGCTACATGCGCGGTCCCGTGCTGGTACGGCACGGCGGAACCCAGGAATCCACCACGGATCAGCGCCTGCTGGACACCCAGAAATCGACCGACTGGCTGCACGAGGATCCCTGGCGGGTGCTGCGCATCCAGAGCGAATTCGTCAACGGATTCGGGGCCCTGGCGGAGATGCCCCCGGCCGTCACGGTCTTCGGTTCCGCCCGGCAGGGGGAGGACACGGAGTACTACGCGCTCGGCAGGGAACTCGGCGAACGCCTCGTGGCGGCCGACTACGCAGTGATCACCGGCGGAGGTCCCGGCCTGATGGAGGCCGGGAACCGGGGTGCGACCGAGGGCGGCGGTATGAGCGTCGGCCTCGGGATCGAACTCCCCCACGAGGAGCGGCTCAACCCCTACATCGATCTCGGCCTCCACTTCCGGTACTTCTTCGTCCGCAAGACGATGTTCCTCAAGTACAGCCAGGCCTTCGTCTGCCTGCCCGGCGGCTTCGGTACCCTCGACGAGCTCTTCGAGGCGCTCTGCCTCGTGCAGACGGGCAAGATCACCAACTACCCGATCGTCCTGCTCGGCACCTCCTTCTGGTCCGGGCTCGTCGACTGGATCCGGGAGCAGCTGCTGGCAAACGGCATGATCGCCCCCGAGGACACGAAGCTGGTCATGGTGACCGATTCCCCGGAAGAGGCGGTGGCCCACATCTGCGCGGTCCATCGGGGAATGGCCAGGGAAGCCGACGAAAGGGCAGCCCGCGATGCGGCCGCCGACGCCCGGGCCTAGTCCCGCGCGTCGGCCGGGGTCCGGGTACGGGGGAGATGACGGTCTGCCCGTCGTCATGGCCATCATCAACCGGACGCCGGACTCCTTCTACGACCGGGGAGCCACCTTCGCGCTCGAGGACGCCCTGGAACGCACCGACGCCGCCGTCGCCGCAGGTGCGGGCATCATCGACATCGGTGGCGTCAAGGCCGGACCCGGGGAACACGTCGGTGAGAACGAGGAGATCGAGCGTGTCGTTCCGCTCATCTCCGCCGCCGCGCGGCGGCACCCCGGGGTGACGGTCTCCGTCGACACCTGGCGCTCCGGTGTCGCGGAAGCCGCGATCAGCGCGGGTGCCCGCCTGGTCAACGACACCTGGGCGGGGCACGATCCGGAGCTGGTCGAGGTGGCCGGCGCCCACCGTGCCGGCTACGTCTGTTCGCACACCGGGGGAGCGACTCCCCGGACCCGGCCCCACCGCGTCCACTACGACGACGTCGTCGCATCGGTGATCGCCGAGACCACCGCCCTCGCGGAGCGCGCGGTGGCGTGCGGCGTCCCCGAGGACCTGATCCTCATCGATCCCACGCACGACTTCGGGAAGAACACCTTTCACGGGCTCGAGCTGCTGCGGCGCGTCGATGAGCTGGTCGCGACCGGATGGCCCGTCCTCATGGCGCTGTCCAACAAGGACTTCATCGGGGAGACCGTCGGCCGCCCTCTGGAACGTCGCGTCGCCGGGACCCTCGCGGCCACGGCCTGGGCCGCAGCCCGTGGGGTCGCGGCGTTCCGGGTTCACGAGGTCGGCGACACCGTCGACGTGCTCCGCATGACCGCGGCGATCCGCGGCACGGTCCGGCCGTCCACCGTGATCCGGGGTCTCGCGTGAACGCGGGGCCCACACCGCGGGACGTCAGCGTGGTGATCCCGGCACTCGACGAGGAGGGCACGGTCGCCGGGGTCGTGAAGTCCGTGCTGGCTGACGGGCCGGGCGAGGTCCTCGTGATCGATTCCGGATCAGGAGACCGGACCGCGGCGCGCGCCCGCGCGGCGGGTGCGCGGGTGCTCACCCGCGAGGAGGTGCTCCCGGGGATTCCGGTGCTCCCGGGGAAGGGGGAGGTTCTCTGGCGTGGCGTCGCCGCCGCCCGCGGGTCGGTGGTCGTGTTCGTCGACGCGGATCTCACGGATCCCGCACCGGGGATGGTCCACGCGTTGGTCGCGCCCTTCAGCGACCCCGGGGTGCAGCTCGTCAAGGGGGATCACCGCCGCCCGCTCGGAGATGATTCCGACGGCGGCGGTCGGGTCACCCGGCTCACCGCGCTACCGTTGCTGCGTGCGCTCAACCCGGAACTCTCCCATATCCGGCAGCCGTTGACCGGGGAGTACGGGATCAGGCGTGCCACCGCACTCGATCTCCCCTTCGTCACGGGGTGGGGGGTCGAGTCAGCTCTCCTCCTCGATGTCGCGGCCAGGTTCGGGGCCGGCGCCGTCACCTCCGTCGATCTCGGCGTTCGTCGCCACCGCAACAAGCCCACACGGGAGCTCGAGCCCGTCGCCGACGCGGTGGCGGCCACGATTCTGTCGCGCAACGGTGTCCGGATCCCGGGCGGGTGCACCATCCCGGAGCGTCCTCCCCTGTCCGCGCTGTACCCCGCAGCCACCGACGGGTAGCCTTGTCGGGGTTGAAGCAAGTGACTGCCACCGCGACGAGCGGCCTGCCCCCGAGGAGCTATCCCTGTGTTGACCTGGATCATCTACATCTGCATTCTGCTGGCCCTCATCGTCCTGTTCACCGTCGTGTTCGGCCTGTTGTTCGGCCGTGGTGAGACGCTCCCCCCGTTCGAGGAGCAGATACCTGACGTGGGCACGCACAATGAAGCTGCGGTCCGTGAGGGCCGGGTGGACGACATCCGGTTCCGGACGGTGCTGCGCGGGTACCGGATGGACGAGGTGGACCGGGTCGTCGCGGCCTACGAAGCGAAGATCGCCCGCCTCCGCGCACAACTCGACCGAGAGCACGCGTCGGCCGACTGATTCCGTGCCGTCCCCGTTGCAGGCAGCCCGGTGAGCCGAAAAAAGACTAGGCTGGTAACCGATACTTCTTAAAACACAAGTTTGTGAAGGAGCTGGACGTAATGGCAGCTATGAAGCCCCGGACAGGCAACGGTCCGATGGAAGCGGCTGAAGAGGGACGCAAGATTGTCATGCGTATTCCCACGGACGGTGGTGGACGTCTCGTGGTTGAACTCAACAAGGAGGAGGCGGCCGAACTGGGTGCCCTTCTCGTCGAGGCCGCGGGCTGAGGACCGACCCGCCCACTCGGACCGCTCCGGCACACGTCCCGGGCGGTCCCCTTTTTTCTGTCACCCGGTTCCGGTCACCTTCGACGGGACCCGGCACCGCACAGGCTCGTTCGCTACCCGGAACGATCATGCGGGTATCATGAACCGCGCTGACCGGTCGCTGCGCCCCGGAACCGGGTCGTCGCCGCTGTCGGTCAGCTGTTCCATTCACCAACGGTAAGGAGTTTTCCCGACGTGCTCACAGATATCTCCGATGTCCTGGCGGATCCGGTGGATGGGAGTCCTCTGAGCCTCGACAGTGACAACTCCCGACTTGACGGTGGCTCGGGTCGCCACTACGGCATCGCGGGTTCCGGTTACGCGACACTGACCGTCGACGAGGTCCATGAGGACCGCGCGGACGATGACGACATGGTCACGGCCCGAGAGACCTTCCTCTCCAGGGGGCACTACGCCCCTTTCGTCGAGGCGGTCACCGGAGCGGTTCAGCTCGCACTCGATGACGCCGGTGTCGACGATGACGCCCACCCGGTGATCTGCGAGATCGGCGCGGGCACCGGATACTACCTCTCCCATACGCTCGACGATGTCGAAGGTGCCCGGGGGGTCGGGATCGATCTTTCCGTACCAGCCGCCGAACGCCTCACCGCCTGTCATCCCCGGGTCGGAGCCGTCGTGGCGGACGCCCGGCGGCGGTTGCCGCTGCGCGATTCCTCGGTCGATGTCGTGACGGTCGTGTTCGCCCCCTCGAACCCCGAGGAGTTCGCCCGGGTCCTCAAACCCGGCGGACAGGTTGTCGTGCTCACCGCGGAAGCCGGGCACCTCACGGAGCTCCGCGAACCGCTGGGGATCCTCGACGTCCCCGAGGGGGAGGCACGTCAGGTCGTCGAGCAGTCCTCCGACTGGTTCGAGCCGGTGGGGGAACCGGAACTCGTTGAGTTCACGATGCGGCTCGATCAGGAGTCGATCGCCACGCAGACCGGAATGAGTCCGTCCGCTCAGCACATCCCGGCTGACCTGCTGGCGGAGCGTGCGGCCAGACTCCCGGACCACATGAGTCTCACGGCACGGGCGACGGTGACCCGACTCCAGGTCCGCTGATTCCGGAGGAGACACGGCGAAGGGCGGGACCCGATCGGGTGGGTTCCGCCCTTCGCCGTCGTGGTGCGGGACCCGTCAGCGATCCACCGCGTCCGGATCGAATCCGTCCCTGACATCACCGAGTCCCGTGGAATCGTGGGGGAGCGGGCCCAGATTCATCGTCCGGAGAACACTCGCCCCGCCCTCGGTGCGGACGGTGAAACCGCCGCAACCGTAGGTGAAGTAGACCCGGCTCGCGAGAGCCGCGACACCACCGTCCACGAAGACCTCCACCGTGGAGCCGTCGACGATGACGGTCAGGGAATCGGTGTCCGCCTCCGCGAGGGGACCGGAGGCGACCGGATCACCACGGTGCGAAGCGTTCATGGAGCGATCCAGGGTGACCCGGTCTCCGTGATGGCTGACCGTCACCGCCGGCTCGCCGGAGCCGTCGAGGACATCGATACTGACTGAACCCTTGCCGGCATCGAGTATGGCGGTGAACATCCGTGCTGCGGTGGTCCCGGGGATGACATCGGGCAGACCGGGAGTGGGCGTCTGGAACAGACGACCCCCCTGCAGGGTGACCAGCCTGGGCATGGACAGACAGTTGGCCCAGTTCTCCTCGGCGAGACTCTTGTGCCGGGTCGGGTCATCCTTGCGTCCGACGCCGTTCATCAACCCGAAGACCAGTGCACTGTCGCTGTGCTGCTCGCCCGTACCGGTCCCGATGAAGTTGGTGTTCCGGGGCCTGGTGAAATCGTGGCCGAAGTCCATCCGCGTGAACGGGGTCTGCACGGTGAAACGGGCGCCGGTCAGCGATCCGACGAGGTATCCGGAGATGTCCGGGCCGCCCTCCTGTTCGATCGTGGTCAGCAGGACGTCCCGGAGTTCACCGTCGACCTCGTCCCGGAGTCGGAGCAGACGCGGACTGACCATGCAGTGCCCACCGCTCACTCCCGGGTCCCCCTCGAAGCTCATCGGTCCGCGCACCGACCAGGTCCGCAGATCCGTGGAGTCCAGAATGACCAGCCGCGGCTCGTCGACGTTCCCGGTCACGGCCAGCATCAGCCACTTTCCCGGGCCCTCGGCCAGGACACAGGGGGAACGGAAGTTGTGCCACCCGTCGTGGTCGCCCAGTACCCGGCCGATCCTGGACACCGACGAATCGAGGGCGAGTGCGTCGTCGCCGAGTTCGGCGACGGTCTCGGGGAGCGCGGGTACGGACGCGACGTGCACCTCGGTTCCGTCCGGGGTGACGGAGGTGAAGAAGAGTTCCGCGGCTCCGGAGTCGCCGACCGAGACGACGGAACCTGCACGTACCTGGATCTCGGCGCCCTCCGGGGCGAGGACATCGTCGCAGATGTCCCAGTCATAGGGGTTCGTGACGTCGAGCGCCTGGTGGGCCCAACGGGCCGGGGCCCCCTGGGTCGGCTGGTACTGCAGGAACACGTGCCAGAGGTCGGCGTCCCGGATCGCACCGGCCGGTGCGTTGAGGATCCCCTGCTCGGCGGTGACGTGCAGTTCAGGGCGGTGGGTGGTGTAGGTCATCGGTGATCGGACTCCGGGATCGGTGTCAGGGTGTGTCGGGTGAGCGGCGGCTGGCATTCACATCAGGGAGCGGTAGACGTCGACGGTCTGTTCCGCGATGGTCGCCCACGAGAACTCCTCGACCGCACGCCGGCGGCCCGCCTCCCCGATGCGACGTGCACGGTCACGGTCGGCGACCATCTCGTTCACGGCGGACGCCAGATCCCGCTCGAAGGTCCCGGGGTCGTTCTCGTCGTAGTGCACGAGGGTCCCCGTTTCACCGTCCACGACGACCTCGGGGATGCCGCCGACATCGGAGGCGACGACCGCCGTGCCGCAGGCCATGGCCTCGAGGTTCACGATGCCGAGCGGTTCGTAGATCGACGGGCAGGCGAACGTGTCGGCGGCGGTGAGGATCTCCTGGATCTTCTCCTTCGGGAGCATCTCGGTCACCCAGAAGACCCCGCCTCCCCGTGAGGCGCGGAGTTCATCGACGAGAGCCGTGGTCTCCGCGGCGATTTCCTCGGTGTCGGGGGCTCCGGCACAGAGGACCAGCTGCACGTCCGGATCGAACATCTTCGCTGCCTTGACCAGGTGGCCGACTCCCTTCTGCCTGGTGATCCGGCCGACGAACGCGACGATCGGCTTGTCCGGGTCGACACCGAGCTCGGCCAGAACGGAGGAACCCCGGGACTCGACGGCGTCGTCGAAGGTCGGGCGCGGCTGCCACAGCTCGCAGTCGATGCCGTTCAGAACGACGTGGATCCGCTCGGGATCGATCCGGGGGTAGGCATCGAGGATCGCGCCCTTCATCTTCTCGCTGACGGCGATGACCGCGTCCGCGTACTCCATGGTGTTCTTCTCGGACCAGCTCGAGACGTCGTAGCCGCCGCCGAGCTGTTCCCTCTTCCACGGGCGGTGCGGTTCCAGGGAGTGGGCCGTCGCGACGTGCGGGATGCCGTACAGGCGGGCCGCGAGGTGCCCACCGAGACCGGCGTACCAGGTGTGTGAATGGACCACATCGACGCCCGTCGCGGCATCCGCCATGCGCAGGCCCGTCGACAGGGTGCGGATGGCCGGGTTCGCGTCAGCCAGGGCGGGGTCGACGCCGTGGGCCCACGTGTTCGGTTCATCACGCTCGGCTCCCATGCAGTGCACGTCGACCTCGACGAGTTTGCGCATGTAGCGCGTCAACTCGGCTACGTGAACGCCGGCGCCGCCGTAGATCTCCGGGGGATATTCCTTGGTCATCATTCCTACTCGCATGTCACCGACGATAGCCGCGCCCGACCCGGCCTGCAGGAACGGTGACCCGGGGGAGGGGAGGATCCGGCGGGTCCACCCGCCGCGGTGGGCCACAAACACCGGATACCGTGGTTCTTTGCGTCGGCCGCCGCTCCGGCCAGGGGGTGTACCGGATGTGCGGGGCGCCCGGCCGGAGTCGTGCGACGGCGTCCGCCCCGGTCGCTGCCCGGCCGGGCGTCGACAGCAGCGAACCGTTACCGGAAACCGGTGTGACGTAGAGCATGTCGGCACATCTGCGGCCGTGGCCACGGGTTTCGCACTTTCGCTGTGGTCAATTCCGGGGAACACCCACCGGACGTGACCAATCTCTTATACAGTGGGTTCTGTGAGGAGCCAACCACATGTCCTAGCCATCGTCCTCGCCGGCGGTGAGGGTAAGCGTCTGTCCCCCCTGACGGAGGACCGAGCCAAACCCGCTGTGCCCTTCGGGGGCACCTACCGGCTGATCGACTTCGTCCTGTCCAACCTGGTGAACGCCGGGTACATGAAGGTCTGCGTGCTGACGCAGTACAAGTCCCACTCCCTCGACCGGCACATCTCCCAGTCGTGGCAGTTGGCCGGACTCGCAGGTCAGTACATCACTCCTGTGCCCGCCCAGCAGCGCCTGGGTAAGCGGTGGTTCACCGGATCCGCGGACGCGATTCTCCAGTCGCTGAACCTCATCTACGACGAGGACCCCGAGTACGTGATCGTGTTCGGTGCGGACCACGTCTATCGCATGGATCCCCGCCAGATGGTGGAGGAGCACATCGTGTCCGGTGCGTCCGTCTCCGTCGCGGGTATCCGGGTCCCACGGTCCGAGGCGACCGCCTTCGGCTGCATCCAGTCGAACGATGACGGTCAGATCACCGAGTTCCTGGAGAAGCCCTCCGATCCGCCGTCGACACCGGACGACCCGGACATGACCTTCGCGTCAATGGGTAACTACGTGTTCACCACCGAGGCGCTCCTCGAGGCGCTGAAGGCGGACGCCGAGAACGAGAATTCGGACCATGACATGGGCGGGGACATCATCCCCTACTTCGTGAACAGGAATGAGGCCCACGTCTACGACTTCTCGTCGAACCAGGTTCCCGGCGCCACCGACAGGGATCGCGGCTACTGGCGCGATGTCGGTACCATCGACGCCTTCTACGAGGCGCACATGGACCTGATCTCCGTGCATCCGGTGTTCAACCTCTACAACCGCCGTTGGCCGATCCACAACACCGACACCGGAAACTATCCCCCCGCCAAGTTCGTGCAGGGCGGCATCGCCCAGTCATCCATGGTCGCCTCGGGGTCCATCATCTCCGGCGGAACGGTCCGGAACTCGGTGCTCTCCGCCAACGTGGTCATCGAGGAAGGCGCCACCGTCGAAGGTTCCGTACTCATGCCGGGTGTGCGCGTGGGGAAGAACGCTGTGGTCAGGCATGCCATCCTGGACAAGAATGTGGTGATCTCCGAAGGGGAGTTCATCGGGGTCGACCACGAGCGGGATGCCGGGCGTTTCACCGTGAGTGCCGGCGGGGTCGTCTGCATCGGTAAAAACGTCGTGGTCTAGCCTGCTGGACAGGTTGCACTGGCTGCCGCGCTTGTCGCGGTGACACCGGCAAGCGAGGCAACAACGGCATGAAGCGCGTTCACGGTCTGACCGTGGGCGCGCTTCCGTGCTTCTCCGGTGGGGGTCAGAGTGTGGCGGTGTACCGCTTCGTCAGGATCGTCATTCCCGCGCCCAGCGGAAGCCTCGTCACCAACGCATCCTCCATCTGGAGGACGTGCTGGTCGGCCTCCCGTGCGGCGACGGTGTCCCGGTCGCGGCGGGTGTCGTCCGTGAGGGTGCCGTCGAGGAGGCAGTCCGCGAGGATGAGGACCCCGTTGTTGCTGAGCAGGGGCCACGCGGCGTTGATGAACGCCTTGAGGTCGGTCGGGCGCATGTCCCCGTAGACGAGTTGGTAGGAGCCCTGGGCGAGACGCCCCATCACCTCTAGGGGACGGGACGGGAGGAACCGGAACCGTCCGGGACGGTACCCGGCCGCGGTGAACGTGGTCCGGGCCTGTTTCTGGTGCTCCGCCTCGGGGTCGATGCAGGTGAGGTGACCTCGTTCACCGAGACCTTCCAGGAGGTAGAGGCCCACCACGCCGGCGGCCGGTGTGACGGCGATGGCGCTGGCCGAGTCATCGGTCGCCGCCCCCGCCGCGAGAGTGGCGAGGAGGGAACCGGTGATCTCGTCCGGAACGGTGAGCCCGAATTCACCTGCGTCGCTTCTGGCTTCGACGAGTTCGGGGGGCGTCCCGGTGGTTCCGGTGATGTAGGAACAGAGGGTTCTGAAGGCGGTGTCACTCACGGGGTCAAGTGTATGGCCGGGGCGGATCAAAACGGGGGCAACCCGCCGGTTGTGGTGGCTGTGACGCGAGTGACCGTCTGGGGGTGTGTGCGGGGGGTGACTGTGGGCCGGTCACGTGGCGTTACAGAACTGACGCACGAAAATCAGGGTGATTTAAGGCGCTACTTGGTTGTAGGATACGTCCCTGATGGACAATCAAGGCATGATGCCCGATCCCCACGGAACCACCGGTCCCGCTGACATCCAGGCTGCCACCGACGGTGACGGAGTGGATCCAGTGGAGCTCCGTGGCACCGCGGCGTTCGACGCCGGGGCCGCGGAGCTGCCGACCTGGGCGGAGCTCGTCGAGGAGCACGCGGACAGCGTCTACCGGCTCGCCTACCGGCTGTCCGGCAATCAGCATGATGCCGAGGATCTCACCCAGGAAACCTTCATGCGGGTGTTCCGTTCACTCAGGAACTACCAGCCTGGCACCTTCGAGGGCTGGCTCCACCGCATCACCACCAATCTCTTCCTCGACATGGTCAGGCACCGCAGCCGTATCCGGATGGAGGCTCTCCCGGAGGACTACGACCGCGTTCCCGGGAATGAGATGACCCCCGAGCAGGCGTACAGCTTCGCCAACCTGGATCCTGTGCTCCAGAATGCCCTCGACGCCCTCAGTCCCGACTTCCGTGTCGCCGTCGTCCTCTGTGACGTCCTCGGAATGACCTACGACGAGATCGCGGACACTCTGGGGGTCAAGATGGGCACGGTCCGGTCACGCATCCATCGTGGACGGAGTCAGCTGCGGAAGAGTCTGGAGGACGCCGCACGCACCGACTCCGACGCACAGCTCCTCATCCCCACGGGGACGGGAAGCTGATCGCCTTCCCGGTGTGCGGCTGCACCGGCGGACACACCGGACGGTCGGACCGCGTATTCTTGGCGACAGAAGCAGCGGAGATCCGGGACGGTGATCCGGCTCCGGACGGTGAAGTGCAGGGAGGCGGTTCCGTATGACCGAACAGCAGCCCGATGACGGGCGGACGCCCGGAGATGAGCCCCGGCGGGCCCGGAAACCCCGCGAGTTCGCCTCTGTCGAGCACCTGAGCCCCGAGGCGGTCGCCGCTTTCGTGGACGGGGAGCTGACACCGGGCGCGGCACACCGGGCGCGCGTGCACATGGTGCACTGCGTGGAGTGCCGGAACGACGTGGATCATCAGCGTCGTGCCGCTGAGAGACTCCGTACCTGCGGTGAGAACGACGACATCCGCGTCCCCAGGTCCCTCATGGAACGGTTGACCTCGATCGCCCAGTCCTGTCCGGCCGGCCCCGGAATCGAGGACACGGTGTGTTCGCCGCCGGAGACACTCCTCGACAAGGTCGACATCCTCTACCGGGCGGTGCGACGCTCCCGGAGCCGGTGACCGCCGGCGGCGGCGGCGACCTTGTCCGGTAATCCCCTTCAGCTAGTATGAAAGGGTGTTCACCAATGTCGGTTGGTCCGAGATATTCGTCCTCTTCGTCGTCGGTCTCGTGGTGATCGGCCCCGAACGTCTGCCGAGGGTCATCGAGGACGTCCGTGCCGCGATCCTCGCCGCCCGGACCGCCATCGACAACGCCAAGCGCTCGATGAATGAGGAGTTCGGCCCCGAGTTCGAGGACATCTCCCGTCCCCTCGGGGAAATCGCCGCCATGCAGCGGATGGGCCCGCGTGCCGTACTCACCAAGACTCTCTTCGACGGCGACGACAGCCTCCTCGACGCCTTCGACCCGAAGAAGATCATGTCCGGCGACACCGCGGGACGGGCACACAGGCAGCGGGCCGCGGAACAGGGCACCACCGTCAGGCAGGCCGCCGAAGAGACCGTCCGAGTCGATCGGCCGTCAGACGGGGGCCCCGCCCCCTCCCGGTCCGCCGACCCGTCGGTGCCTGAACCGTCCGGTGGCGCTGACTGGTCGGACGTCACCTAGGGGGAGTGTCCGGGCTGCGCCGTTCACCGCGGTTTGTTCGCGACCCCCAGATTCAGGGATTTCCCGGCCAGCGACTCGCGCCGGACAACGATCCTGTCCGCGATCTCCCCGATCGCCACGGATGTCGGCGACTCGGGGTGGGCGATGACCACGGGGACCCCGACATCGCCGCCGGCGCGGAGCGCAGGATCCAGGGGAACCTCACCGAGGAGATCGATCTCGGTCCCCGTCAGGATGGACAGCCGGTCCGCCACGGTCTGCCCGCCTCCGGCACCGAACACGTCGACGGTGGAACCGTCGGGCATAACCATGGCACCCATGTTCTCGATGACTCCGGCGATGCGCTGTCGGGTCTGTTGACTGATGGATCCCGCCCGTTCGGCGACCTCGGCCGCGGCCGCCTGTGGCGTGGTCACGATGAGCAGCTCCGCGTTGGGGACCAGCTGGGCGACGGAGATCGCGACATCGCCGGTACCGGGTGGGAGATCGAGGAGGAGCACGTCCAGATCGCCCCAGAACACGTCGGTGAGGAACTGGGTTATCGCCCGGTGCAGCATGGGGCCGCGCCAGACGACGGGGGAGTTGCCCTCCACGAAATGGCCGATGGAGATCATCTTCACCCCGTGGGCCATTGGCGGCATGATCATGTCGTCGACCTGGTGCGGTCGCTCGTCCGATCCGAGCATGTGGGGGATCGAGTGGCCGTAGATGTCGGCGTCCAGCACACCCACGGAGAGTCCCCGGGCGGCGAGCGCCGCCGCGAGGTTCACCGTCATGGAGGACTTGCCGACACCTCCCTTACCGCTGGCGACGGCATAGATGCGGGTCGTGCACCCAGGCTGCGCGAAGGGGTTGACCACCTCGGTGGCGTTTCCCCTCAGGCTCGTGCGCAGTTCACGGCGTTGCTCGTCGCTCATCACGTCGGTGGTGACGGTGACGTCGGTGACACCGTCCACCTCCGCGACAGCCGCCCTGGAATTCTCCGTCAGGGTCGACTTCATCGGGCACCCGGCGATGGTCAGATAGATCTCGACCTGCACGGACGAGCCGTCGACGGCGATGGATTTCACCATACCGAGCTCGGTGATCGGGCGCCCGATCTCCGGGTCGATCACCCGGGCGAGCGCGGCGCGGACTTCGGATTCAGTCACGGTAGTCATCACCAGACGATCCTAGCGCGCCACCACCCCGCCACGCCGTGCGGGGCATCCGGTCACCCGGTGGTTTCACCGCCCCGTCGAGGTCACCGGTTGTCGTCGTCGCGGTCGTTGATCTCGCCCATGGTCGGTTCCGCGAGGAGGTCCTTCCCGTCCCGTTCCCCGTGCTCCAGATGCTCCCGCGCCTGCCGAGCCGCCGACTCATCGTCGATCTTGGCCTCGAGTCGCTCGAGGAGATCCGTCAGCTCCTCGAGCTCACGGCGGAGATAGTCACGGGTCACCGTCTCACCGACGGCGATCCGGACACCGGCCAGCTCGCGGGCGAGGAACTCCGTGTCGGCCTTGGTCTGTTCACTCCGTCGTCGGTCCTCTGCGATGACCACACGGTCCCGGTCCTCCTGCCGGTTCTGGGCGAGGAGGATGAGGGGCGCCGCGTAGGCGGCCTGGGTCGAGAACGCGAGGTTGAGGAGGATGAACGGGTAGGGATCCCAGCTGAATCTCCAGGCGCCGACGTTGAGCGCGATCCAGATGATGACGAACACGGTCTGCCAGAACAGGTAGTCGCCGGTGCCGAAGAACCGGGCGACCTTCTCCGCGAACGCGCCCACCGAGTCGCCGTCGATGTTGATGAGCTTCCGGCGCTGGCCGGCTACCGGGGTGTCGAGATCGCTGCGCTGGTAATCAGCCACGGGTGGGCTCCTTCACGATGTGCTGGAAAGGTCGGGCGGGGTTGGTGGTCGGGGAGGACAGCCGGCTACCGCGATCCGGGCTGCAGCAGAGGTCGTCTGCCACCCAGCTCGGGATCGGGGCGGAGGCCGCGCTCACGCCAGTCATCGGGGAGCATGTGGTCCAGGAGGTCATCGACGGCGACCGCTCCGAGGAGGTGCTTGTCGGGGTCGAGTACGGGACCGCACACGAGGTTGTAGGTGGCGAAGTAGCGCGCGGCGGTCTCCTGGTCGTCGTCCGCGTACAGCGGCGGCAGATCGGGGTCGAGACAGCCGCCGATCAGTGAACCGGGAGGTTCGCGCAGAAGCCGCTGCAGGTGGACGCAGCCGAGGTACTTCCCGGTCGGTGTGGCCGTCGGCGGACGGACGACGAACACCATCGATGACAGGGACGTGGGCAGTTCCGGGTCGCGGGCGAACGCGAGCGCCTCGGCGACCGTCGTCTGGGGGGTCAGTACCAGGGGCTCCGGCGTCATCAGGGCGCCCACCGTGTCGGGGGAGAAGCTCATCAACCGGCGGACCGGCGCGGACTCCTCCGGGTTCATCTCCTCCAGCAGGGCCGCGGCCTTGGCGTCCGGCAGCTCACCGAGCAGGTCCGCCGCGTCGTCGGGGTCCATCTCCTCGAGAACGTCGGCGGCCCGCTCGAAGTCGAGGGCGTCGAGGAGTTCCGCCTGCCGGTCCTCGGGCAACTCCTGCATGACATCGGCGAGCCGTTCGTCGTCGAGCTCGACCGCGATCTGCTCCCGCTGCTGGGCGGGAAGCGTGTACAGCTGGGTCGCAATGTCCGCCGGGCGCATGTCATCGAACTGGGCGATCATCTCCGCGGTCGCGTCCGGATCGCCGGTACCGCCGGCGGAGATACCGTGCACGTGCGTCCAGGGCACCACATCCAGTTTCGGGCGTCGACCGAACTTCGGCTTCTCGTGGTACACCGCCACCCGGGAAATCACCCAGTCGCGGGTGCGGGTGCGCTCCAGCTCGACATCGGCGATCTCCAGGGCCCTGCCGTGGAGATGGTCGAGCTCAGGGTCATCCACCTGGATCTTCGAACCGACGATGTCCGCCATGATGCTCAGCTCACCGGTTCTCGACTGGAACGCGCGCAGGGACACCGAACCGGTGGCGAGCAGGATTTCCTGGGGTTCGATCTCCGCGATCCGGAGCATCGGCAGGAAGATCCGGCGCTTGTTCAGCATCTCCACCACGAGGCCGAGCGCCCGGGACGTCTGTCCGTTGGGCCTGACCGCGATGACGATGTCGCGGACGCGACCGATGACGTCGGTGTCGGGACCACGGACGACCATGCCGGAGAGACGTCCTGCGTACACACGGGTGATAGGGCTCATGGAGATCCACTTTACTGTGCCGCCCGCCCGGGAACATTCCACCCGGTCGGGCCGTTCTACGGAGTGGAGGAGAGACCTCCGGAATCCCCGGTGGCGGACCAGTCCCACCGAACCTCAGGAGGAGATCGTGAGCATGACACCGTTCGGAACCCCCCAGGCGCGGAACCAGCCGGGGGAACGCCTACGCCCGGAGGGATGGCCGGTCGGCAGTTTCGGGGACTACGCCTCCGCGCAGGCCGCCGTCGACATGCTCAGTGACCGCGGTGACTTCCCCGTCAACGAGCTCACGATCGTCGGCGTGAACCTCATGGAGGTCGAACGGGTCGTCGGCCGGTTGACCTGGGGACGGGTTCTGGCGGCGGGTGCCGCTTCGGGTGCCTGGATGGGGCTCTTCGTCGGCATCCTGATGAGCCTGTTCAGCGAGAGCTTCATGGCTCCGATGATCTACGGCATCGTCATGGGGGTGATCTTCGGGCTGATCGCGGCGGCGGTGCCGTACGCGGCGTCGAAGGGCCGGCGGGATTTCGCGACGACCACGCAGATCGTGGCCGGACGCTACGACGTTCTGTGTACACCGGAACACGCGCGCCGGGCGCGGGACGAGATCGCGCGCGCGAACCTGGGGGGAAGGCACCGGCCCGGCCGGTGACCGGATCGGTGTCCGGGCCTGGGGCGGCTCAGAACCAGTTCTTGCGGCGCAGCAGCCACCACAGGAACAGTACAGAGCCGACCATCAGCAGGAGCGCCATGTAGTAGCCGTACTTCAATCCGAGCTCCGGCATGACCTCGAAGTTCATGCCGTAGATGCCGGCGATGACCGTGGGCACAGCCGCCATGATGGCGACGGAGGAGATCTTCCGCATGTCGTCGTTCTCCTGCAGGGTGATCTTCGCGACACCTGCGTCGATCAGAGCGGACAGCCGCTCATCGAGACCTCGCACGCTGTCGACCGCGAGCAGCTCATGGTCGAGGACGTCACGGAAGTACCGGACGAGTTCGCCGGGGAGCATGTCCCCGTTGCGCTCCAGCAGCAGCCGGAGGGCGGCGGCGAGCGGATCGATGGAGTGCCGCATCTCCAGGATCTCCCGCTTGAGCATGTAGATCGTCTGGATGTCGAAGCGTTCGTTCGGGGTGAACACCTCCGCCTCGAGCTCGTCGACATCGGCGGCGAGCTCTCCGCCGATTCGCACGTACTCGTCGACCGCCGTGTCCATGATCATCCACGCGACGGAGGCCGGTCCGAGGGCGGTCTGTTCCGGGTCCTCCTCGACGCGCCTGCGCAGTCCCTTGATGTTGGAGGGTTTGCCGTGTCGGACGGTGATGATGAAGTCGGGCCCGAGGATCATCTGGATCTCCCCGGTCTCGATGATCTCCGAGGCGTCGTTGACGGACTCGTGCTCCTTGAACATGACCGACCGCACGACCATGAACAGCTGCTGGTCGTAGCGCTCGACCTTCGGGCGCTGGTGCGCGTTGACCGCGTCCTCGACGATGAGCTCGTGGATGTTGAATGCCTCGGCGATCTCCATCATCTGACGCTCGTTGGGTTCGAGGAGACCGAGCCAGACCCATCCGCGGCCCTCCCTGCGGACATGCTCCAGGGCGCTGCGGTAGGTGTGAGGCTGCCCGTCATCGGCTCCGTCGACGTAGACGGTGCAGCGCTCGATGGCCTCTTCAACAGGTGCATCCGGCTCCATCGGAGAAGGCGTGATCTTGTCGGCGGGGGAGGTCCGCGGCTTGAGTACACGTCGGATACTGGGCATCGGGCGGTGACGCTCCTTCTGCGGTACAGGTGGATTCCGACCGGAGGAGCCGGGACCCCGGAATCTTTCGGACGAGGATCAGCAGTGAGTGTACCGAGTTCTTCCGCAGGTACACCATCGACGGGTCAGCGGGTGATCCCGCGCGTCCCCGGCCGGCCGAAGTAGAGTGTCACTGGAGAACCAGACGGTGTTCCCGGAACGTCGGGCCGGGATCACCGCGCGTACACCGGACGAGCCAGGAGAACCCATGACGCCAGAGGAATCGCCACCGTCACCGAGGACGCTGACAAGGTTGATCCTCGCCACGGTGATCTGCGTACCCGTCCTGGCCGCGTGCGCACCCGAACCGGCGGGCCCTCCCGTGGAGTCGGAGTTCCGTCCGGTGCAGATTTCGGTCAACTCCTCGTCCATCGAGCAGCGGATCCTCGGCGAGATGTATCAGCGGACCCTGCGTGCGCACGACCGGGACGCCTACCTCACCCTGGAGACGGCCTCGAACGACAACCAGCGCATCGAGCGGCTCAACGAGCGGAAGGCCGATCTCGTCGTCGGCTGCACCGGTGAGCTGCTCCACCAGCTCAATCCCGTGGCCGCGGAGGAGCTGTCCCGCGAGTACACGGCGGCACTGGAGAACGGCGAGGTCGACAGGAACTCAGGGGAGTGGCGGGAGAAGGTGTACTCGGCTCTGGTCGGCTCGCTTCCGGGGAACATGATGGCCACCGACCCCTCCAACGCCCTCGGCTGTGAGGGGTACGACGGCCCGGAGCTCCCGCAGAACATCGTTCCGGTGTACCGGAAGCCGATGCTCGACCGACGCGACCGGCTCATCCTGAACTCCGTGGGCGGAACCATATCGACCGCCGACATCCGCGAACTGACACAGAAAGCCCTGGAATCCAATTCCGTCTCGGCGGCCGTCGTGCCGTATCTGCGGGCGGAGGGCCTGTAGCCACCCGACGCGACGGGAGCGGCCCGGTTTCGCGCCGTACCTGACGCCCGGGACGCGGAAAAGGCCCCGTTCCACCGGTTCTCCGGTGAAGGGGGCCTTTTCCGCGTCCCGGGGGCTACGGGGGACGATGCCTCGGAATCAGGCGTCCGGGGCGAACGCCGCGTCGATCAGCTGCTGCTGCTCGAACTGGTGGACCTTCGAGACGCCCGTCGAGGTGGAGGACTGCGCACGACGCGAGATCCTCTTCAGCGGCGGCATCTCCGGGATGCGTTCCGGCAGGTTGAGCGCCAGGAAGGGCCATGCGCCCTGGTTGGCGGGCTCATCCTGGCAGAACCGGACTTCCGTGGCGTTCGGGTAGAACGCGAAGGCCTCCTTGAGCCGGTTGTGCGGGATCGGGTGGTACATCTCCAGTCGGACGATCGCGACGTCCTCGCGGCCGTCCTTCTTCCGGCGCTTCTCCAGCTCGTAGTAGAGCTTTCCGGAGACCAGCAGGATCGTGGTGACCTCGTCCACGTCGCCGATGACGTTGTTGTCGCGGTCGACCAGACGCGGGTCGTTGATCACCGAGCGGAACTTGGTCACCTCGGTGAAGTCCTCGACCGGGCTGGCGGCGTCCTTCATGCGCAGCATCGACTTCGGGGTGAACACGACCAGCGGACGGTGCAGTTCACTGAGCGCGTGGCGACGCAGAAGGTGGAAGTAGTTCGCCGGCGTCGACGGCTGGGCGACGGTCATGGAGCCCTCGGCGCACAGCTGCAGGTAGCGCTCGATCCGGGCGGAGGAGTGGTCCGGGCCCATGCCCTCGTAGCCGTGCGGCAGGAGCAGGATGACACCGGACGTCTGGCCCCACTTGGCCTCACCGGAGGAGACGTACTCGTCGATGATGGTCTGGGCACCGTTGGCGAAGTCACCGAACTGCGCCTCCCAGGCGACGACCGCGTCCGGGTTGCCCACGGAGTAGCCGTACTCGAAGCCCATGCCGGCGTACTCGGTCAGCGCGGAGTTGTAGACGAGGAACTTGCCGTCGCCCTTCGACTGGGCCAGCTCATTGAGCGGGTTGAAGTCGTCGGAGGTCTTCGGATCGACCAGGACGGCGTGCCGCTGGGTGAAGGTACCGCGGCGGGAATCCTCACCGGCGAGGCGGACGACCTTGCCCGAGTTCGCCAGGGATGAGAAGGCGATGAGCTCGCCCCAACCCCAGTCGATGCCACCCTCGTGGACGCTCTCGACACGCTTCTTCGCCACCGGCTGGACGCGCGGGTGGATGGTGAAGCCCTCGGGGGTTCTGGCGTAGGCCTCACCGATCTCCACGAGATCGGCCTTGGAGATGGATGTGTCCAGGCCGTGGGGGAGCTTCTGCGAGCTCGTGATCCCCTCCTGTGCGGAGGCCTGCTTCTTCCCCGCCTGCTTGACCTCGTTGAACACGGACTCCATCTGGTCGTGGAAGTCGCGGATGACGGCCTCGGCATCCTCGGAGGACAGGTCGCCACGACCGAGGAGGTCATTGGTGTAGCGGGTGCGGACGGTGTCCCGGTTGTCGATGATCTCGTACATCTGCGGCTGGGTCATCGACGGGTCGTCGGCCTCGTTGTGGCCGCGGCGGCGGTAGCAGACGAGGTCGATGAAGACGTCCTTGCCGAAGCGGCGGCGGTACTCGGTCGCGAGACGCCCGACCCACACGACGGCCTCGGGATCGTCGCCGTTGACGTGGAACACGGGGCAGCCGAAGCCCTTGGCGATGTCGGTGGCGTAGTGCATCGAGCGGGCGGAATCCGGGGTGGTGGTGAAGCCGATCTGGTTGTTCACCACGATGTGGATGGTGCCGCCGACGGTGTAGCCGCGCAGCTGGGCGAGGTTGATCGTCTCGGGGACGATGCCGAGGCCGGCGAACGCGGCGTCACCGTGCAGCAGCAGCGGCACGACGGAGTACCCGTCCTCGCCCTTGTCCAGGATGTCCTGCTTGGCGCGGGCGATGCCCTCCATGACCGGGTTGACGGCCTCGAGGTGGGAGGGGTTCGCGGTCAGTGAGACCTTGATCTCGCCGTCACCGAACATCTGCAGGTGCTGGCCCTCGGCGCCGAGGTGGTACTTCACGTCACCGGAGCCGCCCGCCTGCGCCGGATCGAAGTTGCCCTCGAACTCGTTGAACAGGTTGTGCAGGGGCTTGCCGACGATGTTGGCCAGGACGTTGAGGCGACCGCGGTGCGGCATGCCGATGACGACCTCGTCGAGGCCCTGGCCCGCGGCGGTGTCGATGCACGCGTCCATGAGGGGGATGAGGCTCTCGGCGCCCTCGAGGGAGAAGCGCTTCTGGCCGACGTACTTGGTCTGCAGGAAGTTCTCGAAGGCCTCGGCGGCGTTGAGCTTCTGCAGGATGTACTTCTGCTCAGCTCCGGTGGGCTTGTCGATACCCGCCTCGAGCCGGTCCTGCAGCCAGGTCCGCTCGTCGCGGTCGAGGATGTGGGTGTACTCGGAACCGACCTTCAGCGTGTACGCCCGGCGCAGGGTCGTCAGGACCTCGCGGAGGGTCATCTGCTCGCGGCCGGCGAAACCACCGACGGAGAACTTGCGGTCCAGGTCCCACAGCGTCAGGCCGTGGGTCGCGATGTCGAGATCGCGGTGATCCGGGATCGGAACTCCGGGCTGGGTCCAGTGCAGCGGGTTGGTGTCCGCGATGAGGTGGCCGCGTGAGCGGTAGGCCTCGATGAGCTGCATGACGCGGGTGTTCTTGTCCACCCCGGTGTCCGGGATGTCCTGGCGCCAGCGCATCGGCGTGTAGGGGACCTGCATGCAGTCGAAGATGTGGTCCCAGAAGGCGTCGTCGGTGAGCAGCTGGCTCATCGTGCGCAGGAACTCACCGGACTCCGCACCCTGGATGATGCGGTGGTCGTAGGTGGAGGTGATGGTGACCAGCTTGCCGACGCCGAGCTCGGCGAGGCGGTCCTCGGAGGCACCGGCGAACTCAGCCGGGTAGTCCATCGAACCGACGCCGATGATCGCGCCCTGGCCCTTGGTCAGACGTGGCACCGAATGCCGGGTGCCGATGCCGCCCGGGTTCGTCAGGGTGATGGTGACCCCGGAGTAGTCCTTGCCGGTCAGCTTCCCCTTGCGGCCGCGCGAGACGATGTCCTCGTACGCGTCGACGAACTCGGAGAACGAGAGGTTCTCACACTCGCGGATGGCCGCGACGACGAGTGCCCGGGAGCCGTCCTTCTGCGGGAGGTCGATCGCCAGGCCGAGGTTGATGTGGTCGTGGACCACCATGGTCGGCTTGCCGTCGATGATGTCGTAGGAGTTGTTCATCGCCGGGTGCGCCATGGTCGCCTTGACCATGGCGTAGCCGATGATGTGGGTGAAGGAGATCTTCCCGCCGCGGGTACGGCGCAGCTGGTCGTTGACCATCGCGCGGTTCTCGAACATCAGGCGGGCGGGCATGTCCCGCACGGAGGTGGCGGTCGGGACCTCGAGGGAGAGGTCCATGTTCTTCGCGATCGCCTTCGCGATACCCGTCAACTGGCTCTTGCCCGACTCGGGGAGTTCCCCGATGCGGCTCAGGGGAGACTTCGCGAATCGCTCGGCCGCGGCGTCCTGCCGGCGCGCGGATTCGCCCTCGCGCTTCGGCGCGTGGTCGCGGGCCTTGGCTGCGGGGGTTTCGGGGTTCTCCTTCTTCGCCTCTATGCCGATCCCCTTTTCAGGGGCGGTGGGGCGGGAGGAAGCCGCGCTCTTCACGTCAGCCTTCGCGTCTTTCCCGGAAACGGGTTCGGCGGGCTTCCGCACAGCGGCAGCGGGGGTCTTTTCGGGGGTGCCTGAAGGTGCACCTTGTGTCTCGAAATAGTCCCGCCATTCCTTGTCCACGGACCCGGGGTCCTCCTGGAACTGCTGGAACATCTCGTCTACCAGCCACTGGTTCTGGCCGAAAGTACTAGCGCTGCTCACGGCAGGTGCTCGCCTCATTTCCTTGGTTAACCTACGTCAGTTTGTTCACTGTAGTCGTCAACTACAGGCTAGTTGCCGAGACCCCGTTCTGTCGCATCGTGGCGGCGTGGGATCGTGCAGTCTCGTGCCGTGGTGGGATCGGGGACACATCAATACGGACACCACACCGCGCTCACGTTACCGGTTTCCGACGGTGGGTGGCGGGGGAACGCGCCCGCCGTCACCCGTGTCGACCCGCGTGTGGGCGTTCCACATCGCCCGGTAGCGGGTGTCGGCCTCGATCAATCCCGCGTGCGTGCCGTCTTCGACGACCCGGCCCCGGTCGAGCACGAGGATCCGGTCGGCCCGCGCGGCCGTGGCCAACCGGTGCGCGACGACGACCGAGGTCCGTCCGCCGGTCACCCGCTGCGCGGCGGTGAGCACCGTTGTCTCAGTCGCGGGATCGAGAGTCGCGGTCGCCTCGTCCAGGAGCAGGAGCGTGGGTTCGACGAGCTCGGCCCGTGCCAGGGCTATCAGCTGTCGTTGCCCCGAGCTGAGGCCCCGACCCCGTTCCCCGACGAGATGGTTGAATCCCCCGGGGATGCGGGAGATCGCGGCCAGCGCGCCCACCCGCCTGGCGGCGGCGGTGATGGCGGAACGGTCCGCCCCGGGGCTCCCGTAGGAGATGTTGTCGGCGACCGTCCCGGTGAACAGATGGGGCTCCTGGGGGACGAGCCCGATCTGGTGGCGCCAGTCGTCCAGAGGGAACTCGCGGATGTCCGTTCCGGAGGCGCGCACGGAACCGCTGACCGGATCGTAGAACCGGCCGAGCAGTTTGATCAGCGTCGATTTCCCGGCGCCGGTCGGTCCGACGACGGCGACCCTGGTCCCCGGTTCCAGGCGGAGATCCAGGCCTTCGGTGACGATCCGTCCGTTCGTCCCGGAGTAGGAGAAATCGACCTCGTCGACCGAAAGCGGTCCCCGCGCCGCACGGTCCGCACCCTCCCGCGTTCCCCGGTCCGGCACCTGAGTCTCCGTCGCCAGGAGATCGGTGATCCGGGACAAGCCCACCGACGCCTGCTGGTAGCCGTCGAAGATCTGGCTCAGCTGCTGGATCGGGCTGAACAACTGGCCGAGGTACATGGTGAAGGCCACGAGGACCCCGGCGGTGATCCGGCCCTCCATGACCATTCCGGCCCCGACTCCCAGCACGAGTGCCTGCGACAGCTCGGAGATGAACGCGATCCCCGGAAAGTAGAGGGCCACAGCGGTCTGGGCGCGGATCCGGGTGCGTCGGTAGGCCTCGACCTTTTCGCTGAATCTCTCCAGACGCAGGGCCTCGGTCCGGTGCATCTGGACCGTGCGCAGGCCCGAGACGGACTCCTGGAAGTCCGCGTTGACCGCGCTGACCTGTTCGCGTGCCCGGGTGTACAGGCTCCTGGAGATTCTCCGGAACACGATGGTGGCGACGAGGATCACGGGCACCGCCCAGAACGCCCACAGCGTGAGGCTCACGTCGGTGGCCAGCAGGACTCCGGCGATGCCGAACAGTGTCCCGACCGCGACGACGGACTGCGCCAGACCGGTCTGCAGGAAGGAACTCAGGGCGTCGATGTCGGTCGTCATCCGCGTCATGATGCGCCCGGACATGGTCGACTCGAAGTAGGAGAGGCTGAGCCGTTGCAGGTGGGCGTAGGAACGGAGTCGCAGGGCGAACAGCAGCCGTTCCCCGGTCCGTGCCGTGAGGACGGTGCGGAGAACCGCGGCGGACCAGGCGATCAGGACGACCGACGCGCCGGCGGCAGCCGCCCACCACAGTGCCCGACTGTCTGTCCCGGTGACTCCGTTGTCGATCGCCACCCGGACCAGGCTCGGGAACGCCAGGTCGGTGGCGACGCCGACGAGCAGGAGCACGATCACCGCCGCGGTGAGGCCGCGGACCTGCCGGAACAGTATCCGGAGCGAGAAGTCACCCGAATCGGCCCGGGCCGCCCCGGCATCGATTCCGGGGTCCTCGGTCGCCGGGGGAAGGGCGTCGACCTGAGCCAGAAGTCCGGGGCTGGGGGGTACAGCCCCTACCCCGCGGCCGCGTCCGCCGGCGACCGGCACCGCCCGGCTGATTCCGGGGCTCGGGTTCCACCGCAGCCCGGGTTCCGGTGCGACCTCCGGCCAGAGCTCCGCGTCCGTCGGTTCAAGGTCCCCGTCACGGTCCTCCGCTGAATCGACCCGGTCATCGGCGCGGGCGCCACGGTCCCGGAGGGAGAGATCCATGAGTCGGGCGAATCGGGGGCTGCGGCGCATCTCACCCAGAGTTCCCTCATCCACCACCCGGCCGTCGACGATGAGGGCGGCACGGTCGGCGAGCTCCAGGGTGGACTGCCGGTGTGCGATGGTCAGCACCGTGATGTCCGGGTGGTGCTGTTTCAGTGCGCGGTAGATGGCGGCTTCGGTGACCGCATCGACCGCAGAGGCGGCGTCGTCGAGCACGAGGACGCGAGGATCGGCCAGGAGTGCACGGGCGAGCGCGATCCGTTGGCGCTGACCGCCGGAGAGTGTCAGGCCCTTCTCTCCCACGGGGGTGTCGTACCCGTGCTCGAGATCCATGATGAAGTCGTGGGCCTGTGCCACCCGTGCCGCGGCGTGGACCGCATCGTCGTCGACCTCTCGGCCACGGGCGCCCACCGCGATGTTCTCCCGGACCGTCGCCGAGTAGAGGAACGTCTCGTCGAAGGCACAGATGACCGCGTCGCGGAGAGCGGCCGTCGACACCTCGGCGAAATCCGTCTCGTCGCCGTCGGCACCGGTGAGCAGGATCCGTCCCGAGTCGGGGGCGTAGAAACGTCCGAGCAACTGGACCAGCATCGTCTTGCCGGAACCCGGTGGTCCCACGAGTGCCACCGTGGATCCCGCGGGGACATCCAGGGACATCCCGGACAGGATCTGACGGTCGCCCTCGGCGAAGCTCACCCCGTCGAGTCGGATCCCCACCGGCCCCGGGGGGACACCGGAACCTGTTCCTTCGCGGGGCGTGTCCATCGAGGGAAGGAGATCGATCACCTCGAAGACGCGCTGGATCGAGCTGGCCCCCATCTGCAGCCGGACCATGGTCGCGGCGAGAACCCGGGCAACCGTGGTGAGCGTGGTCAGATAGGTGGAGAAGGCCACGAACGTGCCCACGGTGATGCTGCCGTGCAGCGCCAGCCACCCGCCGACGGCGATGTTGACGACCAGGGCGAGCATCGGCAACTGGTCGAGCGCGGGCTGGAACCTGGCGTTGATTCGGGCGGCGCGCATGCGGTGGGCGTAGAGCTCGCGTCCGGCGGACTCCATTCGGGTGATCTCGTTCTCCTCCTGGGCGAACGCCTTGACCACCCGCACCCCGGTGACGGTCTCCTCGACCTGGGTGGCCAGGTCCGCGGCCTTCTGCTGGGCCGACCACGTGGAGGCGAAGAGGCTCTTTCTCCCTCTGGCGCCGAGGAACACGATGATCGGCAGCGTCGCCAGCGCGACGGTCGCGAGCAACGGCGACAACCAGAGCATCACCATCGTGGTCAGGGTGAGCTTCAGCATGTTCCCGACGGTCAGGGGGAAGATCGCCAGGATGCCCTGCACCGTGTTGATGTCCGAGATGGAACGGCTGACCACCTGACCCGTCCGGAGTGCATCCTGCCCCGGTCCGTCCAAGCGCTGCAGCGAGTCGAGCAGTTGGACCCGGAGACGCTGCTGGGTGTCCAGTGAGACGACACCGGCGGTGAACCGGCGGATGAACTGGAAGAGGAAGCGGAGGACCGCGACCGCGCAGAGGGCGGCGACGACCGCGGTCAGCGGGGAGAATCCCGGGAACAACCGGGTCACCGTGTTCCCGGCGTGCAGACCGAGCGCGATGTCGACGGCGTCGCGGGTGAGCAGCGGTGCCGCGGTCTCGAACAGCGTCACCAGCACCGTCGCCGACAGCGCGGACAGCGCGGGAACCCTCCGTCGGGCCGCGGCCCGGAGCAGTCGGATGAGGGAGCTCCGGATACCGGGCCCGGTGTCTCCTGTCCTATCGGCGACCGTCATCCCTACCTCTTTCCCCGATTAGAGACGTCTGCTCCAGATCATCCCAGAAGGACTGACAGGGTTAGCCGATCGGGGGCATGTACAGCGGGGACGGCACCCCGGGAGAACTGCCGGCGGGGGATCTACCGGTTCCCGTCCGAATCGGTGTTCGCCTCCGCGATGTCCCGGGCGATCTCCGCCGGGACGTCGATGTCCTCCGGGACATCCTTCGGCAGCGGTGTGGAGAACTCCGCGGGTAGCCCACCGAGGGACTCGCCCACGTTCGACACGACCTTGTCCGCGAGGCGGTGGTTGGCGTAGGAACCGGCGATCGCGCCGATGCCCAGCGGCAGGATCTTCCCGAACCACGCGCGCCGGAACTTCTTGCCCATCGTCTTCACCGCGACATTGACCATGCGGTTGTTCACCGTCGTCAGTTTCGCTCCGGAGAAACTGGACAGGGTCGTGGCGACCGAGCGGCTGCCGACGCCGGTGGAGAGATCGCCCACCGCCGCATCGACGATGGCCGTTCCGGACGACCCGGTGAGAGCGACCAGGATCAGCGCACGGCGCCGCTCCGGGTCGTGGATGTCCACACCGCGCAGTTTCGCGGAGGCCATGGTGTAGAACGCCGCGAGATCCAGGAAAACCAGGGATTCGACACCGATGGCCGCGGCTCCGGTGACCAGACCGATTCCGGGGACAGCCGCGGCGATGCCCGCCGCGCCGCCGGAGCCCGTCGCCAGCACGGAGAAGTGCTTGTCGATGGCCTTCTGCAGTTCCCGGGGGCTGAGCTCCGGGTTCTTCGCCCGCATCCAGTCCACGTATTTCGCGATCGTCCCCGCCTGGATGTGAACGGCCTTGTCCAGACCGGAGATCAGCATCCGGCCGGTCGCTCCCGTGCGGCCCTCGAGAGCCTTCGGATCGGAACCGACGGCATCGGTGATCGGGCGCTCGTCGCGCCGGTCGTTCTTGTCATCTCCGAAGAGTCCGTCAAAGAGACCCATGGGTGCACTCACTCATTTCTCGTTCTCGTGGGTGGCCCCGGGCGAGAGCTCGCCGGGGTGCGCCAGATTCCCGGCGACGATACTGCTGCACTACATCGTAGATGGGCCCGGAGGCCCGTGCGCGGTGCGCACCGGTGGTGCGGTGCAACGCCGGCGGCCCCAACGGACCGGTGACCGGCCTCCGTGCGGGAGAGACGGTCGTTCCCCGGTGGGTTCCCGCGGCGTCACGCTGCGGTGGAACCACCTGCCGGGGCTCGGATTCCCCGGTGCCGCGCGGGGGTCACTACGGTGTAGGGCAATGGACGATATCACAGTCACCACAGCGGGCCTCATCCGTGGAACACTCGTCTCCGGCATCCGGACCTGGCGTGGTGTGCCCTACGGTGCCGACACCTCCGGTCCGAACCGCTGGCGCGCACCCTCGGCACCCGAACCGTGGCGAGGCGTGCGGGACTGCAGCGAATTCGGCACCGTCGCGCCCCAGCCCGTGTACTCCTACAAGGATTCGGTCCGCGGCGGTGAAGACTGCCTCAACCTCGACATCGTCCGGCCGGACAGCGACGATGACGATCTGCCCGTGGTCGTCTACCTCCACGGCGGATCGTTCATCGTCGGCTCATCGCACGAGACGATGCTCCGGGGCTACAACTTCGTCCGCAATCTCAATGTCGTGTACGTGTCCGTCAACTTCCGCCTCGGTGTACTGGGATACCTTGATCTGCGGAGCCTCGGCGATGACGACTGTGTGGCCAATCCCGCGGTCCGGGACCAACTGCTCGCCCTCCACTGGATCCGCGGCAACATCCGCGCATTCGGAGGTGACCCGGACAACGTCACGCTCATGGGGGAGTCCGCGGGCGGTGCCGCGGTCACCACCCTGATGTGCGTACCGTCCGCCGAGGGCCTGTTCCACAAGGCGATCGCCCAGTCCGCTCCGGCCGCGACACTGCACGCGCCGGTGCAGTCCGAGTACTGGGCTCAGCAGCTCGTCGACGCGATGGCGCTCCCGCTGGGGACCACCTGCGCCGACCTCCGACTCGAATCAGCGGCGGATCTCGTCCGCGCCGGCCAGTCGATGCTGTGGCGGTCCCGGGAGATGCTGCAGCTCAACTCCTGCTACGGCCCCACGGTGGACGGTGAACTGCTCCCGGAGCACCCGCTCGACGCCTTCGCGGCCGGACGGCAGATCAAGGTCCCTTTGCTCATCGGCACCAACAACGACGAGGCCTCGGTGACCAAACTCCTCTATCTCCGGCAGACGGCACGCAGTCGGGCGGCCGCCCGGATGCTCGACGCCTACGACCACTCGAACTCCGCGGTCCTGCTGGACGCGTACAACGGTGCCATCGAGCGGGCGGACTTCGCCCGGATGCTCACCGACGCCGTCTTCTGGGCACCGTCGCTCCGTATCGCCGAGGACCACTCCCGGTACGCGGACACCTGGATGTACCGTTTCGACTATGCGCCGGCCGCACTCCGGTGGATCGGTCTGGGGGCCATGCACTCTTTCGAGTTGACTGCGGTGTTCGCCGCCCACCGGGAATCCCGCACCCACACGCTGACCCGGTTCGGCGGGATCGACGACCTCGGTGTGGTCACCTCCGAGATGCAGGCGTACTGGGGAAACTTCATCCACCACTCGATCCCGGGATCTGGCTGGCCCCGGTACCGGCTCGCGGGCGACACACGCCCCGGACGTGCCACCCGGATCTTCGACTCCGAATCCACCGTCGCCTATGATCCCCGCCCCCATCTCCGGCGCGCCTGGCGCAACTACGACATGAGGGAATGGGGTGCCGGGCGGCCGGACATCCTCGAGATCCGCGGTACCGCGCCGGATGAGGCGCACTCGTCAGCGGAAGCCGGGCAGTCCGGCGGATAGACTCGGGTGCACAGGACCCTGACCGAGGAGGCGACGAATGGATCCCGTGTTCGGACAACTGCTCGCGGAGTATCCCCGTTTCCTGACCGCGCTGGAACCCGCGGAGCACAGTCGTACCGTCACCGTCGACGAGCTCGCGGAGCCGGCGGTCATCGAGCGGGCGGTGGTGGCCGCGAGGGAGATCTTCGGGGTCACCGATGCGAGGCACGCCGGACAGCTGTGGTGGTTCTCCGCGGTGAATTCTCTCGTGGCGCCCGCGGTGACGATGATGGTCGAGTACGACCGGGTACCGGATCTCGACGTCACGACCGGGCGGCTCTTCCTCCGCGACCCGGCGGACCGGTGCGATGACCCGGGTGCGGGCTACTGGGTCGGATTCACCCCCGGAGAATTCGCCGGGGGTTCCGGGGCGGCGCACCATGCCGCCGGGGAAGGATTCGCGAGGTCTGTCCGACCGGTGGTCGCCGAGCTGTCCCGCGTCGCGGGCATCAGGCCCGCCCCGCTCTGGGCGGTGGCCGCGGACGGCCTGGCACAGGCCGCCGTCGAGGCCGGCAACGGGGCCTTCGACCCCTACCTCGGCGTACGGGTCGCGCTGCGCCTCGTCTCCGGGTTGGCGGTGGCTGTGCCGGAGGGGGCAGCGGTTCCCGCCCCACGGTTCCTCGATATCGCGGGCGGTGCGGTCACCCCGACGGACATGGACGCCGTGGCGGCCGAAGAGGAACCCGACGAGGTGCACACCGTCGTCAAGCGGGCATCGTGCTGCATGATCTACCGCTCACCGACCTCCGGAAAATGCCTGTCCTGCCCCCGGCAGGACCCGGCCGACCGTGAGCGGAAGCTGATCGCCGCACTCGACTCCTAGTGTGGTGCCGACCGGCACCGTGGAGGACCGGGCGGGGATCGCCACCGCGCCGGGCGTCACGGCACTAGGCTGTCAGGTGTCCCGGTGCCTGCACCTGGATGAGGGTGCCGGATACGCCGAGTTCCCCGCCAACTCACCGACACGACCGCCAGTCACCGGAAGGGTGCACCACGACATGAGTTTCTATGAGGATCTTGCCGCTGCCCTGGATGCCGAGGGCATCGAATCACGCGTCAACGACGACACCCTGTTCGTTCCCATCTCGTCGGGGGTCGAGATCCAGTTCGACGTGACCAATGAGCTGCTCCCGGCGGCGAACATATACATCGCCGCGGCTCCCGACACCGGCGACGGTGAGGTGATCCCGGACGCCGACGAGGAGGAGTTCGAGGCGGTGCTGGTTTCAGCGGTCTTCTCCGTCGATGCGGCCGTGGATGCGGTTCTCGATCACATGGCGACCGACGCGATCGTGGATCTGGTCGATGAGTTGGTCACGGATCCCGACGGCCGGTTCGGGGACCTCCAGTTCACGGCCGTCGAGGGGGAACCGATCACGGTCCGTTCCCCGGCGGCCGACAATTCCGAGCTCGACATCGTGATAGACATCGTGGACGGGGAGCCGACGGCCACCGTCACCCTCACCACATTCGATCCGGATCTCGAATCACTCCTGGACGATCAGCTCAATGGTGTGGACTCGCCGGTGGATGACGAGGTGATCGAGGAACTCATCGCGTGTTTCCTCGCGGAGGGACTGATTCTCCCGGAGCAGACCATGGGGCTCGGGACCTACACCGACTTCAGCCGACTGCTGACGGTGATGCCGTTCATCGCCGAGCACGTCGCCGAGTGGGAGGGGGACCTCACCAACACCGCTGACGGCTACGACGCCCTCTTCGGTGATCTCGGCGAGAACTGGTCCGTCGAGGAGGACGGGGATGACCTCGAGGACTTCGACCTGGACGGCGACGAAGACGACGGTCAGAACCGCTAGCCACGCTCCCGCGGCGTGGCCGGGGGCTCACGCCGCATAGGGGTGTCCGTCGAAGAGCTGATCCGGCGCGGGAATCGGCAGGAACGACCGCTCGACGAGCCAGCAGAAGGTGGGGGCCGGCTCGTCCGTCAATTCGAACACACAGTCCCCGCTCCCCGGACCCGCGATGGCGGCCGCCCAGGCCTCGGCCAGCGCCGGTTCGATCCGTACCCCGGTCGGGGTGGTCAGGCGCAGCGTGACCAGATACGCGGGGGACCGGTGCACCCCCTCCGCGAGCAGCCGTACGCGGACCGCTTCCCCCACGAGATACCGCTGCAGCGTGACCTTCATGCGGGGATGATCCCCGAATCCGGGTATCAGAGCGGACGGCGGGCGCCATGTGGCGGACGGACGTGCGAGGGAACGGGGATGGCGCATCATCGAGTGCACCGCCGCCAGTTCTGAGGCGAATCGGGTGCGTACCGCCCGGCCCGGTGATTCGATCGTCGGCACCGGGGACGGCCCGGTCCGGCCTTCATTCCGGGCGTCCGTGAGGAGTACCCCGGGAACAGTGGAGGGGTGGTGGGAGATGGCGCTCGTCTTCTTCGTGGTGAACATGATCCGAATGTACGGCCTGAGGGGGCACCATCCCCGGGGTGATAGAACATGTGTTCGATGCATCCGTACGGTGATCCGTCCCGTCATCGGGAGGGCCCGACTGTGTCACCGCCGGCGTGCGGGGTTAGCCTGAACTGGTGGCTCGAGACAAGAAGGACCGGCAGCCGGTGAGGACACCCATCCCGCAGGAGATCTGGGTACTGGTCTCGGCGGCATTCGTGATCGCGGTGGGATTCGGGCTCATCGCCCCGATCCTCCCGCAGTTCGCCCGGAGCTTCGGGGTGTCCATGGCCGCCGCGGGCCTGGTTGTCTCCGTCTTCGCCGGGTCCAGGCTCTTCTTCGCCCCGGTGTCGGGAAGGCTCGTCGACCTCATCGGATCACGCCGGGTCTACCTCACCGGCCTCATCACCGTCGCGGTGACCACCGGCCTGATCGCCTTCGCGCAGGAGTACTGGCACATCGTCGCGCTCAGGGCCGTCGGAGGCATCGGTTCGACGATGTTCACCGTTTCGGCCATGGGGCTGATCGTCAGGATCTCCCCGCCGGAGATCCGCGGACGCTCTTCCTCGGTGTACGCCACCGCCTTTCTCACCGGCTCGATCATCGGACCAGTGGTCGGGGCGGCCCTGTCGGTCCTGGGGACGCGGATCCCGTTCCTCATCTACGGCGCCGCGCTGTTTCTCGCGTCCTTCATCGTGTGGTGGAAGCTCAGCGCCGCGAAGATCTACGGGTACGACCATGACTCGTCCGCTCCTCCCATGCGGTTCGCCGAGGCGATCCGGGACTCGGCCTACCGCAGTGCCCTGATCGGCGGGTTCGCCAACGGATGGGCGAACCTCGGTGTCCGGGTGGCACTGCTGCCCCTGTTCGCCGCGGCCGCATTCCACACCGGTGGGGCAGTGGCGGGAATCGCCCTGGCGGCCTTCGCGGTGGGCAACGCCTCCGCGCTCCAGGTCTCGGGGCGTCTCGCCGACAGGATCGGCCGGAAGCCGCTGATCATCACGGGACTCGTCGTCAACGGACTGTTCACGGCGGCGATCGGCATGACATCGTTGCCGTGGACGCTGCTGGCGGTGTCCGTCGGTGCGGGGGCCGGCGCGGGGTTGTTCCTCCCGTCGCAGCAGGCGACGCTGGCGGACATCATCGGTAACCACCGGTCGGGCGGGAAGGTCCTCGCGAACTTCCAGATGGCGCAGGATCTCGGGGCGATCACGGGACCCGTCATCGTCGGGGCACTGGCGGATGCGTTCGGGTACCGCGTGGCGTTCGCCGCGTGTGGAGCGGTGAGCCTGCTGGCGGCGACGGCATGGTTCCGGGGCAGGGAAACCCTGGAGGATCGGCGGCCCGTCAGGCCCGTCCGGACCTGACGGTCGACCGTCGGGTACCGGTGCCTGTCCCGTCTGAATCCGGTTCCTGATTCCGTCCGGTTTTTCCGGGGGAAAGTTCGAATGTGCCGGTCGAATTTCATCTGTTCACTGAGACTCCGTAATTCCGGTAAAAGTGGCCTTTTTCCCTCGTGAATTCATTGACGTTGATATGTCCCCCTCTTTTTCGGGACAGTTTCAAGCCGGGTGTACTATTGGGGACATTATTCATTTTGGTCAGTTCTTTTCGATATTTGTGGATCAAATCTAGTTTCGTCCAATCGGATACCGCGGCCGCTCCAGGGGTCCGGTTCGGAGGTTCGGTCGGCGTCCGTCAGGCGCTCCCGCATCTCTCCTGCGGTGGTCTCTCCGTCGAAGTGCCAGCTCAGCGCGTGTTCTGACGAGTGTGTGGGGAGGGTTTTTTCCCGCGGGGTCCGATGGGGGCCGTTTCGGAGACGGGGTGGTGACCGTTGAAATTGCCCCCTTTCCACCCCGTGAATTCGTGTGACCTGTCTCACCAAGCGATTTAATGGGTGTTACAGTTTTGGTACCAGTAAAACCTAGGTTCCTGGAACGCCGCGGCCTTCGTTAAAGGGCGCGTGAGGAGGACACATGAAACACCTCATTAACATCGATAACGGTGGAACCCTGACCGATGTCTGTGTATGGGACGGGGATCAGTTTTCATTCACGAAGACACTGACCACGCCATTCGACCTGTCAGAGTGCCTGTTCGAGGGGATCGCCAAGGCGTCCGCGAACCTGTACGACGAGCGGGATCTCATCCGCCTGCTCCACGAGGCCGACCACATCCGCTACTCCACGACCCAGGGGACCAACGTCCTCGTCGAACGCAAGGGCCCTTCCATCGGGTTGCTCGTCGAGGACCCCTCAGTGATCGACGCCATGCAGTCGGACGACGACCACTCCACACTCTTCGCCGACCTGATCGGCACCCGGGTCGAGACGTTCAACCTGTCTGACGACGAGCTCGAATTCAGCCTCGTCCAGACCGTCAACAAACTCACCACCGACGGTGCCGCACGGCTCGTGGTCGTCGGAAGCGACACGGAGTCGGAGCGAACCGTCAGGAATCTGCTCCTCCGCAACTTCCCCCGTCAGCTGCTCGGTTCCGTACCGGTCCTGTGCAGCTGGGAGTTCGTCGACGACGCCAATGATGCGCGCCGTGCATGGTCATCCGTGGTCAACACCTTCCTGCCCCCCCCGTGATGGAACGATTCCTGCACCAGGCGCAGTCGCGGCTCCGGGAGAACAAGGTGACCAACCCCCTCCTCGTCTACCGGAACGATGGAGCGTCCTCGCGCGTCTCGAAGTCGGTCGCACTACGAACCTACTCATCCGGGCCACGCGGAGGACTCGAAGGTACGGCAGCCCTCGCCCGGAGTTACAACCTCGACCACGTCCTGATGATGGACGTCGGTGGCACCACCACGGATGTCGGCGTCGTCGACGGGTGCACCATCGACACGCAACATCGCGGCCAGGTCGGCGAAGCCACGATCTCATTCCCGATGTCGAGCGTGCACAGCTCCGGAGTCGGAGGAAGCTCGATCATCAGCGTCCGTGACGGGAAGATCGTCATCGGCCCGCGTTCCGTCGGCGCCGCCCCGGGACCGGCCTGTTTCGGCCTGGGTGGCAAGGATGCCACGATCACCGACGTCAAGGTCCTGCTCGGAATCCTCGATCCCGGGACCTACCTCAACGGGCAGATGCACCTCGACGCCACCCGGAGCCGCGCGGTCATCACCTCGACGATCGCGGAACCCCTGGGCATCAGTCTCGAAGAGGCCCTGCTCCGGATGGAGGACGCGTACCTCGAGACCATGGCGGAGACCTTCCGTGACCTGTTGAGACCCGACACGACACTCGCCGCATTCGGTGGAGCGGGACCGATGAGCGCCTGCGGTGCCGCCGAGAAGGCCGGAGTCAAACGCGTGCTGATCCCGCGGATGGCCGCCGTGTTCTCCGCCTTCGGCATCTCGTTCTCCGACATCGGGAAGACCTACGAGATCAGCGTCTCCTAGAACGGCCCCGAGGGGCTGCAGCGGAACCACGACGACCTGCTGCACCGCGCCGAGCGTGACATGTTCCAGGAGGGGTACACCCTCGATGAGTGCCAGACGAAGTGGACCATCGAGGAACACGACGAGAACGGGGAGGTCGTCTCGAGCCGTCCCTACGAGCACGGTGAGGAAGTCGCCGACTCCGGCCACGGGCTCATGCTCTGTCTCGACGTGAAGAAGGTGCTCCCGCACGCCAGCCTCGAGGTCGACGACAGCGTGGACACGTCTGCGGCCACCTCGACCGGCACCCGGACCATCCGCGTCAGTGCCGATGAGACCCGGGATCTCCCGGTCTACGTCCTGGAGGACCAGGTCCCCGGAGCCACGGCGGCCGGACCGGCGATCCTCGAAGGCCCGTTCTTCACCGCACGGGTCACCCCGGGCTGGGAATTCACCGTCACCAGCAACGGCGATCTCATCATCACCGACGAACGCTGATCCACCTTCACCCGAGACCTAAAGGAACCACTGTGCGAGTCCCCATGACCGAGTACCTGCTCATCGATCTCGACACCGAACGATGGATGTGCCGCAGCTGCGGCCACGACATCGGTGACGCGAACGACAACTACAAGCCGGGCTGCCTGGTGTACGACCGTGACCCGACCGAGATCCACCAGCCGATCATCGATCCCGAACGGTACGAGTACACCTTCTCCCCGGACCCCGAATACTGCCGGATCCTCGAGTTCTACTGCCCCGGTTGCGCGACCCAGCTCGAGACCGAGTACGTCCCGCCGGGACACCCTCCGACCCGCGACATCGTCATCGACGTCGCCGCCCTGCGCAAGCAGTGGGAGGAGAGAGGCGTCGACGCGGAGGAAGTGTTCAACTACGGCCCCGGCGAAGACGCCCAGAAGTACACGGCAGAACTCAAGAAGAAAGCCGCCGACTCACAGCGATGAGTTGCGAAAACGAAAACAGGAGACATCCATGAAACGCATCTCCGTCGACATTGGCGGCACATTCACCGACTGCTTCTTCGTGTGGGACGACACCTACATCGAAGCGAAGGCACTGACTACACACCACAACCTGGCTCTGGGCTTCAACGAGGCACTCGACCTGGCCTGTGAGCGCGCCGGGTTGGACCGCGGGACGGCCCTGTCCGGAGTGGACTCGGTACGGTACGCGACCACGCTGGGTACCAACGCGCTCATCGAGCGCAAGGGCCCGAGGGTCGGAGCGATCGTCACCCACGGCTTCCAGGACACGATCCCGTTGTCCCGTGGCCGGGGCTACGGCGAGGGCCTCGACTACTCCATGCAGCAGAACATGCCCGCCGCCGAGCGGCCCGAACCCCTCGTACCGCGTGCCCTGATCCGCTCGGTCAAGGAACGCATCAACTCCGCGGGTGAGGTAGTCGCCTCACTGCGGGAGGAGGACGTCCGGAACGTCGTCCGGGAACTGATGGACGCAGGTGCGGAGGCCATCGTCGTCTCCCTGACCAACGCCACCGAGAACCCCGTCCACGAGCTCAAGATTCAGGAGATCCTCCTGGAGGAATACCCCTCCCACGAACTCGGGACCGTCCCGGTACTCCTCGGACACCAGGTATCCGGACGAAAGGGTGAGTACGTCCGCGCGACGTCCACCATCGTCGACGCCTTCCTCCACGAGATCATGTTCCACGCGCTGAGCCAGCTGTCGAACAACCTCCGTGAATCCGGCTACACCAAGCCGATGCTGGTCAACCACAACTCGGGTGGAATGGCCCAGATGAACTCGACGGACGCCCTGCAGACCATCCACTCCGGGCCGATCGCCGGCGTCGGCGCCGCGGAGCACCTCGCGAACTCCACAGACATCGGCAGCGTCATCAGCACCGACATGGGCGGAACGCCTTCGACATCGGTCTGGTACCGGAGGGCGGTGTGAAGCACTACGACTTCATGCCCACCATCGACCGGTGGTTGGTCAGTGTCCCCATGGTCCACCTCGACACCCTCGGTGCCGGTGGCGGATCCATCGCCAGCTACGACCGCATCCACCAGTCCGTGAAGATCGGCCCCGAGTCCGCGGGCTCCAATCCGGGACCGGCCTGCTACGACCGTGGCGGCCTCAAACCGACGGTCACCGACGCCGACCTGCTTCTCGGCTATCTCGACCCGGACAACTACGCCAACGGTTACATCAAGCTGAATCCCAAGCGTTCGACGTTCGCCATCGAGGAGACCCTCTGCGATGAGATGGACATGGATGTCCTGGACATCGCGAAGCTCATCAAGAACTCCGTCGATGAGCAGATGGCTATCGGCATCGGCAAGGAACTGCGCGTGCGCGGCTACCTGCCCGAGGACTTCACGATGCTCGCCTACGGCGGCAACGGACCGCTCCACGCCTGCGGCATCGCGCGCCACGTCGGCATCACCCGCGTGCTCGTTCCTCCGTTCAGCTCCGTGTTCTCCGCCTGTGGCGCGGGAAACATGCAGCAGCTCCACTTCCACGAGCGGGGCACCCACATCACGATGTACAACGCAACCACCCGGGCGCTCGACGACGACTACGACGCTTTCAACGAGATCGTCGAGGATCTCGAGGCCCGCGGACGCGAGGACCTGCGCCGTCAGGGATTCGACGCCGAGGACGTCAGGTACCGCCTCGAACTCGACATGCGCTACGGGAACCAGCTCCTCACGCAGGCGGTGACGCTGGACATCAACAGGATGAACGGGGTCGGCGACGTCCTGCAGATGATCAAGACCTTCGGCGACGTCTACAGTCACCGCTTCGGTTCCAACTGTGCCGCCCCGGAGGCGGGTATCCGCGTGAATACCGTTCGCGTCGCCTCCTACGTCGAAGGCGACACCGTCAACTTCGACTCGCTCACGGAGAGAGCCGAGAGGACCGTTCCCGAGGCCGTGGGTCAGCATCGCGTCCACTTCGTCGAGGTCGACGGGGCCATTGACACTCCGGTGTACAACCAGGACGCCCTGACCGCCGATGCGGTCATCCCGGGTCCGGCGATCGTCACCACGGAGAACACCACATTCCTGGTCGAACCCGGATGGCACCTGGAACCCACTGAACAGGGCGCCGTATGGCTCCTGCAGGACTGATGAACGACATCACGAGGAGATTGCAATGACCACAGTCGACAAAGACACGACAACGTCCACCCCAGCCAAGGAACTCACCGCACAGGAACAGGAGTGGGTCGACGCCTTCATGGACGAGACCACCCTGTTCCTCGGGCCCGACCCGGAGATCATGCGGAGCCACAGCATCGCCGAACGTACCGAGTACGAGGACGAGTGCATCGCCAAGGGCATCGACCGCATCCAGGTCGAGCGCATCCGCAAGCGCATCTCCGGCGCCCTCGACGAGGGTTACGAGATGTGCGAGGCCCAGGGCGCCGCCCCGGGAGCGAAGTGGGGTGACCTGACCACCGCGATCTACACCGCGGAAGGGGACGTGTCCTACCTCTCCTGCCACGGGGTCATCGCCTTCTCGGCGATCCTCCACCACCCGATCCGGTACATCATGAAGTACTGGAAGGACGAGCCCACGGTGGGCATCCATCCCGGTGACGCCTTCATCCACAATGACGCCCGCTACGGCAACGTGCACAACACCGATCAGTCGATGATCATGCCGATCATCCGCGACGGGGAGATCATCGCCTGGGTCGCCGCCACGATCCATGAGGGTGAGAACGGCGCCTGCGAGCCCGGCGGAATGCCCTCCGGATCCGAGCCCCCCTTCGACGACGGTCTGCGGATGAGCCCGTTCAAGATCGTCGAGAAGGGGCATCTCCGCAGGGACCTGCTGACCTTCCTCCAGCACTCCGTCCGGGACCCGAAGCTCCAGCTCGCCGACCTCAAGGTCAAGATCGCCGCGGTCAACCGGATCATGGACCGCATCAACACCCTCATCGACGAGGTCGGGGTCGAGACCTTCGTGGCCGCGATCCGGATCACCATCGAGGACGTCGACGCCGAGGTGCACCGCCGCATCGGCGAGCTGCCGGACGGGACCTACTCCTTCAACCAGTTCATGGACTCCACCCTCAAGGGGAACATCCTGATCAAGATGGCGTGCAAGATCACCGTCAAGGGTGATCAGATGACGGTGGACCTGAGGGGATCCGGACCGGAGATCCTCAACCGGGCGATGAACTCGCCACTGTGTTCCGTGAAGTCGATGATGATGCAGGCGATCCTCGCGTTCTGGTGGCCGGACCTGCCCCGGTGCACCTCGGCGATGAGCTGCATCGAGATCATCTCCGACGAGGGAACCTGGTCGGACGCATCCTACGACGCGCCGATGGGACAGTCCCTCCAGGCATCCTTCCGGGGCTTCTCCTGCATGCAGGCGCTCTACGGCAAGATGCAGTTCTCACGCCACGCAAGTACTCGAACGTTGTGGCGAACTGGTACAACCAGATCAACACGTTCCTCTGGGGTGGGGAAACCCAGCACGGCGACCAGGTCGGCAACCTCTGCGCGGACCTCAACGGTATGCCGGGTGGAGCCAAGCCCTTCCGTGACGGTGAGGATTCCGTCTCCCCGCTCTTCTGCGCCATGGCGGACACCGCCGAGCAGGAGATCATGGAGGAGGAGGTCCCCTTCATGCAGCTCGTGTCGAAGCGTCTGATCAAGGACAACATGGGCTTCGGCAAGTTCACCGGAGGAATGGGCTACGAGATGATCGTGGCCTCCGAGGGAACCCCGCACTGGGGCTTCATGACGGTGACCTCCGGGTCGAAGTTCAGCTCCATCTACGGAATGTTCGGTGGCTACGGCTGCGGCGCCTACCCGCTCTCGATGGTCAAGGGAGTCAACACCTACGACAGTTTCCGCAGGGACTCGCGCACCTTCGATCTCTCCATCGAGAAGGTCATGAGCGAGCGCCCCTTCGAGGGGGCCAGGTACATGACCTCCCACATGAGCCTGCAGTTCGACGTGGCCAAGGACGGCGAGCTGTACATGATCGCCCAGGGCGCCGGCGGCGGCTACGGTGACCCGATCGAGCGCGACCCCGAGTCCGTCGTCCATGACGCGGAACTCGGGCGCATCTCCCCGAAGGTCGCCCACGACATCTTCTGTGTCGCCTACGACGAGGAGCACTTCCGCCTCGACGCGGCGGAGACGAAGCGCCTGAGGGAGGCACGCCGCAGGGAACGACTCTCCCAGGGCAAGCCCTACGCCGAGTTCATCGAGGAATTCGTCACCGATGAGCCGCCGGAGGATCTGCTCTACTACGGCAACTGGGGCGACGACACCGAGGAGCTCACCGGGACGGTGTTCACCGTCAACGGCCGGGAGCGCGTCACCGGCAGGCCCGGTGAACTGCCGATCGTCATGATCCCGGACCGCCGCGAGCTGAAGATCGATGCTCTCCAGGCCCGGATCACCGAACTCGAGGAGAAGCACGGCGAGATGGTCTCCAAGAAGAGCTGACCCGTTTCCACGCAACCCTGGGGCGACCCGACCGCCGCCCCAGGGAATCACCATCTCCACACCCGACACAGCCCCAGTGGCAAGGAGCATCCCATGACCCCGACATCCCTCACCGATCTCATCACCAACCCACCCTCGGATCGTGGCACCGCGGTGTTCCTCGATCACGTCCCCTTCGGCGAACGGGTCATCGTGCACGGCGAGCTTCCCTACCTCGACGCCCCAGCCACCGCCAGCTACTACGGTCAGGCACAGGGGATGCTGAAATCGGACGCCACGGTCGTCGACTTCGGGGCACTCTACGGCGCGGCACTGGCGTCGAACCCCGATCTCGTCGCGGCGATGGGCGCGCGCTCGCGGACCGGATACGCCCTGCGGACGATGCTCGCCGATGACACTCCCGCCACCGCGGCCGGTCGAATCCTCACGGCGACGAGCCACACCAGCCGGGTACCCTTCCTGCTCCGCATGCCGTCTCCACTCATCTGGCTCGCATGGGCGGCCGAGAGCACCGGAAACGCCGACTTCAGCTCGATCACCGGCGACCACGCCGAATCCGCCGCGATGTACGTCGCCGACTGGCTGCGCCGCTTCGTGGACGCGCCCGTCACCGGGCTCCTCCTCGACGGGCGCCGCTCCGGGGCCTGCACGGAACTCCCTCCCGAGGACATCACCGCCTACCAGCCCGTGATCAACGTCGCGGAACACATCGGATGGTCCGTGATGCTGCAGACGGAGAACGGTGTCGAGGTCGCGGGAAAGGACGTCCGCGGAGCCACCATCGAACCGGGGTACTGGCTGGGGTCGGGGACCGTGCCGGAGGCTGATTTCCTCGTCACACAGATTCCGGCCGAAGCGGAGCCGGAGACCGTCCTCGAACGTCTCGAAGCCCTCTGAGCGCAGATTCCAGACATCCACGATCCGGGTGTGCCTCCGGTCCCGGCCGGGAACCCACAAATCTGAGGAGCAGCACGTGAGCAAGCTACACACCGACACCATGGAACTGGTGTCGGGACTGATCAGGGACGGTATGTCCATCGCCGTAGGTGGCTTCGGACTGTCCGGTAGCCCCTACGACCTCATTGAGGCGGTCCACGCCTCGGGGGCCAGGGACCTCACGATCGTCTCCAACGACATGAGCATCGACGGCCTCGGCCTCGGCCTGCTCCTGGAGTCCCGGCAGGTGAAACGGGTTCTGGCCTCCTACGTCGGCGAGAACAAGGCGTTCTCCGACCAGTACCTCTCCGGCGAGTTGGAGCTGGAGTTCGTCCCCCAGGGGTCTCTCGCCGAGAGGCTACGTGCCGCCGGGGCGGGAATACCCGCGTTCTTCACCCCCACCGGCTACGGGACGATCATCGCCGAGGGAAAGGAGGTGCGCGAGATCGAGGGCCGCCACTACATACTCGAACACGCGATCAAGACGGATCTCGCCCTCGTCCACGCCGCCAGGGCGGACCTCAACGGCAACCTCGTCTACAACCGCACCGCGCGGAACTTCAACCCGGTGTGCGCCATGGCCGGACGTACAACGGTCTCCGAGGCGGAGCAGATCGTGGATCTCGGTGAACTCGACCCTGACTTCATCCACACACCGGGGGTCTACGTCCAGCATCTAGTCTCCGCCGCGCCCCGGACCAAACCCATCGAACGGGTGACCACCCGACCACGGCCCGACCGGCCTGACGCGGGGAAAGGAAACTGAGCCGACATGGCCTGGACACGAGAAGAAATGGCGGCCATCGCCGCAGCCGAGATCAACGACGGCGACTACGTCAACCGGCGACTACGTCAACCTGGGGATCGGGATCCCCACGATGATCGCCAACCAGCTACCTGGCGGCGTGAATATCATCCTCCAGTCGGAGAACGGGATCCTCGGTATGGGGCCCTTCCCGTACGAGGGGGACGAGGACCCGGATCTCATCAACGCCGGAAAGCAGACCGTCACCCTGAACAAGGGAGCGGTGGTGTTCGACTCGGCGGAGAGCTTCGCCATGATCCGGGGCGGGAACCTCAAACTCGCGGTGCTCGGTGCCATGGAGGTCTCCGAGAAAGGGGATCTCGCGAACTGGATCATCCCCGGGGTCATGGTCAAGGGGATGGGTGGAGCCATGGACCTCGTGGCCGGCGCCCCCAGGATCATCGTCCTCACCGACCACGTCGACAAGAAGGGACGCCCCAAGTTGAAGCGGGAATGCTCCCTGCCGCTCACCGGGACACAGGTCGTCGACAGAGTCATCACGGACCCCGCGGTGTTCGACATCACCGAACGTGAAGGAATGGTCCTCCGGGAACTCGCGCCGGGCGTCAGCCTCGCGGAGATCGAGGAAGCCACCGAAGCAGCATTCACCGTCATCGACGACGGTGGAGCGACCCCAATCGAAGGAGAGACACCATGAAACGCGAGGCCGTCATCGTGGGCGCCGCCCGCACACCGCAGGGGAAACTGCTCGGGACGCTGAAGGACGTCTCCGCGGTTGAGCTCGGGGGAACCGCCATCAGAGCCGCCGTTGAACGGACAGGGGTGAATCCGGGACACATCGACCAGGTCATCATGGGACAGACGATCTAGGCCTGCTCCGGCCAGGTTCCGGCACGTCAGGCCGCGATCAACGCCGGGATTCCCCTCAGCGCGTTCGCGGACACCCTGAACAAGGCCTGCCTGTCCGGCATTGAGGCGGTCCCGCAGGCCGCGCGAATCATCCGGTGCGGTGAGGCGGAGGTCGTGGCCGCCGGTGGACAGGAATCCATGACGCGTGCACCACATCTGCTCACCGCGGCACGTTCCGGAACCGCACTGGGGCCGACCACCGCGCAGGACGCGATGCTGTTCGACGGACTCCGGGACTCGTACACCGGGGAGACCATGGGCGCTCTGACGGAGAAAGGCAACGGGGACCGCGGCATCACCCGTGAACAGCAGGACGCCATCGCGGAGCTCAGCAACCGCCGTGCCCACGAGGCGCAGAAGGAGGGACGGTTCCGCGACGAGATCGCCCCGGTGACCGTTCCGCAACGGAAGGGTGAACCCCTGGTCGTGGACACCGATGAGGGTATCCGGCCGGACACAACCCTGGAGAGCCTCGGGAAACTCCGCCCGGCGTTCGCCCGTGAAGGGACGATCACCGCGGGCAACTCCTCCCAGATCTCGGACGGTGCAGCGGCACTCGTTGTGGTCAGCCGCGGTTACGCGGAACAGCACGGACTGCACGTGCTCGCCACGATCGAGGGCTCGGGAAGCACCGGGGGCCGGACCACCATCTCCATTCCAAGCCCGCCGACGCCCTGAAGAAGGCCCTGGCGGGCAGCAGGGTACGGCTCGAGGACGTCGACTTCATCGAGATCAACGAGGCCTTCGCCGCCGTGGTCGTGCAATCCCTGCGCGACCTGGACCTAGACATGGGTAGGTGCAATCCCAACGGAGGCGCGATCGCTCTGGGACACCCGCTCGGTGCCTCCGGCGCGCGTCCTGGTGACCGCGGTGTACGAACTCATCAGGCGGGGCAACGGAACCGCCGCGGTGAGCCTCTGCGGTGCGGGTGGTCAGGGCCAGGCGATGGTGATCAGCCGGTACTGACCGACTCCACCCCTTCACGGGCACATCCGGAGTCGGTGGTGGAGTGGCCGTCGGGCCCAACCCCCGTATCGCTGTGAGGGCTGTGGCAGGCTGTTTCAACGGGCCCCGGAGAGGATCGGGGCGACCGGTCCTGGTGCGTCATGCCATCGTGACCGGAAGAATGTCGGAGCATCGGGAGATCGACATGGAGAGTCCGGGGAAACGGCGCCCGAACCATGGACGTCCTCTTCCACTCAACGAGACCGTGACACGGCAGATGAAGAAGATGCCACGTCGGGGGAGCGGACCGGAGCTGAGTCTCCGGAGGGAACTCTTCCGACGGGGTCTGCGGTTCCGTGTCAACGTCGGTGGACTTCCGGGCAGCCCTGACATAGTGTTCACCGCCGCCCGGATAGCGGTGTTCGTGGACGGTTGCTTCTGGCACGGATGCCCGATCCACGCGACCTCGCCGAAGAACAACCGCCGGTGGTGGGAGGAGAAGATCGCCGCGAACCGGGAACGTGACAGGAGGAAGGATCTCGAGCTGGAACGGCTCGGGTGGACGTCCCTCCACTACTGGGAACACGACGACACCGAGGAAATCGCAGACGAGATCGAATGGCTGTGGAGACAACTGAGATAGATCCCCGGCCCGGAATTCACGGCGGACACCGTCGTTCCGATCGTGGGTGGGGCGATTGCGGGCTGTGCCATGGGGGAGACTAGATTTCTAGGGGTGTCCTCAACAGATCCGTACGCCGTCAAGCAGATTCGTGGCCCGCTTCTGAAGCTGCCCGAGCACTCCGACCACTGCACGACGGAAGAGGAACTCCGGGACTACTGTCGTCGCCGTCGTTCGGAGGGAGCTGTGCTCGGCGCCGACCTGTTCTCCGGTGCGGGGGGACTGAGTCTCGGTCTCATGGAGGCGGGCATCGAGGTCGTCTTCGGGGTCGACCACTACTCCTATGCGGTCGAGACACACTCGGCCTACTTTCCCGGAATGTCGGTGGAATGGGACCTGTCGACCCCGCAGTCGGTGGAACGGGTCGCCGATCTCATGACGGAATGCGGCATCGAGGTCCTCGCCGGTGGACCTCCGTGTCAACCCTTCTCGAAGGCGGGAAGGTCCGGAATCCGAAGCCTGGTCGAGAAAGGACTCCGGGATCCGCGTGACACCAGACGTGACCTCTGGAGAGCCTATCTGGAGGTCGTTCAACTGGCACGTCCGAGGGCTGTCATCATGGAGAATGTCCCGGACATGGCCCTGGACAAGGAGATGTTCATTCTCAGGAGCATGATCGAGGAACTCGAGATGCTCGGATACGCCGTGGAGGAGCGGGTCGTCGACGCATGGAGATACGGCGTACCTCAGTTCCGGCAGCGACTCATCCTCGTCGCACTGAGAGACGGGGTGAAGTACGAGTGGCCGGAGGAACGGAAGACCAAGGTCACAGTGTGGAATACCATCGGTGACATGCCGGAGGTCGAAGGCGGATGGCGTCCGGAAGCGGGGGCGGAGGGATGGATCCGGTACCCGGGACCCGTGACCGAAACCCAGCGCTATCTGAGACGCCGCGTCAGTGAAGAGGACCGGCACAAACTCTACGATCACATCACGCGCCCTGTGCGGGACGACGACCGGATCGCCTTCGAGATGATGACGTCGGACACCAAGTACTCGGATCTCCCCGACCATCTCCGCAGGTACCGCAGCGACATCTTCGACGACAAGTACAAGAGACTGGATGAGGACGATCTGTCGCGGACCATCACCGCCCACATCGCCAAGGACGGCTACAGCTTCATCCACCCACGACAGTCGCGGACACTCACAGTGCGCGAAGCAGCCCGAATCCAGACCTTCCCGGATGACTTCAGGTTCAGCGGACCACCGAGTGCAGCGTTCCGGCAGATCGGCAATGCCGTTCCTGTCCGGCTCGGGGAAGCCGTCGGTCGAGCTGTGATGGATTCCCTCCGCAGGGGAGAGAAGAAACCCATCGGGGCGCGCGCAACCGCGAGGCATCTCGCCGAGTGGTACCGGGGGCTCGATGACCGTGATCTCATGTATCCGTGGGCCAGGTCGGGCTCCCGTTTCCGTGCCGTCGTCGCCGAGATCCTCACCGAACGCGCGGCGCCGGCTACGGTCCGGTCGGTCTGGCAGGGCATCAGCTCTCTTCCGGACGTGGAGCCGGGGTTCACGGTTCCCGAGAAAACCCGGGAGGCGATCCGGTTCCTGGTCGGCCCCAACTACGGGAAACGGCTGGAACGTGTCGAGCGTTTGTTCGTCGAGATGGACCGTGAACCGGAAGCACTCTGGGCCCCCCACATCTCACGTTCTGCGTTGCCGTCCCTGACTCCCGCACTCATCGACTTTCTCGAGCTCGCGATCCCGGTCGCGGATGAATCAGGTGAGTTCTGCGGAGAACCCGTGATCGCCGGACGGGGTATCCTCCGGATAACCAGTTGTTTCCTGGACCGTGACACGGAATCACGGAACCGGAACAGCTCCGGTCGTCTCAGCGTCGCCCAGATGCTCGGAATGAACGTCCACTCGCGTGAGGCGCATCTCGCACTCTTCGAGATCGCCCGCTCCAGGTGCACACCGAATTCACCGGAGTGTGGACTGTGCCCAGACCTTAAGGGAACACCGTGTGTGGGAGGTCACACCGGTAAAGAGGTGCAGAGGTCTCTGTCGTTGAGTGGGGAGGGTTTTCTCCGCGGTTAGAGGCCGAGCTGCTCCGCGAGTTCGGGTGACTCCTCGCGGAGCAGCCGGATCATGGACTTGAGTGCGTCAACGTTGCCGGTACGGACCGCCGCGGAACGAAGTGCCGTACCCAGAACCTCAGCGGATTCACTCTGCCCTCCGAATCCGGTGCGACGGTTCGGTGCGCCACCGGATTGCGCAGTGAGCGCCTCCCGGGTCTTCCTTCTGTAGGTGTGGTCCGCCTCGATGCAGAGTTCGTTGATCGGTCGTGCGAGCATCTTGCGGACCTGGTGCGGAATCGTGACCTTCATCTTGGCGACGTTGATGTTGAACGCGGCGTCGAGATCGGTGTCGAAATCGAGCGAGGCTCTGGCGAGCTTCGTGTGTTCGTCGCTGGTCCGGATACCGGCCCACCCTCCCCACTGGACCAGCCGGTTGGCGCGGTAGATGTACATCCCCTGTTGCTTCGCCCACTTCTGTGGCCCGGACGCGTTCTCGAACGCTTCGGGAGTACTGAAATCGGATCTCGGGGGAAGAAGATAACGGTTGAGGGTGACGATGCCGCTGTCGTGGCGGTGCTCGACCTCGAAGGAATCCGTTCCGATGCAGCGGGTCCCCGCCTCTTCCCGGGCAAAAGGATCCCACGGTGTGAGGGACTCACCGTTGACGGTGATGGCGAGGATCTCCGGACGTTCGCCCGACAGGAATCGGTGGAACACCATCGAGAGATGTCGACTCAGCTTCGGTACCAGGTTCTCGACACGTTTCCGCGCCCAGCCGTTCTCCTTGTTCCTGTGTGGGAGAATACGGTCCAATCTGCGCCACGTCACCACCGTTCCGTAGCCCTTGCGGAGGAGCCTTCTCGCCTCCAGTGTCTCCTCTTCATCCCTCGTATCCAGGACGACCCAACTGTCGGTGTCCTGGATGAAGTCGAGGTCCAGGGTTCTCGCGGCGTGGGTGTCCGATGTACGGGTCATGGACACGACCTCGAGGCGCCTGCACTGGGAGATGGAGGCTGTTTTCAGCCCGAGACCGTATCTCCCCAGGTCCCCGGATCCGTACACACGGTCGGACCCGAAGCGCATCGCCTCGTCGATGCCGATGTCATCCATCCCTGAACCGTCGTCGACGATGCGGACGAACGACTCCCATCCGGAAAAAGTGATCTGGATGTCGACGCGAGTCGCTCCCGCTGTGATGCTGTTGTCCACCAGGTCGGCCACGGCAGACTCGAAGCTGTAGCCGATGTCCCGTAGCGAACCTGTCAAACGCCGTGCCGAAGGAGCGACGGAGACTGTGTGCTGCAACGTGTGAACCTCTCGAGGTGTGATGTGTCCGGTCTCTATTCTTCTTCCGGTACCGGGCCAGGGACCTTTCCGGCACAGGCTTCACTCGATTTCCGGAAGACATCGAGGATGAGCACATCGAGTTCATCCTCGGTCAGTGCCTCGAGACACAGAATCGGAACGAGCTGTCGGACGCGCAGTGCACCCGCACGCATGAGGACAGTGCGTGCGGTGTCCGGGTACCGTTCAACCGAGTCGAGGAAACCCCGGACCATGGCACGGGCGACCGCCGGTTGACCACTCAGACGTGCCCGTTCCATCACACTCACCGCCTCGTCCTCGTATATCTTCGAGTTCAGGGCATTGCCGAGCGTGGCCTCGCGCCACCAGAGTTTTCGGAACACGTTCCGTTTTCCTCCGAGCCACCGGTTGTAGCTGAGGGAGTTCCCTGAATTCCCGTACCGCCATTTCGCGATGTCAGGTAGGACCACGAGGGTCAGGAAATTCCACACCTCCTCTTGTGCGGCTTCTGTCTCGATCAGGTCGAGTTTTCCGTAGAGGAGCGCGGACATGTCCCTGTCAAAGAGAGATTTCTTGTTGGACCTCGTTGATCTCTCCGGGTAACCGTGGCGTTTGGCGATCTCGAGGGCCCTGATCCTCAGTTCCGCCAGCTCGGACTCACTGCAGGTGTTGATTGCCGTCGGATAGTCGTACTGCTGGGGGTGGCTGGTGGATGCGGTTCTCGCCAAGGTCGCCAACTCGACACGGTTCATACGTTCGATGAGACGGACTGATGCGGCGTAACCCAACCGTGGATAGTTCTTAGTCGTCATTTTTTCCGGCCCTGGTGGAGTACGCGGTCCTGCGCGACCGCGGCGATACGTCCGATGTCCTCACGGAGTTGTTCAGGTCTCTCTGAAGGAAAGAAGGAATTGAGGAGTTGATGCAGTGTCTCCCGGAAACTCTCGGGGTCGGGATCCTCGTGAGCGGTTCCGGAGTCCAACCGTTGTGCGGCATGGATGAGGAGATGTGTGAGAACCTCGCACTCCATGATCACCCGGAGCTGTTTGGATTCGGTGCATTCAGGGTCCTCCAGCATACGGAGGATCCGTTTGTTCGCTGTGTTCAGGAATATCCGGGCTCCCGCCTGGCTCGGAACATCGAGATCCTCATGCAGATCGATGAACCACAGGGCGCCGGCTGATTCGAATCCGGCTTTCCTGAAATCGACCGCGGCAGTCGGGAACTGGGCTCCAACTCCTTCGAGAGGGAGCAACCGTTTGGTTCCCTCCCAGAGGATTGATCCCGGGCGCACCGGAGAGATCGACTGCGGTAGGGGATGGGGATTCTCCTCGAGCACGACGACAGGGGTAACCGCGAAGTGCCCACCGAGGAGATTTCCGGGAACCTCGAGGAAGAGAGAGTTCTCCCCGTTCCTGACGATCTGGCGGGCGCTGGCTCCTCTCTGTCCGGTCCGGCTGGATTCCCACCGGAGAACAGCGGAGACCCTGACCCCCCTTTTCTCGGCATCGGCAAGGGATTCGGCTAGCCGGGAGCCGGTGAGCAATTCCGCCATATCGATGTTCAGACTGACACGACAGGAGACGGGAATTTCATAGTCCCAACCCGGAGGGGAATCAGGATCCGCAACATGCTTGCCATCGACACTGAAGTCCCAACCGGAGATCAGGACGCAGTCCTCATCCGGACGAAGGTAGCCGTAGCTGACGACTCTCATCGCTGTGCGGCCTCCGTTTCCCCGTCGGTTTGGACGATGTCGACGTACAGGGTGATCGCGCAGTCAGCTGGCTGAATCACTGATGCCCGAATTCGGCTGGCGGGTTCGGTGAGCATGAGTGAAGAGTCTGTGAATGATGCGCTGGACTGTGGATTGCCGGAGATCACTTCCCACCTCTCGAAGACCGGGAAATCGACTCCGGCGTCTTCGACATCCTCGAACCTGACGTCGGACCCGTCAGTGCGTATCACGGGTGTCGCTTTCAGCTGGACCGGATAGACGTCATCATCGGCGTCGATTCCGATGTCGAAGATCGCGGTGATCTGACCTCCCTCGGTCCGTCTGAGGTCGACCAGTCTCACATCGGTGCCGGGAAGCCCGGCGCGGGATTTCCGCCTTCCTCCTCCACCGGAGGCCCGCCTGGGTGTTCTGACGCGGGTGTCCACACCGCCCACGGAATTGGCCAGGTAGTCGCCGAGTCCTCTCGCGATATCGGTTGCCGCGGCGAAATGACGGTCGTCTCCTCGTCCGATGTTCTTCCTCACCGATCGCTTCAACAGCAAGCGCATGTGCTCGAAGAATATCTTCACGGGGTTGTTTCTACTGTCGGAACCCCAGAACTCCTCGAGAATACCCTTCTCATTCTGGATTGACTCGTGGTTCCATTCGTGGTGTGCAGCAGGTTCACTGCGGGCGAACACCCTGTCTGCCGAGTCGTCCGCGAGAAACACTCCGCAATATGGCTCGCCGGTGATATCCGCAGGTCCCTTCCAGTACTCGACTATCATCCGTGGATTTCGGATCAGCGCGATCTCGGACTCGATGGTCTTACCGACCACGGTGTCTCTCTCGTCGACAGGGGCGACGAGAGTCTTGACCGAAAGCCGACCGAGTTCTTTCTTCCTCGGTCTGCCGGTGAATACCCTCGTCGTTCTGTAGACCAGCGATTCCCTCCACTCCTCCGACTCTGAGGGCTGCATGGACAGCGCCCGCTCGTAGGTCTGGACGAATGACCTGAGTGCCGGATCATCCTGGGGTTCGGGAATACCGATTCTCGAACCCCGCAGATTCACGTGGAATTCGATGGGATCGAGGTCAGGTTCGGTGGTGACCATGTGCGGCCACGCCCACCGAGTCAGTGAACGTGCGATGTTCCTGAGGCTGGTTTCCGTGTCGGCCAGATCGGGTGCGATGACGGAGATGGCTGTCCCCGTCGGACGTTCCTCCGAGAAGTACCTGTCCATACCCATGGCTGTCGCGCACCGGTCAGCCAGCTCGCCAGTGAACGGTTCGGCGTACGTCACGGAGCCTGTCTCGGTGGTCGCCTCGGCTTCAACACCCCACCAGTGACGGCCTGTGTGATTCACCGATCCGTCCTGGTACCCGTCGGTCAGGGCCATGGTGATGAAGCGGTGCACCGCTTGATCATTTTCGTCGACCGTACGCGTGTAGACCATCACTGTGTCGACCCTGCTGGCGATGAAGAACACCGCTTTCCCGAAGCCGTAGGTTCCACCGGCCAGCTCCTTCTGTTCGCTGCGGCCGATGTTGCGGACGAAAGAGGTGAACTCAGTGTGTCCCGTGGTCGCGGAGGTGGCGTTGCTCGGACCCCGTAGCCCTACGGTACCGGTGTCGCTGACAGTCAGGAGGGGGACTGTCCCTTGTTCGATCTGTGATTCCAATGCCGGGACACCGATGAAGTCGTCACCGAGAATCACCGAACGGAGAATCTCGAGTTCCGCGCCCTCGATGACGTCGTAGTCCACTGCGAAGGTGACACCGTCCTCGGCGGAAACTCGGTCTCTCGCATCCCAGCTGTTCTGCAGGGACTCGCGGGTGAACATCTCCCAGATGTTCATCGACTGTCCGGTCATGGTCCGCTTCGCGGAGCTTGCGTGAAAACCACCGGACGGATCGAAGATCTGGTTGTGGTGGAAGGTTCTCATCGTGCTCCTGTCGGGTTCAGGTAGAGGTTACCGGCGCGGTAACCCGTGATCGAACCGGGGTCGGAGAGATCGACCGTGTATGAAACCTGCTGTATCCTTCCCGTCGTTCCGATCCCCGTCAAACGTGGGAATCCATCGGAGACGACGAACTCCACCGCCTCGCCTGGGGAGTACCTCCTGAACAGCTTTTCGCCGGATTCATCGCGGTCCGCCATGGCGACTCCGAGGCTGGATAGTGAGGAAAGGAACCTGCGCGTGTCGACACCCGGAATGGCACAGATCGAGTCACGCAGTGACGGAACGGACATTGTGCCGTCAGGGTCCGGAACATATCGTCGCACGGCCAGATCGAGGCGTTTGCCCGGGGACTCCGTCAACTGCTCGGCACCGTGTATGACTACCGGCAGACCGTTGGACGCCGTCGTCGCCTTGCATTCGACGGAGATACCGTCGAGTTCGAAATCGTGCCTGGATTTCTCCGGTCCCGTCCATCGGCGGAGAACGGCTGGGCCGTCCCGGTGGATCAGGCTTCGTAGGACCTCGAGCTCACAGAGGATCCCGATCTCCTCCTGGACCGGGATCTGCCCCGTCGGAATCGAGAGGAGGAGCATGTTCCTCCAGTCCTGAATTGCTCTGAGGATGATCGTCTCCGATGGCCCGTCGGCGTCCTTCAGATCACGCAGGAGCGCATCCGTGAACTGCATGTACGTATCTTCGAACCGCGGTAGCTCGAGTCGCACACGAATGTGCGGGGTTCCTTCGACCCTCACTGCAGTAACCTTGATCGCCTGTCCGCGGGTGTCGGGCCGGAAACTGCGGTAGGCGGTCTCCGTCACCGGAACCAGGACGGACAGTTGGCCGCCGTGTCCGTGTGACAGTCTGACTTCTCCCTCCGCGATCCTCAGGAGTGCTCCGGACAGGTTCTCCTTCCCGAACCCGGGTGCGGGAGTCCTCAGGGAGATGAAGGCGGTACGGGAGAAGTCGCGGAAATCCGGATTCACAGTTCGTCCTCTGACTGTCTCTCGGTCTCCGCCCGGAGTTCTTCCTCCTGCGTCTGGTAGGCGGCGAGCACCTCATCCTCGGGTGCGACCGTGCAGACGTAGTCGACCGCTGAATTGGTTCGTGAGGACTCGGGGAAGAAGACGCACACACCGATCAGATCGTCCACGGCCCGGAGTGGCTCGCGGACCATGTTCCCTTTCTCGGACGACCTCTGTGGAACCGAGTTCCTGTCGATCGCGTAGATCGCCAGGTGACCTGTTCCCATCCCGGCGTGGTCGTCGTGGATCTCGAGCAGCCTGCGTTCCCGACTCGTACCTTTTTCCCTGGAGCTCTTGATCAGAGTCTCCCGAACCTCGCTGTCGGCGGTGGCGTCGTTGATCCGGTCGAAGGGGGAGGTGAGTGACTTGATGTTCGCGTATTCGGGATTCCCGTCCCGCATCCGGGCACGTGAGATCATCTGGAGTTCACCAGGTAGCCCCAGATCGATGGTCCCGGTCTCGCCTGTCTTCCCGCGTCCGAAGAACGAGACATTCCAGCTCGTGATGGAACCTTCGGCTGCCTCCTCCAGGATGTAGTCGATGAGTTTTCCGTTGGCGTCCTTGCCCAGGGTCGACTTCTCGTGGAAGCGGTATGACCGGAGGAACGCGATGATGTCGTCGGTGTCGACACTTCGGTACACGTATGATCCGTTGGACAGCGGGCCGTCTCCCAGAAGTACCGGTCCGCCGTCACTGATCGAGGAGACCAGATTCCTGGCCGCTTCAATGTTGTTGCTCAGCCATTCGTGGTCACGATGCTTGAAGAGGATCGACTGGGGTTTACTTCCGCTGTAGCTGACTTTCGCCTTCCGCATGTTCTGGGCTTTCGCACGACTCGTCACCTCGAGTGACGGGTGGACACGGATCCGGGCCTGAAACTCCAGAGGCGTGATGCCTTCCTCTACGTAGCGCTGCATCTCCATACGCAGATCAGCTTCGACCAGCGCCAGATCGCGGAACCAACCGGCGAGCTCGGAAGTGAGCCACACCCGGGGGAGATCCTGATAGCCGTTGCGGAACCCGAACCAGCGCCCCATCTGGAGGAGCGTGTCATAGGCGCTGGCGTTGCGGAGAAAGTAACTGGAGAGAAGACCTTCGAGAGTGAGCCCACGGGCCAGGGTGTTTCCGCCGATGGCGATGACCGTTTCCGGTCTGTCGTCGCCGTACTCGAGTCTCCTGTCCGACCTGCTGTTGTCGATCACGACCTTCGTGTCGCCCAGCACCTCCGGAATCAGCGGTGCGATATCCGCGAAACTCACGGTGGAAAGATCCGGATAATCCGATGACGGGACTCTCGCGCATTCCTGTTCCCACTGGCTTCTCCAGTCGTCTACCGGAGAGTGTCCGGCGAGCTCCGCACGGAGACCACGGATCTCGTCTTCCACCAGAGCTGCGGTGATCTCGTGTTCCTCGGTCCGCATCGCGGTGTGTATCAGCATGGACGAGTGCTTGTGCGCCTGTCCTCTGAACCGCCGGGCTGCGCTGGCCATGATGAACCACCGGATCGCGTCGGTGAGTGATTCCGGGACTTCGGGCGACCACGGCCCCGCATCCCTGTCCTTCTGACGGGTCGGGGGTTTGAGTGACTTGGCTTCCTCGTCCGGAATGATCCGGATCATGTCCTTGCCGTCGTTCTCCTCGTAGTTCTCGTGGCTCAGCGCCTCTCGGCCGAAGAGATCCTCTGCGCCGAAGTAACCCTTCGGCTTATTCAGGACCGTGATGAAGTCCCGGGGGTAGATGTCTTCTACATCGTTCGGATTGACGAGGATGTTCGCGAACGGGGTTGCGGTGTAGGCGATGTACGCGACCTTCTTGTTCTCGAGCAGGGACCGGATCTGTCCGTTGATCGTGGAGATCTCGGCCTTCTGCTGCTTCGACACATTGATGCTCGCCTGATCCGATTCGTCATCGATGACGAGGATCGGGCACTGTGCCGTATGCACACCGCCGCTCCGTAGGAAGCGGTTGAGGCGTTTGAGCACGTGCCCGTTCTTCTTGACGACCGCGATGTACCGTCCGTCTGGTTGACTGAGATCGAAGGCGGCGTTCTGGTACTCGTCATCCTTTGATGCACCGAAGTCGCAGTTGGGGTGGGTCATCCGCCGCCACTTGTCGCCGTTGGGGGCAAGGAGCTTCTCCTCGAAGCGCTGCTGGGTCTGTTCCCTGAGCGCATCCGTCATACCGGACAGGACGATGATGAACCGGTATCCCGCGTCGGCGGCTTTGGCGATGACGGAGAGGAAGTTCGTCGTCTTTCCGCTCTGTACGTAACCGACCACGAGGCCTCTGGAATCCACCTTCTCGCCCCTCGGGCAGTCGATGGAGTTGATGATCGCGGTCGAGGATCTGTCCACCTCCTCCAGTGCCTCGTCACCGATGTCCTGTCGGATCAGTTCCCTGACGGGGGCCCAGTAGGTGTCGCCGCACGCCTCGGGCGAATACCAGATGCCCTCGGAAGTGATTCGTCTGTCCCTGAAAGAGGTGTCCCGGATGTACGGCTCTGCCGAGAACGAGTTCTTGATCCGGTAGTTGATCAGAGCCTGCGATCTGTGGGATTCATCGATCAGACTGAAAGGAGGTTGCCGCAGCTTGTTCTCGATCCACTCCAGAGACCGCCCAAGTGCCTTCCAGTCCCTGATCATCTCCTCGATTTCGGCGAGTGTGCCCTGATCAAGATCGCTTTTCATCGAATCTCCTGTGTGTGGATCTGAGCGGGTGTCGGTTTACCCCGGCACCCGATCACCAACCTGAACTTGTCTTCCCCAGCTACTCTACGGATGTTCAGCGAGGCGATTGTGCAGAGGTCGGGTAACCCCGGGGTTTCGTCCGTGAATGTCTACGCCGAACGGTTTCCCTGATGCTCGGGCGGTGACTCTCTCCCTGCCGAACGTGTCGGAGGGGGCTTGTCCCGTCCCGGCTGTCCGCGCATCCATCCGGCCGGTGGAATCCGGTCGAAGGTACGGAGTTGCCGGAGGATTCGCCAAAGACGCGCCAAGTGCGTACCGTGGTGGGGTACTGCTTTTCACCAGCCGGCATTCCCGGTGCTGGTACACCTGATCCGGGCGCAGGCCAGTAGGGCATCGCCGGATCATCGGGATGCTGGTTGTGTCGTGTCCGCGGGATCCGTCGTCAGTCGCCAGGAGCTGACTGTGGCGGATTCTCCCGCGTAGACACCATCTCCCATCGACGAGTCAGACGCCCCGACAGGGGCTGTCTGTTAGATGCGGACCGGCAAGGCTCAGGTGTGGCGAGCAGGACACGGCAGCCCGGGACGTCAGTCCCGGGTACCGCCGGTCGGTGCGGCCCCAAGGCATGTGCCGATACCAAAACAAGAAAAATGTGTGCCGCGCGAACAGCGTGCGGAATGACATGAGCAGCGCGAAACATGAAGTCGCGCAGAAGAATGAGGATGGCGCAGTGAACGCCCAGAACGAAAACAATGTGAATACCACCGGTGATGCGGATGAGATCATCACCCTGGATGACGTGGTCAACGCAGGTGCCGAGAACGGCACCCCCGAGCAGAACACCGAGACCCCCGACAGTGGGACCGCCACAGTGACGGTCGCCAGCGATGAGGACATCACCTCCGCTACCGGGGTCCCCGCCGAGGAATCCGCCCCCGAACAGGCCTCCGCCGAAGAAACCCCGGAAGCCACCGAGCCCGCTGCCGGGAAGCAGGACACCACCCCGGAGAAGGCCCCCGAGCCGAAGGTCGAGGAGAAGGAGGAGAACGGGTTCGACGGACTCGGACTCCCTGACCGCACCCTCGAGGCCGTCCGCAAGATCGGCTACGAATCCCCCTCGCCGATCCAGACCCAGACGATCCCGCTCCTCATGGAGGGAAGGGACGTCGTCGGGCTCGCCCAGACCGGTACCGGCAAGACCGCCGCATTCGCACTGCCGATCCTCTCCCGCATCGACCCGTCGGTGAAGGCGCCGCAGGCACTCGTGCTCGCACCGACCCGTGAGCTCGCGCTCCAGGTCGCCGACGCGTTCCAGGGGTTCGCCGATCACATCGGTAACCGCATTAGCATCCTGCCGATCTACGGTGGTCAGGCCTACGGCGTTCAGCTCAGCGGTCTTCGCCGTGGTGCACAGATCGTCGTCGGTACCCCCGGCCGCGTCATCGACCACCTGCAGAAGGGGTCGCTGGACATCTCCGGTCTGCGCTACCTCGTGCTCGATGAGGCCGACGAGATGCTGAACATGGGCTTCCAGGAGGACGTCGAGCGGATTCTCGCCGACACCCCCGCCGAGAAGCAGGTGGCCCTGTTCTCCGCGACGATGCCCAACGGTATCCGCCGCATCTCGAAGCAGTACCTCAATGACCCGGCGGAGATCACCGTCAAGTCGAAGACCCGCACCAACACGAACATCACGCAGCGCTACCTGTCCGTCGCGCACCGCAACAAGATCGATGCGCTGACCCGTATCCTCGAGGTCACCGAGATCGAGGCCATGATCGTGTTCGTGCGCACCAAGCACGAGACCGAGGAAGTCGCCGAGAAGTTGCGCGCCCGGGGTTTCTCCGCCGCCGCCATCAACGGTGACATCGCCCAGGCCCAGCGCGAGCGCACCGTCGACCAGCTCAAGGACGGCCGTCTCGACATCCTCGTCGCCACCGACGTCGCCGCCCGTGGCCTCGATGTCGACCGCATCAGCCACGTGCTCAACTTCGACATCCCCCACGACACCGAGAGCTACGTCCACCGCATCGGCCGTACCGGCCGCGCGGGCCGTTCCGGTGAGGCGATCCTGTTCGTCACCCCCCGTGAGCGCCGCATGCTGAAGTCCATCGAGCGGGCGACCAACGCCCCGCTCAACGAGATGGACCTGCCCAGCGTCGAGGAGGTCAACGAGTCCCGCAAGGCGAAGTTCGCGGACTCGATCACCACCGCGCTCGAGGACAAGCAGGTCAATCTCTTCCGTCACCTGGTCAAGGCCTACTCCGAGGAGCACGACGTGCCGCTCGAGGACGTCGCCGCGGCGCTGGCCACGCAGGCTCAGGCGGGCAACGACTTCCTGCTCAAGGAACAGCCCAAGCGTGAGCGTGAGCGCTTCGACCGCGATCGTGATCGGGGAGACCGGGGTGACCGTGGTGGTCGTTTCGACCGCGGTGACCGCCCGGACCGTGGGGAGCGTGGCGGAAACGCCCGCTTCGACCGGAGCGACAAGAATCTCTCCGTCTACCGCGTCGCGGTGGGCAAGCGGCAGCACGTGCGCCCGGGCGCCATCGTCGGTGCTCTAGCCAATGAAGGGGGACTCACGTCCCAGGACGTCGGTCGGATCACCATCAACGTCGACCACACCCTCGTCGAGCTGCCCAAGGACCTGCCCCGCGAGGTCTGGGACAAGCTCTCAGACACCCGCATCTCCGGCCAGCTCATCCACCTCGAGCACACCCCTGATGCCCCGATCGGACGCCATTCCGGTGGTGGTTTCCGCGGTGGCGACCGTGAGGATCGTGGTGGCCGTGGTGGTTTCCGCGGTGGCGACCGTGAGGATCGTGGTGGCCGTGGTGGTTTCCGCGGTGGCGACCGTGAGGATCGTGGTGGCCGTGGCGGTTTCCGCCACTAGATTCGGTCCACAGGCTCACCCGTCTATTTCGGGGGCCTGAACCTCAACCCCCTGAGCAGAGTCCGGTTCAACCGGGATCGCTCAGGGGGTTTCGTGTATGTGCGGTATCGCCGGTTGGGATGGAACAAGGGGAGCCTGAACTAAAATATACTGGTTTTATTGTGTGTAAAAGCTGGGACAACAATGAGGGAAGTATGGACTCCGTTCCCCACGCCTTTGCCCCGCAACGTCCCCGCACCGTCACAGAACCAGGACACGCACAGACGATGAACTCAGCCTCCAGAGCTTTACCGAGAACTGCGGTCGCCGCCTCGCGGCCCTCGCCATCGCCTGCCCACTGACGTCGGCCATGGGTGCGGGTGTCGCCGTGGCGGACGTCAATTCATCCATCGGTCTCGACCCCGCCCCAGGGAAGGAGCAGTCCCACCCGGACGACCATCTCGCACTCGCGTGGGGCATCCGCTCCCATGTCGACGGACACCGGCTGCAGCATGTTCTCGATGGAGCCCGTTTCCACAACGGATCGGTACAGTGGACCTGCATATCGACGTCGACGCCGGCCGACGGGCGGATCCAGGTGCAGTACGGCGGAACAGTCGATTTCATGAAGTACCGCCGGCAGGACGGAACCGGCTACGTGCGGGGTCAGTGCGACCTCGACCTGACGTTCGCGGACCCCCACATCGTATTCGACCCGGTTTCGGGGGCGGGGGAGCTGCACATCAACCGGCACACCAAGCAGTACAACGGTGGCTGGTCCGGACCGGATGAAGTGCTGCTCGGTGACCTCAACGTGGGTGCCGGACGTTTCAACAGTGAGGACGGGACGGTGACCTGACCATGTCACCGCAACCCTGACGGAGCAGCGGAGCACCGCGTTCTCGAACTTCTACACCCCGGGAGGTAACCTGGCCCCCTGAACTTCAGCTACCCCGGCTCATTCACCGGGGGAGTTGAAGGGCCCGCATATCGTGCCACCGCGGTGTCATCACGGATACCCCCTGGGAAAACGTGGTGAGCGTGTTCGACACGGGTCCGGAGCCGCGGTCGTCGTGGCGAATCACGACGGTACCGGTCACGTCGAGGGGTGCTCCGCGGATCTCGAGACGCGTCTCTTCAGCGGCGAGATCGACAGTCGTCTCAGCACCGATGCCGCATGGGACGGGCAGACGGACAGTCTCTACTGCGCTGGTTCCGGCGGTCTCTCGGTGCACAGGGTCTCCGTGGCTCCCGGAGGACTGTCCGATGACACCGTCGTCGCCACGGTTCCCTCCACCTCCACCATCACGGCGCAGGGAGAGACACAGGAAGCCGCGAACAAGATCACCGGCGTCGCTTTCTCCGGCGATGCCGGCACCCTCGGGGTGTTGTACAAGACCGGCCGCCGGTACAGTGGATTCATTTCGGTCGACCGTGCGGGAGAACTGAAGAACTGGACTCTTCCCCGGGCCTCCGACGTCCCGGGTAAGGAACTGAACAACGACTACACCGTGTAGCTGCACGGTGACGAGTACAACTCGGGGTACCGTACCGGTCTCAGGGCCCTCCCGGACGGAACGTTCATCCATGTGAGGGACGGCAACTTCCTGTACGACGACGGAAGTCTCAGTGGTGGAGTGCCTGTGCACCTGGATCCCTCCGACAACACCGTGACCCCGATCCTGGACATGGTCGACCTCCAGAACGAGATCCACCGCGTTCATCTCGGATCCAACGGCATCAGGTGTGTCGCTGTGTGCGGCGACCTCATCGCCATCCGGAACAACCTCTCCTGGACCGAGGCCCGGAGCCGCGGAGCGATCAGACACGACCCCTGATCGCGTTCTACCGGTACAACGGGGCCGATCACACCTTCGCCCGTGTTGGGGCGGGAGTCGTCGGAGACAAATTCGATGAGTATGCCGGAGTCGGATTCCTCGGGAATGGCAACGCTGTTGTCGCCTCGGGGACGCTCCGGGGAGATCGCGATCGTCGATCCCTCCCCAGACGGACTTGACGGCATCAGTGATCAGATCGGTTACAGCCAGCACGTGAAAGACACCCGTTTCCCGTACAACTAAGGAATCAGGGAGTTCTCCGACGGATCGCTCTACATCGTCGACCGCCCGCGGGACTAATCCGGAAAGAACTTCTTCGTCGGTCTCGTCCGGTTGTCACCGTCCTCATCCACCAGTCAACTGGACCCCGAGATAGATCCGGTCCACATGGACTACGTGGCTCCTGTGCAGGAAGAACCGACGGGAACCCCGGAGCCGACCGAGACGACGTCATCTACTGCGACGCAGACCCCGGAGCCGACCGAGGGTGAAACCCCCAGTTCGTCGAAAGAGCCGGACCTGCTCCCGTTCAGCTTCTTCGGTACCGGTGCTCTGACGGCACCGATCGCGGTGGTCTTCCACTTCATCATGCATCCGCTGCTGATGGTGCGGCATCTGTCGCACCAGGTCTCTCGGAGAGAAGTCCGGCTGACGGTTCCCGGAAACCCGGGTTCCGGCAGCCGGACCCACCATGTTCCGCCGGTCAGATCAGGGTGGATCATGCGGGGAAAGGTGGGATGTGCGTGGTGTCGGCGGCAACTCCGGTTCAGCGGTCGCCGCTGGAACGGCCCTCCTCCCGATCCCTCCACCGCCACCTGATCGGGTGACGCGGCCGCCACCGACTGGTCCGGCTCCGCGGTTCTCCCCGCGCCGTTGACTGCATCGGGGGAGGATCCCGTGACATGCAGCTCGGCGTCAGCGGTCGAGACCGGCGGAGGAGACGTGCCTAACGGAGATAGCGTCCCTGGTCCGCCCTCACGTGAGGTCCCCTCCGCCGTCCGAAGGATGCAGCGTCGCAGAGCGCCCCACGAGTTGATTTCCCGGAGTATCCCGGGGCACGGCCGGGGAAACCATCGAGATCAGTGCCCCGTCCCACGGGCGCCGTCGGGGCTTCCTGGCCCGCCGCTTCCTTGATCCTCCCGTTCGCGGACGTTCGGCCGGGTCATCCAGCAGGCCGACTCCGCCCCGGCTGATCGCACCGGTCGTACCCCGGGCAGAGTCAGCCGTGAGACACACTTAAAGGACCCGCCCCGATCCGGTGTCGAAGCCGGTCGGACGGGTCCTTTAGGTGTGTGTGGTGCTGTGGCACTCAGATCATCATCAGGATGGCGACGATGAACCACAGGAGGGAGAAGAGACCGCCGAACATGGAGAGCTTCTTCGTGGTTGCGGTCCAGTCGACGGCTGTTGCGGTGGTCTCCGCGGTTGTCCCGACGTTCAGTGCTGCGGCGGGATCATCATCGTCGGTGGCAACCCCGAGATCGGCCATCAGCGCCTTCTGCCGGGGGATGATCAGGAAGAACAGGATTCCCCAGGCGATCACGGACAGGAGGATCGATGCATGGAAGCGACCGTCCTTCAGGAACGTCGTATCGGTGAAGAACAACCCGAGTCCGAGCAGGGGAACGAGCAGTGACAGGAAACCGTAGGTTTTCGTGATGCGGTGGAGCGTCGCCGCGGAACCGACCGCGTGCCTGTCACCGTCATGTGCGGCGCGGGCGCGGCCCTGGAACATGGAGACGGCGATGGTCACCGGACCCAGGAAAACGATTGCTGCCAGCACATGCAGAATGCTGATGAGATTGTCCACGTCGGGGATCGGCCTCTCGAAGATCGGGGAAAGAAGGTCAACGACCACCATAACCCGGCGACCGGCGCCCGGGACAAAGAGTGGGGCTGAATCAGCGGAACGCGTCAGCCAGCCCCGAGAGCAGACACTGCCGCCGCATCGCCGACGCGTCGTCGGCCGTGAGGGACAGCTGGTAGCCGCGTGCGACCACGGCCAGGCGGCGCACGTACCAGCAGCGGGCCCAACGATCGGCGGGGACCCAGTCGGCCGGGAGGGAATCCGACTTCTCCCGGTTCTGCCGTGCGGTGACGACGACGAGATTCTCCGGATCATTCGCGAACCGGATCCGTGTGTTCCGGTCCCATCCGGAGGCACCCATGTCCCACGCCGCGGAGAGCGGGTAGATGTGGTCGACCTCCATGCGCTGGCCGGGCCCCGGGTTATCGGTGGTCATCGTCTGCCCGGAGTAGGGATCACGGGCGGCTGCCGCGTGGACGGTGCAGTCTTCGTCGATGGTCGCCTCCGGGAGCTGGGTCGCCAGCATCACCTCGTGCGTCGAGCAGATCAGGGAGCCGATGTGTGCTCCGCCCCATCCCTCCCCGAACCGGTTGCGGTGGTATCCGGGGATGTCGGGCCGCTGCTCGACGAGAGTGATGGATGACAGCGTTTCAGCCAACGGCGGTGGGGGAACCTGTCCCGGCGGAATACGGCCCGTCGTCGGCGCGAGGGTGTAGATCCCGAGCAACAGGGTCGACAGTGTGAGGAGTCCGACGGTCCACTTCGGGGGATGCGGGGCGGCTTGGGTGTGCGTCATGCAGACTCCGACCGTCCCGGGCGGATCCGGGTTCCTCCGGACAGCGGTGAACCCGCCCCACCCAGGGGCGGGACGGGCTTCCGGGCGTGCTTCAGAGGAGGACGGCGATCGGCTAGATCTCGCCCTTGGCGGCCTTGGCCTGGACCTCTTCCACGGCGAGCTCGGGGTTCTCGTCCGCGAGCTTCGAGAGGCGTGCGGCCTCATCGAACTCCTCGGTGACGTCCCTGGCCGGGGGAGCGGTCATCAGGGAGACGGCGATCATGACGATGGTCGCGAGGAAGAAGCCGGGAACCATCTCGTAGAGGAAATCGCCGAGAGGGGACTGTCCCCAGAAGAACGAGACCAGCGCACCGGTGGCCATGCCGGCGATGGCACCGGGCGTGTTGAGGCGGCGCCAGTAGAGTGACGCGAGCACGACGGGACCGAATGCGGAGCCGAAGCCGGCCCAGGCGAAGCCGACCAGTCCGAGGATCGAGGTGTCCGGGTTCCACGCCAGGATGGCGGCGATCGTGGCGACACCGACCACCGCGGTCCGGGAGTAGTACACCAGCTTCTGGTTGGTCATCGGGCGCTTGTGGAACAGGCGCAGCAGGTCCTCGATGAGAGCGGAGGACGTGACCAGGAGCTGAGAGGAGATGGTCGACATGATGGCGGCCAGCACCGCGGTCAGGACCAGTCCGGCGATCAGCGGGTGGAACAGGATGCGCGCCATGTCGAGGAAGATCGTCTCGTAGGACTCACGGTCGGTGATCGCGATGTTCGGGTCCTGACCGAAGAACGAGGTACCGATCAGCGCGACAGCCGCCGCGCCGATGACGCAGAGCAGCATCCAGCCGATGCCGATGCGACGGCCGGCCTTGGCTTCCTTGGGGGAGCTGAGTGCCATGAATCGGACGATGATGTGGGGCTGACCGAAGTAGCCGAATCCCCAGGCGAGGTTGCCGACGATGGCGGCGAAGGAGACACCGGAGATCATCGAGAAGTAGTGGGTGTTGACTTCTCCGTCGGTCCAGGGACCGTATTCCTTTGTGGTGGCCCAGGTGAAGATCGAACCGGGGTCGTTCATCACGAACAGTGCCATCACCGGGACGATGAGGAGAGCGGCGAACATGATCATGCCCTGCACGGCGTCGGTGTAGCAGACGGCGAGGAAGCCGCCGATGACGGTGTAGATGACGGTGACGATGGCCACGACGAGGAGACCGGTGTTGTAGTCGCCGTCGAAGGTCGCCTGGAAGTACTTGCCGCCGGCGACCATGCCCGCGGAGACGTAGAAGGTGAAGAACACAAGAATGATGACGGAGCAGATGATGCGCAGCGTGTGGGAGGTGTCCCGCAGGCGGTTCTCGACGAAGGACGGGATCGTGATCGAGTTGTTCGCGACCTCCGTGTAACTGCGTAGGCGTGGCGCGACCCAGAACCAGTTGGCCCAGCAACCTATCAGGAGCCCGATCGCGATCCACAGCTCCGAGAATCCGGTGACGAACAGGGCTCCCGGGAGGCCCATGAGCAGCCACCCCGACATGTCCGAGGCACCGGCGGACAGCGCGGCGACGAACGGGTTGAGGCCACGGCCGGCCAGGACGTAATCGTCGTATTCGTCGGTCTGCCCGAAGCCCCAGAAGCCGATGGCGAGCATGACGAGCATGTATATGACAATGGCTATGACGAACCAGGTTTGTTCGGCCATTTGTCCTCCTAGTTTGCTTGATGGCGGTGTGTGCGTTGGCTACCGTCTCGTGCAGTGAGGTCTCTCGGGGGCGCACCAGTGCCGCTCGTCGGTCACCCCGGTCGTGAGACAAGCCTTAAAGACGGTTTCACACCAGCTTAGAGCTGGCAACCTGTACAGGTATGTCCCGCAAAAGCGGGGGGCGTGAACCCGGGGGGATCGTTCCGGAGGCGCGGTGAAAACCGGTGGTGAGGCTGTTTTTCAGGGGTGGGTCCTCCGGACCGCTGGATGTGTCGCCCGCCGATCCCTGGGAACAGCCCGGTTTGGGGGTGGTCGGGAATCGGTGCTTCCCTGACCGGCGGGAGCACCTGCTGTAGCCGGATGCGAACATCTGTTCAACCGGGATGGGTGAGCCGTCCGGTGGCGGTGGTAGAAAAGACAGCATGACTCCGACGCCCACCCACCTCGTTCACGGGCTGTGGTGTCGTGACACGGGATTCCACCTGTGGATCGAACAGGTGGAGGGACACCGGGTCGTCGGCCCGGAATCGGTCCCCGTCGGTACACTGCCCGCGGTACTCGAGGTCGCACTCGCGGGCCGGTCGTTCCGGCACCGGATCCCGGTGATCCTCCAGACCCCGAAACAACGGCGGGTGAGCCTCACCGTCCCCACGGCCGCATTCACGCCGGCTCAGGCCGTGGAACTGTTGGCGCAACTGGCTCCGCTCGACCATCCGGGTCCGGCGGTGCCGCAGCGGCAGCGCGCGGCCGTCGCCCCGGATCTGCTCTGGCTGATCCGCCTGTACCTGGGCCTGGAGCGGTTCGTCCGCGCGGGGCGGGTGTCCCTGCGGTGCCGCTGGCAGGACGGCCGGTGGTGGCCCGAGTGGCAGCTCGTGATGGGGGCGGATGAGGCGATGTGGCTGACCGCGATGGCGGCGGCGGCGCCGAGGGTCCTGACCGTCAATTCCTCCGCCGCGATCGCGGAGGAGATGGCCGGTGTCCTCCCGCACTGGATAGCTCTCGCGTATCTCGCCGATGTCGACCCGGCGACCCCTGACCGGGAACCGCATCCGTTCGTCCGTGCCCTCCTCGCCGGCGAGGCGTTCGACAGGGGCAACGCGCGCCTGGTCGCCGGTCTGACGGAGTGGCGTGGCTCCCTGGACAGTGAACGGCTGGAGCTGGTCTTCGTCGTGGAGGAACCCGGGTCCGTGGACCCGGGCGACGGGGGATCGCCTCCGCCCGCCCCCGGTTCACACCGCGTCACGGAGCTGTCTCGGGCCCCGGCCGCCAGGCGCACCGTCACCGCTCTCCGCGGGCTCGCCGACACCACGGTCCGGCCACCCACCGGAGATGAGCCCGCCGGGGATCTCTGGCGGATACGGGTCTCCATCCGCAGGGACGGCGGAACACCGGAACCGTTCCGGAGGGGCATATGGCCCGTCGAGATCTGGCAGAAGCTGAGTGACCGGCATCAGCGGGCGGTCCGGATCAGCGGACTCCTCGATGATTCCCGGTACGGGGTCGCGCTCCGGGGCGTCGTCGGAGGAGACGACGGGGACTGGGATGTCGCACTGACGGGAGGGCAGATCCTCACCTTCATCGAGAAGGACGTTGAGGCGTTGCGGAAGGAGGGGTTCCTCGTCATGCTGCCCGCCTCGTGGTCCCGCCAGGAGGTCGGATTGAAGGTCTCCACCTCCTCTCCCCAGGATCCCGGGGTGGCGGGAAGCACCCACCGACGGTTCGGGCTCGACCAGATCGTCGAGTACGACTGGCGTCTCAGTCTCGGCGACACGGTCCTCGAACCACAGGAGATGGCCGACCTGGTCAACTCCCGCGACGGACTGGTCAAGCTCCACGGCAACTGGGTGGTGGCCGACCGGAAGAGCGTCGCGAGGGTGGCGAAGTACGTCAGTCAACTGGTCCGGGCCGGTGAGAGTCACCTGCGGGAGGAGGTCGAGCGCTGCCGTCGGGCACTGGGCGCGGCGAAGATGACGGGGACCGGGAACATCGAGGAGCTCGAGAAGGCGTTGGCCGACGCCGAGCGGGCGTACGCCGAGGAAACCGGTACCTCGGGTTTCGTCTCCGCGGCGGAACTCCGCAAGCTGGCTCTGGAGAACTCCGCCGAGGACGACACACCCGTGGAGTTCACCGCGACCGGATGGCACGCACGCTTCATGGGGGACACCTCCGACACCACAGCCGGAGATGAGGGGCCCGTCGTCCCGGAACAGCCCGCACCCGTCCGGGTCCAGGTACCCGGGACGGTGCACGCGGAACTCCGCCCGTACCAGCGTCGTGGGGTGGACTGGCTCCACTGGATGTCACGGGCCGGGCTCGGGGCGGTCCTCGCCGACGACATGGGGCTGGGGAAGACACTCCAGCTGCTCGCGCTCACCGCCGTGGAGAAGGAGGCTGCCGGGGGGAACGGGGAATTCGGCCCGACCCTCATCGTCGCCCCGAATGCGGTGCTCGCGAACTGGGCCGCGGAAGCCCGGCGCTTCGTCCCGTCCCTGAAGGTCATCATCCATCACGGTGGATCCCGGCTGAAGGGGGATGCGCTCGGCGCTGCGGTGGAGGGAGCCGACATCGTCATCACCAGCTACGGCACCGTGGTCCGCGACCGGGCGGACCTCAGCACAATCCACTGGTGGCGGGTCGTCCTCGATGAGGCCCAGCACATCAAGAACTCCGCGACGGCGGTCGCCAGGGCCGTCCGTTCCATCCCCTCCCGGCACCGCGTCGCACTGACCGGAACACCGGTGGAGAACCGGCTGTCCGAACTGCGCTCGATCATGGACTACTGCAACCCCGGCGTGCTCGGCAGCGCGAACTTCTTCCGTAACCACTACGCGAACGCCATCGAGAAGTACGGCGACGAGGAGATGTCCGAGCGGCTCCGTACGTTCACCGCCCCGTTCATCCTCCGCCGGGTCAAAACTGATCCCGCGGTCATCGATGACCTCCCGGAGAAGAACGAGACCATCCTCCGCGTGCCGATGACACCCGAGCAGGCCGCGCTCTACCAGAGCTACGTCAACGACGTGAAGGAGAAGCTGGCCGGTACCGAAGCCACCGCACGCCGGGGTCTCGTCCTCGCGGCGATCACCAGGACCAAGCAGATCTGCAACCACCCCGCCCACTATCTGGGGGACGGCTCGCCGGTCTCACTCCGGGGGAGACACAGATCCGGCAAGGTCGCGGCACTCATGGATCTGCTCGACGAGACGACCGCGGCGGCGGAGCGAACCATCGTATTCACCCAGTACCGGGCCTTCGGAACCATCCTCGCCCCCTACCTCTCGTCCCGTCTCGACCGGGAGATCCCGTTCCTCCACGGAGGGCTGTCGCGGACCAGACGGGACCGGATGGTCGCCGATTTCCAGGCTCCCGACGGTCCACCGGTGATGATCGTCTCGCTCAAGGCCGGTGGTACGGGGCTCAACCTCACCGCCGCCAACGTCGTGGTGCACATGGACCGCTGGTGGAATCCCGCCGTGGAGAACCAGGCGACCGACCGTGCCTACCGGATCGGGCAGCTGAAGGACGTCCGCGTCTACATGATGGTCACCGAGGGCACGATCGAGGAGTCGATCCAGGAGGTCCTCGAGGGGAAACGCCGTCTCGCAGGCACCGTCATCAGCGGGGGAGAGGGATGGATCACGGAACTGTCGGACGAGGAACTGGCGGAGCTGTTCAGCTACCGGGACCGGGTCGGGGCTAGAGGTTCCCGGGCCGCCGATCCGCCGACCGGTCCGGTCACGCTGAAGGAGGAGACGGAGCGATGAGTCCAAGGGACAAGCCCCGCAGGGGGCACGTGACGGGGGCCGACAACGTCATCTACGCCAACTTCGGACGCACCACCCGGGTCACGGAGACTCCCCGCCCCGGAGACGCGCGGAAGAAGACCGCCTCCGTGAGTCCCGTCGCGCGGAGACTCGGTGAGGGGGTCGCCGAGCTGGCCGAGGAGGGGCGACGGAAGCGCGGCCGCGCCTACGCCGACAACGGGAACGTGCTCTCGGTCGTGGTCGACCGGGACCGTATCACCGGCACGGTCGCCGGAAGCCAGAACGATCCGTTCACCGTCACCGTGGGACTCGCGTACAGGAGCGCCGAGGACCTGCAGGAGGCGATCAGGGTGCTGGCCGTGGATCCCCGCGGCATAGACGCCGTGCGCCGCGGCAGCATCCCCGACGGAGTTCTCGACGTGCTGCTCTGTGCGGATGCCGGGGAATTACGCTTTCACTGCACCTGCCCGGACCCGACCCCGGTGTGCAAGCATTCCGTCGCGGTCGCCCGCGTCGCGTCGGAGAAGTTCGATGCCGGCCCGCACCTCCTCTACGCACTGCGCGGCGTCGACCCGGTGTCCGTGCAGCGGAGCATGAGCGGGGCGGTGGCCGAGCGCGGGGAAACAGCGGCGGTGAGTTCGGAGGAGTTCTGGGGTGGCGGGCAGCTGCCCCCGCTCCCGGATCCGGCGGTGGCCCCGCTCATCGACGACACCGACCCCGAGAAGCTCGCCGATGCGCTGTTCGCGGCCTCGTACACCAGAATCGAGGCACGGGCCGGGGTCGCCGACATCACCGAGCTCTACCATCACCTCACCCGCGGAACCCGGAGCAGCACATGACGACGATCACCTTCCTCCACACCTCCGACTGGCAGCTCGGGATGGAACGCTGGTTCCTTCCCCCCGAAGCGCAGGCGCGTTTCGATCAGGCACGCATCGACGCCATCAGGACCCTGGACGCCCTGGCGGTCAGCCACGGATGCTCGTTCATGCTCGTCGCCGGAGACGTCTTCGAGCACAACAGCCTCGCGGAACACACCACCGGGCGTGCACTCGAGGCTCTGGCGTCGCTGCGGACACCGGTGTGGCTCCTGCCCGGCAACCACGATCCGTTGACCGCGACGAACCCGTTCTACGGGGCGTGCACGATCCCCGGTGTGAATCTCCTGGCCGACGACACACCGGTCGAGGTCGCGCCCGGGGTCGAACTGGTCGGCGCGCCGCTCACCGCCCGATACGCGAGCGAGGATCTCGCCGCACGGGCACTCGACGACCTGGACCCCACACCCGGGATACGCATCCTGGCCGCGCACGGGCAGGTGCTGCACCGGGGAGGGGAGCCGGCTCCGGGGCTGCTGGACCTCGGGACCCTGGAGGACGCGGTGTCCCGGCGGGTGGTCGATTACGTCGCCCTCGGGGACACCCACTCGGCCCAACCGGTCGGAGGGACGGGGAGAATCTGGTTTTCCGGCGCCCCGGAGGTCACCGACTACCACGATCTCGATTCCGGTGGGGGCGGGGAGGACAACTCGGGGACCGCGCTCGTGGTCACCGTGACCGTCGATGACGACGAACCGGAATCACCGGCGGGCGTCACGGTCGAGCAGGTGGATACCGGTACCTGGACCTTCGAGGCGATCGGAGCGGAGATCAACTCCGACGAGGATGTGACGGCGTTCCTCGCCCGGCTCGACTCCTACCCGGAGAAGGCCCGGACCGTGGTCAAGTACGCGTTGCGGGGTTCCGTCGACCTGACCACGTGGCAGCGGCTCGAAACCGGGCTCTCGCGCCTGCAACCCCGGTTCGCCTCTCTCCGGGAGCGCCCCCGCCTGATGGACCTCACGGTGGTGCCGGGGGACGCGGAACTCCGGGAGCTCCAGCTGTCCGGCTACGCCGCCGGTGCATGGAATGAACTGCTCGACGCCGCTCTCGGAACCGACACCAGGCCAGCCGACCCGGTCGCCAGAGACGCACTCCGACTGTTCCACCGATTCGCCGAGAAGGGGAACTGACATGCGTATCCACTCGATCATCCTCGACAATGTCCGCGGGATCGGTCACCTGGAGCTCGGCGATCTCCCCGAGACCGGACTCATCGTCATCAGCGGTGACAACGAGCAGGGGAAGTCGACCATTCTCGAGTCCGTGCGAACGGTGCTCACCGTCCCGCACTCCAGCAACCGCAGGGAGATCCGGTCCCTGCAGCCCGTCGGGGAGGACGTCGCCCCCCGCATCGAACTCACCGCGACGGTCGGACCCTATTCGTTCACGGTCACCAAAACCTACCTCCGTCAGAAGTCCGCCGTGCTCACCGTGCGGAAACCCCGGCCGGAGAATCTGACCGGACGGGAGGCCGAGGACCGATTGAGCGCGATCCTCGACGAGCACCTCGACACCGCCCTCATGGACGTGCTCTTCGTCAGGCAGGGCGAACTGGATGCCGCAGTCTCCACAGCCGGTGTTCCGTCGCTCGCCAGGGCGCTCGGTGGCTCCGGTGAACCGGGTGCCGGATCCGATACAGCGACGGGGGAGGGGGAACAGCTCCTGCGCCGGGTGGAGCAGGAGTACGAGCGCTACTACACCACCGCCCGTGGGACGGAGACGGGGGAACTCAAGGCCGCACGTAACGCCGCGGACGCCGCCGCCGAGGAGCTCGAGGAGGCCACCGGGGACGTCGACAGGCTGGCCCGCTACGTGGAGGAGGTCCGGCGCCATTCGGAGGAGGCGGCGGCGGCCAGGGGGCGTCGTCCCGACGCCGTGAAGGAACGCGCGGAACTCCGTGAAGCCGTGGAGCGGGCAGAACGGGCGGGAACCCGGGTGAAGGCGGCGGAGAACTCCCTCACCGCGGCCTCGGCGACCCTCGAGGCGTCGCTGGCCAACCTGCGTCGCCGGAAGGAACTCAGGTCGCAGGTGTCCACCATGAAGGAGGAGCTCGCCGCCCTCACCGGTGCGCGCACCGAACTCGCGGAGGCCGCAGCACGGGAGCAGGACCGGATCGACGGGCTGCGGGCGGAACTCCGGAGCGCAGAGGAGGAACTCGAGGAAGCCACGGCGGTGGTGGGCGCCGGTGAGCGCCGGCACCGGGAGGCGCGCGCCGCTCTACGCCGGACGGAACTGGAGGGCGTCCTCCGGGAACTGGAGGTCTTCGACGGGCGCATGTCGGAGCTTCGGGCGCAGTTGGCGGAGATCGTGGTCACCGAAGAGGAGGTCACCGCCGCGGAGAACGCGGAGCTCGAGCTCAGGCTCGCCCGCGGTAGGAGGGACTCGGCGTCCGCCGAACTCTGCCTCACCGCGGAGCAGCCGACCCCTGTCACCGTTGACGGCGACACCGTCACCCTCGACGGTGACGGGCGCTCCTACGATGTGACCGAGACGATGACGTTCACGGCATCGGGGGTGACAGCGGTCATCACTCCGGGCGCCGGAATCGAGGGCGCCAACGCGGACGTCAGCGCGGCGGAACAAGCACTCGCTGAGATCCTCCGGGCCCTGGAGTGTCCGGATGTCGACACGGCCAGGAAGCGACTCGCGACGCACCAGGCCCGGCAACGGGAGCTGGAGACCCTCCGCAGGGAGCGGCAGGCCACTCTCGCGGGGAGGGATGAGCACGAGATGAGACACGAGTTGGCCGCACTCGGCGATCCCGGGGACCGGACCGGGGCAGAGCAGCCCGATCCCGGGGAAGCGGAGGACCGGCTCGAGGCGGCGAAGGCCTCCAGGCTGGAGGTGGAGAACCGCGTCACACTGCTCAGGACCCGGTTGTCCGCTCAATCGGAACGACGGGCGAAGGGGGCCCTGGCCGTCCACGACGCGAGGATCGAGTCCTCCCGCGCCGGGCTCACCCGGGCGGAGGAGGCCCTCGGTGGAGCGACCCCGGGCACAACGGAACCGACTGAAGAGGAGCTGGAGGAGCTCATCGCGAAACAGACGGAGGCGCGGGATGCGGCCGCCGGTGAGCTCGCGGTCGCGGAGTCGGATCTGCAGGCGGTGAATCCCGGACTCGTCGAGAAACTGCTCCGGGGTGCGGAAGCGCAGGTGCAGTCGATCGATGAGACGATCCGGCAGGCGGAACGCGCGGTCGCGGAGAACCGGGGGCGGATCGAGCAGGCCACGGGCGCGGAAGAGCGCCTGGAGAAGGCGACGTCCGCTGAGCGCCGGGCCCGCGAGACCCTGTCCTCGACCCTCCGTCGTGCGGAGGCCGCCGGGAGACTGCGGGAGGTGCTTCTCCGGCACCGGGCCGAGGCGCGCCGCCGGTACGCGGAGCCGTTCGCCCGACGACTCACGACGATGGCGGCGACCGTGTTCGGCCCCGACGTGAGCTTCGGGTTGACGGAGGATCTCGCGGTCGCGGACCGTACCCTCGGACAGTCGACCGTCGACGTCGACTCTCTGTCGGGAGGTGCACGGGAACAGATCGGGATTCTCGTCCGACTGTCCATCGCCGAACTCGTCGGACAGGATGACGGGGTTCCCGTCTTCATCGACGATGCGCTGGGGAGCACGGACAGTGGGCGCCTCCGTCGCATGGCGGCGGTTCTCGCGGACGCCGGAAAGGAGGGGCAGGTGTTCGTCCTCACCTGCGTGCCGGCCCGGTACGACCACGTCCCGGGGCGCAGACACCTGACCATGTCGCAGCTGCGGGGATGACCGTCCTCCGGGCTCCGGCGGCACCGTACGGGGGTCGGGTTGTGTACCTTGATATTCTCGATGGGGTTGAATGGGGGTGGTAGGGTCGCTCCTCCCGGATCCGGCGCCGGGTGTGTACCAGCGGGTAACCCCGCTGGGTGGCCGTGCCGCAGTGGCCCGGCCGTTCCTTTCCGGGATTTCGAACCTGGCGTGACGCCCGATACAGTGATCGTATGAATAGGGATCCCCAATCGGCCCCACGCTGGCTCTCGCAGGAGGAGCAGGCGTTCTGGCGGCTGCTCCTCGCCACCGTGCGCAAGGTGAGCAGGTGCATCGAGGAGACACTGGTCACCGATCACGGTCTGTCGACGTCCGAGTTCGCGGTCCTCGTCAGTCTCTCCGAGAACCCCGGGCACCAGATGCGGCTCCGGGATCTCTGCGTCGACCTCGACTGGGACCGGTCACGGGCGTCCCACCAGATCACCCGGATGCAGCGGCGCGGCCTCGTGACCAAGACGCGGTGCCCGGGCGACGCTCGGGGAGTGCTCGTGGAGATCACCTCGGAGGGGACCGAACGGCTCGTCGCCGCGGTACCCGAGCACGTCGAATCGGTCCGGCGGCTCATCTTCGACGGCCTGGACCCCGCCGACATCCCCCACCTGACCCGGCTGCTCGAAACCGTGCTCGCGGTCGATGATGTTCCGGGTGCGAAGGGGTTCGACCCCGAGAAGCACGCTTTTCCCGCCGCCGACGACGCACCCGCGTAGTCGGGGCCTTTCGGACGCCCACCGGGAGCCTGACCATCCCCACGGGCCCACCGCGGAGATGTCCCCGGCGAAGATCGGGGGAAGATCGGGGAGATCCCTGATGCCGTTCACGCCGGGAGCCCGGAGAATTGGATGTGTAGGGGAGATGACCGACCAGCCCGTCCCCGGCAGGAGAGAAAGGCGTGACCCATGGAATACGAGAGCCCCGGCTATGACCGACACAACGAGACCGACGCTCCGCTCCTTCAGCGGAAACTGCGGCGCAGTGCGACCGACAAACTGGTTGCCGGAGTCCTCGGCGGAATAGGGGAGACCTACGGGATCAACAGCACCCTGCTGCGTATCCTGTTCGTGGCGTCGTTCCTGCTTCCCGGCCCCCAGATGCTGTTCTACTTCGTCATGTGGTTCATCATGCCCGGACCGGACGCCTGAATCCCGGCGCCGTCCGCATGCCGGGCCCACGGACGGTGATCGTTCGCCACCGGTGGGCCGGCTCCGGGTGTCCCACGGGGAATGCTCCCGATTCGGGGCGCCGATCTCCGGGCCCGGCTCCGGGCCGACCGGGAGGTCGGCCGAATTGTCGCCGGACAAAACAGTGAAGGACCTCCACCGCCAACGGCGGTGGAGGTCCTTCACTTCGGTGGTGCCCCCGACACGAATCGAACGTGCGACCTTTGGTACCGGAAACCAATGCTCTATCCCCTGAGCTACGGAGGCGTGTCAACGCTGTTCACGTCAGGACGGTGAACCGGTCCCGGTGACTGCGCAACGAGAATAACTTTAGCACCAGGAGGGGGTCGGTCACCAAATGCTCCTCCATCCACCGGTGCCGGCGCCGCGGCGGAGGTACACGGGCACGGCACACCCTGTACGGAAGTGGTCGCCAGCGACCCCGTGGGCGGAGGGGAGCCCCGGTGCTCGCCACCGGATCAGGTTCGCCGGTGTTCCTGCGGGTTCGATCGCGTTGTGCAGGCTGACGGGGCGGGACGTGGGCCGTCGACGTGCCGGGGTGTGACTTGCGGAGAACGACTGATACCGGGTGCCCAGACTGGGCACCCGGTATCAGACTGTCGTGGTTCCGGTCGAACGCTCAGTCGACGATCACGACGATCAGCGTGCGGGGACCGTGAACTCCCTCGACACGGCTGAGTTCGATGTCCGAGGTCGCCGACGGGCCGGAGATCATCGTGATCGGCTGGCGGCGGTCGAGGCGCTCGATCATCGCGGGAATCCCGTAGACGACACTGTCGCGGCGCACGATGCAGATGTGGCAGTCCGGAACGAGCGTCAGGGCGCGCCGACCGCAGTCGGGGCCGGTTTCGAGGCAGATCGTCCCGGTCTGTGCCGAGGTGACCCTGCTGTCGGTGACGACGACGTCGACGTCGTTGAGCAGGCGCGGATCCGTGTCCCAGTCATCCGGTCCGGCGTCGCCGTCGAAGCCGGAGAACAGTTCCGCGTCGAGTCCTTCGGCGTACCGGACCGTGCGGGCTTCCCGGTCCTTGAGTATCGAGGTGACCGTGTCGCCGATCTTGTCCGCCGTGGTCTCCTCGACGATCGCCTTGTAGTCGAGGAGACGGTCGATCAGGACCTCCTTGAGCTCGGGCCAGTCCATGTCGGGCTCGAAGTTGTATTCGCGCGGGACCTCCACCGGGCCGGGAGCGGTGTTCGCGAGCTTGTGGGCGTTCCTGATCCTATTCAGGATCTCCTTCTTCGCGGCGGCATTCGTCGAGCTGTCCAGCGCGCCGCGGGTGTCGGTGGCCATCAGTTCTCCTTCCCGTTCTCGTTGCCGGAGGCGGCGTTCTCAGAGCCGGGGATACCGGTGCGCCGCGCTTCGGCGAGCAGCTCCCGGGCTTCGTCGGTGTCGAACCACTGCCGGAACGACTTCTTCGGTGGTACGCAGGTGTCACGGACGTCGGTCCAGCCGGCGAGGAAGCTCGGCAGGTGGGTGATCCGTCCGTCGAAGCCTCCGAGGATCCGGCCGAGGAACACCAGGTGCGTGGCGGCGTTCCAGATGCGCCGGTTCCCGAACGCCAGTCCCATGGCGCCCATGATGACGCCCTCGATCTTCGGCTTGTGCCCCTCGATCTTCTGGTGCCGCAGCTCAAGCAGCGCGGACGGGATGTCGATCTTCACCGGGCAGGCCTCGTAGCAGGCGCCGCACAGCGAGGAGGCGTAGGGCAGGGAGGCGTTGGGGTCGTCCGCGGAGTCGATCCCGGTGAGCTGCGGGGTCAGGATCGCGCCGATCGGGCCCGGGTACGTCGAGCCGTAGGCGTGGCCGCCGGCGCGCTCGTAGACGGGACAGACGTTGAGGCAGGCCGAGCAGCGGATGCACTTCAGTGCCTCGCGGCCGATCTCGTTGGCCAGCGCCGCGGTGCGGCCGTTGTCGATGAGCACGATGTGGTACTCCTGCGGTCCGTCACCCTCGGTGACACCGGACCACAGGGAGGTGTAGGGGTTCATCCGCTCGCCGGTGGAGGATCGGGGGAGCAGCTGCAGGAACACCTCGAAGTCGCGGAAGGTCGGCAGGAGCTTCTCGATGCCCATGACGCTGATGAGCGTCTCGGGGAGGGTGAGGCACATCCGGCCGTTGCCCTCGGACTCGACGATGGCGACGGTGCCGGTCTCCGCGACGCCGAAGTTCGCCCCGGAGATCGCGACCTTGGCGCGCATGAACTGTTCCCTGAGGAATAGCCGCGAAGCCTCGGCCAGTTCGGCGGGTTCCGTGGACAGGGTCTCGTCGGTGGTGGGCATCTCCCGGACGAAGATGTCCCGGATCTCGGCGCGGTTCCGGTGGATCGCCGGAACGAGGATGTGGCTCGGAGTGTCATGGCCGAGCTGCACGATCAACTCGGCGAGGTCCGTCTCCCGCGCGGAGATCCCGGCTTCACGGAGCTGGTCGTTCAGCCCGATCTCCATGGTCGCCATCGACTTGATCTTGACCACGTTGGTTTCGCCGGTCCGCTTGACCAGCTCGGTGACGATGGCGCCGGCCTCGTTCGCGTCCCGGGCCCAGTGCACGTGGCCGCCGCGGGCGGTCACCGCCTCTTCGAACTGCTCGAGGAGCTCCGGCATGCGCGCCATGACGTCGCGTTTGATGTGCGAGCCCGCTTCGCGGAGTCGCTCCCAGTCATCGATCTCGGTGATGACCTGCATCCGCTTGTCGCGGATGGTGTGGGTCGCCTTGTGCAGGTTGCGGCGCTGGGTGGCGTTGTCCAGCTCGGTCTCCGCCGCCTTGGTGAAGCTCTGGGTGCCGCGGAGGTGCCCGACACCCTTCGGGGCTCGGGGCGGCATCTTCGGGGTTCCGAGGAGCGTGGTCACAGCATGGCCTCCTTCGAGTAGATCGCGGAGTCGGGCTGCCACGGGTGCTGCTTCGTGGAGGCCAGGATCTCCGCCATGTGGAGGGCACGCACGCCCGACTGCTGCCGGGAGAGCGAACCGCCGATGTTCATCAGACAGGAGGCGTCACCGGCGGTGACGTACTCGGCCCGGGTGTCGCGGATGTTGCGGACCTTGTCGGCGACCATCGCCGCGGAGGTGTGGGCGTTCTTCACGGAGAACGTCCCGCCGAAGCCGCAGCACTCGTCCGCGTGCGGGAGTTCGACGAGGTCGATGCCCTCGACGTTGCGGAGCAGTCGGAGAGGCCGGTCGCCGACTTTGAGGAACCGGAGCGAGTGGCAGGTCGAGTGGTAGGTGACGCGGTGCGGGAAGAACGCGCCGAGCTGATCGACGCCGGCGACGTCGATCAGGAACTCGGAGAGGTCGTAGGTCTTTTCCGCGGTCTTCCGCGCCGCGTCCGCCAACCCTTTCCTGCCGTACCGCTGGGCCACGTGGACGTGCTGCTCCCGGACGGCACCCGTGCAGGAACCGGAGGGCGCGACGACGCAGTCGATGGACGGGTCGGAGAATGCGTCGACGTAGTTCTCGATCTGTGGAACCGCCTCACGTTGGTAGCCGGTGTTGACGTGCATCTGGCCGCAGCAGGTCTGCTCCGGGGGGAAGACAACCTCGTGCCCGAGGCGTGAGATGACCACAGCGGTGGCCTTGACCGCATCCGGGAACATCGCGTCCCCGATGCAGGTTGAGAAGAGAGCGACACGCATGGGTGCTCCTCGCTGTCGTTGGGCTGTTTAATTAACTGAAGCCTTGCCTAATTATTCGCGGGTGAATGTGGTGGCAGGACTGATGGTTCCGACGATACTCCTTCCGGCGATTGTGAGTCACACAAAACCAGGAACATCCGTGGGGGCTGCCCTCGGCGGATCACTTCGCTTGATCTCCGATAACGATGCTGGTGAACGTCTCATTCTCAGGACCGCCACCGCAGTTCGCGGAATGTGGTGGCGACATGTCCCCGAATGGAATTCCGGGGCTTTCCGGCGGGAATATCAATTTGCCCAGTTCGCAAAGTCGTTGTTCTTCTCGCCGGACAATTCCTGAATTTTTCCGGAGCGAATTCCCTGCGTTACGGTCCGGTGAAAACGCCGGAGCCCCGGTTCACCGTGGCTCGTGGGAGCAGGGTGAACCGGGGCGGTGGTGGTGCTGCGCTGGCGGGCACCTCCGGGGGTGGGACTAGCCGACCGTCGCGACGAGGAAGCTCAGGACGTTCGTCTGGAGGAACACCAGGCAGCAGACGGCGAAGAGCATGATGATGGACCAGGGCACGACCGCCTTGAAGATGTCGGACTCCTTGGGGCTGTCGGCCTCGTTGCCGTCGATGGACACCGCGGTCGCCGCGATGGCCAGCGACTGCGGAGAGATCATCTTGCCGACGACACCGCCGGTGGTGTTCGCCGCGAGCATGAGGTCGGGGTTGTATCCGGCCCCCTCGGCGGCGGTGACCTGCATCTTCCCGAACAGGGCGTTCGCCGACGTGTCGGAACCGGTGACGGCGGTGCCGACCCAGCCGAGGGTCGGTGCGAGGAAGCCGTAGACCGCGCCGAGGGAGGCGACGAACTGGCCGATCGCGACGGTCTGGCCCGAGAAGTTCATCACGTAGGCGAGTGCCAGGACGGCGGCGATGGTGAGTGCCGCCCACCGCATCTTCACCATGCAGTGCGCCATCGCGGAGAATGCGCCGGCGAAGGTGATCCGGTACTTGCCGCCCTCGTTGAAGATCGAGTAGAGCAGTGTGACGACGAGCCCGGAGATCAGCAGCAGGGTGCCCGGATTCGAGAGCCAGGCGAAGGTGTACGCGGACTTCACCGGTGTGCCCTCAGCGGTGAGCAGCCGGTCGGACAGCAGTGGCCAGTCGAACGTGACGGACGCTGCGCTCAGGGCATCGGGGATCGTCTTTCCGAGGTTGGCGAGGCCGAAGATCACCGTCACGACGGCGTAGGGCATGAGTGCCATCCAGATGCGGTGGGCGGGCAGTTCCTCGGCGGCCTTGATCTCGCCGACCCCGAGGCGCTTACGCATTGCGGGGACGCCGCGCGGGGACCAGAAGCGCAGGAACGCGACGGCGACACCGAGGGAGAAGATGCAGGCGACGACGTCGGTGAGCTGGTAGGCGAAGAAGTTCGAGGTGGCCCACTGCGCGATGCCGAAGGAGAAGCCGATGACGACGGCGGGGATCCACGCGTCACGGATTCCCCTGCCCCCGTCCAGGATGAAGAGCAGGATGATCGGGACGAAGAACGCCAGGAAGGGAGCTTGGTGACCGACGATGGCGGCGATGTTCTCCGTCTGCTCCGTGGTCCGTCCCGCGACGGCCCCGGCCGTGGTGATCGGGATGGCGACGGCGCCGAAGGCGACCGGGGCGGTGTTCGCGAGGAGTACGACGACCGCGGCCTTCAGAGGTTTGACGCCGAGTGCGAGGATCATCGTGGCGGTGATCGCCACGGGGGCGCCGAAGCCCGCCAGTGCCTCGAGGAGGCCGCCGAAGCAGAATGCGATCAGGATCGCCTGGATGCGGATGTCTCCGGCCCCCAGGCGGTCGAAGGTCCTGCGCAGGTCCTCGAAGCGGCCTGAGACGACCGTCACCTCGTAGAACCAGAGCGCCATGACGATGACCCAGACGATCGGGAACAGGCCGAACACGCCACCCCGGAATGCCGATGCCACCGCCAGGACGACCGGCATCTTGAAACCGACGACCGCGACGATCAGCGATGCCAGCAGTGCGACGAGCGCAGCCGTGTGCGCCCGCGCCTTGACGAAGATCAGCATCGCGAAGAATGTCAGGAGCGGGATGGTGGCGACGGCGGCCGATAGACCGAGGCTTCCACCCACCGCGTTGGTGAGAATGGTGAAATCCCTCATGGGACCTCCTTGTGATTCGTGGTGTGTCCGTGGCGGATCGGACTTGCCGAATCGATCAAGTCTGTGGTTCAGACGGAAGCCACGGTGCGTCTCCCTGAATCCTATGGGGGTATTTCAACCGATTTCGGGGAATGGCGGAGAAAGGTGGTGTGATCCGGAAATCACCGTCGTGGTCAATGTCCGTGGCGGGGGTCCGTGCGGACCTTACGGGGCGGTATCCGTGCACTGAGGTGACCGGTTTCGCTCTCGATCGGGTGGAGATCTTCCTGAGAGGAAGCGGTGGATTCTAGTCACCCCCGGGGGTGGGGCAGTGAGTTGGACGGGGTGACCGTTCCCGTTCCGGTCTGGCTCGATCGACGGGTTCTCGCCGACTCGGTGTCGGATGTCGTGTGCGGACAACACGCGGGTGTCGGCCGCCTTCTTCCGTGGAGTCCGATGTTCCCGACCACTGCTGGAGGAGGGCGCTCCCGCACCCGGTGCCGGGGTCGTTGCGGGGGTGGGACACGTCGCCTCAATGGTGAATATGGTTGGCCAGGAGCCTCCGAATGGGGATGTGGGTACCCCTTTACGGGTCCCGCTTCGTCGGGGCGTCGGTGTCGTTTCCCGCGACTTGGCCCGTACCCACCGCTCTGACGGAGGTGGCCCTCCGGACGTCGCGCCCGTCGGGCGGAGCCGCCGGTCGGAGCTCCGGGAACCGGTGGTTCTACGGTTCGTTGGATGAGACGCCACGGGCGGAACCGGATTCCCCGAGGCCCCGCGGATCGCGCCAGGTGGGCTGATAGCATGACTGACCGTGACTCCAACAGATCTCGCCTCCCTCATCAAGACCACCGCCACCGGCGTGCTGGACGGCCGCGGCCTCGACTCCTCGCTCCTGCCGGAGCAGGTCACCGTCGAACGGCCGCGCAACCCCGAGCACGGTGACTACGCCACGAACGTCGCCATGCAGACGGCGAAGAAGGTGGGGACCAACCCACGGGAGTTCGCCACCTGGCTCGTCGCCGCTCTCGGTGAGTGTGACGCCATCGCGGAAGCCACCGTGGCCGGCCCCGGCTTCATCAACATCCGGCTGGCCGCGGACGCGCAGGGCAAGATCGTCGAGGAGATCCTCCGGGCCGGACAGGCGTACGGAAACGGCGACAGCGTCGCTGGGCGTCGCATCAACCTCGAATTCGTCTCCGCGAACCCGACCGGCCCGATCCACCTCGGTGGCACGCGGTGGGCGGCGGTCGGCGATTCACTCGGCCGAATCCTCACCGCCAGCGGTGCGACCGTCACCCGCGAGTACTACTTCAACGACCACGGGACCCAGATCGACCGGTTCGCCCGGTCGCTCGTCGCTGCGGCGAAGGGGGAACCGACCCCCGAGGACGGATACGGCGGCGCCTACATCGGTGAGATCGCCGACGCCGTGAAATCTGAGGTCCCGGGTGTTTTCGAACAGGATCCCGCGACCATGCAGGAGACCTTCCGGTCCCGTGGCGTGGACATGATGTTCGCCCACATCAAGAGCTCCCTCCACGAGTTCGGCACCGACTTCGACGTGTTCTTCCACGAGAACTCCCTGTTCGAGTCCGGTGCCGTCGCACGGTCCATCGAGATGCTCAAGGAGAACGGCAACCTCTACGAGGCGGACGGCGCCTGGTGGCTGAGGTCCTCCGCCTTCGGCGACGACAAGGATCGTGTCGTCATCAAATCCGACGGTGATGCCGCCTACATCGCCGGTGACATCGCCTACGTGGTCGACAAGATCGAGCGCGGACACGATCTCTGCATCTACATGCTGGGTGCGGACCACCACGGATACATCGCCCGGCTCAAGGCGTCCGCCGCAGCCCTCGGGTACGACCCGGACAGCGTCGAGGTGATGATCGGCCAGATGGTCAGCCTCGTCAAGGACGGCGAGGTGAAGAAGATGTCCAAGCGCGCGGGCACCGTCATCACCCTCGACGACCTCGTCGAGGCGATCGGTGTCGACGCAGCCCGCTACGCGATGATCCGTTCCTCCGTCGACTCCACCCTCGACATCGACATGGATCTCTGGTCCTCCCAGTCCAGCGACAACCCCGTCTACTACGTCCAGTACGGCCACGCCCGGCTCTGCTCCATCGCCAGGAAGGCGGCGGAGATCGGGGTCGACCACGCGGGTGCCGACCTCTCGCTGCTCACCGAGCCCAGGGAAGGGGACCTCATCCGGACCCTCGGGGAGTTCCCCGCAGTGGTCGCCGCGGCGGCCGAACTTCGGGAACCGCACCGGGTCGCCCGGTACGCGGAGCAGCTCGCGGGGACCTTCCACCGCTTCTACGACACCTGCCAGATCCTGCCCCGGGGCGGGGAGCAGACGGAGCCGGTCCACCGCGCGCGACTCGCGCTCGCCGCGGCGACCCGACAGACCCTCGCCAACGCCCTGCGCCTCGTCGGCGTCACAGCACCGGAGCGGATGTAGATGAATCACCGCAACGAAACGTCACTCGAACGTCGGGCCATCGCGGGAATCGCCGACGGCGGGTTCGACTCCGTCGAGAAGCGCGCCGCGGGGTCATCCGGATCCACGTCGGCCGTGCATCAGGTCGCGGAAACCTTCAACGGGCTTCCCGGACACGTCTGGCCGCGGAACGCCCGGCGCCAGGATGACGGTGTCGTGACCGTCGCGGGGGTCCCCCTCCCAGAGATAGCGGAGACCTACGGAACGCCCGTCTTCGTCGTCGACGAGGATGACTTCCGTTCCCGCTGCCGCGACATGGCCGACGCCTTCGGCGGGGGACACAACGTCCACTACGCATCCAAGGCGTTCCTCACCCGGACGATCGCCCGCTGGATCGACGAAGAGGGACTCTCCCTGGACGTCGCCTCCCTGGGGGAGCTGCAGGTCGCACTGGCCGCCGGGTTCCCGCCGTCCCGCATCACCGTGCACGGGAACAACAAGACCGACGCGCTCCTGCGCGCGAGCGTCACCGCCGGTGTCGGACACGTCGTCCTCGACTGCGCCGAGGAGATCGGCAGGCTCTCCGCCATCGCGGTGGAGGAGGGGGTGGACCAGGAGGTTCTCGTCCGGGTCAAACCCGGCATCGAGGCACACACCCACGAGTTCATCGCCACCAGCCACGAGGACCAGAAGTTCGGGTTCTCGTTGGCATCCGGTTCCGCGCACACCGCGTGCCTCGCCGCCGCCGGAGCCGAGAACCTGAAGTTGGTCGGCCTCCACTGCCACGTCGGTTCACAGGTCTTCGACGCCCAGGGATTCTCCCTCGCCGCCGAGCGCCTCCTGAGACTGATGGGGGAGCTGAAGCGCGATCTCGATCCGGTGGACGCGTCCGAGGCGGTCTCGATCCTCGACCTCGGTGGCGGATACGGCATCGCCTACACGGAGGGACAGGACCCTCTCGACGTGCCGGAGGTCGCCGCGACTCTGCTCCGGGAGGTCAACGCGCACGCGGATTCCCTGGGACTGACCCCGCCTGAACTGCTCGTTGAACCCGGCCGCGCGATCGCCGGACCGTCGACGGTGACCGTCTACACCGTCGGCACCGTCAAGGACGTCCACACCGCCCAGGACTCCACCCGCCGCTACCTGTCCGTCGACGGCGGAATGAGCGACAACATCCGCCCCGCGCTCTACCAGGCGGAGTACGAGGGTCGCGTGGTCAACCGCTTCGTCGACGGTGAGGGGATCTCCACCAGGGTCGTAGGTTCCCACTGCGAGTCCGGGGACATCCTGATCAGCGACGTCATCTACCCGGACGACATCGCCGCCGGCGATCTGCTCGCGATCGCCGGAACAGGTGCGTACTGCTACGCGATGAGTTCCCGGTACAACATGTTCACCCGTCCGGCGGTCGTCACGGTCCGCGCGGGACGGGCGCGGCTCATGCTGCGCCGGGAGACCCTCGACGATCTCCTCGCACTGGAGGAGGGAGAGTTCTGAACCCGTGACGGTGTTGTCGGAGCGGGTGGTGTTACGTAGACTGGCCGGGCACCGAGACCTCCCCGCCCGCCGCCCCGGTGGTCAACTGCGCGGCAGAGTCTGTCTGTGCGGGTACACGATACAGTCCACGGAACACACAGAAAGCAGCTATCTCAATGACGACACCGAACGATCCCGGAAACAATGTCCCGCAGGGCGGCGGCTACCCGCAGGGTGGCGGCTACGGCGGTTACCCCGCCGCATCCTCCGGCCCCGAGAAGAACGCCATCGCCCCCTGGGCGCTGGGTGTCTCCATCTTCGCCGTCATCCTCTGCTGGGTTCCGATGCTCAACTGGGTCCTGGCGATCGTGGGCATCGTGCTGGGCATCATCGGCATCGTCAAGGCCAAGAAGGTCGTGGGCCCCAAGGCCGGCAGGGGTCTGTCCATCGCAGCCGTCGTCCTCTCCGTCCTGTCCATCGTGCTGAGCTTCGTCGTCGGTTTCGTGGTATTCAAGGCTGCCGAGGACATCGTCGGTGAGGAGAACCTCAAGCAGATCCAGGAATGCCAGGAGCTCGATGGGGCAGAGCGTGACGCCTGCCTCGAGAACGTGAAGAACAAGATCGTCGAAGAGAATTCAGATGATTCTGCGGAGGCACCCACCGCCTCCTAGGGGGCGCGGAGCACTCCGTGGCGAAGTCGGAGGACATCGTCATCGACCTGACCGGAGAGGGGTCGGACACCTGGATGCAGGTGTCCGGCCCCTCTCCGCGTGCCCGGGGGTACCTCCCCCGGGCACGGGCGTCGGAGGCCCACGTACGGGCGACCGGAGAACCTCTCCGGAAGCGGTGAGCGTCGTGGGACGGTTCCCGATGACACCCCGGCGGCGAGGTGGGGCCGGTCGCAGGCGGGGTGCACGGGGGATGAGGTGGTGTGGAACGGCCGGGCCACAGCTGAAGTTCAGGACCCGGGGCGGGGAGTGCCCGGCAGAGGAACCGACCCTACCCCGGTCCCACCGGAGACGTCTAACCTTCCGTTCACGGAGGCGTCCCAGGACGGGCGCCGGAACAACCCCGCAGGGGAGTGGCACCCCGGACCCCGGACAGCCGCCGGGAGCGCGAGTGACGTTCCGGTGGCGATGACGCCCCGATGAAGGCCGTGCGGGATCACTCCCGGACTCCCCTGTCCGGGGATCACGGGCAGGGGGTACCGTTCGACGGGCCGGGAAGCGCCTCCCGTGTCCCCGGCGTGGAAGGAACCGGTTCCAGCGGGTCGACCGACCGGTGCGGAGCGGGGCCGTCCGCGGGCTTCTCCGGCCATCTCCGGGGGGGGGGCTGTTTCGTGGTCGTCGGTGTCCGGGGGCGCCGATGGTCGTGACGCCGGATCTTCGACCGCACCCGTTCCGCGTGCCGACTCCTTCGCGAACACCCGAACCTGGTTGGTCGACGGTGCATGGGTCTGGGCGACGTGGTGGACCCCGTGTTCCCCCGCGCGGCGTCGGGGTCGTTCCACCGTGAGGAGGATCCCCGGAACGGATCACATCCTTAAAGGTAACTTGAACGGGGCAACGGAGTGATCGGTGGTCCACCGCTGAAGCATCCGGAACAGTCTGTCTATGATGGCCTGGTACGTCCAGACGCACCGGAGATTCCTCCCGTAGCGTCTTCTCCCGGTGGACCGGACAGGGACAGGTCTCCGGGAGAGCACCAGCAGAGCACATTCACGAGAATCCACATGGAGCACCATGACCGTCAAAGATCAGCCAACCTACAACCCAGGCAAGGGGGAGGGCAGCCCGGTGGGCGTGGCTCTCCTCGGCCACGGAACCGTCGGCAGCGAGGTATTCCGACTCCTCCTGGAGAACTCCGATGAGTTCACCCACCGGGTCGGAGGCCCGCTCGAGATCAAGGGCATCGCCGTGGGCGACATCGCCAAGCACCGCGGTTCCGTCGACGAGGATCTGCTCACGACAGACGCCATGGGCCTGATCCAGCGTGATGACGTCGACATCGTCGTCGAGGTCATCGGCGGAATCGACTACCCGCGCAAACTCGTGCTCGCTGCGCTCGAGGCGGGAAAATCCGTCGTCACCGCGAACAAGGCTCTCGTGGCCGCGCACTCAGCCGAACTGGCGGAAGCCGCCGACGCCGCAGGAGTGGACCTCTACTTCGAGGCCGCGGTCGCGGCCGCGATCCCCGTCGTCGGACCGCTGCGGCGCTCGCTCGCCGGCGACCGCGTCGAATCCGTCGCGGGCATCGTCAACGGGACCACCAATTTCATCCTCGACGCCATGGACGCTACCGGTGCCTCCTACGACGACATGCTCGCCGAGGCCACGCGCCTCGGGTACGCGGAAGCGGATCCCACCGCAGACGTCGAGGGCCATGACGCCGCCTCCAAGGCCGCCATCCTCGCATCCCTGGCGTTCCACACCCGGGTCACCTACGAGGATGTCCACTGCGAGGGGATCTCCTCCATAACCGCCCGCGACATCGAGGCCGCACGCGCCGCCGGATACACGATCAAGCTGCTCGCCATCTGTGAGCGCATCACCGGTGAAGACGGGGTCACGAAGGTGTCGGCGAGGGTTCATCCGACGCTCGTCCCGCGGAATCATCCCCTGGCCAGTGTCAGCAAGAGCTTCAACGCCGTGTTCGTCGAGGCGGAGGCCGCAGGCCGACTCATGTTCTACGGGAATGGTGCGGGCGGGTCCCCGACCGCGTCGGCCGTGCTCGGTGACCTCGTCGGCGCCGCCCGGAACAAGGTCCACGGTGGCCGGGCACCGGGAGAATCCACCTACGCCAACCTCCCTGTCGCGCAGTTCGGAGAGGTGAATACCCGCTACCACGTCGACATGGAGGTCGAGGACCGCGTCGGTGTCCTGGCCGACGTCTCCCGCGTGTTCGCCGATGCCGGAATATCGCTCCGCACGGTTCGCCAGGAGGAGAGCGGTGACGCCGCGCGGCTCGTCGTCGTCACCCATTCCGCGCGCGAGGCCGATCTGTCCGAAACAGTCGAGACGCTCAAGAAGCTCGACGCAGTGAAAACCGTCAACAGTGTCCTTAGACTGGAAGGTGAATGATCCAATGAGTTCCCGCAACCCCGTCCACCGTGGCTGGCCCGGCCTGATCGAGGCGTACCGCGACCGCATGCCGGTGGCTCCGGGCTGGAAGGCCGTCACCCTCCAGGAGGGGGGAACCCCGCTGCTGAAGGCCCACCACATCTCCGAGATCACCGGCTGCGACGTCTACCTCAAGGTCGAGGGGCTCAACCCGACCGGCTCCTTCAAGGACCGTGGCATGACCGTGGCGGTGACCGACGCCGTCGCCAACGGCAAGAAGGTGCTGATGTGCGCCTCCACCGGCAACACCTCCGCGTCGGCTGCCGCCTATGCGACCCGTGCAGGCATCAAGTGCTCCGTGCTCATCCCCGAGGGCAAGATCGCCCAGGGCAAGCTCGCCCAGGCGGTCATGCACGGCGCGGAGATCATCCAGGTGCGCGGCAATTTCGACGACTGCCTCGAACTCGTCCAGAAGACCACGACCGAGTACCCGGAGATAGCCCTCGTCAACTCCGTCAACCCCATGCGTATCGAGGGCCAGAAGACCGCGGCCTTCGAGATCGCCGATGTCCTCGGCGACGCGCCGCACATCCACGCCCTGCCCGTCGGCAACGCCGGCAACATCACCGCCTACTGGAAGGGCTACACCGAGTACTTCAACGACGGTGTGACCAGCCGCCGCCCCCGGATGCTCGGCGTCCAGGCCGCGGGCGCGGCACCGCTGGTCAACGGTGAGCCCGTCACCAACCCGGAGACCATCGCGACCGCCATCCGCATCGGCAACCCCGCATCCTGGCACTCGGCCGTCGCCGCCCGCGACGAGTCCGAAGGTGTCTTCCGCGCCGCCACCGACGAGAAGATCCTGGAGGCCTACCGCCTCATCGCCGGTAGGGAGGGAGTGTTCGTCGAACCGGCGTCCGCGTCCTCCGTCGCAGGTGTCCTCGCGGCGCACGAGGAGGGCTGGCTCGAGCCGGGCCAGACCGTCGTCTGCACCGTCACGGGCAACGGCCTCAAGGACCCGACGACAGCGCTGCTGCAGATGCCGGAGCCGACCCCGATCGACGTTGATCCGGCCGCCGTGGTCGAGGCGCTCGGTCTGAGGGCGTGATCGCCGTGGGTACCGCACTTCCCGTCGGTCGGACGGCGCACGTCACGGTTCCGGCCTCCTCTGCGAACCTGGGCCCGGGGTTCGACACCCTGGGTCTCGCGGTGAGTCTCTACGACCACGTCGACGTCGAGGTCACGGAGTCCGGTCTCGAGGTCACCGTCGAGGGACAGGGCGAGGGAGAGGTCCCTCTCGACGAGCGGCACCTCGTGGTCCGTGCCGTGCGGGCGGGATTGAATGCCGCCGGCGTCACCGCGCCCGGACTGAAGGTCACGTGCCGGAACTCGATCCCGCAGTCCCGCGGACTCGGATCCTCCGCCTCCGCGGCCGTCGCCGGTGTCGCCGCGGCGAACGGGTTGGCCGGCTTCGTACTCGATGATGCCGCCGTCGTGCAGCTCGCCAGTGATTTCGAGGGGCACCCCGACAACGCCGCGGCGAGTGTGCTCGGCAGCGCCATCGTCGGTTGGACCGAGGTCCCCGTCGACGGTACGACGAAACCGCAGTACCGCGCGGTCCAGATCCCCGCGGATGAACGGATCCGGGCGACTGCCCTGGTCCCGGACTTCCGCGCCTCCACGCAGGCCGTCCGCCGGGTGCTCCCCAGTGACGTGACGCACATGGACGCGCGATTCAACGTCTCCCGCTGCGCGGTGATGACCGTCGCGATCCAGCACCATCCCGAGCTGCTCTGGGAGGGTACCCGGGATCGGCTGCACCAGCCGTACCGGGCGGACGTCCTCCCCGTGACCGCCGAGTGGGTGAACCGGCTGCGCAACCGCGGTTGGCCCGCGTACCTCTCCGGTGCAGGCCCCACCGTCATGGTGCTGTCCACCGAACCGGTTGATCAGCAGATCCTCGATCAGGCGCGTGCCGACGGCCTGGCCGTCCACGAACTCGAGGTTGCCGGACCGGTCGAGGTCACGGTCGACTAGACGCCGGAAAACGGGGTGTCCGCGGAGCGATCGAGCTCCCGGACACCCCATTTTCCGCTACCCGGGACGTGGTACGGGGTCAGGCGATCCGCTCGCCGGTGGCCACGCTGAAGCAGTGCTGCTGATTCTCCCGGATCCGGACGTGGATCGTCTCCCCGCGCTTCGGTGCGGTACGCGGGGGGACCCGCACGATGATGGGTGAATCAGCGGATTGATCCGGGCCCGAGCCGATCGCCGGATCCGAGGCACCCGCGAGGTGCCCGTAGATGTAGGCGTCGGAGCCCAGTTCCTCGACGAGGTCGACGACCACCGGAATGGTGGTGTCCACCTCTTCGCTGACGACCTCGAGGCTCTCCGGGCGGAAACCGATCGTGATGCGCCCGCCGTCCGCCTCGGTGAGTGCGGCGACCGTGTCACTCGGGAGCCTGACCGCGGCGGAACCGAGTCGGGCCTCGTCGCCGTCGACGTGGAATGTCCCGAGGTTCATCGCGGGTGATCCGATGAATCCGGCGACGAACCTGTTCACGGGCCGGTCGTACATGTCCTGCGGTGTGCCGCACTGCTGAAGCACCCCGTCTTTGAGCACGGCGATCCGGTCGCCCATGGTCAGCGCCTCCGTCTGGTCGTGCGTGACGTACACCGTGGTGACGCCGAGATTGCGCTGCAGCGAGGCGATCTGGGTGCGGGTCTGCACCCGGAGTTTCGCGTCGAGGTTGGACAGCGGCTCGTCCATCAGGAACACCTGGGGTTCACGGACGATGGCGCGGCCCATGGCGACGCGCTGACGCTGGCCGCCGGAGAGCGCCTTGGGCTTCCGGTCCAGGAACGGCTCGAGCCCGAGGATTCCCGCGGCTTCGTCCACCCGGCGGGCGATCTCGTCTTTCGGGGCCTTGGCGATCTTGAGGGCGAAGCCCATGTTCTCCCGGACGGTCATGTGTGGGTAGAGCGCGTAGTTCTGGAACACCATCGCGATGTCCCGGTCCTTCGGCAGCACCGACGTGACGTCGCGGTCCCCGATGAGGATGCGGCCCGAGTTGACGTCCTCCAGCCCCGCGAGCATCCGGAGTGAGGTGGATTTTCCGCAGCCCGAGGGGCCGACGAGAACGAGGAACTCACCGTCCTCGATGTGCAGATCGAGTGCGTCGACGGCCGGATGGTCGGCCCCCGGGTAGATGCGACTGGCCTTGTCGAAGGTCACTGTAGCCATGGTTGATTTTCCTCCACCGGCAGGTACGTGCCGGACGATCCGAGTGGAGTACCGCCCCGTCGCGGACGTCCGGCGCCGTGGTCCGGCGCCGCCGCCGGCCGGGGAACCGGATTTCGTGACCCGGGATGACACTGACCGCACACTGTTGTACAGATCACCTCATGATGCCACAGTGCGGCTCGCCGGGGGGCGTGGTCGGGGAAATCTCGCCGGTCCGGGTGGGGTCAGGCCATCCGGGTGAACTTGATGCGCCATTCGTCCGGTCCCTGCTGGAGGAACCTCATCTCGAAGGACTCCGCACGGGCCGCGATCTCGTTGAGCAGCGGCACCGGATTGTGCGGGGCGACGAGGACGAGAGCCCCTCCGACCGGGAGCACGCCCAGTGCGCCGTGGATCGCTCCGTGACGGATGGCGTGCGGTATCGCGGCGGCATCCAGTTCCGGAACCGGCACGTCATGTTCACCGCAGCCGCAGGCACCCGTCTTCTCGGTCAGAGGCAGTTCTTCCCTGGGCTTCATGGCGGTTCCTTCCGGCGGGGCTGCAGACGTTGTTCCACGATGTTATCCCGGACCGGGTCCGGTTGTCACCGGTGACCGGGGCCCGGCCGGCCCGTCCCGGGTGGGGGGACCATCACCGCCGGTGACCGTCTCAGCGTTCCCCGGGGCCCTTGAGCCGGATGACCTCGAATTCGCCGTCGGCGAGGTGCTTGCGCAGGTCCTTCTTGTCGAACTTGTCCACGCTGGTCCGGTCGATCTGTTCGACGAAGGTCCAGTACTCGGGAAGCATCCAGGCCGGCAGTTTCTCGCGCAGGTTGTCCCGGAGGCGTTCGGCGGTGGCACGGTCCGGGGCAACGCCCTCATGCAGGACGGTGACCGCGAGCGGTCGTTCACCCCACTTGTCGTCCGGATAGCCGATGACCGCGGACTCGACGACCTCCTCGGATTCCATGACCATGTTCTCCAGCTGGACGGAGTAGATCCACTCACCACCGGACCGGATCACGTCGCGGGCCCGGTCCTCGACGGTGAGGAAGCCGTCGCGGGTGATCGAACCGACGTCGCCGGTGCGCAGCCATCCGTCGTCGGTGAATTTGTCGGCGGCATCCCCGACCTCCTCGCCCCGGAAGTTCCGCGCGAGACCGCCCCGGTCCTCCTCCGGCGAGTGGTAGTAGGAGGCGGTGACCCAGTTGCCCCGTACCTGGATCTCACCCTGGTTCCGGTCGGTCCCGGTGACCTCACGCCCGTCGTTGACGACGCGGTACTCGATGGACGCGGGGAACCGGCCCTGACTGATTCGGTAGGTCCAGCGTGTCTGGCCGGAGGCGCCCATCGGGGGGCGGGCGACCGTGCCGATCGGCGACGTTTCGGTCATGCCCCAGATGTGGATGACGTCCACACCGTAGCGCTCCTCCCACATCTTGATCAGAACCGGCGGAACCGGGGATCCCCCGGCGAAGATCTCCTGGAGGCTCATCCGTTCCGGGGGGTTGGAGAGGTAGTGCACCATCAGGGAGATCCAAAGGGTGGGCACACCGGAGGCGGCCCGTGGATGGGTGGTCGCGATGATCTTCGCGAGAGACGGTGCGGACAGGTCCGATCCCGGGAGGATCATCGGCGCCCCGGACATGAATGCGGAGATCGGAACGCCCCAGGACAGCACATGGTAGATCGGCACGCAGCAGAGGAAGGGGACGCCGTGGCTGACGGCGAAGCTGTCCGTGGTCCGGAGGCTCATGGAGTGCAGGTAGATCGACCGGTGCGAGTAGACGACGCCCTTCGGGGCGCCCGTGGTTCCGGTCGAGTAGCAGATCGCAGCCGCCGTGTGTTCGTCGAGGACGGGCCAGTCGTAGTCCGTGGAACGGCCGTCGATGAGGGACTCGTAGGAGTGGATCCGGATGTGCCCGGGCAGGTGCGGGGACAGTGTATCTATGTCCCGCAACCCCGTGACGACGACATCCGTCACCCTCGGGCAGTGCTCCAGCACCCGCCCCAGTTCGGGGAGAAGCCTGGGATCCGCGATGATCACCCGGTCGTCGGCGTGGTTGATGATGTGCGCGATCTGATCGTCCATGAGCTGCTTGTTCAGGGGGTTGAACACCGCCCCCATGCAGCTGACCGCGAAGAGCGTCTCCAGGTGCTCGGCGCAGTTGTACATGAATGTGCCGATCCGCTGGTCGGAGTCGATGCCCAGTTCGTCCCTGAGTGCGTTGGCGAGGGCCGCTGCCCTGGCCCCGATCTCACTGAACGTCAGCGCGGTGGGCTCGCCGTCGTCCCAGCTCGTGACCGTCGAGGACCCGTGAACGGTTGAACCGTACCTAAGTATCCTGGTCAGCGACATGGGGATGTCGTGCATCGTGCTAAGCATGTCCACCACCTTATCCGTGCTCCCCGTGCCGCGGGGATCCCACGGCGTGGTCGGGCGGGAGTGGCGGCACACCCGGTGCCTGCGCCGCGGCGGCCGGGGCCGGTGCAGGCCGGTGTGGGCGCAAGTGTCCCGGATGCGCTAAAGTGGTGGATTGAACCGACAGGTTGATGCAGTGTGACCGCCAGGGGCGAGATGCGGAGGAGAATCGTCGGATAAGACGGTTTCTCGCACTCCCTCCCACGGCCGCACACTCGAGGGTCCGGGGTTTTTCAGATCCGGGCTCGGTAAGACGGCTTCCATGACGGGGCCCGGCGGTACATCCGCGGGGCAATCCCGAACGAAGCACCCAGACAAGTCCGAAGCAGAGCTTCATCCGTTCCCGGCGTATCCGCGGACATCCTTCATCCGGAGTTCCCGAGTCCGTCGGATCTGCGAGGACTGACATTTTCCGTGAAAAGCTGCCGGCAGCAACTTCTGCCCCAGTGGCGCGCGACGCCGACTGTGCCGGTACAGCGATTGAAAGGACTTTCGTGACCGAAACGGACAACGCCAACAAGGATCTTGCCTCGTTCAAGCTCACCGAGCTGCGTCAGATGGCGCAGAAGCTCGGTATCCGAGGTATTTCCGGCAAGCGCAAGGGAGACCTCATCGAGGCCATTCGCGGCGCGGGCGGACAGAAGCAGGCCCCGGCGGCCGCATCTGCGAGCGATGATCAGGGCGCACAGAACCCGGATGAGTCCGGTGGTACCCGCCGTCGACGTCGGGTGACCACCCCGACGATCACTCCCGAGGAATCCGCGCCGGCATCCGTCGATCACCCGGACAACGTCCGGGAGTCGGGCGAGCAGAACCAGGAAGACCGCGGGCGCAACCGTTCCCGCAACGACGACCGGGACGATGACCGCGGTCGCGGGCGCGGCAACGACGGTGAGGACTCCTCCCAGAGCGGCGACGACGGTGACGATGACGGCCACTACGAGTCGCGGGCGGCGGCCCGCAGGGCGCGTCGCAACCGCGCCCGTCAGCAGCAGCGCAAGGGCGGCCGCGACAACAACGACGGTGGCCAGCAGAATGACGACGACGACAACGGCAACGGTCGCAACAACAACCGACGGAACAACAACGACGACCGTGACTCCGACAACGGCAACGGCCGCAACAACCGTCGGGACCGCAACCGCGACGACAATGACGGGGGAGGCCGCGGAAACCGCCGCAACCGCCGCAACCGTCGGGACCGTAACCGCGGCAACAACGACAACCACGGCAACAACCACGGCAACGACGATTCCAGGGACGATGACGTGTTCTCACCCGTCGGCGGCATTCTCGACATCGTCGACAACAACCTCGCCTTCGTCCGGACCACCGGCTACCACGCGGGACCGGCGGATGTCTTCGTTCCCCAGCAGATGGTCCGCCGCTTCGGCCTCCGCCCGGGTGACGCGATCACCGGCCAGGTGAAGATGCGTGCCGACGGCCAGCCCGCCAACCAGCACAGTGGTGGCGGCCGGAACCGGCAGAAGTACAACTCGCTCGTCCGGGTCGACACCGTCAACCAGATGAGTCCCGAGGAGGCGCGCAAGCGCCCCGACTTCTACAAGCTCACACCTCTCTACCCCAACAAGCGTCTGCGTCTCGAGACGGACCCGAAGATCCTGACCACGCGACTGATCGACCTGATCATGCCGATCGGCAAGGGGCAGCGTGCGCTGATCGTCTCCCCGCCGAAGGCCGGTAAGACGACGATCATGCAGAACATCGCGAACGCGATCGCGACGAACAACCCGGAGTGCCACTGCATGATCGTCCTCGTCGACGAGCGTCCGGAAGAAGTCACCGACATGCAGCGTTCGGTGAAGGGTGAGGTCATCGCCTCCACCTTCGACCGCCCGCCGAGCGAGCACACCGCCGTCGCGGAGCTCGCCATCGAGCGTGCGAAGCGGCTCGTCGAGGAGGGTAAGGACGTCGTCGTCCTGCTCGACTCGATCACCCGACTGGGGCGTGCCTACAACAACAGCTCCCCGGCGTCGGGCCGCATCCTCTCCGGTGGCGTCGACTCGAACGCCCTCTACCCGCCGAAGCGTTTCCTCGGTGCCGCCCGGAACATCGAGCAGGGTGGTTCACTGACGATCATCGCGACGGCGATGGTCGAGACCGGCTCCGCCGGAGACACGGTGATCTTCGAGGAATTCAAGGGCACCGGCAACGCCGAGCTCAAGCTGGACCGCAAGATCTCCGAGCGTCGGGTGTTCCCGGCCGTCGACGTCAATCCCTCCGGTACCCGGAAGGACGAGCTGCTGCTCGCTCCCGAGGAGGCTCGACTGATGCACAAGCTGCGTCGGATCCTGTCCGCCCTGGACAATCAGCAGGCCATCGATCTGCTGATCAAGCAGCTGAAGAAGACGAAGTCCAACGCGGAGTTCATGATGCAGATCGCCTCGTCGGCCCCGATGGCGTCCGACGGCGAGGAGGAGTACTCCTAAGATGTCGAATCAGGTTTCCGCCGTCGACGACATCCTGTCCGAGTACCAGGGTCTCGAGGCGCAACTCGCGGATCCCGAACTCCACAATGATCCGGCGGCCGCCCGCAGGGTCGGCAAGCGCTACTCGCAGCTGCAGCCCATCATCCGCGTGCACGATGAACTGTCCGCCGTGAAGGGTGATCTGGAGGCCGCGCGGGAGATGGCGCACGAGGACGCCGAGTTCGCCGCGGAGGCGGACCGGCTCGCCGAGCGTCAGGTTGAACTGGAGGAGAAGCTCGCGGATCTTCTCGCCCCGCGTGACCCCCACGACGCCGATGACATCGTCATGGAGATCAAGTCCGGTGCCGGTGGCGAGGAGGCGGCGTTGTTCGCCGGTGAGCTCGCCCGGATGTACCAGCGCTACGCCGAGAAGCACGGCTTCGTCACCGAGGTGCTCGGCCTCAGCGAATCGGATCTCGGCGGAGTCAAGGACATGACCTTGTCCATCAAGTCGAAGCAGCCGTCCGCGGACGGCGCGTGGAGCGTGTTCAAGTTCGAGGGCGGTGTCCACCGGGTCCAACGTGTCCCCGTCACCGAGTCCCAGGGCCGGATCCAGACCTCCGCGGCGGGTGTCCTCGTCTACCCCGAGCCCGACGAGATCGAGGCCGTCGAGATCGACGACAAGGACCTCCGGGTGGACGTCTACCGCTCCTCGGGTAAGGGCGGGCAGGGCGTCAACACCACCGACTCCGCCGTCCGCATCACCCACCTGCCCACCGGCATCGTGGTGACGTGCCAGAAGGAACGCTCCCAGATCCAGAACAAGGCCCGCGCCATGCAGGTCCTCGCCGCCCGGCTGCAGCAGCAGATCGAGGAGGCGGCCGACGCGGAGGCCGCGGAGGGACGTGCGGCGCAGATCCGGACGATGGACCGCTCGGAACGGATCCGCACCTACAACTGGCCGGAGAACCGGGTCAGCGACCACCGGATCGGGTACAAGTCCAACAACCTGGACACCGTCCTGAACGGCGGTCTCGAGGATCTGTTCGCTGCGCTGCAGACCGCTGAACGCAACGCCCGTCTGGAAGCCGAGTAGGGGCCGTACACGTGCGAAACACGGTGACCGCTGCAGTGCACGATGCTGCGGCGGTTCTCGCTACCGCGGGCGTGGAAACGCCACTCGTCGACGCCCAACTCATCGCGGCACATCTGCTCGGCTGCGGTCGGATGGACCTCTTCCTCCGCGGTGATGAGGTGATCCCGGAGGGTTTCGGGGAACTCGTCGCCCGCCGGGCCCGGCGGGAGCCGCTCCAGTACATCACCGGCACGGCCCCCGTAGGGGCCCTCGATCTCGAGGTCGGGCCCGGTGTGTTCATCCCCCGTCCCGAAACCGAGCTGCTCGCCGAGTGGGGAATCGCGGCGATCGCCGACCGTACCGCTCCCGTCGTCGTGGATCTCTGCACCGGCTCCGGGACCCTTGCCCTGGCCGTCGCCGTGGCCAGGGGTGATGCGACCGTGACCGCGGTCGAACTCGATTCGTCCGCGGCGGACTGGGCCCGGCGGAACATCACCGCCCACGCCCCGGCGGTCCGGCTCGTGGAGGCTGACGCCACGCAGCGGGGGATTCTGTGCGAGCTCCACCGGAGCGTCGATCTCGTGCTGTCAAACCCGCCCTACGTCCCGGAGCACGAATCTGACGGAATACCACCGGAGGTCCGGCACGATCCGCACCACGCCGTGTTCGGGGGAGCGGACGGAATGTCGGTCATTCTCCCGATGCTGGAGAACGTCCACGCGCTGCTGAAGGACGGGGGACTGTGCGGCGTCGAACACGATGACGCCACGGGAGACGCCGTGAGGACGGCGTTCGCCGATCACGGGGGCTTCACGTACATCCGGACCCACCGGGACCTGGCCGGTCGGGAACGTTTCACCACGGCGAGTAGACTCGGACGAAGCTGAACGAGGTTCCACCCGGAAAGAGAGAACAGACCAGTGAGCCGGATCTACAACTGCCTGAACCCCGAGGACCGCATGAATGGCCTCTCCGCGGCCGTGAGCTCGGTCAAGGGCGGCGGGCTCGTCGTCCTGCCGACGGACACCCTCTACGGCATCGGGTGTGACGCCTTCGACAACCGGGCTGTCGCGGATCTCCTCCGGGCGAAGCACCGGGGGCCGGACATGCCGGTCCCCGTGCTGGTCGGGAGCTGGGACACCGTCCACGGGCTCGTCCGCGACAACCAGCCCGCCGCCCGTACGCTGATCGAGGCCTTCTGGCCGGGAGGCCTGTCCATCGTCGTCGCGCAGGCACCGAGCCTGCCGTGGAACCTCGGGGACACCAGGGGGACGGTGATGCTGCGCATGCCCCTGCACCCGGTGGCGATAGAACTCCTCCGGGAAACCGGACCGATGGCGGTGTCGAGCGCGAACATCTCCGGTCAACCGCCGGCGACGACCGTGGAGGAGGCCCGACGACAACTCGGGACCACGGCCTCGGTCTATCTCGACGGCGGAACCTGTCCCACCGCGATGCCCTCGAGCATCGTCGACCTCTCCGGTTCCCGGCCCCGGTTGCTCCGTGAGGGGGCGGTCTCCGTCGACCGGATAGCGGAGGCACTGGGCATCGCACCAGAGACGTTGACCTGACATGGGGGCCGGAGGTGCCGGGGTTCCCCTGCGTGAACTCGGGCTGGTTCTCCTGGTCGCCTGTGCCGTGACCTACCTGACGACCGGGATCATCCGGCACGTCCTCGTCCGGGCGGGCAAGGTCGATCCGGTGCGGGAGCGGGACGTCCACAAACACCCGACCCCTCAGATGGGCGGGGTCGCCATGTTCACGGGTTTCCTGGTGGCGGTGTTCGTGGCGCAGCAGCTTCCGGCACTGAACCGGGGCTTCCAACCGATCACACCCGAGATGGGGGCGGTGGTCTGTGCCGGTTTCGTCATCGTCATGGTCGGCATCCTCGACGACTTCCTGGAGCTCGACGCGCTGACCAAGCTCATCGGGCAGACACTCGGGGCCGTGGTGATGAGTCTGATGGGGCTGACGTGGACGTTGATCTACCTCCCGTTCGGTGGCGGAACCACCGTGGTCCTCGACCAGGTCCTCTCCACGGTGCTCACCGCTTTCGTCACGGTGTCGTTGATCAACGCACTCAACTTCGTCGACGGCAGCGACGGCCTCGCGGCGGGTGTGGGGATGATCACCGGGGGAGCCATCCTCACCTTCGCCCTGACCATCCTCCACGACCAGGGTGGAGCCGTGTCGGCGTACCCGCCCGCGATCATCGGGGCCGGGCTCGTCGGCGTGTGCCTGGGATTCCTCCCGCACAACTTCGCACCCGCGCGGATCTTCATGGGGGACACCGGGAGCATGCTGATCGGACTGCTGCTGGCCGCCGCCTCGACCTCGGCCTCCGGCAAGATCAATCTCTCGCTGTACGGCGTCGCCGACGTGTTCGCGGTCATGGCACCGGTGATCGTCGCCGCGGGCTGCGTCTGTGTGCCCCTCGCGGAGCTCGTCATCACCGTGGTACGGCGCCTGCTGACCGGACAGTCGATGGCGGTGCCGGACAAGAATCATCTGCACCACCAGCTCATGCGTCACGGACACACACCACGTCAGGTCGCCCTGGCCATCTACCTCTGGACTTTCGCCGTCGCGTTCGGCGCCGTCGCGTTCACCGTGCTCCCGGTCTATGACGCGCTCTTCGGTTTCTTCCTCGCGCTCGTCCTCGCGTTCATCGCGACGATCGCGCCCGTGCTCGACAAGCGTTCCCGCGACCGGGAGAGTGCGTCACCGGGGTCTCTTCCGGTCACGTAGTATCCCACTCGTGAGTGAAACGAAGCAGACCCCCGAATCGCAGTACGACGACCACCGTGTCCCGTTGATCCGGGCCGCACGCCTGGGGGCGGTCGCCCTCGTGGTGACCACGCTCCTGCTCGGAGCACTGTGGACAAGTGTCGACGGGATGCCCGGATTGTGGGGTGTTCTCGTCGGGGCGGGCGTCGGGGGTGGTTTCCTCCTCATGACGGTGCTGAGCGTCCTGGTCACGAGTGGGCAGTCGCCGTCGACGACCGCGGCCGTCGTGCTCGGCAGCTGGCTGTTGAAGCTGGTGGTCCTCCTCGTCGTGCTCTTCGTCCTCAGGAACCTCGACTTCTACTCCGGAAGGGCGCTGTTCACGACCGTCGTCGTCGCGATCGTGGCGGTGATCGGGTCGGAGACCTGGGGGATCGTCCGGACCCGCACGACGTACGTGTCGTGACACGCCGGGTCACCGATCGACCCGCCGGACGCCCGGATTCCCTGCTGGTCGAGCGTGTTCCGGGGGCCTCGGGGGCACCATCGGGCCGTTCCGGACCCACAGCGGAAGGTTCGTGAATCTACCCCCGGTAACGCCCCGCACCTCGCGTGTGACAGAGCTTACAGGTGAGTGTTTTCCCCGCTGAACGGGTGTGCCACACCCGTGTTTCCGGGGGGCACCAGCCACCCCGGGGCATTCTTCGGTAAACGTACCCGGCACCTGATAGTCTGATCCCGGGTCCACGGAGCCGCTGTGCTGACATGCTTTCGTCCGCACGGACGTGCCGCTCTCCGGGCGGTGCGTCGACTGACGCGGGCCCCGGTGATCACCGCGATGATGTGCGACGGAGTCCGCGGTCGATCCAGGTACCTTTCAGACGTCCATCGCACCGCACCCAGAGGCAGAAACGTCGGGTGCGGCCCGAACACGGGAGAGAACGCTGAGCGTTATGACACTGTCCATGAAGGGCGAGTTCCACAAGCCCGACCTGGACCAAGAATTTTTCCCGGGGTACGTGAATGAGCACGGGGACGTCGTGAACCTCTGGTTCCACGACTTCCTCAACGGCGCATTCGCACTCGACCGTCTGATGTTCGTCCGCCTGCTCATGGCGGTCCTGCTCGTCGTCTTCTTCGCGGTTGCCATGCGGAATCCCAAGCTGATTCCGTCCCGGCTGCAGAGCGTGGGGGAGATGGGCCTCGATTTCGTCCGGCTCCACATCGCTGAGGAGATCCTCGGCAAGCGGGAGGGTCGTCGCTTTCTGCCGTTGCTGACGGCCATCTTCTTCACCGTCTTCGCGATGAACCTCCCGTCGGTGGTCCCGGGCCTGAACATCTCCCCGAATGCTCGAATCGGTATGCCGCTGACGCTGGCGATCGTCGGTTACATCGCGTTCATCTACGCCGGTGTGAAGCGTTACGGCTTCTTCAAGTACGTGAAGTGCTCCACGGTGGTCCCGAACCTTCCGCTGCTCCTGCACGTGCTGACGATCCCGATCGAGTTCTTCTCGACGTTCGTCATGCGGCCGGCCACGCTGACACTGCGTCTCATGGCCAACATGCTTGCGGGTCACCTCATTCTGGTTCTGCTGTTCTCCGCCACGAACTTCTTCTTCTGGCAGCTGAATGGCTGGACCGTCCTGAGTGGTGTGACCTTCTTCGCCGGAATCGCGTTCACGTTGTTCGAGCTGCTGGTGATCTTCCTGCAGGCGTACATCTTCGCGCTCCTCTCGGCCGTATACATCGAACTGTCGCTGCACGCGGACGAACACTGACGAAACCCGCCGCCCTCCGGGTGGCGGAAGGTCCGTGGTCCCGGGAATCCGGCCCACGAACCGGCACCGGCCCAGGCCGGGGCGAAAACACGGTCAACTGAATACCCCACAATCATCACCTCGCCCGGGGGACAATCACCCTCCCGGGCTCAAGAAAGGGAACGACACACCAATGAACGAGATCATCCTCGCGCAGGAAGCCGCCACCTCCTTCTCCGGTTTCGGCGCCATCGGCTACGGCCTCGCCGCAATCGGCCCCGGCATCGGCATCGGCATCCTGGTCGGCAAGACCCTCGAGGGCATGGCTCGCCAGCCTGAGATGGCCGGCCAGCTGCGTACCACCATGTTCCTGGGTATCGCCTTCGTGGAGGCCCTCGCCCTCATCGGCCTCGTCGCCGGCTTCATGTTCTGATCCACTGAACAGCGAAGAACCACGCCGACAACGAAAGCTGTGAGGACCTATGACTAACCACCTTTACCACCTTGCCGAAGGTGGCGCGGAGCACGGCAATCTGCCGATGAGCGGCCAGATTTCGCCGCTGCTCCCGTTCACCTACGACATGGTCTGGTCGGCGCTGTGCTTCATTGTCATCCTGATCGGCTTCTGGAAGTTCGTTCTTCCGAAGGCCCGCGAAGTGCTCGTCGAGCGGGAGGACCGCATCAAGGGCGGTATCCAGCGCGCCGAGGCCGCGCAGGCGGAAGCCAAGGCCGCCCTCGAGAAGTACAACGCCCAGCTCGCTGAGGCCCGTGCTGAAGCCGCGCAGATCCGCGAGGACGCGCGCACCAAGGGCAAGCAGATCATCGAGGACATGAAGACCCAGGCCACCGAAGAAAGCAACCGAATCATCGAGTCCGGTGAGAAGCAGCTGATGGCCCAGCGCGAGCAGGTCGTCACCGAACTGCGCCGCGAGATGGGACAGAACTCGATCAACCTGGCCGAGCGTCTGCTCGGTGAGCATCTGGGCGACAACGTCAAGCGCTCCGGGACGATCGACACGTTCCTCTCCGATCTCGACACCGTGGCCCCGGCAGGAAAGTGAGCGACATGCACGCAGCGAGCCGCGAGGCATTGGCGAAGGCGACGCGCAATCTGGACACCATCCTGTCCGGCCAGGGCAACGCCGTGGCCACCGCCGCACAGACCGGAACCGAGCTTTTCGACGTCGTGGAGATCCTCGACGGCGACCGCGCCCTGCGTGTCGCTGCAGCGGAGGTATCCAACCCCGCCGAGCAGCGCGTGGGACTGGTACGGGAGGTGTTCGGCGGCAAGATCTCCGACACCACCCTCAGGGTCCTCGTGGATGCGGTTGAACTGACCTGGTCCACCCCGCGTGAGATGCGTGAGGGCCTGGTCGAACTCGGCCGCCGCGCACTGCTGGAGTCGGCCCGGAGCCAGGGACAACTGGAACAGGTCGAGGACGAGCTTTTCCGGCTCTCCCGCATCCTGACCGACCAGCCCCGACTCACCCAGCTCCTCGACGACCGCACGGCGACAGCCGACGCGAAGCGCGGACTGCTGGCGAATGTTCTGTACGGCAAGGTCACCCCGGTGACCGAGGCGCTCGCACTCCAGGCGATCACCCGACGTGACCACGGTCCCGTCCAGGACATCGCCGCACTGAGTGCGCTGGCCGCCGACATGCAGAACCGGACGGTCGCCCACGTGGTCGCCGCGACCCAGCTCACTGCGCAGCAGGAGCAGGGCCTCAAGGACAAGCTGGGCGCGATCTACGGTCGTGAGATGTCCATCCACTCAGAGGTTGAACCCAGCCTCCTCGGTGGTGTGGTCGTCCGCGTCGGTTCGGAAGTCATCGACGGTTCCACTTCAGGCAAGCTTCAACGCCTGCGGTCGAAACTGCCGTGACCGGCGCCGACTACGACCAGGAGAACTAGACAAATAATGCTGGAAGAAACAACCGAGAGCAGGAAGAACATGGCGGAGCTGACGATCTCCTCCGACGAGATCCGTAGCGCGATTGAGAATTACACCTCGAGCTACTCCCCGGAGGCCTCCCGTGAGGAGGTCGGCGTGGTCATTTCGGCGGCTGACGGTATCGCCCAGGTTTTGGGCCTCCCGTCAGTGATGACGAATGAGCTGCTCGAGTTCCCGGGCGGCGTCATCGGCGTCGCACAGAACCTCGACACCGACCGCGTCGGCGTGGTGGTACTGGGCAACTACGAGAGTCTCAAAGAGGGCGACGAAGTTAAGCGGACGGGAGAAGTCCTGTCCATCCCGGTCGGTGACAAATTCCTCGGCCGCGTGATCAACCCCCTGGGTGAACCCATCGACGGTATGGGTGCCATCGAAGCTGAAGAGGACCGTGTCCTCGAGCTTCAGGCGCCCTCGGTGCTGCAGCGTCAGCCCGTCGAGGAGCCCCTCCAGACCGGTATCAAGGCCATCGACGCGATGACCCCGATCGGTCGTGGTCAGCGTCAGCTGATCATCGGCGACCGTAAGACCGGCAAGACCGCGGTCTGCCTGGACACCATCCTCAACCAGAAGGCGAACTGGGAGTCCGGCGATGAGAAGAAGCAGGTCCGCTGCATCTACGTCGCCATCGGTCAGAAGGGTTCCACGATCGCCGGAATCCGGAAGACCCTCGAGGAGCACGGCGCTCTGGAGTACACGACGATCGTCGCCGCTCCGGCTTCCGACTCCGCGGGCTTCAAGTGGCTCGCGCCCTTCGCCGGTGCCGCCCTGGGGCAGCACTGGATGTACAACAACAAGCACGTCCTGGTCATCTACGACGACCTGACGAAGCAGGCCGAGGCGTACCGTGCCATCTCCCTGCTGCTGCGCCGCCCGCCGGGCCGCGAGGCCTACCCGGGTGACGTCTTCTACCTGCACTCCCGTCTGCTGGAGCGCGCCGCCAAGCTGTCCGACGACATGGGCGCCGGCTCGATGACGGCACTGCCGATCATCGAGACCAAGGCCAACGACGTCTCGGCCTTCATCCCGACCAACGTCATCTCCATCACCGACGGTCAGGTGTTCCTCGAGTCGGACCTGTTCAACCAGGGTGTCCGCCCGGCCATCAACGTCGGTGTCTCCGTTTCCCGTGTCGGTGGCGCCGCACAGACCAAGGGCATGAAGAAGGTGTCCGGTTCGCTGCGTCTGGACCTCGCCTCCTACCGTGACCTGGAGGCCTTCGCGGCTTTCGCGTCCGATCTGGATCCGGCGTCCAAGCGTCAGCTGGAACGCGGTCAGCGTCTCGTCGAGCTGCTCAAGCAGTCCGAGAACAACCCGATGGCCGTCGAGGACCAGATGGTCTCCATCTGGCTCGCAGGCGAGGGCCACCTCGACAACGTTCCCGTCGAGGATGTCCGCCGCTTCGAGACCGAACTCCACGAGTACCTGCACGGCAACGCCGGCGAGGTCTACGACCAGATCGCCGGTGGAGCAGCGTTCTCCGACGAATCCAAGGAGACCCTGGTCTCCGCGACCGAGGACTTCAAGCGCACCTTCCAGACCACGGACGGTACCCCGGTCATCAACGAACCTGAGGTCGAGGCGTTGGCAGAGGGCGATCTGAAGAAGAACAAGATCACCGTCTCCCGCAAGTCAGCCAAGAAATAGGGTCGTGACACGCACCATGACCGTCCAAGGAAAAGAAGGGAGGCGATAGACCATGGCCAATCTTCGCGAACTACGTTCCCGCATCAAGTCGGTGAACTCGACCAAGAAGATCACCAAGGCCCAGGAGCTCATCGCCACCTCGCGAATCACGAAGGCCCAGCAGCGGGTCGAGGCTTCGATGCCGTACGCCGAGGAGATCCACCGTGTGATCGAACGCCTCGCGTCCGCCACCGAACTCGACCACGCGATGCTCCGTGAGCGCGAGAACGGACGTCGGGCCGCGATTCTCGTGGTGACCAGTGACCGCGGTATGTGCGGCGGCTACAACTACAACGTCTTCAAGAAGGCCGCCGAACTCCGGGGCATGCTCGAGGACAAGGGCTACGAAGTTGTCCTCTACGTCTCGGGCAACAAGGGACTGAGCTACTACCGCTTCCGTGGCGAGGAGATCGCCGGGGCGTGGACCGGTTTCTCCCAGGATCCAGGATACAAGGAGACGCACGGCATGCGCCGGCACCTGATCGACGGCTTCGTCGCCGGTTCCGCGGGCACCGCCAAGTGGCGCGAGGGACTGTCGACCGCGGAGGGTGAACCCATCCAGGGATTCGACCAGCTGCACGTCGTCTACACCGAGTTCGAGTCGATGCTGACCCAGAACGCCCGGGCGCACCAGCTCCTGCCCATCGAGCCGATCATCGAGCTCGACCACATCGACGCCGGGGAGGACATGCTCGCATCGTCCTCCAACGAGATCGAGGCGGACTACGACTTCGAGCCCAGCGCGGAGGAGCTGCTCGACGCACTGCTGCCGCAGTACGTCTCGCGTGGTCTCTACGCCATGCTTCTCGAAGCCGCGGCCAGCGAGTCAGCGTCCCGACGTACCGCAATGAAGTCTGCGACCGACAACGCCAACGAGCTGGTCAAGGACCTCTCGCGCGTGGCCAACCAGGCCCGTCAGGCACAGATCACCCAGGAAATCACAGAGATCGTCGGTGGCGCGGGAGCGCTCGCCGAAAGCGGAGAAAGTGACTAGATTATGACTACAGCTCTCCAGGAGCAGAACACACAGCAGGTGTCCACCGCCGGCCGTGTCGTGCGCGTCATCGGTCCGGTCGTCGACGTGGAATTCCCGCGCGGCGAGCTTCCGGCCCTGTACAACGCACTGACTGTCGAGATCAAGCTTGAGGCAGTCGCCAAGACCATCACGCTCGAGGTAGCCCAGTACCTGGGTGACAACCTCCTGCGCACCATCTCGATGGCACCGACCGACGGACTCGTCCGCGGCCAGGAGGTCACCGACCTCGGCCGCCCGATCTCTGTCCCCGTCGGCGACGTCGTCAAGGGCCACGTCTTCAACGCCCTCGGTGACTGCCTCGACGAGCCGGGTCTGGGCCGCGACGGTGAGCAGTGGGGCATCCACCGCGACCCGCCGCCCTTCGACCAGCTCGAGGGCAAGACCGAGATCCTCGAGACCGGCATCAAGGTCATCGACCTGCTGACCCCTTACGTCAAGGGCGGAAAGATCGGCCTGTTCGGCGGCGCCGGCGTCGGCAAGACCGTCCTCATCCAGGAGATGATCACCCGTATCGCGCGTGAGTTCTCCGGTACCTCCGTGTTCGCGGGCGTCGGTGAGCGTACCCGTGAGGGCACCGACCTCTTCCTCGAGATGGAGGAGATGGGGGTTCTCCAGGACACCGCACTCGTCTTCGGCCAGATGGACGAGCCGCCGGGAGTCCGTATGCGCGTCGCGCTGTCCGGTCTGACGATGGCGGAGTACTTCCGCGACGTCCAGCACCAGGACGTGCTGCTGTTCATCGACAACATCTTCCGTTTCACCCAGGCCGGCTCCGAGGTCTCGACCCTGCTGGGTCGTATGCCCTCCGCCGTGGGTTACCAGCCCACCCTGGCTGACGAGATGGGTGTGCTCCAGGAGCGCATCACGTCGACGAAGGGCCGGTCGATCACCTCCCTGCAGGCCGTCTACGTGCCCGCCGACGACTACACCGACCCGGCTCCGGCGACCACCTTCGCCCACCTCGACGCAACCACCGAGCTCGACCGCTCGATCGCGTCGAAGGGTATCTACCCGGCCGTGAACCCGCTGACCTCCACGTCACGGATCCTCGAGCCCGGCATCGTCGGTGAGCGTCACTACAACGTCGCGCAGCGTGTGATCAACATCCTGCAGAAGAACAAGGAACTCCAGGACATCATCGCCATCCTCGGTATGGACGAGCTGTCCGAGGAGGACAAGATCACCGTCCAGCGCGCCCGTCGCCTGGAGCGCTTCCTCGGCCAGAACTTCTTCGTCGCGGAGAAGTTCACCGGTATCCCCGGCTCCTACGTGCCGCTGGAGGACACCATCGTGGCCTTCGAGCGCATCTGCCGGGGCGACTTCGACCACTACCCGGAGCAGGCATTCAACGGCCTGGGTGGACTGGACGACGTCGAGGCCGCGTACCAGAAGATGAACGAAAAGTAGAAGGGCGGGTCTCATGGCTGAAATCGCCGCTGAACTGGTCGCCGTGGAGCGGAAACTGTGGTCCGGCAACGCCACGATCGTCACGGCCCAGACCACCGAGGGTGAGATCGGCGTACTCGCCGGTCACGAGCCGATGCTCGGTCAACTGATCGAGAACGGCGTCGTGACCATCCGCCCGGTCGAGGGCGATCGTCTCGTCGCGGCCGTCCAGGGTGGGTTCATCTCCGTGTCCAAGGACAAGGTCACCATCCTCGCGGACTACGCCGAATGGGCGTCCGAGGTCGACACCGCCGCCGCGGAGATCGCCCTCAACGAGGACGACCATGACTCCCGGGCACGCGCCGAAGCCGGTCTGCGCGCCGTCCGGCGGAGTCAGGAGGGCTAGAGCCTCTGGCTCGATCCTTAACGAACGACGTGCCCCGGGGAACCATCAGAGGTTCCCCGGGGCACGTCGTTTTCCCGCGTGCGGTCGTTGCCGTGTCAATCAACTTGCCTGCCGCATTCATCCGGCGTGCTCGTTTACCTCCGTCAACCGGCTGTTTTCCGGCCCGGGGGACCCCCGTCGTCAGAAGTTCGTTGATCCGACGTGCCACGGGTAGGATCGCAGAAAAGCGGTGCATCAGGTGTCAGCGTCGCTGACGTTCCGGAGCTGTGCCGCCGCACCTTGGGCAAGAGGGAGTGATCGGTGGAATTCTTCTGGTACGGGCTGTTCACGTCACTGTGTGTTCTCGTCATCCTCGCGGGATGGCGCTTCCTGAGAGTCCGGGCTACGGGCTGCGGCATCCTTCTGCGGAGACTTCCGGCCGTCGGCGTCCACGGATGGCGGCACGGTGCACTCCGCTACTCGGGGGACGGGCTCGAGTTCTACAAACTACGTTCCGTCTCCCCCTCCGCCGATCTCCGATTCCCCCGCACCGGTGCCGTGGTTACGCAGCGTCGGGAGCCCACCGTCGCCGAGAGGGCGTTCATGCCCGCAGGCGTCCGGATCATCGAGTTGACCGTCCTCGACGACCGCTACGAAATCGCCCTCGACGGACACGGTGAAACCGCCCTGACGTCCTGGATCGAATCCGCACCGAGTGCCCGACAGGAACGACGGTTCCGGCCGCTCGACCGGTGACCGTGGCGGGCGCCGTCAACCGGCGCGGTACGGCACGCTAAACTACGAGGAATGCGACTCGTCATAGCCCGTTGCTCCGTCGACTACATCGGACGCCTGGAGGCGCACCTCCCGTCGGCCGACAGACTGCTCCTCGTGAAGGCCGACGGTTCGGTCTCGGTCCACGCCGATGACCGCGCCTACAAGCCGTTGAACTGGATGACCCCACCCTGCACGCTCCGGGAGGAGCCCGTGGAGGTCGACGTCGAGGAGGACGACGCCTGGCACACGCTCTGGATCGTGGAGAACTCCAAGGGAGAGCAGCTCCGGATCACCATCGAGAAGATCCACTCCGACGTCACCCATGAGCTGGGGCAGGACCCCGGCCTGATCAAGGACGGCGTGGAGGCCCATCTGCAGGAGCTTCTCGCCGAACAGATCACCACCCTCGGAGACGGGTACACGCTCGTCCGTCGGGAGTTCCCGACGGCGATCGGTCCTGTCGACATCCTCTGCCGGAACGCCGCCGGCGAGGCGGTGGCGGTGGAGATCAAACGCCGCGGCGAGATCGACGGGGTCGAGCAGCTGACCCGGTACCTCGAGCTGCTCAACAGGGACGAACTTCTGGCGCCGGTTCGCGGGGTGTTCGCCGCACAGCAGATCAAACCCCAGGCCCGGACCCTCGCGGAGGACCGCGGCATCAGGTGTGTCGTGCTCGACTACCAGGCTCTGCGGGGCACCGAGTCGTCCGAGCTGCGTCTCTTCTGATGCCCCGGCGCAACCATTCGAGGGGAGGGCGCCGCACCGGGCGCTCCAACCCGCAGGCCCCGCGCCCGCTGCCGAGGGACGGGGCGGTGTTCTACGGAACCCAGGAAATGTCCGGACCGGCGTACACCGGTGGGGCGCCGCATCTCGTGCGGAGGATCGGGTCGGCCGGGGCGCGGAAGTTCTACGTCTGTCCCGGGTGCAACCAGAACATTCCGCCGGGCCTCGCACACGTCGTGGCGTGGCCGAAGGATCTGGGGCGCGGCGCCGATGACCGGCGGCACTGGCACCGGCACTGCTGGGAAAGGCGTTAGTCGGACGCGGGCTCGGTGAGCTCGAGGAGGACACCGCCGGCGTCCTTCGGGTGGACGAAGTTGATCCTCGCGCCCCCGGTGCCGCGCTTCGGCTCGGGGTAGAGGAGCCGGACACCGTTGTCGCGGAGGTGTTCACACAGCGCGTCCATGTTGCTGGTGCGCAGGCACATCTGCTGCAGGCCCGGTCCCTTCTTCTCCAGGAACTTCGCGATGGTGGAGGACTCATTCAGCGGTGCGAGGAGCTGGATGACGCCGGCGGTCGGCGCATGGTCAGCGGGCCCGACCATCGCCTCGACGACACCCTGCTCCTCGTTCGTCTCCTGGTGGAGGTTCACCCAGCCGAAGGCGCTCCGGTAGAACTCGAGGGCCGCCTCGAGGTCGGGGACCGCGATGCCGACGTGGTCGAGGCAGGTGACGTACTCATGGGGGATATCGATGGGATTGTTCATGCCGACCATTTTACTCCCGTCGGAGCCCGACCGGGCCTCGTTCGGAGGAACGCCCGGCGGTCTTCGGTAGCCTGGGTCCATGATCGTCGCATTCTCAGTCGCCCCCACCGAAACGCCCGGCAGCAAGGCGGAGATGGCGGACGCCGTCGCCGAAGCCGTCCGGGTCGTCCGCGCCTCCGGCCTACCCAACGAGACCAACGCCATGTTCACCCTCATCGAGGGTGAATGGGACGAGGTCATGGACGTCGTCAAACGCGCCACCGACGCCGTCGTCGCCGTCTCCCCGCGGGTCGGGCTGGTTCTCAAGGCCGACATCCGACCGGGCTACACTGGTCAGTTGACCGCCAAGGTCGACGCCGTGAACCGGCGCCTGGCCGCAGCCGAGGAAAAGGAGAACGGACTATGACCACTCCCGAACGTTTCACCGCCGGAGCCGTGGACCTGGGCGAGATCAAGGCCCGGGCGGAGGCCCGCTCCCAGGCCCAGTCCCGGGGAGGGAACGACGGGGGAGGGATACCCACCTCCTTCACCGTCACCCGGTCGAACATCGAGTCCGAGGTCATCGAACGGTCCATGCAGGTTCCGGTCGTCCTGCTCATCGGCTCGGATGAGGTGGAATCCTCCCGGCAGCTGCGCGCGGACCTGACGGATCTCGCGGCGGCCGCGGGACATGACTGGATGTTCGGGTACATCGACGCACAGACCGCCCCCGAACTGGCGCAGATCTTCGGCGTCACGGCGCTGCCGACCGTCGTCGCCCTCGCCGGTGGACGACCGCTCGCGGACTTCCAGGGCGGCCAGCCGCAGTCCTCACTCCAGGAGTGGACCGCCGCCGTGGTCGGGGCCTGCGCCGGGAAGCTCCAGGGGCTCCCGCAGCAGAACGGCACCGAGGACTCCGCCGACGAAGAGGAGCCGGGGGACCCGCGCTTCGCCCCAGCGGAGGACGCCCTGGCGCAGGGTGATTTCGACGCGGCCATCGCCGTCTACGATGACATCCTGGCGAAGGAACCCGCGAACACGGACGCGAAACTCGCGCGGGACAACGCCCGTCTGCTCAAGCGCCTGTCCGGGGCGGATCCCGCGGTGGACGCCGTCGCCGAAGCCGACGCGGACCCCTCCGACATCGACAAGGCCTTCGCGGCCGCGGACGCCGCCATCGCCGCGGGCGATCCGGAACCCGCCTTCGACCGGCTCATCACGTTGCTCGCCTCGAACACGGGCGACCGGAAGGCCTCGGTCAAGGAGCGGCTGCTGGAACTCTTCGCGCTGTTCGCCACCGATGATCCCCGGGTCATCGCCGCCCGGGGCCGCATGGCCAGCGCCCTGTTCTGACCGACCGATCAACGAGACGGTGCCCCGTGCGACCCCTGTCATCAGGGGACTGCACGGGGCACCGTTTCCCGTGGTGGAACCGGTCGCCTAGCCGCGGTGGCGGTACCACTGGGTCGACATCGCCGGCACGTGCAGGGTCACCGAGTGCGGCTTGCCGTCCCAGCCGTAGTCGTCGGTGTGGACGACCGGGCGGAGGTCATTGCCTGCACCTGCGTACTCCGCCGAGTCGGTGTTGAGCACGAGCTCCCAGTCACCATCGACCGGCAGCCCGAAGGTGTAGGACAGCTGACTGTTGCCGCCGAGGTTGCTGACGCAGAGCAGCTCCTCGCCGCCGGCGCCGTGACGGAGGAACGCGAGGATGTTGTTCTCGGCGTCGTCGGCCTTGACCCAGTCGAACCCGTCACCGGTGAAGTCCCGGGTGTAGAGGGCCGGCTCGTCGACGTAGCGGTGGTTCATGTCCCGCACCAGGTCCCGGACGCCGGTGTGGTACTCGCCCTCCCAGCCGAAGAGATTGCCCCAGTCGAGAGAGCGGCTCTCCGACCACTCGGAGGTCTGCGCCCATTCGAGACCCTGGAACAGCAGCTGCTTGCCCGGGTGCGCCCACATGTAGGCGAGCAGGGTCCGGGCACCGGCGGCCTTGTTCCAGGAATCGCCGGGCATCCGCTCCCACAGGGAACCCTTGCCGTGGACGACCTCGTCGTGGCTGATCGGCAGGATGAACTTCTCGGAGAACGCGTACACCAGTGAGAAGGTGATCTCGTTGTGGTGCCAGCTGCGGTTGATCGGGTCCTCACCGAAGTAGCGCAGGGTGTCGTTCATCCACCCCATGTTCCATTTCATGGAGAAACCGAGCCCGCCCTCGGTGGTCGGCGCGGTCACGCCCGGCCAGGAGGTGGACTCCTCGGCGATGGTCAGCGCGCCCGGATGATGGCGGTGCACCGTCGCGTTCATCTCCTGGAGGAACTGCACCGCCTCCAGGTGCTCGCGCCCTCCGTGGATGTTCGGCAGCCACTCGCCGTCCTTGCGGGAGTAGTCGAGGTACAGCATCGAGGCGACGGCGTCGACCCGTAGGCCGTCGATGTGGAACTCCTCCAGCCAGTAGAGTGCGTTGGCCACCAGGAAGTTGCGGACCTCGGGGCGGCCGAAGTCGAAGACGCAGGTGCCCCAGTCGAGCTGCTCGCCACGCCGCCAGTCGGGGTGCTCGTAGAGTGCGGAGCCGTCGAACCGGGCGAGCGCCCACTCGTCCTTGGGGAAGTGCGCGGGAACCCAGTCGACGATGACCCCGATGCCGCGGGCGTGGAAGGCGTCTACCAGTGCGCGGAACTCATCCGCCGTACCCCACCGCGAGGAGGGGGCGTAGTAGCCGGTGACCTGGTAGCCCCAGGAACCACCGAAGGGGTGCTCGGCGACCGGCATGAACTCGACGTGCGTGTAGCCCATGTCGGCGACGTAGTCGACGAGTTCATCCGCCAGTTCGGTGTAGGTCAGGCCGTACTTCCAGGAACCGAGGTGCACCTCGTAGATGCTCATGGGGGACGCGTCCCAGTCGGTCGAGTCGCGCTGCTCGAGCCACCCGGCGTCGCGCCACCGGTAATCCGATTCCGCCACGATCGAGCCCGTCGCGGGCGGCGCTTCGGTCAGGCGTGCCATCGGGTCCGCCTTGTCGAGGCGGGTGCCGTCGTGAGTGTGGATCGCGTACTTGTACACCTCGCCGGCGTACACGCCGGGGACGAACACCTCCCACACACCGGAGGATCCGAGCGCGCGCATCGGCGTCTGGGACGGGTTCCAGCCGTTGAAGTCGCCGATGACGGCGACGCCCGCCGCATTGGGCGCCCACACCGCGAAGGAGGTGCCGATGACGGGGCCGAGGACCGTGTCGTAGCGGCGGACCCGCGCGCCGAGCACCTCCCAGAGGCGCTCGTGGCGTCCCTCGTTGATCAGGTGGATGTCGGTCTCGCCCAGCGTCGGGAGGAAGCAGTATCCGTCGGCACGGGTCACGGTGCCCCCGCCGGACCAGGTGATGATCAGTTCGTAGGCGACCGAGGTGGTGTCCGGGAGGGCGGCGACGTAGACGTCGTCGCCGATGGGCTGCATGTCGACGGGCTCGCGTCCCTCCACGTGCAGCTGGACCCGTTCGGCTCCGATCTGGCGGGTCCGGATCACTGAACCCGACTCAGTGTGGTGCCAGCCGTAGACGCCGTGGGGGTCGTGGTGGCGGCAGGTCGAGAGCAGCTGCCAGTCGCCGTCGGCGATCAGGAGTCGGTCGGGGACGTTCGGGGAGTTCATGGCGGTGTCCTTAGAGGGGTTGACTGTGGCGCGGGGGCTGGCGGATCGGCGCCCGGGGCGGGCCGCTGCTGTTGCACGGTACGCGGCACCCGGGCGGGAAGCTAGGCCCGGTAGCGGTCGATCCGGCGCCAGGCGAGCTGCTCGCGGCGTTCGGGGTCCACCGTGGGGAGGATGAGGAGGTGCGCGACGTTGTTCCACGGTTCGAGGCGGACGTAGTTGTGCTCGCCCCAGAGGTAGTCGGCGCCGCTGATCTCATCGTGGACGTCGAACATCGCGCCCGGGTCGAGCCCCAGGCGTTCGAGGTCGAGATGGACCGTCGTCTCCACCGCGTTGTAGGGGTCGAGGTTGACCACGACGAGGACCGCGTCACCGGACACCGGATCGACCTTCGAGTAGGCGATGATCTGGTCGGAGTCGGTCGCGTGGAAGTCCAGGATCCTCAGCTGCTGCAGGGCGGGGTGTTCGCGGCGGACCCGGTTGAGGGTGCCGATGAACACCGAGAGTGAGTCGCCGGATTCCTCCGCGGCGGCGTAGTCCCTCGGGCGGAGCTCGAACTTCTCGCTGTCCAGGTACTCCTCGCTGCCGGGCTTGAGAGCCCGGTGCTCGTAGAGCTCGTAGCCGGAGTAGACGCCCCACAGCGGCGACATCGTCGCCGCGAGTACGGCCCGCAGGGCGAACATACCGCGTCCCCCGTACTGCAGTGAGGCGTGCAGGATGTCCGGGGTGTTGACGAAGAGATTGGGGCGGCACACATCCGCCATCCGGGAGATCTCCTCACCGAACTCGGTCAGCTCCCGTTTCGTGGTCTGCCACGTGAAGTAGGTGTAGGACTGGCTGAATCCCGCCTTCGCCAGACCGTACAGGCGGGGCCGGCGGGTGAAGGCCTCGGCGAGGAAGATGACCTCCGGGTGCTTCTCGTGGACGGCGTTGATGAGCCATTCCCAGAAGTTGGCCGGCTTGGTGTGCGGGTTGTCCACGCGGAACGTGGTGACGCCGTGGCCGACCCAGAACAGCACCACCCGGAGGACCTCCCGGTAGAGCCCGTCGGGGTCGTTGTCGAAGTTCAGGGGGTAGATGTCCTGGTACTTCTTCGGGGGGTTCTCCGCGTAGGCGATCGTGCCGTCGGGCAGCACCGTGAACCACTCCGGGTGCTCGGCGGCCCACGGGTGATCCGGGGCACACTGCAGCGCGAGGTCGAGGGCGACCTCCAGACCGAGTTCCTCCGCGCGGGACACGAGAGCGTCGAAGTCGTCGATGGTGCCCAGCGCGGGGTGCACGGCGTCGTGGCCGCCGGCGGTGGAACCGATGGCCCACGGTGAACCGACGTCCTCAGGAGTGGGGGTGAGTGTGTTGTTGCGGCCCTTGCGGTTGATCTCACCGATGGGGTGGATCGGCGGGAAGTAGACGGTGTCGAAGCCCATTCCGGCGACGCGGTCGAGTTCGGCGGTCGCGGTGGCGAAGGTGCCGTGCACCGGCCGGCCGTCCTCGTCGACGCCGCCGGTCGACCGCGGGAAGAACTCGTACCAGGAGCTGAACAGCGCCTTCGGGCGTTCGACCTTGATCTTGCGGGTGATGCCGCGGGTCAGCAGTCCGCGGAGGGGATGGCTGTCCAGCAGATCGACGAAGTCCGCCTCGAAGGCGGGGGCCACGGCCTCGGCGGGGGAGATGTCCTCCCGGCGGAGACTGTCGACCACGGACGTGAATTCGGGACGGCGCTTCTTCGGAGCCCCCTCGGCGGCACGGAGGAACAGGCGCGCGCCGATCTCCAGGTCGTTGGCCAGGTCCGCGCGGGTCTGGCCGGCGTCGATCTTGGAGGTTACCGCGTGCCGCCAGGTGGCGACCGGGTCCGACCAGACGTCGATGCGGAAGGTCCACGTCCCCGGAGCATCCGGGATGACGACGGCGTTGACCTGGTCCTCGTCGTGCGGGCTGGTGTGCATCGGGATGCGGACGGTACGCCGGAACCCGGGCGAGGCTTCGGGGCCCCGGACGTTGAGGGTGGCGGAGATCGCGTCGTGTCCCTCGCGCCACGCCAGACCTGAGATCGGTACCACCTCACCGACCACAGCCTTCGTGGGGTGTCGACCCCCGGAGATCACGGGGCGGACATCATCTAGGCCAAGGCGATTAGTCACTGTTTCCTCATTCGTGGTTGTCCGGTTTACCCCGGCTCACGCCGGTGGACGGTGGATCGACGGGGTGCCGCGGTCGATTCCACCGGTGCTCAACCAAGTCTAGTTGAGTGCTCCCGGATGTACCCGCCTGATTCCGACCCCGGCATGCGGAACCCCGGGCACCCGTCATGGTGCCCGGGGTTCCGCATGCCGGAGGGGGATTGTCAGGAGTTGTCCGCTACCGGATCATCCACGATGCACTTGAGCTGCTCGCCGGTGTAGAGCATCTCCATCTTGACGGTGATCGGTTTGAACCATTCGTGTTCCTTGACACCGGTCCTGCGGTCGATGTGCAGCGGGTAGTGCTCCGGGGCCTCGACCTTGAGCGTCAGGGTGAGGTGTGCGGGGTCGTCGAGTGTTCCGACCAGGCCCTTTGCTTCGGCGGTCCGGGGGATGTTCGTTCCGTAGTGAGAGCCGTCGACCGCGTTCATCTCCATGAACTTGCCTGACACGATCTCCTTGCCGTCCGCGTCCGTGATCTTGTAACTGATCCGGAGATCCGCGGGGGTCTCCCCGACGGACCAACCGTAGTCCTCGCCCTTCTCGTTGGTCTTGACGTCCGCTTCGATGTGGGCGATCGAGTCCTTGTACGAGGGCATGCTTTCGCCGTTGTTGTTCATGTAGGCGGGCTGGAAGTACGCCGCGTCGATGTCGAAGGGGCCCGCGGTCGTGGAACCGATCGGAATCTCGTGGTTCTCACCGTCATCCTCCGGGGTACCGCACACGGAGGCCTCCAGACGGGGGTCCCCGGCCTGTTCACCGGACTGCCCGGAGGTTGCCGCGGCAGCTGTGGTGGTGGATTCCTCGGCGGATCCCTCGGTGCCGTCCGAACTGCAGGCTGTCAGCGTGGTTGTGATTGTGGTGGCGGCGACAGCGATGGCCGCAGCCTTCCTCATCAGGCGCTTATTCATCTCTTCTCCCTGTGGAAAATGGTGGATGGTGGTCTCGGTCGGGACAGGGGGAGGCGAGGTGTCTCAGGCGACCCGGCTCGGAGGAACCATGGAAATCGGGACCAGATCCCTGAAAAGGGACTGCCCGAACGGAGTCAATGATAGGTTTGGCTCACCTTCAAGTCAAAGGGGGTGCGGTTTCCACCCCGGACGTGGCAGACGCCCAACCGGTTCCGGATGGTCCATGATGGAGGGGTGACTGTGAATGAGACCGAAACCGACCTGGATCTGCTCATCGATTTCCGCGACGTGTCCTTCGTCCGTGACGGTGCCACACTCGTCGGGGATGTCACCTGGCAGGTGGAACTCGACGAGCGGTGGGTGATCATCGGACCGAACGGGGCGGGGAAGACTACCCTCCTCCGGATGGCTTCGGCAGAGGAGTACCCCTCCGACGGGGTTGCCTTCATCATGGGGGAGCGGATCGGGCGCACCGACATGCGTGACCTGCGTGCCATGATCGGGGTGTCGTCCGCCGCCCTCGGCAACCGCATCCCACCGACCGAGGAGGTCGGGGACCTCGTGGTCTCCGCGGGCTACGCCATCCTCGGCAGGTGGCGCGAGGAGTACGACGAGCGCGACCTCGAGCAGGCGCGCACCATCCTCGAGCAGGTGGGCGCGTACCACCTGCAGGGACGCACGTGGGGGACCCTCTCGGAGGGGGAGCGCAAGCGCGTGCTCATCGCCCGTGCACTCATGACCAACCCGGAGCTCCTCCTCCTCGACGAGCCCGGGGCCGGCCTGGATCTGGGCGGGAGGGAGGACCTCGTCGGACACCTGGGGGAACTCGCGCTCGATCCCGACGCCCCGGCGATCGTGATGATCACCCACCACGTCGAGGAGATCCCCGCCGGCTTCACCCACGCGATGCTCCTCGACGAGGGGGCCGTTGTCGCGCAGGGACTCATCGACGACGTCCTCACCGGAGAGAACCTCACCCGCGCGTTCCACCAGCCGATCCAGCTCGACCGGATCGGCGGCCGCTACTTCGCCCGACGAGCGCCCCGCGCCGGGCGTGGGAGCCACCGGAAGTAGATGTCGTACACGCTCGAGGAGGTCGACTTCCTCCGGTCCCACCGCCGGGAGATAGCGGACGTCACCGCGGAACTCGCGCTCACCCGCCGCAGCCTCATCGCCGACACCGAGGTGCTGCGCAGGCACTTCGGAGGGCACGCGCGCGCCGTCACCGAACTCGTCGCCGCCCGCCGTTCGACCACCGGCAAGCTCCCCTCCGACTGGCTGATGTGCGGCGAATCCGCTCAGCAGGCGACCCCGCCCGTCGTCGCCGTCGTCCGGGCGCGACGCATCGCGGAACACCTCGGACCGGGGGCACGGGTGCACGACGTGACCTGCTCCATCGGAACCGAGCTGCCGCCGCTGGCCGACGCGGGACTGTCCGTCACCGGATCCGACCTCGACCCCGCCCGGGCCCGGATGGCCCGGGTCAACACCGGCGCCGGCGTCCTGGTCGCCGACGCCCTGGTCCCGGCCCTGCGCCCGGGAGCCGTCGACGCCGTCGTCGCGGACCCCGCGCGCCGGGCGGGAGGTCGCCGCATCACCCGCCCCGACCAGCTGCTCCCACCGCTGCCCGAACTGATCGCCGCCCACGCCGGGACCCCGGTGGCGGTGAAGTGCGCACCGGGGCTGGACTTCAGCGGATGGGACGGCCCCGTGAGTGTCGTCAGCGTCGACGGCGGGGTCAAGGAGGCGTGCCTGTATTCACCGCAACTCGGCGGCGGCGAGCGGCGCGAGGCGGTGATGATCTCCACGAAGTCGGGGACCGGTCCGAACCTCGACCGGATCACCGACCTCTCCGGGGACAGTGACGGGGAGAGCCTCGCCGGCCCACCCGGCCGGTACATCATCGACCCCGACGGTGCCGTCGTCCGGGCGGGGCTGGTCCGGCACTACGCACTGCGCGAGGGGCTGTGGATGCTCGACGACCGGATCGCCCACCTCACCGGTGACCGCATCCCGGAGGGCAGGACCGGATTTCCATTCATCGAACAGGCGCCGCTGAAGAAGCTGAAGGCGGTTCTCCGGAACCACGGATGCGGCGCGCTGGAGATACTCGTGCGTGGCGTGGACATCGATCCGGACAAACTCCGCCGGAACCTCAAACCCGCCGGTGAACGCCCCATGGCTGTCGTGGTGACCAGGATCGGTTCAGCCGGCGTCGCCCTGGTCTGTGGTCCCCGGACCGGGGGCGTTGACCGCAGCTGACAGGTTGTTCGCCCGGTGGCGACGGGAGCGTCCACGGCGGCTAGACTGGCGGCCAGCCTGGGAGCCGTGGTGTCCCCTCCGCCACCGGAGGGTTGACCCACGGACGACCACGAAACCCGTCACACCTGAAAACAAGGAAGGCCCACACCGCATGCCCACGATCGTGGTACTGGTCAAGCACGTCCCCGACACCTGGTCGCAGAAGAAGCTGTCCGAGGACTTCACCCTCGACCGCGACAACGTCGATGAGGTCATCGACGAGATCAACGAGTACGCCGTCGAGCAGGCGCTGAAGATCCGCGAGGCGGACGCCGACGCGGGATGGCGGGTCGTCGCGCTCACCGCGGGAACCGGCCGCGCGGAGGAGGCGCTGCGCAAGGCGCTCGCCATGGGCGTCGACGATGCCGTCCTGCTGTCCGACGAGGGCATCGCCGGTTCGGATCTGCCCGGTACGGCATGGTCGTTGACCTGCGGTATCGATGCGGCGACGTCCGCCCTGGGGCTGGACGACCTCAAGCTCATCGTCACCGGCAACCGGTCCTCGGACGGACTGATGGGGGGAATGGCTGGAATCCTCTCCGAGTACCGCACCATCCCCGCGCTGACCCACCTGCGCAGCGCCACCGTCAACGCCGCGGAGGGGACCGTCACGGGTGTCCGGGAAACCCCGCGGGGTGAGTTCGAGCTCGCCGCCACCCTTCCGGCGATCATCTCGGTCACCGACCAGGCCGACCGTCCCCGGTTCCCCAACTTCAAGGGCATCATGGCCGCGAAGAAGGCCCAGATCACGCGCCTGTCCCTGGCGGACACCGCCGCCACCGCGGAACAGGTCGGGGGAGCCCACGCCGCGACCGCGGTCACGGCCGCCGCCGAACGCCCCGAGCGCAGCCAGGGTGAGATCATCCGCGACAACGGCCGGGCCGCCGTCGCCATCGCCGACTTCCTCGAGTCCCGGAACCTCATCTAGTCGCACGTCCCGCCCCGCAGATCCACGCAACCCCAGGAGTAGAACCCGCAATGTCCCACGCATACGTACTGGTCGAGCACACCGACGGCGCGCTCGACGAAGTCACCGCAGAACTGATCACCGCCGCCCGCGCATTCGGGGCCGTCAGTGCCGTCGTCGTCGGAGCCCCGGGAACCGCGGCTCCGCTGGCCGAGGCCCTGGCCGCGGCGGGTGCCGACCAGATCGTCGCCGCCGAGGGTGCGGACGTCGGCGAGCGGCTCGTCCTCCCCGCGGTCGACGCCCTGTCCATCCTCGCGTCCTCGAACCCCGCCCCGGTCCTCGTCCCCTCGTCACCCGCCGGTGACGAGATCGCCGCCCGTCTCGCCGTACGCCTGGGGTCCGGCGTCCTGTGTGACGTCGTCGGGGTCAACGCCGACCGCACCGCACAGCAGTCCATCTTCGGTGACACGATCTCCGTCACCGCCGCCGTCGGCGGCGAGTGTCCCATCTACGCCGTGCGCGCCGGAGCCGTCGACGCGGATCCCCGTCCCGGTGCCGGGGAACTCGTCACCCTCGAACTGCCCGGCGCAGGGGAGAAGGACGTCCGTGTCACCGGATTCACCCCCGCCGAACGCGGCGAGCGACCCGCCCTCGCACAGGCGAAGATCGTCGTGGCCGGTGGCCGCGGTGTCGGGTCCGCCGAGGGGTTCACCGACATCGTCGAACCACTCGCCGACGCGTTCGGCGGAGCCGTCGGTGCCACCCGTGACGCCATCGACCATGACTGGTACGGCGGCCAGTACCAGATCGGACAGACCGGTGTGTCCGTCTCTCCGGACCTCTACATCGGTCTCGGCATCTCCGGCGCCATCCAGCACAAGGCCGGTATGCAGACCTCCAAGACCATCGTCGTCGTCAACAACGACGAGGACGCGCCCCTGTTCGAGATCGCCGATCTCGGCGTCGTGGGGGACCTGTTCAGCATCGCCCCGGCACTCACCGAGGAGATCAAGCGCCGCAGGCAGGGATAGTTCCGTGCCGGAATCGCTGCACTACCTCGACCACGCCGCTACCGCCCCGATCCGCCCGTGCGCCGTGGCTGCGTGGGCTGATACCGCGCGACTGCTCAACCCCGGCGGTCAGTACGCGTCCGGGCGTCTCGCCCGGGCGGCCCTCGAGGAAGCCCGGGAACGGATCGCCCACGCCCTCGGCTGTGAGCCGATAGAGGTCATCTTCACCGGTTCAGGCACCGAGAGCTGCAACATCGCCGTCCAGGGGCTCTGGCGTGCCGCGGGTCGGGGAAGGATCATCTCCACCCCGATCGAACACCCGGCCGTCGCGGAGACGGTCAAGGCACTGGCCGGGGAAGGCGCCGGTCTCGACCTGCTTCCCGTGGGGCCCGGTGGCGTGGTCGTCCCGGACTCCCGGCTGGACACACGGGCGTCACTGGCCACGTGCATGTGGGCCAACAACGAGACCGGCGCGATCCAGCCCGTGGCAGAGATCTGCGCCCGCGCCGCCGCCGGGACACCGGTGCACGTGGACGCGACCCAGGTCGTCGGACACCTGCCCGTGGACTTCGCCGCACTCGGCGCGACCACGCTCGCCGCCGGGGCGCACAAGTTCGGCGGGCCACGCGGGGTGGGACTGCTCATCGCCAGACGCTCACCCGCTCCGGCACCTGTTCTGTTCGGTGGGGGACAGGAACGCGGCATCCGACCCGGCACCGCCGACGTGGCGGGTGCCGTCGCGACTGCCGCGGCCCTCACCGAGGCGGTCTCCGAATTGAGTGGGGCCGCCGCCCGGATCGCCGAACTGCGAGACCGGCTGCAGGCCGGGATCCTGGACCGCGTCAACGACGTCCTGGTCCACGGCGCGGACGTCGACCGGCTCCCGGGGCACCTGCACCTGTCCTTCCCCGGTGCGGAGGGCGACAGCCTGATCATGCTGCTGGACAGCGCGGGGATCGCCTGTTCCACGGGGTCCGCCTGTTCCGCCGGTGTGAACAGGGCCAGTGATGTGCTGCTGGCGATGGGGGTCAGTGAGCATGACGCCCGCGGGGCCGTGCGTTTCACACTCGGTCCCACGAACACCGAAGCCGACGTCGATCGGGTGCTCGAGGTCATCGCCGACGTGGTGGCCCGGGCGAGGCTCGCGGGGATGGCCTGAGGTTTACGACCGGTCGATCGGTGCGGCCCCGTGATCGACCGGGCCGGTATCCGACATCGGTGACGGCCAGATCCCGGGCCGGTAGCATGGGCCCGTTCCGCGCACCCGACGAACGGAGATCGAACATGTCAGCTCAAACCGGCCAGCATCCCCTGTTCCTGTCCCTCGTGGCACTGGCGCTACCGATGTCTCTCGTCGCTGCGTGTTCCTCTGTCCCCGCTGACACCACCGTGGCAGAACCCTCGGGGAGCCCGATGGAGATGACGACGGGCGAGTCGACCACCGGCCGCGATGACCGGTTGATCGTCGTGACCGGCAACGATGACGCGACCGAGGTGGGTTCGGTCTCGCCCTCTGATGGGACCGTCACCACCCTGACGTCCGGCCCCGGATCGATCCGCCCCGCGATCGTCCGACTCGCCGACGGCGCCGTCGCCGTCGCCGAATCCTCCGGCGTGACCGTCTTCGATGCCGCCCTGGCGGAGATCACCCATGCCGGGGGCGACGCCACCGGATTCGTCACGGACTCCGTCAGCTCGGAGGACGGTCACGGCGCCACCTTCGCCTATGCGGTAGGTGACGGCCAGTACCCGGACCGGCACCTCATCGTCACAGTCACCACGGACGGTAAGACCTTCACCACAACCTCGGACTCGGTTCCGGTCGGATTGACGAGGTGCGCCGACGGACACATCGCCTGGCTGGAGGCCGCCTCCCCGGCGCCGAGCTTCGATGGCGGGGAGCTCGGCAAGGATGTGGCCGTCTCCCGCATCACGGCATCAGGTCCGGAGGACATCCGTTCGGAGGTGCTCCCCGCCGGACCTGCCCCGGTGTGGGGCCGTGCCGGCTGCGACGACACGGTGAGTTGGGTGTCCGGTGACGGTACGGCCGTGACCGTCGACGGCGGTGAAGCCACCCGCACCACCGTCGACACCTTCCGCCCCGCGTCCGAGGTCCGGGGCATAGACACCTCCGAGGGCACCGCGGCCGACGGCTCGATCCACCGCATCAGCGGCGATGGGTTGGTCGAAAGCTACACCTTCACCCCGGAGCCCCGGTTCCGCAGTGTCGGTTCCGAGCTCACCGGGATCGCCGGGGCGACGGTCACCGGTGACGGTGACGGTCGCGCGCTCGGTGTCGCCTGGGGCGGTGATCCGTCGACCGGCCCGTTCTCCGTGACGGCGTTCGATCCCGACGACACCACGTGCACCGCGGACCTCGGGACGGTCGCCCTCCCCGCGGGCATGTCCCTGCTCGCCGCGACGGTCCTGGGAGAGCCGGAACTGTCCTGCGGGCGGTGAGTCTCACGCGGTTGGGAGGATCCCTCCATCGGCCGCTACCCTGGGGCACGGCTCACCGCGCGGTCAGCGTGGTACCGGGCCGTGAACGGGAACAGGGAGAAACGGGAGGACAGTGACGATGCGAGTACTTGCGGCGATGAGCGGCGGCGTCGATTCCGCCGTCGCCGCAGCCCGGGCGAAGGCAGCCGGGCACGACGTCACCGGAGTCCACCTCGCGCTCTCCCGGGACCCGCAGACCGTCCGGGAGTCCGCCCGCGGTTGCTGCTCGCTGGAGGATTCCGCCGATGCCCGTCGTGTCTGTGACGCACTCGGCATCCCCTTCTACGTCTGGGACTTCTCCGAGCGGTTCCGCGCCGAGGTCATCGACGACTTCATCGACTCCTACGCCCACGGGGAGACTCCGAACCCCTGCCTCCGGTGCAACGAGAAGATCAAGTTCACCGCGCTCCTGGAGCGGGGCGTGGCGCTCGGATTCGACGCCGTCGCGACCGGCCACTACGCCCGGCTCACCCAGCCGTGTGACGGTGGGGACGGCTACCTGCGGCGTGCGGTCGATCCGAACAAGGATCAGTCCTACGTTCTCGGTGTACTCGGTGCCGGCGAGATCAGCCGCTGCATGTTCCCGGTGGGCGACACCGTCAAGCCCGAGATCCGTGCCGAAGCCGCGGCGATGGGTTTCGCCGTGGCTAAGAAACCCGATTCCTACGACATCTGCTTCATCCCCGACGGTGACACCCAGGCGTTCCTCGGACGCCACATCGGCCTGCGCCCCGGCATGGTCGTCGACGAGACGGGACGCGAGCTCCGTGACCACGACGGCGTCCACGCGTTCACCATCGGCCAGCGCAAGGGCCTGCGACTCGGGGAACCGGCCGCCGACGGCCGACCCAGGTACGTCACCGACATCGACGCCGCCACCGGGACGGTCACCGTCGGGCCGCGGGAGAAACTCGCGGTGTCGGTGATCCACGCGGACCGGCTCAAGGTCCTCCATCCCGGCATGACCGGTGAGTTCGACTGCGAGGTGCAGGTGCGCGCCCACGGCGGGGTGGTCCCGTGCCGGGCGCGGGTCGACACGGACGGCGACGCGATGGAACTCGCGCTCCGCGACCCGCTCTCCGGTGTCGCCCGAGGACAGGCCGCCGTGCTCTACCTCCCGGACCCGGGCGGGGACATCGTCATCGGCTCCGGCACGATCAGCGGGACGGAGTCCGCCGGATGACCGCGGACATCTCCCGGAGCCGGGGTTTCGGTCTCGGCCCGATGCCCGGTACGGACCCGGCGGCGGCCGCCGAGATAGTGCTGGGGGAGACCGGGGATCTCCCGGCCTTCCCCGAGCTACCCGCTCGCGGGGTGGGATCCGATCCGGTCGGACGCACCGCGGCCCTCCTGGCGGGACTGTACGTCGAGCCGGGGCCCAGGGCCTGGCGTCTGTGCGCCAGGCCGCAGCTGCTCACCCGGCGTTCCAGGGACCTCGTCGAGGCCGATCTCGACACCTGCGGCGACGTCTGGGGATCCGGGGTTTCGGCACTGAAGATCCAGGTGACCGGGCCCTGGACGCTCGCCGCCGCGATCGAACTCCCCGACGGCCACCGGGCCATCACCGACCGGGGAGCCCTCAGGGACCTCACCGGCGCCCTGATCCACGGCACGCTCGAGCACGTGGCGGACGTCCACCGTCGATTCGGCTCCGCAGTGGTGGTCCAGGTGGACGAACCCCTGCTCGCGGACGTGTGTCGGGGAACTCTGCGGGGAACATCCGATTACGACACGATCCGCGCGGTGCCCGGCCCGGACGCAGCTGAACGGCTGCGTGCGTTCAGCGGAGAACTGCGGGACGCCGGGGTGTCCGAGGTACTGCTCAACCTCACCGCGGCACCGCCGCTCTGGGAGGTCGCCGGTGTCAGCGGTGCGGACACCGTTCTCCTTGATCCACGGCACGTCAAGGACGCAACGCATCTCGACGGTCTCGGTACCGCTGTCTCGGAGGGCGTCAGGGTGGGATTGGGCGCCATTCCCGTCGGTCTCACCGGCTTCCCGGCCTCCGGGGATCTGAACGGGCACTCACGGGAGGTTGCGGTGCGGATCGCCCGTCTCTGGGACGAACTCGGGCTGCACCGGAATCAGCTCACCTCGATGGTTGACGTTCATCCCCGGGCGGGCCTGTCCGCCGTGCCCGCGGATGTCGCGGTCCGTGCGCTGACCGCATCCCGGACCGTGGCGGGAATGCTCACCCGGGATGCCGGCGACCTCTAGTCGCTCTCCTCCAAAAAGCCGTCCTCGAGCATCCTCGCCTTCATGGCGGACTTGGTCCCGGCGTCCCGCCCCAGCGCTTGGTACTTGTTCCTCACGTTGGTTATGTGGCTGCGCACGGTGTCCTCGCGGATGGTGAGGTGCCTGGCCGCGACGGCCTTCGAACGGGACCGGAACCAGGTTCGGGCGACCTCGACCTCCCTCCGGGTCAGGTGGGGTGTCGGTCGCGCGGTGTCCCGGGTTGAATCCAAGATCTGGGTCATGGTTGATCCCTCTGTTGTTTTCACCAAGGTGGTCGACGTGCGTGCGTACTCGGACATTGATGCCGTCAAGCACTGATCGTCGCATTGCGTCAGCACGGTTCCAACCCGTCAATTCCTAGGGCACGGGCTCACCCTGACCCGGCGGGGGCCTTGTTTCCCCTGGTTGGAGGGAGAATCGGCAGGCACGATGGTTTTGCGGCCTTAATGATGTCTCGGAAGATCTCACCCGGGCTCCCCGGTTTTACCGGATCGGGGGTGATTTATGGGGGTGTTCTCCCCGGCTTCTCCCCGTTTCCGGGCGATCATCCCCGTCGAGGTGAGGGAACGGACCTCCCACCCGGGCACCGCATCCTCCGGCGCCCGGACCCACGGTCGGGCACTTTCCGCTGCACGTGGTGACCGCCCCGGCCGCCGTGCCGGCCGGGGCCGGTCCGCTCCCCGCGCGGCCTCTGAAGACCCGGAGACGGCTGCTGCGCGCATGCGCGTGTCGGGCGGAGTCGCATCACCGCCCGGCAGGTGGAGGAGTCCTCGTCCCCGGCGTCCGTGGAACCCCTGTATCGGGATCCGGCACTGATCAGCCCCGCATCGGCCACGAGGTGCTGATGTCCGAGGCATCCCGACCGCGTCCCTCGAAGTAGCGCTTCAGGCTGGTCTGCGAGTTGTGGTGCCAGACGGCCTGGTTCTCCATGAGCTCGTCGGTGTCCATGGACACCAGTTCCGGCCACTTGCGGGCCTGGACCCATGCCACGCGGGCGGCGGCGACCGCATCGGAGGTGGCCTCGTGGGCGTTGTCCAGGCGGACCTTGTAGTGCTCGCACAGGGACCCCAGTGTCCGGCGGCCCTTCCGGTAGGGATCCTTCGCCCGGTCGATCACGTAGGGGTCGAACACCGGTCCGGTGACGGTGAAGTCCCCGGTGAGTTTCCGCAGCACCGTCAGATCGTAGGCGGCGTTGAACACGATCAGCGTCAGTCCCTCCGACCAGCCCCTGCGGATGCGTTCGACGGTCTCCGCGAGGACCTCGTCGTGCGGGCGCCCGTGCTCGCGGGCGTACTCGGTGGTGATTCCGTGGATCTCGGAGGCCTGCGCGGGAATCTCCACCCCGGGATCCGCCAGCAGTTCGACGGGGTCGACGTTCCCGCCCTCGATGCGCACCATCGCCGAGGTGACGATACGGGCCTCGATGGGGTTCGCTGACGTGGTCTCCAGGTCGAAGGAGAGCATCGCTGAGGGGTCGAAGTTCGTCATGCCACAACCCTAGACAACACGTCACCGGGCCGTGTCCGACGGGGCGACGGGGCCCGTCGGAGGGGTCGTTAGACTGGCAGCCGTGAATCGAAGCGACAACACCCCCGGAGACCGAACCGACGCGATCGGGGACGGTGACGACACCGGGCTCCGCAGGCGGTGGACCGAACTCGCGGAAAAGGTCCGCCACCACAGGGATCTCTACTACAACGACCAGCCGTCGATCCCGGACGCGGACTTCGACGCCCTCTTCCGCGAGCTCCAGCAGCTCGAGGCCGAGCACCCGGAACTCGCGGTCCCGGACAGCCCCACGATGGAGGTCGGAGCACCGGTCGACGGGACCTCCAGCTTCGCCAATGTCGAGCACCCGGAGCGGATGCTTAGCCTCGACAACGTCTTCGACACCGGGGAACTGGACGAGTGGCTGGCCCGCACCCCCGCCGCCAGGTACCTCACCGAGCTCAAGATCGACGGCCTGTCGATCGACCTGGTCTACCGGGACGGGCGCCTCGAGCGTGCCGCCACCCGCGGCGACGGGCGGATCGGCGAGGACATCACCGCCAACGCCCGGGTGATCGACGACATCCCCCACGAGCTGACCGCGACCCCCGACCACCCGGTGCCCGACCTGCTCGAGGTCCGGGGTGAGGTATTCATCGCGATCGAGGATTTCGCCGAGGTCAACGCCCGCCGGATCGCCGACGGCGGCAGACCCTTCGCCAACCCCCGGAACGCGGCAGCCGGCTCCCTGCGTCAGAAGAACACCGCGGACGTGCGCAAACGTCGCCTGCGGATGATCTGCCACGGAATCGGTGCGGTCGAGGGATTCGCCCCGCGGTCGCAGTATGACGCCTACCTCGCGCTCGCGGACTGGGGGCTGCCGGTCTCGCCGTACACGAGGGCCGTCGACTCCGTCGACGAGGTCCACGAGCGGGTCCGGTACTGGGCCGAGCACCGGCACGACGCGACCCACGAGATGGACGGGGTGGTGATCAAGGTCGACGATCTCGCAGCCCAGCGCGCCCTCGGCTCGACATCGCGGGCCCCCCGGTGGGCCATCGCCTACAAGTATCCGCCCGAGGAGGTCACGACCCGCCTGGTGGACATCCAGGTCGGCGTCGGCCGCACCGGCAGGGTCACGCCCTTCGCCGTGATGGAACCGGTCCTCGTCGCCGGATCCACCGTCTCCATGGCGACCCTGCACAACCAGACGGAGGTGCGCCGCAAGGGGGTGCTGATCGGGGACACCGTGGTCATCCGGAAGGCCGGGGAGGTCATCCCGGAGGTTCTCGGGCCGGTCGTCGAGAAACGCGACGGGACGGAACGTACCTTCGTGTTCCCCACGCTCTGCCCCGAGTGCGGGACCCGGCTCGCCCCGACCCGCGCCGAGGACGCCGACTGGCGTTGTCCCAACGCCCGCAGCTGTCCCGGCCAGCTCTCCGCACGCCTGACCTACCTCGCCGGCCGTGGGGCCTTCGACATCGAGGCGCTCGGGGAGAAGGGGGCCATCGATCTCATCCGGAGCGGGATCCTCACCGACGAGTCCGGGCTCTTCGCGCTCACCGAGGACGCACTGGAGCGGTCATCGGTCTACACCACGAAGGCCGGGAAGGTGAACGCCCAGGGCCACAAGCTGCTGAAGAACCTGAGGGAGGCCGCGGAACGGGTCGAGCTGTGGCGCGTGCTCGTCGCCCTGTCCATCAGGCACGTCGGCCCCACCGCCGCGCGGGCGCTCGCGTCCAGGTTCCGGTCCCTGGAGGCGATGCGTTCAGCGGATGTCACCGAGCTCGCCGAGACCGAGGGCGTGGGGGAGATCATCGCCCGGAGCTTCCTCGACTGGTTCGGGGTGGACTGGCACCGCGCGATCGTCGACGCATGGGCGGAGGCCGGGGTCACCATGGAGGACCCGGTCGATGAGCTCCCTGAGCAGACCCTTCAGGGCCTGACTGTGGTCGTCACAGGGGCGCTCGGGAATTACACGCGCGACAGCGCGAAGGAGGCCATCATCTCCCGGGGAGGGAAGGCCTCCGGGTCGGTGTCGAGGAAGACCGACTTCGTGGTCGTCGGGGAGAACGCCGGATCCAAGGAGACGAAGGCGCGGGAGCTCGGCCTGACGATCCTCGACGAGGCAGGCTTCGACCTGCTCCTGGCGGGAGGGGCGCAGGCGGTGGCGGCCGGGGACTGAGTGCCCGCGACCGTGGCCGCTACTTCAGGATAGAACCGATGATGTCGCCGAGGTGGCCCAGGTGCTCGACCTCGCTGGCGAGGAAGTCGGGCCCGCCGGGACGGCCGACGACGAGTGCCAGACTCGTCCCGCGGATCGGCGTGGCGGCGAGCGCCGAGTCCAGCAGGGCCCAGGAATCCGGGATCCAGGTGTCCCGGTCCGGGTCGAGGACACGGGCCGTCCCGATCGTCGCCTGCGGGTTGGAGCCGTCATCCTCCGGAGCGGCCTGCGACGCTGCGATCCGGTTGAGCCTCGGTTCCGTGTCGACGACGACACCCCACCCGGAGGTCATCGTCCGCGGGAGCACGGTGACCAGCTCGGTCATCGCCCGGTTGATGTTCCGACGGTGCCTGGCCACCAGTGCGAGCATCTCGATCTGGCCGCGCCGGTCTACCGTCCCGGAGAACGGACGGATCGAGTCGACCTGGACGCCGTCGACCTGCTCGGCGGCGCTGATCAGGGAATCCGGGAGCAGCGTCGGGGGAAGGGAGACGACGATGTCGTCCATCGCGGTGCCGTCCGGGAACGTCGACACGACGTCGACGGACTGGATGTTGCCCTCCACCAGGCCGAGCGCCTCCGCCACTTGGCCGAGGCTTCCCGGGACGTCGGGCAGGAGCACGCGGAGGAGGTAGGACATCGTCAGCAGGTGACCTTTCGCGGGTTGTCGTCGTTCTTCCGTGGTACGGGGCCGGTCGGCCCCGCGGGAGAGTGCCGCCGGAAGGCCCGGAAACTGTTCCCGGTCCGGATGTGGCGGGCACCGGTTCACACAGACAACGCCCGTGGGGCCGCCGAAGTTCCCGCGGGTTCCGGTGACCCGGTGCCGCGAGTTCATTTGATTCGGCATCCCCCGGTCACCGTGGCGGAGCGGCGGTGACCGGCGGTCTTTCCCGGCGGCGGTCGGGGGCTGACACCACGAGAGCCGCCGTCGCCGTGCGTCGCGCGACGGCCCACCGCGGCCCGGCGGGTCGGTCCTGCGCCCGGCGGACGGGGACGGGACCTCCGTGGCGGTGTCGGGGACGGTGCAGGTCCGCCCCGGCGGCTTCCCGGCGGCTGGGCGGCGGGTGTGCCGGGGCCGTGCGTTAAAGTGGTGTGCACACCAAGCAACGGACGTACCGGTCCCCGCCCCGTGTGGCCCCTCGATGCCGCCGGAATCACGGGGTAGGGTGCGCTCCGACGTGACTAAGACGTGAAAAGAGGAAGCACAGACGTGTCCCAGATTTCCCGTGAAGAGGTGGCACACCTCGGCAAACTGTCCCGGTTGGCCCTCACCGACGAAGAGCTCGACGCCTTCGTGGAGCAGATCGACGACATCATCGCCAACGTCAGCGCGGTCCGGAGCGTCGACGCCTCGGACGTCGAGCCGATGAGCCACCCGCACGCCATCCAGACCCCGATGCGTGAGGACGTCGTGCTGCCGACCCTCTCCGCAGAGCAGGCGCTCGATCAGGCGCCCGCCGTCGAAGAACAGCGTTTCCAGGTTCCGCACATCCTCGGGGAGGAAGACTAGATGACCACCGATCTGCGCTACACCGCCTCGGGCGACGAACTGACCAGGCTTTCCGCCGCCGAACTCGCCGGGAAGATCCACTCCCGTGAGGCCACCTCCGTCGAGGTCACCCGCGCGCACCTCGACCGGATCAACGCCGTCGACAGTGAGATCCACGCCTTCCTGCACGTCGGCGAGGAGGAGGCACTGGCCGCCGCCGCCGAGGTCGACCGCGCCCTCGACGCGGGCGAGGAGCCGGCCTCCGCGCTGGCGGGCGTCCCGCTCGCGTTGAAGGACGTGTTCACCACCACCGACGCCCCGACGACCTGCGGCTCGAAGATGCTCGAGGGCTACATGAGCCCCTATGACGCCACGGTCACGGGGCGGATCCGTGCCGCGGGCATCCCGATCCTGGGCAAGACCAACATGGACGAGTTCGCCATGGGCTCCTCCACCGAGAACTCGGCCTACGGCCCGACCCGCAACCCCTGGGATCCGGAGCGCACCGCCGGCGGTTCCGGTGGCGGCAGCGCCGCCGCCCTCGCCTCCGGTGAAGCACCGCTCGCCATCGGCACCGACACCGGCGGTTCCATCCGCCAGCCGGCCGCACTCACCGACACCGTCGGCGTGAAGCCCACCTACGGCACCGTGTCCCGCTACGGGCTCGTCGCCTGCGCCTCCTCCCTGGACCAGGGTGGCCCGACGGCCCGCACCGTCCTCGACACCGCGCTGCTGCACGAGGTCATCGCCGGCCACGACCCCTTCGACGCGACGAGCGTCAACCGTCCCGTCGCCGATGTCGTCGGGGCCGCCCGCGCCGGGGCCTCCGGTGATCTGAGTGGCGTGAAGATCGGTCTGGTCAAGCAGTTCGACCGCGAGGGATTCCAGACCGGTGTCCTCGACTCCTTCCACGCCGCCGTCGAACAGCTGAAGAGCCAGGGCGCGGAGATCGTGGAGGTCGACTGCCCGCACTTCGACGAGGCGCTCGGCGCCTACTACCTCATCCTCCCGTGCGAGGTGTCCTCCAACCTCGCCCGCTTCGACGGCATGCGCTACGGCCTCCGCGAGGGCGATGACGGCCAGCGTTCCGCCGAGGAGGTCATGTCGCTGTCCCGTGCCGCCGGGTTCGGCCCCGAGGTCAAGCGCCGGATCCTGCTCGGCACCTACGCCCTGTCCGTCGGCTACTACGACGCCTACTACCTGCAGGCGCAGCGGGTGCGCTCGCTCATCGCCCGGGACTTCACCCGCGCCTACGAGCGGTGCGACGTGCTGATCTCCCCGACGACGCCGACCACGGCGTTCAAGCTGGGGGAGAAGGTCTCCGACCCGATGGCGATGTACAACTTCGACCTGTGCACGCTGCCGCTGAACCTCGCCGGTGTGTGCGGTATGTCGCTGCCCTCGGGTCTCGCGGCGGACACGGGGCTTCCCGTCGGTCTGCAGATCATGGCCCCGGCGTTCTCCGATGACCGCCTCTACCGGGTCGGTGCAGCGTTCGAGGCCGGCCGGGCCTGACACTCCCTCGTTGACCGTCTGCACGAAGAGGGGTCGGTATCCGGATCCGGATACCGACCCCTCTTCGTATGCCCGAGCGGCTTGTGGGCCTAGTCGCGGTCGCTCGCCAGGTACGCGGTGGCGGCTGTTGCGCCGGTGACGGTGAGTACGGCGGGCCAGGAGCCCATCTTCTTCGCCAGGGGATGCGAGGCGCCGAACGCCCCGACGTAGAGGGCGGTCAGGGCCGTGGCCGTGACGGGCCCCTTCTTCGCCGCCCAGCCGCGGGCCGCCCAGACGCCCGCCGCGCCGAGCAGTACCCCGCCGAGGGGCCGGATCCCGGTCTCGCGGGCGGTGATCCACCCACCGATGAGCCCGGTGGTGACCACGGCTGCTGTGTTGACGTCTTCGGCCTTCTTCAGTGTCATGTCCATGCCCACCACCTTAGAACGTGCGCACTCGGGCGGGGGAGGTGTGAGTGAATCTGCTGCGGTCGTGGCCCACCCCCTGCTACGATTTCAGGGATTCTTCCAGTGAGCCGGTCGGGCAGCAGTGCCCGCGAACGAAGAGGCAACCCGGTGTGAATCCGGGACTTGCGCGCAGCGGTGAGAGAGAAGTTCCACGGAGTGTGACCGACCGCCCCCAAGGGGCGTCGGGGTCACTGGCGGTCGATACCGCCGGGAAGGCCGGTTCCGTGGGGCGGTGATCCTCGAGTCCGAATACCTGCCGGCTCAGCTAGTTCAGAGGTCCGTGCCGCGCGATCCGGTGCACCCAGATGGCCCGGATCGTTCCGGGCGAGGAGCGTAAGAGTGACTGACTTCCGTCACAACTGCCCCACGCGCCCCGGAGAGGGCGCCGAGTGTTCCGACGTGTGAGAACCCCCCTGCTGTTCCTGATCCTCGTCGCGGTCGGGGCAGCCAGCTTCGTCATCTCCCTGACCTTCGGGTCCGTCGAGTACAGCCGTGACGAGGTGTGGACTGTGGTCCGCGCGCATCTCGGCGGCGGAGTCGGCCCCGATCCCGCCGTCGACGCCATCGTCTGGCAGCTCCGCGCGCCCCGGGGGCTGCTCGCCCTGATCGTCGGCGCCGGGCTCGCGGTCTCGGGGGTCGCCATGCAGACCCTCGTGCGCAATCCCCTTGCCGACCCCTACCTGCTGGGTGTGTCCGCGGGTGCGAGTGTCGGGGCCACCGCGGTGATCACCCTCGGGATGTTCAGCTCCTTCGGCGTCTGGGCGCTCTCCGGCGGCGCACTCGTCGGTGCGCTCGGGGCGACGGCCACGGTGTACGCCGTCACCGTGATCCAGGGCGGCATCACGCCCCTGCGGCTGATCCTCTCCGGCGTGGTGCTGTCGTCGGCGTTCTCCGCGATCGCGAGCTTCCTCGTGTTCCGCTCCCCGGAATCCCGGGCGGCGCAGTCGGTGATGTTCTGGATGCTCGGTTCCGTCGCCGGCGCCCAGTGGGACCGCGTGGTCCTGCCCCTCGGTGTCGTCGTCGTGGGGGTCGTGATCCTCATGTCGCTGTCCTCCCGGCTCGACGCGCTCGCCGCGGGCCCCGACACCGCCGCCGCACTCGGGGTGCGGGTCGGCCTGCTCCGCCAGGCACTGTTCTTCATCCAGGCGCTCCTGGTCGGGGCGATGGTCGCGGTCTCCGGGGGAATCGGCTTCGTCGGCCTGGTCATCCCGCACCTGGCCCGACTCATGGTCGGTTCCCTGCACATCCGGCTGCTGCCCATCGCGGCCGCGACCGGGGCGGTGTTCCTCCTCTGGGTCGATGTGCTGTCCCGGGTCGCGGCGGCACCGCAGGAGATACCGCTCGGCGTCGTGACCGGAATTCTCGGCGCCCCCCTGTTCCTGCTGCTCATGGGGCGCAACAGGTACCGCTACGAGGGGCACAGCTGATGGCTGACATGAAGATCGAAGCGCTGGACTGCGGCATCGGGCGGACGACGATCCTTCGGGACGTCACCTGGTCCGCCGAGCCGGGCACCATGACCGCCATCGTCGGCGTCAACGGCGTCGGAAAATCGACCCTGCTGCGGTGCCTGGCCGGAATCACCCGCCCCCACTCCGGCGAGGTTCAGATAGACGGCCGGAACGTGCACGGCCTGCCGCCCCGGAAGCGGGCGAAGCTGGTCACGTTCGTCGGGCAGGAGGAGACCCCGCCGGGGGATCTCACGGTCGGCGAGACGGTGGCCCTCGGCAGGCTGCCCCACCGGAGACCCTGGGAGTTCGGCGGCCGCCGCGAGAACGAGATCGTCCACGACAGCCTTGCGCTCGTCGGCATGGAGGCCGAGATCGACCGCCCGTGCGACCAGCTTTCGGGCGGGCAGCGCCGACGCGTCCTTCTCGCCCGGGGGCTGGCCCAGGAGACCCCGGTGATCCTGCTCGACGAGCCGACCAACCACCTCGACGTCCACCATCAACTGCACCTGCTCGGGGTGCTGCGCTCGACGGGCCGGACGGTGATCGCCACCGTCCACGACCTCGATCTCGCGATGGTGTACTTCGACAGCGTCGTCCTGCTCCACGGGGATGGCGTCCTCGCCGCCGGTCCGTCCGGGCAGGTGCTCACCCCGGACCGGATGCGAACGGCCTTCGACGTCGGGGCCCTCATCGCCGACCTGGATCACGCGCGCAACCCGCACCTGATCGTCGACACCCTCTGACCGTCCGAACACCACCCACCACCACCCAACCAAGGAGAACACCATGAAGAACACGACCAGGGCGCTCATCGCCGTACTGGCCACCTCGACCCTGCTGGTCGGCTGCTCCGGAGGAGACGCCGGCACGACCGACTCAACCGCCACGACGGCCAGCGACGGGAAAACCACGGCGGCTGCCGGCACCGAAGCGGCAGAGGGACCGGTGACCGTGGAGAACTGCGGCACCGAGGTCACTTATGACGCCACCGAAAAGCTCTTCGTCAACGACGGCAACATCATCGCCACCGTCCTGTCCGCCGGCGGCCGGGACAGGATCGCCGAGGTCAGCTCCGTGCAGCGCGACCGCGACATCCTCGCCGCCAAGTACGGAGCCGACGTCGTCGACGGGCTGAAGGACGTCGCCGAGAAGTACCCCTCGCTCGAACAGATCGTCGCCGAACAGCCGGACATCTACGTCGCCGGCTGGAGCTACGGCCTGTCCGACGAGAAGAACATCACCCCCGACTCCCTCGCCGACCGGGGCATCGGCACCTACATCCTCACCGAGGCGTGCCGCCAGGAGGGGACCGACGCCCGCGGGATCGTGGACCCGTGGACCTCCGTGGAGACCGACCTCGCCAACATCGGAAAAATCGTCGGGGACCCGGACACCGCCCAGGCCGTGATCCGGGACCAGAACGAACGCCTGAAGGCCCTGGAGGAGGCCCCGCAGCCCGAGAACCGCCCGGTCGTGTTCCTCTTCGACTCGGGCACGGACGCCGTGTTCACCTCCGGGCGTTTCGGCGCCCCGGAGTCGATCCTCGACGCCGCCGGCGCCGAGAACGGGGCACACGACGTCGAGGACACCTGGGTCCAGGTCAGCTGGGAGAAGCTCGCCGATTCCGCACCCGACGCATTCGTGTTCGTCGAGTACCCGGGACAGGAACTCGACGAGAAGATCGAGCTGCTGCGCACCAACCCGGTGACCCGCGACCTGCCCGCCGTCAGGGAGAACAGGTTCATCAACCTGCCCTACGCGATGTGGACCGCCGGCCCGCTGAACATCGACGCCGCCGAGCACGTCCGCAAGGGCCTGGAACACCTCGAGCTCGTCCCCGCCTCCGACATCGTCCCCGAGCTGAAGCTGCCGGCGTCCGTCCCGGGCCAGGAGTACTTCAGCTAGGGACACCGTCCCGCGGACGGAAGGTTCGTATGTCGCGTCGTCCACGGGGCGGCCGGGAACGATACCGCTCGGCGGTGGGCGGTTGATCCGCACACCGGACCCGGCCACCGCGAGGTCGATCGCGTCGGTGTTCCCGCCGGCGGGGTGTGCGGTCCCGGCGTTCACGGCCTGATCGGGCGACATCAGGATCACTCCCGCTCAGCCGGGCCCGTCCACCGTCCGTACAGCGGTCCGGCGGGGACCGCCACCTTGGAGGGGGCGACGGACACTTGCGGCTGCCGCAACGGCAGCGCCTAGGCTCGGGCCCATGACGATGCCCACAATCGGCGAACTCGCCGCCTTCGCGGGGGTCTCGGCGCGGACGATCCGGCACCACCACGACATCGGGCTCATGCCGCCCGCCGGGCGGGACAGCGCGGGCCGACGGATCTACGCTCCGGCTGACGCCGTACGGCTCGCCCGGGTCAGGTCCCTCGCCGAGGCGGGATTCACGTTGACGGACATTCTCGAGGTGCTCCCCGTCGGCGCCACCGAGATGGACACCGGGACCTTCACCCGGGTCCGGTCACGGGTGGCCGGGCGTCTCGCGGAGGAGGCATCGGTGATCTCCGGCCAGCGCAGACATCTCGCCGGACTGAAATCCCCGGAACTCGTCGGATTGTCCGACGGGAACGGGGCGCTGTTCCGCCGGTGGCGGGAGATCGGGGTCGCCGAGGGATTCATCCGCGCAATCGGCCGGGTGTGGGTGGTCTACCGGACGGTGTTCCCGGACACGTTCGACGACGGCGTCCGCTGGGCGACCGAGGCTCTCGAGTCCGCGGAGTACCGGGTGCTGCTGCGCGACGTCAGCCATCTGTGGACGGTGGAGCCGGACGATCCTCTCGTGGTGGAGATCGCCCGCCGGGCGGCCGACTACATCCGGCGGCTCGACGAGGAGGAACTCCGGAGGGGAGAATTCCCCGCATCGGTGGTGCTCGACTCCGTGATCGGGGACATTCCTCCGGCCATCATCCGGTTCAACGAACTGGTCAGGCAGCTCACGGGTACGGAGGTCGCACGATGACGACCGGCACCCCGGCGCGGCACCGCGCCTCCGCGTGGCTGTACCTCTCCTCCGCGGGGCTCTCGCAGTTCGGCAACTCCATCGCGCTGATCGCGTGGCCGTGGCTGATCCTCGAACGCACCGGGAACCCCGCAGCCGCGGGCACCGTCGTAGCGGTCACCGCGGTCGCCGGGCTGATCGTGTCCTTCATCGGGGGTCAGCTGATCGACACCCTCGGGCGCAAACCCATGAGCGTGATCTCGGACGTGATCAGCGGACTGTCCATCGTCGCTCTCATCGCCGTCGACGCCTCCCTGGAACTGACGCTCGCCTGGTTCATCGGGCTCGCCGTGTTCGGTGCCGTCGGTGACGTGCCCGGAATGGCCGCCAGGCAGTCCCTGCTCGGCGACGTCTCGGCCACGTCCGGGGTGTCCCGGGACAGACTCGCCGGGATCATGCAGACACTCGTGGGCGTCGCCGCGCTGATCGGGCCCGCACTCGGAGGAGTGCTGATGGCGGTGCAGCCGGTTATCACGGTGCTGTGGATCACCGCGGGTTGTTCCCTAGTCGCCGCAGCGTTGACCACGACCGTGCGGGTGGCGCACACCGGTGGCTACGCGGGGGACACGGACCCGGATGTCCCCGACATGAGCGTCGTGCGCCAGTGGCGCGACATCCTCACCCACCCCATCGTGCGCCTCCTGCTCATCATGGGACTGGTGTCCACGATGCTCGTCGTCCCGTACCTGGTGATCCTGCTGCCCGCCCACTACCAGTCCGTCGACTCACCGGCCGTGATGGGGGCGGTGCTCGCCACCTACGCCGTCGGATTCGTCATCGGCGGCGGACTGGCCACCGTGCTCGGCACCCGGCGCCGGCGGACGCTCTGGGGGACCACCGTCGGCCTGTTCACCCTGGCGTTCCTCTTCCTGGGGGGACTCGGAAACGATCCGTTCGTGTTCACCGGTATGGTGCTCGCGGGAATCGGAGCGGGTCTCTTCGGGCCACTGCACCTCGTCCTGATCACCGAGACCGTCCCCGACCGGGTGCGCGGGCGGACCCTGTCCCTGTTCACCGCGGCCGGAAGCCTCAGTCAGTCGATCGGACTCACCGCGGCCGCACCACTGATCGCCGCCTTCGGCGTCTACCGCACGGCCCTCGGTATCGGGCTCAGTTTCCTCCCCTTCGGCGTCTGGTCCGGGATCTGCGGAGTCCGGACCGTGCCACCGGCACAGCCTGAGACCAACCCGGGACCCGGGCCCGGGAACGACCGGGGTGCAGCGACAGTGGAGGACGCGGAACAGCTGTAGTCGTAGGATGGGCCGGTGACCGACACCCGACCCGCATCCCCCGTCCTGCCCGAGAAACAGGCGTGGCGTGCCCTCGCCGCACTGTGCATCGGGTTCTTCATGATCCTCCTCGACCAGACGGTCGTGGCGGTGGCGACGCCCCAGTTCCAGACCGAACTCGGGGCCTCCCTCAACGCCGTCGTCTGGGTGACCTCGATCTACCTCATCACCTTCGCGGTCCCGCTGCTGGTCACCGGGCGTCTCGGCGACCGGTTCGGACAACGCGACGTCTATCTCGTCGGCATGGTCATCTTCACGCTCTCCTCACTGGCCTGCGGGCTCGCGCCGGGCATCGAGTGGCTGATCGCGGCCCGCGCCGTCCAGGGGCTCGGCGCGTCGATCCTCACCCCGCAGACGATGAGCGTGATCAACCGGATCTTCGCCCGGGAGCGCCGGGGCGCCGCGATGGGCATCTGGGGTGCCGTCGCCGGGTTCGCCTCGCTCGCCGGACCGCTGCTCGGTGGCCTGATCACCGGCACCCTCGGCTGGCAGTGGATCTTCTTCATCAACATCCCCTTCGGTGTGCTGAGCGTGGTGATGGTTGTGAGATGGGTGCCGTCCATGCCCACGGTCACACGCCGGGTGGATGGGCTCAGCGTCCTGCTCTCGCTGCTCGCCGTGTTCGGCGTGGTCTACGCGATGCAGCAGGGGCCGAAGCTGCACTGGCCGACGTGGATCTGGTTCGTGTTCGCCGGTGGTCTGGTGTCGCTCGCCCTGTTCCTGCACCGGCAGCACACGGCGGGGGAGAAGGGCGCGGATCCCCTGATCCCGCTCGGTATCTTCCGGAACCGGAACTTCTCCATCGGGGCGTTCTCCATCGCGACGATGGGCTTCGCCGTCGCGTCCATCGCCCTGCCCATGATGATCTACCTCCAGGACGGGCTCGGGATGAGCGCGGAGAAATCCGGGCTCATGCTGGTGCCCACGGCCGTGATCTCCGGTTTCCTCTCGCCCTTCGTGGGCCGGCTGGCCGATCGCGTCCATCCCCGGATCCTGTCGATGGTCGGTTTCGGCGCGATGACCGCGGCGGTCGGGATGCTCGCGGCCGTGATGCGGGACGGAGTGTCCGTCTGGTGGATCCTCGTCCCGGTCCTGCTCATGGGTGTCGGGCACGGATTCATCTGGTCGCCGAACTCCGCGACCGCGATGCGGGACCTGCCGCCGCAGCGGCTCGGGGCGGCCTCGGGTGTGTACAACACCACACGTCAGGTCGGTTCGGTCATCGGCGCCGCCGCCGTCGGTGCCGCGATGCAGATCGGAGCTGCGCGAACGTCGATCGGCAACGCCATGGGCAACGCCGTCATCATCACCGCCTGCGTACTTTTCCTTGGTTTTGTGTCCGTTTCCTTCTTCAGGTCTTCTTCCGAACGGGCATCCGTCTGCTCGGCAGACTAGGATGGGGCACATGCGAATTGCGACACTGACCTCCGGCGGCGACTGCCCCGGCCTCAACGCTGTCATCCGCGGTATCGTCCGCACCGCCAGTTCGGACTACGGATCAACTGTCGTCGGTTACCAGGACGGTTGGGTGGGTCTCATGGAGGACCGCCGTGTCCAGCTCTACGACGACGAGTCGATCGACCGGATCCTCCTCCGGGGCGGCACGATCCTCGGTACGGGTCGACTGCACCCGGACCGGTTCAAGAACGGGCTCGACCAGATCAAGGCGAATCTCGCCGACGCCGGAATCGACGCTCTCATCCCGATCGGCGGTGAGGGTACGCTCAAGGGCGCCAAGTGGCTCTCCGACAACGGAATCCCGGTCGTCGGCGTCCCGAAGACCATCGACAACGACGTCAACGGCACCGACTACACCTTCGGTTTCGACACCGCCGTCTCCGTGGCCACGGACGCGATCGACCGGCTGCACACCACCGCCGAGTCCCACAACCGGGTCATGATCGTCGAGGTCATGGGCCGCCACGTCGGCTGGATCGCACTGCACGCCGGCATGGCCGGTGGCGCCCACTACATCGTGATCCCCGAGCAGCCCTTCGACATCGCCGAGATCTGTAAGGCGATGGAGCGTCGCTTCCAGATGGGCGAGAAGTACGGCATCGTCGTCGTCGCCGAGGGTGCCATGCCCAAGGAAGGCACGATGGAGCTCAAGTCCGGGGGAGTGGACCAGTTCGGCCACGAGATCTTCACCGGCATGGGACAGCAGATCGCCGACGAGATCCAGGCCCGTGCCGGACACGACGTCCGCACCACGGTGCTCGGGCACATCCAGCGCGGTGGTACACCGACCGCCTACGACAGGGTCCTGGCCACCCGCTACGGTGTGCACGCCGCGCGCGCCTGCCACACCGGGGATTTCGGGAAGGTCGTCGCCCTCAAGGGTGAGCACATCAACCTCATCGGCCTCGAGGAGGCCGTCGGAACGCTCAAGCGCGTACCCGACGGGCGTTACCGCACCGCCCAGGCACTGTTCGGCTGACCCGACTCAACCAACTCCGGAGCCCCGACAGGAACACCGTTCCCGCCGGGGCCCCGCCGATTCACGGGGACTGCCGGGCGCGGTGGATACACTGTGGCCCATGCCCGGCGAGACCCCCACAGAGGGGCCGGGGGTCCGACGTCGCCACATCGTCGCCGCCCTGGTTCTCAACATCACCGTCATCACGGCACTGACCCTGTTCAAGTTCACCTTCGTCATCGCGGGCCTCTGGACCGCCGCCGCCCACCGGACCCGCGATATCCGCCTGATCCCGTTCAGCGAGTTGTCCACCGCCCAGGTCTGGTACGGTCCGCCCCTCAACATCGTGGGCAATTTCGCCCTGTTCCTGCCTTTCGGTGCGTTGGTGTGCCTCCTGCTCCGGGACCGGGCAGACCGGATGAAACGGACCGCGCTGACCGGTTTCGGGCTCAGTCTTCTCATCGAGACGCTCCAGTTCGTCTTCGCGGTCGGGTATTCGGATGTCGACGACCTCCTGTTCAACACCGTCGGAGCCGCAGCCGGTGCGTGGTTCGCAGACCGGCACAGCCCGCACCGGGACGGCCTGATCATCGGTGTCTCCGTGGTGTTCGTGCTGATCATCCTCATCCTGCTCTCATCCGGAGAGTGGACCGGGGGAATCTGAGCCGGTGGCGGTTCGGTCGTGCACGGGTGGTCGGGCCGGTGCAAGACGGGAGTGGAAGCGCGGGACCCGTCCGTCAGCCGTTAGACTGTCGGACATGACTGCTCCGGTAAATGATCTGATGGATTTCGATGAGGTACTCACGCGCTTCGACCCGGTGATGGGGCTGGAGGTGCACGTCGAGCTGGCGACCGAGACCAAGATGTTCTCGGCGTCCTCCGCGAACTTCGGCTCCGCCCCGAACTCGAACGTCGATCCCGTAAGCCTCGGGCTGCCGGGTGCGCTGCCCGTCGTCAATGCCAGAGGCGTCGAGTGGGCGATCAAGATCGGCCTCGCCCTCAACTGCTCGATCGCGGAGTCCTCCCGCTTCGCCCGGAAGAACTACTTCTACCCGGACCAGCCGAAGAACTACCAGATCTCCCAGTACGACGAGCCCATCGCGTACGACGGGTACCTCGACGTGGTCCTCGACGACGGAACCACCTGGCGCGTCGACATCGAGCGCGCCCACATGGAGGAGGACACCGGCAAGCTCACCCACCTCGGTGGTGCGGAGGGGCGGATCCAGGGCGCCACGTCCTCGCTGGTGGACTGCAACCGTGCCGGCGTTCCTCTCATCGAGATCGTGACCAAGCCGATCGAGGGGGCCGGCGAACGCGCCCCTGAGGTCGCCCGCGCCTACGTCAGCGCGCTCCGCGACCTGGTGAAGGCGCTCGGCGTGTCGGACGCCCGCATGGACCAGGGTTCCATGCGCGTCGACTCGAATCTCTCCCTCCGGCCCATCGGTCAGACCGAGTTCGGTACCCGCACCGAGACCAAGAACATCAACTCGCTGAAGTCCGTCGAACAGGCCGTGCGCTACGAGATGCAGCGCCAGGCACGCGTCATCACCGACGGCGGCTCCATCCGGCAGGAGACCCGGCACTACAACGAGACCGACGGGTCCACGACCGCCGGACGCATCAAGGAGACCGCCGAGGAGTACCGCTACTTCAACGACCCGGACCTCCCTCCGGTGATCGCCCCGCGCGAGTGGGTCGAGGAGATCCGGGCGACCCTGCCCGAGCTGCCCTGGGTGCGCAAGGCCCGGATCCGCGAGGAGTGGAACCTCTCCGACGCGGAGATGCGCGACCTCGTCAACGCCGGCGCCCTCGATCTCATCATCGCCACCGTCGAGGAGGGCGCGACCCCCGCGGAGGCGCGTTCCTGGTGGGTGTCCTACCTGACCCAGAAGGCCAACGAGTCGGGTGTCGAGCTGGAGCAGCTCGACATCAACCCGGCACAGGTCGCCCGCGTGGCCGCCCTGGTCAAGGAGGGGAAGCTGACCAACAAGCTCGCCCGCCGGGCGGTCGACGGCGTTCTCGCCGGTGAGGGCGACGTCGATGAGGTCGTCGCCGCGCGTGGCCTCGAGGTTGTCCGCGACGACGGGGCCATCGAGAAAGCCGTCGACGAGGCGCTCGCCGCCAACCCGGACATCGTGGAGAAGATCCGGGGTGGGAACACCAAGGCGGGCGGTGCCATCGTCGGCGCGGTCATGAAGGCGACCCGCGGCAAGGCCGACCCCGCGCTGGTGAACAAGCTCATCGCGGAGAAGTGCCGCTGATTTCACGCTGAGCGCGTGGACTGCCGGTGGTGCGGCGTGTCGCACCACCGGTTTCGTGTTGGCGGGGTTCCGGGGGAACCGGTGAATCCGGTGCCGCCCCGATCACGCTGGTGATGCGGCACCTGTCAGGCCCCGGTCGGGGATACGTCGGGCCGCGACCTCCCCTGAAGAGGGTTGATCGTTTCAGTGGGGAGATCGCCACCTGTCCGACTGCCTGTACGGGCATTTTCGATCGGTTCTGTGCAGCACCGACGCATTGGTCGGGCTGGTTCTCCGAATGGATCTCCACGGGACTGAATCCGCGCCACAGGTCCGATCAATGCGGGTTATCGGCCCCGACCTCGTTAGAATCTCCCTTGGTGATCCCCCGGCAACGGGAGTGGATCCGCAAAAACAGTGTTCGACGATTCTCCGGAGAGGGAGACACCCAACATGTTGAAACGAGTAATGGCAATCGCGATGGCCTTCGTCGGCCTGAGCGTCGGCGCCGGATTCGCATCCGGGCAGGAGGTGCTCCAGTTCTTCGTCGTGTTCGGTCATGCCGGTCTCTGGGGAGCCGTTTTCGTCGCGCTGATGATGTGCGTCGTCGGACTGGTCATCCTCCAGCTCGGCAGCTACTACCAGGCCACCGAGCACACCGCCGTCTTCGACCAGGTGGCACACCCGGTCGCAGCCAGATTCCTCGACGGCTCGGTGATGCTGACCATCTTCTCCCTCGGTATGGTCATGTTCGCCGGTGCCGGCGCGAACCTCGACCAACAGTTCGGCCTTCCCGTCTGGGTCGGCGCCGTCATCCTGCTCGTCCTCGTGCTGGTGCTCGGGCGGCTCGACGTGGACAAGGTGAGCAACATCATCGGTGCCATCACCCCGGGCATCATCCTCTTCATCCTCATCGCCGCCGTCTATGCCTTCGTGACCGCACCCGATGACTGGTCCCACCTGGAGGAATCGGCTTCGACGATCCGCACCACCCTGCCCAACGTCTGGGTCGGCGCCCTGAACTACCTCGGATTCTCCCTGATCGTCGTCGTCTCCATGTCGATCGTCATCGGCGGCTACTACCTCAACGCACGGATCGCCGGACTCGGTGGTCTCCTCGGTGGCGGCATCTTCGGCCTGATGCTGTGCCTCGTGGCCTCCTCGCTGTTCCTCAAGGTGGACATGCTCAAGGACGACGCGATGCCGATGCTGACGCTCGTCGGTCTCATGCACCCGATCATGGGCACCCTGATGTCGGTCGCGATCTACGGCATGATCTTCAACTCGGCGCTCGGCATGTTCTACGCCCTGACCCGGCGACTGACGGTGAACAAGCCGCAGAACTTCAACTCCACCTTCGTCATCACCGTCCTGGCCGGATTCGTCCTGAGCTTCCTGGGCTTCCGTACCCTGGTCACCTACCTCTATCCGCTGCTCGGCTACGTCGGCGTCGCACTGATGTGTGTCCTCGTCTACGCCTGGGTACGGGACCGCGGCATGATCGTGAACGAGGTCAAGCGTCGGCAACGTATCCGTGAACTGGTCACCCGGAAGCTCGATCCGTCGAGGAAGTTCACCGCGGGCCACCAGCGTGAGCTGACCCGTCGCCTGAAGGCCTCCAACATCGACGAGGAGGAGATGGCCGCGACCGTCCGGGAGAAGGTCGAGCGTCAGCTCGATGAGGATGACTCGGTCGATTTCTCCATCGACGACAGTTCCTCCGGACACGGTTCGTCGCACGTCAACTGATCTGTTCCCCGGAAATGCCGTGAGATGAGGCCCCGCTTCCACGTGTGACACGTGGAAGCGGGGCCTCTGGTGGTGTTCACCGCCGTCCGGCCTCTGTCCCTACGACGAGAAGAACGAGCTGCTGCCGGTGTCACCCAGCCAAGAGCTCAGGTTTTCCGCTGATGAGGGGGCCCCGGAAGGCGGCGTTCCCTTCCTGCGGAGGACAACCTTGCGGGATGCGCCTTCGAGGCCCGCGGTATCCACGACGAGTGTGGTCACCGCTGGTGTGGCGGTCACGGTGGCGCCCTCACCCGTGGACACCGGCCATTCTCCGGGCACCTTGATCGTGAGCTGTGCCGTTTCCTGGGTCGGGTCGGCTGCGGTGACGGTCAGCTCGTCGCCGGCGTACTCGGCCAGGACGACGGCGGGCTGCGTGAACTCCCAGGTGGCGTAGGTGCCCGGCTTCCAGACCGCGAAGCCGGTTGCATCGCCCACCTGGACGACCTGGGCGTGCTCATCGTTCTGCTCGATCTTGGCTGTCGCGGAGGAGCCGTTCAGTGTGTCGGCGATCCGGCGGGTCTCCTCGACGCTGGCCCTGGGCAGCAGTATCCAGCCGCCCGCTTTCTGTGAATCGCCGACGTGATCGAACTGGATGGTGGCCCAGGTGCGGGTGACCGGGTCAGTGGCCCCCGGGTAACTGCTACGGAACGGATTGACGTTCAGCCAGGTGTCGGTACGGTCATCGATGCTCGCCCGCACGGTTCCCGCAGTGAGGAACACGTAGCCGGCGACACCGTCGAGATGCGCCCACTTCGGATCCTTGACCGTCGCTTCTCCGGCGACCCGGCTTCCGTCGACGGTGAGCACCGGCTTGCCGTTCTCACCCATGTTGCGGTGCTCGACGACTGTCAGCGCCGGGCTGTCCGGCGCAGTGACTCCGCCCACGAGCTCCACGACGGAATCGGACGTTCCGAACCAGAGACGCCTGGCCTCGAGACCGTTGAGATCGGGTCCGATCAGGTGCATGCCGGCGAGACTGAGAGGTCCGCTGGTCAGGCCGCCGGTCCATTCGTTCTGCGGGGTGTCCACGCCCCAGGGGGCGCCGACACCGCGCTCGAGTTCCCGATGGTCCACCGTCGTCCCCGTCGGTGCGGAGTAGTCGACGGTGCACCAGAAACCGTCCTCGAACTGACCCATGTCGTCCGGGAGCATGAGGTAGCGCATGCCGCTTCCGGTCCGTGAGCCGAGTTCGTTCTCCCGGTTCCCGTACTCGTACCAGGAGATGCGCTTCGAGCACATCGACACCGCAACGGTCCAGTTCGCGCTGCGGTGGACCAGACGGTCCATGGACGGGAACATCTTGGGCTCGGACAGCGCCGGGGCCGGGGGGAAACTCTTCGCACGGTTCACCAGGGCGAGCTGCGACATGCTGTTCGTGTCGGTGAAGTCGTTGTAGGTGTTGCGGTGGAGCCATCCCGAGCAGAGGCCGCGCCAGCGGTCCGCGTACTCGGCCGGGGCGCGCTCCGCCAGGCGGATGATGGAGGTCACGATGGAGATCCCGTGGGAGGACCCGGGCTCGACCTTCCTGGAGACTGATCGGCCACGGACACCGTCGATGGCCTGGCCGTCGACGATGATCGGGATGTAGGCCTGGTCCACCAGGTAGTAGACGCGGTTCTTCCCGTCCTCGCTGATGTCGAAGGAGGTGCCCGCGACCAGATCGAACATGAGCGACAGGCCGGAGATCAGGACGTTTCCGTACGCACCGGTGTAGGGGATGTGGGTGTGCTGGACGAAGGAGCCGTCGCGGTAGAAGCCGTCGCCCGTCTCAACGTATTGCCAGGTCGCGGACAGGCCGTCCAGCGCGCCGCGGAGCCGTTCCTCGTCTCGGACCGCGATCGCGGAACACGCCACGGCGCGGCAGAGGTCAAGACGGTTGGCGCCGGTGGATGTCTTGCGGGCGTCTCCCTTGTTGACCTCCTGCTCAGTCGGGTCCGGGATGAAGTGGTTGATTCCCGCGGCGGCCCTGGCGAGAGTGTCCGCGGGCAGCTTGTCGCCCAGAAGGCACATGATGTCGCCGACGGCACGGGCTGCACCGGACTCCCAGTCCCACCAGTTGCCGTACTCGAACTGGTCGGGGTTGTAGCGCAGGGTCAGGAACCTGTCGAGGGCCGCCATGGCGGCGGCTAGGACCTCGTCGCTTCCGAAGTGCCTCGAGCCGGGAATGGACCAGCCGTTGGCCAGGGCGAGGATGCTCCGGGCGGTGGAGGTGATGTCCGGGGACTTCTCGGCCGCCAGATTCTTGCTCGTGAACACCGTGGTCGCAGCCTCCGGGCCGGTCGCGAGGTCAGCCAGTGTCCTGTCGACGGAGCGGTCCAGTGCCTCGATGAGAGGCGCGAACGCCGCGTCATCAGCGTCGAAGAGGTTCCTGGATGTGATGATGTCGATCCAGCGTTGGCGCAGTTCATCGAAGAGAGGCTCCGGGATCTCGGCTGCCGCGGCTTCCCGGAACACACTTCCCATCGCGGCGATCACGCCCACTGTGGCTGACGCCTTGAGGAACGTTCGGCGGGTCAGATTCATGGATACTCCTTCTTGTTTTGGGTACCGCGGCACAGCGCTGTTTTCGTCGTGTCACGACACGCCACGGACCGGTTCCCGGGGATGTACGGGCGCCGGATGAACGAAACCGGGGCCGGGCCCCTGTTTTCGCCAGCATAACTTGTGGGATGAGTCCGCGAACAGTGTTCAATGCACTATGCGTCACAGATCATCGTTCTGGTCTGTGACCCGTCCGTCGTCTGACCGGTCCTCCGCAGGTGGTGCAACCCCCGTGGCGTCGGGCGAGGGGACGATGACGGGCCCACGGATCCGCCATCCGGAGGAACACCGTGTGGTCGGGCCGACACCACTGCCTCCTTGTGGCGGAGATACACCGGGCCGGACATCGACAAGTGGCCGCACCGCGGGCACACTGGAGCCATGCCTTTCAATCCGGATGTCCAACCCACCTATCAGCCCGCACCGAACCGTTACCACGACGGCGTTCCCTACCGGACCGTCGGGCACTCGGGGCTGAAACTCCCGGTCGTCTCCCTCGGGATGTGGCACAACTTCGGTGATGACAAGCCGCTCGAGACACAGCGGGCCATCATCCACCGTGCCTTCGACCGTGGGGTCACCCATTTTGACCTGGCGAACAATTACGGACCGCCGAATGGTTCCGCCGAGGTCAACTTCGGCCGGATCCTCGACCGGGACTTCCGTGGCCTGCGGGACGAGATGATCATCTCGTCGAAGGCGGGCTGGGACATGTGGCCCGGTCCCTACGGGTTCGGTGGGTCGCGGAAGTATCTGATGGCCTCACTCGACCAGTCACTGGATCGCATGGGGCTCGACTACGTGGACATCTTCTACCATCACCGGCCGGACCCGGAGACTCCGTTGGAGGAGACGGTGTATGCCCTGCGGGACATCGTGTCCAGCGGTAAGGCGCTCTATGTGGGTGTGTCCAGCTACGGTCCGGAGCTTCTCACCGAGGCCGCCGGGATGATGGCGGAGGAGGGGTGTCCGCTGTTGATCAACCAACCCAGCTATTCCATCGTGAACCGTTGGGTCGAGGAGGCCGGGGAAGACGGTGACACCCTGCTCGAGGCCGCGGCCGACAACGGGGTCGGGACCATCGCGTTCTCCCCGCTCGCGCAGGGCCTGCTCACCGACCGCTACCTTGACGGAGTACCTGAGGACTCCCGTGCCGCCGCCCACAAGTCGTTGTCGAGCGACATGCTGAGCGAGGAGAACATCCGGATGATGCGGAGCCTGAACGACATCGCGCAGGAGCGGGAGCAGACCCTGGCACAGATGGCGGTGTCCTGGGTTCTGCGGGAGCAGGGACGCTACGGCGAACAGACGGTCACCTCGGCGCTCGTCGGTGCCTCCTCCGTCGAACAGCTCGACCAGAACATCGATGCCGCCCAGAACCTCACATTCACCGGTGCGGAACTGGCGGCGATCGACGAGATCGCGTCCGACGCCGGGATCAACATCTGGGCGCAGGCGACGAAGTCCAAGACCCGGGAGAAGTGAACTGACCTCACGCTGTCCGACATCTGACACACCGAGGGCCCCGATCCGGTGTGAGTCGGATCGGGGCCCTCGCATCGCTTCCGTGGCGTGTGGTGTCTCTCAGTGGAGGAGCAGTCGGACAGCGATGGCGATCATCACGATTCCGATGGCAATGTTGACGATCCGTGCCACGTCAGAGCGGGAGAGCGGACCGGAGAGCTTCTTCGCGCCGTATCCGATGCTCGGCATCCACATGGTCGACGCCGTCAGGGCTCCGGCGGCGAAGTACCAGCGTCCGATCTCGCCGTACTGGTTCGCTATGCCGCCGAGCATCACCACGATGTCGACGTAGGTGGCGGGGTTGAGCCACGTCATGGCGAGTGCCGCGAGAACCGGCTTGACCCAGGTCCGTGCCGGTGCGGTCCGTGTGGTGCGGACGGTGCGCTCAGCCACGGCAACCGAACCTTCTCCGGCTCCGGTTCCGGGGCCGGTTCCGTAGGTGTCCCCGGGGTGGGGGCCGGTGGGGACCTCCGGATCCTGACTGTCCCGGGTGAACGTGCCGTCACCGGGACGGAACGCGTCCCTGAACGACGTGAAGGCGAACCAGAGGAGATAGACGAAACCGAGGTACTTCATCACGTCCAGGATGATCGGCGCTTTGTCGATGATGACACCGACACCTGCGGTGGAGCCGATGATGAGCATCCATTCGGAGATCAGGCATACGGCGACGACCGCCCCGACGGCGGTCCGGCGAATCCCCTGTCGGAGGAGGAGAGTGTTCTGAGGTCCGATGGCGACGATGAGGGACAGTCCCATGAGGAATCCGTGGAGCGCGATGTTCATGCCGCCGATCGTGTCACCACCTGATCGTTAAGAAAAGTTAAAGTTTTTGAATGTACGTTAGAATTACTTCATGAATCCGATTCACCTGGCCACACTCCTCGCCGTCCTCGATGAAGGATCCTTCGAGGGGGCCGCAGACTCGCTCTCCCTGACACCCTCGGCGGTGAGTCAGCGGATCAAGGCGCTTGAGTCCCAGGCCGGACGGGTGCTGATCCGACGCACCAGTCCGACGTCCGCGACCGCCGCGGGGGAGGTGCTGGCCCAGGCCGCTCGTCGCATGGCCCTCCTGCAGGCGGAGACCGACGCACAGTTGCGGGGGAGGATCGCGCGGGTGCCCCTCAGCGTCGCCATCAACGCCGATTCCCTCGCCACCTGGTTCACCCCCGTGTTCGCTGATGTGGCGTCGTGGGATTCCGCCACCCTCCAGTTGCGCGTCGAGGATGAGGCCCACTCGCTCAAGCTGCTCCGGCGCGGTGACTGTCTGGGGGCGGTCACCCGCGAGCACGCTCCCGTCTCCGGATGCACCGTCAGTTCCCTCGGGGTGATGCGCTACCGTGCCGTCGCCAGCCCCTCGCTCCGTGACTCCTACACCGTCAACGGCCGTCTGGACTGGGCGGCCATGCCCGCGTTACGCTACGGGCCGAATGACAAAATCCAGGATTCAGACTTGACAGGCCGTGTTGACCAGACACCACGGCACCGGCGCATATCACAGATACCTTCCTCCGAGGGCTTCGTCGAGGCGGCCAGATCCGGACTCGGGTGGGGCCTCGTACCGGAGATCCAGGCCGCCAGGTACCTCGACTCCCGGGAGCTGGTGCTGCTCGATGAGCGGGTGTCCATCGTCCCGCTCTACTGGCAGCACTGGCGGCTGGAGTCCCCGCTGCTGCAGAAGCTCACAGATTCGGTCATCGCGGCCGCGGAAGAGGGCCTCGAACCCGTTTCGTGACCTTCCGGATCAGGACGTACGGTGCTACGGTAGCCGCTTGTGTGCAACACCGGATCCCCCAGGCGCGGTTTCACCCGGGTCGCCGTCGTCATGGTCCTCCTGATCACGGGAGCGGTGGTCCTGGTGTCCGTCCTGTGCGATGTCATGGAGGACCGCGCGGGTGGCGGTGATGACGGGCCCGGAGACGTGGGGGGAGCTCCCACGACCGACGGTTGGCCGGGTCCCCAGATCTACAGTGACATGCTGGCTGAACTCGTCGTGCGGGACCGTGGGCCGCTGACGGGGTACGCACGGGACGCATTCGGACAGCGGTGGAGCGACGACGTCGCGGTCGAACTCGGACACAACGGCTGTGACACCCGCGACGACATACTCGCCCGTGACCTCATACACGTCCGGTTCCGGCCGGGGACCCGGAACTGTGTCGTCGAATCCGGACTGCTGAACGACTACTACACCGGAACCCAGATCGATTTCGTCCGCGGATCCGCCACCGGTGTCACGGTCGAGGTCGATCACATCGTCGCACTGGCGGATGCGTGGATGAAGGGGGCGCAGGATCTCGATCCTGAGGTTAGACGCGCCTTCGCGAATGATCCCGACAACCTCATTGCGGTCTCCGGCCCGGTCAACCAGCAGAAGGGGGCCTCGGATGCCGCGACCTGGCTACCGCCGAACCCGGATTTCCGGTGTGAGTACGTCGAGCGCCAGATCGCCGTCAAACACCGCTACCACCTGTGGGTGACCCCCGCGGAACACGACGCACTCGCTGCCGTGTTGTCGACCTGTCACTGACCCGGGCCGCACGGGCGGGCACGGTCCGGGTCGCCGGGGCAGAGGACGATCTCGGGTGGGAGTGCCCCGAAATACCGACGCGCCCGAGGAGGTTACCGGCAAAAGTCCTGAGGCTCACATACTGTGCAAGGTATGAGCGACAACAATGACCCCCGTCCCGACCGGGCGGTACCCGGCGACTTCGACGACAACGACATCCCCACCTACGCCCCTCCGGGGTCCTCACCCGAGAATACCCGTGACTCCGTTTACGACCGAGCCGGTCGTGCCGCCCCACAGTCCATCGGTGCCGGAGCGGAGGACTCCGCGACCGCGGTGTTCCCGTCCCCGTCCCCCGAACACGTCCGGGAACCGGGTTCCGCGCAGCCGGAACAGGGTTACGCTGACTCTGACTTCGCCACGGAACAGCCCACGACCACGATGCCGGTGATGACCGGCACCCCGGCACCGGTGCAGCAGATCCCGACCCAGTCAGTTCCCGTCGACGCGGGCTACACCGGGGATCAGATTGAAGAGGATGAACCGGAAGCGAAGCGCGGCACGATGGACTTCGGGCTCTTCCTCATCCGACTCTTCTTCGGTGCAGCTCTGATCCTCCATTCGGTGTCCGTGTTCTTCCGGCTCGGTGCCGGCGGCGGAATCGCGGCGCTCGAGGAGCAGTTCTCGGGCTACGAGTTCGCGGGCTCCCTAGCCATCGCGGTACCCGGGGTGGAGCTCGCCGCAGGCATCCTCCTGGTTCTCGGCCTCGTCACCCCGCTCGCGGCGGCACTCGCCACCGTGGTCACCGCGTTCCTCGCTCTCCACCAGATCAACATCGGAGCCACCCCGGTCAACCCCTTCCAGTGGGGTGACGGGGTCCGCTTCGCGGTCCTGATGACCGTCATCGCAGTCGGACTCCAGCTCACCGGCCCAGGCCGCGTCTCCCTGGACTTCAGTCGCAGTTGGGCCCGTCGTCCGCTGTGGAGCTCCATCGTCTTCGCGCTGATCGGCATCGGCTGTGCTATCGGCCTCTGGTGGCTGGTCACCGGCGGTGCCTACCCGTTCACCGCCTGAAGACAGATCTCGACGAACGCTTCCGGCACAGAGTCGGTTTTCCGCGGCGGTCGCTCACCGGCACAAGGTGGGGGACCGCCGCGTTCCTGCGCGGGCTGCGCCTTCATGGAGCGGTTCAGCCCGTACCCGGAGCGACATCCCGATCCGCGAGGTCGAGAGACCGCGCAGCTGCGGCGGAGCGGCTCCATCCTGTCGGGGCACGGAGTTTCAACACACCACCGGGTTCCTGTACGCCTGGCCCAGGACCCACGGGAAACAGTCGGGAAAGCGCGCCGGTGGCTGCGGGGATATCACCGAGCCAGACCACCGTCCCGACCGGAGCCACCCAGAATCGGGCCGCGTTGTCCCCGGAAGCTGACGGGGCCCACCTTCCCCGCATCCGACCGTCTGGTGTCAGTCGACCTGACGGACCGCGCCCTTGTCCGCGGAGGTGGCCATCTTCGCGTAGGCACGCAGGGCCTTGCTCACCGTGCGCTGGCGGTTGACGGGCTGCCACGGCCTCTCGGAGGCGTTCATCTCCTCGCGACGACGCTCGATCTCGGCGTCATCGACATCCAGGGAGAGCAGACGCTGATGGATGTCGATGGTGACGGTGTCGCCGTCCCGGATCAGACCGATGAGTCCGCCGTGGGCAGCCTCGGGGGAGACGTGACCGACCGAGATGCCCGAGGAACCTCCGGAGAATCGACCGTCGGTGATCAGCGCACATTTCTTGCCCAGACCCGAACCCTTCAGGAAGGCCGTCGGGTGCAGCATCTCCTGCATACCCGGTCCGCCCGAGGGGCCCTCGTAACGGACGATGAGAACCTCACCGGGCTGGATCTCCCTCTTGAGAATGACGGAGACCGCCTCCTCCTGGGATTCCACGACCCGGGCGGGTCCGGAGAAGTGCCACAGCTCCTCATCAATGCCGGCGGCCTTGATGATTGCGCCGTCGGGTGCGAGGTTGCCCCGCAGGACCGCGAGGCCACCGTCGACCGTGTGGGCGTGTTCGACGTCGTGGATGCAGCCGTTGACCGCGTCGGTGTCGAGGGAATCCCAGCGGTTTTCCGTGGAGAATGGTTCGGTCGTCCGCACACCGCCCGGGGCGGCGTGGAACAGCTCGATCGCCTCGTCCGTGGCCTTCCCGCCCCGGATGTCCCAGGCATCCAGCCAGGACTGCAGATCCGGTGAGTGCACCGAATGGACGTCGTCGTGGAGCAGTCCACCACGGTGGAGTTCCCCGAGTATGGCGGGGATGCCGCCGGCGCGGTGGACGTCCTCCATGTGGTAGTTGGAGTTCGGGGACACCTTCGACAGGCAACCGACTCTGCGGGAGAGATCGTCGATGTCTGCGAGGTCGAAGTCGACCTCGCCCTCCTGTGCCGCGGCCAGAATGTGCAGCACGGTGTTCGTCGAGCCACCCATGGCCATGTCCAGCGACATCGCGTTGTTGAAGGCGTGCCTGGTCGCGATGGACCTGGGCAGGACGGAGGTGTCCTCCTCTCCGTAGTAGCGACGGCACAGTTCGACGATTGTTTCACCGGCTCGGGTGAACAGCTGCCGGCGGGCCTTGTGCGTCGCGAGTGTCGAACCGTTACCGGGCAGGGAGAGACCGAGTGCCTCGGTCAGGCAATTCATGGAGTTCGCGGTGAACATACCGGAGCAGGAACCACAGGTCGGGCAGGCGGATGCCTCGATCCGGGAGAGCCCCGGCGCATCGACGCCCTCGTTCGCGGACGCGGAGATGGCCGTCACGAGGTCCGTCGGAGCGTGTGCGATGCCGTCGACGACGACCGCCTTGCCCGCCTCCATCGGTCCACCGGAGACGAAGACGGTGGGGATGTTCAGTCGGAGGGCCGTGTTGAGCATGCCCGGGGTGATCTTGTCGCAGTTGGAGATGCACACCAGTGCATCAGCGGTGTGCGCGTTGACCATGTACTCCACCGCATCCGCGATGATCTCGCGACTGGGCAGGGAGTAGAGCATGCCGCCGTGGCCCATGGCGATACCGTCATCCACGGCGATGGTGTTGAACTCCTTCGGGACACCGCCCGCGGCCGTGATGGCCTCGGCGACGATGTCGCCGACGTTCTTCAGGTGTACGTGGCCCGGGACGAACTGCGTGTAGGAGTTCGCTATGGCGACGATGGGTTTACCGAAGTCGTTGTCCTTCATTCCGGTGGCGCGCCAGAGGGCGCGGGCACCGGAGGCGTTGCGACCGACTGTGGTGACTCTTGAGCGTAAGGGGATCATGGGGGCTGTCTTCTGCTTGTCAGGGCGGGTCAGGGTGTCCGTGGAAAGGAAAATGGTGGCTGTTCGATTTGATTCTTGATTCAGGAGTCGCCGGAGCGATTGTCTCCGTCGGCGTCACCGGGGTGGGTTTCGCCCTGCTCCCCGATGATGGGATTGCCCCCGGCGTCTGTCCGGTACCAGCCGCCGGGTTCCATGCCGCTGTGTCGTCTCGCTGCGGCACGCTCCTTCTTCGCCTGCTCGAGCTCCTCCTGTGCTGCGAGGATCTCCCGGGTCGCCTCCTCCCGGGTCTTGACGATCTGGTGGCCGTCCCGTCGCATCACCACGACTTTGTCGTCCGCGGCGTTACGGCCTGCGGCGATGACGTCGGGGATCCTGCCTCCCGAGGCGGCCGACAGGTCAGGCACCGTGTTGAAGGATACTCCGGGGAGGGTGAATTCCCGCCCGTCGTGAGAACGGGCGTGGGAGCTGCCTGTCCCGAAACGGATTCCGGCGAAGTCCTCCCAGCTGACGCTCTGCTCCGCCGAGAACGCATGGGTGGCGGTGATGCCGCGTGCATCGACGGTGGTGCGTGATCTCAGGGCCCAGTAGGCGTAGAAGAAGGGGAGCAGCAGAATCCAGAACAGGAACTTCGGTGCGGCTCCCACCGTGAGCAGGCTGGTCAGCAGCATCAGGCCGGCACCCAGGAGGTGTGTCCGGTCGGGCCGGAACACGGTGGCGGTGACCGGGGGCGTGCCGGTGGCTCCGTCGGTGTTGTCGCCGGTGTCGGGATCAGCGTCGGGGCTCGTGGAGGACATACCTGCCGATTCTATTGAATGGCCGGTACCGCAGTCACCTCGGGGTCAGCGGTTGACCGTCGTCCGGGTGCCGCCGTCGCCCGTTCGGCCCGTGGGACCGGCCGCGCCGGAGGTCGGGGAAGCCGTCGAGGTCGTGGGGGTCGCACCCGATTCCCCGGTCGGGCGGAATGCTGTTGTGGGGGATCCCTGGGTCGGCCGGCTATCGGGGGAGGGAACCACGCCGGTCAGAGACGATGGTGGTGTTGTCTCGTCGGATGAGGTGACCTTCGTTGTCGGGGCGGGGAGAATGTCCTCGGCCTCGGCGGCGACATCCGTCGGATCCAGGGTGAAGCCCTTGAAGAAGAGCAGGGCCACGAGGGCGACACAGAGTCCCGTCGTGGAGGGCCGCACCCGTCCCCCGAATGAGACGAGCTTCCGCCAGCCGGTCGAGTCGATGGCCGACGGGGACAGCACGGGGTGTTCCTCACCGTCCGGATCAGCCGGGGAACCGGTATCGGACGGATCACTGGTGGAGACATCGGAACGGGACCGGGCACTCTCGGATTCAGCGCGCTCGGCCCGGTGCTCGCTTGCCCCGGGGGTTCCCCCGCCTGCGGCTGCCCGGGTGGAACCGGAGCCCTTCACCGCGGTGTGGCCCTCACCGCTGTCCGTGATGTCTCCGGTGTCGGTCTGCGCCGCAGGCTCGGGAGCGTAGTCGACGTCGATGAGCGGGGAGCGGGTCAGTGCCCGTTCGAGCAGGGGCGCGTCGGCGTCGAGGGTGTTGCGGACGGCTCCGGAGATGGTTGTCGCGGAACCGTACTCCTTCCAGAACTCCTCGATGATCTTCGTCCTGATCGCGCGTTCGACGGCCCACTGGCGTGCGGGATTGACCTGCACGATGAAGCGCATGTTCACCATCCAGGGCATGCCGACCGTGTTCGGCTCCTCGACCCCCACAGCGGGGTGGACGTCGAGTTCACCGGTGACGTCCCTGGCGATACCCGGCTGCTCGAGTGCGCGGAGCGTCGCGTCCGTGGACCGTTTGACGGCGTCGTCGATCGAGTCGGAGCCGAGCAGGGGGATGGGCATGACGACGACGGCCCTGGCCCAGTAGTTGGAGTGGTTGATGCAGACCCGGGCGGTGGAGTTCGGGATGTTCACCGTTTCGCCGGCGAGGGTGCGTACACGCGTGGCCCGCATCGTGATCTGGATGACGTCACCCTCGACGTCGATCCCGGGGCCCTGGAACCTGACCCAGTCGCCGACACCGAACTGTTTCTCGGAGATGATGAAGAACCCGGCCAGGAAATCGGCGATGATCGACTGGGCACCGAGACCGACCGCCGCGGAGATCACGGTCGCGGGAATGGCGGCGCCGGCCAGCGGGACGCCGAGCTGTTTGAGCGCGGCGATCGAGAGGAAGAAGTAGGTGATCAGCTGGACGAGGTAGACGGCGGTGCCGACTATGGCCAGACGCTGCTTCGACTCCTGTTCCGCCGGATCGAGTCGACGGGTGATGAGCCGGATCGTGAGACGCCCGACCCTGGGCACGAGGAACGCGAGGACGACGAGGATGGCGAGTTCGATACCGGGGTCGATGATCCACTGCCACCAACTGGACAGAATGTAGGAGAGGGGGAAGGACGGCATGGGGAACAGGGTAACGCGGTTGACGGGGTGGCTTCAGCGTCGGAGTGGTGGGTGATTTCTCACCCCTGGGCCATGGAGTGGCGTCGACCGGAAGGATCGGGGTTTGTGCCCCGAATCACTGGTGGCACGGTGTTCCGCTGGAACGGGTCCCGTCCCATCACGTGGACGGGGGTATGGGATGGGGTGGCGTAAGTTGCCGTAACCTACCGGGGCCTGTGTAACATCTCGTGACATGACCAACATTCGACTTGTACCCGTAAGCAGCCGGCGTTTGCCGTAGCGGCCGTACAAGTCGTGAAGTCAAACGCCCTCGGCACCACCGCACAGACGGTGAGTGAACGGGGGTTTTGTTCATTCTCGCCCCTGTTGTCCCCGAAAACAACCGCCGGCACTCCCGGTGCCGGGGGCGGCGCCAGTACCCGCCTGATCGTATTTCACCGAGACCATTCCAAAAGGAGCCCGACGTCGTGAACGTGGCAGCTCGTCATCATCCCAGTCCCGCCATGCTGGCGAAGGACGCAGAACCGTCCGCCCCCGAGCGTATGACCGGAGCGCAGGCGATCGTCCGCTCACTCGAGGAACTCGGGGTGAATGTCGTATTCGGAATTCCGGGCGGTGCGATCCTGCCGCTGTACGATCCGCTCTACTCCTCGGAGAAGGTCCGGCATGTCCTCGTCCGGCACGAGCAGGGCGCCGGGCATGCCGCAGAGGGATACGCCCAGGCGTCCGGTGAAGTCGGTGTGTGCATCGCCACCTCCGGCCCCGGTGCGACGAACCTCGTCACGCCTCTCGCCGACGCACACCTCGATTCGGTCCCCGTCGTCGCCATCACCGGTCAGGTCGGCCACACCCTGCTGGGCACCGACGCCTTCCAGGAGGCCGATATCCGCGGCATCACGATGCCGGTGACCAAGCACAACTACATGGTCACGGACCCGAACCGGATCCCCGCCGCCGTGGCCGCGGCCTTCCATCTCGCCTCCACCGGTCGGCCGGGGCCCGTTCTCATCGACGTCCCGAAGGACGTCCAGAACGCCATGTGCGACTTCGTCTGGCCGCCCGAGATGTCGCTCGCCGGATACAAGCCCGTCACCACCCCGCACCACCGCCGCATCGAGGAGGCGGTCCGGATGATCGCAGCCTCCGAGCGCCCCTGCCTCTACATCGGTGGTGGTGTCATCAAGGCCGATGCGCACGCTGAATTGCTCGCCTTCGCCGAATACACCGGAATACCGGTCGTCACCACACTCATGGGGCTGGGTTCATTCCCTGACAGTCACCCGCAGCACATGGGTATGCCGGGGATGCACGGCAGCGTCTCGGCGGTTGCCACCATGCAACGCTCCGATCTGCTCATCACCATCGGTGCGCGCTTCGATGACCGGGTGACCGGTGACCTCGACAGCTTCGCCCCGGACGCCAAGGTGATACACGCCGACATCGACCCGGCCGAGATCTCGAAGATCCGCCACGCCGACGTCCCGATCGTCGGGGACGCCCGCGAGGTCCTGGACGCTCTGCTGACCATGTACCGCAAGCTTGAACTGGATCCTCCGGCAATCGACCGTTGGGTCTCCTACCTGAACGGGCTCCGTGACCGGTTCCCGCGTGGCTGGACGAGTAGTGGTGACGGCACAATCTCTCCCCAGTACGTCATCAACGCACTGTCCGGGGAGGTCGGGCCGGATGCCATCTACTGTGCCGGCGTCGGTCAGCACCAGATGTGGTCGGCCCAGTTCATCGACTACGAGAACCCCCGTACCTGGCTCAACTCGGGTGGTCTCGGGACGATGGGTTACGCCGTACCCGCGGCGATGGGTGCGAAGGCCGGTATGCCGGAAAAGGAGGTCTGGGCGATCGACGGCGACGGCTGCTTCCAGATGACCAACCAGGAGCTCGTCACCTGCGCCGTCGAAGGGTTCCCCATCAAGGTCGCGCTGATCAACAACGGGAACCTGGGTATGGTCCGTCAGTGGCAGACCCTGTTCTACGGGGGGCGCTACTCCAACACCCGACTGCGGAACCAGGGCGAGTACGTGCCCGACTTCGTCAAACTCGCCGAGGCCCTCGGCTGTGAGGCGATCCGTGTCACCCGTGAGGAGGACGTGATCCCGGCCATCCGGAGAGCCCGAGAGATCAACGACCGTCCCGTCGTCATCGACTTCATCGTCGGGGAGGATGCACAGGTCTGGCCCATGGTCGCCGCAGGGCACTCCAACTCCGACATCCAGTACGCCAAGGATCTGCGCCCGCTGTTCGACGAGGACTCGGCGGCGACTGCCCTGGCTGACGTCGAGAAGGCCATCGAAGGCAACGCGAACGACGCCGCCAAGCACACCGAGGAGAAGAACTGATGTTCCCGAAGAACCGCTACATCCTGTCAGTCCTCGTCGAGGACGTCGACGGAATCGTCTCGCGGATCGCGGGACTGTTCACCCGTCGTGGCTACCCGATCGCATCCATCGTCTCCGCGATCACCGACGTCGACGGCATCAACCGAATCACCATCGTCATCGACGGGGAACTGGGCGATGAGCACACGATTGAGCAGATCACCAAACAGCTCAACAAGCTCATCCCCGTGCTCAAGGTCGTCCGTCTCCCGGAGGAGAGCACCGTCGCCCGGGCGCTGATGATGGTCAAGGTATCCGCGGATGCCGGCAACCGGCCGCAGATCGTCGACGCCGCGAACATCTTCCGGGCGCGGGTCATCGACGTCTCTCCCGACGCCGTGGTCATCGAGGCGACCGGAACCCCGGGGAAGCTCGAGGCGCTTCTCGACGTCCTCGCCCCGTTCGGCATCCGTGAGATGATCCAGTCCGGTGAGATCGCCCTCTGCCGTGGCCCCAGGACCATGGCCCCCGCCAGCGGACGCTGACCCCGACGGGGAGCCCGGACGTCGATCCCCTCCGTATGCCCCCATGCGGTACCTCCACAGTCCACGGGGTTCCGCGCACAACCGCCCCATCCGGCACACCCGCCGCTGCACACGGGGAATGAACATCTAAGCTGGAACACATCGCATCCGATGCGTTTTTCGACCGATACATCTCAATTCGAGGAAAAGGAACACACAGCACCATGGCAATTGAAGTTCTCTACGACGATGACGCCGACCTGTCGATCATCCAGAACCGCAAGGTCGCGATCATCGGTTACGGTTCCCAGGGACACGCCCACGCGCAGTGTCTGCGGGACTCGGGTGTCGAGGTCTGCATCGGCCTCCGCGACGGCTCCAAGTCCGCGGTGAAGGCCCGTGAGGCCGGCTTCGAGGTCAAGTCGAACGCTGAAGCCTCCGAGTGGGCCGATGTGATCATGCTGCTCGCCCCCGACACCTCCCAGGCCCAGATCTTCACCGAGGACATCGAGCCCAACCTCGTCGACGGCAACGCCCTCTTCTTCGGTCACGGACTGAACATCCACTTCGATCTCATCGAGCCGGCCGACGGCATCACCGTCGCCATGGTCGCCCCGAAGGGCCCCGGCCACCTGGTGCGCCGTCAGTTCGTCGACGGCAAGGGCGTTCCCTGCCTCATCGCCGTCGACCAGGACCCCCGGGGCGAAGGTCACGACCTCGCGCTGTCCTACGCCGCTGCCATCGGAGGTGCCCGCGCCGGTGTCATCCCGACCACCTTCCGCGAGGAGACCGAGACGGACCTCTTCGGTGAGCAGGTCGTGCTCTGCGGTGGTCTCGAGTCCCTGATGATGCAGGGCTTCGAGGTTCTGACCGAGGCCGGTTACGCCCCCGAGATGGCCTACTTCGAGGTGCTCCACGAGATGAAGCTCATCGTCGACCTCATCTGGGAGGGCGGCCTCGCCAACATGAACTACTCGATCTCCGACACCGCCGAGTTCGGTGGATACGTGGCAGGTCCCCGCATCATCGATGCGGGCACCAAGGAGCGCATGAAGGAGGTCCTCTCGGACATCCAGGACGGCAGCTTCGTCAAGCGCCTCCTCGCCAATGTCGAGGGCGGCAACAAGGAGCTCGAGGGCATGCGTGCGAAGATCGCCGAGCACCCCATCGAGAAGACCGGTGTCAAGTTGCGTGATCTGATGAGCTGGGTCAAGAACCCGCTCGACGCCACCGCCTGATCCACCACCGGGCCGTTCCCGGCGCAGGAGTGTCCGACCCGCCCGCCAGCCGTCCACGACGGTTGGCGGGCGGGTCTTCTCTTCCGCTCCCGCCGCGTTCCCCGAACCCGGCCGGAGCGCGACGTGAAGGATGGAGCGATCGTGTGGGGGCAGAAAAAGGGGGTGATTCAGGGTTTCGATTTCCACTTCCGCGGAATGCTGGAGTAATGGGCTGTTCGGGGGTGTCCGGGGTGCGGTACTGGCACCTGCCGCGTTGCGGCGTCTTCGGCGGGCAGGGGGGCTGGTGTCGGCGGCACACGACATTCACGTCCGTTGAATTGTCCATGGTACGGGGTGCGGATGCAGTACTGACGGCGCGGGTACCGCTGCGGCGTCGTCCGGTATCCGGTGTCGGGCCGGGTGGGGATCGGGGTGATCGGGGGGTGTTTGACCAGATGAGATGCCCCCCGGGCGCGAGGTGACGCGGTACGGGGCGGGGATTACGTGGCGGGATCGGTGGTGCCCGTGTGGGGCGTTGACAGTTAACAGAACGCTCGTACTGTAAGGGTAGCCTTCCGAAACAGTGTGGGGTGCGGGACGGATGACCGGCCCGCCCGAGGCTGCCCCACCAGAAAGGTATGTACCCCGTGACCACGAACCGCACCGAAGTGCAGCAGATGGCGGACTTCGCCGCCAACGCCAGACTCGAGCAGATGTCACCCGAGGCGCTGGAGCAGCTGAAGATCCGCGTCCTCGACACCCTCGGCGTCGCCGTCGGCGCGCTGGACTCCGACGTTCTCGTCGCCATCCGTTCGCTCAACGACGATCTCGGCGGCAACGGACAGGCCACCCTCATCGGTGGCGGAAAGACGGCCGCCGACCTCGCGGCATTCCACAACTCCGCGGCGTCCCGATACCTCGACTTCATGGACGCGTACCTCGCCAAGGGGGAGACCAACCACCCCTCGGACAACATGGGTGCCGTCCTCGCCGCGGCCGAGGTCGCCGGCGCATCCGGCCGGGACTTCCTGACCGCCTTCGCCGTGGCCTACCAGATCCACACCCGGCTCTCCGACGTCGCGCCGGTGCGCGCGCTCGGCTTCGACCACACCACCCAGGGCGCCTTCGCGGCCGGCGCGTCCGCCGCGCTCGCCCTCGGCCTGGACGCCGACGGCATCGCCAACGCGGCCGCCATGACCGCCACCGCCAACGTCGCGCTCCGCGTCACCCGCACCGGCAACCTCTCCCACTGGAAGGGGCTGGCCTACCCGCACACCTCCAAGGAGGGCATGTTCTACGCCCTCCTCGCAGGCAAGGGCATCACCGGGCCCGAGGCCGTGTTCGAGGGCAACAAGGGTTTCAAGGCGCTCGCAGGCGACTACGAGCTCGACTGGTCGAAGGAGGACCTCGAGTCCGTCACCCGCACCATCATCAAGAAGTACAACGCCGAGATCCACTCCCAGTCCGCCCTCGAGGCTGCCCTGGAGCTCAAGGGGAAGCACGACTTCGATCCCGCCGAGATCAGGGAGGTGCGTCTGACCACCTTCGACGTCGCCTACTCCATCATCGGCGGCGGTGAGGAGGGCGACAAGCGCTCCATTCGCACCAAGGAGGAGGCCGACCACTCCCTACCGTGGATGCTCGCCGTGACGATTCTCGACGGGGAGCTCAACCCCGCCCAGTACGAGGCGAAGCGAATCGTCGCCGACGACGTGCAGACGCTCATGGGCAAAGTCACCATCACCCCGTCGGACGAGTTCTCCGACCGTTTCCCGAACGAGATGCCCGCCGACCTCGTCATCGTCATGAACGACGGTACCGAGTACCACGCCGTGGAATCCGCCTACGACGGCTTCCACTCCCAGCCGCTCGACTGGGACGGCGCGGTGGCGAAGTTCACCGCACTGGCCGAGCCCTTCACCGACGAGGCCCTGCGCACCGAGATCTGCGACACCGTCCACCGGCTCGATGAGGTCGCCGAGATCTCCGAGCTGACCGACCTGCTGGCCCGGGTCTCCACGACCCGCTCCTGACACCGCACCACCGACAGAAAGGCACCACCATGTCCAACGCAATCGACTTCGACGTCTCCTTCAACTTCGTCCCCCGCGCCAAGCGACCCGCCAAGCCCCGCTCCTACGGCATGACCGAGGTCCGCGCCCCGTACTACGACACCTTCGGCACCCGTCACCTCCAGGACGTGTTCGACATGGCCGGCCAGTGGGTGGACGGCATCAAGTGGGCCGGCGGCTCGTTCGCGCTGTGCCCCACCGAGCAGGTGCGCAAGTTCTCCGACATCGCCCACGAGAATGACGCCTACGTCTCCTCCGGCGGCTGGATCGAGACGGTCCTGCGCTACGGCGACGACGCCGTCGACCACTACCTCAAGGAAGCCAAGGAGGTCGGCTTCGACGTCATCGAGATCTCGACCGGCTTCATCATGCTCCCGACCTCGGGCCTCGAGCGGCTCGTGGAGAAGGTCGTCAAGGCCGGCCTGAAGGCCAAGCCCGAGCTGGGTATCCAGATCGGCTCCGGTGGCGACTCCTCCGAGGCCGAACTCGCCGCTGAGGGGGCCAAGGACATCGGGGACCTCATCGACCGTGGCAAGCGCGCGCTCGACGCCGGGGCGTCGATCATCATGATCGAGTCCGAGGGCATCACCGAGAACGTCCGGGAGTGGAACACCGGCGCCGCCGCCTCCATCATCAACGGTCTCGGTCTCGAGAACGTCATGTTCGAGGCCGCCGACGGTCCCGTGTTCGAGTGGTACGTCAAGAACTACGGCAACGAGTGCAACCTGTTCGTCGACCACTCGCAGGTCCTGCAACTCGAGGGTCTGCGTCAGAACATCTGGGGCAACAAGTCCACCTGGGGTCGCGTGATCAACCCCCACTGATCCATCCGGTCGAACGGTCACTGAACCCCACCGCACCGTCATGTACACACGACGGTGCGGTGGGGTTCCTGGCGCCGCGGATCACGTTGCCCGGTGAGATGGGGCGCCGGGGTACGCCAGTGGCGGTGTCACCGGGCCGTGGTCCGGTCCGTGGAGCCATCCCCGCCGCGGATCCGGGAGTGGCTGTGTATCGGGGGTGGAGTTCGGGGGTGTTCCCGAGGTGATACAAAAGTAACCGGAATTCGTTTCAGGTAAGTCGACACTTAGTTCTTTGCCCATGTGGAAAGGCCTTTTACGTGCCGCCACATTCGAAAATGTCCCGGATTTGGCAGCTGTTTCCGCTGCTTAACGCCAACACGTTTTCAATAAGGTTTCAATAAGGGGTCTGCAGGACTAGTGTTCAAGACATGAGCGAGAGCACGAGAACCGGGGACCATCACGAACACGGTCATGAACACGGCCACGATTGCGCCGGACATGATCCCGGGATGCACGACCACGGGCACGACCACGGTCAGGGGGAGGACCACGCCGGGCACGATCACTCCGGACACGACCACGGCCACGGACATGATCACGGTCACAGCGGACACGCGCACGCCCACGCGCCGAAATCCCTCAAAGCGCTGATCGGCGTCATCGTCCTGACCACCACGATCTTCCTCGCGGAGGTCATCTTCGGCCTGTTGTCCGGCTCCCTGGCGCTGCTCGCCGACGCCGCCCACATGCTCTCCGACTCGGCGGGCCTGGTCATCGCCCTGGTGGCGATCCTCATCGGCAGGCGGGCGGCCACGTCCTCCGCCACCTTCGGGTTCCGCCGCATCGAGGTCATCGCTGCGGCCGTCAACGCGCTCTCCGTCGGGGCGATCTCGATCTGGATCGTGGTCGAGGCGATCAAGCGACTCGGCGGACACGGGCACATCGACACGACGATGATGCTCATCGTCGCGGTCATCGGTTTCGTCGCCAACGGTGGCTCCGCGCTCCTGCTCGTCCGCCGCCAGCACGACAGCATGAACATGCGCGGTGCCTACCTCCACGTTCTCTCGGACATGCTCGGCTCGGTCGCCGTCATCATCGCGGGCCTCATCGTCCGGGCGACCGGCTTCATCCTCGCCGACACCATCGCTTCCGTCGTCATCGCCGGGATCATCCTCCCCCGGTCGATGCGCCTGCTCCTCGACGCCACCCGGGTACTGATGGAACGGGTCCCCGGGAACGTCGACCTCGACGAGATCCGCGGGACACTGGCGGAGATCCCCGGTGTCGAGACCGTCCACGATCTCCACGTGTGGACGATGGACGGCAGCGAACTCATCGCAACCTGCCATCTCGTCATCGATCCGGACCGGGTCGAGTCCGGCTGCGACGTCCTCGACATCGCGAACCGCAGCCTGGAGAAGGTCGGCGTCACCCACGCCACGATCCAGATCGAAACCGCGCACCACGCCGATCACGAGGCGGACGTCCACGACTGACGCCCGGCTCCGCACCCCACACCCCGGCCCCGGGACGGACACGGTTCCGTCACCGGGGTTTCACACGCCGGTAGCGCACATGTAGACAAAGCCCGATAGAGTCGTCGACATGGGTTTCACCACACCGAGCTACGACCTCACCGATCTGTTCGCCCGCATCGACCGCGGCGACGTCCAACTACCCGACTTCCAGCGGGACTACAGCTGGAACGTCGACCGCATCCGGTCCCTGATCGTGACGGTGCTGCGCGGCTACCCGATCGGTTGCCTCATGGCGTTGGACACCCGGAACGAACCGATGAGGTTCCGCCCCCGTCCGCTCGCCGGGGCGCCGGACACTGGGCGGAACCCGGGCATGCTGATCCTCGACGGACAGCAGCGCCTCACCACCCTCTATCACTGTCTGCGCGGCGACGGACTCGTCGACACCGTCGACTTCCGCAACAAGCGCATCCGACGCCGGTTCTACGTCGACGTGGACAAGGCCGTGTCCGAGGACATCATGCCCGACGAGGCGGTGCTCTCCATCGACGCGGACGGTGAGATCAAGTCCCACTACGGCCCGAAGATCCCGGGCGGCATCCCGGACCGGGAGACCGCCCGCGCCCACGGCCTGGTTCCGGTCTCCGCGCTGCTCGAGGACGAGGGCACCGACATGCTCTTCGACTTCGTCGAGGGGGCGGACGCCGTCACCCGTGAGCGGGTCAAGCGCTTCAACAACACCGTGGCCAAGCCGCTCGTGCGGTACTCCGTCCCGATCATCCGGCTCGACCGGGAGACCGCCCAGGGCGGCGTCGGCTCGATCTTCTCCCAGGCCAACTCGGCGGGACTCCAGATGGACGTGGTCGACCTGCTCACCGCCGTCTTCGCCAGCGAGGACCCCGCCTTCCGGCTCTCCGACTCGTGGCGGGATATCGAGGAGGCGCTGCGGGAGCACCCCGTCCTCGACGGTATCGACCGCACCGCGTTCTTCACCGCGGTCACCCTTCTGACCACCGCGGAGAAGGGACACGCTAGCGGACACCGCGAGGACATCCTCCGGCTCACCCTCGCGGACTACGCCCCCGCCGCGCAACGCACCGTCGATGCCTTCATCGCGGCAGCCGAGTTCCTGGAGGCACGGTGCATATCCGACACCACCCGGATCCCCTACGCGGCACAGATCACCCCGCTCGCGGTGATCCTCTCCCTGCTCGGTGAGACCCCCGAGGTGTTCCGCTGCAGCGCGGCCGTGGACCGGCTCAACCGGTGGTTCTGGTCCGGCGTCTTCGGCGAACTCTACGGGTCCGCCTCCGTCGTCGTCCGCACCGGCAGGGACGTCAACCAGGTGACCCCCTGGGTGCGGGCCGCGCTCGACGGGGAATCCGGGGTGCCCGAGCCGGCATCCATCAGCGACGCCCGTTTCGTCGAATCCCGGCTGCTCAGCGTCGGCCCGGAGTCCGGCGTCTGGAAGGGTACCCACGCCCTGCTCATGGGCCGCGGCGCCAGGGACTGGCGCACCGGCGACCGGTTCGACGCCAGGAATCTCATGGAGGATGAGGAAGGATTCCACCCGATCTTCCCGCCGCGGTACTGCCGCCGGACCGGGGTGAACCAGATGCTCGCCGACAGCGTCCTCAACCGCTCGCCCCTGAGCCGCCGGACGGAGATGGTCATGGACGGCGCCGAGCCGGCGCGGTACCTCGCGCGCGTGCAGTCGAAGTCGCTCATGGACGACGACGAGTTCGACGCCGTCCTCGCGAGCCATCTCCTCGACCCGCGGGTCCTCCGCAACGCCTGCTCCGACGACTTCTTCGCCGACCGCCGCACCCGGTTGCTCAAGATGATCGAGGAGGCGATGGGCAAGGGCGCGATCCACGACGTCGACGAGACGAACCTCGGCGGCGGGGAGGAGGGCCCCGACGCGTTCGCCACCACCGGCAACGCCGGTGCCGCCGGTGACGGGGAAGATGCAGCGCACCCCGGGGAATCCGGGGAAGATGACACCTCCCGGGATGAGGATCCGCAGGTCGCCGATTCCTGATGCGCGGGGCCGCACGGTAGAAGCAGAGGGTCGTCTCCTAGTATTTTGAGGCGACCGCACTGATCCTACGAGAGAGGCGACTGAGCCCCATGCCCCACGACCGCAGCACCCCGACCCCGAACCGGCGGCGCATGATCTCGCTCCTCTGCGGGGTGGTGCTCACCGGCACCGGGCTCATCGCCTGCTCCGTCGAGGGATCCGGCGATCGGGTATCCGATCAGAGCAACGCACAGTCGTCCCCGGCGCAGGGCCGGGAGCCCGTCGCCGAGCGCTACGGCACCGAACCGCGCGTCCTGTCCGACGTGGACCGCTCCGGCATCGAGGTCAGTGAACTGTTCTTCCCCGACGCGCCCGCCGCCGTCATCGCGACACCGGAACCCGCGGCGCAGCAGCGTGGCGCGAGCATCGCCCTCGCCGCCGGGCTGCCCTTGCTCACCGCCACCGGGACCAACGGTCCGGCACTGGCCGCCGAGATCGAACGACTCGGTGCAGGGGAGGTCCTCGCCGTCGGCGGTGCCGCGGTTGAGCTGCCGGAGACCGTCACCGTCCACACCGACGACGGAACCCCCGCCGCATTCGAGGCGCTCACCGGAAGAACCCCGAACCCCGTCACCCCGGACAACACGCCCGTCGGACTCCTCGGCCAGATCACCGCACTCAACGCCGGGGACCTGCTCGGCGCGGTCCCCGCGGAAGACCCTGTCGTCGCGGACACCGGCGCGGAGAACCCGACCGGCACGGAGACAGCGGTCGGTACCGAACCGGATTCACCGACACCGTCCGGCGGGAACCTCGACCGGCTGCCCACCCGCGACCGGGACAAGGGACGGGCACCGCTGGTCCTCGCCGCCCCCGGCACCGGGATCGCCGCCGTGGCCACCGCCCGCGCCGCCGGAGCGGACGTCGAGGTCCTCGAATACGCCGATCCCCGCGTGAGCGAGCATTCCCTCGAGCTGATCCGAGGTCTGGACGGAGAGCCTGTCATAGCACTCGGCCAGCTGTTCGGCGACTCAGAACACTTCACCCGCACCACGGAGCTGGCCCGCACCGTCACCGCGGAACAACCCGGTGGAGGACAACTCGTGTTCCCGGGTCGGCGAATGGTCGCCTACTACGGACACCCCTCCGGCGGAGCACTGGGGATCATGGGGGAGCGGACCCCCGGGGAATCCGTCGCCCACCTCAACGAACTCGTCGCGCAATACGCGCCGCTGTCCGAGGAACCCGTCATCCCCGCCTTCGAGATCATCGCCACCGTCGCCTCCGGCTCACCCGGGCCGGACGGCGACTACTCCAACGAGGCCGATCCGGAGGAACTGCGGCCCTACATCGACGCCATCACCGACGCCGGCGGCTACGCCGTCCTCGACCTCCAGCCCGGCCGCGCCCGGCTCATCGACCAGGCGAAGATCTACACCGACCTGCTGAAACTCCCGAACGTCGGACTGGCCCTCGACGCCGAGTGGAAACTCGGCCCCGACGAGGTGCCGCTGCAGCAGGTCGGCCACGTCCAGGCGGAGGAGGTCAACGAGGTCGCCGACTGGCTGGCCGAACTCACCGCGGACAACAACCTCCCGCAGAAGGCGTTCGTGCTGCACCAGTTCCAGCTCCAGATGATCCGCGACCGCGAGACCATCGACCTCGAGCACCCGGAACTCGCGTTCGTCCTGCACGCCGACGGACACGGAACCGCCGGCGACAAGTTCGCCACCTTCGACGCACTCCGGCAGGATCTGGACCCCCGCTACTTCATCGCCTGGAAGAACTTCATCGACGAGGACACCCCGATGTTCACCCCGGAGCAGACGATGGAGATCACCCCCCGCCCCTGGTTCGTCAGCTACCAGTGAACGCCCGGTTCGCAGGCACCGGAGCCGCAGGTTCGGTGAGGGAAACTGTGTTGTGTGTCACCAAACGTTCCGCCGTGGGTACCCGCGGTGGACACACGGACAGCACGGTCTAGACTGAAGCGCAGTCGCACGCCACATTTTGCCGGCGTGGACCCGCCCCGGGCCGACGCGGTCGTGCCTGCCCGGACGCGGACGCAACCAGCACTCCAGGAGTAAGAACGTGAGCCAGAATGGCCGCCCGGTAGTACTCATCGCAGACAAGCTCGCACAGTCCACCGTCGACGCCCTCGGCGACGGCGTGGAGGTGCGCTGGGTCGACGGACCCAACCGACCCGAGCTGCTCGCCGCAGTCGGCGACGCCGACGCCCTGCTCGTCCGTTCCGCGACCACCGTCGACCGTGAGGTCCTCGAAGCGGCGAAGAACCTGACCATCGTCGGCCGCGCCGGCGTCGGTCTGGACAACGTCGACATCGCCGCCGCCACCGAGCGCGGCGTCATGGTGGCCAACGCCCCGACCTCCAACATCCACTCCGCCTGCGAGCACGCCATCTCGCTGCTGCTGTCCACCGCCCGCCAGATCCCCGCCGCCGACGCCACCCTGCGCGACGGCGAGTGGAAGCGCTCCTCCTTCAAGGGCGTCGAGATCTTCGGCAAGACCGTCGGCATCGTCGGCTTCGGCCACATCGGCCAGCTCTTCGCCCAGCGCCTCGCCGCCTTCGAGACCACCGTCATCGCCTACGACCCCTACGCCAACCCCGCGCGCGCCGCGCAGCTCGGCGTTGAGCTCGTCGAGCTCGAGGACCTCATGGGCCGCAGTGACTTCGTGACGATCCACCTCCCCAAGACCAAGGAGACCGCCGGCATGTTCGACGCCGAGCTGCTCGCCAAGGCCAAGAAGGGACAGATCATCATCAACGCCGCCCGCGGCGGTCTCGTCGACGAGCAGGCGCTCGCCGACGCCATCACCTCCGGCCAGATCCGCGGCGCAGGCTTCGACGTCTACTCCTCCGAGCCCTGCACCGACTCGCCCCTGTTCGGTCTCAGGGAAGTCGTGGTCACCCCGCACCTGGGTGCCTCGACCGTCGAGGCCCAGGACCGCGCCGGCACCGACGTCGCCGACAGCGTGCTCAAGGCGCTCGCCGGCGAGTTCGTCCCCGACGCCGTGAACGTCTCCGGCGGCCGCATCGGTGAAGAGGTCGCCCTCTGGCTCGACCTCTCCCGCAAGCTCGGCCTCGTCGCCGGCGAACTCCTCGACACGGCCCCGGTCGCCCTCGAGGTCACCGCACGCGGCGAGCTGTCCACCGAGAAGGTCGACGCCCTCGGCCTGTCCGCCATGCGTGGCCTGTTCTCCTCGATGATCGACGAGCAGGTCACCTTCGTCAACGCCCCCCGCATCGCCGAGGAACGTGGCGTCGAGGTCACCGTCAACACCGAGAGCGAGGCCGTCAGCCACCGCTCCGCCGTCGAGGTCAAGGCCATTGCGTCGGACGGCTCCACCGCCACCGTCGTCGGTACTCTCGCAGGTCTCGACCGCGTGGAGAAGATCGTGCGCCTCAACGGCCGTGGACTCGACATGCGCGCCGAGGGCCGCAACCTGTTCCTCCACTACACGGACCAGCCCGGCGCACTGGGCAAGGTCGGCACCCACCTCGGTGCCGAGGGCATCAACATCGCCGCCGCGGCCCTGTCGCAGGACGCCTCCGGCGAGGGCGCGACGCTGATCCTCCGCGTCGACGCCGAAGTCCCGGAGAAGATCGTCGAGGCCATCAGCGCTGACCTCGACGCAACCGCCTTCCAGGTGGACTTCGGAGCCTGATCGCCCGGTCGTTCGACGAACCGCCACCCCGCCGTTTCTTCCCCTTGATGGGGGAGTTCCGGTGGGGCGGCGGTTCTTTTGTGTCCGGTGTCTGCATCCTTGACACCGGAGATGCCAGGGGAACCGTACTCGCCCAAAACGCCCTTTGGCGGTCGGTTCTTCGTTGACTGAACCAGTTACCGTGCTCTTCAGGTACGGAAAACAGGGGGTAGAGTAGGCGACTATGACTGAAACGGTAACGGGCCTCGAACTACGCACCGCTGTTGGATCGTTCCCCTCCGGGGTGACGGTGGTGACCACCCATTCCGAGGGGATGGACATCGGGCTGACGGTCAGTGCCTTCGCGTCACTGTCTCTGGAACCCGCGATGGTCGTCGTGTGCATCGAGAAAAAATCTAAGTCATTGCCCCACCTGGCTGTCGGCCGTGAGATCGGTATCTCTGTACTCGCCTCGGATCAGCTCGAACTGGCGGTGCAGTTTGCGCGGCATGTCGAGGACCGTTTCGAGGGGGTAGAAATTGAGCGCAGGGGGGAGATTGGTGTGCCCTTTATCTCAGGCGCTGTCGCATGGTTCCTTGGGGTGGTAGATTCGTGGTACGAAGGAGGTGATCATACGATAGTTACAGTTAGTGTCGTTCGGTGTGGTTTGTCGAAAAAGCGGCCGCTTATGTATCTATCGGGGATATTGTCGAGATAGGTTTTTCCAAGCAGGACAATTTTTAGATTGAGGAAATCAGAATGAACGAAATGGGAAATAAGAAAAGTGCCTCTCCATCGCCGCTATTGAGGTCAGACCGTCTCGATGGGAACACATTTGATTTTGTTGAAAAAAAGGGCAGCCTCTCGACTCAAGTAAATCGCTTTTTAAGGTCAATTGGGATAGTTAGTTTTTACCGCAGATCCAATGGTGATTCGCAGACGTTATGGCGTGGTCAGTCTTGCCACTTTCCTATTTCCCCTTCTGCGCATACCAGAATATTAAAAGGAAATATAAGAAGTAACGATGAATTAGTGATAAAATACACGACAGATTTGTTGAAGAAGGCGAGAGCATTTGGTTTCGATCGGTTGGATGGGGCCCGACTTCCAGATCTTCCACTTCTCGCTCTGCTGCAACATAACCTCGTTGCTACCCCACTTCTTGATGTGACTGTAGATCCTCTTACTGCCCTACTGATGGCATCGCAAGGGGTCGCGAAAGCGGAGGATGGAGTTCTCCTCGCTTTGGAGGCTCCAGAATGTAGTATAGACCAATTTGATGATTCAGATTTCGAAAGTGTTTATACAAAAATTATAAATACGGGCGAGATTTTCCGTTATAAAGCGCCATATGTAACTTCACGATTGCGAATTCAGCGAGGCAGTTTTCTTATCGGTCCAGTTCGGGATGATGCGACTTCTACAATAGGCCTTGGTTCTGCTTCTCCAGAAGATGGTAAAGATCGGCTTAAAAAACTGGTTGGCGATACGATTTCTGAAAAAAGAGGGAGGAGGATAGAATTATTGGAAGAGCCCTTATTGATTAATGTTCCTTCTAAATATAAAGAAGAAGTTGACCTGTGGATTAGGACCAAGGCTGAACTTAGTGATATTTATATCTACCCGGAGCCGATTTCTTCTAGGTTTGCAGTGGAATTTCTTCCAGAAAATGGAAGGAATAGTCCATGGAAGCTGGGAGTTGATGGACTTGGGGGTTGATTGTGGGGTAAAATCTCTATACTCTTTGGAATATAACATTTCTTCGTAGGGTATTTGTACTGCCATCTGTATATTTTGCAGGGATCCTTTTCGGGCTTTTATGGCACGTAAAACCAGTTTCGTTTTCTATGAAAATTAGAAATATTTTGGTCGTCTTATTCCTGATTTCGAGTATAAAAAATTGTCCTGGATAAAAATTTTCTAATCTGACAAAGTTTGGGCCATTTTCTTCCAGTGGTGTTTCGTATCTTGTGTTGTGCCTGCGTAAATGGGTTTTATAGTCGATCTGTCAGATTTTAGCTTGTCGTTTTAACTACAGTGAGGGGGCTTCGAAATGTACTGGCGTTATCTTTGGTAAGCGCTTTCCAAAAGGGTCTATATTAGTCTACCAATTAATAAACAATCTCCATCAGTACCTGTCTGTCCTGGACGGATTCGCCGACGCTACCGGCCAGGGGAGCGACGACCACGTTCGAGGACACACCCTGCACCGATGCGGTGGTCGGTGCAGCCGGGGCTCGAGCCCATCGAGATCACGGGACCGAGGGTCCGCTGCTCCTCCTCGACCTCCACATCGACGGAGTAGACGACGCCGTTGACGGTGACCTTGAGTTTCATGTGCGGTGTGCTCCTTTGGGGCGATCAGCTGGGTTTCGACGGCGCGGGGTTCGGTGCGCCCGGGAGGGGTGTGGTCGGTAGGGTTACATGTGGGTTTTTGTTTGTTCGGATCGCTGTGGGGCGGGATCGTCGTTTACACCGGTCCGAGGCCGTGCTTCTTCGCGGGCCGGTGGACCCGCTTGTTGGCCAGCAGTTCGAGGGCGTGGGCGATCTCCCGGCGGGTGTCGGCGGGGTCGATGATCTCGTCGACCAGTCCGCGGCTGGCGGCCATGTACGGCGAGGAGAAGGTGTCCCTGTATTCCTGGACGAGTTCGGCGCGGCGTGCCTCGGGGTCTTCGGCCGCGGCGATCTCGCGGCGGAAGACGACGTTGACGGCGCCTTCGGCTCCCATGACGGCGATTTCGGCGGTGGGCCAGGCGAAGACCTTGTCCGCTCCGAGGTCCTTGGAGCACATCGCGACGTACGCGCCGCCGTAGGCCTTGCGCAGGACGACGGTGATCTTCGGGACGCTGGCTGCGGAGTAGGCGTAGAGGACCTTGGCGCCGTGGCGGATGATGCCGCCGTGTTCCTGGGAGACGCCGGGCATGAAGCCGGGGACGTCGACGAGGGTGACCAGGGGGATGTTGAAGGCGTTGCAGAAGCGGATGAACTTGCAGGCCTTGTCGGAGGAGTCGATGTCGAGCACGCCGGACATGACGCTGGGCTGGTTGGCGATGAACCCGACGGTGCGGCCGATCATGCGGCCGAAACCGACGACCAACAATCGAGCGAGGCCTGAGACATTGGTCGTGGCATGGCAATTTTCTGAAAGTGAATGCGAGAGGGTCGGGCTGCATGCATTGCAGCCCGACCCTCTCAGCCAGATTTCAACAGCTCAATGTCTCACCCCGAGCCGCCCTACCCAATCTCCACCAGCACCTGTCCACCCTGCACGGATTCGCCGACACCGACGGGGAGGGAGGCGACGGTTCCGCCTGCGGGCGCGGTGATCTCGGTTTCCATCTTCATGGCCTCGAGGACGAGGAGAACCTGGCCCTGCTCGATGGTGTCGCCCTCGTTGATCAGGACCTTGGACACGCTGCCGGCCAGGGGAGCGACGACCGCGTTCGAGGACACACCCTGCACGGATGCGGTGGTTGGTGCCGCCGGGGTGTTGACGGGGCTCGAGCCCATGGAGATCACGGGACCGAGGGTCCGCTGCTCCTCCTCGACCTCCACATCGACGGAGTAGGCGACGCCGTTGACGGTGACCTTGAGTTTCATGTGCGGTGTGCTCCTTTGGGGCGATCAGCTGGGTTTCGACGGCGCGGGGTTCGGTGCGCCCGGGAGGGGTGTGGTCGGTCAGGTTACATCTGGGTGCGGTGGTGGATCTGGGCCGCGCGGCGCCCCTGCTGGGCCCAGGTGCGGTGCCGGTGGAAACGGACGGCGCGGACCTTGCCGGAGTTACCCAGGTAGGCGGACACCGCGGCGGAGATCGCCATGAGGATGTCGTCGGGGATCTCGACGTCGGAGCGGCGCCGGAGTTCGTCGAGTTCCCGCTCGAGCTGGTCGATCCGCCTGCTCATGGTCTTGAGCGTGTCCTCGGTGACCTTGAGTCGTCCTTCGAGGTCGTCCCGGTCGGCGGGGTTAGGGGTGGTGCCGCTCACTGTGTTCTCCTGTGGGCTGGGTGCGGGGTTGTTCGGGGTGCTGTTGGGCGGGGTCGTGGTTTACACCGGTCCGAGGCCGTGCTTCTTCGCGGGCCGGTGGACCCGCTTGTTGGCCAGCAGTTCGAGGGCGTGGGCGATCTCCCGGCGGGTGTCGGCGGGATCGATGATCTCGTCGACCAGTCCGCGGCTGGCGGCCATGTACGGCGAGGAGAAGGTGTCCCTGTATTCCTGGACGAGTTCGGCTCGGCGTGCCTCGGGGTCTTCGGCCGCGGCGATCTCGCGGCGGAATACGACGTTGACGGCGCCTTCGGCTCCCATGACGGCGATTTCGGCGGTGGGCCAGGCGAAGACCTTGTCCGCTCCGAGGTCCTTGGAGCACATCGCGACGTACGCGCCGCCGTAGGCCTTGCGCAGGACGACGGTAATCTTCGGGACGCTGGCTGCGGAGTAGGCGTAGAGGACCTTGGCGCCGTGGCGGATGATGCCGCCGTGTTCCTGGGAGACGCCGGGCATGAAGCCGGGGACGTCGACGAGGGTGACCAGGGGGATGTTGAAGGCGTTGCAGAAGCGGATGAACTTGCAGGCCTTGTCGGAGGAGTCGATGTCGAGCACGCCGGACATGACGCTGGGCTGGTTGGCGATGAACCCGACGGTCCGGCCGATCATGCGGCCGAAACCCACGACCAGTGAACGGGCGAAACCGGCCTGGACCTCGAGGAAGTCACCGTGGTCGACGATGCGTCCGATGACGTCGCGGACGTCATAGCCGCGGCGGCCGTCGACGGGGACGATGTCGCGGAGGGAGGGGTCGGATTCGACGATTTCGTCGGGGTTGACCAGCGGCGGTTCCTCGGTGTTGTTCTGCGGCAGGAAACTCAGCAGTTTCTGCGTGATGAGGATGGCCTGCTCGTCGTCCTCGGCGATGAAGTCGATGTTGCCGGCCTTGGACATGTGCGAATCGGCGCCGCCGAGGAACTCGGCGGTGACGTCCTCACCGGTGACGGTCTTGATGACTCCGGGGCCGGTGATAAACATGTTGGCCTTGCGGGTCTGGATGACGAAGTCCGTCAGTGCGGGGGAGTAGGCCGCGCCGCCGGCGCAGGGGCCGGCGATGATGGAGATCTGCGGCACGAGGCCGGACAGCAGGACGTTGTTGTAGAACACCTTCCCGTACCCGGAGAGCGAGCCGATGCCCTCCTGGACGCGCGCTCCGCCGGAGTCGTTGATCAGGACGAAGGGGGTGCCGGTGGTGGCGGAGGCCTGCATCATCGCGGCGACCTTGTTGGACTGTTCCTCACCGGCGGAGCCGCCCATGACGGTGAAGTCCTGGGAGGCGACGTGGACCGGGCGGCCGTAGACGGCGCCGGACCCGGTGACCACGCCGTCGGCGGGCAGGGTCGCCTTGTCCAGTCCGAAGTGGGTGGAGCGGTGGGTGGTGAAGGCCCCGGTCTCCTGGAAGGTGCCCTCGTCGATGAGCAGGTCGACGCGTTCGCGGGCGGAGAGTTTGCCGCGTTCGTGCTGGGCCTCGATCTTCTTCTCTCCGCCGCCGGCGAAGACCTTCGCCCGACGTTCGGCGAGTTCGGTCAGGCGGGTGTCCATGTTGTCTTGCGCCATCGGACTATCGTGCTCCTTCGTGCTGGGGTGGTGCAGGGGGATGGGGGAGAGCTCTACGCGGGTTCGACGCGGACGGTCTGGCTGCGGCCGCCGACGGAGACCCTGTAGGTGATCGGTTCGCGTACGGCCGAGGCACCCTCCTTGGCGGCCTGCTTCTCGGCCTCGAGCTGTTCCTTCGTCTTGCCGACGGACTTCGGGCCTTCGTCGCGGGTGGTGAAGAATCCGGGGGCGACGCCGGGGAACAGAGCGTTGGTCATCACGTCCTCGTCGGAGCCGTCGGCTCCCTCGAGGGCCGCGGCCTGCTCGACGAGTTCCTCCCACTCGGGGTCGAGGAGGTCCGCCGGGCGGCAGGTGATGGGTTCCTTCTTGGTCTGTTTCTTCGCCTGCTCGATGAGCTCCGGGTTGCGCTCACCGATGCACTCGCCGTAGTAGCCGAGCATGAGGTCGGCGAATTCGGCGGTGAGGACCTTGTACCGGCCCATGAGCACGTTGAACACGGCCTGCGTGCCGACGATCTGGGAGCTCGGGGTCACCAGCGGCGGGTAACCGGCGTCCTTGCGGACCACGGGGACCTCCCGCATGACCTCGTCGATGCGGTCGCCCGCGCCCTGGGCCTTGAGCTGGGACTCCATGTTCGACAGCATGCCGCCGGGGATCTGGGAGAGGAAGATGTTGGTGTCCACCAGTGTCTTCGACTCGAACTCGGCGTACTTGGGGCGGACCTCCTTGAAGTGGTCGCGGATCGTGATGAGCCGCTCCATGTCGAGGCCGGTGGTGTAGTCGGTGCCCTCGAGCATCTCGACGAGGGACTCGGTGGGGTTGTGGCCCGGGCCGAGCGACATCGACGAGATCGCGGTGTCGACGACGTCGGCGCCGGCCTCGATGGCCTTCATCAGGGTCACCAGGGTGACGCCGGTGGTGGAGTGGCAGTGGACGTTGATCTGCGTGTCCTCGCCGTAGGTTTCCTTGATGCCGCGGATGATGTCGTAGGCGGGCTGCGGTTTGAGCAGCGCGGCCATGTCCTTCAGGGCGATGGAGTCCGCGCCCATGTCCAGCAGGCGTCCCGCCTGTTCGACGTAGCCCTCCACGGTGTGCAGCGGGGAGACGGTGTAGCAGATCGTGCCCTGGGCGTGCTTGCCGACGTTCTTCACCGCGGCCATGGCGTGCTCGAGATTCCGGGGGTCGTTGAGGGCGTCGAACACGCGGAAGATGTCCATGCCGTTCTCCGCGGACAGTTCCACGAACTTGTCCACCACCATGTCCTCGTAGTGGCGGTAGCCGAGCAGGTTCTGGCCGCGGAGCAGCATCTGGAGTTTCGAGTTGGGCAGCAGCTTGCGGAAGGTGCGCAGCCGCTCCCAGGGGTCCTCGTTGAGGAAGCGGATGCAGGCGTCGAACGTCGCCCCGCCCCAGCACTCAACGCTCCAGTACCCGGCCTTGTCGATGTCCTCGCAGATGCCCGTCATGTCCTCCATGGCCATGCGGGTGGCCATCAGGGACTGGTGTGCATCGCGCAGTGCTACTTCTGTCACGCCGATCTTCCGAGGGTTCATGATCTCCAAGATACTGATGTAACGCGGAATGCGGAGGGGTATCGAATGTGGCGACGGACACCCCCGTCTTGTTTGGTCGGGCGTAATCGGAAGTTTACGGGCCGTTCGTCGGGAATGTCGTGGTAGACGCCGCGAAGCCACCCTGTCCAGCGTACGGGCCATCAACTGTGTGTTGCATCACATGATGTGGGAGGTGGCCGACACAGGGCATGCGGGTGTCGCCTAACGCTCGATCGCCGGCCCGCGGGCGTCCCCCGTGGCGTTCGTTTCTCCGCACACGGTCCGGTAGGCGGCGGCGACGGTGAGGATCGCCACCGGGATCGAGACCAGGAGCCCGACCCCGAGCGCGAGCGCACCGGCAATGAGGACCGGGATGCAGACGAGCAGCAGTGCGACGAGCCGGAGGTAGTGCGCCCGGCCCATGGCGAAGCCCCGTGCGAGGGACTCGCCGACCGTCGCGCCCGCGCTGCAGCAGAACGGGGCGAACAGTACAAAGGGCAGCAGCAGAACGCTCACGGCTGTGATGATCAGGGCGGTGAGCCGTAGGCGGAAGTACCAAGGACCGTCGATGAGCGCCCACTCCGGTCCCAGGAGATCCGTGACGTGGATCACGGCCGCCTGGACCGTGAGGAACGCGGCGCCGATCAGCAGCAGTACGGGGAAGGCGTTTCCGTGTTCCCTGTCGGTGTTGTCCCCGTTTCCTGCGGTGTCGCGGAGTGCGGCCCGGATGATGAAGGTGAACCCGAGCGCGAACAACGCCGTGGATATCGCACCGTTGATGACTGCCCCGGCGCTCGATTCGGCGGTCGCGCTGAACCCTCCGGAGTCCTCATTCCGGAGGGTCGGCGGTGCGAACAGGATCGCGATGATCCCGTATCCGAGCCATCCCCATGTGTTCGTGAGGAAGGTTTCCACGGCCGTGTTCAGGCAGCGGCGGATGGAGAATCCGCCGGTGGTGGTCCCGGAGGTGGCGAGGTCGTCGCTGGTGCGCATCCGGCTCCTCGAAGAAGTCAGCCCCGTGCACGCACGGGGGAACGGCGTCCGGTCACCGACAGGGTAACAGGGTGAGCCCGCCGCAGGGGTGGCCGTGGAACCCACGGCCACCGGGTCAGACGAGTTCGCCGGTGAGCCGGTCCAGACGCCGCTTCGACGCACCGTCGAGGCCGATGATCTGCACCTCCGTGCCCTTCGCCGCGTACTTGCGGGTGATGGCGTCGAGGGTGGCGACGGTCGAGGCGTCCCACACCTCCGCGTCGGTGAGGTCGATGACGACCTGGGCGGGATCGTTGTCGTAGTCGAACTGGTAGACCAGATCGTTCGACGAGGCGAAGAACAGCTGACCGACGACGCGGTAGGTGCGCAGATTGACCCGGCCGTCATCGTCGGTGTCGACGTCGGCGATCTTCTCCACCGTGGTCAGGTGGGCGACCCGCCGGGCGAACATGACCATCGCCATGACCACGCCGGTGACGACGCCGACGGCGAGGTTGTGGGTGGCGAGGGTCGCTGCGACGGTGACGAGCATGACCGCGGTCTCGGACCAAGGCATGAGGGTGAGGGTTCGGGGTGCGATGGAGTGCCAGTCGAACGTGCCGACGGAGACCATGATCATGATGGCCACCAGTGCGGCCATGGGGATCTGTCCGACGATGTCGCCGAGGGTGACCACGAGGATCAGCAGGAAGATGCCGGCGAGGAAGGTGGACAGGCGGGTGCGGGCGCGGGATTCCTTGACGTTGATCATCGTCTGGCCGATCATCGCGCAGCCACCCATGCCGCCGACGAAGCCGGAGGCGATGTTCGCCGCGCCCTGACCCCATGCCTCACGGGTCTTGTCGGAGCGGGTCTCGGTGAGATCGTCGACGAGCTTCGCCGTCATCAGCGACTCCATCAGGCCGACGAGCGCCATCGCGAGCGAGAACGGCGCGATGACCGTCAACGTCTCCAGCGTGAGCGGGACGTCCGGGATGAGGAACTGCGGCAGGCTCGAGGGCAGCTCGCCCTGGTCGGCGACATCGGGCAGGCTGAACCCGCCGAGCATCGCCACCGCGGTGAGCACGATGATCGCGATGAGCGGTGCCGGAACGGCCGTCGTCACGCGCGGCAGGAACACCATGATCGCGATGGCCACCGCCATCAGCGGATACACCACCCACGGCACGTTGTACAGGTGCGGTATCTGCGCCATGAAGATGAGGATCGCCAGTGCGTTGACGAAGCCGACCATCACCGAGCGGGGGATGAAACGCATCAGCTTCGCCACGCCCGTCGCGGCGAGCAGGATCTGGAAGACACCGGCGAGAATCACCGCCGCGATCAGGTAGTTCAGTCCGTGGGACGCGACCAGCGGTGCGATGACCAGGGCCACCGCACCGGTCGCCGCGGTGATCATCGCCGGTCGTCCGCCCGTGAACGCGATGGTCACGGCCATGATGAAGGAGGAGAACAGCCCGACCCTGGGGTCGACGCCCGCCAGGATGGAGAAGCTGATCGCCTCAGGGATGAGAGCGAGTGCCACGACGAGGCCGGCGAGGACCTCGATGCGCAGCCTGCGCGGGGAGGAGAAGGCGGCGCGGAAGGAGGCCGGGACACTGATGTCTCCGTGGGTGTCGTTCACGGCGGAGCGCTCGAGGGGCATGGGGGCCTTTCAGGTGGATCATGGGAAGAATCAGCGCGGCGCTCCACCACGCGGGGGCGTGGTGGGCGGTTCGGGTGCACGGCGCTCCCGCGGTTGATCCGGGGAGGGTGCGGCTGATGAAGAAAAAGCCCGATCGGGCGCGTTGCGCTATCCGGTCGGGCACACAGGAGGTCCACCCTAGCGGTGTTGCGGCACAAAGGGAAACGGCGTCGACACTCGTCCCGCCGATCCCCTCACCCCGTGGCGTAGGTTGGACAGGGAAGAAAACAGCCCCGGACCGAACCCCGGCCGCCCCGACCGACACGAGGAAGTGACCCTCCCCGCTCCATGAACGAACTCACCCGGCCCGACACCGCCCTCGTCCAGTCCGCGGCCCGCGGCATCGGCCTCGAGCCGCGTGCAGCCGCCCCCGGCGCCGACGTAACCGTCGACCACGGGCCCGTCACCCTCACCGTGCGCGTGGACACGGAGAACGACGACCCCCGGATCATCGCGCTGCTGCGCTACAACGGCACCGTCACCGCGGCCGACTACGTTACCGCGCTCGTCGCCGCGAACGCCGTGAACTCGGCCCCCTGTGCGCCGCACGTGTTTCTCTCGGCGCCCGGCGGGGAACCGCTGCGGACGGTGCTCGCACCGGGGGAGAACACCTCGGCCGAGGACGCCGCCCCCCTCGACGTCACCGCCCGCCTGGTGTTCCCGGTCGGCGACGGGGTGACCAGGGGACAGGTGGCAGGACTCATCGGCACCGCGCTGCGCATCGGCGGGGAACTCGCGGAGGCGATCGCGAAGGCGCTGCCGGACTCCGCCCCCGAGGTCACGGAGACACCGGGCCGCTCCGTCGTCCGGACGCCGTCCCCGGAGCTCCCACCGCTGACCCGGGAGCGGGTCACCGGCTGGTTCGCGGCGCGCGGGGTGGAGGAGGTTCCCTACGACGAAGAGACGGAGACCGTGTGTCTGTCGATGGACGGGACCCCCGTCGACATCATCCTCTCCGATCCCGAGCAGGCCGTCGTCCGCGTCGCGGCCCGCGTGCCCGCGACCGGTGAGCCGGATCCCGGACAGCTCCTGCACGTCTGCAACCACGCCAACGCCCTGTCCACGACCGCGGCGGTGTGCGCGGTGCAGCGGTTGGGTGACTGGTGGCTCGTGTCCCGCGTCGGCGTACCCGTGGCCGCAGGCGTCAGCGACACACAGGTCGACGCCGTGATCAGGACCGGTGTCATCGGTGCCGGTTCGCAGCTGAAGGCCGTGCTCCGGCAGGTCTGATCCGGCTCCGGCCTGGGGCTGTGGGACCGGTGGGGAAGTGTTAGACTCACCCACATAAGTTCACTATGTGGGAATGGAGTCTCATCAAATGAAACTGGCGGTTATCGGCGGCGACGGAATCGGCCCGGAGGTCACGGCGGAGGCACTCAAGGTCCTCCGCGCTGTACGCGACGACATCGAGACCACCGACTTCGACCTCGGTGCGCGCCGCTACCTCGCCACCGGTGAGACCCTCACCGACGACGACCTCGCCAGCCTGCGGGATCACGACGCGATCCTCCTCGGCGCCGTCGGCGCCCCGGGCGAGGTCCCGCCCGGTGTCCTCGAACGCGGGCTGCTGCTCAGGATGCGCTTCGCCCTCGACCACCACGTGAACCTGCGTCCCGCGAAGCTCTACCCGGGATCCGCCAGCCCGCTCGCCGACCCGGGCGAGATCGACTTCGTCGTCGTCCGCGAGGGAACCGAGGGCCTCTATGCAGGTAACGGCGGCCTCCTCCGCGAGGGAACCGAGCACGAGGTCGCCAGCGAGGTCAGCCAGAACACCCGCTTCGGCGCGGAGCGCGTCGTCCGCGACGCCTTCGAGCGCGCCCGCGCACGCCGCGGGCACCTGACCCTCGTGCACAAGACCAACGTCCTCGTCCACGCCGGTGGGCTGTGGCAGCGCACCGTCGACGCCGTCGCCGCCGAGTACCCGGACGTCACCGTCGACTACAACCACATCGACGCCGCCACCATCTACATGGTCACCGACCCCTCCCGCTACGACGTCATCGTCACCGACAACCTCTTCGGCGACATCCTCACCGACCTTGCCGGCGCAGTCACCGGCGGGATCGGGCTGGCCGCCTCCGGCAACATCGACGCCTCGGGCGTCAACCCCTCCATGTTCGAACCGGTCCACGGCTCCGCACCGGACATCGCCGGAAAGGGCGTCGCCGATCCGTCGGCCGCGATTCTCTCCGCGGCACTCCTCCTGCGCCACCTGGGCGACGGGGACAACGCCGCACGCATCGAGAAGGCCGTCGCGGAGGACGTCGCCTCCCGCGGTGCCGGCGGTGTCGTCACCAGCGAGGTGGGCGACCGGATCGTCGCGGCTCTGGGGTAGTGCCCCAGGCCCGGGCGCGACCCCTCCACCGGCGGGAACCACTGAGTCTCCGATTCCTCCGCCCTGCCCGGGTCACCGGAGATGAATCCGCTGAACCCGGTCCGGTCCGGCCGCGGTCCGGACAATCGGTGATCCCGCACTCCGGTGATCCCGTCGGTCACGTCCACGGAAGTCCGCCGTCGGGGTGTGACGCCGATTTCCCGGCGTCACGGGGTGGAGAGAGAAGCGCCCCACCCCGTGAAACCACGGGGGATTCGGGCGTGGGCCGGTCCGTGGTCGGCTGACCGGACGACATCCCGGGGATGGTGGAACCCAGTCAGGGGTGTCGCGCGGGCTGTCCCCCACCGCTGCACCACGCGGAAACGGGCGCACACCACCGGTGTGTCGTCGCTGACGGTGAAGTGGGGATCGCCGATCGCTTCGCGGTATTCGGTGCTGTGCCGGAACCCGCGGTGCGCCGACGCCCACTCCCGGGCGGTCGTGTACCCCTCGCCCTCGGTCCGGGGCGAACTCGTCGTCCGCGTCGCCGAACGGGCGGATCACCGCGTCCGTTGTCTCGATGACGCACACCGGCCGGTTGTCGCTGTCGACCACGACCTCACGCGTGGCCGCCGGGGCCCGGGGATCGGTGCCCTCGGCCTCGTGCTCGCGCAGCTGGGTGGAGGTGGCGGTTTTCTCCCCGCCGAGAATCGCCGCGACCAGGGCATCGCGCAACGGTCCCGGGAACGCGAACTTGCCGGTGGGGAGTGCGGGGTCGGGCGGTGTGTCCGTCAGGAAATGATATCCCTGTGCCCGGTGCGGTGTCCGCTGTTCTACTCAACGATCAGCTTGTAGTCCTCCGCGATCCGTCGCCGCCAGCAGGCGATGTCGTGGCCCCCGACGAATCTCCTGGCGATGTGGTTCACGCCGAGTTCGCGCAGGCGGTCCTCGGCGTGCTCGAAGCCGTGCACCATGAGCCACTCGAGTTCTCCACCGTCGATGACGACCCGGATCCGGTCCGGTAGTTTGCGCAGCAGCTCCCAGTCCTCGAAGCGGGAGAACGGCGTGGACAGGGCGATGACCCCGGCCACCTGCTCGGGGCGGGTCGCGGCGGCGTAGAGGGCGCCGAGCCCGCCGTAGGACGAACCCGCGACGACGACCCTCGGCGTGCCGGTCTCCCGGGCCACGGTGTCGAGCACCGCGGCCGTGAAATCGTCGTTGCGTAGGAGGTCACGGTTCCTCGACCCGACGTCGTGGCCGTGGATGATGAACGCGATGTGGGAGGGGATCACGTCGAGGGTGGACAGTGCGGCCATCGCTCCGGCGTTGTGGAACAGCGGGCCGTCGAACACCACCAGCGGTACCCCGGTGCCACCGGTCTCCACGAGGCGCATGCACCGTGGTTCGGCAGCCTCGATGTTCACGGTCCGGGCCGGCCAGCCGGGCTCCTCGCCCGTGGCGTGGTCCATCGCGGCATCCGGTGCGGAGACCACGGTCGCCGGTGCGGACGAGTGATTGATCTCCTCGCCCTCGGGGAGGAGCGCGCCCCGGATCAGGTCCTTCCACCAGGCGCGCTGTGCGGCACCGGTCGGGGCCACGGGATGCTCGCCCTCCATCGGCAGGTAGCGGACGCTTCCGCGCCAGCCCTTCGGGACCTTCAGGACGCAGGCGCGGACCTTGGGGACCTCGGGATGCGGGCGCATCAGACCGGCCTCGAGGCGCGACCGGTCGGTGATTCCGGAGACGTCCGCGAAAAGGCTGCGGCCGGGTGCTCCCCGGGTGGTCGCCAGGACGAGTGCCCACCCGTCGTCGTGGGGGACGAATCGTGGGGTGTTGGCGCAGGCTGCATCGCACAGGACGTCGTCGGCGACCGTGTCGAGGGGTAGGGCGTTGTCCTTGATGGGGAACGGACGGGTGCCCGGTTGGACGCGAACGGTGGACAAGCGAATCACCTCGGGTTGACGGTCGGGGGGCGGCCGGATTCAGGCGTGTGACCCTGTGGTCCACGCATGTGGTTCGATTGCGGTAAGCGTACAAAAATCGGGGACGTGAAACCAGGGTGCAACCGGGAATTCACAGTGAACGGTGATAGCTTTCCGATGAACCCACGGTGACCGCATTGGAGACGTGCATCACGTGAATTGGCTGCATGTGTCCGCGATCACCATATACACTTGCTGCATGTCTGTTGAACTTGATGAGGTCCGCGACTTCCTGGCCACCACCGATCCCTTCGCGCAGCTGCCGGATGAGGTCCTGGACGCCCTGCCCGCGCAGATGGACATGCGCTATGTCCGTCGTGGGGTGACGATCGTCGGGACGGGGGACACCAACGACACCCTCCACGTGATCCGGTCCGGCGCCGTGGACATCACCGATTCGGACGGCATCCTCCTGGACCGGCGTGGTGCGGGCAGGACCTTCGGGTACTCGACTCTCGTGGGTGACAAAGCGGCCTCCCGGTACGACATGATCGCCGTCGAGGACACCCTCCTCCTCGTCCTGCCGCGTCAGGCGTTCGTCGAGCTCGCGGAGGAGCATCCCCAGGTTCAGCGCTACTACTCGGGTCAGTCCGCCCGGATCGCAGCGGCGGCCTCGTCCCTGCGGCAGGACTCAGCCTCCGACGTGCTGAGCACCCTCGTCGGGGACTTCATGGTCACCGAACCCGTGTCGGTGGAGGACGGCGTCTCGGTCCGTGAGGCCGCCAGGACGATGGAGGGCAACCGCGTCTCGTCCCTTCTCATCACCCGCGGTGGAGACCTCGCGGGAATCGTGACCGACCGGGACATGCGGGGCGGGATCGCCTCGGGAACGGACCTGGACGGGCCGATCACCGAGATCATGACGGCGGGACCGAAGACGGCGACGTCCGACATGCCCGCCTTCGAGGCGATGCTCCGCATGGCCGAACGACGCGTCCACCATCTTCCGGTCGTCGATTCGGGTCGCCTCGTCGGGCTGGTCAGCTCCTCCGACATCATGCGGCTGCTGCGCCATGACCCCATCTACCTCACCGCGGACCTCTCCAGGCGCGACACCCCGGAGGAACTGAAGGAGGTCTACGACAACGCCCACGACGTGGCCGTCCGGTTCATCGAACGGGGCGCCAGCTCGGAGGAGATCACCGGACTGCTCACCGTGGCCGCCGACGGTCTGGCCAGGCGCCTGCTGCAGCTCGGCGAGGAGAAGTTCGGCGAGCCACCGGTCCCGTACGCCTTCGTCGTCGTCGGCTCGCAGGGGCGCCGCGGCATGCGGCTGGCGAGTGACCAGGACAACGCGATGGTGCTCGACGACTCCTTCGATGAAGCGGAGCACGGGCAGTACTTCGCGGATCTCGCGACCTACGTGTGCGAGGGCCTGGCCGCCGCCGGTCAGGTGCTCTGCCCGGGCAACATGATGGCGATGAATCCGGACTGGCGGATGACGGTCTCGACGTGGATCTCCACGTTCCACAACTGGATCACCGCACCCGAGCCGGACGCCCTGCTCCACGCACAGACCTTCTTCGATTTCCGGGCCATCCACGGCGAGGAGAGACTCGCCGAGGAGGTGCACACCTTCGCCGTCCGGCAGGCCAGGGGCGCACAGCGGATGCACGCGCACCTCGGCGCGCTGGCCGCCCGCCGCGAACCGCCGCTGGGGCTCTTCCGCGGCCTGGTTGTGGACCGCTCCGGGGAGTACGCCAACACCCTCGACGTGAAGAAGGGCGGCACCGCCGCGATCGTCCAGATGGCGCGGCTGTTCTCCCTCGCCAGCGGAATCGATGCCGTGGGCACCCGGCCACGCCTCAAGCTCGCCGCCGGGCAGGGGGCGGTGTCCACGGGCGGGGCCGAGGAACTCATCGACGCCTTCGACTTCCTCAACACCATCGCCCTCAAACAGCAGGCGGAGCAGGTCCGGCGCGGCGAGGAGCCGAACTACCACATCAACCCGAAGGCGCTGGGCAGGCTCGATTCCGAGCACCTGCGCGACGCCTTCCAGATCATCAAGAACATGCAGAACGCACTGGCGACGAAGTACCCGGTCAGGAGCATCTGATGTTCGGTCTGGACAAGCGCTCCCGCACGATGCGCGCCGCGACCGGCCCGCTGGCGGAGTTCTACCGGAGCAGTTTCCCGGTTCCCTCCGACAAGTTGGACACGTTGCCGTTGCTCGCCGTCGACGTGGAGACCACCGGACTCACCCCGGGAAAGGACCGGCTGCTGTCCATCGGCTGGGTCCCGGTCGACGGCGGGTCCATCGACCTCGCCGGAGCCGGACACGTCGTGCTCCGCGGAACCGAGGGGGACGCCTCGGTGGGGGACTCCGCCACCGTCCACGGACTGACCGACGACGCCGTCGCCGCGGGCGAGGACCCGGCAGAGGCGGTGGCCCGGCTGCTGGACGCGCTCGCCGGGCGGGTCATGCTCGTCCACTACGCCCACATGGAGCAGGGGTTCCTCGGGTACGCGTGCAGGCGGCACTTCGGCGCCGACCTGATGGTCCCGATCGTCGACACCTTCGCCGTGGAACGCCGCCACATGGAACGCATGGGAACCTATCCCCGGGGCGAGGACCTGCGCCTGCCCCGGGTGCGTGGTCGCTACGGGCTACCGTTCTACCGCAGCCACAACGCACTCACCGACGCCCTGGCGTGCGCGGAGCTGTATCTGGCCCTCGCGGCGAACGCCCGGGGCGACACGATGAAGACGATGCAGCCCTGATCCTTTCGCCTGCCGCGGGAAACCACCGGTGGCCGCATGGGAACTGACGGGCACCGCTGATCCCGGCGGGACCGTCCCGACCGCCAGTCACGTATCGTGCCCGCGCCGGGGAACAGCCCGTCTCAGATCCAGCCGAGGTCCCGTGCGGTGACGGCGGCCTCCATCCGGTTGGCGGTGTGGGTCTTGGCTATCGCGCGGCTCAGGTGGTTGCGCACCGTCCCCTGGGTCAGGTGCACACTTGACGCGATGTCGGCCACCGTCGCCCCGGTGAGCGCGAGCCGGAGAAGCTCTGCCTCACGGTCGGTCAACGGGCTGGTGCCGGCCGCGAGTGAGTCCCGGGCGAGTGCGGGGTCGATCACGGTGAGCCCGGCGTGGATGCGGCGGATCGCCTCGGCGAGTTCCTCCGCCGGGGAGTCCTTCACCATGAAGCCGCTGGCTCCGGAATCCATCGCGCGGCGCAGGTACCCGGCGCGCCCGAAGGTGGTGAGTATCAGCACGCGCGGTGGATCATCCAGCGCGCGGATCTCCCGGGTCGCGGTGATCCCGTCCGTCACGGGCATCTCTATGTCGAGCAGGCACACGTCGGGCCGGTGGCAGGCGGCGAGATCGACGGCGGTGGCGCCGTCGCCGCAGTCGGCGATGACGTCGATGTCGCGCTCGAGGTTGAGCAGGGCCACGAGCGCTCCCCGGACGAGCGCCTGGTCTTCGGCGATGAGGACGCGGATGCCGTCTGTCACGGCCATGTCGCCTCCACCGTCGTCCCCGAGTTCTCCCCGGTGTCCACCGTGAATGTCCCGCCGGTTGATTCGACGCGGCTCCGCATCGAGCTCAGCCCGTTGCCGCCCGGCTCCGGGTCGGCCCGGAACCCGGTGCCGTCATCGGCGACCACGAGCCTGCGCGGGCCGACGGTGACCCGGCAGGTTCGTGCCCGGGAGTGGCGGACGACGTTCGTGGTGGCCTCCCGGACGACCCAGGCCATCGGCTTCTCCACGTCCCCGTCGACCGGCGGGTCAGCGGGCAGGTCGGCCCGGATGCCCGCGGCCCCGAGGATGTCCGCGGCACAGGACAGCTCGAAGTCCAGCGACGACTCCCGCAGTCCCGCCACGACGCTGCGGAGCTCGTTCAGCGCCCGCCGTGTCAGCTCACGGGATTCCGCGATCTCGTCGCGCGCATCCGCCGGTGCCGCGTCGACGAGACGCTCGGCGAGCTGGAGTTTGACGGTGACGGCGGTGAGCGTCTGCCCGACGGTGTCGTGCATGTCGTGGGCGAGGCGCTCCCGCTCCGTGAGGATCGCGAGCTTGTTCTGCGTCTCGGCCTCCCGCAGGCCGAGGTATCGGTAGTGCTGGGTGAGGATCATCGCCCAGCCGAGGATGATGATCCCGATGGACATCGGCACCGGGTTCTCCATCCCGGCCAGGAAGAACACCACGACGGACCCGCCGATCAGGGGTGCACTCACCAGGATCGGCAGGGCGATCCCGGCCCACGCGACCGGGTAGTAGAGCATGCCGACCGCGGTGGGACCGATGAGGAGCCAGTTGAGCACCGTGAGCCCGAGCAGACCGGTCAGGCCCACGAGCGACCGGCGCCGGGTCATCGGGGAGGCCCGCTTCGTCAGGAGGAACCCGTACAGGGCGACGTAGAGAGCACCGAAGACGAGGATGGTGGTCACGGACGCCACCCGCACCCACGCCGGGTGATCCCCGGTGAGGGCCTCCCCGACGGCCGGGGCGAGGAACACCAGCCAGAGGGCGGTGGTCAGCGCCGCCGGGACGGAGATCCGGTCCCGCCCGCCGGTCACGGTCCGGGGGCTCACCTGCGCAGTCCCCTCCGGTGGCCGAGCCACGCGAGCGCGACGAAGATGAGCGTCCATGCCCCCATGTTAAGGATGAGCTGCCACAGCGGGAACAGCTGGTCTTCCGCTCCGCCGCCGGTGCCGGGACTCAGGTACCAGATCACCGAGCGGGTGAGCATGCCCGGGCCGAACATCGGGGTGAAGCGCGCGATGTCCAGCAGCACGCCCTCGAGCGGCAGGAATAGGTTGCCCGTGAACGCGATCAGCATCATGATCAGCCCCATGTAGCGGGTGACCGTGGACCCGGAGAACCAGAGCCCCATCATGAGGCCGAAGAGTCCGAAGATCACGGCGCCGACGAGGCAGCAGACGCCGACCGCGAGCCACATGCCGACCGGGGCCTCGGCGCCACGCAGCGGGGAGACCGTCGCGATCGCGAGGATCGGCACGACGGACACCACCAACGTGATGAGCAGCTTCACGGCCACGTAGCGGTTCATCCCCAGGCGGGTGAGCGCGATGGTCCGCAGCCAGTTCGTGTCCCGCTCCGCCGTGATCGTCGCGCCCTCGTTCGCGGCGACGGTCGCGGTGCCGTAGAGCGCGATGGACATGGCGACGATGAAGTGCAGGTTGGCGACCGGCCCGGCCGGGACGTTCCACTGACCGGTGTCGAAGGTGACACCCAGGTACACCGCCACGGGGAGGAACACCGCGGCGAGCATGACGGAGATGTCGGTGAGGGTGTGGCGGAGGAGGCGGTTGAGGAAGGTCGTTGTCATGGTCGGCTGCCTTTCAGTGAGTGCTGTGCGTGTCGACGCCCGCAGCCGTCGGGTGGGCCGTGGGCTCGGCGGTGAGCTCGAGGAAGACCTGCTCGAGGGACAGCTGGTGGATGATCAGGTCCCGGGCGCCCGGGATCCGGAGGAGCCGGCGGGCGAGCTCATCGGAGTGGCCGGGTGCGACGGTGATGCGGTCACCGTCCACCCGGGCGTCCAGACCGGTGCACGCGCGGGCCGTGTCCTCCGGGGAGACGGCCGCGATCGTCACCGTCCGTGCCCGGGTACCCAGGAGATCGCGCACCGACCCGTCGGAGATGATCGCCCCGTGTGCCATCACCACGATCCGTTCGGCGTGTTCCTCCGCCTCGGCGAGGTAGTGCGTGGCGAAGATGATCGTCCGCCCGGCATCCGCGTCCCGGGAGATCGCTGCCCAGAACTCGCGCCGGGCACCGGCGTCCATGCCCGTGGTCGGCTCGTCGAGGATGATCAGGTCGGGATCCCCGATCAGGGAGACCGCGAACTTGATGCGCTGCTGTTCCCCGCCCGAGCAGTTCTTCACCCGGCGCTTCATCAGACCGGTGATCCCCGCCCGTTCGGCGACCTCGTCGACGCGCCCCGTCTCCACTTTCTGGGCGGCGGCGATGAGCAGCAGGGTCCTCTGCACCGTCAGGTGGGGATTGAGCCCGCCCGACTGGGGGACACAGGCGATCCGCCCGCTGCCGGTGACCGCGGCCGGCTGCCGGCCGAACACCCGGATGGATCCGCCCCCGGGTGTGGAGAACCCGCAGATCATGTCGATGAGGGTCGTCTTGCCCGCGCCGTTGGGGCCGAGCAGGGCGACGATCTCGCCGGCGTTGATCTCCAGGGTGACGTCGTCGACGGCCCGGACCGTGCGGTCGCCCGATCCGAAGGTCCTCGTCACTCCGGAGACCGAGATGACTGGTGTGGTGGGGTCTGTGCTTCTCATGGCCCCAGTGTCGTCCGCGCGCCGGGTGTTCCGGATCCCCGGAATGTCACCACCTGGAGGTGACAGATGTCATGGCCCGTTGATCGGGTGCGGAACTAGATCCAGCCGTGTTCGCGGGCGGTGACGGCGGCTTCTGTCCGGGTGACGGCGTGGGTTTTCGCCATCGCGTGACTGATGTGGTTGCGCACGGTACCGGGGGAGAGCCCCAGATGTCCGGCGATTCCCGCGATGGTGTCTCCGGTCAGGCTCAGTCGGAGGACGTCGCACTCGCGTGCGGTCAGGGGATTGGTTCCGGTGGACAGTGACTCCCGGGCGAGCACGGGGTCGATCGCCCGGAGCCCCCGGTGGACCCGGCGGACCGCCTCCGCGAGTTCGCCCGCGGGTGCCGTCTTCACGGTGAATCCGGAGGCGCCGGCGTCGAGAGCCCGCTTCAGGTACCCGATCCGCCCGAAGGTGGTGACGATGAGTACCTTCGGCGGGTTCGGGAGCGCACGGATCGCCTGCGTCGCGGTGAGTCCGTCCATGCCGGGCATCTCGATGTCGAGCAGGCACACGTGGGGTGCCAGACGTCGCGCGGCGTCAACGGTTTCGGCGCCGTCCGCGCATTCGGCGACGACCTCGATGTCGGCCTGCAGGGACAGCAGCGCGGCGACCGCGCCCCGGACGAGTGCCTGATCGTCGGCGATGATGATCCGTATCCGCCCGGTCATGACCACCGTGCCTCGACGCGGGTTCCGGTTGGTTCGGTTGCGGTGATCCGCAGTGTCCCACCGGACTGCCGGACACGTTTCGTCATCGACGCTGTCCCGGTGCCGGGGGCATCCGTCGCACCGGGCCCCCGCCCGTCGTCCGTGACGATGACCCGGTCCGACTCAACCCGGATCCGGCATTCATCCGCACCGGAATGCCGGACCACGTTGGTCACGGCCTCCCGCACGACCCACCCCATCACGGGGCTCAACGACTCCGGGACCAGCTCCACACCGCGCCGGGGGATCACCGGGGTGATTCCGGCGGCGGTGAGGATGTCTTCCGCGTGATCGAGTTCCCGGGCGAGACCGGAATCGTGGAGATCACTGATGAGCGCCCGCAGCTCCGTCAGTGCGCGGCGGACGAGTTCCTCCGATTCATCCATCTCCCTGCGGGCGCGGGCACCGAGATCATCCGCGCTCGCTCCATTCGAGGACGCGGAATCGAAGAGCTGCCCGGCGACCTGCAGTTTCACCACCGCGGCGGTCAGTGTCTGCCCCACCGTGTCGTGGATGTCGAGCGCCAATCTGGAGCGTTCGGAGGTCACCGCTCCCGCGATCTCCAGGCTTCCCCGGCGCTGCCTTCCCGTGAACACCCGGATGGCCCCGATGATGAGGATGAGCGGCGCACCGGGGTAGAGAAAGATAATCCCCGTCCCGACGGCCGTCAACAACTGGGCGACGATCTCGAGAATGACGAAGAGGGCCCAGCCAGGCAACCAGACACGCCACGGACAGGAACAGACGAGCCAGAGCGCGGCGAGGAAGAATCCCGCCGCCGACGAATCCGGGTTCAGCGGCAGCATCAGCCCGGCGATGGCCGTCAGTCCTCCCGCGCCCCACACCCGCCGGCGGAGTGCGAGACGGCGTCCGCCGCGGTGGAACAGCCAGAGGAACAACCCGCCGTACGCCACCAGGAGCGCGATGACGCAGGGATAGAGGATCCAGGGGCTGAGCGTGTACGGGAGATACTCCGGACCGTAGACGACGCCCGGTATGAGCGTCAGCAGTGCCGGCGCGGCGGTGATCGCGTTCGATCGGACACGGTCATCTGTTGTCGTCACGGGGGTGGCCTCCGGTGGGTGGGGGACAGTCTGGGTGGTGCACGGATCCGTACCGTTCATGCAACCACTAAACGGTACGTCGCACCGTACGGACACTGTCATATGTCACGGGCCCGGTGATCCGTTGTCGCGGGCCCGGGGAACCGTGGACAGCACCAGTGCGGCCCCGATGTCTCCCCCCGTTGTCCGTGACGCTAGAATCGTCCGCATGCGTTTTGGACGAATTGCCACCCCTGATGGTCTGTGCTTCGCGGTCGTGGAGGGCGACGGCGATGCAACGGTGTGCCGCGAGATCGAGGGCACCCCATTCACCGAGCCCTCCTTTACCGGCCGCCAGTGGCCCCTGAAGGAGGTCCGTCTGCTGGCACCCTCGCTCCCGTCGAAGGTCGTGGCCATCGGCCGCAACTACGCCGACCACGTCGCTGAGGTGTTCAAGAAGTCCGCGGAATCGCTGCCGCCGACCCTGTTCATCAAGCCGAACACCGCCGTCATCGGCCCGGGTGCTCCCATCCGTATCCCGGAGTTCGCCACCAACGTCGAGTTCGAGGGCGAGCTGGCTCTCGTCGTCGGCAAGCCATGCAAGAACATCAAGGCGGACGACTGGAAGTCCGTGATCCGCGGATTCACCATCGTCAACGACGTGTCCTCCCGCGACCTCCAGTTCGCTGACGGACAGTGGGCCCGTGCCAAGGGCATCGACACCTTCTGCCCGCTCGGCCCCTGGATGGAGACGGACCTCGATTCCATCGACACCACCAACCTGCCGATCAAGGCGCACCTCACCCGTGACGGTTCGACGGAGACGAAGCAGGACTCCAACTCCAACCAGATGATCATGAACATCGGTGAGATCATCGAGTTCATCACCGCGTCCATCACGCTGCTGCCCGGCGACGTGATCTGCACCGGTTCCCCGGCCGGTACCGCGCCGATGGAACCGGGCGACTTCATCGAGATCGAGATCCCCGGCATCGGCCGACTCGGAAACCCCGTCGAACGGGCCTGACCCACTGTCCGCACGACCCCGCCCCTCATGAAGGGGGCGGGGTCTTCCCGTCCCCGTTATTCTTGACGGTCATGAACGAAACTCAACGTCGATTCTTCCCGGGCCTCCGGCTGTCGGGCTGGCAGGCGCTCGTGATCAGCCTCGCCCCGATCTTCTGGTACGCCGGAGCATTCGGTCCCTTCTTCAGCCCCGATCGCACGCCGTCGTTCTCCGGGCTGCATCTTGTGTTTCTGGTGCTGGCGGTCGTGTCGGCGGTGTTCTCCGGGATCTGCGTCGAGATGCACTTCCCGCACCGCGGACTGCGGACACCTGTCCTGGTGACCCTCGTGATGCTTATGCTCACCGCGGTGAGCTGGTCCGGGTTCATCGACGACGCGCTGAGCCGGTTCATCGTCAACGTCGTCGACGCCGCGGTGGCGATCGCCGTGTACATCCCCGTCGTGCGGCTGCGCAAGAAGCTGCCCGCTGCAAGCTGAGAAGGATCCACGAATGGCCGACCACCCCAACGCCAACTCGGGTGAGGAACACCTCTACACCGGTCGGGCCCACCGCTGGAGCGGACGCCCGAATTACGCCCTGACCCATCTCGCCGCCGGGCTGCGCCCGGGGACGGCGCTCGACGTCGGCTGCGGCGAGGGCGCGGACTGCGTCTGGCTCGCCGAGCACGGGTGGCGGGTCACCGGTGTCGACGTCGTCGCCACCGCCACCCGCCGCGCCGCCGGAGCCGTGGCGGCCGCCGGAGTGGAGGTGGAGGTGATCACCGGCGGCATGCGGGCGGTGGCCGGCCGGGTGTTCGACCTGGTGACCTGCTTCTACGTGCCGCTGCGGCGCGGCACCGGCGATCTCGACGATCTCCTCGCGCTCGTCGCACCCGGGGGGACGCTCATCGTCGTGCACCACACCGACGCCTCGAAGCAGGCCGCCCGGTTGGGCGTAGAGGAGTCGGAGCTGCTCCGCCCGCCGGAGATCGCGGAGCTTCTGTCGGACTGCTGTTTCACGGTGGAGGAATCCGGCACCGTTCCCGGCGGGCACGCGCACACGGACAATCCCGACCAGGTGCTCAGGGCACGGCGGACCCTCAGCTGATCCCGAGCGCCCGGAGCACCGTCCGCAGCTTGGCCGTGGTCTCCTCGAGTTCCGCCCGTGGATCGGAGTAACCGACGATTCCGCCGCCGGCCCACGCGCGGGCCGTCGCGCCGTCGGCGGAGACCTCCGCGCACCGGATGGCGACCATGTACTCACCGTCGCCGGTGGAGTCACACCACCCGACGGCACCGGCATAGAATCCGCGGTCCGTCTCCGCGGAATCGATGACCGCACGCGCGGCCTCTTCCGGTGTCCCACAGATCGCCGGCGTCGGGTGCACGGTGAGCGCAAGTTCCAGCGCGGTCGTGCGGGCATCCTTCAGTTCGCCCGTGATCGGGGTGGCGAGGTGCCACATCTCGTTCGTCCGGGTGAGCTCCGGGTGCGCGGGCACCGAGAGCGAGGAACACAGCGGCGTCAGCGCCGCGGTGATCGCGTCCACCACGAAACGGTGCTCCTCGAGATCCTTCCTCGACGACCGCAGCTGCTGCCCGGCCAGGCTGTCGCGGTCCCGGTCCGCGAGACGCGCCGCGGATCCCGCCAGGGGATAGGCGCTCACCGTGGAGCCGTGCCTGCGGACGAGCACCTCCGGTGAGGATCCGACGAGCATCCGGCCGGTGAATCGACCGCCGGCCGGCGAGAGATCGGCGATGAAACCGTCCCGGTTCGCTGAGTGGTCGATGAGCCGGGCCGCCACCAGGAGTGGATCGACCGGGGGATCGAAGGCGATGTCGACCGCGCGAGCGAGCACGACCTTCTGCAGGGGCGTGCGGCTGATCGTGCGCACCGCGGCCGACACCCGGGACAGGTGCGTCCTCTCGTCCGGGTCGACCCCGACCAGCCGGGCGCTCAGTTCGCTGCCCGGTCCGAACCGGTAGTGGGCGTGGGGCTCCAGAGGCGAGTCCGAGCGGATGGTCGACTCGGGCACTGTCAGTGCGCACGGTGCCTCGGGGTCGAAGGGGAGGGCACCGACGATCATGTCGTGGCGGCCGGCGCGGAGCGCGGAGACGGCATCCCACGGATCGTCGAAGGTGTCGCGGCTGCCCTGGGTGCGCACCGAGCCGTGGGCCCGGGAGAGGAGGAAGTCTGGGGCGGTCACCGGACGGGAGTTGGGCATGGGGAAACAGTCTACCGGGGAGCCCGGACGCCTCTGGACTACCATGGGGAACCATGTCTGATGTACGCGTTCGCTTCTGCCCATCGCCCACCGGGACCCCGCACGTCGGTATGGTCCGCACCGCCCTGTTCAACTGGGCGCACGCCCGACACACCGGCGGAAAACTGATCTTCCGCATCGAGGACACCGATGCCGCCCGCGACTCGGAGGAGTCGTACCAGGCGATCATCGACTCCCTCGAGTGGCTCGGACTCGGTTGGGACGAGGGGGTCGTCGTCGGCGGTCCCCACGAGCCCTACCGGCAGAGTCAGCGGATGGACATCTACCTCGACGTGCTGGAGAAGCTGAAGGAGGCCGGTGAGATCTACCCGGCGTACTCCACCGCCGAGGAGGTCGAGGAGCGTCACCGTGCGGCGGGCCGCGACCCGAAGCTCGGCTACGACAACTACGACCGGGACCTCACCGGGGAGCAGATCGCCGCGTTCGAGGCCGAGGGCCGCAAGCCCGTCTGGCGGCTGCGGATGCCCGATCAGGACTGGTCCTGGAACGACCTGGTCCGCGGCGAGATCGAGTTCAAGGGATCGACTCAGCCGGACTTCGTCGTCGCCCGCTCCAACGGAGCGCCCCTCTACACGCTGGTCAACCCCGTCGATGACGCGCTCATGGGGATCACCCACGTCCTGCGCGGCGAGGACCTGCTGCCCTCCACGCCGCGTCAGCTCGCCCTCTACGCCGCCCTCGAGCGCATCGGTGTCGCGGAACGGACGCCCGAGTTCGGCCACCTGCCCTTCGTGATGGGGGAGGGCAACAAGAAGCTGTCCAAGCGTGATCCGCAGTCCAACCTCTTCAACCACCGGGACGCGGGGATCATCCCCGAGGGGATGCTCAACTACCTCGCCCTGCTCGGCTGGTCGCTGTCCAGGGACCGGGACATCTTCGGCATCGACGACCTCATCGCCAACTTCGACGTCACCGACGTCCTCGCCAACCCGGCCCGCTTCGACCAGAAGAAGCTGGAGGCCATCAACGCCGACCACATCCGGCTGCTCGACCCGGAGGACTTCCGGGACCGGCTGCGCAGCTACCTGGAGGAGTACAAGGGATTCCCGGCAGACTACCCGGCGGACAAGTTCGCCTTCGCCGCCGAGCAGGTGCAGACCCGCATCAAGACCCTCGGCGACGCCTGGGAGCTGCTCGAGTTCCTCGTGATCTCCGACGACGACCTCGAGCTGGACGAGAAGGCCGCCCGGAAGAACCTCAAGGACGACGCGGTCGCTCCGCTCGACGCCGCCATCAGTGCACTCGACGCCGTCGAGGACTGGCGGACCCCGGCCATCGAGGAGGCGCTGCAGAAGGCCCTGATCGAGGAGCTCGAACTCAAACCGCGCAAGGCGTTCACGCCGCTGCGGGTCGCGGTGTCCGGGCGCCAGGTCTCGCCGCCGCTGTTCGAGTCCATGGAGCTCCTCGGGAAGGCGTCCACCCTGGCGCGGCTGCGTGCCGCCCGTGCGATCACTCCCGTCGCGCCCGCCGCACAGTAGTCCGCGGGTGGGGTGCCGGGTGGTCGGCCGGGAGGAACAGCCGACCACCTGCTGATTTGTCCGCGATCGGACAATGAGGTTATAGTGTTCCTCGTTGCACAGCGCGGCGGGGCGGTGAGAATCGCACGGCCTGCGCGTGAGACGATGGCCTATGGTGTAATTGGCAACACAGCGGTTTCTGGTACCGTCGTTCTAGGTTCGAGTCCTGGTAGGCCAGCAGCGGATAAATTCCGCGTCCTTTATGCCCCGTTCGTCTAGCGGCCTAGGACGCCGCCCTCTCACGGCGGTAGCACGGGTTCAAATCCCGTACGGGGTACAAGAATGAAATGACCCCCACACCTCACGAGGTGTGGGGTTCTTTCGTGTTCCCGGATGCCGTGGATCGCTGGTGTGGGGTGGTGGGCCTGCAGGTATCTCGGCCGTGCGCCATAGCGGGCGCGTGGACATCGCGGCAGGTTCCGGTTGTTCAGGCAGCGGTGATGGCAGGCTGCTTCGCTGCGTATCCGGGGCGTGACGTTCAGTCACCGGAAGGAGATGACCGCTCTGGGGATGCGGGAGTCTCATATCATGACTTCGAATTCTCCCGGTGACCGCCTCTCGCCCGGCTACCGCCGCCGGGTTCTCGGCGCACTGATGACGGCCCAGGTTACGGCCGGGCTCGCGAGCGGGATCCCCTACTCGATGGGTGGCCTGCTCGCCGCCGGCATGGCGGGCACGGCATGGGATGGCATCGCGGCGACCTGCACCACCCTGGGTGCCGCCGCTTTCGCGGTACCCCTCGGCCGGCTCGTGGTGTCCAGGGGACGACGGTTCTCCCTGATTACCGGCCTGCTCATCGGCACTGCGGGCGCCGGTTGCGCGGTGCCGGCGGCCCAGAGGATCTCCGTGCCGCTACTGCTCATGGGTTTCGTTCTCTTCGGTTCGGTGACGGCGGTGAACCTGCAGAGTCGGTTCGCCGCCACCGACGTCTCCGTTTCTGCGGCGACGCGGGGGTCGTGATTTCTCTGGTGGTCTGGGCGACCACCGTTGGTGCGGTGACCGAACTCAACCTCTTCGAGCCGAGCGGGATGTCGGGGTGGTCGCTGGCCCTGGCATCGCATTCCGGGGCCCATGTGATCACCATCTCCGCCCGACTGTTCGCCGTGTCGGTACTTCAGGTCGCCCTGCGGCCGGACCCGGTGCTCATCCATTCCGGCGCAGGCACGCAGCGACCGCAGCCGGAGCATGAACCACCTGCCTCACGGGTATCCGGGCCTGGGCCGTTGTCGGTGGTCGTCACCGCGGTCCACATGCACGAACACGGTGTGGCTCTCACCCTGATCGGAGTGACGACCAGCCTCCATGTCGCAGGCATGTACGCCCTGGCGCCACTGCTCGGCTTCACCGCGGACCGCTTCGGCAGACTCCCCACCGTGGTGGCCGGCTACGCCATGATCACCGGTTGCTGCGTACTGCTCATCATCGGCGACGGCGAGACCGTCATGGTGGTCATCGCGCTCACCCTGCTCGGGCTCGGCTGGTCGGCTGTGCTCGTCGGATCCTCCGCGCTCCTCGTCGATGTCGTCCCCGCCGGGATGCGTGTCCGGGCGCAGGGGCGCAGCGACCTCACCATGAACGTCGCGCGGCCGAGTTCGGTGGGCCCGTGTCCGGACCGGTGGCGGCGATGTCGGGGATGCCGGTGCTGGCGGCGGCGGTGCTCGTGATCGTCGTCGGATTCCTCGGGTGGTTCGCTGTGTCGGCGCTTCGCGTAGGTCGCTGACGCCGGCCCGCCGGACGGGGTGTATTTCCCGCGTTTTCGGGAACCGGATGACGGATCGAATGGTGAGGGATGAGACATCGACGAGAAAAGGTGATGCATATCACATGTATAGTACCGACAGGCCGTGATCCGGGTTTGCGATGGGCTGAGAAAACGTAGCATAACAGCTGAGTAGCGGTGCTTTCCCGCCCTTCCTCCGATTGTGTGGACCGATGGAAAATCTCCCGTTTCGGAGAGTCCGGTTTCGTTCTTCCTCCCACCATTCCCGTCTGGACCTGTGCTGAGGCAAAGAGGATAGGTTAGGCTAAATGAGCATTCACCAAATCAAGGAGCAGAAAAGCATGAAGATTTCCAGAATTCGTCGACTCAGTCTCGTCACAACCGCCAGCATCATGGTCGTTGCCGGCTCACTGTCGGGCTGCAGCTCCGACTCCGCGGACGAGACCACCGAGGAAATGAGCTCGGCTTCGTCCGCCTCGTCGGAGACCGCTTCCGACGAGTCCTCGACCATGAGCAGTACGAAGGCCGAGAGCGACGACAATGACTCCGAAGAGCAGGCCAAGTTCGAGAACGTGGTCGCCCCGGAGGAGATCGTCAAGGACCTCAAGGACGGTGGCTATGTCATCTTCATCCGCCACGGCCACACCGCCAAGGATTACGCCGACCAGGCTGATCCGAACATGAAGCTCGATGACTGCTCGACCCAGCGTCAGCTCGATGACCTCGGCAAGAAGCAGGCCAAGGAGATCGGCGAAGCGTTCAAGAAGCTCGAGATCCCGGTCGGAGAGGTCGTCTCCAGCGAGTACTGCCGTGCGTACAACACCGCTGAACTCGCATTCGGCCGCTACGAGAAGAACTCGAAGCTGAACTTCCAGCCCGCCGAGGAGTACACGGCGGAGCAGCTCAAGATCATGAAGGACAACATGACCCCGATGCTCGAGACCATGCCCGCTGAGGGCATGAACAACGTCATCGTCGGCCATGACGATGTCTTCGACGCCGCAACGGGTATCTACCCGGAGCCGCAGGGCACCACCTACATCGTGAAGCCCGAGGGCGACAGCTTCGAGGTCGTCACCCGGATCACCGCTGAAGAGTGGCCCAAGCTAGCCATGTGATCATGATTCGCCGCATGTGGTAGTGCAGGTTTTCTGAGGCCGGTGGGTTCTCCTCCAGGGGAGCCCACCGGCCTTTCGCTGTCGGTTCCCCATCGTGGACGCCTGGCCCACCAGCCCCGGTGGTATTCTGGGACCTCAACCGTCCGGGGTCGAAAGAGGGGAACCGCCACATGGTCGCAGCACGTCGGCAGGCGGCTTTCGGAGCGTTGTTCGTCTACGGCGGGGTGATGATCGCACTGACCATGCTCAAGGCATTCTTTGTCATCGGTCACCTGTGGCGCCCGGAGAATCAACGCACCCGGTCCCTGGAACTCGTGCCCCTCGCGGAGGCTTTCCGGGGATCGAGCTGGTTCGCGCCGTTGTTCGACGGAATAGGCAACGTCGCGTTCTTCGTTCCCCTCGGCGTGCTGCTGTACATCATCGTCGGATCGGGGTCGAAACCGCTCCGCAGGGTGACTCTCGTGGGTGCGGCGGTGAGCCTGAGCATCGAGATACTGCAATACATTTTTGCGCTCGGGCACTCCGACGTCACCGACATCCTGTTCAACACGCTGGGTGCGTTTCTCGGCGCATGGTTCGCCGGGCTCTGCGGACCGAGGTTCCACCGATTGTGGGTCGGCCTGTCGTTCCTCCTCGGAGCCGTGTTCCTCGTTCTCGTGGGGCTCGGGGACCGGCTCGGCGACGCGGAGAAGATCGTCGAACTACGCTGATCCGGCAAATCTAACGGCGCGCTGAGGTATCCCGCGACCTGCCCAGAAAGGTCGCCCGGATGCTGGCGCAGAACGCCAGTGAGACACCGGCGCCTGCGCCGAGGAACACGGCACCGACTCCCGATTGGCCCGTAATGTCCGTCGCGGCCGCGATGCAGAACGCGGTGACAAGCCCCGAGGTCACCCCGATTGCGGCGCTGAACCCGCCGAGCTTCCGCCACGAGGACAATCGGGCCGCCAAAAACCAGAGAACACCGACCGTGAGGGCGCAGGCCGCGATCTGCCAGGAAGGGAAGTCATCCGGCGGCGGGAATCCCGGCGCCACGAATTGTCCGCGGCTGTCCGCCGACCAGCTCAACCAGCCGATGGCCGCCAGAACGCCGAAGACGAACCCGATGAGCCCGGTCAGCCACAGCCCCGGTCCGGACGCGGAACGGTCATCGGGGAACCGCCAGGCGAGGACCGCGAGAATCGCGGCCCACACGGCCGACGGGACGGCCGCGAAGATGAACGTGATCCAGAGGAACTGGTCGAAGAAGTAGGTAGACATGGTGCCGAGGCTACCGGCGCGGTCGGTTGGGGGGGGAGGCAGCTCCCCCCCACCATATTCAGGGGGGATCTGCTGTCAGAGACTTCGCCTGGATGCCCGCAGCGCCCCCCAGGAGAACACCAGAAGAAGTCCGCCGAACCAGAGGAAACTGAAGGTGAGCGAGTCCCCGACACCGGTACCGTCGTTCAGCCCGGTCGCCGTGCGGACCGCATGGCTCACCGGGGAATTCACCGCCAGGGGCCGGACAGCGGCGACGAACCTGTCCGCGGGCATCAGACCCTCGTTGAAGAACTGGAGGATCATCACCAACGGTGCGATCACCATCGCTGATTCCGGGGTCTGGAATGCGGATCCGATCAGTACGGACAGTGCTCCGGCCGTGAGTCCGGCGAGGGCGATGAACGCCGCCAGCCACACCCCGGCTGTGATCGTGTGTATCCGAAGTCCACAGGGGACGGCGACCGCGACGACGAGTAGGCCGCCGAGGATCATCCGGAACAGGATGAAGAGCAGGTTTCCGGCGATGTACGAGCGGATCCCGGACGGGGTGGTGGCGAACCGTGCGGTCAGGCCGAGGCGCTTTTCCCGGATCATCTCCGCGGACGTGGAGATCGCGAGCATGAACTCCACCGCGAAGATCAACATGACGGTCAGCGGCAGGAGGTCGAGTTCACCGTCCGGGTGGACGGCGCGGATGAGATCACCGAACATCGCACGGGTGATCAGCGTCATCAGGACAGGGGGCCCGAGAGTGTTGACGACCGCGGACGGGTTACGGCGCCAACCGAGGAAGAGTCGTCGGGCGTGTGTGGCGGCGGGGGAGAGGATGGACTGGGTCACTTGTGCTCCCTGGAGAATGCGGCGGAGAAACCGACGACCGCGACAGCCGTGAGGATGATCAGCCAGACCCCGGCTTCGATGGTGGTCCCCCGGTCCAGCTCGGCACCGGTCATGAGGGCGCGGACGGTGTCGAGTATCGGTGACAAGGGCATGTGGGTGATGATCGGTCGGACGGTGGAGGACATCGCCTCGGCGGGAATGAAGGCCGTGGAGAAGAGGATGAAGGGCATGACCAGGGCCTGGATCAGCAGCGCCGTGGACGTCGGCTTCCGGCCGAGCAGACTCAACCCGCAGAAGCCCGCACAGAACGTGAGGGTGAGCAGGAGGAAGACCGCGGACACCGCCACGATCCGCCATGCTCCTTCGTCGATGCGTGCCCCGAGGAGAACCGCGATGACGGTGGACACGCCCCCGGAGATGGTGACGCGGGTGACATCGGTCAGTAGTCGTCCCGTGACGATCTGGATCGGGCTGACCGCCATCGTCGCCAGACGTGAGTGGATTCCGTTCTCCCGGTCGAGTGCCACGTCGAGGGCTGAGCCGCCGGAGGCGAACACGATCACCTGCATCATCGCCGCCGGATAGAGGAAGGTCGCGTACTCGATTCCGAAGATGGCCGTTGCGTCGGAGAAGACACTGTAGAAGCAGACGAGAAAGATGCCGGGGATGAACAGCGCCGAGATCATCGCCGCGCGGTTCCGCAGAAAGCGCAGGATGCCCCGGATCCACAGTGCCGTGAGTGTATTCACCGGTCACCGCCCCCGGCCGGCCCCTGCGGGGTCTGCGCCCCGGAGCGGGCGAGGGCGAAGTAGACGTCGTCGAGGGAAGGCGGTGTCATCCCGACGTCGGTGATCGTGAGCCCCGCCGAGTCGATCGCCTGCAGGAGAGGGTTGAGCTCGGTGAAACCGGAACGGACGAGAAGCTCGACGACACCGGTGTCGCCCACCACGAGATCGTTTTTCCGGGAGGTGTACCCGCGCTCCGTGAGTATTTGCCCGGCTGTCACGGCCGAGGCGTGGTCCGGGAAAGAGACCGAGCACCGGTGGCGGCCGTACGCGGACTTGAGGTTCTGCGGTGTGTCCACGGCGATGATCCGGCCGTCCCGGAGTACGGCGACCCGGTCCGCCAGTTGGTCCGCTTCCTCGAGGTACTGGGTGGTCAGCAGGATCGACATCCCCTGATTCCGAAGATCGAGGATCTGTGTCCACAGCGCCTCCCGTGACTCCGGGTCGAGCCCGGTCGAGGGCTCGTCGAGGAACAGGAGGGCGGGAGGAACGACGAGTGATGCGGCGATGTCGAGTCGACGCCGCATTCCGCCCGAGTAGTCCGACAGGCGTTTGTCCGCCGCGTCACCGAGGTCGAACTCCGTCAGCAGTTCCGCTGCACGGTCGTGGGCCGCACTGCGGGACAGACCGGCGAGTCGCCCGAAGAACACGAGGTTCTCCGTCCCGGTCAGCTCCTGGTCAACCGCGGCGAACTGACCGGTGAGGGAGATCGAGTTACGGACCCCGGTCGGATCGGACCCCAGGTCGTGGCCGGCGACGCTCACCGAACCGGAACTGAAGGGGATGAGTGTGCTCAGGACGTTGATGAGGGTGGTCTTTCCGGCGCCGTTGGCACCGAGTACCGCGAGGATTCCACCGGCGGGGATGGCCAGATCGACCCCCTTGAGAATCTCGGTTCCACCGCGGTCGCAGTGCAGATCGCGGACGTCGAGAATGGTCGATGGCGGGGATGTGTGGGCGGAGACGGTCATCGGGCTCCTTGTGTGAGTCGACCCTAACGGAATGATGAACACAATTTAGCAATGACGTCGACGTTGTGCAAAAGAAGTGCTGCCGGCGGTCTCCCGGACGGCGGTGACGGTGGCGATTCGCCGGGATGCGCGCGCCTTCACGTGCCACGGAAAATGTCCCCTGTGCAGGCGATTTGTCACTCATTGGGTGGTCGCATAGAGTAGTGCGAGTCCACAAGGCATGCCCCGTTCGTCTAGGGGCCTAGGACGCCGCCCTCTCACGGCGGTAACACGGGTTCAAATCCCGTACGGGGTACGAGTGAAAGGCCGGGTGCGGAACTATCTGCGCCCGGCCTTTTCGTGTGTCCCGTGCTCCCGCGGTCGGGCGGTGGACCGCACCGGGGGTATGGGACGGCGCTGGGTGGGGCGCTCCACGGAAGGCGGATCGGCCTCCGGAATTGGGGTGGATCATCCCGGTCGTGGACCTGCCGCGGGGTTGCGGCCGGGAACCCGGCCAGACTTATCCGCGTGAAACCGGGTGCGGGAACCGCACCCGGGTGGGGGTGGGAATGCGGGTGTGACCTGGGTTTAGTCTCATCCTCTCATGATGCGCCCATCTCTTTTCCTGCTATCGTCTAAGTCGGTTGCACCGTAAATCACGGTGATTTCAACCCCTGGACGCAGAACTTTCCCGGAGGGCCGACGTGTTCCCCGGCGAAGGCGGTTGTGGTCTCGGGGCCCGCTCTTATTGAGGAGAACTATGCAGAAACGCTGGATGATTCCGGTCAGTGTGATGATGGTGTTGGCCGGATCCATGGTGTCCCCGGCCGCCGCCGAAGACGAGGTCCCGTCCCCCGGGGTCGAGACAACCGAGACAACCGCTGAGCGGCCGTCGGAGGATCAGTCGGAGAGGCGGGCGGACTCGGCGAGTACGACACAGACCCCGCCGAAATTCCGGGTCGTCGACAGCACCACCGGTCAGGCCAGGGCCGGTGCCAAATTCAACGTCAGTTTCAGGGAGCTTCCGGGCGGCGAGATAACTGATGAGGGCGGCTTCTACATCTCCGATTCCGGAAAGACCCTCGAAACTGAGGTTTGGTTCGGACAGGGCTGGGACGAGGAGAAGGGGGAGGCGACGAAGCAGCTGATCCTGACGGAGGACCTCCCCGCACCGGGATGTACGGCGACTGAAACCCCCATCGTTCTGGAGCCGACCTCCGCGACGGACTGGCGGATCGTGTCCGGACCTGAAGGTGTGTACGTGTCGGAGGGAAACATCGTCGAATACCGTTCCTCCTGCAGTCCGGTGCCCTCCGTTCCGGGCGACGGTGGTGAACTGTCCTATGACGGTTTCTCGCTCCCGCGTTTCGTGGTCGTGGACGATGTCACCGGCCAGCCGTTGGCCGGGTCCTTCTGGGGTGGCGAATCCTGTGGAAGCCCTTCGGGTGCTACCGATGTCTCCTGCGAGTCTCTCGACAACTACCGGATGGAGTACCCCCTCAACCCGGACGAGAGTCCGCTCATAAGGGAAATTGAACATACGGCTGCTCCCTACCGTCACATGAAGCTCGAGAACCGCCTCCCGGCACCGGGGTGTGTTCTCAGGCCGGAATCGGTCGAGTGGGAGGTGACCGGAACCGACGGCAAGGTCGTGACGCATATCGAGGGTGACGGAGTCTACGAGTACGACAGGACGCCGGATCACCGGGTGTGGGCGATCCCGATGAGCTGCCCGAACACCGGAAACAAGGCACAGTTCGGGGCAGCGGAGCCGGGTTCCCGGTACGAGGAGGACGAGGCCTTCCTCGGTGGCATCCCCGCGATCTACAAGACCTCGTGGGACACCGGTGCTGTTCTTCCGGGATCCATCTGGGAGGTCGACTACTGCAGCCGGGAGAACTCCGGCGAGGACTTCGACTGTGAAGAGGGATACGAGATCGAGTTCGAAACCGACGGTTCGGGCATCACCAGGGACATCCTTCTGCGTGGAGATTCTGCGGTGGACCCGACGACCGGGGAACCGATCAAGAAGTTCAGCGTCAGGGAGATCGTCGCGCCCGTGGGGTACGGGTTGAATCCGGCGACCTATGAGTTCACTCCGGACAAGGACGGTGTGTGGGGCGTCCGGGCAGTCGACAGCTCGGGTGCGCCTTTCCCGTACGGTGATCAGTTCGTCTACGAGCTGGGGCCGGGGGACAGGCGGAACTCCATCGCGATCGCTGACGCCCGCGCGGGCGTCAGCGTGAAGAAGTTCGTGGAATCGCTGCCGGAGGGCGACGGCCAGAAGGGCTCCGATCCGGTGCACGTCGCCGGGGACGCTGTCGAGGTCCGCTACCGTGTCAGTGTCCCGGATCTGTCGGGCGAGTCCCTGACGATGCTGGAACTGGTGGATTCGAACATCGACTTCACCGTCGATGACACGGTCGTGCAGACCGCGGACAAGGACACAGCGGTGATTGACGAGCCGCTGACCTGCACCGTGGACAAGGCCGCGTCGGGTCAGGCCAGCTACCTCGATGGTGCGGAATTCACCGTCGACGGTTCGCGGTTCACCGAGGACGGAGTCAACAAGGCCAAGTTCGAGTTCCCGGCGGAACTGACCGTCGCCCCGGGACAGGTCGTCAACTGCGTGTCGATGATCGAACGGCTCGGAAACTACCACGCGGACATGGCCGCGTTGACCTCCCACGGGAAGTTCACCAACGTGCTGATGGAGGCCCGCGACCCGCTGTTCGTCATCCGTCAGGGGTCCACCGATGGTGCACTGTTGTCCGGTGGAGCCCTGTTGGGGGCGGCTCTCGGAAGCTCCCTGCTGGGTTCGTCGGGTAGCTCCGCTCCTGGCTCGTCGGGTCCTGCCGCCGATTCCCCCGTCTCGCCGGAGGCCGCACCGGCGCCCGCTGCGCCGTTGACCGATCAGGCACCTGAAGGTGGAGAAAAGTCCGGGCTTCTCGCCCAGACGGGTGCCGATGTGGCCGGTTTTCTCGCCGCAGGCCTGCTGGCTCTCGTGATCGGTGCACTCCTGGTCTTCATGCGGAGGCGCAGGAGCTGATTCTCTCAGGTCGGTGCCGGGGTCCGGTGCTGATCACCCACCGGTGATCAGCGCTCACGGGCCCCGGTTCCCGTCTGTCGGGGCCCGTGAGGTCCGGTCCGTCGGGCGACCGGGGCTCCATGTCAGCTACAGCTGTGCGGACAGCTCCCGCGCTGCACTGCTGAGCTCGACGCCCCACTTCTGCCCCGGGTGGGGGCGCAGTCTCTCCGCCGGCCCCGAGATCGACAGGGCGGCGACCATGGCGGCGTCCTCGAACACCGGTGCACTGAGGGAAGCCAGGCCCATCTCTCGCTCGCTGACGGATTCCGCGTAGCCGAGGCGGCGGACCCGCTCGAGATCGTCGGTGGTGAATGCGGCGTCAGGCAGGATCACCCCCCGGAGCTGTGGGGAAGCGTAGGCCATGAACACCCGTGCCGCGGATCCGGCGGTGAGGGACATGCGGGATCCGACGGGGACGGTGTTCTGCAGGCCCGACGGTGGCTCGAGGGATGCGATGCAGGTGCGGGTCGTTCCCGTCAGCCGGTAGAGCTGCACGGATTCGCCCGTGGTCTCCATGAGCGAGCTCATCACGGGGCGGGCGGCGTCGATGAGCTTGTCGGAGGCGTTCGCCCCGAGTGTGGTGAGTGTCCTCCCGATGCACCATCTGCCGTCACCGGTGCGGTTCAGCATGTTGTGTACCTCGAGTGCGGTGGCGAGTCGGTGCGCGGTGGCCCGGGGGAGTCCGGTTGACTCACAGAGTTCCGCCAGTGAGCGGGGTTGTTCGGCGACCGTGGAGAGGATGAGCACGGCACGGTCGAGGACCTTGATCCCGCTTCCTTCGCTGGCGTCCGGTGAGTTATACTGTCCCATATTCTGATATTAACATCTCATGTTGTGGGAAAGCGAGGGTGTTGCGTGGCACCCACAACCGCGCGATCCCGCAGTTGATCCGGATATACGAATATGGAGGTGCTCCGACATGAGCGGTCCGAACGATGTTGCCGCCACCGGTGTCGCAGCAGACGGACCCCGCACCCTCGCGGAGAAGGTCTGGGCGGACCACATCGTCGCGAAAGGCGACGGCAACGACCCCGACCTGGTCTACATCGACCTGCATCTGCTGCACGAGGTGACGTCCCCGCAGGCGTTCGACGGGCTCAGGCTCGCCGGACGTCGGCTCCGTAGGCCGGATCTCACCCTGGCCACCGAGGACCACAATGTCCCCACCTCCGGGATCACCACCGGCGCGGTCATCGAGATCGAGGACCTCATCTCCCGGACCCAGGTGGACACCCTCCGGAGGAACTGCGAGGAGTTCGACGTCCCGATCTTCCCGATGGGAACCGCCGAACAGGGCATCGTCCACGTCGCCGGTCCACAGCTCGGTCTCACTCAGCCGGGAATGACGGTCGTCTGCGGTGACAGCCACACCGCGACGCACGGCGCATTCGGAGCCATCGCCTTCGGTATCGGGACCTCGGAGGTCGAGCACGTGATGGCGACCCAGACGCTCTCGCTGCGGCCATTCAAGACCATGGCCGTCAACGTCTCCGGGACGCTGCGCGAGGATGTGACCGCGAAGGACCTGATCCTCGCGATCATCGCCCGGATCGGTACCGGGGGCGGGCAGGGCCACATCATCGAGTACCGCGGTGAAGCCATCGGGAAGCTCTCGATGGAGGCCCGCATGACGGTGTGCAACATGTCCATCGAGGCCGGTGCCCGAGCCGGCATGATCGCGCCCGACGACGTCACCTTCGAGTACCTGAAGGGCCGGCGGCATGCCCCGACCGGTGCGGACTGGGACGCCGCCGTCGAGTACTGGCGCAGTCTCCGCACCGATGACGGCGCCGAATTCGACACCGTCGTCGAGATCGACGGCTCCTCGCTCACCCCGTACGTCACCTGGGGCACGAACCCTGGCCAGGGTCTGCCGCTCGACGGCAGTGTGCCGTACCCGGACGACTTCGCCGACGAGACCGAACGGATCGCAGCGGAGAAGGCGTTGTCCTACATGGGCCTCGTTCCCGGCACACCCCTGCGGGAGATCGCCGTCGACACCGTGTTCGTCGGGTCCTGCACGAACGGCAGGATCGAGGACATCCGCGCTGTCGCCGCGGTCCTCGAGGGCCGCCGCGTCGCCGACGGACTCCGGATGCTCGTCGTACCCGGCTCCGCCGTGGTCCGTGCCCAGGCGGAGGCCGAGGGGCTGGATTCGATCATCCGTGCGGCGGGTGCCGACTGGCGGCAACCCGGCTGTTCCATGTGTCTTGCGATGAATCCGGACAAGCTGGAACCGGGTGAACGGGCGGCTTCGACCTCCAACCGCAACTTCGAGGGGCGCCAGGGTCCCGGTGGCCGCACCCACCTCGTGTCACCACAGGTGGCCGCGGCGACGGCGGTACTCGGACATCTCGCCGCCCCCTCCGATCTTGACCCGGTACCCGCTCTCGCGAGCGCCTGACCGACGCAGGAGAGGAAATCATGGAGAAATTCACCGAATTCACCGGCGTCGGCGTCCCGCTGAAACGCTCGAACGTCGACACCGACCAGATCCTGCCCGCGGTCTACCTGAAGCGGGTCACCCGCACAGGGTTCGAGGACGCGCTGTTCGAGGGCTGGCGCAGGGACCCCGAGTTCGTCCTGAACCAGGACGCGTTCCGAAACGGTTCCATCCTCGTCGCCGGTTCCGATTTCGGGACCGGTTCCTCCCGCGAGCACGCCGTGTGGGCGCTCATCGACTACGGGTTCCGGGTCGTTTTCTCCTCGCGCTTCGCCGACATCTTCCGGGGCAACGCCGGCAAGTCCGGGTTGCTCGCCGCGCAGATGGAACAGACCGACATCGATCTGCTGTGGAAACTGATGGACTCAGATCCCGGAATGGAGCTCACCGTGGATCTCGTCGAACGCACCGTGACAGCCGGGTCCCATGTCCTGCCCTTCACAGTCGACGACTACACCCGCTGGCGGTTGCTCGAGGGCCTGGACGACATCGGACTGACCCTGCGGGACGAGCCGGCGATCAGCCGTTTCGAGGCCGCGCTGCCGCCTTTCAAGCCGGTGACCCGCCGGGCGTGATCTCGAGCCCCATCGGCGGCCCACCGCCGGCGCGGAGCATCCCGGGTGACAGGGCGGGCTATTTCACGGGCAGTGGGCTGACCAGGTAGTCCGCGCCGGTGAGTTCGCCGTCCGTGGTGAAGGTCAGCACCCACACCGACGCCTTCTTCGCGTCCGGCTCGGCCAGTGGAAGGCGTCCCTCGGCGGACAACCAGGCGATGACATCGGGGATCGTCAGCCCCTGTGAGATCACCACGGGGGTTCCGCCGCCGGAGATGATCTCCCGGAAGCGCTTCTTCGAGTTCTTCATCGCGGTGGTCCAACCCTCATCACCCAGGAGGACGTCGGACTCGATGTCGAGGCCCAGATGCGCCGCCAGAGGCTCGGCGGTGGCGACGCAGCGGTCCGGCTTGGCAGAGTAGATGCGGTCGGGCCGGTAGGGGGCGAGCAGTTCCGTCAGCGCCGTCGCCTGGCGGCGGCCCTTCTTGTCCAGGGGCCGGACGTCATCGTTGCCGGACCAGGTCCGGCGCGCGAAGGCGTGCGCGTGCCGGACCAGCAGCAGCCGCGTGTCCACCGGAACCGCCAGTCGCTTGGCCGCCTTGTCGAGCACCTGCCGGTCGACGTCGTAGCTCAGCAGCTCACGGGCCTGCGGGATCGTCAGCCACCGGATCTCATCCACCTCATCGTTGGCCGCGAACTCGCCGCCCATGACCTTCCCGGTGAAGTAGTAGACGACCTTGGTGCGGTCGGCCACCGGATACGTGACCCGTCCGAGGAGCTTGCCCAGACGTACCTCGTATCCGGTCTCCTCGAGGATCTCCCTGGTTGCCGTCTGCGGCAGGGACTCGCCGGGATCCACCTTTCCCTTGGCCAGGGACCAGTCGTCGTAGCGGGGGCGGTGGATGACCGCGACCTCGACGCTCTCCGGTTCGGTCAGCTCCCCGCGCCACAGCACGGCGCCGGCCCCGAGAGTGCACCGCCGGAACTCGTCGGCGGGGCGGGCCGGAATCGACTGGTAACGCCCCGTGACGTTCAGCGCATTGCTGCGGTCCTTGTCGGACTCGCTCGACTTCTTTGCCATCTGGCTTCCACTCTCCTTGGCTGGTTCTACGGGGGTGCTGTTCCCATCATTGTCCATCCCGGAGTGTCGTGTGGGCGAAACCGGGGTGGTGTAACGGGGTGTACCGGAACAAAAAACGGCACGCAGAAGGGCGGAACCCACCCGGTAACCACCACCACAGGCGTTTCCCTCCTGTAGCGAGAAAGTACCGGTGAACCCGCCGGGACCAGCCTGTCTGTCGTCCTCAGGGCCCGTTTCGCGTGCACCCGGTCCCGGTGGGTTCCCGGTCGATGGGCCGCTTTCCGGCACAGCGCCTGTCCCGTTCCCCCGGAATCGCGCCGACCCGGGGGAGCGGTTCAGCGATGGCCCCGGTCTTTTCGTGCGCACCTGGGGCAATCAGGAAACGAGAATCCCCGCTCTACGTAGCAGGTGGAACTGCAGATGTACCTTCATCCACCGTAGAGTCGGGACTACTCGAGACTACGGTCCTCCATCCACCGGGAGGACACCGACGAAAGCAGTCAGCTTGAGAAAACACGGGGGATTTAACAATCAAGAGGACTCCTTCCGTCCCTCCGCTGTTCGAATGACGACTCCATCCTCCGATTCCCTGGAACCGAGAATGAGGCTTCCGAGTTCAACCATGCGGCGAAGCGCCTGCTGCAGCGGTCTCCCGCCGGGCAATGGGCAGGTTGAAACTACCCGGGATCCGGGCGAGCACCGGAGATGACCTCAACTTTGAACGGGGACCCGTTCAGTGGGCCCAGACGTGCACGAATTGTATCGCTCTTGTCGTGAACCAGTACCTCTGTACTGTGGCACAGTAGTTTGTCCGTCAGCTTGTAACGCATCCGTACGACTACTGGTTCGCCGATCTTCACCAGAGCCAGATCACCTCCCCAACGACCCTGCGTGGCTACCCCACCGCAGCACACCACGGGGCGAGTGAACGCCTGGTGGAATCCGAAAAGGGAAATGAAGGGGTTCGGACGGATGTCCGCCCTGACCGCCACGAAATCATCCAGGGCGGCGGAATCTGTCGGTGTGGAGAGAATCGAGACATGTGTGTAGCGATTGGGCGGTGTAATTACACTCAGGAAGCAGCCGATCATGATCAGGTCGAAACTGACAAGGCCTGTACCAAGGACATTTCCGCAATGCAGCACAACAACTAAGGTGAATGCGAATCGCCGCATATAAGCGGTGCCGATAGCGTTGATCGAGATTAAAAATGCCAGTACTACAGGCACCCAGGAATCCACTGCTGAAAGCCAGCCATGCTCGGAAATTCCGGATGTTCCGAGAAGCTGGTACCAGTTGCCAAATGTAGTATTATTCGCGGCATGGTAGAGTGCATTTTCATTTTTCCAGTCGGCGACACCGAGCTTGACAAGCGCAGCACCGGAGTAAAGGAAACATAACAGAACTCGCCCGAAAATTATAGCGGCCCGGCTGATTCCCTGTAAGGTGGCCGGAATGCGGTCCATGTCGAGGTTTGCGAGGTAGCAATTGCGCCTGTTGTCACTCAAACTCACAACCGCAAGAAGGCCGACGAAAATGAGAGCCACAGATTCTCCACCGTCCGGGAGCGTAACTGCAGTCGATATCGTGTAGGTGATGTAGAGATGTAAAAATCCGGTCCACCGCGGATAGAAACCGCTTATGACCAGGAGCAGCCCAAACACGATCATCACGTCAGCAAGGCCCAAATTCTCCCTGCCGACCACGCAGTACAAACCGGCCTGACTCCAATTTTGACAGTGAGGGCCGAATGGTTGCGGACCAACCTCCGTGAACCGTGCCTCGTGCGAGGTGAAGAGAATGAAGCTCAATTGTGTGACAGCAATGATGGTTCTGCCAATTGAAATGAACCTGGATTGAATATTCGCAGATCCGACTATCGCTTCGAGCCTGGTCACAGATTCCACTTTGACCATTGGCGCATCCTGATCACTCATCAAAGGTAACCCTTGCCTTTGTGGCTTTATCGATTCTGTATTCATCTTCCATCAATGATCGAAACGACCAGGGGTGATGGGAATGAAGTTGCTTATCCCGTCTCGAGATATTGTTTGAGGTGATGACATGTTGCCTACTTCTCCGGGAGTTGTTGGGAGCGCGTCTTTGGGGTACGGCGAGAGATCATCAACCCGGTCTCTCCATCCTTCATTCAGGATCCTCCGGTCAAGTCTAGTACTTCAGGACCTTGAGTACGGTGATTTCCAGATGTGCCAGAATAATTTGACCGCCGGTTTTGAGGGGTTCACATCAGGCTTCGGAGGGAGTCGCCGTCACGGGGAACTGGTACCTGACCACTCCGGGCACGACGTGGAAAACGTTGGCTACCTCAGTCGCTGCAGCTGCATGTGCATGTGACGCCGCATTCAAAAACGGCGGCGCCATTGACTCTGGTACTGTCGTTGGTGACACGCCAACCGTACGGTGCGTAGTTCCTTCCTCTGATGAGTGGCTGTATTCCCACCCGATCGCGCGAAGCCCGATGTGGTGGCCAGAATTGTTCGTTGTGTACGGTTCGGCTTGCTGCGCGGTATCGGGAGCGAAACTATGTCATGGTGACCCGGACAGTTCTCGGGCAGATTTTCGTACAGAAATGTTACTTGATTCTCGGTCGGGTCAACCCGTTGAGCATTGTTCGTCCGTACCGGGCGGGCAAGATCAGGATTCATCTCAGCCAGTCCGCCGAAGCTGAAAATGGTCAACTCGGCCACCTCCCGAGCGGTGTGGAGGAATTCGATGGGCTCAGCCGCTCCTCCGGGCGCTGTGCGCCGAGGAGGTGTCCCGTCGAGGACGTGTTCTGCTTGTTCTGTGGGGTTGTCGATGGTGCCTGCAGATCTTCCGGCCGGTCAGTGCCTGCAGTCGGTGGGGCCAGGAGAATCGGGCGGGTGAGACGGTTGATTGCGACGGTTGATCCTGGAGTACGTTCCGCTGAAATGGTCCCGGGGCACACGGGTTTTCTTCGGGTTCCATCCTCGGGCCGGAGGGTTCTCGGACCGAACCGGGATGTTGATGGTTCAGAGAGGCTGAGGCTCTTCGTTTCTTCGTTGTTCGGATCTGAGTTCTGACACGGCTCAATTTATGGTGATTGATTTCCCGTGAAACCGGGACCAGCTGCAACGATTGGTGGTGCGGTACCTGTCCCACGTACGGGCTCATGGTACGAATTTTCGGTCCCCCGTCACCCTCTTGATGTGTCTGATCCGGTCCGATGAAATCCGTCTCCACCGATTACACTGTCAATATGAAGCAGGTCATATGACTTACGCTGGGCAGGTCCCTGCCACAGCGCGAAATGCACGCGTCGTCCGCAGAAGGACTCCCGGTTGTTCCCACGGTGGCGACCCGACCGTACGCGTTAGAATCGTGTGAGTGTTGTCTGGGAACAGCCGGCGGCGGGTTCCGCCGCACCGGACACCGAGGACGAGGAGAACGAGAATGGTCAGAGTCGCAGTCATGGGAGCCGGTTCCTGGGGTACCACCCTCGCCAAGGTGTTCGCCGACGCCGGCAGCGCGGTGACGCTCTGGGCTCGGCGCGCAGAGGTGGCCCGCACCATCCAGATCAGTCGCGAGAACACCGACTACCTCCCCGGACTCGTCCTCCCGAGGGAGATCTGGGCGACCTCGGAGCCCGCCAGGGCACTCCAGGACGCCGACATCGTGGTCCTCGCGGTCCCGAGCCAGACACTCCGGGAGAACCTGTCCGAGTGGCGGGAGCTCATCCCGGAGGATGCCACCCTCCTGAGCCTTGCGAAGGGCATCGAGCGGGGCACCCATCTCCGGATGACGGAGGTGATCGCAGAGGTCGCCGGGGTCGATCCGGACCGGATCGCCGTCCTGTCCGGCCCGAACCTCGCCCGCGAGATCGCCCTCGAACAACCCGCGGCGACGGTCATCGCCTGCACCGACGAAAAGCGGGCGAAGGCGGTCCAGGCGGCACTCGCGGCACCGTACTTCCGTCCGTACACCAACGACGACGTCATCGGCTGTGAGATCGGCGGAGCGTGCAAGAACGTCATCGCACTGGCCTGCGGTATGGCGACCGGCAAGGGGCTGGGGGAGAACTCCCTGGCGTCGCTGATGACCCGGGGTCTGGCGGAGATCTCCCGGCTCGGGGAGGCCCTCGGGGCCGACGCCCGCACCTTCGCGGGGCTCGCCGGCATCGGCGACCTCATCGCGACCTGCTCCTCGCCGCTGTCCAGGAACCGGTCCTTCGGAAAGTGCCTCGGCCGCGGGGATTCCCTCGAGGACGCGGCCCGGGCGACCCACGGACAGGTCGCCGAGGGCGTCATCTCCTCCCAGTCCGTCTGGCAGCTCGCCCGGGAACACGGCGTCGAGATGCCGATCACCCAGGCCGTCGTCGGTGTGTGTCACGGAGGGATGGACGTGGACACGATGATCCGGGCGCTCATGGGGCGCTCGAAGAAGGCGGAATAGGGCGGAACGGTACACCGCGGAGCGACGCTCGGTACGATGACGGTCGTGACTTCACCCGTTGAACCCAGTACCGCCCCCGCAGTGGGCAACCCCGTAGCCGACCGCCGCATCCGCGTCGCGGTCGTCTACGGGGGCCGCAGCTCCGAGCACTCCGTGTCGTGTGTGACCGGCGGCGCCATCATGTCCCACCTCGACCCCGAACGCTACGAGATCGTGCCGGTCGGGATAACCCGCGAGGGGGTGTGGACCGTCGGCGAACCCGATCCGCGGGCGCTCACCATTTCCGGACGCACCCTCCCGGAGGTGCGGCTCCGTGAGCGCCTCCAGCTCTCCCTCGACCCGGACTCCCGGGGAAGGCTGATCGTCCTGGACGGGGACCGTGCCGGGCAGGTGCACGCCGAGGTGGACGTGATTTTCCCCGCACTGCACGGCCGCTTCGGCGAGGACGGCACCGTCCAGGGGATGTTCGAGCTCTCCGGGGTCCCGTACGTGGGGTGCGGTGTGCTGGCCTCGGCCTGCTGCATGGACAAGGAGTACACGAAGAAGCTGCTCGCGGCGGCGGGTCTCGCGGTCGCCCCGGAGATCATCCTCCGGGAGCGCCGGGACCTCGACTCCGCCGAGCGTGAACGCCTGGGTCTCCCCGTCTTCGTGAAACCCGCGCAGGGCGGATCCTCGATCGGGGTGTCCCGGGTGGCCGACTGGTCGGACTTCGCGGCCGCCCTCGACACCGCGTTCTCCGAGGACGACAAGGTCATCGTCGAATCCCAGATCACCGGCCCCGAGGTCGAGGTCGGCGTCCTGCAGTACCCGGACGGGCGGCTGTTCGCCTCGGTCCCGGCGCAGCTCCAGGGCACCGATTCAGGGGACGAGGGATTCTACGGCTTCGACACGAAGTACCTCGATGACGCGGTCACCCCGCAGATCCCGGCCCCTCTCGACGAGGCGACGACCGGGGAGATCCGTCGGATGGCCGTCGCCGCGTTCCGCGCCGTGAACGCCGACGGACTCGCCCGGGTCGATTTCTTCGCCACCCCGGACGGCCCGGTGATCAACGAGGTGAACACGCTTCCCGGTTTCACCCCGATCTCCATGTACCCGCAGGTGCTGGCCGCGTCCGGCGTCGCCTACGGCGAGCTGCTGGACATTCTCGTCGCCCGCGCGCTGCGCTGACGGTCGCGGCTAGTCCGTGCGCGGGGGCGCGGTGACGGTCCACAGGGACCGCATCGCGGCACCCCGTCGGGTCTTCGCCTCGAACGCCTGCATCCCGAGGTGCAGCGTCACGACGCCGCGATCGGGTGCGGCGCACCACGCCAGCGGTTCCCACAGGGCGAGATGCGCGTAGAGCGGCCCCGCCACGGCCTCCCGGGACAGATCCCGCAGGCCGACGACATCGACGGTGGCCTCGTCGCCGACCCGCCGGAGCACACTGAATCCGACCATCCCACCGGAGATGTCCGTGGCGGTGAACACGGTCGATGCGTCGGCCAGGAAGCGGTTCCGGTGCTCCAGGAGGTCGATCGCCCGATCATCGCTGACAGGTCGCCCGTGAGCCCGCTCGACGGTTCCGAGCAGGGGACCCAGCATGTCGGGGGAGGGGCAGTCGGCCGCCGTGGCCGCGGCAGCCGAGATCCGCACCGGCCCCCGGGCGAAGGCGCCGAGTTCGGCGCGGACATCCTCGCGACGCTCGCGGGACTGGAGGGATCCGATGTGTGCCTCGATTCCGCCCGCGGGGACATCCACCGTGCAGTCCGCGCCGGCGAGCCGGAGGTGGGAGGCACTGAACCCGAACGCCCGGATCAGACGTCTGGAGTCGTCGCCGCTGAGAAACGGCCACGCCCAGGCACCCCGGGAGGACGGAAAGAGATCCACCGCCGCGTCGACCAGGGCGGGCAGCCGGGACTCCGGGGCGCCGTCCTCGAGGAGGAGGCGTGAGTTCCGTCCGGCGAGACCGCCGAGGACCAGACCACCGGGATAGTGCGGAGGAGGATTCGTGGGGCAGTGGTGCGCGATGAGGAAGGCGCCGTCGCCGTCGGAGAGGTACGCGGGGTCCACGGTGGGCTCGCCCGAGTCGACGAACCGACACCAGTCGGCGTCCGAGTACACCCCGGAGACACGGCCGAAACCGGGCAGATCCGGTCTCCCGCTGTGGAGAATGGTCATGGGGTCCTTCCTGGGACGACTGGGGCGGGTGAAGCGGGACGGACCGAGGCTACCGGGACCCCGGAAGTGCCGGGATGTTCCGGGAGATCGCGTCACCGAGCCCGACGATGGCCGTGCTGCCGGCGGCCTGAGGCATCGAGACCGCGACATTCGCGGTACGTCCCAGCGCATACCAGGTCCCGGCCGTGGTGCCGTTGGCGAGTGTGGTGTCGTGGTACCAGGTGATGTCGTTGACCTGCTGCACCTGAACACCCGGTTCATAGGACGGCGCATCGGCGACCCCGCACCGCAGGACCACGGGTTCCGCGCCCGGTGCGGTCCAGGCCGCCGAACCGGCGGGCAGACCTGCGGCGTTGATCCGGTCACCGTCGACACGGGTGTAGCCGACTGCCCCGCCGAGCTTCTCCGGCAGCGAGGGGAGCAGCTTGTCGCAGCCCTCATCGGAGGATCCCGGCCCGAGTTCGGAGAGCGGGGCAGGGGCGGGGGCTGGGTCGGTGCGGTCGAGGGTTCCGAGTGCCGCGGACAGTTCCTCCACCGGGGATTCGCCGTCGTCGAGGGCACGGTCATCAGCCGTCACGGCGACGACCGGGGTCCGGTTCACGGCGAACCACGTCCGCAGGCTGGACCCTGTGGTCGCGTCATCCACCCGGACCCAGTCCGTCCCGTTGACATCGGTCGTGTCGGACAGCGTCGTGAACTGCAGCGGCAGCGAGACACCGCACCGCAGGGTGATCCGGCTGACGGAGTTCGACCGCCAGGCCGCCGCACCCGCCGGGGCCGGATCCGCGAGCTCCGCCCGGGGATGCCCGGAGAGCTCTCCGGGAAGCGCGTCCAGGAACCGCGAACACTCCGTCGAGTCCGCATCCGGTGAATCGATCGTGGACATGGACACCGGTTGCAGCGCGGCCTTCCGGTAGACGATCTTCGCCCCGATGAGGGTCGCGATCACCAGCGCCACGGAGAGCCCGAGGGCGATGTACAACGGAACGCGGTTGAACGGGGTGGACTGCTCGCTGTTCATGGCATCCCATCCTAGTCGCCGGGTAATGTGCACATCTGCCAGTACCTCACCACCGAAAATGAGTGATCTCCCCCGTGTCCACCGTATTTCCCAGCCGCTACGCCGGGCCGACCGTCGCCGAGATCGGGGAACGTGCCACGATCCGGGCGATCCTGGACGCGGTTCCGTCCCGCCGCAACGGGGACGATGCTGCGGTACTCCCGCTGCCGAACCCCAACACCCGCACCGTGGTCACCACGGACATGCTCGTCGAGGGACGGCACTTCCGCCTCGACTGGTCCCGCGCCGCGGAGATCGGACACAAGGCCGTCGTACAGAACTTCGCGGACATCGAGGCGATGGGTGCCCGGCCCGTCGCCGTCGTCCTCGCGCTCTCCGCACCGGGACACACCCCCCTCGACTTCATCACCGATCTCGCCCGCGGAGTCGGCGAACGCGTCTCCGCCTACAGTGCAGATCTCACCGGAGGGGACCTCACCGGGGGAGAGCACATCGTGGTGGGCGTCAGCGCCATCGGCCATCTCGGCGGGAGCCTGCCCGCCCTCACCCTGGATGCGGCCCGCCCGGGCCAGGCCGTGGTCGCATCGGGGCGCATCGGATACTCCGCGGCAGGCCTTGCGCTCCTGCGGAGGTACGGGCGGGAGGGGGTTCCCGCGGAGTTCTCCGAACTCGTCGACGCACATCTCGCCCCCACCCTCGATCCGGGCAGGGGGGTCATCGCCCGGGCCACCGGAGCCTCCTCCATGACTGACAACTCGGACGGTCTGATCACCGACCTCGGCACCATCGCCCGACGCAGCGAGGTCGGCATCGACCTCGCGGGCATCGCCATCGCACCCGACGAACTCCTCACCGCCGCCGGTGAGCACCTGGGCATGGACCCCTGGAGCTGGGTCCTCACCGGCGGGGAGGACCACACCCTCATCGGCACGACGTCAAAGGACGCGCCCAGCGGTTTCCGCGTCATCGGGGCGGTCCACCGTCGCCGTGCCGGCGCGGCCGTCACCGTCGATTCCGTGCCCCCCGCCCACAGCGCGGGTTGGGACAGTTTCCCGCGGCCGGCGGCGGCACCCTAGACTCGGAGTGGAGATGAGTGACACAGAAAACCCCGTGCAGATGTCCGCCGACCACACCGCCCCCCTCCCCGTGGAGGATGGCTGGCGGCGGGTTCTCGAACCGGTGGCTCCGGCGATCCACCGGATGGGAGACTTCCTCCGCGCCGAGAACGCGGCGGGCCGCGGCTACCTCCCCGCGGGAGCTGATGTGCTGAGGGCGTTCACCTACCCCTTCGACCAGGTCAAGGTCCTCATCGTGGGTCAGGACCCGTATCCCACACCGGGGCACGCGATGGGACTGTCCTTCTCCACCCAGCCGGGCGTGCGTCCGCTGCCGAAGTCGCTGGCCAACATCTTCCGGGAGTACTCGGACGACCTGGGGTTCCCCGTGCCGGACGACGGTGACCTCACCCCCTGGTCGAAGCAGGGCGTCGCACTGTTCAACCGGGTTCTCACGGTGCGTCCCGGTGCCGCTGCGTCCCACCGTGGGAAGGGATGGGAGGAGATCACCGAGGCGGCGATCACCGCCCTCGCCGAACGGGAGCGCCCCCTCGTCGCGATCCTGTGGGGGCGCGACGCGCAGAACACGCGACGCTTCCTCGGTGACACCCCGTGCATCTGCTCCCCGCACCCGTCCCCGCTGTCGGCCCACCGCGGTTTCTTCGGATCCCGCCCGTTCAGCCGCGCCAACGAGATCCTCGCCTCCCAGGGCGCGCAGCCGGTGGACTGGCGTCTGTAGACTTGTCGATCATGGCCTCTGACGTATCCCTCGACGGTACCGCCCTCCTTTCGTGGGCGGAACGGGCGGTGGACGCTCTCTCCACCCGCCGCGAGGAGATCAACGGGCTGAACGTCTTCCCGGTGCCGGACGCGGACACGGGGTCGAACATGACCTACACCATGGAGGCGGCGCTCGCGGAAGCCGCCCGTCTCGACGACGCCGAGAAGGAGAGCGCGCACGCGGTGGCCGCCGCACTCGCCGCGGGATCCGTGCGCGGTGCCCGGGGAAACTCGGGTGTGGTGCTCAGCCAGGTGATCAGCGGTATCGCCCAGGCCGCAGCGAGCGGAAGCATCGACGGCGAGTGCCTGAAGAACTCGCTGGCCATCGCCGTGCGGCTCGTCGACCGCGCCATCACCGACCCGGTCGAGGGCACCGTCGTGACCGTCCTCCGGGCGACCGCCGTCGCCGCGGCGCAGGCCGGGGGAGGGCTCCGGGAGACGGCCGTCGCCGCCGTGGACGCCGCCCGCACCGCACTGATGAAGACCCCCTCCCAACTGGAGGTCCTCCGGTCGGCGGGTGTCGTGGACGCGGGCGGGGCGGGCCTCGTGGTTCTGCTCCAGTCGCTGCTCGACGAGATCGAGGGCATCGCCCGGGAGGACGGCGTGATCGATTCCTTCGGGCATCCCGGGGTTCACCCGGTGGTGGAGGACAGCACCGTCTGCGACGCCCGCCACGGCAGGCCCCGCGCACTCGAGATCATGTGCTTCATCCGGTTGACCGGTGAGGACGAGGACGCCCTCGGGACTCTCCGCGCGACCCTGGCGGAGATGGGCGACAGCCTCATCCTCGCACCCGCCGACACCGATCCGGACGGCCCCGTCCGTTCAGCGACCGTCCACATCCACAGCAGCGTTCCCGGTCCCGTGATCGAGGAGCTGTACCGGTCCGGCGAAGTGAGTGATCTCCGACTCGAGGTGCTGCCGGAGAGCCCGCAGGTGGAGACGCTCCGCCGTGCGGTCATGGCACTCGCCCCGGACGGACCGCTCGCGGAGCTCTACCGGCAGGCCGGTGCGATCGTCATCACCCCGGATGCCACCGGCGACGGCGACGACGGCACCACCGACACGGTCTCGAGGATTCTCGCGGAACTGCGTACCCGCGGAATCGGCGAGGTCATCCTCCTCCCGAACGGCCTGCTCACCCGCAGGGAGATGGTGTCGGCGGAACTCGCCGCACACGCGGCGGAACGCACCATGACGATCCTGCCCACCGCACGGCTCGTCAGCGGCATCGCCGCGCTGGCGGTCCACGATCCGGAACAACCCGTGGCGGTCGATTCCTACGCCATGGCCGAAGCCGCGGGTTCCATGCGTACCGCGATCCTGCAGCGTGCCGAGAAGGCCGCACTCACCCTCGCCGGCCCGTGTTCCCGCGGTGACATCCTCGTCACCAGCGGGACGGGTGTCCTCTCCGTGGCCGATGACCTGCAGACCGCACTCGAACAGACCTGCGCCCGGCTGCTCGGGCGGGGCGGCGAACTGGTCACCCTGCTGTTGACCGATGAAGCCGCCGCGGAGATCGATCTCGCCCGGTTCATCGATCAGCTTCCCGGTGTCAACAGCGCGGTGGAGCGCGGTGCCGAGATAGAGGTGATGGTGTATCCGGCCGAGGGACTGGCGCACCTCGCCGAGGTCGGGGTGGAGTAGCGCCCATGCTCGGTTGGCTGGACCCCCGGAGAATCGACGATCTGATCCCGAAGAAGAACGCCGCCGCACTGGAGAAGGCGTTCGGGTACACCACCGTCGACGAACTCCTCCTGCATTTTCCGCGGGCCTGGTCGCACCACGGTGCCGGAGTCAACGTCGACGACGCGGAGCCGGGCGACACCGTCACCTGCGTCGGTACCGTGATCTCGGCCAGGACCGGGTACACGTCCACCGGGAAGCAGATGCACCGGATCACGATCAGTGACGGCGCCAACACCCTCTCGGCCACCTTCTTCCAGGCCCGACTCCCGGCGAGACAACTCAAGGCCGGTGTCCGGGCGATGTTCTCCGGCAAACTCCGGGTGTTCCGCGGACAGGCCGAGATCTCCCACCCCGCGTACGTCATCCTCCCGGAACCCGGGCGCAGACAGTTCGCCACGGGATCGCTGCGCACCCTCGGTGACTTCGGATCCCCGGAGGAACTCGAGGAGCTGCTCTCCCAGCTCGAGTACCTCGCCGTCTACCCGGGAAAGAAGGGGGTGACGAGCTGGGCGCTGCTCGGCGCGGTGAACGCCGTACTCACCCAGACACCCGCGATACCCGAACCGCTCGACGTGGTGCCCGACGGCATGGTCGGTTTCGACGAGGCGATCCGTGGAATCCACCAACCCGACGACCGGGGCCCGGAGCCTTTCATCGAGCGTCTGAAGTACAACGAGGCCCTGTCGTTGGCACTCGTCATGGCCCTGCGTCGTGCTGACGCCTCAGCCCGCGTCGCACCCGCCTGCCCCGAGGTTCCGGACGGACAGAAGGCGACGATGCTCGCCAACCTCCCGTTTCCGCTGACCGACGGCCAGCGGGAGGTCGGTGCCGACATCACCGGGGAACTCGCCGTCCCGGTACCGATGAGCAGGCTGCTGCAGGGGGAGGTCGGTTCCGGAAAGACGATCGTCGCACTGCTGGCCATGCTCCAGGTCGTCGACTCCGGTAGACAGTGCGCGTTGCTCGCGCCGACCGAGGTGCTCGCCGTCCAGCACGCCCGCAGCATCACGGCGAGCCTCATTGCGGCCGGTGTCCCCGCGACCGTGACGGTCCTGACCGGCTCGATGACCGTGGCACGCCGTCGACAGGCGCTGCTCGACACCGTCTCCGGACAGACCGACATCGTCGTCGGCACCCATGCCCTCATCCAGGACGGGGTCGAGTTCTTCGATCTCGGGATGGTCGTCGTCGACGAGCAGCACCGCTTCGGTGTCGAACAGCGCGACCGGTTGCGTAGCGCCGGTCGCGACGGCGGGACACCGCACCTGCTGGTGATGACGGCGACCCCGATTCCCCGCACCATCGCGATGACGGCGTTCGGTGACCTCAGGGTCTCCACCCTCCGCGAACTGCCCGGCGGTCGTCGCCCGATCATCAGTTGCGTCGTCCCCGGATCGAAGCCCGCCTGGGTCCGGCGGGCGTGGGAACGTATCCGTGAGGAGGTGGCGGCGGGCCGCCAGGCGTTCGTCGTCTGCCCACGCATCGACGGCGGGGGCGGGGTCACCGAGACCTTCGAGCTCCTGCGCGGGGATATCTTCCCCGATCTCACCGTGGGGCTGCTCCACGGCCGGATGCACCCCGAGGACAAGGATCGGGTGATGTCCGACTTCGCTGCCGGCGGGATCGACATCCTCGTGTCCACGACCGTCATCGAGGTCGGCATCGACGTGCCCAACGCCACCGTGATGTACGTCCGCGAGGCCGACAACTTCGGGGTCAGTCAGCTGCACCAGCTGCGCGGTCGGGTGGGCCGTGGCGGGCACGCCTCACTCTGTCTCCTGCACACCGACCAACCGGAGGACTCCGATTCCTTCGCGAGGATCAGCGCGATCGCCGCGACGACGGACGGTTTCCGCCTCGCGGAGCTGGATCTGCGTTCCCGGCAGGAGGGTGATGTCCTCGGCACCGCGCAGTCCGGTGGACGCCGTCACGTCCGGCTGCTCGACCTCATCGACGACGCTCCGGTGATCGAGCGGGCCTCCCGGGACGCGGCGGACCTCGTGACCCGGAACCGCGGACTCGCGGAGCAGCTGGTCAGCGACGTGGAGGTCGAGGAGCAGGAGTTCATCGACAAGACGTGACGGTTGGGGACCCGGCGACCCAGGGCCCCGTGTTCTCCACCGCCGGTGTCCGGCCGGGGTACGGGAGCGATCACCGGACCCCGTGGGCCGGTGATGTTTTACGCGGAGCCACCGGGAGGGCGCCGGGATTCCGGTGGCCGGGTGGTGTGCGTGGACCCGCGCCGGCGGAAGAGGAGACCGTATCCGCCGTCGGGAGTGACCGTGGGACGACAGGCCCCGTACGGGAGGAAACCACCCACACAACGAACCATCGCGGGGCAGCGGTCTGCGGCGGCGGTTCAGTGGACGGTGAATCCGCGGGCCCGGAACCGGTCGCGGACCGCTTCGGTCTCCTCGGGGGAGGGCGGTTTCGTGTCCTCCAGGTTGTAGTGCATGCCGAGTTCGTGCCACTTGTCCCGGCCCATGTTGTGGAACGGCAGCACCTCGACGCGCTCCACGGAGTCCTTCCACCGGGAGACGATGTCGCACACCTTGCCCACGTTGTCGGGGTCGTCGGTGAGCCCGGGGACGAGAACGAACCGGATCCAGATCTTCTTTCCGTGTGCCGAGAGGCGGTCACCGAAATCGATGGTCGGCTGCAGTTCCCTGCCGGTCACGTGGCGGTAGGTGTCCGGGTCCCCCGACTTCACGTCGAGGAGGAACAGATCGATCGAGTCGAGGTCCGCGTCGGTCAACCGCGAACCGAGGAACCCGGAGGTGTCCACGGCGATGTGGATCCCGGCGTCGTGACAGGCGGTGAACACCCGCCGGGCGAACGCGATCTGGAACAGCGGTTCGCCGCCCGAGATGGTCAGCCCTCCGCCGGAGGCCCTGAACACCGCCCGGTAGCGCTTCACCTTGGCGATGATGTCCTCGGCGGTCTCCAGGGTGCCCGTCCGCATCTCCATCGTGTCCGGATTGTGGCAGTACTGGCACCGTAACGGGCATCCGGAGAGAAACAGCGTCATCCGGGTGCCCGGGCCGTCGACCGCGGTCACCAGCTCCCAGGAGTGGACCAGACCGACATCGCCCGTGCGCCGGGCCGCGAACAGTTTCCTGCGGCCTTCGGCGTCATCGGGCAGGACGGAGTGGGCACCACCGATGCCTTCGGCGGTTCCCCGCACCTTCGGCCCCTCGGAGGGGGCGATGATGACGGGCGAGTTTATGCCGTCGGACATGGGGGTGCTCCTTCGCGGTACTTCCGTGCCTCAGCGGGAGGTTGTGTCAGGCGCCCTCATGGAACGTCCTGGAGATGACGTCGAGCTGCTGCTCCTTCGTCAGCTTCACGAAGTTCACCGCGTAACCCGACACCCGGACGGTGAGGTTCGGGTACTTGTCGGGGTTCTCCACCGCGTCCTCGAGGGTCGAACGGTCGAGGACGTTGATGTTGGCGTGGTAGAGACCCGAGTCGGAGTGCGTTGCGGCCCGGTTGGACTTCATGTCGGCGAGGCGCTCGTCGAAAGAGAGGGATGACATGGGTGATGCTCCTTTGAGTTGTGGTGGATGGGAAGGAAAACGGGTCAGTCGTCGCCGTCGATGATGAATCCGGCGTCGAGGACACCGACGAGGTTCCGGATCCGCTCATCAGGCGTCCGACCGAGGCCCGAAGGTGTGATGGTGTTGGTCAGGGAAATTCCGTCCAGCGCGTCGTTGTAGTCGAGCTTGCCGACGGACAGCATCGAGGCGACCATACCGTGCGAGTCGAGTGCGTTCTCCGGGTTGGCGCCCGGAGAGAACGGCGTACCGGCCTTGTGCCCGGAGGGGAAGGCACCCGTCGCCTTGCCGTACACGACGTTCGAGGTGATGGTCAGCACCGACTGTGTCGGGATGGCATCCCGGTACATCGGGATCTCCTTGATCTTCGCCATGACGGTGTGCACGATCGTCGCCGCGATGTCATCGGCCCGGTCGTCGTCGTTGCCGTAGATCGGGAACTCTCCCTCGGTGCGGTAGTCGACGATCAGCCCGGTCTCGTCCCGGACGGGGTAGACCTTCGCGTACCTGATCGCGGAGAGGGAGTCCGCGACGATGGACAGACCGGCGATACCGCAGCCCATCGTGCGCTGGATGTCCGAGTCGTGCAGTGCCATCTCCACAGCCTCGTAGGCGTAGCGGTCGTGGCAGTAGTGGATGATGTTGAGTGCCTCGACATACGTGCCGATCACCCAGTCCAGCATGTCCTCGTACTTGTGCCAGACCTCGTCGAAATCGAGAGGGCCGTCACCTTCGACGGGCCTGAAACCTTCGACGACCTGCTTTCCGGAGACCTCGTCACGTCCGCCGTTCATGGCGTAGAGCAGTGCCTTGGCCGCGTTGACGCGGGCACCGAAGAACTGCATCTGCTTGCCGACGGCCATGGGGGAGACGCAGCAGGCGATCGCGGCGTCGTCACCCCAGTGGCTGCGGATCTGCGCATCGGACTCGTACTGGATCGAGGAGGTCTCGATGGAGATCGCGGCGCAGAACTCCTTGTAGCCCTCGGGCAGTGCCGGATCCCAGAACACCGTGATGTTCGGCTCCGGTGCCGGGCCCAGGTTTCGCAGGGTCTGGAGCAGACGGAACGCGGTCTTCGTCACCAGCGGCCGTCCGTCCTGGCCGAAGCCGGCGTCGGACCAGGTCGCCCAGTACGGGTCGCCGGAGAAGATCTGGTCGTAGTCGATGGTGCGCAGGAACCGGACGATCCGCAGTTTCAGGACCAGCTGGTCGATGATCTCCTGCGCGTCCTCCTCGGTGATCCGGCCCGCGGCGAGGTCACGCTCGAAGTAGATGTCGAAGAACGGGGACAGACGGCCGAAGGACATCGCGGCGCCGTCCTGGCTCTTCACGGAGGCGAGGTATCCGAAGTAGGTCCACTGCACGGCCTCCTGTGCTGTCGCGGCGGGGCGGGAGATGTCGAAACCGTAGGCCTCGGCCATCTTCTTCAGCTTCTTCAGGGCCTTGATCTGCTCGGAGTGCTCCTCGCGGTAACGGCACCAGTGCTCGCTGAACGGATCCGAACCCACCGCGTGCTTGGCGGCCTCCTTGTCCTCGATGAGGCGGTCGACACCGTAGAGCGCGACGCGACGGTAGTCACCGATGATGCGTCCGCGTCCGTAGGCGTCCGGGAGACCGGTGATGATGTGGGAGGACCGGGCTGCCCGGATCCGCGGGGTGTAGATCTCGAAGACTGCGTCGTTGTGTGTCTTGCGGTAGCGGGTGAAGATCTCCTTGACCCGCTCGTCGGGCTCCTTGCCCGCTTCGCGGATCGCCTGTTCCACCATCCGCCAGCCACCGTTGGGCATCATCGCCCGCTTGAGCGGAACGTCCGTCTGCAGGCCGACGACGACATCGTCGTCCTCGGAGATGTAGCCCGCGGGGAATGCGTCCACGTCCGCGGGTGTGTGCGTGTCGACGTCGTACACCCGGCGCTTGCGTTCTTCCGCGAGATAGTCCTTCTCCAGTGTGTCCCAGACCCGGAGGGTCTTGGCGGTCGGTCCGGAGAGGAACGCCGCGTCGCCGGTGTAGGGGGAGTAGTTCCGCTGAACGAAATCGCGGACATCGATGTGGTCACACCAGAGACCGGTCTCGAACCCTTCCCAGGGCGAGTCGGTGTCGGTGGGGGTTGGAGCGAATGTGGTCACGGTTGCTTCAGACCTTTCCAAGACGGGGTGTCAACTGGGGGATCCAGGTTTCAGGTTCACTCACGCGAACGAGCCCCATCAGACTGGTGTTCAGCGGTCGAATAACCCATCGCGTTCGACTGGCCTTCCGTCCCCTGAAGAATCGGGGGTGGCGTCAGGCTCCATGGAGAGCTCATCGCGTCAACGTTTTCGACGCTACGCCTGGTAGTCGGAAGCGTGCAGGACATTCCACCGACAACGGGGGTGGAATGGTCACCCCGGTGCAGGCCGGTTCTCTGAAACTACAGGTAAAACGTATTTTTCAGCTTTCCGCGAGCGGTGACGCCCGGCTGTGGGAATGATCACCCCACCTTTGTCCGGGGGGTAGAGTATCCGAAGGTCCCGGACCGCCCCCGCATCACGGAAGTCGGGGAGGGTCAACCGGCCCGCGACGGGGCCAGGTTCCCGTCAGGTCAGAGCGAGATTCCCGGGGTGCTTCCCGCCGGGATCGGTTTCACCCGGGGCGCGTCCGGTCCCATCAGCACCTCGTTCGGGAATGAGACGGGCCGCCAGTCGCCGCATCCCAGGGACTCGAAGACGGCGGCCTTCGGATCGAGGAGGTCCGCCAGCTCATTGACCCAGTCACTCTTCTCGGAGAGCACCTTCCCCCGTGCGTCGAGTACGCGCCAGGTGCAGGAGTCGCCGCCCGGCGACCAGTACCAGCTTCTTTCGGCGTCGACGTCGACCTCGTGTTTACCGGGACCGACGCTGGGGCCGTCGTGGAAATACAGTGTCCGCTCCGCATTCTCCATGTCGCGGTCGACCATGTAGGAGGAGACACCGAGACCGACCGCCCAGGTCATGAGACCCGCCACGAAACCGGCGAAGAACATCCCGAACCTACGGAAGAACGGCTTCCGTTCGCCGTCCCCGGCGGAGTGCCTCCGTCGGTTTCCCCGGGGCTGAGGCGTGGGTACGGGGGACTGCCCCGGGCGCCAGCCGGGAGGAGGGGACCCGGGGAGCGGACCCTGGTGCGGTCCGCGGGGTGCGCCCTGCGGGAAGTAGCCGGGGCCCGGTCCCTGGGGGACGCCGGGGCCCGGCGGTGGGGGATGGAAACCGGGGGGAGGCCCGGGCTGGGTGTTCCCGGTGGGGCCCGGTCCGCCGAAACCGGCGCCGGGCGCATCCCCGGGAAGCCGGGGGTACGGGGATCCCGGACCGGGCCCGGGATAGGGGCCGCCCGTGGAGCCCGAGGTATCGTTCGGTGGTCGTTCTGGGGACATGGTCTCTCCTCAGGGCTCCCCGCCGTCGTCGACGCGGCGGAAACGGCTGATGATGACGGGACCGACGACGAACCGTCTGCTTGCGATTCTGCTCCATCCGGAGCCTGTCCGCAGCGGATCTACTAGGTGTGGCGCCCCCGTTCAGGGGCTGATCCCGGCCGGTGTGACGGCGCCCGGTCGGTCGCTCTCCCCACTCCGGCGGTGCGATAGGCTGAAAGCCATGAGAATCTGTGCTCCGTTCGCCGGAATAGTCCGCTACACGGTGGCGGACGGTGAACACGTGGACACCGGGAACCCCGTCGCCGTCGTCGAGACGGTCAAACTCGAGGCTCCCGTCATCGCCCCGGGTCCCGGGGTCGTCCGGGGGCGGAGGTTCCCCGACTTCGCCGATGTGACCGGCGGTGACGTGCTACTCGAACTGGAGGAGAACTGACATGGGTCTGACCCGCATCATTTCCGGTGAGGCCCGGGGACGGAAGATCAAGGTCCCGCCGGCGGGGACCCGCCCGACCAGTGACCGGGCACGCGAGGGCCTGTTCTCCTCACTGCAGGTGAGGTTCGGATTCGCCGGCAGACGGGTCCTGGATCTGTTCGCCGGATCCGGTGCACTCGGTCTCGAGGCGGCGTCGCGTGGCGCCGACGAGGTCGTGCTCGTCGAGAACAACCGGGCTGCCGCGGACACCATCCGGCACAATGCCACGGTCGTCGGGCATCCGAACGTCACCGTCGCGGAGATGAAGGCCTCCGTCTACGTCGCGGGTGCGCCCCGCGGGCACTTCGACATGGTTCTCGCCGACCCCCCCTACGAGCTCGCGGATGAGGCGGTGGCGGAGATGCTGACCGCCCTGGTTCCGGCTCTCGCGGATGGCGCCGCGGTCGTCGTCGAACGGCACGTCGAGTCCCCGGAAACGGCGTGGCCCGCCTGCTACGTACCGACCACCCAGAAGCTGAAGAAACGGACCTACGGTCGCGCCCGGATGGACATGGCCGTCTTCCACGCCGATCTGGCCGGGGACGCGGCCGGCGTCCGCTCATCCGACGACGAGACAGGGGAGTGACGATGCAGGTCGTCTGCCCGGGATCCTTCGACCCCGTCACCATGGGGCATCTCGACATCTTCCGGCGCGCCGCCGACCAGTTCGGCGAGGTCACGGTTCTGGTCACGGTCAACCCGAAGAAGCAGGGCCTTTTCACGATGGATGAGCGGGTCCGACTCATCGAGGAGGCGGTCTCCGGGATACCGGGTATCACCGTCGACACCTGGTCGGGACTGCTCGTCGACTACACCACGCTGAACGGTGTGACCGCCCTGGTCAAGGGCCTCCGTTCCGGGATCGACTACGAGTACGAGCTGCCGATGGCCCAGATCAACCGGAGGTTGTCGGGCGTGGACACGTTCTTCCTCCTGACGGACCCGAAGTACGGGTACATCTCGTCCACCCTGTGCAAGGAGGTGGCCCGGCACGGCGGCGACGTGTCGGGGATTCTCCCGCCGAACGTCGCCACGGCTATCCGTGCGAAGTTCTCGGACGGTGCCACCGGGCACTGACCGGCCCGACCTCGCCGGATATTCGGCGGTGCGGGTTCGGCGTCGCCACCGAATGCCACGCCAGGTCCCGCGGTCCGGTGTCGCCGGAGGCGGGACGGGACTGAGACGGTTGGTCTCCGGGAGTCACCCCCGCTGTACCCCTCTGCCGGAACAACATGTCTGCATCCGCACAGGTTCCGGTGCCGCCGGACCGGCGGAAGTGCGGCCGGAGCGGCCCAATTCGGGGCCGACACGGTGAATCCCGGCCGCGGCTGTACCATTCCCCGCATGAGTGTCCTCGCCACCGTCTCGATCACGGTGATCATCGTCATCCTGGGGTCCTGCCTGCAGCGCATATCGGGCATGGGATTCGGGCTCCTCGTCGTCCCGGTCCTGGCGATACTCCTGGGCCCCGCGGACGGTGTTCTGGTGGTCAACGCCCTGGCCGCCGTGAACGCGGCGCTGACCACCTGGACGGTGCGGCAGTACGTCGACTGGCGGAAGGTCAGGCTGCTCGCCGTTCCCCTCCTCGTGGGGGCTTTTCCCGGGGTGTTCCTCATCCGTGCGATCAACGCTGCACCTTTGCAGATCATCGTCGGTGCGCTCCTCCTCATCGCCCTGGCTGTCGTCCTCGGCGGACGGCGCCACATCCCGCATGTCTCCGGCAACGGCAGTCTGTTCACCGCCGGTGTCATCGGCGGGTTCATGAATACCCTCGCGGGCGCCGCGGGGCCCGCCATCACCGTCTACGCGCAGGCCGCTCGGTGGCAGCACCAGATGCTCGCCGCTACCCTGCAGCCGCTGTTCGTGATCTCGGGTGGGCTGTCCTTCATCCTGAAGATTCTCCTCGGTGCAAGCTCGGTGACCGCCGTGCCGCCGGCGATCTGGCCGGTGGCCTTCGTCGGTATGCTCGTGGGGATCTTCGGCGGGACCATGCTGTCGCGGGTCATCCCCCGGGAGGCCGCACGCCGGACCGCGTTGACCGTCGCCGGTCTCGGCGGGATCACCGCGATCATCCAGGGCGTCACCTCCCTCGGCTCCTGACGACCGCTCGGCGATCTTCGCGCTTCGCGCGAACGCGTGGTCGGGTGGCTTCGTGCCGGACCACCACGAGACGGGGATCCGGGCCCTTCCGCGACCGGGACCGGGCTGGATCACGTGGTTGGGCCGCTGTGGGAGACTCCGTGCGCCGGCCCCGCGGAGCGAGGTTTTCGATTTCGACGGTGCCGTCCGGCGGGAGACCCCGACGACACCGACGGGCAGGGTCGGTACGGCGAAACCGGTTCGCTCGTGTCCGGGTGCGTCGATCGACCGGTTGATGTGCTCGGTGGCGCCGGGGACACGGGGCGCCACCGATCCCCTCATCCCCGGCGCCGCACCGCCACCGAACGCGGTGACGGACGATCAGAGGAGGGAAGAGAGGAACGCCTGCGTGCGTTCGTGCTGCGGATTCGTGATCACCTGCGAGGGCGGTCCGGACTCGATGACCACACCGGCGTCCATGAACGCGACCTGGTCGGCCACCTCGCGGGCGAACCCCATCTCGTGTGTGACCACGAGCATGGTCATGCCGTCGGCGGCGAGCTGCTTCATCACGCCGAGCACCTCACCGACGAGTTCGGGGTCGAGTGCGGAGGTCGGCTCGTCGAAGAGCATCAGCTTCGGGTCCATCGCGACTGCGCGGGCGATGGCGACACGCTGTTGTTGTCCACCGGACAGCTGGACAGGGTAGGCGTCGGCCTTGTGGACCAGGCCCACCTGGTCGAGCAGTTCGAGGGCCTTCTTCCGGGCCTTGTCCGCGGGGACACGCTTGACCTGGATCGGGGCCTCGGTGATGTTCTCGATGACGGTACGGTGGGGGAAGAGATTGAAGCTCTGGAACACCATTCCTATGTCTGCGCGCTGCCGGGCGGCCTCCTTCTCGGAGATCTCGTGGAGGATTCCGTCGCGTTCCCGGTAGCCGATCAGTTCGCCGTCGACGTAGAGGCGTCCCGCGTTGAACTTCTCGAGGTGGTTCACACAGCGCAGCATCGTCGATTTACCGGAGCCGGAGGGCCCGATCAGGCACGTGACGGATCCCCGGGGCACCCGGAGATCGATGCCCTTGAGCACCTGGAGCTGTCCGAAGCTCTTGCACACCTGTTGTGCGTCGATCATGAGGTCTGTCATGTGAGTAGTCCTACTTCGTGGTCGGGGAGACGGTGATGTTGCTGGGCGGGACACCCTCGGCGTCGGCGAGTGCGGCGAGCTGGCGCGAGGACAGTTCTCGCGACGAGCCGCGGGCGAAGTGGCGTTCGAGGTAGTACTGACCGACCATGAGGACCGAGGTGATCACCAGATACCAGGTCGCGGCGACCATCAGCATCGGAACCGGTTGGAAGAGGCTGTTGGCGATGTCCATCGACCGGCCGAACAATTCGAGTGAGTAGGGCACCGCGACCACGAGCGAGGTGGTCTTGAGCATGGAGATCAGCTCGTTGCCGGTCGGAGGGATGATGATGCGCATGGCCTGCGGGAGAACGGTGCGGCGGATCGTCTGCCACCAGCTCATGCCGAGTGCCTTGGAAGCCTCGGTCTGTCCCTCCGGGACCGCCTGGATGCCTGCACGCACGATCTCCGCCATGTACGCGGACTCGTTGAGCCCGAGGCCGATGACCGCGAGGAAGAATGTGTTCTGCAGGAGCGTCTCGACGTCGATTTCGGTGACACCGACGTTGATGGTCTGGTAGAGCGTGGACAGCAGACCCCAGAAGACCAGCTGCACGTACACGGGGGTTCCCCGGAAGATCCAGAGGTAGAACCACGACACCGACCGCATGACCGGGTTCGGCGACATCCGGAGGACCGCCATGATGGCGCCGAGGACGACACCGATGATCATCGCGAGGATCGTCAGGAGGATCGTGCGTCCGGCGGCGGTGAGGATCCGTGTGTCGAAGACGTAGCTGCGGTAGACGTCCCAGGAGAAAGCCTCGTTGGTGGCGACCGAATAGAGCACTCCGACGGCGATGAGCAGCAGGAGGGCGGAGGCGATCCAGCGGCCCGGATGACGCAGCTGTTTCGCCTCGATGGGTTTCGGCGCCGTGGCGGTGGTGTGTGGCATGGGGATCCTCTGTGTCTGTGAGAATGTCGGTCGGGTGGGGCTGCGGGATGCGTCGCTCAGGGCCGGTACGGCTCTCCGTTTATCTGTGCGGTCTCGATGAGGCCGTGCTCGATCCCCCAGAAGCCGAGTATGCGCTCGTAGTCCCCGGTATCCACCAGGTGCTGGAGCGCAGCGGCGAGGGCGGGACCGAGCGGGGACTGTTTCGGTACGGGCCATCCGAAGGGGGCCGCGTCGAAGAGGTCGCCGGTGGTCTCGATCTTCCCGTCCGCGCGTGCGACCGCGAAGTCCGCGACCGGGGAGTCACTCGACATGGCGTCCGCCCGCCCGAGGACCAGCGCGGTGGCCGCGCCGTCCGCGGAATCGTAGGCGAGTTTCGTGATCGGTTCCAGGCCCGCTTCGACGCACGCCTCGGACTTGGGGTTGATGTCGTCGGTCTCGCTGACGGTGTTCCGCTGGACGGAGACGGTCAGTCCGCAGGCGTTGTCCGGATCCACCGGGTCTCCGGTCTGGGCGGACCACTGGATACCGGCGTAGAGGTAATCGACGAAGTCGTAGCTCTGTCGCCGTTCCTCGTTGTCGGTGAAGCTCGATGCCCCGAAATCCACGGTGCCGGCACTCACCGAGGGGAGAATGAGCGAGAAGTCCTGGTCCGCCACCTCGAGCTCGAGGCCCATCACCTGTGCGGCGGCGCGGGCGAGATCGATGTCGAAACCGATGATGTCGCCGGCCGAGTCCTTGAATTCGGCGGGGGCGTAGGGCACGTTCGTCCCGATCGTGATCGTGCCGTCCGCCGCGATCTCCGGGGGCACCATGGCGGCGATCTCGGGAACTGCGGCGATGTCGAGTTCCTCCCACCCGTCGGGGTGGCCGGTCTCTTCGTTGGTCACGCAGGCGGTGAGTGCCAGGGCCGAGGCGGTCAGCGTGGCGGCGAGGCGGCTCCGGGTGCCACCGGTACGGGGGAAGTGGGAAAGCATGAAGCGATTCTAACCCATGCTTAACAACTGCTTTAGCCGCCCTGTCCGCCATCCGGGGTCTGTCGGTCGTGCTTCCGGATCAGCTGAGGTCGCGGAGGGCCTTCACCTGATGGTTGCGGTGCTGTGTCATCCGCTCGGCCAGGAGTGTGCCCACCACAGCCCCGGCGCCGATCACGATGAACAGGGCGGACACGCCGACGTTGCCGGAGGGGGTGAGGAGTTCGGCGTCCGCGGTCTGCCACGGCCACAGTGCGCGCAGGGATCCGAGCATCAGGCCCGCCATCGTGACCAGGGTCAGGGTGCGGTGTTGGTGCATGAGGTATCCGAGCAGGCGGATGAAAAGGATGATTCCCGTGCCGGCTCCCGCGACGAATACCGCGATCACCGTGAGATCCCGGTCGTGCACCGCGCCGAGGACGAAACCGTACAGTCCGAGTGCCAGGAGAAGGAAGGAACCGGAGACCCCGGGAAGAACGAGCGCGCAGACGGCGAACGCCGCGGCGACGAAGACGAGGGGGAGCGCCGGGGAGGTGTTCTCGGCCGCGGTGAAGCCGGTGAGCACGAAGGTGCCGGTGGCGGCGACGACGAACAGGATCCCCGCGACGGCACCCCTCTTCCGCAGGTCAGTCCGGTCGACCATCCGGAGGGGGACCATGATGGAGGCCGCGACCATGCCGAGGAACAACGACCGGGAGATCTCGGGCTGGTTCTCGACGAAGCTCTTCATGACTCCGGCGAGTGCGAACACCGTGAGCAGCATTCCCGTTCCGACCGGGATGATGAGCCCCCAGTCGACCGCACGCGCGTTCCTCCGGATGTTCGGGCGGTCGGTGAGGAACGATTTCGCCAGTGTGATGAGATCGTTGCCCGCGTCGAGGGCACGTTCGTAGACACCGACGACGAGGGCGATGGTGCCTCCCGAGATACCGGGCACGAGTTCCGCGAGTGCTATGAGTCCGCCGCGGATCACATTGAGCAGGATTTCGCCGATGCCCGTACGGGTGCGTGCTGGTGATGGGGACTGACTCATGGTTCCTGGTTTCCTTCGGTACGAACTTCCCGACTGATCGGGCTGCGGTGTCCGGGGAAAGATTACACGGGTTTCCAGCCGGCTCCGGGAGCGGAGACGTGTCCCGCGTCGGGGTCGACACCCGAGAGGGGGAGTGCCGGAAAACCACCCGAAGTTGACAATGAAAATCAATACCGTTTAATTATTCCCATGACATCCACCACCAAGAACCGAACCCTGATCGGGGTTCTCGCCGCATCGGCGCTCCTGCTCGGGGCATGCGGCGCCGACCCCTCCACCGAGGAAACCCCGTCATCCTCCGGTGAGACGACTCCGCCGACGACGAACGCGGAACACCGTGACGGAGAATCCGACGGAGAGGCGGGAGAGCTCGCCGAGTCCCGCCGTGCCCAGCCCAGGATCGCCGTGGCCCATGAGGGCGGGATCACCGTCCTGGACGCCGGGGATCCGGGGGCCGGAACAGCGCCCGCGGTCATCGCCGATCTGCCCGAGGACGGATACCTGCGGCTCAACCGCGCCGGTGACGACCGGCACGTCTTCGTCTCCACACCCGGCGGATTCCGCGTCCTCGACATCGGCTCCTACTCACAGAGCCACGGTGACCACTCACACCACTTCGCGGGTGACCCGTCCCTGCTCCAGTTCACGGTGGACGCCGTCAAGCCCGGACATGTCGTCGGCGGAGAAGGTCACGCCGTTCTCTTCGACGACAAGACCGGAACGGTCACCGACGTGGATCTGGGGGGCATGACGGTGTCCGAGCAGTTCACGCTGCCCCCGCACCACGGAATCGCGGTCCGGAACGAGGACGGCACCTACGTCGCCACCATCGCGGACGACGATGCCGAACGGATCGGCATCGCCGAATACGACGCGTCCGGTTCGGAGCTCAAGCGTTTCGAACAGTGTCCCGGTGCACACGGGGCAGCTGAGGCCGGGGGCGGGGCCGTCGTGGTCGGCTGCACCGACGGAGCGCTGATCCACCGTGGAGACGGCGCCACCAAGGCAACGTCGCCCGATCCCTACGGACGGATCGCCACCCAGGTCGGAAACGGTACCTCACGCTTCGTTCTCGGGGACTACAAGTCCGATCAGAAGGCAGCCGAGGAGGAACGCCGTGAGCATCCCACCCGGGTCAGCATCATCGACGTCGAGACCGGTGAACTCCGGTTGGTCGACCTCGGGACGTCCTACACCTTCCGCTCACTTGCCATGACGGACGACGGCACCGCGGTCGTTCTCGGGACCGACGGAAAGCTCCACCTCATCGATCCCGGTACCGCCAGTGAGATCCGGACCATCGACGTCCTCGAGCCCTGGGAGGAACCGGACGAGTGGCAGGAACCGCGCCCCGCGCTCGCCGTCGCCGGAAACCGCGCCTACGTCACCGATCCCGCGGCAGGGAAACTCCACGCCGTGGTGCTGACCGGAGGCACGGACCCGGTCTCCGTCGACCTCCCCGCGACGCCGGACGAGATCGTCGCCACCAAGGGCTGAGTACCCGGGACCGGGACCGTCACCCCATCCTCCGGGGCTGTGTCCGGTCGCTTCCGGTCGTCCCCGGACGAGGTGGTCGATCCGTCCACGGTGTGTCCGTCACCCACGGCGACGGCGCAGGCATCAGGGTGACGGATGACGTGCGGGCCACGGGTGGATTCCACCCGCCGAGGCCTTCAAGGGAAGCTCGGTTGCGGATCACGCGCTCCGACGGTGTCCGACCGCCGGCCCGCCGAGGGTTGCCGCGGATGACGATCAGGGGAGGGGTCGCCGCGGACGCCTGCGGGGAGCGACGAAGACGTGGCCGTGTGTCGATCGTGGGAATCCGGCGAGCCGTATACCCGTTCAGCGCCCGCTCACCGGTGCCCGGACCCTCCCCGGGGCCTTGGGTCGGCACGGTCCGGGATGGCTCGGCGCCGCTCGCCACGGCGGACGCCGGGAGCGGCGCTGTGAAAGGTTCGGTGTCCGGCCCAGGACGAAGGCTCCGCCGCACTGCGCCCGGTATGATGACCTGCATGAATAGAGACGATCGCGGGTCTCGTCCCTGGAACGCCGGATCGGGGAAACCGGTCCTCTGGCGGGATGTCCGCCAGATTCTCACGGTGTGCCTCGTTGTGGGGGTCCTGTCCGCCGTGTCGAACTGGACATCCACCGCTGAACTGAGCGGTCAACTGACCGCCTACTCGGTGGTACGGAAAACCGTCAGCAAGCTGTTGAGCAGCGGAACAGTCTGGGCCGCCGTCGCCGTGTTCGCAGGCTACCGGCTCCGCCGGCCCCTCCCGTCCGCTCTGGGCGGGGGCGTCGCGGCGGAGCTCACCCTGATCATCCACTACGGATTCGGCCGGGTGGTGGGGATCTACCCCGACACGATCTGGCGTGACAACCTGATGTGGTTCTACGCCGGTGTGCTGCTGTGTGTGCCGCTCGGCCTGTGTGGACTGCTCGCCGCGCGCACGGACCGGACAGGCGTCGTCGCCAGCCTCCTGGTGCCGGTCGGGGCGGCGGCGGAGCCTCAGCTCCTCCACATGCTCTCGCCCCCGCAGATGCTCCCGTGGCCCGAGCGGTGGTCGTCGGTGATCAGTGGTGTGATCCTCGCGACCGCGGGACTGGTCGGGACGGTCATCGTGCTGTGGCGGGCGCACGGACCGGGTTTCCGGAGCGCGGCGTGAGGGTCGCGATCCCGGGATGTCGGCGTGAACCGACGGAAACGTCCGGGGACAACAGCGCTGTGCGCGTTGTCCCCGGACGTTTGTCGGATCCGGGAGATCCTGCCGGCTTTCCCTGCCCGTGGTGCCCCCGGTGAGACTCGAACTCACACTGGACGGGTTTTGAATCCGTTGCCTCTGCCAATTGGGCTACGGGGGCGTGCGTGACGATGATACCTGAAGGGGGACGGAGGCCCACAACGGGACCACGGTCCCGTCCCACCGGCTGTAGTAGATCGGGGCAGAAGATGCGACGGACGCCCCGGCGGGCACCCGCCGCCCAGTACACTCGTATCCCGTGAGTGCCTCTGCAGAAAAGCCCCAAGACGTCAAGCGACTGATGCTCATCGACGGTCACTCGATGGCCTTCCGCGCGTTCTTCGCCCTGCCCGCGGAGAACTTCTCCACCACCGGCGGCCAGCACACCAACGCTGTGTACGGATTCATCTCCATGCTGGCGAATCTCCTCAGGGAGGAGAAGCCCACCCACGTGGCCGTTGCCTTCGACGTGGGCCGGCAGACATTCAGGAGCGAGAGGTTCCCCGCGTACAAGGCGCAGCGGGACGCGACCCCGGAGGAGTTCAAGGGGCAGATCGGGCTGATCAAGGAGGTCATGGAGGCCCTCGGTATCGTCACCATCGAGAAGGAGAACTACGAGGCCGACGACATCATCGCCACCCTGTCCGTCGCCGCTGCGCCGCTCGGCTTCGAGACCTCGATCGTGACCGGCGACCGGGACTCCTTCCAGCTGGTCAACGACACGACGACGGTTCTCTACCCGATGCGTGGTGTCTCGAGCCTGCACCGGTTCACGCCCGCCGCGGTGGAGGAGAAGTACGGCCTCACCCCGGCCCAGTACCCGGACTTCGCGGCCCTACGGGGGGACCCGAGCGACAATCTGCCCAACATCCCCGGCGTGGGGGAGAAGACGGCGACCAAGTGGATCACCCAGTACGGCAGCCTCGACGAACTGCTGGCGCACGCCGACGAGATCAGGGGGAAGGTCGGGAACAACTTCCGGGAGCGCCTCGACCAGGTGCGCATGAACCGCGAACTGACCGAGATGGTCAAGGACATGGACTTGCCGTACGGTCCGGATCAGCTGGAACTCAACCCCGCGAGTGTGGGCGCACTCGCGGAGAAGTTCGACGAGCTGCAGTTCGGGACGAACCTCCGGGAGCGGATCCTGGCGGCGGTCGAATACGACGGAGCGACACCCGACGGTGTACCACCGGCCGAACAGCGCCCGGACCTGACCGTGGACGTGGAGGCCCTCGACACCTGGCTGCGCGCCCGTGCTGAGGGGGGACTCGCCGTCGCCGTCGCCGGTACCGCGATCCCCGGGGCCGGGGACATCGAGGCGGTGGCGTTCGTCGGCGCCGATCGGCACGCCCTCGTCGTCGAGGTCGCGGACCTGAACCCCGCAGAGGAGAAGGCACTCGCCGAGTGGGTCAGCTCGCCGGCCCCGAAGTACCTGCACGGGGCGAAGAGTGCCTGGCACATGTTCGCGGGCCGGAACATGGAGCTGGCCGGCATCGCGCACGACACCGCCATCGCCGCCTACCTGCTGCGCCCCGGTCAGCGCACCTACGGGCTCGGCGACGTCCTGCAACGCCACCTGCAGCGGCAGCTCGACGGCGCTGATTCCGGGAACGGTTCCGGGCAGCTCTCCCTGCTGGACGTGCACGAGGACCACACCGGCCTCATCGCCGAGGCCGAGGCGATCGCCGATCTCGCCGTCGCCCTCACCGCGGCTCTGGAGGAGATTGACTCGTTCGCGCTCTACCGGGAGCTGGAACTGCCGTTGATCCCTGTCCTCGCACGGATGGAGCACGCCGGCATCGCCGTGGACACGGACAGACTGGAACAGCAGCGGGACGAGTTCATCGCGAAGGTCGAGGCGGAGGAGACCGCGGCGCGTGAGATCGCCGGGGACGACACCCTCAACCTGTCCAGCCCCAAGCAGCTGCAGGTGGTGCTCTTCGACACCCTCGACATGCCGAAGACGAAGAAGACCAAGACCGGCTACTCGACCGCGGCGAAGGAGATCGAGTCGCTCGCGGTAAAGCACCCGCACCCGTTCCTCGATCATCTGCTGGCGCACCGCGAGTTCCAGAAGATGAAGACCACCCTCGACGGGCTGATCAAGGCCGTCGCGGATGACGGACGCATCCACACGACGTTCAACCAGACGGTGACCTCCACCGGCCGGTTGAGTTCCACTGACCCGAACCTGCAGAACATTCCGGTGCGCACCCCGGCCGGCCGCCGGATCCGCGGCGCATTCGTGGTCGGCGACGGGTACAGCACCCTGCTCACCGCCGACTACTCCCAGATTGAGATGCGCGTGATGGCCCATCTCTCGGGAGATGCGGGGCTGATCCAGGCGTACCGGGAAGGTGAGGACCTGCACAACTTCGTCGGCTCCCGGGTGTTCGACGTGCCGGTCGATCAGGTCACACCGGAACTCCGGCGCCGTGTCAAGGCGATGTCCTACGGGCTCGTCTACGGGTTGAGCGCCTTCGGCCTGTCGCAGCAGCTGGATATCTCGGCGGGCGAGGCGAAGCACATCATGGGCAACTACTTCGAGCGTTTCGGCGGAGTGAAACGGTACCTCGACACGGTCGTCGACACCGCCCGTCAGGACGGCTACACGGCCACGCTCTTCGGCCGTCGGCGCTACCTTCCGGAACTGTCTTCGACGAACCGGGTGGCACGGGAGAACGCGGAACGAGCCGCGCTCAACGCCCCGATCCAGGGGACCGCCGCCGATATCATCAAGGTCGCGATGCTGCGTGTCGACGCCGCACTGCGCGCCGCCGGTGTCCGCAGCCGGGTGCTGCTCCAGGTGCACGATGAGCTTGTCGTCGAGATCGCGGACGGGGAGCTGGACCAGGTCCGGGGGATCCTGGAGCGCGAGATGGACGGGGCGATCACCCTCGACGTGCCGCTCGAGGTGTCCGCCGGGTCCGGGGAGAACTGGGACGCTGCGGCGCACTGACCCGGCCCGTGGTCAACGGGGAAGGTGGGCCACGAAGATCGCCGTCCCCGGGAAGAGGTTCCCACGCAGTGGAGACCACTGGCCCCAGGTCTCCGTGAGATCGTCGGGCCACTCCGGCTCGATCAGATCGTCCAGGACGAAACCGGCCCCGATCAGCTCGCGGATCCGGTCGCCGATCGTCCGGTGCTGCTCGGCGTAGGTCACCTCCCTTGTATCCGGATCGCGCTCGACGTAGCCGGACCGGTCGAAGTAGCTGATGTAGGCCGTCAGTCCCTCCTCCCCGGGGTCATCGGGGAAGATCCACCGCATCGGATGGTTGACGGCGAACACGAACCGGCCGCCGGGAACGAGGACCCGGGCGACCTCCCGCATGAGCCCGGCACTGTCGGAGACGAAGGGAATGGCACCGAAGGCGCTGAACGCCACGTCGAAGGATGCGTCCCGGTACGGAAGGTGCATCGCGTCCGCCTGGACCAGGGCCACGCCGTGGCGCCCGACACCCGAGCTGTCCGCCCGCTCGAGCATTCCCCGTGAGAGGTCGAAGGCGGTGATGAACCCGACGCCGTCGGCGGCCAACCACCGGGCGCACGGGGCGGATCCGCAACCGATCTCCAGCACACTGGCGGAACGGACGCCACCGAGGAGCCTGACGTCCCGCTCGTGCAGCATCTCCGGGCACCAGTGGAACTCGCCGACAGGGGAGTCCGCACCCAGATACGCCGCATGCTCCCGGTGATAGGCGGCTGCGTCGGAGTCCCACCACGCGCGGTTCGCCGCGGCGGACTCCGCGTCGGTGACGAGTGCGGAGTCGAGGGGGTCGGTGCTCACGTGCCCGAGGTCCGGGCGGATCGGGGGAAAGGGGTCGAAATCGCTCATCCCGTCATGGTAGGCGTTCCGGTTGCCCGAACATCGAATCCCGGTTATTGTTGATCTCGTGTGTCTGTAAAGGCGACAAGATGCCGCTCACAATAGGAGGGTGGCATCGGGAAACGTCGTTACGGGTCCCTCCGGAGCCTGCGCTCCGACTTCTCTCCCGCCGCACCTCGGCCGGTTGCCTCTGCAGGTGAATCCTCACAGGTCACGTGGGGGAGACGGGATGGCACACATTCCCTGTCCACTTTCGATTCCTATCCATTTCGGAGCACTCAAACATATGCCCACCAACAACGCCCCTCAGGTTGCCGTCAACGACATCGGCTCCGCTGAGGACTTCCTCGCTGCAGTCGACGCAACCATCAAGTACTTCAACGACGGTGACATCGTCGAAGGTACCGTCGTCAAGGTCGATCGCGACGAGGTTCTGCTCGACATCGGTTACAAGACGGAAGGCGTCATTCCCTCCCGTGAGCTGTCCATCAAGCACGATGTCGACCCGGGCGAGGTCGTCGCCGTCGGCGACGAGATCGACGCACTCGTCCTCACCAAGGAGGACAAGGAAGGCCGCCTGATCCTCTCCAAGAAGCGCGCGCAGTACGAGCGTGCGTGGGGCGCCATCGAGGCCCTCAAGGAGAAGGACGAGCCCGTCACCGGTACCGTCATCGAGGTCGTCAAGGGTGGTCTCATCCTGGACATCGGCCTGCGTGGCTTCCTGCCCGCCTCCCTCGTCGAGATGCGTCGCGTCCGTGACCTGGACCCGTACATCGGCCAGGAGATCGAGGCCAAGATCATCGAGCTGGACAAGCACCGCAACAACGTCGTGCTGTCCCGCCGCGCATGGCTCGAGCAGACCCAGTCCGAGGTCCGCTCCGAGTTCCTGCACCAGCTGCAGAAGGGCCAGGTCCGCAAGGGCGTCGTTTCCTCGATCGTCAACTTCGGCGCCTTCGTCGATCTCGGCGGTGTCGACGGACTCGTCCACGTCTCCGAGCTCTCCTGGAAGCACATCGATCACCCGTCCGAGGTCGTCACCGTCGGTGACGAGGTCACCGTCGAGGTTCTCGACGTCGACCTGGACCGCGAGCGTGTCTCCCTGTCGCTGAAGGCCACCATGGAGGATCCGTGGCGCGTCTTCGCCCGCACCCACGCGGTCGGTCAGATCGTGCCGGGCAAGGTCACCAAGCTGGTTCCCTTCGGTGCGTTCGTCCGCGTCGAAGAGGGCATCGAGGGTCTCGTCCACATCTCCGAGCTGGCTGAGCGCCACGTCGAGGTCCCGGACCAGGTCGTCACCGTCGGTGAAGAGGCGATGGTCAAGGTCATCGACATCGACCTCGAGCGTCGTCGTATCTCCCTGTCCCTGAAGCAGGCCGACGAGGACTACACCGAGGAGTTCGATCCGTCGAAGTACGGGATGGCCGACTCCTACGACGAGCAGGGCAACTACATCTTCCCCGAGGGCTTCGACCCGGAGACGAACGAGTGGCTCGAGGGCTTCGACGAGCAGCGTCAGGCCTGGGAGGCCCGCTACGCCGAGTCCGAGCGTCGCTTCCAGCTGCACACCGCTCAGATCGAGCGTCACCGTGCCGCCGCCGAGGAGGCCGCGGTCGCCGGCGCGACCAACTACTCCTCCGAGTCCTCTGACGCCGCACCGGCCGCCGCCGCCGGCGAATCGGAGGCCACCGGTGGCTCCCTCGCCTCCGACGAGCAGCTCGCCGCTCTGCGCGAGAAGCTGGCCGGCAACTAGGCTCCATCTTCCGCAGCTGCCCCGGGCGGTCTCTTCCTGAGGTGCCCGGAGCAGAGTCGGACCGAAGGGCCCCGCACCATGAGTGGTGCGGGGCCCTTCTCTGTGCTCAGCGGTCGTGTGGTCCGGGAACGTTGTCTGTCGAGCTGGCGTTGACGGGTGATTCGTGGGGTCGCGGGAGTCGAGGGGCGCGAGGGGTCGATGTCCCCTCGAGGTCGGGATATACGGCGTCGTCCATCGCCGGATTGCTGAGAGTTTCACACATTTTCATGAGCCATTGGCGTTCCGGGGTCCCTGTCCGCTATACTGTGATTTAGCTTACAAATGAATGGTCCATTGCCGGTTTTTCTCTCGGTAGCGGGCGAAATGGCGCTTATACAGGTGACAAACGGGCGTTTTTCCGCCAGGTTCGGACATTTGGAAGTTGGAGCAACCACGGCAATGAACATATGATTGTGGCAACTCGCCGCAAACTCGGGCATGTATGACCTCGATCACTGTTGCATCACACAGTTTAAACTGTGAAAACATATCACCGTCTCCCAGGTTGATCACAGGTAGAAATAATCGTCGGAAGATGTTGCTCTACCGGGTCCACCGGTTACATGGCCGCGGTTGAGCCGGTCAGGAACAAGCCTGAACCGGATGAGGTTTCACCCCGTGCACCGTGCGGAGGTGATGTAAGAAAGGTTCGTACATGGCGTCTAAAACGATGACGACATCACAGTTCATCCTGGAGAAGGTGGGTGGCGCGGAAAACGTCGCCAACCTCACCCACTGCGCAACCCGGCTGCGTTTCCAGCTCCACGATCAGTCCAAGGCTGATCAGATGGCGCTGGATTCCAATCCCGACGTTCTCGGAGTCGTGCCGCAGGGTACGACCGGCCTGCAGGTCGTCATGGGCGGTGGCGTCGCGGACTACTACCAGGAGCTCATAACCCAGCCGGGAATGGGGGAGGGCGGCAAGCCCGCCGACGGTAAGAAGCAGTACGACGGGGTCCGCGGCAAGTACTCGTGGGTCGACTACTGCTTCGAGTTCCTCTCCGACACGTTCCGGCCGGTCCTCTGGGCCCTGCTCGGTGCGTCGCTGATCATCACCCTCCTGGTGCTCTTCGACACGTTCGATATCCAGGACTTCCGTGAGCCCACGGACTCAACCTTCATCTTCATGCACGCGATGTGGCAGTCGGTGTTCTACTTCCTGCCGGTCATGGTCGGTGCGTGTGCGGCCCGGAAGCTCGGTGCCAACGAGTGGGTGGGCGCGGCCATTCCCTGCGCACTCCTCACCCCGTCCTTCATCGGGTTGGGTGAGGCCGGGGACACGGTCACCGTGTTCGGCCTGCCGATGGTTCTCAACGGCTACTCCGGTCAGGTGTTCCCCCCGTTGATCGCGGCGATCGGCCTGTTCTGGGTGGAGAAGGGTCTGAAGAAGATCATCCCCTCCGCCGTGCACATGGTCTTCGTGCCGTTCTTCTCTCTGCTCATCATGATCCCGGCCACGGCCTTCGTCTTCGGTCCCTTCGGCATCGGTATCGGCAACGGCATCTCGAACCTGCTGAACTCCGTCAATGAGTTCTCGCCCCTGATCCTCGCCATCATCATCCCGATGCTGTACCCCTTCCTCGTGCCGCTGGGTCTGCACTGGCCGCTGAACGCCATCATGATCCAGAACATCGCGACCCTGGGCTACGACATCATCCAGGGTCCCATGGGTGCCTGGAACTTCGCCTGCTTCGGCACCGTCACCGGTGTCATGTTCGTCGCCATGAGGGAGCGTGACCGCCAGATGCGCCAGGTCTCCCTGGGTGGCATGATGGCGGGTCTGCTCGGTGGTATCTCCGAGCCCTCGCTCTACGGTGTTATGCTCCGGTTCAAGAAGTCCTACCTGAGACTGCTGCCGGGCTGTTTCGCCGGTGGCCTCGTCATGGGGCTCGTGCCCATGATCATCCCCGCGGTCGACCCCGTCACCGCGAACGCCTTCGTGTTCACCTCGCTGCTGACCATCCCGGCCTTCAACTCCGTCGGCCTCTACGTGGCCGGCATCGCCGTCGCCTTCTTCACCTCCTTCTTCCTGGTGGTGCTCTTCGACTACCGCTCCGAGGAGGAGAAGATCAGCGCCCGCGAGGCGTCCGCGGAGTACGAGCGCAATCTCGCTGCGGAGGCCGACATCGAGGATGCCGCTGCCACCTCAGCCACCACGGGTACCGCCGCCACTTCGGGTGCTGCGGGCTCCGTCGCGGTCGCCGAAGCTCCGGCACCGGCCACCACCGAGAAGACCGCTCTGCGCCCCGGCGCGGTGACCACCATCACCGCTCCGCTGGCCGGCCGTGTCGTCCCCCTGAGCGAGGTTCCGGACCCGATGTTCTCCGGCGGGAACGTCGGTAAGGGCGTCGCCGTCATGCCGAGCTCGACCACCGTGACAGCCCCGGGTGACGGGCAGATCCTGGCCCTGTTCCCGCACGCTGTCGGCATCCGCCTCGACAACGGCATCGAACTGCTCGTCCACATCGGCCTCGACACCGTCGAGCTCGAGGGCAAGGGCTTCACCTCCCACGTCGAGAAGAAGCAGCGCGTTCGCGCCGGTGACCCGCTGATCACCTTCGATCCCGAGGTCATCGCTGCGGCGGGCAAGCCGATCATCACCCCGGTCGTCGTCCAGAACCACCGGAAGTTCGCTTCCGTGGAGGGCCACATCGCGGACTCCGCCGATGCGACCACGACGATCATCACCGTGACCGCCAAGTAGCGGCACCCCGACCGGACCAACCGGTCGGACCCGCACCACGCAGAGCCCCCTCGCACCCTTCCAGGGCGCGAGGGGGCTCTCGGCTGTCAGAGGGCGGTTCAGCCGGGCGGTCTGTGCGGCCCGGCTGCGGTCCGGTGGCACGGCACCGATAGACTTGGGAACATGTTGAGAATCGGATTAACCGGGGGAATCGGCAGCGGTAAATCGACGGTCGCCGCCGCGCTGGCGGAGCTTGACGGGGTGACCGTCATCGATGCCGACGAGATCGCCCGCCACATCGTCGAACCCGGCCAACCCGCTCTCGAGGAGCTGGCACGGGAGTTCGGATCCGACATCCTCCTGGCCGACGGCAGCCTCGACCGCGGCCTCCTGGCGGAGCGCGCTTTCAGCGACGGTGCCGCCACGCAACGGCTCAACGCGATCATGCACCCCAGGATCATCAGTGAAGCGGGCCGGCGTCTGGACTCCGCGGAGCGGGACGGCGCAGTCGCCGGCGTCTACGACATGCCGTTGCTTTTCGAGACCGGGCAGGCGGACAAGTTCGACACCGTCATCGTCGTCGACGTCGACAGCGAGGAGAGGGTCCGGCGGCTCACTGAACACCGTGGCATAGACGCAGCGGACGCCAGGCGTCGGATGGCGGCACAGATCGGTGATGTGGAACGGCGGAACGGGGCTGACATCATCATCGACAACAACGGGCCGCTGAGTGCGCTCGAACCCCAGGTGAAGAGCATCGTCGCACCGATCATCGACGCGGAACGACGACGCCCGGCTCACTGATCGCGGTAGTCGACCACCCCGACGGCCTCGAGACCGTCATCACGGGACGGATCGTAGTCCCGGCCGGCGGCCGGTCTCGGACCGGTGCGGGAGATCCGCCCCCTGCTGTCCGGACGCTCCGCCGAATCCGGCCCGAGAAGCTCATCGAGATCGGTGCGCATCAGCAGGACGTTGTAGTTGCTCCATGTCGTCGCGACGAAGTACAGGTCACGACCGGAGTCCCCCGGGAGGATGAAACCACCGTGGAGATCACGGACGGTCCCGGTATCGAGCACCATGCGTTCCGCGCTCCACGGCCCCGTCAGTGCCTCCGCGGTCCGGAGTACGAGGCCCTCACCCGTCTGATGGAGCGCGATAAACCTGCCGAGATGCTCGTTCCAGGTCACGGAGAGCCCCGAAACCGGGTTCTCGATGACCGTGGCGGCGGCGTCAAGGCCGAGCTCGACGCCGGTGTCCGGATTCCGGTCACCGGGGGAGAACCAGTTCTCACCGTCGAAGTAGGTGAAGGCGCTCTCGTCGGGGAAGTCGTCCACCGGAGCCCGACCGAGGATCGCGGAACCGTCGCGTCCCGACGGGGTACTGAAGCGGTACACGTATCCGTCATGTTCGATGAACGCGGACATCTGGAGCTTCTCGTCGCCGTCCCGGAAGCGCGGGAGTCCGGCCACCCGGGTCTGCGCGGAGGGCCGATCACCGGTGCGGAGGGACTCCTCGACCAGGGTCCAGTCGACACCGTCGTCCGAGCGGACCGTGCCCGCGTAGTTCGTCGTCCATTCACCGGGGTCACCCCAGTCACGGACCGACACGTAATCCACGTAGTGGATCCCTCGCACGGTGATCGCACCGGTGGGGACGACCGTCCGTTCGCGACCCGGGCCCCTCGGTGTGTCGATGAACTCCACGGCGCGGCCCCGTTCCGACCATCCGTCCTCCGTCAGGGCCTCATCGATGTCCAACCCGTCACCGTATTCGGGATCCCCGGTCCGCACGATCGTGTTGCTGCGCCAGTCCGCGGTGGAGCCGTCGCAGGCCACCGTGTCGCCGAACACCAGCATCAGCCTGCCCTCGGTGTCCGACAGGGCGACACCGAGATCCGTCCCCGCCACGCCGAATGCGTGGTCGGTCCTGCCGGGGGACCCGGGGCCGGTGATGAGCTGCAGTGCCTCGGTGTGTCCCCGGATGATCGGCAGCTGCCCCGGGCGGCCCTTCAGCCACGGTGGACCACCGTCGGTGCCTGGGGCCCAGGGGCCGCCGGGCCCCGGGCCCGGCGATTCCCGGTTACCGCCGGAGCTGCGGGATTCCGCCGGGCCGACGGGTTTCCCGGCCAGTGGTTGCGGCCGGTGGTCGTGCACGCACGGGCCACCGACAGCCCCCGCTGCGGGAGCGGCGACGGCGAGGAACGGCCCCGTCACCGCGATGACGGCCAGTGGAGCGAGTCTCCCCCCGAATCGTCGACCGTCGTGTGTTCCGCTCATGGGTCTCACGCTAGCCGGTGCCTGAGCCGCCCCGCCAGTCACCCGGTGTGATCCGCGCGGTACCGCGCGGGACGGGAGTCCGGTACCGGTGGGTAGACTCGTGGCCATGGCTTTCGCTGCTGAACAACCCGTCCTCTCCCATTCCGAGCACCGGCCCGTCGGTGAGGTCGAGCGTACCGCCGCCACCTTCGAGGTGATCTCCGACTACGAACCCGCGGGCGACCAGCCCGCCGCGATCGCCGCCCTGCGGGACCGGTTGGAGAGGGGGGAACGGGACGTCGTGCTCCTGGGTGCCACGGGCACGGGTAAATCAGCGACCGCGGCCTGGTTGATCGAGCAGGTGCAGCGCCCGACGCTGGTGATGGCGCCGAACAAGACACTGGCGGCTCAGCTGGCCAATGAGCTGCGGCAGCTGCTGCCCAACAACGCCGTGGAGTACTTCGTCAGCTACTACGACTACTACCAGCCCGAGGCGTACATCGCGCAGACGGACACCTACATCGAGAAGGACTCCTCGATCAACGAGGACGTCGAGCGCCTCCGGCACTCCGCGACGTCGGCGCTGCTGTCCCGCCGTGACGTCGTCGTGGTGAGTTCGGTGTCGTGCATCTACGGCCTGGGTACACCGCAGAGCTACCTGGACCGGTCCGTGGTCCTGAAGGTGGGGGATGAGATCGACCGTGACCGGTTCCTGCGGCTGCTGGTCGACATCCAGTACGCGCGCAACGACGTCGCGTTCACCCGGGGAACCTTCCGGGCTAAGGGGGACACCGTCGACATCATCCCCGCCTACGAGGAGCTCGCCGTGCGGGTCGAGTTCTTCGGCGACGAGATCGACGCCCTGTACTACATCCACCCGTTGACCGGCGATGTGGTCCGGAACGTGGAGGAGCTGCGGATCTTCCCGGCGACGCACTACGTGGCGGGCCCCGAGCGCATGGAGAAGGCGGTGGCCGCGATCAAGGCGGAGCTGGCCGACCGGCTCGCCGATCTGGAGAACCGCGGCAAGCTGCTGGAGGCGCAGCGGCTGCGGATGCGCACCGAATACGATCTGGAGATGATCGAGCAGGTCGGCTTCTGCTCCGGCATCGAGAACTACTCGAGGCACATCGACGGCCGCGCGGCGGGATCCGCACCGGCCACCCTGATCGACTACTTTCCGGAGGACTTCCTCACCATCATCGACGAGTCCCACGTCACGGTCCCGCAGATCGGCGGGATGTTCGAGGGCGACATGTCCCGGAAGCGCAATCTCGTCGACTTCGGGTTCCGGCTCCCCAGCGCATTGGACAACCGGCCGCTGACCTGGGAGGAGTTCGACGCCCGGAAGGGTCAGTGCGTCTACATGTCCGCCACCCCGGGCGCCTACGAGCTGACCGCCTCCGGCGGCGAGTTCGTCGAGCAGGTGATCCGGCCGACCGGCCTGGTGGACCCGAAGATCGTCGTCAAACCGACGAAGGGACAGATCGACGACCTCATCGACGAGGTCAACCAGCGCACCGCGAAGCAGGAACGGGTGCTCGTGACCACCCTGACCAAACGAATGGCGGAGGACCTCACCGACTACCTCCTGGAGCACGGCATCCGGGTCCGCTACCTGCACAGCGACATCGACACCCTGCAGCGCGTCGAGCTGCTGCGCCAGCTGCGGCTGGGGGAGTACGACGTACTCGTCGGCATCAACCTCCTGCGCGAGGGCCTCGACCTGCCCGAGGTGTCGCTCGTCGCCATCCTCGACGCCGACAAGCAGGGTTTCCTGCGCTCGACGACATCGCTGATCCAGACCATCGGCCGCGCCGCCCGCAACGTCGCCGGTGAGGTCCACATGTACGCCGACAGCATCACCGAATCCATGCAGCGCGCCATCGATGAGACGGAGCGCCGCCGGGAGAAGCAGATCGCGTACAACGAGGCTCACGGCGTCGATCCGCAGCCGCTGCGCAAGAAGATCGCCGACATCCTGGACCAGGTGTACGAGAATGCCGGTGACGACGTCGATCAGCGGGCATCTGCGACGGGGGACGCCGCGCTCGTCGACAGGCCCGACATCTCCTCCATGCCCCGGCGGGAGGTGCAGACCCTCATCGACGATCTGACCGCGCAGATGTCGGCCGCCGCCCGCGAGCTGAAGTTCGAGCTCGCCGGACGCCTCCGGGACGAGATCGCGGACCTGAAGAAGGAGCTGCGCGGCATGAAGGAGGCCGGAATCTGATGTCCCGGCCCGCCGACGGTGGTGCTTTTCACGGGGCCCGCGCTCTTTTGCCTACAATGGACGGGAAGAAAGACCTCGGTTTCGGTCGGCCCGCGGACTGACGTGGAACCGGCCGACCAGAGCATCACCCCCTGATACCCCATCGGAAGGTTCACCATGAGTGACTACACCAAGATCGTCGTCGGAACGGACGGCTCGAAGTCGTCGATGCTGGCGGTCGAGCGGGCCGCGGCGATCGCCGCGGCCTTCGACGCCACTCTGATCGTCGGTTGCGCGTACTACGAGTCCGAGGAGCAGGCGTCGAAGACGCTGCGCAAGGATTCCGTCACCGTCCTCGGCGACGATCCCGCACAGCGGAATCTCGATGCCGCCGCTGAGGTGGCCCGGAAGATCGGCTGCACGAACGTGGAGACCGCCATCAAGCCCGGCACCCCGGTGGAGGCCCTCATGGCCATCGTCAATGAACACGACGCCGACCTGCTCGTCGTCGGAAACCGCGGGATCAACTCGCTCACGGGTCGCCTGCTGGGTTCCGTCCCCGCCGATGTCGCCCGCCAGTCGCAGTGCGACGTCATGATAGTGCACACCGTCAACTGACGCGACTCCACCGGGACTCCGGCTCCGCCCGGGCGGTCACCCCACGATGCTGTTTCCGTGGGGTGGCCGCCCGATGACCGTCAGTGACTGGGTGGCACGGGTGTACGCGACGTAGAGGTCCTGCCAACCCTGGGGCGACTGTTCCACTATGCCCGCGGGGTCCAGGATGATGACGTGGTCGAACTCGAGACCCTTGACACCCGCCACCGTGGTGCTCCCCGGCACCTGCCCGTCATCGGGGGCGATGATGACTGAGGTCCTTTCGGGGTCCCGCTCCGCCAGCTCACCGGCCACCGTCGCCAGATCGGTCCCGGCCGCCAGGAATCTGACCCCCTGGCCGGTGTCCCGGATCGCGGTCGCCGGCGTGTGACCGGGAGCGATGATCGGCAGCAGCGCGTCCGCCACATCGGCGATGTCCCGGGGCGTCCGGTAGTTCACCGTCAGCTCGTGCCGGTGGAACCGGCTGTGCACGTACGGAGCGAGGGACTCGGTCCAGGAGTCGACTCCGGCGGGAGACCCGGTCTGGGCGGTGTCACCGACGAGGGTCATCCACCGGGACGGGCACCGGCGCATCACCATCCGCCACTCCATCGGCGACAGTTCCTGTGCCTCGTCGACGATGACGTGACCGTAGGCCCAGGTGTGATCCATCCGGGCGCGCTCCGCCGTCGTCCGTGTGTCCCGGATCCGCTGTCTCTCGGCGAGGGTCTCCGCGTCGATGACGTCATGGGCGGAGAGGATCTCCGCCTCGAACCCGTCGTCCAGATCCGAGGACGGCGAGGAACTGAGGATGTCCAGTGCATCCTGTGCGTCCTCGACCTGTTCCCGCCACTTCCGTTCGGCGGCCTCACGCGCGGACTCCGGGTCGGGCATACCGAGCCGTTCCGCGAGTTCGTCGAGAAGTGCCGCGTCCGACGTCGTCCACGGCGAACCGGCCTCCCGGAACAGCGCCCGGCGGGTTTCGTCGTCGTAGTCGGCGGCGGCGACCGCGATCGCGGACTCGTCCGTGAGCAGACCGTCCAGCACGGATTCGGGGTCGAGGAGCGGCCAGTAGGCGTCCACGACGTCGACCACCGCCCGCTCCTCCTCGAGGTCCTCATGCAGCTGGGCGATGTCACCTCCGCCCAGGAGGTTACGCCCGCCGAGGGGGTCGGAACCGATCCTCTCCGCGAGCTGTTCCGCCAACTGTGCGAGGAGATGATCCCGGAACACCGGTTGCGCGAGATTGTGCGGACGGCGGGACCGTCGGGCCCTGGTCCTGGCCTTCTTCACCATCGCCGGAGTGAGTGTGAGTTCGATTCCCTCCACCTTCAGTACCACGGGTGCATCGGGGAGTGTCTGGTGTGCCTTGACCGCCTCGGCGAGGATGGGCACCATCTCCTCAGAACCCTTGATCTCCCGGGTGAGCAGCGAATCCGTGGCCGTCGGGGTCACCCCCGGGTACAGCTCACCGATGGTGGAGAGCACGACCCCGGTCTCGCCCAGCTCGGGGAGCACGCGGGAGATGTAGTCCAGGAAGGTCCGGTTCGGGCCGATGATGAGGACACCGGTGGCCGCCAACTGTTCCCTCCAGGTGTAGAGCAGCCACGCAACCCTGTGGAGGGCCACGGCCGTCTTTCCGGTCCCGGGACCGCCCTCCACGACCATCACACCGCGGGTACGGTCCCTGATGATCTCGTCCTGTTCCCGCTGAATGGTCTCGACGATGTCGGCCATGTGGCCCGTACGGGGTGCGGTCAGCACGGACAGGAGGGCGGACTCGCTACCGACCCCGCTCCGTGTGCCGGAAGCGGGCCCGTCCGTGGGTGAGACCGAGAGCCGTTCATCGTCCACGCCGGTCACGGTCCTGCCACTGGTACGGATGTGACGCCGGACCGTCACCCCCTCGGGTTGTGCGGTGGTGGCCAGATAGAACGGGCGGGCCATGGGGGCCCGCCAGTCGAGCAGCAGGGTGCGGTAACCCTCTTCCCGGGCATCGAGCCCCATCCGGCCGATGTAGCGGCGGTCCATACCGGGTCTGCCGGGGACCGGATTCTCCGCCTCCGGATCAGCCACGTCGATCCGGCCGAAGACGAGCCCGAGCTGAGCGAGATTCAGCCGGTCCAACCGGGCGTTGAGGGCGTGGTACTCGGTCTCGCGTTGAACGAGGGCTTCGGCGTCGGGATTCGCCGCGTCGACGCGTTTCATGACCTCCCGCAGCCGCTCGTTGGACTGTGCGACCTCCGTGTCGAGCCGGGCGAAGAGCATGTCCGTGTACTCCTGCTCGGCTGCGATCTCCGGGTCCCCGTGCTCTTCCTGGTACGGGGGGAGGGGGCGGTTCTGCACGACTGACACTCCTGGGGAGGCTCTCGATGTCCCGTCGCGGGGCTCCGCTCGGGGCGCTGGATGAAAACAAACCGGTCAAGGAACGGTAGGGGACAACTCTAGTGACGCGGGACCCGAGGGTCCATCTCCGTTCCCGGTCGGCGGACATGCGACGCCCCGCCGACCGGAGTACCGGTGGGCGGGGCGTCGGGTTCGGAACCGGATCAGATGTCCAGTTTCTTGCCCCACTTCTTCTTGGCCTTCTTGGCTGCCTTGTCAGCCTGCTTCTGGTACTTCGCGGCATTCTTGGAGGCGTTCTTCCGGGCCTCATCCGCTCGCTCCTGTGCCTGGCCGGCGAGCTTGACGGCCCGCTTCTTGGCGGTCTCGGCGTTGGACTCCGCGGCCTTCAGCCAGTCGTCCTTGTTGTCCTCGAAGTAATCCTGTGCGGCCTCGATGTACTCGGAGGCCTTCTCGCTGGCTTCGCCGAAGAATCCACGGGTCGACTCGGCGAGGGCGGCTGCCTGCTCGGAGGCGCTCTCGGCGAACTTCTCGGTCTCGGACTTCGTCGGCAGCGCCTTCTGGACCTTCTTGTTGGTCACCTTCGCGGCGTGCTTGGTCCGCCAGGCGATACCGGGCTTGCCCTGGGTGTCGGCGGTGGTGATGAACAGCCCACCGAGGAGGGCGATCGAGGTGAGGAAACCGGAACGACGGGCGCTCTTCTCCTGGCTGTCTTCCGCTTCCCAGAAGGCGTGCCGGGCGAGGATGGTCGGGATGGAGGCGATCGCGAGGGTCAGGGCGGACAGGCGCGGGAACTTGCCGAGCGCCAGCATGCTGCCTGCGCCGACCTTGGTGGCCCCGAGGCCCCGGGCGACGAGCTCCGGGTCGGTGGGCACGAACGCGGCGTACTGCCGCGGCAGAACGGTACGCAGTCGGTCGATGACCGACTCGGTGCCTTCCACGTGTGCCTCGGTGTTGGCGAGGGTGTCGACGCCGTCCGCGATGTACACGGAAGCGAGCATCGGTCGGGCGAGCTTGCGGATCATGGGTTACTGGGCTCCTTGGTTGAGTACCGGGTCCGGTACGTCGTGCCCCGGGACCGAGAAAACTCGGAAGGCGGGTACGACGTACGACTGACTGACAATCCTACCGGTTTCCACCGGAGTCGTGCACACCAGCGGACCCCGGGAAGACTCGCCGTCACCAGCCGCGTTCGCTCCATTCCCGCAGTTTCGGGCGTTCGGCTCCGACGGTCGTGCCCGCACCGTGTCCCGGGTGAATGACGGTCTCGTCCGGGTACACGTCGAAGACACGGGTGGAGACGTCGCAGAGGAGCCTGCGGAAGTCGCCGTCGCCGTTCGTTTTTCCGACGCCACCGGGGAAGAGACTGTCGCCGACGAACAGGTGCGTCGTGCCGTCGATGGTCGCCTCCACACAGAGACCGCCCGGGGTGTGGCCCCGGAGCACAACGACCGGGAATTCCATGCCCTCCCACTCGAGCGTCCCTCCGTGCTCGAGCTCGACGTCGACATCGGCGGGAAGGGCCGGGGCATCGAGTGACGACGAGTAGTGCGTGGCACCAGTCTTCCCGATGACGTCGGGTAGCGCCCGGACATGGTCCCAGTGGCGGTGGGTGGTCACGACTCCGGTGATCTTCGCGCCGTGTTCGGCGGCGAACCCGATCAACCGGTCGGCGTCATCCGCCGCGTCGATGAGCAGGGCGCGGTCGCCCGCGATGAGGAAGTAGCAGTTGTTGTCCATCTCGGACACGGAAAGGGAGCGCAAGGTGACTTCGTGGGACATGCTGACCAGAGTAGCTAAACCATGCAGTCGTTGATATGTTCGATACTGTTTGCCCGCAACATGTCCAACGGAAGGTACCGAAGCCAGTGGCTGATCGGCTCATCGTGCGCGGAGCGCGCGAGCACAATCTCAAAGGGGTCGACATCGACCTTCCCCGGGACACCATGGTCGTGTTCACCGGTCTGTCGGGCTCCGGGAAATCCTCCCTGGCCTTCGACACCATCTTCGCCGAGGGCCAGCGGCGCTACGTGGAGTCACTGTCCAGTTACGCCCGGCAGTTCCTCGGGCAGATGGACAAACCCGATGTGGATTTCATCGAGGGGCTCTCCCCGGCCGTGTCCATCGATCAGAAGTCGACGAACCGGAACCCGCGCTCCACCGTCGGCACGATCACCGAGGTCTACGACTACCTCCGTCTGCTCTACGCCCGCGCCGGAACCGCCCACTGTCCCGAATGCGACGCGGTGATCGAGCGGCAGACGCCGCAACAGATCGTCGATCAGGTTCTCGACATGGAGCAGGGCCTGAAGTTCCAGGTCCTCGCGCCGGTCGTCCGGACCAGGAAAGGCGAGTTCGTCGACCTGTTCGCGGACCTCGCGGCACAGGGGTATTCGCGGGTCCGCGTCGACGGTGAGGTGCACCAGCTCTCTGATCCTCCGAAGCTGGAGAAACAGGTCAAACACGATATCGAGGTCGTCGTCGACCGCCTGCAGGTCAAGTCGAGCCAGAAACAGCGCCTCACCGACTCCGTGGAGACGGCCCTCGGCCTCGCCGACGGGGTCGTCATCCTCGACTTCGTCGGACTGGACGACGAGGACGAGAACCGGACCCGTCGATTCTCCGAAAAGATGGCCTGCCCCAACGGACATCCGCTCGGCGTCGATGAACTCGAACCCCGCAGTTTCTCCTTCAACTCCCCGTACGGTGCCTGCCCCGCCTGTGACGGACTGGGCACGAAGCTCGAGGTCGACATCGATCTCGTCATACCCGACGGGGACGCCCCCCTGATCGAGGCGATCCAGCCGTGGAGCACGGGCTTCAACACCAAGTACTTCGGAAAACTCCTCACCGGACTCGCCCAGGCGATGGACTTCAGCGAGAACACGCCGTTCAATGAACTGACGGCGGCACAGCGCAGGGCCGTCCTGCACGGCAGCAAACACCAGGTGAGCGTCCGCTACAAGAACCGCTACGGCCGGATCCGCAACTTCACCGCCCCCTTCGAGGGCGTGCTCCCGTACCTCCAGCGCAAGCTGGACCAGACGGATTCCGACAGCCAGAAGGACCGAATCCTCTCCTACATGCGCGAGGTCCCGTGCCCGACGTGCTCCGGGACCCGCCTCAAGCCCGAGATCCTGGCGGTCAGGTTGGCGTCGGAGAGCCACGGCGAACAGTCCATCGCGGGACTCACCCAGCTGTCGGTCGCCGACGCAGCCGGGTTCCTCGACACACTCACCCTAGGAAAGCGCGAGCAGATGATCGCCGGGGCCGTGCTGAGGGAGATCCAGGCGCGCCTGAAGTTCCTGCTGGACGTGGGTCTGAACTATCTGTCGCTCAACCGCGCGGCCGGTACACTTTCCGGCGGTGAGGCGCAGCGGATCCGGTTGGCCACCCAGATCGGCTCCGGTCTTGCGGGCGTCCTCTACGTCCTCGATGAACCGTCGATCGGCCTCCATCAACGGGACAACCAACGGTTGATCACGACGCTCGAACACCTCCGGGACATCGGCAACACCCTCATCGTCGTCGAACACGACGAGGACACGATCAATGCGGCGGACTGGCTGGTCGACATCGGTCCCCGTGCGGGGGAGTACGGCGGCGAAATCGTCTACCAGGGTGAACCCGACGGCATCCGCAACTGTCCCGACTCTCTCACCGGACAGTACCTCTCCGGCGAACGGGTCCTCGGGGTTCCGGACGAACGCCGACCGATAGACCGCGACCGTATGCTCACCGTCGTCGGCGCGCGGGAGAACAACCTCGACAACGTCGACGTGAATCTCCCGCTCGGTGTCCTGTGCTGCATCACCGGCGTATCGGGTTCCGGCAAATCCACCCTGATCAACCAGATTCTCGCCAGGGTCCTGGCGAACCGGTTGAACAAGGCCCGCCAGGTTCCCGGTAAGGCCAGGCGGGTGGACGGGATCGAGCACCTGGACAAACTCGTGCAGGTCGATCAGTCACCGATCGGGCGTACCCCGCGTTCGAATCCCGCTACCTACACCGGGGTGTTCGACAAGATCCGCACCCTGTTCGCCGAAACCAATGAGGCGAAGGTCCGCGGATACAAACCCGGACGTTTCTCCTTCAACGTCAAGGGGGGACGTTGTGAGGCCTGTCGTGGTGACGGGACCCTGAAGATCGAGATGAACTTCCTCCCGGACGTGTACGTGCCGTGCGAGGTGTGCGAGGGCGCCCGGTACAACCGTGAGACCCTCGAGGTCAGGTACAAGGGAAAGTCGATCGCCGAGGTGCTCGACATGCCCATCAGTGAGGCCGCGGAGTTCTTCCGGCCGATCACCTCCATCCACCGGTACCTGAACACGCTGGTTGATGTCGGCCTCGGATACGTGCGTCTCGGACAGTCCGCGACGACCCTGTCCGGTGGGGAGGCGCAGCGGGTCAAGCTCGCGAGTGAACTGCAGAAGCGGTCCAACGGCAGGACGATCTACATCCTCGACGAACCGACCACCGGCCTGCACTTCGAGGACATACGTAAACTGATGCTGGTGATCCAGGGGCTCGTGGACAAGGGCAACAGCGTGCTCATCATCGAGCACAATCTGGACGTGATCAAGGCTGCGGACTGGATCGTCGACATGGGTCCCGAGGGTGGTGCCGGCGGCGGACGGGTGGTCGCAGAGGGAACCCCGGAGGATGTCGCCGGGGTGGAGGGGTCCTACACCGGACAGTTCCTCCGCCCGCTGCTCACCACCTCCGGGTGACAGGGGACCGCCGACCGGGTCACCGGTCCGTGGCGGACCCGTCACCGCGGGTCGTCTCCGGTCGGGACGACGGCAGCGGTGGCTCGGTCCGCATCGTGGTGTCACCGACCGGGTCCGTCCGGTCACGACGGGCGCGGAGTGTCGCGATGCTGAGCAGGGCCACACCGGATACGAGGAAAGCGAGAACCCGGGGTATCCCGCTGATGGTCCCCAGGTCGACGAGGATCAGTTTCGCCGTACCTGCGGCGGCCAGGAGGACCCCCGCCCCCAGGGACGCCTGAGCACTGAGATCACGCGCCCAGAGGAGCACGTAGGCGGCGAGAGCGATCCAGAGCACCGACACCGTGGCGTGGCCGAGGAAGAACCCGAGCTCGGCGGAGCCGGTGAGGGCACCGGCACGGGTGAACACGGCGACCACCGCGGTGGCCGACAGGTGCAGAGCCACCACCGCGAGCACGATCTTCCCCGGAACCGGTATCCCGGTGAAACGGGACCGGGTGAGCAGCACCGTGGCGATCAGGACGATGATGAGCAACCCCATGACGGACGGTGGATTCTCCCGCAGTCCCCCGATGTCCCGGTACCACACCATGAACGAGACGTTCAGGGTGTAGAGCAGCACCGCCAACGTCCAGGTGATCCACGGCCAGGGGGTGGGGAGAACCCGGGGTAGAACGGTGACGGCGAGGACGGTGGCGGCCAGGAAGAACGCCGGGAGGAACGGGAGGATGTACGTTGCCGTCGACGAGATCCGCAGCGTGTCCGTCATGATGAAGAACGACAAGGGAGCGGCGGCTGCGCCGACCGAGATCAACGTCGGTGCGACGAAACGGGCCGGGGACGGGCGTCCGCCGCTGTCCCCGGTCGAGCGGAGTGTGTGTCCGACGACGATCATCGCGACCGACAGGAGCAGAGGGAGCGTGTACACCACCTGCGGCATGTGCTCGACCGGGTTCATGAATATGACGAGCACGGTCAGAGCCGGAGCCCACGCCGCAGCCAGCTTCTCGGCCCCGGCCGATGTCGGCACCGGGTCCCTGACGACCACCGTGGTGAACATCACCGCGACGATGACGGCCCCCGCGAATTCCGGCCAGGCGCTGTCCGGGCTCAATATGAGGGTCCACGAGGCGAGTGCAGTGGCGCCGAGTGCCGATCCGGCGGCGACGATCCTCGATCGCCGCCAACCGAGACCTGCGGTCGTGACGAGGAGGAGCAGCCCCGGGACACCTGCGGGCCACGCCCGGTCGATCGCGGTGACGTCGTTCCCGACGGGAGACCAGTTCCACACGATCATGAACAGGGTCACACCGATGGTGAGCACCAGCCCCGGAAGCTCCATCCTCCACCTGCGCACACGGGAGAGGCACAGGCCGAACAGGACCAGACTGAGGGTCGACCCCACCCACACCGGCAACCACCTGTAGTCGAAAACCACGAACCAGGTCGTCGTCAGACCGGTGAGCAGCGCCGTGAACAGCAAAGAGGTGATGATCGTCGGAGTATTCGAGGCCCGTTCACTGAACCGGTGGCGCACCACCACCGCCCCGGCGCCGAGCACGGCGGCCAGGAGATAGGCGAGGATCACCCGGCCGACGGGGCCGAGCAGCCCGCTCTGCGCAGCGAGAACCACGAGCAGCGCGACACCACCGAGAGTGATCAGCGCGCCGCCGACAGCGAGGAGCCTGATGACGACGTTCTCCGAGTGCCACCACGGCTCACGTGGGGCGGGGGTCGCCGCCCCGGCTCGCCGTGGACCGGCTGGCGCGGCGTGTGTTCCCGCGTCCCCGACGGGCACGGTCTTTTCTTCCCTCCTCGGTCCTTCCGCGGGAGTCGGTACCCCGTCGAGTGAGGGGTGACGGGGCGGTTCCGGTGGGACCGCCCGTCCGTGTTCCGTCGGGAGAGGGTGGTTCGGCCGCGCTTCCCCGTCAAGCGCCCAGAGCACCCGGTGGCGGGCTTCCGTGAGTGCCCGTTCGGCGGCATCGAGACTCCGGAGCGCTTCCGCCAGAGCCTCCCGTTTGCTGTCGTTGGTCGGCATGTCTCCAGAGTCTAGGTCGCGTCGCGGAAGACCGTCAGCCCCGGAGACAACCCCGGCTCCGGGTAGCGTAACCGGTACCATCCGTGGTGGTGTGTCCGGAACATGCCCGGTTAAGTGTGCCGCGGAGGGTCACCGGTGGTCGCCGGCAGTGTGTGAACCGGACCGCGCGCACTATCCTCGTGGGTGCGGCCCTGAACCGGCCCCGACCACCCCGGTACGTGCACACAGTGAACGTGAGCTGTGTGCACCCCCCGGGGACGATGAACGGCATGAATGGCACAGAGACGACGAGTTGTGAGGTGTACCCGTGACTGACACGAACGGACGCGACGGTTCCAACGGTCGGGGAGATCAGATTCCGGGCGGCACCGGTGGGGGACGGGACCCGTGGGGTGATGTTCCCCCGGAGAGTGACGTGTTCGCACATGGGGCGACCGCGGGAGCCGGGTGGGGGAACGGGAGTTCAGATCCGACGCCGACCCAGCAGATGCCGCCGGTGGGCACGTCGGCGGCCGCCGCGCGTGCCCCGCAGCAGATCACCGCGACGCAGGGACCGGTGAACGGGGGAAACGGCGGACGCCGGAAATTGACCGGGGTCGTGATCGGATTCCTCATCGTGGTCATCATCGCCGCGCTTTCCGTGATCGCCCTCGGTTTCACCGTTCTCGGGTGGGGGAGCTCGGGAGAAAGCGGGCCGACGTCGTCCGGTGGGGACCCCGTCGTGGTCGAGACCACCGTCGTCACCCTGACGACGGAACCGGACTCGTCCGCTACGACGTCCACGCCGACATCGACCTCGTCGACGACCCGGGCCACGACATCGACGACGACCACCGGGACCACGACATCGACGAAGACGACCGAAGCGAAGCCGAAATTCACCGTGCCCGAAGGGTCGACCGGGTGCGGGGACTCCGGCGGCTTCGACGTCTACTCCGGTACCGATGTCACCAGCTGTGGTTTCGCCATGGCCGTCGGGGGTCAGATAGCCGGTCAGGGCGGAAACTCCCCCCGGGACATCTCGGCGGTGTCGCCCGTCACCGGCAGAAGTTACCGGATGAAGTGCACCCCGAAGGGTGCGGGAGCCTGGGTCTGCCGGGGAGGCGACAACGCTGTCGTCTACGTCGCTCCGCGTGCCCGGTGACCCGACGTCCCGCTGAGATCCCCGGAATACAGCGGTACCGGCGGACACAGCGGGTTCCGATCAGCGTGATTTGAGGTGGATCAGAGATCCGTGCTACAGTGCATTTCACTACCGCCCGGTGTGGGCTTTTCCAGCGTGTTCCGTCATAACCCCGTCCGACGGTCGGGGTTATGGACGCGCAGGGAAGTGCACAGGGCCGCAAAGTGGAGGTCCCTCCCACCATACGCTGCCTGACGTCATCGTCGGGTTGGACATTGGTTGCCGCGTAGTTTCGATCATACGGATCCTTTCGGTGGACCCGCGCCGTGGAGTTCAGACTCCATCGTCCGCTGGTCCGATTGTTTCCGTGATTGGTTGAACGCGTGTCCGGATCTCCCGCTGCCGTCACCGAACGTGACAACAGCGGGTTTTCGTTTCTCCGGGTTCGCCGTGGTCAACGGGGGGCATTCAGGTTGCGGTGCGGTATCACGCATTATTCACTGCAACCCTAGGAGTACACATCAGCGCTGAAGCTCGCATCAATGAGCGAATTCGAGTCCCTGAGGTCCGGCTTGTCGGACCCGGTGGCGAGCAGGTCGGCATCGTCCGTATCGACGACGCCCGGAAGCTCGCGTATGACGCGGACCTGGATCTGGTCGAGGTCGCGCCCACCGCAAAGCCCCCGGTCTGCAAGATCATGGACTACGGCAAGTTCAAGTACGAGGCCGCGCAGAAGGCGCGCGAGTCCCGGAAGAACCAGCAGCAGACTGTTGTCAAGGAGCAGAAGCTTCGTCCCAAGATCGACGACCACGATTACGAGACGAAGAAGGGTAATGTGGTCCGGTTCCTTGAAAAGGGTTCCAAGGTCAAGGTGACCATCATGTTCCGTGGCCGCGAGCAGTCCCGGCCGGAGCTCGGTTACCGGCTGCTGGATCGACTGGCACAGGACGTCGCCGAGTACGGTGTCGTCGAGACCAAGCCGAAGCAGGACGGCCGCAACATGACGATGGTCATCGGGCCGCTCCGCAAGGGCAAGAAGTAAACAAACTAGCTTTTTAAGGACATCACTCATGAAGCAGAAGACCCACAAGGGCACCGCAAAGCGAATCAAGGTCTCCGGCTCCGGCAAGCTGCGCCGCGAGAAGGCCAACCGTCGCCACCTCCTCGAGGGAAAGCCCTCCACCCGGACCCGTCGCCTGAAGGGCACCACGGACGTCTCGAAGGCCGACTCCAAGCGCGTCAAGCGTCTCCTCGGCCGGGCGTGACGCCGGGCCGCCGGTACCGGCGGTCAGCGTCCCCCTCCAAAATAACTAACCCCCAAGATTCGTAAGGAAGTTTTACCGTGGCACGTGTCAAGCGGTCAGTGAACGCCAAGAAGAAGCGTCGCGTCATCCTCAATTCCGCCAAGGGCTACCGTGGACAGCGCTCGCGCCTGTACCGCAAGGCCAAGGAGCAGATGCTCCACTCGATGACCTACGCGTACCGCGATCGTCGCGCACGCAAGGGCCAGTTCCGCCGCCTGTGGATCCAGCGCATCAACGCGGCCGCCCGGATGAACGGCATCACCTACAACCGCCTCATCCAGGGCCTGCGGCTCGCCGAGATCGAGGTCGACCGCAAGATCCTCGCCGAGCTCGCAGTCAACGACTTCGGCGCCTTCTCCGCGATCTGCGAGGCCGCGAAGGCCGCCCTCCCCGAGGACGTCAACGCACCGAAGGCCGCCTAGGTCCCCGGATCCGGAACCACCCCACCGGGTGATCCCCGAAACCGCCCCTCCCGTACCGGGAGCCGGGGCGGTTTTCGCGTCCGCGGCCCGGACACCCGGCGTCCACCGTACGACGGAGCACCCCACCGCCGCTGCTAGGTTGGATCGCATGCACCTCGATTTCTCCGAACCAGCGACAGAGCGGACCCCCCGTGTGGTGTCCGCCGTCAAACTCCACCGCAGCGCCGGACGGCGCAAGGCCGGTCTGTTCCTCGTCGAGGGGGTCAACTGCGTCGAGGCGGCCGTCGAGCGGGGAGTTGCCACGGACATCTTCGCCACCGAATCCGCCGCCGGTCGGTTCGCGGGTCTGCTGAACACGGCCGCGTCAGCCGGGGTGTACCTCCACCCGGTCACCGACAGAGCCGGTCGGCAGTTGTCGGACACCGTGACCCCGACCGGCCTGGTCGCTGTGTGCAGACCGGTGCTCACAGGTCTGGACGAGGCGCTCGCCGCGGACCCTCGCCTCGTCGCGGTTCCGGTGGAGACATCGGAGCCCGGAAATGCCGGAACTGTCGTCCGCGTCGCCGACGCCGTCGGTGCCGACTCCGTGATCTTCACCGGGGACACGGTCGATCCGCAGAACGGAAAGTCCGCCCGTGCCTCGGCCGGATCCCTGTTCCACCTCGCCGTCGCACGGCACCACGCGCACACCGACGTCATCGGCAAGCTCCGGGAGCGGGGGCTGACGATCATCGCCACTGCGGCGGACGGCGAACTCAGCCTCGATGAAGCGGACCGGGTCCTCGGCGGGCCGACCGCGTGGCTCTTCGGCAACGAGGCGCACGGTCTACCCGAGGATCTGCTCGCGGCCGCTGACCACCGGGTCCACATCCCGATTCGGGGACGTGCGGAGTCCCTGAACCTGGCCACGGCCGCGGCGATCTGCCTCTACGCCTCCGCCCGGGCGCAACACCGCTCCTGAGAACCGCGGGACGGGTCCCCGCAACATCGTCACGGTCACACGACCGGGTAAGATCCTGCAGAGCACGGTTACCCGGATGATCCCGGGAACCCGTGGGTGGGAGTGCCGGGAATGCCGTGGCCGCATCCCTCCACCGAACAACCGATCGATCCACCAGACCCAGAAGGAGTCAGAGCCCCGGTGACTGACAGCCAGCTGACCGAAGCCAGCCTCAATCAAGCGGCCGAGGAGGCGATCGCCGCGTTCGCCGCCGCCGACTCACTCGAGGAGCTCGCCGTCGTCCGGCGCTCTCATCTCGGCGACGATGCACCGATTCCCCAGGCACGCCGCTCGCTCGGATCGATCCCCAAGGATCAGCGCAAGGATGCGGGCCGGCTCGTCAACATGGCCCGGGGACGGGTGGAGAAGGCGTTCGCCGAAGCGAAGACCCGGCTCGAGGAGAAGCGCAACGCCGAGGTGCTCGTCGCCGAGCGGGTCGACGTCACGCTGCCCACCGGGCGGACACAGCCGGGTGCGATGCACCCGATCACCACCCTGAGCGAACAGATCGCCGACATCTTCGTGGGCATGGGCTGGGAGATCGCCGACGGCCCCGAGGTGGAGGCCGAGTACTTCAACTTCGACTCCCTGAATTTCCTGCCCGACCATCCGGCCCGCACCCTGCAGGACACCTTCCACATCGCGCCCGAGGGCTCCTCCCAGGTGCTGCGGACACACACCTCACCGGTGCAGATGCGGACCATGCTGTCCCGTGATGTACCGATCTACATCGCGTGCCCGGGACGGGTGTTCCGGACGGATGAGCTCGATGCGACGCACACCCCCGTGTTCCACCAGATCGAGGGCCTGGCCGTCGACCGCGGCCTGACCATGGCGCACCTCCGTGGGACGCTCGATCACCTCGCCCGAACCCTGTTCGGGCCGGACACCCGGACGCGGATGCGTGCCAACTACTTCCCCTTCACCGAGCCCTCCGCAGAGGTCGACGTCTGGTTCCCGAACAAGAAGGGCGGCGCCGGCTGGATCGAGTGGGGTGGCTGCGGCATGGTCAACCCCAACGTCCTGCGGGCCGCCGGTATCGACCCGGAGGAGTTCACCGGCTTCGCCTTCGGGATGGGGCTGGAGCGCACCCTCCAGTTCCGCAACGGACTGTCCGACATGCGTGACATGGTCGAGGGCGACATCCGCTTCACCCAGCCCTTCGGCGTACAGGTCTGACCGACCCTTCCCTCCCGCTTTTCACCACCGCTTTCAACCCCCAGGAGAACCCCACATGCTCATCGCCAAGAACTGGGTCACCCGGCTGCTGCGCTCCGCCGATGGATCCCAGTCGGACTGGTCGGTCACCGACACTGAACTCGACAGCGGCTTCGTCCGTGTCGGTTTCGAGACCGAAGGCTTCTCCGCCATCCCCGAAACCACAGGTCCGCTCGTCATCGGCCGGGTGGAGTCGATCGAGGAACTCACCGGATTCAAGAAGCCCATCCGGCACTGCCACGTCAACGTCGGTGACGCCAACGGAACCGGGGAGCTGCAGTCGATCGTCTGCGGCGCCCGCAATTTCAGCGAGGGAGACTACGTCGTCGTGTCCCTTCCCGGCTGCGTACTCCCGGGCAACTTCGAGATCGCCGCGCGTGAGACCTACGGGCGGATGTCCGCGGGCATGATCTGTTCCGCCGCTGAACTCGGGCTCACCGCCCAACAGAACAAGGGGATCATCACCCTCCCGGCCGACGGGGACCACGAGCTCGGTTCCGATGCGCGCGAGGTCATGGGACTCGGTGACACGGTCTTCGACGTCAACGTCACCCCGGACCGTGGCTACGCGCTCTCCGCACGGGGACTGGCCCGGGAGATCGCCAGCGCCTTCGGCCTCACGTTCACCGACCCGGTACGTGACCCGGGCGTCGCGGGCGTCGATGTCCCGGTGGACACCCCCGACGGCGAGCTGCTGACCGTCGATCTCCGCCCGGACACGAAAGCCGTCCGGTTCGGACTGCGCCGGGTCACGGGGACCGCGGCCGGAGCCGAGTCTCCGCTGTGGATGCAGCGGGAGCTGATGCTCTGCGGCCAGCGGCCGGTGAACGCCGCCACCGACGTGACCAACTACGTGATGATGCTGTTCGGTCAGCCGATGCACGCCTTCGACGCGGCCCGGATCACCGGTGACACGCTCGTCGTGCGCCGCGCGGAAAAGGGGGAGAAGCTCGAGACCCTCGATGACGTGACGCGCACCCTCGACCCGGAGGACGTCGTCATCGCCGACGATTCGGGTGTGCTCTCACTGGCGGGTGTCATGGGCGGAGCCTCCTCCGAGATCAGCGACGACACCTCTGACGTCTATCTGGAGGCCGCGAACTGGGACCCGATCACCGTCGCCCGGACCTCCCGCAGGCACCGGTTGTCCAGTGAGGCCTCGCGCCGATTTGAGCGGGGGGTCGATCCCGCTCTCGTCGAGGTCGCGCTCGACGTCGCGGCCCATCTGCTGGCCCGGATCGCCGGAGGCTCCGTGGACTCCGGGCGGACCCTGGTCGGTGACGTCCCCGCCATGCCGACGGTACGGATGGACGTCAACCGCCCCGCGCGTATCGCGGGGATGGACATCAGCCACGACACCGTCATCTCCCGTCTCGAGGAGGTCGGATGCGCTGTCGACCGCGACGGTGACGTCCTCAGGGTCACACCCCCGACGTGGCGCCCCGACATCACGATGGACGCGGACCTCGTGGAGGAGGTGCTGCGCCTCGAGGGACTGGAGGACATCCCCTCGGTTGTCCCCACCGCCCCGGCCGGCCGCGGCCTGACCCCCGCACAGCGGCGTCGCCGCGCGATCGGTCACGCCCTCGCCTACAACGGCTACACCGAGATCCTCCCGAGCCCGTTCACCGAGGCCGACGTCTTCGACGTCTGGGGGCTCGACGCGGACGATCCCAGGCGGCGGACCGTCGCGGTGCTCAACCCGCTCGAGGCCGACCGCTCCGTCCTCGGCACGACCCTGCTGCCGAACATGCTGGACGCCGTGCGGCGCAACGCCGCCAGGGGGCAGCGCGACGTCTCGCTCTACGGGGTCGAGCAGGTCACGGTGGCTGGAGAGGTCGACCGTTCACCGATGCCCGACGTCCGGAGCCGTCCCTCGGATCAGGCTGTCGGGGAACTCCTCGCCTCGCTGCCCGCGCAGCCGCTGCACGTCGCCACCGTCGGTGCCGGCGACATCGAGGCCGCGGGTCCGCTGGGGTCCGCCCGCGCCTACACGTGGGCTGACTCGGTGGAGTCGGCACGCATCGTCGCCCGAGCCGCCGACGTCGAGCTCGAGGTCTCGGCCGCCGAACAGCTTCCCTGGCACCCGGGCCGGTGCGCTGCGCTGAGTGTCGACGGAACCGTCGTCGGGTACGCCGGTGAGCTGCATCCGCAGATCCTGGAGCGTGCGGGCCTGCCCGCGCGCACGTGCGCGATGGAGCTGGACGTCACGGCACTGCCGTTCGCTCCCTCGACACCGGCGCCGGTGCTGTCCCCGTTCCCGGCGCTGATGCAGGACATCGCACTCGTGGTGGACGAGGACGTTCCGGCGGAGGACGTGCGCCGGACTCTGCTGTCGGCGGCGGGGGAGCTGATCGAGAGCGTCGAGCTCTTCGACGTCTACCGCTCGGAGAGCCTCGGCGAGAACCGGAAGTCGCTGGCGTTCGCACTGCGGTTCCGGGCCACCGACCGTACGCTGACCGACGACGAGTGTTCAGCGGCGCGGCTCGCCGCGGCCGACGCGGCGGGTCGGGAGCACGGCGCCACGATCCGCGCTTGATCCGCACCTATTCCGACGGCCCGGCCCCCGCGATGGGGCCGGGCCGCTTTCTCGATCGGGGTGGGAGAGGTGTATGTCGGGGGTGGCGGCTGGCTCCCACGATGCCCGTATAGTTCCGGTTTTGCGCTGAACTCACTAAAGTCAGCTGCTGTGAACCGACTGATACGCAGATGGGCGTCCCTGTTCTTCGTTGATGCACTGACCGGCATGGCCTTCGGGTTGTTCGCCACCCTCATCGTGGGAACGATCATGGTCCAGCTGGGCCGGCACGTTCCGGGGACCATCGGCGAGTTCCTCGTCGTCACCGGATCCGTCGCCTCGGTGCTGACCGGATTCGGTATCGGCATCGGTGTCGCCCACCGGCTCTCGGCGTCGACCTTCGTCATCGCGGGTACCGGCGTCGCGGGCATGGTCGGTGCCCACGCGGGCAAGATTCTCGGGGGAGGGGTCGTCGACGGCCTGTCCTTCCAGCTCCTCGGTCCGGGGGAGCCGCTGGGGGCGTTCATCGCCGCTTTCATCGCGGTCGAGTGCGGGTTGTTCGTGTCCGGGCGGACGCCCGTCGACATCCTCGTCACCCCGCTGGTGACCATCTGTTCGGGTTCGGCGGTCGGTCTACTCATCGGCCCGACGATCTCCGAGTTCATGACGGCGCTGGGGGAGATGATCAACTGGTCCGCCCAGCGGCAGCCGTTCCTGATGGGCATTCTCGTCGCCGTGATCATGGGCATCTGCCTGACCCTGCCGATCTCATCGGCGGCCCTCGGCATCATCCTCGGATTGTCGGGACTGGCGGCGGGTGCCGCCACCGTGGGCTGCTGCTGCCAGATGGTCGGTTTCGCGGTCGCCAGCTGGCGGGAGAACCGCTGGGCGGGTCTGGTGTCCCAGGGGCTGGGCACCTCGATGCTCCAGATGCCGAACATCGTCCGGCGTCCGGTGATCTGGCTGCCACCCATCATCGCCTCAGCGATCCTGGGGCCGATCGCCACGACCGTGTTCGCGATGGAGAACAACCCGGCCGGGTCGGGCATGGGGACCTCGGGCCTCGTCGGCCAGCTCATGACCTGGAGTGTCATGTCACCCGACCACGGTGCGGTGTCCCTCACGCTGATGATCCTCGGACTGAACATCGTCGGTCCCGCACTGGTGACGCTCCTGATCTCCGAGGCAATGAGACGGGCCGGCTGGATCCGTCCCGGCGACATGGCGCTCGAACGACCGGAGAAGACCCGGGGAACCGCGAACTCGGAGGCCGTCGCGGCGGGGGTTCCGGCCTCCTGATAGTGCCCCGGCCGCCGGTTGCGGTGTCGCCGGCCAGGACACCGATTCAGAGAATCTCCCTCAGGTCCTCGTCGAAATCCTCGAGAATCTTCTGCCCCACGTCCTCCCTGTTCTGTAGTTTGACCGCGCTTTCCACCGCCTCCTGTGTCATGAGGCCGGCTTTTTCGAGCGTCAGCTTGAGCAGCATCCTGGCCATCAGTTCCACGTTCCTGATGCGGGCGTCGACGTCATCGTCGAACGCCGTGAGCGCGTCCAGCTTTCCGGAGAGATCCGTGCCGGTGTCGTCGAGGATCCTGTCCGCCCGGTCCGCGGCTTCGCTCAGTGCCGCAGCGGCGTCGTAGAGGGCGTACTTCAGGTTCTCCCGGTAGACGACCACCTCCTGTGCCGCGTCGAACTCGATCGGGTCCGTCGCGGTGTTCTCCCAGGTGTCCAGGATGTCCGCTCCCTCGATCATGGAATCGGATACGGCACGCCACCTCTCCGGGTCCCTGTCGGCGAGAGCGAAGGAGTACTCCTTGGGCGGCCCCAGTTCGTCGGGATCCGGTGGCAGGATGGGGATGAGCGGTTCCCCCTCCGATCTCGGGTAATCGGTGACGGTTTCGGCCGATGGATCCTTCCGGAGCATGCCGGCCTCCTCCATGGCGATGGCCCAGCCGTCCCTTGCCTGTTGCAGTCTGACCGCTGCATCCGCGAGGGGCAGCACGACACGGTCGTCCAGAACCTTGTCGTAGTCCCGGAAGACGTGGGAGCAGGCCGGGATCCGTCTGGCTGCTGCGTCCTGTTCCGGTGGCAGATTACCCACCTCCGTGCCGAAGTCGTAGTAGATGCCCTTTATCTCCGGGTGGCCGGTGAGGAGTGGGAGGGCCTCCGCCATCTGTGCCGGAGACGCGTCCGGGGAGACCATCGGCTCGATGCGGTCGAATCTCGATGCGAGGTCGTCGCCGGAGCGGGCGATGACCTCGTTCGCCGGTTCCGGCAGGGTCGAGGTGGCCGTCCGGAATGATGTGATGGCCCGCCTGAGGTCGCCCGCGATCACTTCCGGGGCGATCCCTTCCTCAGCCTTGAAATTGGTGAACTGGAGTTCGCTGTACCCCTGACAGACCGCGGTGACGTACTCACCGTCGGGAATCCGGGATCTCCACCGGAGTTCATCCCCGGTCGGCTGTCGGACCGGGGCCTCGATCGTGTCCGCGGCCCGGCGGGTCGGTGCCGGTGACACTTCGGTGCGGGTCGGCGGCTCGGGGGACGGATCTCCCCCGCACGCGGTGAGGGCTCCCGCAGTCAGCACGGCGGACAGTGCCAGTCGGGGGAGCCTGCCGGTGGTCCGTCTTGTCGTCAACATGGTTTCCTCCGGGTGGGTGGTACCGCCGGTGCGGAGTGACACCGGGTGGTACCGGGGCGGATGCGGAGCTGCTACCGCCGATTCTAGGGTTCCCCACGCCGCAGGGGAGCGACTCCGTCCTACGCGGGGGGAACGGAGGTGGTGACCAACGAGGGAATGCATAATTTGCATAAGGGCGCATAAATGATATGGTTGCATCCATGTCAGTCACAGTTGCAGTCGCAGGTGCCAGCGGATACGCCGGAGGAGAGATCCTGAGGATCCTCCTCGGACACCCCGAATACGGGAACGGCGGACTGCGGATCGGAGCGTTGACCGGTGCCTCCACCGCCGGTAGCACCGTCGGCGAGCTCATGCCCCACCTACCCGATCTCGCGGACCGGGTCATCGCACCGACGACCGCCGAGGAACTGGCCGGGCACGACGTCGTGTTCCTCGGTCTGCCCCACGGACACTCCGCGGAGATCGCCGAACAGCTCGGTCCCGATGTCGTGGTGATCGACTGCGCCGCCGACTTCCGGCTCGACGACGCCGGCGACTGGGAACGGTGGTACGGGTCGAAACACGCGGGCACCTGGCCCTACGGCATCCCGGAGATGCCGGGGAACAGGGAGCTGCTGCGGGGAACGAAGCGCGTCGCCGTCCCCGGTTGTTTCCCCACCGGAGCCACGCTGGCCCTGCTTCCGGCGGTCGCCGCCGGCCTCATCATCCCGGACATCGCGATCGTCTCCGTCACCGGAGTCTCCGGCGGCGGAAAGAAGGCCTCCGTCGGGCTGCTCGGTAGCGAGACCATGGGATCGCTGAAGGCCTACAACACCGCGGGAAGGCACCGGCACACCCCGGAGATCGCAAGGAATCTCCGTCTCCACAGTCAATCCCCGGTCACGGTGTCCTTCACCCCGGTCCTCGCGCCGCTTCCCCGGGGCATCCTCACCACGGCGTCAGCCCCGCTGGTTGAGGGAGTCACCGCCGCGGACGCACGTGCCGCGTACCGCGACGCCTACGCTGACGAGCCCTTCATCCAGCTGCTTCCGGAGGGGACCCAGCCCCAGACACAGAACGTGCTGGGTTCGAACATGTGTCAGGTCCAGGTCGAGGTAGACGATGATGCCGGCCGCCTGCTGGTCACCAGCGCCATCGACAACCTGACCAAGGGCACCGCCGGTGCCGCGGTCCAGTGCATGAATCTCGCCCTCGGGCTGGACGAGACCGCGGGCCTGCCCCGATGCGGGGTGGCCCCCTGATCCACCGCAGCCGTACCGTCACCCCACCGATCACCAACGCCCAGGAAGTACCCAATGTCTGACACCGGAATCACCGCCCCCGAAGGATTCTCAGCCGCCGCCACGACCGCCGGAATCAAGGCGTCGGGCAAGCCCGACATGGCCCTCATCGTCAACGAGGGGCCCGACCTCACGGCGGCGGCCCTGTTCACCCGGAACCGGATCGTCGCCGCGCCGGTGAAGATCAGCCGCGCCAACGTCGCCGACGGCCGTCTCAGGGCCGTCGTCTACAATTCCGGCAACGCCAACGCCTGCAACGGATCCAGGGGAGAGGCCGACGCGACGGCTACGATCGAACGCGTCGCGGAGTCGCTGGGGGTCGAGCCGGGGGACGTCGCGGCCTGCTCCACCGGGCTCATCGGGGAACCGCTGCCGATGGACATCGTGCTCGCCGGCGTGGACAAACTCGTCGACGGACTCACCGTGAATGACGGTGACAACGGTGGGGCAGCCGCCGAGGCGATCATGACCACCGACACCATCGTCAAGGAATCGGTCGCCCACGGTGCCGGATACACGGTCGGCGGGATGGCCAAGGGCGTGGGTATGATGGCTCCCTCTCTTGCGACGATGCTCGTCTGCCTGACCACCGACGCTGCGGTCACCCACGAGATGGCCGACACGGCACTGCGTGCCGCGACCGCGGTGACGTTCGACTGCCTGGACATCGACGGCTCGACCTCCACCAACGACACCGTCATCCTCCTGGTCTCCGGGGCGTCCGGTGTCACCCCGGATCAGAAGGATCTCAACGAGGTTGTCCTGCGGGTGTGCACGGACCTGTCCAAGCAGCTCCAGTCGGATGCGGAGGGCGTCACCAAGCGCGTAGCCGTCACCGTCACCGGGACCACGGACGACACCCAGGCCGCCAACGCGGCCCGCACCCTCTGCCGTGACCCGCTTTTCAAGTGCGCGATGTTCGGCTCCGACCCGAACTGGGGCAGGGTGCTCGCCGCAGTGGGCATGGCGGACGCCGACATGGACCCTGAGCACATCTCCGTCCACTTCAACGGTCAACCCGTCTGCCTTGATTCATGCGGTGCGCCCGGCGCCCGGGACGTCGACCTCTCCGGCCGCGACATCGACGTCACCGTGGATCTCGGCACCGGTGGGCCCGGCACCGCGACCCTGCGCACCACCGACCTGTCCCACGCCTACGTCGAGATCAACTCCGCGTACTCCACCTAGACGGTCTCCGCCACCGGCGCGAAGACCCCTCCACGACACCCCAGAAACCGGGACGAGACATGAACGACATGCTGAAGGACATCACACCCGAGGTACGGGCCAACGTGCTCGCCGAGGCGCTGCCCTGGCTCAAGCACTTCCGCGACAAGATCGTCGTGGTCAAGTACGGCGGAAACGCCATGATCGACGAGGATCTCCGCGCCGCCTTCGCGGCCGACATGGTCTTCCTCCGGACCGTCGGCGCGAAACCCGTCGTCGTCCACGGCGGTGGCCCCCAGATCAACGCCATGCTGCAGAAGCTCGGTATCGAGGGGGAGTTCCGCGGTGGATTCCGGGTCACCACCCCCGAGGTGATGGAGATCGTCCGCATGGTTCTGTTCGGGCAGGTCGGCCGGGATCTCGTCGGCCTGATCAACTGCCACGGCCCCTATGCGGTCGGCTGCTCGGGTGAGGACGCGGGGCTATTCACCGCGGAGCGCCGCCTCGTCGAGGTCGGCGGTGAACTCACCGACATCGGCCTGGTGGGTGACATCACGCACGTCGACGCCTCCTCACTCATGGACATCATCGACGCCGGTCGGATCCCGGTGGTCTCCACGATCGCCCCGGACGAGGACGGACAGGTCCACAACATCAACGCGGACACCGCGGCGGGGGCGCTCGCCAGCGCCATCGGTGCGGAACGCCTGATCATCCTCACGAACGTCCCGGGTCTCTACACCGACTGGCCGGACACCTCCTCGATGGTCAGCAAGATCTCCGTCGGCGACCTCTCCGATCTCCTCCCGTCCCTCGACGCAGGCATGATCCCGAAGATGGAGTCCTGCCTCAACGCGGTCCGGCAGGGCGTCCACGCCGCGCACGTCATCGACGGTCGTGTCGCGCACTCCGTGCTGCTCGAGCTGCTCACCGAGGGCGGAATCGGCACAATGGTCCTTCCGGACACCTACTCCCGAGACGACTACCCAGCCCCCACCGAGTTCCAGAAGGTCAAACCATGAACGAATCCAGGATCGACAACTACGACGCCCTCGGCCGGTGGCCCGACGCGCTGATGAATACCTACGCCCCGGCGCTCGATCTCGTCTCGGGTGACGGTGCGGAGGTCACCGCCGCCGACGGGACCGTCTACCTCGACCTGCTCGCGGGTATCGCGGTGAACTCCCTCGGACACGCGCATCCGGCCGTGATCGAGGCCGTCGAACAGCAGATCCGCCGGTTCGCCCACGTGTCCAACCTCTTCGCGTCCCGTCCGGTGGTCGAGGTGGCGGAGAAGCTGAAGGAACGTTTCGCTAACGGTGACGCAGCGGTCGCGGAATCGACCCGCGTGTTCTTCTGCAACTCCGGTGCCGAGGCGAACGAGGCCGCCTTCAAGCTCGCCCGACTGACCGGGAAGCGGCGGGTACTGGCGGCGGAGCACGGATTCCACGGCCGGACCATGGGATCCCTGGCGCTGACCGGTCAGCCGGACAAGCGCACCGCCTTCGAGCCCCTGCCGGGAGGGGTGGAGTTCTTCCCCTACGGCGACATCGACTACCTGCGGAAGCTCGTCGGCGTCAACCCGACGGACACCGCGGCGATCATCCTCGAACCGATCCAGGGCGAGACGGGCGTGATCCCCGCCCCGGACGGCTATCTCGCCGCGGTGCGGGAACTCTGCGACGAGCACGGCATCCTGTTCATCGTCGACGAGGTGCAGACGGGCGTCGGTCGGACCGGGAACTTCTTCGCCCACGCCCACGAGGGCATCCTGCCCGACGTCGTCACCATGGCCAAGGGACTGGGGGCGGGACTGCCCATCGGTGCCTGCCTCGCGCACGGGAGGGCCGCATCCCTGTTCGGTGTGGGAAGCCACGGCACCACCTTCGGTGGAAACCCGGTGTCCTGTGCCGCGGCGCTCGCGGTGCTGGACACGATCGACGAGGACTTCATCGCCGATGTCCAGGACAAGGGCGCCCACTTCACGGCGGCGATGAAGGCGGTCGACGGCGTCGACGAGGTCCGGGGACGCGGCCTCATGCTGGGCCTCGTTCTCGACGAGCCGGTGGCGAAGAAGGCTGTCACGGTCGGACTCGGGCACGGGCTGATCCTCAACGCCCCGTCGGACAGCGTCATCCGCATAACCCCGCCGCTCGTGATCACCGCGGAGCAGCTCGACGACGCGGCACGGCGCATCGGCGCCGTTCTCGCCGAGACCCGGGCGCAGGCCCGGACAGCCACGCAGAACAACGAAGGGTAGGAGACACATGACCACCACACCGAACGTCCGGCACTTCCTCGCCGACGATGACCTCACCCCGGCCGAGCAGGCGGAGGTCCTCACCCTCGCCGCCGAACTCAAGGCTGACCCGTACTCACGCAAGCCGCTGGCCGGTCCGCAGTCCGTCGCCGTGCTCTTCGACAAGACCTCGACCCGCACCCGCTTCTCCTTCGACGCCGGTATCGCCGCGCTCGGCGGCAACGCCATCGTCGCTGTGGCCGACAAGACGCAGATGGGGAAGGGGGAGACCTACCAGGACACCGGAGCGGTGCTCTCCAGGTTCGTCTCCATGATCGTGTGGCGCACCTACGCCCACGACAACCTGCTCGCCATGGCGGAGACCGCGACGGTCCCGATCATCAACGGGCTCTCCGATGACCTGCACCCGTGCCAGATCCTCGCGGACCTCCAGACCTGCATCGAAAAACTCGCGCCCGAACAGGGCCCGGCGGGGATCCGCGGTAGGAGCGCCGTGTACATCGGGGACGGGGCCAACAACATGGCGAACTCCTACCTGATCGGCTTCGCGACGGCCGGGGTGAACATGACGATCGTCGCGCCCGAGGGCTTCCAGCCCGAGCAGCGCTTCGTCGATCGTGCACGCGCCATCGGGGAGGAGACCGGTGCCCGGATCGTCGTCACCGACAGTCTCGACGGGGTGGACGGTGCGGACATCGTCATCACGGACACCTGGGTGTCCATGGGACAGGAGAACGACGGCATCGACCGCGTCGCGGTGTTCCGCCCCTACCAGGTCGATGACGCCGTGATGGCCCGGGCCGCCTCCGACGCGATCTTCCTCCACTGTCTGCCCGCCTACCGGGGAAATGAGGTCAACGCCGAGGTCATCGACGGACCGCAGTCCGTGGTGTTCGACGAGGCGGAGAACCGCCTGCACGCCCAGAAGGCCCTGATGGCGTGGCTGTTGGAGCACCAGCCCGGTGGTGCGGCACGATGAGTCGGCCCGCACCGGCGACCCGAGCCGCGAGACAGGGGCGGATCGTGGAGATCCTGGAGAAGTACCGCGTCTCCTCCCAGGTCCAGCTCTCCGAGCTGCTGCTCGATGACGGCATCGACATCACGCAGGCGACACTCTCGCGGGACCTCGATGAGCTCGGTGCGAAGAAGGTCCGGCCCGACGGGGGGAGGGCCTTCTACACGATCGGTCCCGCGGAGGCTCCGCTCACCGAGCAGATGCGCGGGCCGGCGGAGAAGCTCCGCCGGATGCTGGAGGATCTCCTCGTGAGCGTCGACTCCTCGGGGAACACCGCCGTGCTGCGTACCCCGCCGGGTGCCGCCCAGTACCTGGCTAGTTTCATCGACCGGGTCCAGATGGACGAGGTCGTCGGCTGTATCGCGGGGGACGACACGATCTTCGTCATCGCGCGGGAACCCCTCACGGGTAAACAGCTCGGTGAGATGTTCGAACGACGCTGATGCCGCCCGAACGCCACCGCGCCGGTGGTCACGCCCGCCCGGCCGGGTGATGGCGAGCCCGCGGCGTACGTCGACACGGAGGACTGGGCGCCGGACGGACGGTGTCTGCATAATTTGCATTTGAATGAATAAACCGTCTAGAGTTGCGGTTGTCGGACAGCGGCGCCCGGTTTTCACGCACCGCACCTGCTGCACCCGCGCCATCCGCACTGTTAGTGTGTGGTGCACACATGAGTTACCCGGAGGCATCGTGATTGCCGCTGGTAGAACCCACAATACAAACGATGAAGCACCTCTCAAGGAGAAGACATGACTGATCGCGTAGTTCTCGCCTATTCCGGCGGCCTCGACACCTCGGTGGCCATCCCGTACCTGGCCAAGATGACCGGCGGTGAGGTCGTGGCCGTGGCACTCGACCTCGGCCAGGGCGGCGAGGACATGGAGAGCGTGCGTCAGCGTGCCCTCGACTGCGGCGCCGTCGAGGCGGTCGTCGTCGACGCCAAGGACGAGTTCGCCGAGGAGTACTGCCTGCCGACCATCAAGGCCAACGGCATGTACATGAAGCAGTACCCGCTGGTCTCCGCCATCTCCCGCCCGCTGATCGTCAAGCACCTCGTCGAGGCCGCCGAGGAGCACGGCGGAACCCACGTCGCCCACGGCTGCACCGGTAAGGGCAACGACCAGGTCCGTTTCGAGGTCGGTTTCGCCGACATGAACCCCGACCTGAAGATCATCGCCCCCGCGCGGGACTTCGCATGGACCCGGGACAAGGCGATCGCCTTCGCCGAGGAGATCAACCTCCCGATCGAACAGTCCACCAAGTCGCCGTTCTCCATCGACCAGAACGTCTGGGGTCGCGCCGTCGAAACCGGCTTCCTCGAGGATCTCTGGAACCCGCCGACGAAGGATCTCTACGCCTACACCGAGGACCCGGCGATGGGCAACGCCCCCGACGAGCTCATCATCTCCTTCGAGAACGGTGTCCCGGTCGCCATCGACGGCAAGAAGGTCACCGTCCTCGAGGCCATCGAGGAGCTCAACCGCCGCGGCGGCGCCCAGGGTGTCGGTCGGCTCGACATGGTGGAGGACCGCCTCGTCGGCATCAAGTCCCGAGAGGTCTACGAAGCCCCCGGCGCGATGGTCCTCATCACCGCGCACCAGGCGCTCGAGGACGTCACCGTCGAGCGTGAACTCGCCCGCTACAAGCGGCTCATCGACGCCCGCTGGTCCGAGGAGGTCTACGACGGTCTCTGGTTCGCCCCGTTGAAGCGTTCCCTCGACGCCTTCATCGAGTCCACCCAGGAGAACGTCACCGGTGACATCCGGGTCGTCCTGCACGGAGGCCGGGTGACCGTCAACGGTCGCCGCTCCGAGTCGAGCCTCTACGACTTCAACCTGGCCACCTACGACACGGGTGACACCTTCGATCAGACCCTCGCCCGTGGCTTCGTCGAGCTGCACGGCCTGTCCTCGAAGATCGCCTGCCGCCGCGACCGCGAGGCCGGCAAGTAGAATCCACGGTCATGCACGCGCCCTTCCACCGATGACGTCACCCGAACCGGGCACGGCGCCATCGATGGAGGGGTTTTCGCCGTGACCGATGACTCCGTGGGCCACCGCGCGACAACGCAGCACACCAGAAGAGAACCGAAGAAGTAAGCCACTCCCGAAGGAGCCGACGATAACCGTGGAACAGCACAAGACAAACGAGGGTGCCCTCTGGGGCGGCCGTTTCTCCGGAGGTCCCTCCGAGGCGATGTTCGCACTGAGCGTGTCCACCCACTTCGACTGGGTGCTCGCCCCCTACGACGTGCTGGCCAGCAAGGCCCACGCAAAGGTTCTCAATTCCGCGGGGCTCCTGTCGGACGCCGATCTGGAGACCATGCTCGCCGGCCTCGACGAACTGGGGGAGAAGGTCGCCTCCGGGGAGTTCGGACCCGAACCCACCGACGAGGACGTTCACGGGGCCATGGAACGGGGGCTCATCGACATCGTCGGTCCCGCGGTCGGCGGTCGGCTCCGTGCCGGTCGTTCCCGCAACGACCAGGTCGCGACACTGTTCCGCATGTGGGTCCGGGACGCCGTCCGGGACATCGCTCTCGGCGTCACCGATCTCGTCGACGCCCTCGTGGGCCAGGCCGAGGCGCACCCTGACGCCATCATGCCGGGCAAGACACACTCGCAGGCCGCACAGCCCGTGCTCCTCGCGCATCAGCTGCTCGCGCACGCACAGCCCCTGCTCCGCGACGTCGACCGCATCCGCGACCTGGACAAGCGTCTCGCGGTCTCCCCCTACGGCTCCGGTGCCCTCGCCGGGTCCTCCCTGACCCTCAACCCCGAGGCGATCGCCGAGGAGCTCGGCTTCGACTCGGCGGCGGACAACTCCATCGACGGCACCTCCTCCCGCGACTTCGCCTCCGAGACGGCGTTCGTGCTCGCTCAGATCTCCGTCGACATGTCCCGGTTGGCCGAGGAGGTCATCTACTGGTGCACCCCCGAGTACGGGTACGTCACGCTCGATGACGCCTGGTCGACCGGCTCATCGATCATGCCGCAGAAGAAGAACCCGGACGTCGCCGAGCTGACGCGGGGCAAGACCGGTCGCCTCATCGGCAACCTCACCGGACTGATGGCGACACTCAAGGCGCAGCCGCTCGCCTACAACCGCGACCTGCAGGAGGACAAGGAACCCATCGTCGACTCCGTCGCGCAGCTCAACCTCCTGCTGCCCGCGATGACGGGTCTCGTCTCCACCCTCACCTTCCACCCGGAGAGGATGGCGGAACTGGCCCCCGCGGGGTTCACCCTCGCCACCGACCTGGCCGAGTGGATGGTCCGCCAGGGGGTTCCGTTCCGTGAGGCCCACGAGGCGTCCGGTGCCTGCGTCCGTATCGCCGAGGCCCGAGGTGTCGGCCTGGACGAACTGACCGATGACGAGCTCACCGGTGTCGATCCGCGTCTCACCCCCGAGGTCCGGAAGGTCCTCACGGTCGAGGGCGCGGTCGCCTCACGCGCGACGCGTGGCGGCACCGCCGGTGTGCGCGTCATCGAACAGCGTGAGCGGGTCGCCGACCGGTCCGCCCGCTTCCGCACCTGGGCCCAGACCCCGGTCCGGGGCTGACCGGATCCCTGGTCCACCGGGCGCCGGGGCGTCTCCGCCGAGGTCTCAGACCAGACGCGCGACGGCGTCCCGGATCAGGTCCTCCCGCTTGCAGAAGGCGAACCGGACCAGGGGATCGAGGTGTCCCGAGTCTCCGCTCGTGGCGAACGCGGACACCGGGATCCCGACCACTCCCCGGTCGATGAGATCCCCGGTGCAGAAGTCCGTGGCATCCGTGACCCCGAGGGGGCCGGCGTCCGCGATGACGAAGTAGCCACCGGCGCAGGCCTTGACGTCGAAGCCGGCCCGGTCGAGCCCCTCCATGAGCAGGTCGCGGCGCCGCTGCATGTCACCGCGGAGCCGTTCCATCCAGGCCTGTTCATTTTCCAGGGCGTGTGCGACAGCGGGCTGGACGTGACCGACCCCGACGAACGTCAGGAACTGCTTCGCCTTCGTCACGGCGTCGATGATCTCCGGAGTTGACATCGCCCAGCCGGTCTTCCAACCGGTGACGTTGAGGCACTTCGCGGCTGAGGAGACGGTCACCGTGCGTTCCCGCATACCCGGTAGCAGGGCGATGGGGGAGTGCCTGCGGCCGTCGTAGAGGAGCTTCTCGTAGACCTCGTCCGCCAGGACCAGAAGATCGTGCCGCCGCGCGAGATCCGCGACGACCTCCAGATCGTCGGCGCCGAACACGTGCCCGGTCGGGTTGTGCGGTGTGTTGATGATGATCATCGCCGTATTCGCGCCCACCGCTGCGCGGAGCGCGGCGTGATCCAGCCGCCAACCGGTGTCGCTGCCGGCGTCGAGCAGCAGAGGAACCGGGACCAGGGTCGCGCCGGCGAGCGCGACCGCGGCCGCGTACGCGTCGTAGTACGGCTCGATCACCACCACCTCGCTGCCGGGCTCCACGAGCGCGAGCACCGTCGCGGAGATGGCCTCGGTCGCACCGACGGTGACCAGTACCTCGGTGGCCGGGTCGAGGCTGTGTCCGTAACTCCGCCGGCGGTCCGCGGCAACCGCGGCGCGGAGCCCGGCGAAACCGCGTCCGGGCGGATACTGGTTGTTGCCCGCGCGGATCTGCCGTACGGCCTCCTCGAGCATCGACCGGGGCCCGTCCTCGTCCGGGAATCCCTGACCGAGATTCACCGCTCCCCTCTCGACGGCCAGGGTGGTCATCGTGGCGAAGATGGTCTCGGGAAAGTGACTGAGTCGGGATACGAGGCGTGACATGGGCGCCAAGTCTAGTCCGGTGCCCGGTTCACGGGTACCGGCTCTCCCCGCCGGCACGGACCGGTCAGGTGAGGCTCGCGCCACCGTCGAGCGGGAGTACCACACCCGTGACGAAGGCGGCCTCGTCTGAGAGAAGCCACGCCACAGCCTCCGCGATGTCCCCTGGCTCGCCCAGACGCTGCAGGGGAACCTTCCCCTCCTCCTCGCGGAGACGGTCAGCCGGGAGACTCTCGAGTGCGGCGGTGCGGATCGGCCCGGGCGCGACCGCGTTGACCCTGATCCCCTCTGCCGCGTAGTCGAGTGCGGCGGTCTGGGTCATGCCGACGACCCCGTGCTTCGCCGAGATGTAGGGGGACAGGAGCCTGGACGGCCGTAACCCCCCGATCGACGCGATGTTGACGATCGCACCGGAACCCCGCTCATTCATGTGTGCGAGCTGGGCCCGTAGTCCGTAGAACGTACCCCGGAGGGTCACGTCGATGGCGCGGTTGAATGCGGCGTCGTCGATCTCGGCGAGCTTGTGCGGGGGAGCACCCAGACCGGCGTTATTCACCGCGTAGTCGAGGCGCCCGTAGGCGTCGAGAGCGAACGTGACGAGAGCCTCGTTGTCCTCGACACTTCCCGCGTTGACGTGGATGAAGCTGGCCGTACCGCCGTGGTCCGAGATTTCCGCGACCACCGCACGCCCCCTTCCCGTCGTTGATGTCGCTGACCACGACCGCGACACCGTCCTGTGCGAGTTTCAGTGCGATCGCCCTCCCGATCCCGTCACCCGCTCCCGTGATCACCGCGACCTTCCGGTCGATCCCGTCTGAGTTCCGACCCGTCTGTGCGCCCATATTCAGTCTTTTCTCCCGTTCACCTGAATCCGTTGCGACCTTTCTACCCGCGAATCGTGGTGTGGTGCCACGGTCGGTAGCTCCGTGCCCCACCGTGTCCAGGATGTATCACCGGGGCACGGTGCTGACGCACCCGTACCCCCGGGTAGGATCGGTGCCCATGAGTATCGATCCGAAGTTGCTTGATGTGCTCGCCTGTCCGAAGGACAAGGGGCCGCTGGAGTATCTCGAGGACGACCAGCTGCTCGTCAACAGGAGGCTCGGTCTCGCCTACCGCATCGACGACGACATCCCCGTGCTTCTCATTGACGAGGCGGTTCCCTGGCCGTCCGCCGACTGACCCACCGACACCTTTCCGAGCAGTCTCCCAACGAAGAGGAATTGACGATGAACATCATTGACGAACTGAGCTGGCGTGGCCTGATCAACCAGTCCACCGACCTCGACAAGCTCCGTGAAGAAACCGAGTCCCCGATCTCCCTCTACTGTGGCTTCGATCCGACCGGCCCCTCGCTGCACGCCGGACACCTCGTCCCACTTCTCCTCCTTCGCCGGTTCCAGCGGGCCGGACACCGTCCGGTCGCTCTCGCAGGTGGTGCGACGGGCATGATCGGCGATCCCCGTGACGTCGGTGAACGCTCCATGCTCACCGAGGAGACGGTCGCGGGCAACCTGGAGCGGATCCAGAAACAGCTCGCCCGCTTCATCGACTTCGAGGGCGACAACGCCGCGGTCATGGTCAACAACGCGGAATGGACGACGAACCTCAGCGTCGTCGACTTCCTCCGGGACGTCGGCAAGCACTTCTCCCTGAACACGATGCTGAATCGTGACACGGTCAGGCGGCGTCTCGACTCAGACGGCATCTCCTACACCGAGTTCTCCTACATGCTGCTTCAGGCCAACGACTACGTCCAGCTCAACCGCAGCCACGGGTGTGTCCTGCAGATCGGCGGCGGCGACCAGTGGGGCAACATCGTCTCCGGGGTCGATCTCAACCGTCGCGTCAACGGTGCCACCGTCCACGCGTTGACCGTTCCCCTGGTCACCGACAGCGAGGGCAACAAGTTCGGGAAGTCCACCGGTGGCGGCAAGCTGTGGCTGGATCCCGAGATGACCAGCCCCTACAGCTGGTACCAGTACTTCTTCAACACCAATGACGCGGACGTCGTCAAGTTCCTGCGCTGGTTCACCTTCCTCGACAAGGAGGAGCTCGACGCGCTCGAGATCGAGGTGAGCGAACGTCCGCACAAGCGTGAGGCACAGCGGCGCCTCGCCCGGGAGATGACGACCCTCGTTCACGGTGCTGACGCGACCGAAGCCGTCGAACTGGCGGCCCAGGCACTGTTCGGGAGAGCCGAGCTCGCTGATCTCGACGAGCGCACCCTCGAAGGCGCGGTCTCGGAGACCACGGTCGCCGAGATCGACGCTGATGCACCGCGTACGATCGTCGATCTCCTTGTCGCGACCGGGCTCGCCGAATCGAAGGGCGCCGCGCGCCGGTCCATCCGGGAGGGGGGTGCCTACGCCAACAACGTCCGGATCCCGGATGAGGAGTGGCAGCCCACCGAATCTGATCTCCTTCACGGGAGCTGGATCGTGCTGCGTCGTGGCAAGAAGAACTTCGCGGGCGCGCACTTCACAACTCCGGCGTAACCGAACGTTCACTCCCGTCTCATCCCCCTCGTCCCGCCGTACTTCGGTGGCGAGGGGGAATTTGTTTCTCCCGGGGTTTCGTCGGAGGGGGAGGACCGTCGTGCGACGGAGGAACCCGGGACAACGCCGGGTGTGGAGCGCGAATATCGTCGATGTCCTGGTGTTTTGCGTGTTTCGGGTGGTGTGTGTAGATTGATTCGAGTCAGCGCGGC
>NZ_JAENIP020000004.1:0-357195 GCF_016595285.2 Corynebacterium antarcticum
CATAAAATTCTGGTACAAGGAATTATTCCCCTGATAAAAAACAATAACCACATTCGATGGGGCAGATGGCGGATTCTTTTTAAACGCCTGATTAACTGCGCTAACGATCCGATCTCCAGTAGCTTTGTCATTTTCCTTTAGGAAAGAAAGGTTCTTCTCGATAACTGTATCGACGGTTTTTCCGCCAGGCGAATCACTGCCAAGCTTCCAGCTCACGTACTGCGTGATACCGTAGACATAATCCGAGTGGTAGTCCAATGTCGACCAGTCCAGCAGGCCATCAAGTTGAACCCGGTCATTTACCGGCTTACTCAGCTCTCGAGTAATCGCGATAGCTAGACCAACCTTCCGTGCCTGCTCCACCCCCAGAAGGCCCAAGGGGTGATTGACGTCGTCGATGCCGTACTGGGTCTTAACGTAAGACACCCTCGGAGTTTCGTTTACTTTGAACTTTCCAGGCGCCGCCGGCTCCAAGTCAACACAGTACACATGCTGGTCACTGTCAGAGACGCTTCTCCGTTCAAACGGTTTGCTAGACCAACCGACACCGCGCGATTGTTCCCTTAGGTAGACCTCCCACTTATTTTCATCCGCTCCAGCGGTTGCCGGTGCGACGACAAGTGCCGTCGCGATAAGGAATATCGCGAACAGCACCGCCCCCGCACGGCTCAGTTGTCTTGTCATTGATTCCTCTCGATTCATGAACGGTTGAGCCCAAGGCTCCTACCAACGTCAACCCGCCAAGAGCAGACCCAGCAGGCCAGCCACACGGCAGATCTATGTGACGATCGTAACCACCCCGGTACCAGATTGAAACCGACCACCCCCCAATTCCTTAAGGTTCCTCACATCTTTCAGCCTCTCATCAGATTCACCCTCCGCGACCAGCGAATTCAAGGAGGCGCACCGGAGGGGCTGCACATCACGACACCCGCAGCCACCCCCGCACACCCTCTACCCGCCCCGCCGCACCACCACCGCAACCCCATCACCGGAAGCGGGTAACAGCCCCCCACCTGCACCCATGCCCGGCCCCTCCTAGACAGAGATGACCCACACAACGCGGTCCCCCGTGGAGAACCCAGGCTTTCCGACCGCCATGGTTATCAGCGATCAAAATCGGTGTCGCCGAATTATTTTTGTTTCTGTCTAAATATTTCAGTTAGTTTCGGGATAGAGATAATCTCTTATGAAGGCTGCGATTCGATCTCATTTTTATTACTCCCTCAGGCTCGGGCGCGGACGATCGACGCCGCCTCCGTCAATCAGATTCCGTGGTAGTGCCCCGGAGAATCGACGGGCATTCAGTGGGATACATCACCGACACGACGGACGCCCCCGGGCCCCCATCCGATGGTTCGGTGGGCCCGGGGGCGTGCGTCCGGTCCCCGCGGTCACCGCGATCCCGACTGGCTCAGGCTCGCGGCGCACGGTTGTGTGCCGGTGGCTACTTCTTGGAGGTCTTCTTCATGGAGCCGGTCTCCAGGAAACGCTGGTGGAAGCTCAGGGCCTCGGAGAGGACGTGCGGGGTGTGCATCATCTTCTTCTCCTTGGCCAGGTGCAGCGCCTTGTCGTAGTACTCCTGGAGGAGCGGACGGTAGTCCGGGTGCGCCAGGGCGATCATCTTGTCCACACGCTGACGCGGTGCGAGGCCGCGGAGATCGGCGTAGCCGTACTCGGTGATGATGACCTTGACATCCTGCTCGGTGTGGTCGATGTGGGAGGCGAACGGCACGATGGCGGAGATGTCTCCACCCTTGGCCTCGGACGGGGTGATGAAGGAGGAGATGTAGCCGTTACGCGTGAAGTCCGCGGAACCGCCGACACCGTTCATCATCCGGGAGCCGGTGACATTGGTGGAGTTGACGTTGCCGTAGATGTCGGCCTCGACCAGTCCGTTGGTGCAGATGAGGCCGAGTCGACGGACGACCTCGGGGTGGTTGGAGACCGACTGCGGACGCAGGATGATGGTGTTGCGGTAGCGCTTGGCGTCCTCGTTCATCTTCTCGGCGTACTCGGGGGAGAGCGAGAACGACGTCGCGGAGGCGACGGTCATCTTGCCTGCGTCGATCAGGTCGACCATGCCGTCCTGGATGACCTCGGTGTAGGCCTTGATGTTCTCGAACTTGGAGTCGAGCAGACCCGCCATGACAGCGTTCGGGACGTTGCCGACACCGGACTGCATGACGTAGCCGTCGTAGGTCAGACGGCCGGCACGGACCTCGCCCTCGAGGAAGTCGAGGAAGTTGCCGGCGATCTTCTGCGAGATCTCGTCGGCGGGCTTGAAGGGGGCGTTGCGGTCGGGGGCGTCGGTCTCGACGACCGCGACAACCTTGTTCGGGTCGATGTCGATGTAGGTCTTGCCGATGCGCTGGCCGGCCTCGGTCAGCGGGATCGGGACGCGGTTCGGCAGGGACGGCATCCGCCAGATGTCGGCCATGCCCTCGAGCTCCACGGACTGCCAGGAGTTGACCTCGATGATGATCTTCTCGGCGGCGTCCAGGTACTCGACGTTGTTGCCGACGGAGGAGGACGGCACGATGTGGCCCTCATCGGTGATGCGGGTGGCCTCGACGATGGCCACGTTCATCTGACCGAAGAACCCCTGCTCGACGTACATGCCCGACTCGGACAGGTGGTAGTCGGCGTAGAAGGTGGTGCCGTCGTTGATCTTGTTCCGCAGGGTCGGGTCGGACTGGTAGGGGGTGCGGAACCGGATTGCGTCGGCCTCAGCCAGGATCCCGTCGCAGTCATCGGCGGTGGAGGCGCCGGTGAACAGATCGATCATGTAGCTGTTCCCCTTGGCGTGCTCCTCCTTGGCACGCTCGGCGATGGCCTTGGGGAGGGCCTTCGGGTAGCCGGCGCCGGTGAAGCCGGAGATACCGACCTTGTCTCCGTCGTTGACGAACTGGGCGGCCTCTTCGGCCGACATGATCTTGCCCTTGAGCTGAGCGTTTGCGATCCGGTCAGACATTAATTTCCTCCTGGGTGTCTGGCAGCCGACGAGCGGCATCCAGAGATGCGGTCTGCCGTGCGAACAGGGTGAAAGCTTGTGATCTCCCCGCTCCGCCGGCGTTTTAGTTACGTGGCCCACGATACATCGCCGCCCCCCACGTCGCCCCCATACTCCACTATTTTCCTGCTACAACCTGGATGATTGCACCCCCAAACCCCCCTCTGATGGCGTCGGATGGTGGCTCAGATCACTCCCGGCTGCCGCTCCCGGACACTCCCGTCCCGCTGTCCCGAGGTTCGGGGTGATTCCGGTTTGTCCCCAGGGGGTTCGACCGTCGACAATGGGCGCGTGACTGACGCTTCCGCCCCCGCCCTGACCATCGGCCCCCTGTCCCTCGGTTCCCCGGTGGTGCTCGCCCCGATGGCCGGGGTCACCAACGTCGCCTTCCGGACGCTGTGCCGGGAGCAGGAACGGTCGAAGATGGGCAGCGTCGCAGGTCTCTACGTGTGTGAGATGGTCACCGCCAGGGCGCTCGTGGAGGGTAACGAGAAGACCCTCCACATGACGACGTTCGCCCCGGACGAGAACCCGCGGTCCCTGCAGCTGTTCACCACGGACCCCGAATACACCTACCGGGCGGCCCGGATGATCGTGGACCGTGACATGGCGGACCACATCGACCTCAACTTCGGGTGCCCGGTACCGAAGGTCACCCGGCGGGGCGGAGGTGCCGCGCTCCCCTACAAACGACGGCTCTTCGGCAACATCGTCTCCGCGGCAGTCCGTGCGACCGAGGGCACGGACATACCCGTGACCGTCAAGTTCCGGGTCGGCATCGACGCCGAGCACCTCACGCACCTCGACGCCGGCCGGATCGCCGTGGATTCCGGTGCCCGGGCCGTCGCGCTCCACGGCAGGACAGCGGCCGAACGCTATTCCGGGCACGCGGACTGGTCGCGTATCGCCGAGCTCAAGGAGCACCTCTCCGACACGGACGTACCCGTGCTGGGCAACGGTGACATCTTCGCGGCGTCCGATGCGCGGAGGATGATGGACGAGACCGGCTGTAACGGCGTCGTCATCGGCCGGGGTTGTCTCGGCCGGCCCTGGTTGTTCGCGGAGTTGTCCGCCGAGTTGACCGGGCGTCCGCTCCCCCCGCAACCGACGCTCGGCGAGGTCGCGACGATCATCCGCAGGCACGCGGAGCTCCTCGTGGAGCACGACGGGGAGACCAAGGGATGCCGCGACCTGCGCAAGCACGTCGGCTGGTACTTCCGCGGCTACCCCGTCGGCGGTGACGTCCGACGGGCACTGGCCGGGGTGGCGTCCCTTGCGGAGCTGGACTCCCATCTCGAACCACTCTTCGGCTCGGACGCGCTGCCGGATGACGCGGACGGGCCCCGCGGCCGCCAGGGTTCACCCGGCAAGGTGGTTCTTCCCGAGGGCTGGCTCGATGATCCCGAGGATGAGACCGTTCCGGTCGGTGCCGACATCGACAACTCCGGCGGATAGCTTCTCCGCAGCGCACGGTTGACCGCGTTGGATCGGCCCACCGGTCGGCGGGCGGACCGGTGTCGATACCTCTATAGTGGCAGTTATGCGCACCTCATACCGGGAACACCTCGACGCCTTCGCCCATGACCTCATCATCATGTGTGACCAGGTCCATTCTGTCATGAGCAATGCGTCCGACGCCCTGCTCAAACAGGATCTGCAGTCCGCTGAGAAGGCCCTGTCCCTCATCGACGATCTCGAGGTGGTCCGACTCCGCTGCGAGGAACGCGCGGTGCAGCTGCTCGCCCTCGAGGGCCCGCTGGCGCGGGATCTCCGCCAGGTGGTCTCCTCCATCTACATCGTCGAGGACATGTACCGGATGGGTGTCCTGGCGAAGCACGTCGCCCGGACAGCCCGCCGTCGGCACCCGGAACCTGCGGTACCCGGGCCCCTGACCGGCTACTTCGAGGAGATGTCCCGCGTCACGCTGGAGATGAGCGCCAAGGTACGTGAGATCCTGATCGACCCGGACGTCGATGTCGCCCTCGTCTTCGGCGCCGATGACGACGCCGTCGACGACCTCCACGAGCACCTGTTCACTGTTCTGACGAAGCGGGACTGGCCGTACTCCACCACGGCGGCGGTGGACGTCACCCTGTTGAGCCGCTACTACGAGCGGTACGCGGACCACGCGGTGAATGTCGCCAGCCGTATCGTCTACCTGTCCACCGGTCTGATGCCGCGGGACTACATGGCGAAGCGCCGCGAGGATGAGGCGGAGGCCGACATCGAGCGCCGCTTCGAGGAACTGGAGCGGCGTTTCTCCCGGGGCGGTCACTGACGGTCCACGCTCACGGTCGACGTTGCACGACGAGAGACCCGGGCCACCCACATGACGGTGGGTGGCCCGGGTCTCTCGTCGGTCGGGGCTATCCGAAGCGACCGGAGATGTAGTCCTCGGTCTCCTTCTCCTGCGGATTCTCGAAGATCCGGTTGGTCGGGCCGACCTCGACGAGGCGACCCGGCTTGCCGGTGGCCTCGAGGGAGAAGAACGCCGTCTGGTCGGACACACGCGCGGCCTGCTGCATGTTGTGGGTCACGATGACGATGGTGTAGTCCTGCTTCAGCTCGTCGATGAGCTCCTCCACCGCGAGGGTGGAGATGGGGTCGAGGGCGGAGCAGGGCTCGTCCATCAGGAGGACGGCGGGTTCGACGGCGATGGCACGGGCGATGCACAGGCGCTGCTGCTGTCCACCGGAGAGGCCGGAACCGGGCTTGTCCAGGCGGTCCTTGACCTCCTCCCAGAGGTTCGCGCCGCGCAGGGAGCGCTCGGCGACCTCCTTGAGCTTGGTCTTGTTGCGCTCACCGGCGAGCTTGAGGCCGGCGACGACGTTCTCCTCGATGCTCATCGTCGGGAACGGGTTCGGCTTCTGGAAGACCATGCCGATGGTGCTGCGGACGGCGACCGGGTCGACGTTCGGTGCGTAGATGTCCTCACCGTCGAGGAGGATCTCACCCTTGACCGTCGCGCCCGGGGTGACTTCGTGCATCCGGTTGAGTGTGCGCAGCACCGTGGACTTGCCGCAGCCGGAGGGGCCGATGAACGCGGTGACCGCGTTCGGCGGCACTTTGAGGGAGACATTCTGCACGGCGTGGAAATCGCCGTAGTAGATGTTGACGTCCTTGAGATCGAGGCGCTTGGCCATTTTGTAGTGTGTCCTTCTGTTCCAGGATGTGCGGAGCTGGGTGCGGGGCCGGAGGCCGGGTTACTTCTTCTTTCCGGTGACCCGGATGGAGAGGATGCGGGCGGTGATGGTGAGTACCGCGATGAGGACGACGAGGGTGAGCGCCGCTCCCCACATCTTGTCGACGACGGCCGGCGAGGTACCGGCGCGGTACATGTCGAGCATCATCAGCGGGAGGGAGGACTGCGAGTTCCCGGTCGGGTCCCAGTTGATGCCCTGCGTCGATCCGACGAGGATCAGGACGGGGGCGGACTCACCCATGATCCGGGCGATGGCGAGCATGATGCCGGTGACGATGCCGGACCACGCGGTCGGCAGCACGATCTTGACGATGGTCTTCCACCGCGGCACACCCAGTGCGTAGGACGCCTCGCGGAGATCCTGGGGGACGATGCGGAGCATTTCCTCGGTCGTCCTCACGACGACGGGCACCATGAGGAGCACGAGGGCGAGGGACACGGCGAAACCGGACCGGTTGAACCCGAACAGGGCGATCCACACCGAGTAGATGAACAGCGCGGCGACGATCGAGGGGACACCGGTGAGGATGTCGACCATGAACGTGGTGATCCTCGAGAGCCTGTTGTTCGCGCCGTACTCGACGAGGTACACGGCGGTGAACACGCCGATCGGGATGGAGAACACGGAGGCGACGCCACACTGCACCAGGGTGCCGATGATGGCGTGGACCATGCCGCCGCCCGGCTCGGTGTAGAGCACACCGAGCTGCGACTTCGTCCACCAGTCGAGGGTGAGTGTGACCTTCAGGCCCTTGATGAGGACATCGGCGAGGATCCAGACGAGGGGGATCAGGGCGGTGACCATGCAGACCCGGATGATCCACTTGGAGACCGCGTTGGCGTTGCGCCGCGACGAGGAGAGCCTGGGGAAGGTGGGCGTTGTGCCGATGACGTCGTGCCCGGCTGCGTTGTCCTGGGAGAGGGAGGTTGCATTCATCAGGACATGCTCCTGTTCTTGATCACGGCGCGCGCACCTGCGTTGACCACGAAGGTCAGGAGGAACAGCACCAGGCCGGCCGCGATGTAGGCGCCCGCCTTGAGGTTGTCGTTGAATTCCGGGGCGGCGTTCGCGATGGCGGTGGCGAAGGTCGTACCGCCGTCGAACAGGGAGGCACGGAAGGCGGAGGACGGGGAGACCACGAGATAGAGGGCCATGGTCTCACCGAGGGCTCGGCCGAGGCCCAGCATGGATCCCGAGATGTAGCCGGAGAAACCGAAGGGGAGGACGGTCATCTTCACGACCTCCCAGCGGGTGGCGCCGAGGGCGAGGGCGGATTCCTTGTGCCCGGCCGGCGTCTGGACGAACACCTCGCGGGCGGTGGCTGCGATGACCGGCAGGATCATGATGGCGAGCACGACACCACCGGTGAGCACGTTGCGGGAGGTGGAGAATGCCGGGGAGTTGGCGTAGTGCCGGAAGAGGAAGAAGCTGTCCGCGTGGGCGTTGATCCACTCGAACACCCCACCGAGTGCCGGGCCGAGGACCGCGGCACCCCAGAGGCCGTAGACGATGGACGGGACCGCGGCGAGGAGATCGACGAGGAATCCGAGGGGCTTCCGCAGGCGTTCGGGCGCGTAGGCGGAGAGGTAGAGGGCGACGCCGAGGGCGACCGGCATCGCGAGGGCCAGGGCGACGAGCGAGACGGTCACCGTGACGGCGAGGAGGTTCGGGATACCGAACAGCATCGCGCTGGTGTCGCTGGTGTTCCAGTCACCGCCGTAGGTGAAGAATCCGGTGAGGCCCTCGGCGTTGTTCATCAGTGCGGGGACCGCACGCCAGAGCAGGAAGAAGCCGATGGCCGCGATCAGGACCGTGATGGTGGCCGCCGAGGTGGTGGCGATCCCCTTGAAGATCCGGTCGTTGCGCCGGTGTGCCGTGCCTGCTGCGTGGATTTTGTCGCTACCGGATCCGACCGGGGTGTCGGCGATGGTCGGTTCCACCGTGTCCGCGTCCCCTCGGGTACCCGGTCGGCTACGCCCCGAAGTGGAGAGTGGCTTCGTCATGTCTGATGTGTGTCCTCGTGAGATGTGAAGAAAGGGGCTCGTGCCCCGGGGTGACCGGGGCACGAGGTGGGGGTCTTACTGGATCGCGTCGACCGCGTCCTTGAGCTTCTTGGCGTAGTCACCGGAGACCGGGATGTAGCCCTGCTTCTCGAGGCGCTCGTTCTGCGTGTTCAGGGCGACGTTGAGGAAGTCCTTGACCATCTTGGAGGTCTCCTCGTCGTAGCCGGCGGAGCAGACGATCTCGTAGGTGGTCAGGACGAGCGGGTAGGCGCCCTCCTGCTTCATCTCGAACAGCTTCGTGGAGTCGACGACCATGTTGTGGCCCTCGGTCTTGTAGGTGAGGTTGTCCAGTGCCTTGCCGACGCTCTTCTCGTTGAGCTCGACGGCGCCCTCACCGAAGTCGATCTGGGCGATGTTCAGGCCCTGCTCGGTGGCGAAGCCGGCCTCGACGTAGGTGATGCCGCCGTCGGTCCTGGAGACCTCGGTCACGACACCGTTGGAGCCGTTGGCGCCGGCGCCGGTGGCGGAGGGGAAGGACTTGCCGGTGGTGTCCCACTCGCCCGGGGCGGAGGCCTTCAGGAACTTCTGGAAATTGTCGGAGGTACCGGACTCCTCGGAGCGGTAGACAACATTGATGGCGGTGTCGGGAAGATCGACGCCGTCATTCAGCTTGGCGATGGCCGGATCGTTCCAGGAGCTGATCCTGCCGCTGAAGATCTTGGCGATGACCTCGGGGGAGAGGACGATGTCGTCGCTGACGCCCTCCAGGTGGTAGGCGACGGCCACGGGGCCGATGACCAGGGGAAGGTGCCACGCCTCGTTGCCGCCACAGCGCTTCGCGGCGTCCGGGACCTGCTCATCGGAGAGCGGGGAGTCGGATCCACCGAAGGCGACCTGGCCGGCGATGAACTGCTTCTGGCCCGAACCGGAGCCGGAGGCGGTGTAGTTGAACTGGGCGCCGGGGACCTGCTGCTGGTACACGGTGCCGAAGAGGTCCATGGCCTTCTGCTGCGACGAGGCGCCCTCTGCCGACAGCGTTCCGGTGGTACCGGACAGGCCCTCGACTGCTGCGGAGCCTTCTCCGCCGCCGGTGACGGTGGTGTCAGCGGACTCGGAGCAGGCGGTCGCTGCGAGCGAGACGACGGCGATGCCACCGAGAAGGGCGGCGCGACGGGAACGGTTGCGGATCACTGTGGAATTCCTCCATGGGTGTGGTTGGGCTGTTCGCGGCAGCTTTCCCTGGTGATGCCGCGAAAAGAAACTTCACGGCGGAAAAAATGAACCACACCGTCCGGCCGGGGCAGGGGTGTGGTCCGCTTGCCTCATCCATGAAGCTAGAGGGTGCAGGTGTCCCGGCCGGGCCTTGTCGGTGAACAGGAGGTTAATTCGGACGGAAAGCTGCGGGAACTACCCCGGGGCTCCCCCATTGTTCCCAGGTCACCACTAATGTTGTCACCCCGTGTGCGCTACTCCGGCGAGCCGTAGGCGACATGACGTTCGCGCACGCCGAAACCGAGGCGTTCGTACGCGGCCACGGCGGCGGTGTTGTCCGCCTCCACGTAGAGGATCACCTCGTCGGCCCCCCTGTCCGCCAGGTGGTGGAGACCGGATGAGATCAGCGGCCCACCGAGGCCCCGCCCGCGGAACCCGTCGGCGAGGCCGACGACGTAGACCTCGCCGACCGATGTCCCCGTACCGTCCCCACCGTGCCATTTGGTCCAGTGGAACCCCGCCAGCTCAGGTGCCGGACCTCCGTCGCCGGAACCGTCCGCGCCACTCCAGAACAGCAGCACGCCCTCCGGGTCGAACCAGTCGGTGTCCTGGCCGCGGGCGAGCCGGTCGGCATCCCATCCGCCCTGCTCCGGGTGCCAGCTGAACGCCTCGTTGTTCACGCGCAGCCATTCACCGTCGACGTGGTCCGCACCGTAGACCCGGCGGGAGCGGTCCAGATCCATGACGTGGAAGCCCTCCCGCTCCACGGCCCCGGCGGCCGCGGCCAGATCCCGGCCCCCGACCCCCATCACCAGCAGCTCCCGGACCGGTTCGAGCCCCCGACTCCGGCACCATCCGACGGCCGGGGGGAGATTTCCGTGGGCCCAGACGGTGTCCACCCCCGCCCCGTTGACGAGGACCCGGTACAGGGCGGTGCCCACACCACGACGACGGTGTCCCGGTTCCACCATCAGCTCGGCCGTGGAACCGTCGGAGGCCGCCGCCCCGACGAGGTCCCCGTTACCGGTGCGGGCGATCACGTGCCGGTGACCCCGCTCGCCGCCGTCGTCGAGCCCGAGGAGGAACTGTTCCGAGAACGGTTCGATCCCGTCGTGAGCGGCGGCGGCGGAGTTGAGCCGCCGGATCTCCGCGGCGGGTGTGGGGGCGGCTGAATCGGTGGGTGTCGTCGTACTGATCTCCATGGGTTCCCAGGCTAGTGAAAACCCCGCGGGACCACGTGCGGTAAACCTTGGAGGTGTGAAACCATCCCTGCTTCGCCGACTTCTGCTGTCCGCGGTGGTACTCCTCGCCGTGCCCTGGGCCGTCGACACCGGCGCGGCGGTGCACGCCGAGCGACGGATCTCCGGGGAGATCCGCACGGATGAGGACCTCGACCAGAGCCCACGGGTGACGGTCGGCGGTCTCCCCTATCTCGGGGCGCTGGTGACGCACGTGGTGCCGATGGTCGTCGTCGAGGCGGGCGACGTACAGGTCGAGGGGATCGGTACGGCCAACCTGCGCACCGAGATCCGTGATCTCGAGCTCCCCCGCGACCGGGTGCTCAGCGGCGGGATCACCGGCGCCCCCGCATCGGTCATCGCCCGGACGGTGCGCCTCGACGGCGTCGCCCTCGGGACACGGATCGGGGTCACGGACCTCGACATCGCGCATCCGACCGACATCTCGCCCGCGGCGCAGCCTGCCACAGAGGCGCGCCTGACCGGTACACCACCCGGTTTCGACCGGCCGGTGACGGTCTACGTGCGGCTGCGGATCAAGGGTCCGGATCTGACGATGACCCCGTACCGGCTCGTGGGCGTCCCCGAGGACCGCGCGGACGAGATCCGCTCGATCTTCACCTGGCGGCTCCGGACGGAGGATCTCCCGCTGCCCACCCGGGTGGACAAGGTCTTCTGCTCCGGTGGCTCCATCTACCTGGAGTCCCGGCAACGGAACGTCGTGGTCGGAGAGACGCCGATCCTGCCGGTCGGCCCGGAACGGGAGGCGCTCCCGGGGACCGGGGCGCCGCTCACCTGACCGGGGACACCGGCGGGACACGGCGGTGGCCGGGCCGCTAGGCTTGGTGCCCATGGATGACTCGACGAAACCCACCCCGGACAGCCCCCGACCCGACACCCCCGCCGACGCAGCCGCCGCGGGACAGTCCGGCCCCGGCGCGCCACTGAACGGGAACGACGCCGTGTATCTGGCCGCGGAGCAGGCGCAACAGACCGCGGGCCGGAACATACCGGGTCTCGGTGATCTCCCGGTACCCGACGACACGGCCAACCTGCGCCAGGGCCCGAGCCTGCACGACGGACTCCTCGCGCTGCTGCCGTTGATCGGGGTGTGGCGTGGTGAGGGCCAGGCGGACACCGCCACCGATGGTCAGTACAACTTCGGCCAGCAGCTCACCTTCGCGCACGACGGCGAGAACTACATCTCCTACGAGTCGAGGATCTGGAAACTCGATGATGAGGGGAATCCCGCCGGTGCCGATCAGCGGGAGACCGGTTTCCTCCGGATCAGCGAGAAGGACGAGATCGAGCTGATCTGCTGCCACTCCACCGGCGTCGTGGAGATCCTGTACGGCGAGCCGATCACCGAGCGTGCCTGGCAGCTGGAGAGCGCCTCGACCATGGTGACGGCGACGGGTCCGACGACCCTCGGGCCGGGCAAGCGCCTCTACGGTCTGCTGCCCAACAACGATCTGGGATGGGTCGACGAGCGCCTCGTCGACGGCGCCCTGCATCCCCGGATGTCCGCCCAGCTCAAGCGCTTCATGGGCTGACTCCCGCTCAGCTGAGCGCAGCCGTCAACAGCTCCCGGACCCCGGCCACCGCGGCCGTCTCCGGGAGCTGTCTGTCGTTGATGCGGACCACCCTCACCGCGAGGCGCACGGAACTGCACAGCCACACGCTGTCGGCGGACAGCAGATCGGTGACGTCCACGGGTTCCTCGAGGCAGGTCCATCCGTGGGCCCCGGCGTAGCTGAAGAGCGCAGCCTGCGTGGTGCCGGGCAGCAGGTCCCGCCCCGGGGGCGGGGTTCGCAGCGTCTTCCCGGTCACCGTGACCACCGTCGACGTCGCCCCCTCCAGGACCCGCCCGTCGTCGGTGAAGATGACGTCGTCGAAGCCCTTGGCCGCCGCGTACCGGAGGGCCGCCATGTTCGCCGCGTAGTTCAGTGTCTTGGCGCCGGCGACCAGCCAGGGTGGCGTCTCGCCGTCACCGGCGCCCCGCTCCGGGAGCGTCGGGGTGACCGAGTATCCGCGCGGCGTCGTCAGCACGGACACCCCCTCGTCCCGCTGCCGGAGAACCTTCTCGGAGACGGGTTTGACGGTGATCCAGCCGGTCGGACGCCCCGTCGACTCGCGGCCCCGCGTGTACGTCCAGACGCACGCCGCCTCGCCGCCGCCGGCCTCCTCCCAGTCGGCGACGGCCTCCGCCGTCGCCCTCGCCCACTGCGCGGCGTTCGGCTCGGGGAGGCTCAGCATCCGCGCGGAGGCGACGAACCTGTCGAGGTGACGCTCCAGGTTCCGTGCCGAGCCGTCCCGGACCAGGAGGGTCTCGAAGATGCCGTCTCCTCTGGTCACACCCAGATCGTCGGCGTAGATCATCGCGAGTTCCGGGTTGTGGCGCCTGCTCGACCCCCCGGAGGGTTCCACGATGAGGATGACGGGACCGGGGCGAGTGCTGCTCATGCACACAGCCTATCGCTGAAGCGGCGACCTCCGGCGGAGGGCACCCGACCGGGTGCAGGTACTAGCATGCGTGGTGTGGACTCCGACAACAGCAGCTACCGCTCCATCCTCCTCGACCGCCCGGGGGCACAACCTGCACTCGGTCCCGATACCGCGGCCGACACCGCCGGCGTCGCCTGGCACTACGGCGGTCCGCTGGTGGAGCAACGCGCGGTGGAGGGCCCCGGCGCCCTGGTGGACCGGTCCCACCGCACCGTGATCGCGGTCAGTGGCCCCGATGCCGCCGACTACCTGAATAAACTGCTGTCACAGAAGCTCGACGACGTCGCCGACGGTTACAGCGCCGCGGCGCTCGACCTCGACGCGCAGGGCCGGATCCTCCACCACGCGGATCTGACGGTGTCCGACGGCGTGTTCCACCTGGATCTCCCCGCCGCCTCCGCGACGACCCTCGTGGAGTACCTGGAACGGATGAAGTTCTGGTCCGAGGTCGAGATCGAGGTGACCGATCTCGCGATCCTCACGGTCCTCGGCGCGACTCCCCCTCCGCCCCCGGAGGCCGCTTTCGTCCGGGACGTCGACTGGCGCGGCCCCGCCCGGAGGGACATCGCCGTCCCCCGCCCCCTGATCGGCACCGTCGTCGACTCTCTCTGCACCCCCGGGGACGGGGAGGACGGGCTGCGGCTCGCGGGACTGATGGCGTGGACCGCGGAACGGGTCAGGGCCCTCGAACCTGAGGTGGCCGCGGATCTCGACCCGCGGTCCATCCCCCACGAGATCCCCCACTGGATCGGTGGGGAGGGGCACCCGGGGGCCGTCCATCTGGTCAAGGGCTGCTACCGGGGGCAGGAGACCGTCTCCCGGGTCCACAACCTCGGACGCTCCCCGCGCTCCCTGGTGCTGCTCCACCTCGACGGCTCGGCACCTGAGCTCCCGGTCACCGGGGACCCGGTGGTCGATCGTGGTCGTACCGTCGGCAGGGTCGGCACCGTCGTCCACGACCGCGACTACGGCCCCATCGCGCTCGCGCTGGTCAAGCGGAGCGCGCAGAAGTCGGCGGGCCTCACCGTGGGTGACGGGGTCGCCGTGTCCGTGGATCCCGACTCCATCGAGCGGGAGCGGGGCGTGCAGCCCGGGCGGGCGGCGATCAACCGGCTCAAGGGGATCAGCGACTGAGGCCCTCCACCCGGGGTGGCGCCGCGGAAAGTCCCCTCGGCCGGCACCCGCGCGGACGTCGTGCTGACGCCACGGTGGGCGGGGTTGAACGGAAACCGAGGTCACGGGCCAAAAGCGGAAAAATCCCCCGGTTCCGGCTATCCTGTCTAACAGGAATACACTGAACTAGAAACACGCCCCGGGGCGGCGCATACGTGTGCGCCCCGATCACTCCAAGGGGGTCAGACCATGGGTCGCGGCCGTGCCAAGGCAAAACAAGCCAAGGTTGCTCGTCAACTGAAGTACAACATCCCGGACATGGACCTGGACTCGCTCCAGCGCGAACTGTCCGGACGGGATGAGGGGAGCCACCACTCCGAGGAGGACCACGGCGAAGACCCGTACGACCAGTGGGCCGACTGGTCCGAGGACGACGGCGCTGACGACGACAGCGCCTCCAGATGGCGCTGACCGGATGATGCGGGACCACCCCGGTGGTCCCCCTCTTTTTCTCTCCCGCACCCGGGCGCGTCGCATCTGAACCCGCCCTCCCCGCACCGGCAGGTGACGTGGAGGGCGGTTTTCGGCGATTCATGCACCAATCCACCACGGCACCGCCGGTCACGGGACTCCCCGGCCCGCACCCGAATGAGACGCCCCCGGGTCTCCCTCCGCGACGGAGGGACACCCCGGGGGCGCCGGGTTCACCGTTGGCGTGAAACTACTGGTAGCTGCCCTTCAGGAGCACCGGATCGGTGTCCGCCCCGGTGCGGGAGCGGACTGTGCCGAGCTCCCAGCAGTCGATGTGGCGGGCGGTGAGCATGGCCAGCGCCCGGTCCCTGTCCTGCGGGGCGACGACGGCGACCATGCCGACTCCCATGTTGAAGGTCTTCTCCATCTCGTCCTGCGGCACCTTGCCGAGGTCCGCGATGGTGCGGAAGATCTGCGGCGGGGCCCACGTTCCGCGGAACAGCTCGGCGGTGAGGCCCTCCGGGATGACGCGGGCCAGGTTGCCCGCCAGTCCGCCACCGGTGACGTGGCAGAAGGTGTGCACGTCGCATTCCGCGGCGAGGGCCAGGCAGTCCCGCGCGTAGATGCGGGTGGGCTCCAGCAGCTCCTCCCCCAGGGTCCGGCCGAGCTCCTCGATGTGCCCGTCGAGCGGCAGCGCGGCCTTCTCCAGCAGGACGTGGCGCGCCAGCGAGTAGCCGTTGGAGTGCAGCCCGGACGATGCCATGGCGATGACGACGTCGCCGGTCCGGACCCGTTCGGGACCGAGCACCCGGTCGGCCTCGACGACGCCGACGGCGGTGGCGGAGACGTCGTAGTGTCCGGGCTCCATGACACCGGGATGCTCCGCGGTCTCGCCGCCGAGCAGGGCACATCCGGCCTGGACGCATCCCTCGGCGATGCCCGACACGATCTGTGCCACGTGCTCGGGGACGACCTTGCCGATCGCGATGTAGTCCTGGAGGAACAGCGGCTCGGCACCGCAGACGACGAGATCGTCGACGCACATGGCGACGAGATCGATGCCGATGGTGTCGTGGACGTCCATCGCCTGGGCCACCGCGAGCTTGGTGCCCACGCCGTCGGACCCGGCTGCGAGGAGGGGGTTCTCGTACTTGCCGAGGGCGAACAGCCCGGCGAAACCGCCGATTCCCCCGCGCACCTCGGGCCGGGTGGCCCGACGGGCCAGCGGGGCGATGAGCTCCACCGCCCGGTCGCCGGCGGCTATGTCGACTCCGGCTGCGGCATAGGAGGCGCCTTGCTCGTCGTGTGGGCTCATGGTGTTTCGTCTCTCCTGGACTAGGTACGTACTCGGTGAAGGTGTGTGTATGCGGGTGGTGCACGGGGCCGGTCGCCGGCCGGTGGCGCATCACCTTTCCGGAGCCGATCGTAGAGGAAGCGGACCCGGGCGGGGGTGCACGGATCAGTTCAGCGCCGGTTCCCCCGCGGGGTTCTGCAGTCGCCGGACCAGATCCGCGTTGGGGTTCCCCTCGGGCAGGCCGAGCGGATAGTGCCCGTCGAAACAGGCGCAGCAGAGCTGGGTGTAGTCCTGCCTGGAGGCTTCGACCATGCGCTCGACGGAGACGTAGCCGAGAGAGTCCGCGCCGATCGCGGTGCGCACGGCGTCGATCATCTGCTCCTCGTTGTCTCCCTCGACGCAGTTCGCGAGGAGCTCACCCGGGCTGGCGAAGTCGATGCCGTAGAAACAGGGCCACTTGACGGGCGGGGACGCGATCCGGACGTGGACCTCACGGGCCCCGGCCTCCCGCAGCATGCGGATCAGCGCGCGCTGGGTGTTGCCACGGACGATGGAGTCGTCGACGACGACGAGCGAACGCCCGGCGATGACCTCGCGCAGGGGGTTGAGCTTCAACCGGATACCGAGCTGCCGGATCGTCTGGGAGGGCTGGATGAAGGTCCGGCCGACGTAGGCGTTCTTCATCAGACCCTGGGCGAACGGGATACCGGACGCCTCCGCGTAGCCGACAGCCGCCGGCGTGCCGGATTCGGGCACGGGCATGACGATGTCCGCGCCGTCAGCCGGGTGGTCCGCGGCCAGCAGTCGGCCGATCTCGACCCGGGTGGCGTTGACGTTGCGGCCCCTGATCGTGGAGTCGGGTCGGGCCAGGTAGACGTACTCGAAGACACAGCCCTTGTGGTTCACCGGGGCGAAGTGCTCGCTGCGGACCCCGGAGGCATCGATGGTGACCATCTCGCCCGGCTCGATGTCACGGACGAAGGACGCGCCGACGATGTCGAGGGCCGCGGTCTCGCTCGCGACGACCCAGCCGTTGTCCAGCCGGCCGAGCGACAACGGCCGGACGCCGTTGCGGTCGCGGGCCGCGTAGAGGGTGTTTCCGTCGGTGAACACGAGGCAGAAGGCACCCTCGATGCGCGGCAGCAGTTCCCGGGCGGAGTCCAGCATGGTGCGCCCCGACCCGATCCGGTGCGCGAGCAGTGCCGTCATCACATCGGAGTCACTCGGCGCGGTCTCCGGGTTGACGAGTTTCTTCGCCGCCGCCTCGTCGAGCAGCTGGAGGTAGTTGACGATGTTGCCGTTGTGCCCGAGGGCCACGTCCGTGTCGTCCTGGGCCATGCGGAACATGGGTTGGGCGTTCTCCCAGCAGGCGCCGCCCGCCGTGGAGTAGCGCGTGTGCCCGATCGCCAGGTCACCCTTGAGCGCCTCGAGGGACTGTTCGTCGAACACCTGCGACACGAGCCCGAGGTCCTTGAACACCACGATCTGGTCGCCGTCGCCGACGGCGATGCCCGCGGCCTCCTGGCCGCGGTGCTGCAACGCGTAGAGACCGTAGTAGGTGAGTTTCGCGACGTCCTCGCCGGGCGCCCACACCCCGAATACCCCGCATTCCTCGCGGGGTGGATTCTCCCCGTGGTCATCGAGATCGACCCTGCGGTTTCCGCTGGGCCTGTCGTCCGTCATCTCCGGCTTTTCACTGACTGCCACATCGCATCATGCTAGCCGTCGCGCCGTACAACCCCCAATAATCGGGGGCGTCGGTGCCGCCGCTCATTCCCCCGGGCGGGGAAGGTGGAGCACCGGCAGCCACCGGGTGATCTCGTGGGCCCTGGTCCCCGAGACCTCGATCCCGCGGCTGCCGCGCAGCTCATCGAGGGTGACCAGGCCGCAGGCGAGCCGGAGCCAGCTGTGGGGATCGCACTCGACCACGTTCGGCGGGGTGCCCCGCGTGTGCCGGAGCCCCTCGACGCACTGCACGGCGACGAACGGCGGGACCCGGACCTCCACGCTCTTGCCCGGCGCATCCGCCGCGAGCGCCCGTGCGGTCAGCCGGACGGCGTCGGCCAGTGCACCCCGGGACGGGCGGGGGACACCGGCATCGGGGTCCTCCGCGCGGATCCAGTCGGCGACGGCGGTGACGGCCGCGTGGACCGCCGCCGGGTCGGGTATCCTGGTCATGGTCTCCGACTCTAACGCGCGGGGCACAGCCCGCGCGACACACCCGGGGCGGGGACCGCACCCCCTCCCGGACGATGGAACGGCTTTTCCGCCGGGCGGCGTCGGGTGGTTAGAGTTCAGATAGCTCATCCGTCACCCGATCCGAGGACGAACACAACCCATGCCGACCCCCTCCCCCTCCGTCACGCTCCGCTTCCTGGCCAGCCCCACCGACGTCATCACCGCGGGTGCCCACGGTGTCGACGGTGGCCGGGTGCTGGAGTGGATCGACAAGGCCGCCTACGCGTGTGCGACCGCGTGGTCCGGCACGTACTGCGTGACCGCGTACGTCGGGCACATCCACTTCGCCCGTCCGATCCCCTCCGGCCACATGGTCGAGGTGCGTTCCCGGATCGCGATGACGGGGCGGAGTTCGATGCACATCATCAACGAGGTGTTCTCCGCCGATCCCCGCGAGGGCGTCTACACCCGCGCCTGCGACTGCCTGGTCATCTTCGTCGCGCGGGACGCGTCGACCGGGCGGTCGCAGAAGGTCCCGGAGTTCGTTCCGGGCACGGAGCACGAGAAGCAGGTGCACGCCGCGGCGTTGTCCCGCATCGAGCTGCGCAAGGCCATCGAGGAGGAGATGTCCAAGCAGACCTACGACGGTCCGAGCGAGGCACCGAGGATGATCACGCGATTTCTGGCGAAGCCGACGGACGTGAACTGGGGCGGCAAGGTGCACGGCGGCACCGCGATGGAGTGGATCAACGAGTCGGCGACCGCCTGCACGATGGAGTGGTCGGGCGAGTACACAGTCGCGGTCTACGCGGGCGGGATCCGGTTCTACCGTCCGATCAACATCGGCGATCTGATCGAGGTGGACACACGGCTGATGCGCACCGACGCCCGGTCCATGCAGACGTCGGTGCACCTGCGCGCCGGTTCACCGCGTGGGGGTCGGGGCAGCCTCGAGACGGCGATACACGCCACGGTGACCTACATCGGTGTCGACATCGACGGCAACCCCCTGCCCGCCCGGCAGTTCACGCCCCGCACGACGGAGGATATCCGGCTCGCCGAACACGCGGCGACCCTGCGGGAGCTGCGGGCGAAGTACCGCCCGCTGCCGCTGATCAGGCGCTGACGCCCGGGCGGACCCGTCAGGGGGCGGCCTGGGCGACGACGATCCACACGGCGACGAGATGCGCGACGGCAGCGATGACGGTCGCGAGGTGGAACCACTCGTGGTACCCCATCCAGCGCGCTTCGCGGCCCGGCCACTGGAAGGCGTAGATCAGCGCGCCGACGGTGTACACGATCCCGCCCGCGAACAGCAGCCACACGACGGCCGCCCCGGCTGACGTCCACAGTTGCGGGACGACCGGCACGATCAGCCACCCGAGAGCGAGATAGACCAGGACCCCGAGCCACCGCGGGTGGTCGATCCAGGCGAGGTTCATCACGACTGACAGGAGCGCACCACCCCAGGCGACGGCGAGCACCCACCTGGCGGTCTCCGGGGGCAGGGCGATCAGACAGAACGGAGTGTACGTCGCGGCGATGAACACGGCGATCGTGGAGTGGTCGGCCCGACGCCACCAGAGGACGGTGGAGGCCCGCTTCCACGGACCCAGGTGATACGCGGCGGAGACCCCGAAGAGTATGACGACGCCGACGGCGTACACCATCACACCGAGCGCCTGCCACCACGGCAGGCGGATCCAGGAGTAGGTGGCGAGGACGGAACCCGAAAACACGGCGAGGATCGCCGCGAAGAAGTGGATCCAGCCGCGACTGCCCGGGCGGGGACCCCGGTCCGTACGCCAGACCGTGCGGGCGATCATCCCGTCCGCCCTGACGGAGGCGGTGTTCCGTTCGATGATCTCCTCTTCGGTGGTACTGGTCTCCCCGTGCAGTGTCGAACGACGTCCGCCCCGGTGCATGTGAGTGCTCCTCGTGTTCGTCTCTTCATCGTGTGCGGGAAACGGCATCCCCCGGGCCGGACGCCAGGCGGACATCCGAGAGGTACCGGTCCAGAATCAACGCTACGCCGACGGGGTGGGCGGGCGCCAAACGTGCTGTTCCACGGTTCTCAGACCTTCGGGCCGTCCGCCAGGACATCCGAGATCCGGTTCGCCGGGGCGTACCCGGCGGCGAGCGCGGAGTGCACCACGGTCAGCAGACTGTCCCGGACATCGTCCTCCGCCAGCCTGCACGCCGCGGTGGACAACCGGATGCTGTGACCGGTGGCTATCTGGCGCGCACCGACCTTCCGGACGCTCCTGCGCCACCACCGCGCCGCGCCGAACCCCTCGCCGAATGCGAGAACCGGTACGGCCGCGACGTCCCCGGTGCGCAGATCCTGCACCCCGTTGAGATCGGACAGGACGGCGAAGCCGAGTTCCGGGAGGACGCGCCGGGTTCCCTCGGACAGGATCCACCTGGGGGGAGAGAACACGTCGGTCGTCAGATCCATGGCGGCCATCTGGCGGCACGCCGCGGTGAGCCGGAGCCGGGCCTCGTGGGCGGGGAGCTCGGCGAACTCGGAGCGCCTGCCCCGGACTGACTCGTCGAAACCGGCGAGCACGATCTCGGCGCCCTCGTCACGGCAGTCGTGGATGAACTCGAGCACGTCCGGGTGGCGGCGCAGCGCCCAGTCTCGGGAGCAGTGCGGGGCGACCCGCAGCGTCGGCCGTACACCGTGCGGGGTGAGTTCAGTCATCAGTTTCCGCGCGTCCCCGAGGTTCTCCGACCGGAGGGAGGAGAGGGACAGGGAGATCATCGGCCGGTTCATGTCGGCCATCGTCGCACACGGGCGTGAACCCCGGGTGAGACCGGAGTGAACAACGCGTTCCCTTTTCCCGCTGCCCGGGCTCCGGCGCGGTGGAGGTGGGGTATGGTCGGTCCCGACCGGAAGGGCGGACCACACCGACAGGAAGAAGGAAATGTCCCGGACCACCTACGCGATGAGCCTGTTGAACGACGTCGGGAGCCTCGGACTACCCGGTCTCGTCCTGATGCTGCTGTTCATCGCGATGCCCGTGACGGCCGTCCGGCTGGAGCTGCGGCGCAACTCGGACCCGTTCCGCCTGATCCTGGTCTTCTCCCTGGTCACCCTGCTTCCGGGCCTCGGTTTCCTGATCTGGTACGTGATCCACCGGCTGGAGCAGCTGCGGGACCTCCGGGATGCCGCGTCCACCGGGGACGGGCCCGACGCCGGGGACACCGACTAGTCCCCGAGGCTCTCCGCCCCGCGGGTGCTGCGCGCGCAGGCCTTCCGCGCCCGGTGGTACCGCAGCCGGATGTCCGCCAGGTCCCCGGAGTTGGCGACGGTCCGCCGGGCGTCGTCCCACACCAGGTCGGCGTGGTGCCGGAGATGGTCCAGGCGTTTCCCCGCGGTGACGATCCCGGCGACGTCACCCAACCGGTCGAGCAACCGGATGTACACCGCGGTACACCCTGTGGCGTTCTGCCTGAGCTGGTGGAACATCGTGTCGACGAGGCCCTCGAACGTGGTGACGGTGAACTCGACGCGCAGCATGCCGTCGCGGGCGATGACGCCCCGCGGCAGTTCCCGGTTCTCCAGGCGGGCGAGCGACTCCGCGAACCGGTCGATGACGCCCATCGCGGTGAACGGATCGTTCGTGCCGGGGCTGAGCGCCCGGACCCCGACCTCGAGGAGCTGGTTCACCGAGAACTCGAGGTCCTGCGAATCATCCCGGTTGGCACCGAGCAGCAGGCAGCCGGTGATGCCCTCGGGTGCCTCTCCCCCGTGCACCACACGGGCTATCTCCGAGCCGGTGAGGAGGTAGTCGCCCGGCCGGACGAGCAGCTGCACCACGCAGTCGTTCTCCTCGGCGATGTCCGCGAGCCGGGAGTAGTCGATCTGCTGGACGTACCCGCCACGGTCGGTGAACACCGCCGTCGCCCCGTCGAAGAACCCGTCGACGGCCCTCGGGAAGTCACCCTGTTCCTCGGCGAGCTCGGTGCCCCGCTCCAGCGCCAGCGACAGATCCCCGCTGAGCAGGTTGACCACCCGCGTCATGTTGATGGACTGCGCCATGTGGTTGATGTAGTAGACGAGGAACCCGACGCAGAGCGCGGCGTAGACCATCGCGACGCTGACGTTGTAGTGCGGGATGAACACCGTGTCCCCGTTGCCTGCCGACACGGCCCGCAGGCTCAGAAGCGAGAACGCGAACGTCGCGAGGAAGATACCCAGGGTGGCCTGGATACCACGGTCCGAGAGGAAACTGTGCAGCAGCCGGGGCCCCATCGTGGAGATCACCGACGACAGCGCGGCGATGGTGATGGAGAACAGCGTGCCCGCCACACCGATGGACATTCCCGTCATCGCGGACAGCAGACCCCGGGCGCCTGATTCGCCCCCGGCGTAGACGAACTCCAGGGAGCCCGGGACACCGAGATGACGCTCCAGCACGATCAGGGACTGCGCCAGCGCCACCGAGAACAGCACCATGACGGCGGGCAGGAACCAGAACAGGCCGAACGCGCGGACGAGGCGGTGCCGGAGGAAGCTCATGGGTGGAGTGTATCGGTCGTCCCGGGCGTCCCCGGTGCCCCGGTGCGCCCCGGGGCCGGTTCCGCCCCGGGGACGGGGCGGAAGAAGGTGGAGGGCCCGGTACCGCGCCAGCTGCGGTACCGGGCCCTCCACGAGGACTCCGTGGGCTACTCCACCACGGAGTTCGCTCCGACGGCGTGGCCGAAGATTCCGGGCAGCGTGGCCTGCCAGGCCTCGCGCAGCTCGGTGACCGAGACCTCGAGGTCGACCCCACCACTGACGCGGATGAGTGCGGCGTCGCCGAGTTCGGTGGTGGTGCCGAGCTTCGTGAACGGGACATCCCCGACACCGGCGCGACGCTCCAGTTCCTCGGCGTCACCGGGGGCGCAGGCGACGAGGACGCGGGACGCGGACTCGGAGAACAGCGCCACGAAGGGGTCGTCGTGGACGCCGGACAGGTCGATGTCCAGGCCGATGCCGGTGTCCCGGCGGGCGGTCATCGCGAGTTCCGCGAGCCCCTGGGCGAGCCCGCCCTCGGAGAGGTCGTGCGCGGCGGTGATGACCGGGGATGCTCCGTCGTCGACGGTCTGCGCCGAGAGGAGCCGGCACAGCGCGGCCTCGTCGGCGAGGTCCACGGCCGGGGGCATGCCGGCGAGCTGATCGTGGTTGACCTGCTGCCAGATGGAACCGCCGAACTCGTCGCGGGTCTCTCCGAGGAGGTAGAGCACCTCGCCGCCGTCGACGGTGCCGAGCTCGTGCCCGATGCGGCGTTCCACGTCGTCGATGACACCGAGGACACCGACGACGGGCGTCGGGAGGATCGGCTCGGTGCCGGTCTGGTTGTAGAAGCTGACGTTGCCGCCGGAGACCGGGATGCCGAGTTCGACGCAGCCGTCGGCCAGGCCGTGGACGGCCTCGCGGAACTGCCACATGACGTCGGGGTTCTCCGGGGAACCGAAGTTGAGGCAGTTCGTGACGGCGACGGGGCGGGCGCCGGTGACTGCGACGTTGCGGTACGCCTCGGCGAGTGCGAGGCGGGCACCGGTCTCCGGGTCGAGCTTGGTGTAGCGCCCGGAGGCGTCCGCCGAAACGGCGACGCCACGACCGGTGCTCTCGTCGATGCGCAGCACGCCGGAGTCGGCGTTGCGGGCGAGCACCGTGTTGCCGCGGACGTAGCGGTCGTACTGTTCGGTGATGAACGCGCGGGAGCACAGCGCCGGGGAGGAGATCATCCGCATCCAGGCGTCGTGGATCGCGGCGGCGTCAGTGGGCTTGTCCACCTCGACGGGCCGCTGGAGGTCGTCCTGCCAGTCGGGACGGGCGAAGGGTCGCTCGTAGACGGGCCCCTGGTGGGCGATGGTGTGCGCGGGGGCGTCGACGACGGTCTCCCCGCGGTGGGTGATCACGAGGTGGTCGTTGTCGGTGACCTCGCCGATCTCCGCGCAGGCGACGTCCCAGTGGGCGCAGATCTCGAGGAAGCGGTCGACGTTCTCGGGTGCGACGACGGCGCACATGCGTTCCTGCGACTCGGAGGAGAGGATCTCCGCGGCGGTCATGTTCTCGGCGCGCAGGGGTACGGCGTCGAGGTTGACGAGCATGCCGCCGTCGCCGGCGGCCGCGAGCTCACTGGTGGCGCAGGACAGACCCGCGCCTCCGAGGTCCTGGATGCCGACGACGACGCCGGCGCGGTAGAGGTCGAGACAGCACTCGATGAGGACCTTCTCGGCGAAGGGGTCGCCGACCTGAACGGCGGGGAGCTTGCGCTCCGCGCCTTCCTCGAAGGTGTCGGAGGCCAGCACGCTGACGCCGCCGATGCCGTCGAGACCGGTGCGGGAGCCGAACAGCATGACCTTGTTGCCCAGCCCGGAGGCGAAGGCGAGTTTGAGGTCCTCGGTCTTCAGGGTTCCCACGCACAGGGCGTTGACGAGGGGGTTGCCGGCGTAGGAGGCGTCGAAGACGGTCTCTCCACCGATGTTCGGCAGGCCGAGGCAGTTGCCGTAGAAGCTGATGCCGTCGACGACACCGGGCAGGACGCGGGCGGTGTCGGGGGCGTCGGCCGGGCCGAAGCGCAGCTGGTCCATGACGGCGATGGGGCGGGCGCCCATGGCCATGATGTCGCGGACGATGCCGCCGACGCCGGTGGCCGCGCCCTGGTGGGGCTCGACGTAGGAGGGGTGGTTGTGGGATTCGACGCGGAAGGTGACGGCGTGGCCGTCGCCGATGTCGACGACGCCGGCGTTCTCACCGATGCCGGCGAGGATCTTCGAGTTCATCTCGTCGGTCGTGGTCTCCCCGAAGTAGTGGAGGTGCACCTTGGAGGATTTGTAGGAGCAGTGTTCCGACCACATGACGGAGTACATGGCGAGCTCGGCGTCGGTGGGGCGGCGGCCGAGGATCTCCTTGATCCGGGCGTACTCGTCGTCCTTGAGCCCGAGGCTGGCGTAGGGCTGTTCGGCGTTCGGGTCGGCGGTGGCGGCGTCGACGGTGTCGTTGAAAGTCATGGTGTTTTTCTCCGGTGTCCTTCTCGTGGTGGCGCGGTCAGGCACCGATGTGGCTGATGGCGGACAGGAACAGTTCCAGGCCGTCGGTGGATGGTCCGGTGAGCTTCTCGACGGCGTGCTCCGGGTGCGGCATCAGGCCGACGACGCGGCCGTCAGCGCTGCTGACGCCGGCGATGGCGTTGACGGAGCCGTTGAAGTTGTCGGTGTAGCGGAACACCACGCGGCCCTCGTCCTCCAGCATCTTCACGGTCTCGGCATCGGCCTGGAAGCGGCCCTCGCCGTGCTTGGCGGGGATGAGGATCTTCTGCCCCTGTGCCAGCGTGCCGGTCCACGCGGTATCCGCGTTGGCGACCTCGAGATAGGTGTCCACGCAGTGGAAGTGCAGGCCCTCGTTGCGGGTCAGGGCCCCGGGGAGGAGGTGTGCCTCGGTGAGGATCTGGAAGCCGTTGCAGATCCCGAGCACCGGCATGCCCTTGTGCGCGGCGTCGACGACCGCACGCATGACGGGGGCCAGCGCGGAGATGGCGCCGCTGCGCAGGTAGTCACCGTAGGAGAATCCGCCCGGGACGACGACCGCGTCGACGCCCTTCAGGTCCTCGTCGGCGTGCCAGAGTTCGTGGACCTCGGCACCGGCGATGCGGGCCGCGCGGGCGGCGTCCACGTCATCGAGGGTTCCGGGGAAGGTGATGACACCGATTTTCGCAGCCACCGGGCTCACGCCTCCCCGCGGACGATGGTGAACGTCTCGATGACGGTGTTCGCGAGCAGGGTCTCCGCGAGGTGGTTCAGCTGCTCGTCGGTGACGGTGTCGTCCACCTCGAGCTCGAAGCGCTTGCCCTGGCGGACGTCCGCGACGCCGTCGATTCCGATTCGCCCCAGGGCACGGTGCACGGCCTGTCCCTGGGGATCGAGGATCTCTGCCTTCGGCATCACATTCACAACTACACGGGCCACGGTGTGTCAGCTCCCTATTTCACTGGTGTCAGGGGTGGTTCCGGTCCACGCGCCGTGGGCCGGGGATAACGGCCTCAAGACTACCGGCTGACGGGGGCGTTCACACAGCTGTCAGGGGGTGCCGCGCACGGTGGTGCACCACCGCCGCCGTCGACGGTGACGGGTCCGCGGCGGAAGCCGCCCCACCGGTGACGTGGGTCACCGGTGGGGGTGGACGGGGCGCGATGGACGCGGGCTGCCCCCTCGTCTACCGGCGCTTCCGGCGGTGGGGCGTGGTGCGGAGCTCCGTGTAGCCGGGTTCATCGCCACCCCGGATGCGCTCCCACACATCGAGGTAGAGCTCGGCCGGGGGAACGACCTGCGGACATCCGGGGATCATGCCGTGCACGCGGTCGTCCTCCCACAGAAGGTGGTGGGGGGCCTTCCACACGTCCATCGGGCGGTCGGGGCCGGACACCTCCATCCAGCCCCCGGGGAGGAACCTCGTCCGGGTGGCGCCCCTGCGCCTGGCCTCGATCACCAGTCCCCGCTGCTGCAGCTCGGTGGCGGCTGCGTCGATGTCCTTCCCGGTCCACCCGTTGAGTTCCCGGATGAGCCTGTCGTCGGGGGCGGTCAACGCGAGGAGCTCCAGCCAGTAGCGGGCGGCGTCCGTACCCAGTCCCCTGGTCTCCGCGACCGCCTGCACCAGGTGCGGGACGGCCACCACCGGATCCCACCGGCGCGGGTCCGGGGGAACCCACCGGCTTCGAGCCAGCTGATGAGGTCGTCCGTGCCGCCGCCGGCGACGACCCGGGCGAGAACGGGAACGGGCTGGTCGTCCACCAGCTCCCGGCTGTTGTCGGGCCCGGGGACGGGGACCAGCCGGTCCCATTCCCTCCGCCGGGCCTCGGGACATCCCCGCACCCAGTCCGCGGCCGCCCTCATCTGCCGGGCGATCCAGGCTGCCTCGTCGGCGCTGATGCGGCACTCGACCGCGATGGTGATCAGCAGGCCGAGATAGCTGTCCCGGACGCCGTCGTCGACGACGACCTCCCCGCCACGCAGCAGCCGGCGGATGTTCCGCTCCTCTGGGTCTGCCTGCCTCCCGACGAGAAGGTCCAGGTCCTCGTCGCTCAGTCGGACCGCGGGGTCGCCGAGAACGCGACCGATCGCGGCGATCACCGCGTCGGTGTCCGGGTGCCCGGCGGTGAATGCCGTGGGGTCGTCGGGGGCGACTGCGGCGGCGAGGATCGCCGCGCACTCCTCGGGCTCGAACTGGTCGATGATCTCGCGCGCCGTCTTCGACTGCTGCACGGTCAGTCCCAGCAGTGCGCGCTGCTCCTTCGTCTCCCGGTGGGTGGGGGGAAGGGGTGTGCCGAGGAGCCGGAACAGGACCCGGGCGGGTACGCCGCTCGCCCGGGCGATGGTGTCGACGCCGGTTTGAAGCGCGTCCCGGCGTTCCGCCGCGTCCCGGCGTTCCGCCGCGTCCCGGGGATCCTGCGCGTCGGCGGCGTCGAGTACGGCGGTGAGTGCGGCCGAGCCGAGGGAGGTGTCCTCACCGTCCCCGAGGTCGACCCCCATCCAGTGCCGCCTGTCCTCCGGCGCGAGCAGCACGATCCGGTCGCCCCGACCGGTGGATCCGGTGCAGTTGTGGTCGTACCGGTAGCTGATGACGACGCAGTCGTCGTGCCACCCCTCGTAGAGGGTCTCGGTGGAGTCCACGGCATCGGCCGGAACCTCGACGTAGCGCCAGGCGTTGCACACCAGCCCGGCCTTCAGCAGAGAACGGACGAACCCCACGGCCTCGTGGCGCAGCTCCGGCGACAGGCACGGTGCGGCGACCAGGGCGGCGAGCGCCCGCTCGTTGCCGATGAAGCCGATGCCCCAGTTGATGCGGTCCCATTCCTCGTATCCGTAGCTGTGCAGCTCATTCCGCCGGATGGCGCGCCCCAGCCCGGTGAGGAGTGCCCCGTAGTTGTTGAGCCCGCCACCACCGGTCCCCAGGTAGCCGTGGATGTAGGCGTCGAGCTCCTCGCTGATGTCGGGGACCCGGACCTGTCTGTCGACCGGGGGATGGATTCCGTTCATCGTCTGCGCCAGTTCCGCGCTGCGCCGCACGAGCCCGTCGACGGCGTCGATGATCACGGTGTCCCGGGTCCCGAGGCACTCGGCGATGAGTTCGCGCCGGTGACCGGGGGTGAGACCGTCGTCGAGCAGCGGGGCGACGTCGCCCGCGGTGACGGTGCGCAGCCTGGCGCTGAGGGTCTCATCGCGGGCGGAGAGGAAGTGGAGGCGGGTGTCCGGGAGATGGTCGAGGTAGCTGTGGCGGCCGCCCCCCTCGAGACTCAGCGGGAGTCTGCGTCCGGTGTCCGCGTCGATGAATCCGTCGGCGTAGTTGACGACGACTCCCCCGCCCGGGCGGGCGATCGCCGTGGTCGGGCTGAGCCGCCGGTCCCGGGGAATACGGAATGTCCCCAGCGGGCCGATGATGTGGTGGTACGGGCCGTGATCCACCGGGAAGTTCAGGTGCCAGCCGCCGCAGTGCCCGGTGAGGCTGTCCGTCGTGGTGTCGGTGATGACGGGCAGACAGGTGGCGTACTCCAGCCTGTGCACCGTGTCCCGGTCCGCGTCGGGGTCGTCGGGGAACTCCCACACCGCGGGCGGAAGAACACCCGGGTCGAGGTCGCCGACGGGGACGCCGAGTTCGGTGAGGCGTTCGGGCCAGGGACGCAGGTCGATCTCCCCGAGGCTCTCGCCGGTCCGGGGATCGAAGCGCGGGCAGGCGTTGTGCACCAGGGACCGCACGCCGACGACAGCCGACGGGGTGACCAGCACGGGTGACTGCCAGCGGTTCGCGGTGACGTCGCCGTCGGTGATCAACCCGTTCGCGGAGATCCGGCCGGCGTCGATCTCCCAGCTGGCCGCCCCCTCCACCGACGTGACGAGCTCCCAGGTGTCGTGTCCCTCACCGTCACCGCTCCAGAAGACACTCTCCTCGTGCGCGTACCGGGCTTTGTAGCTGACCCGGACGCGCCCGCCCACCGTCCGCACGCCGACGACCTCGCCGACCTCCCCGGGGACGCGCAGCTCGGACACGATGCCGTCGGCGTCGAGCACCACGACGAATCCGCCGCAGCTGACGGCGTGCAGCGGCCAGCTCTCGTGGATCCTCAGGGGGTCGAACTCCCAGTCACCGGGCACGGTGCGGCGGGTGTCGGTGTCGGCGGCGAGGGTGCGCACACGCTCCACCGCCGCCTCCAGGGCGGGGAAGGTGTACTCCACCGCCAGTCCCGAGCGGAGCGCCGTGGCGAGCTCCTCGGCCCGGTCGAAGGCGAAGATGCGCTCGATCACGTCGGGGTTGGACTCGTCGATCCTGGGGTCCCGCAGTCGTTTGACCGGCCCGTCGAGGAATCGCTCGAGCGCCTCGAAGCTCCCGGCGGCGGTTGCGCGCTCCGCCGCGAAGTCGGCCAACCGCATGTTCAGCAGCGCGGTCGCACCGGGGTGGCCGAGCACGGTGTCGGCGTGGTGCGTGAGGAAACCGGGATCGAGGCTCCGGGCGGCGACAGGGCCGAGAACCGGGTCGGCGGCGAGGTGGCCCAGATCTCTGCGCGGTTGTCCGGCGTCCTCGTGCTCCCCCTCCAGCCAGCACAGCCACGGTTCGTCCAGGGTGTCGGCCCGCACCGGGTCGTGGAAGGACCGGGGCGCGAAGTCCACTCCGGCGGCACACAGCGCGTCGAGGAACCACGACGCCGTCTCCGGGTACCGTCCGATGTGGCGGATCAGGGAGTCCCGTACGGAGTCGAAGAACTCCGCCGGCGCCCGACGCACGGCCGCGAGCCCGACCACGTTCCCGAGCAGCAGCTCATCCACCCGGTCGGGGTCAAGCCCCGCGGCGGCGCCGACGTCGCGGAGATCGCGGGCGAGATCGGCGTAGGGGGCTGGCCGGCGGCGGCGATCCGGGCGGTGTTGAGGTCGAGGAGGTGGTCGAAGGCGTCGCGGGGATCGGTGAAACGCCGGACGGCGGCCCCGGCTTCGGCGGTCATCGCGCGGGCCCCCACGATGCCCAGGGACGAGAACTCGGTGAATACGGCGCGGTGGCGGTCGGGATAGACGGGAATGTCGTGCGCGCGTTCGATCTCGCGGGCACGACCGAAGAACCGCAGGGCCGCGGCGTCGTTGCCGACGTCGTGGAGGATCCTCGCGATCTCCTCGAAAAGCGGCGGGACGAGGTGGGGGCCGACGCCGTGAGTTCGGCGGCGAGTTTCTCGAACCGCTTCTTCACGTCCCCCGGTCGCGAGTGCGCCACCCGGCGTGCCCATTCGACGTCACCCACGAGGTCCAGGGCGTGCCGGGTGTTGTCCGGGTCCACCAGGATCGGCCAGGCCGGGAAACCGATCACAGTCGGCCGCACCCGCCCTGCCGTGGTGGTGCGTGTGCGGGTGAAACCCTGGGTAGCCAGCGCGGTGTCTTCGGCCTCCAGCAGGGGCTCCGCGACGAGCCGCACGATGGTCCGGGCGGGCGAGGCGTAGGTCGCGGCCACCAGGGGGACCGACCGGGCGTCGACGGGCGGATCCGCTTCCGGTGGCAGGATCGCACCACGGCTGAGCTCCGGGGCGATGGCGTGCGGGGTGGACATCGCTTCTCTGTCGGTCATGGCCCTACCATCCGTCCGATTCGGTTTCCGGGGTGCTGCCGGCGTGGATGTACTCCGCCATGCGGATCGCCTCGGAGTAGGCGACCGGTCCGACGTACTCCGGGCTGATCACCCGTCCATCACGTTCGCAGTACAGGTGGTCGAGGTCCGCGCCGTCATCGGGACCGTCGGTCCGGAACTCGAGGACCGCGGTGGTCAGTTCGTCCGCTTCCCGTACCGTGACGCGGACACCGTCGAGACCGGCCACGAACCCGGCCTCCCGGGCGCGTTCGAGGAGCTCGGAGGTTTCCCCGTAGCTGCCGTCCGCGTAGGCCCCGAGGGAGGCCCGCAGCGTCTCCCCATCCCCGGGCCTGGGGTGGATCTCGCGGAACAGCTGTTCGGTGTTCTGGTGGATCCCCGACCCGACGGCGAGCTCGCGCCAGGCGGCGATTCCGGGTGTCTCGGCGGGGTGCGGGAAGTTCAGCGTCCCGGTGCCGGTGACGGCCAGGGTGACGGTCCCGCCGTCCCGACCGATCAGGTGCAGCCCGCGGTCATCGACGTCGTGCAGCAGACCGGTGACGGTGCCGGAGTGGATGAGGAGATCGCTCAGCCAGTGGCGCCAGGCGTTGTCCTCCCAGACGGCCGCGATCAGGGCGAGGGGGACCTCCCCGCCGTTCAGGAACCAGCCGAGGACCGTGGACCGGCATCTCTCCTCGTGCCGGACGAGCAGCTCGCGGGTCGCGCTGAGTGTGTCGAACGCCTCGGTCTTCCGCGCCTTGGCGGGGATTGTCTTCAGCGGTTTCCCGCGGGCGTTCCGGCAGCGGATCTCCCCGCCGTCCAGAGCCAGCTGGTAGCCGTCGGCGTCCATCCACTGCAGTTCAGGGGTACTGTCGCTCATGGGAATCCCTCAATCCGGGAAGATGCAGGGGCCGCACCGTGACGACACGTCCCCGGGACCGGGGACATGAAGGTTCCTCTGCGGAAAACACTACATCGGCAGCCCCCTGCGGTCACCGGTGTTTCGACCGCGGTTGCCCCCTTGTCACCCGAACGCCGAGCGGACCACGTCGACGGGGGCGTCCACCCGGTAGGCCCCGGGGTGTCCCGCCGCGGTGGCGTAGCTCTGCGCCCAGTAGGAGGGGGCATCGGGATCGAGGACCGTGGCGGTGTGGAACCAGTCGGCCTGGGTGCGCTCGGGCGTGACGTCGACGCAGAGGTAGCCGTGGTAGCGCAGGTCGATCCACTTGAACCAGGGATCGAGATCCCTCAGGGTCCGCTGCGCGGGCTCCATCGCGGGAGCCGTGACACCCTCGTACATGCGGTCCTTCGTGACGGTGTCGAAGACGGAGGCACCCGTGATCGACGGGGCGACGAATTCGGTCGCCGCGACCTCCCCGCCGCGCATCCGGCGGTAGGAGAAGGCGTCGCGGGGGATGTCGGCGGCCCACGAGGTGTGGATGTCGCCGGTGAGGAACAGCACGTCGGTCCGCCCGGCGCCGACGATGGCCTCGATGAGGCGCTGACGTTCCGCCATGTAGCCGTCCCACTGGTCCGTGTTCACCGCGAGTCCGCCCGGCGGGACCCCGAGTTGTTTGACCAGCCAGTCGTGGATGACGGGGTCGAGGGTGTCGGGGATGGTCAGGGGAGCGAACATCACCTCGTTGCCGATCATCTGCCACTGGGCGGTCGATGTGGTCACGGCGTCGGTGAGCCAGTCGAACTGGGTCTGCCCGAGCATGGAACGGGAGTCGTGTCCGACCGCACGGAGGAAATCCGGGTCGGTGACGTTCGCCAACCCCTGTTCGACCTGGACGTCCCGGTAGCTGCGCAGATCCGGGATGATCAGCTCCATGAGACTGCCCCACCGCAGGGTGCGGTAGAGATGGCGGTCGTCCGCGGCTCCCTGGGTGCGCACGGGCATCCACTCGAAGTAGGCGCGGGTGGCGGCGGACTTGAGTTCCGCGAACTCGGCTCCGGACCACCCGTTGTCCCCCGTCGCCCCCTCTCGCCAGGTGTTGTCGGCGAACTCGTGGTCGTCCCAGATGCAGACCATCGGTTTCGCGGCGTGCAGGTCGGCGAGGTGCGGGTCCCGGTGGTAGCAGCCCTGCCGGACCCGGTAGTCCGTGAGACTGACCGTCCGGTTCGGCGGCTGGACGGGTCGGACGACGGTCCCGTACGCCCCGGTGTAGCCACCGGTCTCGTACTCGTAGGTGTAGTCGCCGAGGTGCAGCACGAACTCGATGTCCTCACGCGCGGCCATGTCGCGGTAGCCGAGGAAGAACCCGGCCTCGTAGTTGGCGCAGCTGGTGACACCGAAACGGACGTTGGCGGTGCGGTCGAAGCGTCCCGGCGCGGTCCGTGTGCGTCCCGTCCGGGACACGGAACCGGTGGCGGGGCCGTCGAGGACCGTGAAGCGGTAGAAGTACGTCGTCGCGGGGGCCAGTCCGGTGACGTCAACCTTCACCGTGTGGTCGAATGCGGCGCTCGTGTGTTCGCTGCCGCTGCGGACGATGCGGCTGAACCCGGGGTCGAGGGCCACCTCCCACCTCACGGCGGTGGTGTCGCCGAGTCCGGATCCGGGGGTCGCCTCGGGTGTGGGGGTGACGCGGGTCCAGATGATGACGGCGTCCGGGAGCGGGTCACCGGACGCGACGGAGTGCGGGAAGGCGGAGCTGTCCGGGGCCGCCGGGTCGGCGTAGGCGACCGGCATCGTGGACGCGATGCGGGTTCCCGCGAGTGCCGCGCCGGCGAGGGCGGTGCTCCGGAGGAAGGCTCGGCGGTCGAGACCACGGATCTCGGCTCGACTGTGCGAAGGGCGTGCGGCGTGCGGCATTCTCGGGTCCCCTGGGCTGGTCCGGTGGGTGGCGGCCCCCGGGGAACTGGTCCGCCCGGGGTCACCGCAGCACGGTATCAATTTCCGGAAAACGGGACCGGCGGTGTTTGTGCGGTTCAGACCCATCCGCCGGGCCATGTCACCGGAACGTCCGCGGCATTTCACCGGGTTTTCACCGAACGGCCGGGTCGGGGACACCGCACGGGGGTGGGTGCGGGGCGGAGGTAGCGGGCGTGCGGCGACGGTGTCCGCACCCCGCCCGGGGCCCCGCGGTCAGATCGGGAGGTTCGCCTCGATCAGTTCGACGATCTCGTCGTCCTCCGGATCGGTGCGGGGATCGAAGCGCCCGAGGACCTCCCCCGCCTCATCGACGACGAACTTCTCGAAGTTCCACGAGATGTCCTCCCCACCGGTCTCCTTCTTGAGGAAGGTGTAGAGGGGGTGCTCGTTCTCCCCGTTGACGTCCGTCTTGGCGAGCAGCGGGAAGGACACGCCGTACATCGAGGAGCAGAACTCGGCGATCTCTCCGGCGTCGCCCGGTTCCTGCGCGCCGAACTGGTTGCAGGGGACACCGATGACGAAGAAGCCGCGCATGCGGAATTCGTCGTAGATGTCCTGCAGCCCCTCGTACTGTCCGGTCAGACCGCACTCGCTGGCGGTGTTGACGATGAGCAGGACGTGGCCCGCCCAGTCGGCCATGGTGGTGTCACGGCCGTCGAGGGTGGTCACGGGAATGTCGTGGAGGGAACTCATACCGTCCGAGTCTAGTGGCTCCGGTAGGCGTCCAGGTCCACCTGCGGGGTGGGCTGGAGCCGCTCCGTGGCGGGGTTGACCACGGTCGGGTTCTTCAGGTCGACGGTGTCGTCCACCTCGGACTCGATGTAGGGGATCTTCCCGTCGAGGACGTCGTGGACGCGCTGACTGTCGATCGTCCCGGTCCAGCGGCCGACCAGCAGGGTGGCCACGGCGTTGCCGGAGAAGTTGGTCAGCGCGCGGGCCTCGGACATGAACCGGTCGATGCCGACGATGATGCCGACACCGTCGAGGAGCTCGGGGCGGTGGGACTGGAGGCCGGCCGCGAGGGTGGCGATACCCGCACCGGAGACGCCCGCGGCGCCCTTGGACGCGATGATCATGAAGACGAGCAGGCTGATCTGCTCACCCATGGCGAGCGGCTTGTTCATCGCGTCGGAGATGAAGATCGACGCCATCGTGAGGTAGATCGCCGTGCCGTCGAGGTTGAAGGAGTAGCCGGTGGGGACGACGATGCCGACGGTGGGCTTCTCGACGCCGATGTGCTCCATCTTGCGCATGAGGTTCGGCAGGGCGGACTCGGAGGACGACGTCGCGACGATGAGCAGGTACTCGCGGGCCAGGTACTTCGCCAGCTTGAAGATGCTGAAGCCGCCGAAGACGCGGAGCACGGCGCCGAGGACTCCGAAGATGAAGATCACGCAGGTGATGTAGAACGCGATCATGAGGATCGCGAGCTGCTTGACCGCGTCGATGCCGGTGGCACCGACGACGCCGGCGATGGCGCCGAACGCGCCGATCGGGGCGAGCCAGAGGATCATCGTCAGCATCTTGAACACGAGCTTCTGCAGGTGCGCGATGCCGGCGAGGATCGGTTCCCCGGTGCGCCCGAGGGACTGGAGGGCGAAGCCGACGAGGAGGGCGATGAAGAGGGTCTGCAGGACGGAACCGGAGGTCAGTGCGGAGAAGATCGTCTCGGGGATGATCGACTGGATGAAGCCGATGGTGCCGCCGCCGTGCTCGGCCTTGGACGCGAAGCTCTGTCCCGCGTCCCGGGTGGCCTCGATGTTCAGACCGTCACCGGGCTGGATCAGGTTTCCGACGAGCAGGCCGATGCCGAGGGCGAAGGTGGACATCGTGATGAAGTAGGTGAGCGCGATGCCGCCGGCCTTGCCGACGGAGGCCGCCGCCCGGACGGAGCCGATGCCGAGAACGATGGTGCAGAAGATCACCGGGGAGATCATCATCTTGATCAGGGACACGAACATCGTGCCGACGACCTTGAAACCGGCGGCGGTCCCGGGGGCGATCAGACCGAAGGCGATGCCGGCGACCACTGCGACGATGACCGCGATGTAGAGCCAGTGGGTGCTGTCCTTCTTCGTCTTCGGCTCGGCGATCCGCGGGCCGGAGGAGGTGGGACCCTGCGCGACGGGCAGGGAACCGGATTGCGTCATGGGGAGTCCATTCATGAGCGGGGCCGGAGGCTGGCTCCGGCCCGTGGTGGGTTGGTACGTGGCCGGGGCGCGCCCGGCGATGTGGTGACAGTACGCCCACGACCACCCCGGAGCAACGCCCCCGGAACCGAATCTCCTACTCCCGTTGGGCACCGGCCGACCGGCACGATCTACGACCAGCTCAGGCCCGGCAGCAAAAACGCTGTATTCAGGGGGTATGTCCGAATCTACCCCTGTCCACCAACCCCCTCAATCACCCCCATGCGGGGCCGAAGCCCTCACGCCACCCGGGCATGAACGGACCTCGACACGCGTCACTGCGGGTCACTCGGTGCGGCCCGTCGCCTGGTTGATCAGCCACGCGTACTCGAACGCGGTCTGCCGCCAGCGCTCGTAGCGGCCGGAGACCCCGCCGTGCCCGGCGGACATCTCCGTGCGGAGCAGGAACTCGCCCGACGTCGCGGTGACGCGGAGCTTGGCGATCCACTTCGCCGGTTCGACGTAGAGCACCCGGGTGTCGTTCAGCGAGGCCACGGCGAGGATGTTCGGGTACGGCCCGGCCGTGATGTTCTCGTAGGGGGCGTAGGAGGCCATGTACTCGTACGCGGCCTTGTCGTGCAGCGGGTCCCCCCACTCCTCCCACTCGGTGACGGTGAGCGGCAGTTCCGGCATCAGCATGCTCGTCAGGGGGTCGACGAACGGCACGACCGCCTCGATGGCCCGGAACCGGTCGCCACCCATGTTCGCGACCGCCCCCATGAGCAGGCCGCCCGCGGATCCGCCGAGGGCGACGAGCTGGTCGCGGGTGGTCACCCGCCGGTCCAGGAGGTCGTCCGCGACGTCGATGAAGTCGGTGAAGGTGTTCTTCTTCGACATCGTCTTGCCGTTGTCGTACCAGAGGCGGCCCATCTCCCCGCCGCCGCGGATGTGGGCGAAGGCGGTGATCATGCCGCGGTCGAGCATCGACAGCCACGACACCGAGAAGCCGGGGTCCATGGAGGATTCATAGGACCCGTACCCGTAGAGCAGCGTCGGGTTCGGGCGGGTCAGGTCGAGATCGGTGCGGTGCAGGAGGGACACGGGGATCCGGGCGCCGTCGCGGGCCGTGACCCACAGGCGGGTCGTCGTGTAGTCCCGCGGGTCATAGCCGCCGCGGACCTCCTGTTCCTTCAGCAGCACCCGTTCGCCCGTCGCGACGGTGTAGTTGTACAGCTGCGCCGGGGTGACGAAGGAGGTGTAGCTGAGCCGGATGACGGGGGCGTCCCACTCGGGCTGCCCGCCGGCGCCGACACTGCTCAGTTCCTCGTCGAAGCGGATCTCCTCGAAGGTGCCGTACCCGTCGACGCCATCCAGCCGCATGACCGCGACCCGGCCGATGGCCCCGGCGCGGTAGGCCAGGACGATGAAGTCGCGGTAGGTGTCGACGCCCTCGATCCGGACGTCGTCACGGTGCGGCACCAGCTGGCGCAGCGAGCGCAGGTCCGTGAATTCACCGACGGCGCACTCCCCGACCGCGAAGTTCGGCCCGTCGGCGTTGTGGGTGACCAGCCAGCGGTCCTCACCCCCGATGACCGCGTGGTCGACGTCGTACTCGATTCCGTTCTCGCGTGGGAGCAGACACCGGAACTCACCCGTCGGGTCGTCCATGTCCAGCACCCAGGTCTCGCTCGTGGTCTTGGACCCGGTGCTGATGATCACGAATCTCTCACTGCGGGAGGTCCCGACGCCGGTCCAGAACCGTTCGTCCGGCTCGTGGAACACCCGTACGTCATGCTCCATCGGGGTACCCACCCTGTGCCGCCAGACGGAGTCCGGCCGCCAGGCCTCGTCGACACGCTGATAGAAGATGTAGTCCTCCCCCACCCACGTCGCACCGTAGGAGATGCCCTCCAGTCGGTCGTCGAGGAGCTGACCGGTCCGGAGGTCCTTGATCCGGAGGGTGAAGCGCTCGTCGCCGGTGGTGTCCACCGAGTAGGCGAGGTAGCGGCCTGAACGGGTCACACTCGACGCCCCGAGGGCGAAGAACTCGTGCCCCTCGGCGAGTTCGTTGGAGTCGAGGATGACCGTCTCCCCTTCGAGCGTGCCGTCCTCGGGGATGACCGGTGGCACCCAGGCGTCGGCCCCGGGTTCCGCGGGAACCCTGCAGGAGATGCCGTAGCTCGACCCCTCGACGGTCCGTCCGAAGTACCACCACCCGCCGGAACGGGTGGGGACGGACATGTCCGTCTCCTTCACACGGGATTTGATCTCGGTGAAGATGTTCTCCCGCAGAGCGTCCAGATCGGCGGTCATCACGTCGGTGTAGGCGTTCTCCGCACGCAGATGGGCGAGGGTCTCCTCCGATTCCTTGTCCCGCAGCCACTCGTAGTCGTCCACGAGGCGGTAACCGTGGTGCTCCCGGATGATCGGGTGCCGGGCCGCCAGCGGCGGCTGCGCGGTGTTCGTTTCGTCGGCTTGTCGTACTCCGGAATCTGCGGTGTCCATTGTGCCGATGCTACCCGCCGACCCCGTCGAACGCCGGCCCGGTTCCGCCCGCCCGACCAGTGGGCGCGGAGGATCACACCGCGTTCCCTTGTCAGCTGATCGACAGCATAAGCACAGGAAAATCAACCCCCCTTTAGCCACCCCCGACATTTCAGTTTTAGGTAGCACTGACCACCGGTTTCGCCACACCTCAGAGACCGGAGCCATACTGCAGAGTCGATTGTTACCTGTCAAACAGGCTCTCACGTTACATTTAGGTTGAACACCGTCTCGCCCCGGAAGCAGACGGAGTACCTGCACCGCGCCCCCGGAACCAGATGACGGCCCCGGTCCGGATGCCCGGTTCCGCTGTCGTAGTGGAACACCGACCACCCGCAGGCACCCGCTGTGACGCACACAGTTGAAAGAGGCACCATGTCCAAACCGATCGACAACATCGGCGACCACGAGTCCATCGTGTCGCACCCCTATCTCTCAGCGAAGTCACATGGTGACGTCGACCCGTTCGAACACCACGACATCGGTCCCGGCGCACCCGAGAAGTCCCCGGGGCAGCTGGCCGAACCCGCGGAGCGCAAGGAGGTGATCCGGCAGCGGGTGGGGCTCATCGCCGGTGTGGTCCTGGCTGCGCTGGTCTACTGGATCATGCCCCAGGAATCCACCACCCACGAGATGCGCTCCACCGCGGCCATCGCCGTCCTGATGGGCGCGTGGTGGATGACGGAGGCGATCCCGATCCCGATCACCGCGCTCCTGCCGCTGGTGCTGTTCCCGGCCTTCAACGTGGCCCAGATCAAGGAGTTCTCCGGCGCCTACACATCCTCGGTGATCTTCCTGTTCATGGGCGGGTTCATGCTGGCGCTCGCGATGCAGCGCTGGAATCTGCACCGGCGCATCTCCCTGCACATCGTCAAGATGATGGGGACCTCCTCCGCGACGATCATCCTCGGATTCATGATCGCCACGGGTTTCCTCTCCATGTGGGTGTCCAACACCGCGACCGCCGTGATGATGCTGCCCATCGGTGTCTCCGTGCTCACCCTGATCAACAACAGCCTCGACGCCGACAAGCGCCGCGAACTGGGCGAGGATCCCGCCGCCCTGGACGATTCCGAGGGCGGCCCGGCGGAGCCGCCGAAGACGAACTTCGGTATCGCCCTGATGCTGGGCATCGCCTACGCCGCGTCCATCGGCTCGCTGGGCACCATCATCGGTACCCCGCCGAACACGCTGCTCGCCGGCTACATGGCGGATCAGGGACATCCCATCGGTTTCGGTGAGTGGATGCTCGTCGGAGTGCCGCTCGCCGTCGTCCTCATGCTCGTCTGCTGGTTCGTCCTGGTGAAGGTGCTGTTCAAGCCCGAGGTCGACCACATCCCGGGCGGCCGGGAGATGATGAACCGGGAGCTCGAGGCCATGGGGTCGATGTCCACCGGTGAAAAGCTCGTCGGAGTCATCTTCGTTCTCGCCGCGGTGTCCTGGATCGGTATCCCGCTGCTGTTCAAGGGCTCGACCTTCGCGGACAACTTCAGCTCCGCCGTGATCGCCATGGTCGTCGGCATCCTGCTGTTCATCATCCCCGCGGACCTGAAGAAGGGCACACCGCTGCTCGACTGGCACACCGCCCTCGAGCTGCCCTGGGGCGTGCTCCTGCTCTTCGGTGGTGGACTGGCGCTGTCCAAGCAGTTCTCCGGCACCGGCCTCTCCGAGTGGATCGGTACCCGTGTCGGATACCTGGACAGCCTGCCGATCTTCCTGCTGATCCTCGTGGTCGCCGGTATCGTCCTGATCCTCACGGAGTTCACGTCCAACACCGCGACCGCGGCCACATTCCTTCCCGTCGTCGGTGGCGTCGCCGTCGGACTGGGCATGAACCAGATGTACCTGGCCATCCCGGTCGCGCTGGCAGCGACCTCCGCCTTCATGCTGCCCGTGGCCACCCCGCCGAACGCCATCGCCTACGGCTCCGGCTACGTGTCCATGAACAACATGGTCAAGACGGGTATCTGGCTGAACCTCATCGCCCTGGTCCTGATCACGGTCCTCGTGATGACCATCGGCGTGGCGGTGTTCGATCTCAATGTGCCGCTGACGACGACCGCGGGCTGATCCATCGCCGGTGCACGCCGACCGTGCGGCGGCCACCACGAGAACGGCACCCACCTCCCGGCCGGGGGTGGGTGCCGTTCTCTCGCTGCCCGGGCCGGAGATCGGCCGGCCCGGGGCTCAGACCGCGACCGGGGCGACCACGGGGACTCCACCGTGGTCGAGGATCTCCGCATCCACGCCGTACACCTCGGCCAGGAGCTCCGGGGTGAGAACCGTGCGGGGCTCCCCCTGTGCGACGACGCGACCGTCCTTCATCACCAGCAGTTCGCCGCAGAAGCGGGCCGCCAGGTTGATGTCGTGGATGGCCATGAGCACCACTGCACCGCTCTCCGCGGCCAGGCGTCTGATCATCTCCAGCAGGAACAGCTGGCGGTGCAGGTCGAGCGCGGACGTGGGCTCATCGAGCAGCATCACGTCGGGTCGTGCGACGAGCATCTGAGCCACCGCGGTGAGCTGACGCTGCCCACCGGACAGTTCGGAGATGTATCTGCCGGCGAGCTCTCCGATGGAGAGCTCCGTCATCGCCCGACCCGCCAGTTCCACGGCGGGGATGTCGATGCCCCGGACACTGCGGGCCCGACGTGCGGCGATCAGTACCGTCTCGAACGCCGTCAGTGCCGCGGTGTCAGGCAGGTCCTGAGGTACGTAGCCGACGATCCGGCGCAGGGAACGCCCGTCGCGTGTCACGCCGTCCACCCGCGCGCGGATGGTCCCCCCGACCGTCCCGTGGATGCCGGCGATGGACTTGATCAGCGTCGACTTACCGGATGCGTTCGGACCGAGGAGCCCGACGACATGCCCACCGGAAACGGGGGTCGCGGTGAAATCCTCGATGACGCGTCTGCGCCCGTACCCGACGGTGAGGCCGGACAGTTCGAGAACAACGCGGGAGCCACGGTTGTCGTTCACCACATCGACCTCCTCCGGGACATGATGATGGCGATGAAGCTCGGGACACCCACGAGTGCGGTGATGATGCCGATGGGGATGGCCACTCCCGGAACGATGATGAGGCTGACGGCGTGCGCCGCCGAGAGCATCAGCGCGCCCGCGGCGAGCGAGGCGGGGATGAAGTAGCGCTGATCCTCCCCCACCAGGGTGCGGGCGACATGCGGACCGACGAGACCGACGAATCCGATCACCCCGGAGAACGCGACCGTGGTGGCGGCGATCAGGGAGACCATGACGAGCACGACCACACGGAGCCGGGCGACGTTGACCCCCATCGCCGTCGCCCGCGCATCGCCGAGACGCAGGGCGGTCAACCGCCAGGACAGCACCCCGAAGATCGGGAGGGAGACGCCCAGCACGACAGCCATGATGGTGTTGCCCGCCCAGGTGGCGCGGGTCAGGGACCCCATCGTCCAGAAGACGATCTGCTGGAGTGCCTCGGTGGTGGCGCGGTACTGCATGAGAGCGAGCAGAGCCTGGAAGAGAAACACCAGGGCGATACCGAGAAGGATCATCGTCTCGGCACTCGCCCCCCTGACCACGCTGGCCACGACGATGAGACCGGTGGCCACGATGGCGGCCACCCACGCCGTCGCGGCCAGGTTGAACTGGGGTTGATCGATGATGACGACACCGAGGACGATCGCCGCTGCACCGCCGAACGCGGCCGCGGCCGACACCCCGAGGGTGAAGGGCTCGGCGAGGGGGTTCCCCAGGATGGTCTGCATCTGGGCACCTGCGAGTGAAAGTCCCATACCGACGAGAACGGCCATCACCGACATCGGCAGGCGCAGTCGCCAGAGGACGGTGCGTCCGGTCGAGTCGAGGGAATCCGGGTTGACCAGGCCGACAATGACGTCACGGACACTGAGGTCTATCGGCCCGACGATGGTGGAGATGATGAATGCACCGACGGCGAGCACGGTGAGGAGCGCTATGACGAACCACCGGAATCTGGCGGTTCTGCGGTGGTCGGCGACGATGTCGCCGACGCCCGGCGCGGTTGACGGGGACGGGGATGCGTGCACCCCGCCGGTAGGCGGTCCCGACGGGGTGACGGTTTTCCGGGAATTCACGTTTTCGGACGGTTCCGGGGTCAGTTGATCCCGATGAAGAACGTGCCGTCGGCCGGGAACGGGAGGTACTTGCTGTTCGCGTCATCCCAGTCCGCTGCGGGGTCGACATCCTCGAACTTATCCGGGTGAATCCACTTGGCGAACTGCTCGAGTGCGATGTAGTTGAAGGGAGAATCGTAGAACTGGTGCCAGACGCCGTAGAACCTGCCGTCTCCCGGGGCGTCGAGTTCGCTCAGGCCGGGTGTCTCCAGCAGACCCCTCAACGTGTCGCGGGAGGTCTCCTCGCTGACGCCGTAACCGAGATCGGCGTGGGGGACCGCCTGAGGCTTGTCGTTCTGCTTCGACCAGGTGCCGCCGGTGGCGATGATGATCTCCGGCTGCTCGTCGATGAGTTTCTCGGCGGTGATGTCACCGGACTCGGTGTCGATGATGTGGTCGGCGAGATTGTCGCCACCGGCGACGGTGATCATCTCACCGAGGTTGGCCTTGCCGAAGGTGGCGCAGCAGTCCTTCAGACCTGCGGCGCGCCAGAGGAACGTGGACGGTCGGGAGTCCGTCTCAGCCACCCGCTCCTTCACGCGGTCGACGACGGAGTTCCACTCCTTGTTGAACGAGGTGGCCGCGTCCTCCTTGCCGAGCAGTTCACCCAGCGCGGTGACCGAGACGGTGGTGTTCGTCATCGGGTGCTGACGGAAGTCGGTGACGATGTACTTGATTCCGGCGGCGTCGATCTTGTCGAGCATGCCGGTGGTCTTGGCCGCGGAGTAGTGGTCTGCGGTGATCACGAGGGCATCCGGTTGGTAGGACACGAGATTCTCCACCGTCACGTCACCCTTGGCGATGTTTCCGATCTCCGGGACCTCGCCGGCCCTGGGGTACGCCTCGACGAGGTTCTCGTAGTAGCCCGGGGCTCCGCTCTTCAGATCGGAGCCCATGGCGACAACCTTGTCCAACGGATCGTCCTTGTCGAGGATGGCGGTGGCGAACACGCCCCGGCCCTCACCGAGAATGATCCGCTCGGGGAGGGAATCGAAGGTGACGGTGCGTCCCTCGACGTCGGTGATGGTGATCCCACCGTCTGACGCCTCACGTGCTGAGGTGCTCTCCTTCTCCGACGAGGACTCCGTGGACTTGTCCGCGGAGCCGGCGGCCCCGTCCTTGGCGGCGTCATCGTCGGCACCGCCGCATCCGGCGAGGACGAGGGCTGCTGCGGCCAGTGCCGCGCCCGCTGACTTGATGTGCAACTTCATGGTTCTCCTGCTGGTGAGAGAAAACGGTTGCCGTCCCACTCTCTGACGGTGCGGGGCGGCAATTTTTGTACCGCATCATTATTACCAGCTGAGCCTCCCCTAAGGAAGGTGTGACTTAACTAATCAGGGAGAATGTGGCGTAGTAGACAATATTGTGGGGGTGTGACGGGAAGAGCCCCGCCGGGGCCGTTTTCAACGGTCCCCGGCGGGGCTCCGGGCATTGCCTGCCGGGTCAGACGCAGGATCCGATCCAGTTACCGAACTTCTCTCCGGACACCCGCTCATACGCCTCGATGTAGCGCTCCCGGGTGGCCTCGACGACACCACCGGGCAGTGGTGGCGGCTGTGTGTTCGAGGACTTGTCCCACCCGGACTTCGGGCCCGTGAGCCAGTTGCGGACGAACTGCTTGTCGAAACTGGGCTGGACCTTGCCCTCCTCGTAGTCGTCCGCGGGCCAGTACCGGGAGGAATCCGGGGTCAGCACCTCGTCGGCGAGCACGAGGCTGCCGTCCTCGTCGACACCGAACTCGAACTTGGTGTCCGCGAGGATCAGGTCGTGCTCGAGGGCGAGCTCGGCGGCACGGGTGTAGATGGCGAGCGTCGCGTCCCGGAGTTCCGTCGCACGGGCCTCACCGAGACGCTCGGCCACCTCCTCGAAGGTGACGTTCTCGTCGTGGTCCCCGAGTTCGGCCTTGGTCGCCGGGGTGAAGATCGGCTGCGGGAGTCGGGAGGATTCCCGCAGCCCCTCCGGAAGCTCGATCCCGCAGACCGACCCGGTCTCCTGGTACTCGGTCAGCGCCGAGCCGGTGAGATAGCCACGGGCCACGCACTCGAAGGGGATCATCTCCAGCTTCCGGCACACGAGAGCCCGGCCGAGGACCTCCTCCGGGATCCGCTCGTCGTCGATGGGGCCCGCGAGATGGTTCGGGAAATCGATGGCGTCGAAGAACCAGACGCTCATCGCCGTCAGGATGCGGCCCTTGTCGGGGATCTCCGTCTCGAGGATGTGGTCGTACGCGGAGATGCGGTCGGACACGACCATCAGCAGGTTGTCATCGTCGATCTCGTAGATCTCGCGGACCTTTCCCGCTGAGAGGTGGTTGTACTGGGAGAGTTCGGGGCGCATGTGGACACAGTCTAGCCCCGTGCCCATACCCGCGCCACGTGAACGGCCTGGCTGACCTCCATCTGTGGCACATAGCACCGTCCGACCGCGACCGCGATCGACGGCAACGCAAGTTCATCGCGGTAGCAGAGGTACCAGGACTCGTGTCGGGGATGGAACTTCGACTTGAACGCGGCCAGCGACTTGAACCCGTAGAGGGGCTCCAGGAACGCGCCGACGCGGTCCAGCACGGCCGCGACCCCACCTGTGTCCACCGCCCCCGTATGGGCGAGGGGGGCTCCCGACAGGGAGATCCACTCGAGTCCGTCCGACTGGGCCTGCAGCATGGTCTCGGCGATGAGGAACTCCACGACCGGTCGGAACCCCTCGGTGTCCCGACGCATGAAGTCCAGCATCCGCCCCACGACCTCGCCGTCGCGACGCACCGGCAACCAGCTCGTCACCCCGTGCACCCGGTTCTCCCCGTCGAGGGCGAGCATCAGTGCGACATCCGGGGCGACGATCTCATTGACGCCACCGAGGGTGAAACCCATCTCCGGCAGCGCCTTGTCCGCGACCCATTCCTCGCTCAGCTCGATGATCTGCTCCCGGATCCCGGGAGTGAGTTCATTCCACGATGTCCACTCCGCCCGGATCCCCTCTTTCCCGGCGCGGTTCCGCGCCGTGCGGACGTCCTGGAACTTCTTGCCCCGGAACTCGACCGCGGTGGTGTCGCAGACGGCTTCCGAGGCCACCTGCACCGCCTGGTAGTCCGCGGAAGCACGGGCCTCCGCGAACCCGGCGCGGACCGAGTACCAGGCGACCCGGCGGCCACGGCTGGCCGCGAAGTCCTCGAAGCGGCGGGCGAGATCCTGCGGGTCAGTGTCCCCCGTCACGACCGGTTCCCCGACGGTGACCGCCACGTCGGCGTGCACCCGGTAGGCCACGTATCCGTCATCGGTGAGGAAGTACCGGTTGCCGGGCCACATCGTCATCGCGGAGAGGTGGTCGCCGGTGCCCGACCCGAGCAACTCCGCCGCACGGGCACGACTGCGCACATCTCCCGGGTTCTCCGCGGAGGTCATTGCGGCGTACAACGCGACGGTGACCCCGGCCCAGAAGATGACACCGATCCAGACTGACAGCATCCAGCTCAGTGCCCCGACCGGAATGAGATTGTGGTCGATGTTGTCGCCGAGCACCGGTGGTATGTAGTGCGACAGCCAGGAGCGGAGGATCGACGGTAGCTCCGCTCGCGGGAGGAAGTCGTCCCGGAGGAGGAAGGCACCCAGGATCCACGCCATCCCGGTACCGAGGAGGAGCAGCAGGATCCTGCGGATCAGGGCGTGCACGGCACCCCGGTGCACACGGACCCGGAAGAGCCGACGGTAGCGGACCAGCAGTGCGAGGATGACGACCCACGGCAAAACGACACCGGCGAGACTCGACCAGGCGTACACGCCACCACCGAACTCCTCGAAGAGCGCCAGCATCTCGAGGGTCAGGACAACGACGGTCGCGGACAGGGTGAGCAGGGCGACCCCGAACGCGAGCCGCCGTCCGCGGGAGATCCCGAGGGCGATGACGGCCATGAGAATGACCGGAAGCTGGTTGAGCAGGAACGGACCGAGCCCCGACTCCCGTAGTTCATTCGTCGCCTCGGCGCAGGCCATCGAGTTCGGCTGGGCACCGCAGATCTCGAGGGCGTGACGCGGACTTATGCCCGGATCGAAGGTCAGGACCGCCACACCGGACAAGGGGCCCGCGGAATCGGGGTTGAGTCCCGCGACGAGGGGGCCGACCGCGACGGCGAGCATCGCGATCGCGAGCAGTGTCCGGCCCTCGCGGAAGGAGATGGATCCCAACCGGAGGGAACGCTCCACCAGCCACTGCCCGATGAGCAGCCCGATGATCACCGCCGCGAGACGCACGAAGTCCGCGACGATCCCGGAGTAGAGGAACAGGGTCAGGGAGAAAGCGAGGACGACGGCCCGGACCCTGCGCCGCCAGAGAGCCTTCATCCAGGCCGAGGCGAACGCCGCGGTTCCGAACGTCCAGGACACCGGCGTGAGGGTGTGCTGGCCGTCGAGGATCCCACCCCAGTGACTACCGGTGGCGACGACCGCCTGCGCCGCGGTGAGCCCGACGATCACCGCGAACGCCTGGATGACGACCGCGGCGATGGCGTACCGGTAACTACCCAGTCGCCTTTCGGCCAGCAGCCCCAGGGACACCAGCGCCAGTGAGCCGAGGACCACGGTCGACACCGTGGGTCCGGTCAGACCCGCGGTGAGTACCGCCCAGGGGTGGAGGCTCGGGGCGGCCGCGCCGAACGCGTCCTCCAACGCGTTGCCGTCACCTCTCCAGATGATGAACAGCAGCCAGTTGATGACGAGCGCGGTGAGGGTGACCGGTGCACCGACGAGGAGAGCTCCCGCCCAGTGGATGCCGGTCGACACACCACGTACGGCACTGCGTCCCACAGTCCGTGGCGTGTTCCGTCGTTCTGTTTCCCGTGTCACTCCGGTCATCGGTTCAGACCACCCCGCTGGGCCGCGAAGTCGAGGGTCTCCCGGAACGCGTTGCGCCAGGTCTTGTAGTCGTGGCTTCCGTGGACCGTCAGGAACTCGGTCTGCATCCCCGCGTCACTGGTCACCTTCTGCATCATCTTCAGGTCCTCTATCGCCTCGTGGTCGTCCTCACCGGCGACGAAACGTCCGGCGATCCCGGTGTAGGCGGTGGATCCCTCCCTGATGGCCTCGGCCAGCTGATCCGCGGGGTTCGCCCGGATGAAGGAGAGTTCGCTGCCGCCGAAGTACTCGTCGACGGTCTCCCTGTGGTTGCCGGTGCCGAGTTCAGCCTGCCCGGAGTAGTTGAGGAAGGCGCCGTAGGAGTCCGGATGGTTGACCAGAACCTGCAGCGAGCACGTCCCACCGTAGCTCAGTCCCCCGATCGTCCACCGGGACTGGTCGGGGTCGACCCGCAGTTTCTCCCGGATCCCCGCGGGGACGTCGACGGCGAGCCAGGTCTGGACCTGTCCCCGCTCACCGTTGATGCACAGCGGATTCGCGCCGAAGCTCCCGGTGCCGTCCACGCTGATCACGATCGGGGTGACGCCGCCGTGCCGGGCCTGGTAGTCCGCGAGGGTGTCACTGGCACCACCGGCGTTGAACCACTGGTCCGGGGCGCCGGGGTTCCCGGCGAGCAGCACGATGACCGGAAGCTTCACTTCGGGGTCGGAGAAGTACACCGGGGGGATCCAGGCGATCGCGTCGCGGTGCGTGAACTTCGATTCCGTCGCATCCAGCGGGAGGGTAACGAGTGCGGCGGCGTCATGGCCCTTGATCTGCGGGGCCCGGGTCAGATCCCGGAACTCCGGGTAGCTCATCTGCACCGCGACGGGGGACGGATCCAGGGACCGCAGCGTGGGATAGCTCTGGTAGATCTGGTTGACGACCGCCGCCGTGGCCGCCACCCCGAGAACCGCCGGGATGACCAGAATCAGCCGCCTGCCCTTCTGCAGCACCAGAGCGGCGACGACGAAGAACGCCACCGAACCGGCGAGATAGATCCGGAAGGGCAGCGAGTCCGGGAACGGCCGCCAGACGTGTTCGATGATCAGCCAGGAGCAAACGGTGAGCGCGAGGCCCGCGACGGCCGCCCACAGGGTCCGGCGCCTGAGTTCGGACCTGCGGGCCCCCACGGCCGCGAGGACACCGGCTGCCGTGAGGACGAAAACGGTCACCGCTACAGCGACGGGCCCCGTGAGCGGGATGGCGGGTAGTTCGATCATGCCGACGAATCTAGCGCGTCGAACCCCGAATGTGCTTGCGGGATCCTGTCAGTCAGCTGTGCGCCGGCGTCCCGGCGACTGTCAGAGGATCTCGCCCGGACGGTATGCGGCCGCCACGGGATACCGGTTGACCAGGTCCTGGATCCGGGTGAGGACCCTGGAGACCTGGCTCTCCGCGGCGCCGATGAACGCGTGCCGGTCGGCCAGCGCCTCGGTGAGCTGCGCCCGGTCGAGTGGGAGCCGGTCGTCCGCGGCGAGACGCTCGACCAGATCCTGCTCCCCGCCGTTCTCCCGCATGTTCAGGGCGCAGGCCACGGCGTTGTCCTTGATCACCTCGTGGGCGGTCTCCCGGCCGACGCCCGCGCGGACGGCGGCCATGAGGATGCGGGTGGTGGCCAGGAACGGCAGGTAGCGCTCGAGCTCGCGGTCGATCATCGCGGGGAAGGCGCCGAACTCGTCGAGTACGGTGAGGAAGGTCTCGAACTGTCCGTCGAGCGCGAAGAAGGCGTCGGGCAACGCGACCCGGCGGACGACGGAACAGAACACGTCGCCCTCGTTCCACTGCTGGCCGGACAGGTCCGCGAGCATGGTGAGGTAGCCGCGGAGGATGATCTGCAGCCCGCCGACCCGCTCGCAGGAGCGGGCGTTCATCTTGTGCGGCATGGCGGAGGAACCGACCTGCCCCTCCTTGAAGCCCTCGGTGACGGTCTCGTTACCGGCCATCAGCCGGATGGTGTGCGCCAGGGATGAGGGCCCGGCACCCAGCTGGACGAGGGCGGAGACCGCGTCGAAGTCGAGGGAACGCGGGTAGACCTGACCGACCGAGTCGAACACCCGGGAGAAGCCGAGGTGATCGGCGATCCGGGTCTCCAGGGAGGCGAGTTTCGTCTCGTTGCCGCCCATGAGGTCGAGCATGTCCTGGGCGGTTCCCATCGGGCCCTTGATGCCGCGCAGCGGGTAGCGGGCGAGCAGCCCCTCGGTGCGTTCGACGGCGACGAGCATCTCGTCCGCGGCGGAGGCGAACCGCTTGCCGAGGGTGGTGGCCTGGGCGGCGACGTTGTGGGAGCGTCCGGCCATGACGACCGACTGGTACTCCGCGGCGCGCTCCCCGAGACGTGCGATGACGGCGACAGCCTTGTCCCGGACGAGCTCGAGGGAGCGGTGGATCTGCAGCTGCTCGACGTTCTCGGTCAGGTCCCGGCTGGTCATGCCCTTGTGGATCTGCTCGTGTCCGGAGAGGGCGTTGAACTCCTCGATGCGGGCCTTCACGTCGTGGCGGGTGACGCGCTCTCGCTCGGCGATCGATTCCAGGTCGACCCGGTCGATGACCTTCTCGTAAGCGGCGATGGCATCCGCGGGGATGTCCACCCCGAGGTCCTTCTGGGCCTTCATGACCGCGATCCAGAGCTGGCGCTCCATGATGATCTTGGCTTCGGGGCTCCACAGGTTGGTGAGCTCGGTGGAGGCGTAGCGGGTGGACAGGACGTTGGCGATCTTCTTCTTTGCGGGCACGCGGCCATTATCGCACGCCGCGGCGCGACGGACGGGGGAACAACCGGTTCGGGTGGGTCAGCCCGCCGCGACGAACGCCTCCAGCACCTCGGGGTCTCCGGCCGCGATCACGAGGTCACCGGACCGGATGGTCTCATCGGTTCGCGCCACGACGAACCGGGCCCCGGGGTGCCGGACCGCGACGATGTGGATTCCCGGGGGTACGGCGCTGATCTGTTTCCCGAGCATCGACATCGGCGGGGCGAGCTTGACGACGGCGAAGTCCCGGTCGAACTCGGCGTACTCCTCGACGTTGCCCGTCATGAGGTGGGCGATCCGGCGCCCTGTGTCCCGTTCGGGCCGGATGACGTGGTGGACCCCGATCTGGGTGAGGATCTTCGCGTGCGCGTCACCGTCCGCCTTCGCCCATACGTTGGGGACACCGAGCTCGATGACGGCGGAGGCGGTGAGCAGGGAGGCCGCCATGTTGGATCCGATACCGACGACGGCACGCTGGCATTCGTGCACCGACAGCTGGCGCAGGGCCTCGATGTTGGTTGTGTTCGCGATGGTGGCGTGGGTGAGGATGCCGGCCGCGGTGGAGACCACGTCCTCCCGGTCGTCGACCCCGAGAACCTCGACGCCGGAGGCGACGAGCTCCTCCCCGAGGGCCATACCGAAACGCCCGAGGCCGAGGATGACGACGGGGGGCAGTGAGCGGCGTTGCAGGAAGCTAACCAATGTGGGGCCTTTCGACTGGATGTGAGTAGAGGATGCCGTTGCGGTTGCGGGCTGCGAGCGCCGCGACGAGCGTGATCGGGCCGATACGGCCGGCGTACATGAGCGGGACGAGAAGCAGCTGGCCCGCCGCGGGCAGGTCCGCTGTTATTCCGGTGGACAGGCCGACCGTGGCGAATGCGCTGACCACCTCGAAGACTATGCGGTTCGTCTCTATCTCGGGCGCGAGCAGCAGCATGACCCCGATGGAGCCGGCCACCGACACCCCGGCGAGGACGATGACGGTGAGCGCCTGCCGGATCGTCCGCTGCGGGATCCGGCGACTGTAGGCCGAGACGTGTTCCGCACCGCGGATCTCGGCCATGACGACGGCGACAAGGACGGCGACGGTGGTCACCTTCACGCCGCCGGCGGTACCACCTGAGCCACCGCCGACGAACATGAGTACGTCGGTGAGCAGCAGACTCGAAGGGTGGAACTCGCCGAGATCGACGGTGTTGAAGCCCGCGGTCCTGGTGGTCACCGACTGGAAGAACGAGTTGAGGAGCTTGTCCCTGACACCGAATTCGGCGAAGACCCCGCGCCATTCCAGCACTGCGTAACCGATCCAGCCGATCATGAGCAGGATCGTGGTGCCGGTCAAGGCGAATCGGGCCGTCAGCGACATCTGGGGCAACCTGGTGATGCCCTGGGACCGGCGACGTGTCCGCAGTGCGATCTCCAGCAGCACCGGGTAGCCGAGACCACCGATGATGATCGCCCCGGCGACGGGCAGCACGATTCCGCTGTCCCGGGCGTAGGGCACGAGGTTGTCGCTGCGCAGTCCGAAACCCGCGTTGTTGAACGCCGAGACCGCGTGGAATCCGCCCTCCCAGAGACTCGCCGCCCAGTCGAAACCGTAGGACCGGAAGCGGAGGGTCAGGAGGACGGCCACGATGAACTCGGCGACGAAGGTGAATGTGACTGTGGCGACGAGGAGGGTGCGGACGTCACCGAGGTGGATCCCGCGACCCTCCGCGGCGGCGTTGAGCCGCGACTTCACCCCGATCCGGCCGGCGACGACCCACGAGGTGAACGTCGCCAGGGTCATGATCCCGAGCCCGCCGAGCTGGATCAGGACGACGATGACCGCCTGCCCGAAATGGGACCAGTAGGTGGCGGTGTCAACGACGATCAGGCCGGTCAGGCACACCGCTGAGGTCGCGGTGAACAGTGCCGTCACGACATCTGCCCCACCGTCCCCGGCCCGGGCCGCGGGAAGGAGGAGCAGGAGGGTTCCGGAGGTAATCAGGACCGCGAATGCACCGGCCACGAGCCTGGCCGGGCTGAGGGGACCCCGTGGGGTACCCGAACCGCGTCTTTGGGGAGTTCTGCTCACGCCGTAGAACTCTAGACCCCCTCGGCCCGGAACGGGTCAGATCCGGATACGGCCCTCGACAGCGGGTCCGGCGATGTCCGACCGGTAGTGGCCGCCGGCCATCCTGATTCCCCGGAGGATGCCGTACGCCTCCTCCCGCGCGGCGGCCAGATCAGGGCCGGTCCCGACGATGGACAGCACCCGCCCACCAGCGGACACGAGCTCACCGTCGCTGTTGCGGGCCGTTCCGGCGTGCAGGACACCGTCGACGTCGGCCCCGGTGATGACATCCCCGGAACGGGGGGAAGCAGGGTAGCCCTCGGCCGCGAGAACAACGGTCAGTGCGTACCCGTCCCTCCAGCGGAGTGGCGGCTGCGCGGCCAGCGTGCCGTCGGCGACCGACCGCAGGAGCTCCGCGAGCGGGGTCTCGAGCAGCGCGAGGACAGCCTGGGTCTCGGGATCGCCGAAGCGGCAGTTGAACTCGACGACCGCCGGGCCGTCGGCTCCCCACGCGAGTCCCGCGTACAGCAGGCCCGAGTAGGGGCAGCCCCGGCGCGCCATCTCCCCGGCGACGGGTTCCACGACATCACGCACGATCTGTTCCACGGCACCGTCCGGCAACCACGGAAGCGGGGCGTAGGCACCCATTCCGCCGGTGTTCGGGCCCTCATCGTTGTCGCGCACCCGCTTGTGGTCCTGGGCGGGCAGGAGAGGGACGACGGTGGTGCCGTCGACGAGACAGAACAGGGACACCTCGGGCCCGTCGAGGAAACTCTCGAGGAGCACCGGGTTGCCGGAGGAATGGACGGAACGGACATGTGCCACGGCCTCGTCCCGGTCGCGGGTCACGACGACGCCCTTGCCACCGGCGAGTCCGTCGTCCTTGACCACCCAGACGGGTCCGAAACGGTCGATGGCGGCGTCGATCTCATCGTCGGAGGCACCGGGTTCCAGTGCCTCGGCGTGTGCGGTGGCGACACCCGCGGCGGCCATCACGTCCTTGGCGAAGGCCTTGGACCCCTCGATGCGGGCGGCCTCCCGCCCGGGGCCGAACACGGCGATCCCCGCGTCCCGCAGGGCGTCGGCGACGCCGGCCACGAGCGGGATCTCCGGACCGACGACCACGAGGTCGGCGCCGATGCGACCGGCGAGATCGGTGACCTGTGCCGGGTCATCGACCTTCAGCGGTGTGCCGTCGAGTTCGGTGTGTCGGGTCGCCAGGGGCTCCATTCCGGTGTTGCCCGGGGCGACGTGAAGTTCTGGTCCGATGGGGTCCTGTGCCAGGCCACGCAGCAGTGCATGCTCGCGGGCTCCGGATCCGATGACGAGGATTCGCATGAACTCCACCCTACCGTCGCGGGTTTCCGCCGGAGCGTGGAACCGTCGGAACCGGTGGGCGGCACGGTCGGCCCGGGGCCGCTACCCTTGGTTGGCATGAGCAGCGTATTCACGAAAATCATCAACGGCGAGATTCCCGGACGATTCGTCTGGCGCGACGACAGGGCAGTCGCCTTCCTCACCATCGAGCCCCTGACCTACGGGCACGTGCTGGTGGTCCCGGTCGAGGAGGTCGACCGCTGGACCGACCTGGACCAGCGGACCTGGGGGCACCTGAATGAGGTCGCGCAGATGGTGGGCGCGGTGATCCCCGAGTGCTTCGATGTTCCCCGGGCCGGCTACATCATCGCCGGCTTCGAGGTTCCGCACGCCCACATCCACGTGTTCCCCACCTCGAGCATGGCCGACTACGACTTCAAGCACGTGATCCCCGCCGATCAGACTGACCCGGCGGAGATGGACGCCGCCGCGGCGAAGCTCCGTGCCGCACTCGGCACCGACGACGACGGTCGTCCCGCTTGAGGGACCTCTCCGCCCGCCTGCCGCGACTGATCCCGGAACTGGACGTCTCCGTTCCGGTCGGTGCACGGCTGCGGGTCAGGGGATGGGTCGAGGACGACTGGCGTGCCCGCCCCACACCGGAGCGGCCCTGGCCGGTCATCCTCATCCACGGAACCACCGTCACCAGCGGTGACTTCGAGGATCTCACGACCCAGCTCCGGGCACTGGGGTGGGCGGTGTTCATCCCGGACTACGGCAACCGGGCCACGAACCGGATCGAGGATTCGGCGGAACAGGTAGGGGCCTACATCGATCAGGTCCTGCACGCGACTGGGGCGGACCGGGTGATCATCATCGGCCATTCGCAGGGCGGTGTGCTCGCCCGCTGGTGGATGCGGATGCTCGGCGGCGCCCGCCACGTCCGGCACCTCATCTGTCTGGCGAGCCCCAACCACGGCATCCGGGAGGCGGGCCTGCTCAGGCCGCTGGTGCTCACCGAACGGCAGGCCGAGCTGACCACCCGCGCGACGGAGACGGTGTTCGGTCCGGCCGGGCGTCAGCAGTTCACGGGATCGGCGTTTCTCACGGCGCTGAACGCCGACGGCGACACGGAGCCCGGGGTGAGCTACACCTGCGTCGCCACCCGGACGGATTCCACGGTCGTCCCCGCCGACTCGTGCTTCCTCGACGGGCCCGGGGTGGAGAACATCTGGCTGCAGGACCTCCACCCCCGGGCGGTGGTGTTGCACACGGAAATGCCGCGGAGCAGAATTGTGCGCACCCTCGTCGCGGAGACCCTCGAGTCGCTGCGACCCACCATCTCCAGTTGAAGGGGAGGCCGTGAACCTCGCTCTGCTCATACCCCGCCGGGGTGTCCTCCCGGAGCCACTCCCCCCGGTCGCCGGGGACGTCCCGGTGGTTCTGCTCCACGGAACCGTGAGTTCCCCGGGCAACTTCGCGCTCGTCGCCGCCCGCCTCAGGGACGAGGGCCGGAGGGTCATCGGCGTCGAGTACGGTCACCGCGGCACGGATCGGCTCGAGCTGTGTCTCCTCGACATCGTCACCACCCTCGAGCGCGAGCTCGAGCCGGGCCAGCGGTTCGACATCGTCGGCCATTCCCTCGGCGGCCTCATGGGCCTGCGCCTCGCGCATCTACCGGAGTTCGCCGGTCGCGTCCGTACCCTCGTCGGGTTGGGGGCGTGCTTCCGGGGCCAGCCGGTCGCATGGAACCCGCTGGTGCGGGCGCTCGTCACGGCCGTGACCGGCCCGTCCCTGGTCCAGCTGATGTGCGATGCGGAGATCGACGCCCCGATCCCCGACGGCCTCCGCGTGATCTCGATCGTCTCGGACAACGACCGCATCGTCGATCCCGCCTCCTCACAGGTGGGCGAGGTCCGGTGGGTGCGGGGCACCTCGCACGCCCTGCTGACGACGCACGCCGAGGAGGTCGCCCTGGCGCTGGCGGACGGGGCGGCCGAGCCGCACGACGTGCCCGCCCCGGGGGACGCCGACCAGGACCTCAGCGCGACGGGGCACGAGACATCGCAGCGGGTGGAGAACCTGTGACCGCGGCGTCCGTGGACCCCGCCGGTGGGATCCACACCGCCACCGTCGACGGGGTCGACCACCCATTCAGCTGGCCCGCGGAGCAGCTGCTCCTCGACGCCCTCCTCGACGCCGGCATCCCCGCGCCGTTCAGCTGCACGCAGGGCGAGTGCGGGGCCTGCCAGTGCACTCTCACCGGAGGTCCGGGTCACATGCTGGTCAACCACGTGCTGAGCGCCTACGACATCGGTGACGATCAGACGCTGGCCTGCCAGACGATCCGGGACGGAGACGGCCCCTACACCGCGGACTTCGATCTCTGACCGCGCCTCCGGCCCCGCACGGTCGTCGGGTGATCCCTGCCGGGGGACCGGCCGGTCAGTCAGGCTCGTTGAGCGGGAGTTCCACGGTGAACACCGAACCTTCACCCGGCGCGCTGCGCACGCTGACGGTTCCCCCGTGGGATTCGGTCAGTGACTTCACGATCGCGAGGCCCAGCCCGGAGCCACCGGATGCCCGGGACCGGGAGGCGTCGGCCCGGTAGAAACGTCCGAAGATCTGCCGGGTGTCCTCCTCCGTCATGCCGCAGCCGTCGTCGGCGACGGTGATCAGGACGGTACCTTCCCCGGTCGCGAGACCGACGGTGACACGGGCCTCGGGGCCGGCGTGGATCAGGGCGTTACCCACCAGGTTCCCGATGATCCGGTGCAGTCGTTGCCTGTCCCCCGCGACCACCGCGTCCTCGGTCGTGGTGTCCACCAGTCGGATGACGCGCTCCGGGTGCGCGACCCGCATCGTCGTCACGACATCGAGGCAGATCGGCCGAATGTCCACCGGAACCGGGTCCATGGGAGCCTCCTCCGCACGGGTGAGTGCCAGGAGATCCTCGACGAGGACCCCCATCCGGCCGGCCTCCTGCTCGATGCGGTCGAGCACCATGTCCGCGTCCCGGGTGGCCCCGGAGCGGTAGAGCTCGGCGAAGCCCCGGACCCCGGTCAACGGAGTGCGGAGTTCGTGGGAGGCGTCCCCGACGAAGCGGCGCATCTGCTCCTCTTTCCTGCGCGCCGAGTCGATGGACTCCTGCAGCCGGGTCAGCATCGTGTTGAGGGAGTCCGCGAGCTGTCCGACCTCGGTGGTCTTCGGCCACTCGGGGAGACGTCGGCTCAGGTCCCCGCCGGCGATGGCCACGGCGGTCGTCTCCACCTCACGGAGCGGACGGAACGCCCTCCGGACCATCCACTGGGCGATGCCGCCGACCGCCACGAGGACGACCACACCGATGATCAGCTGGAAGAACAGCAGGTACCGGAGCATAAGTGTCTCGAGAGCCAGGGAGTAGGCGACGATGGTCGTGACCCCGTCCCGGGTATCGGCGATGGCCCGCCACCGGGTGTCCTCGCCGGGGCCGGGTGTGGACCCCACCGTGACGGGATACCCGCCGGGTTGCACCCCCGCCAAGTCGGGGGCGCCCGGGTTGTCGTTGAAGGTCAGGCTCGAACCGTCCGGATAGATCTTCTCCAGGTAGAAGGAGCTGGGTAGGCGGGGGCCGTCCGGGGCGAGTCTCGGGATGTCCCTCCCCACCCAGCCACCGAGCGCACCCTCGAGCTGCTCGTCGATCTGCACGTAGATGTAGTCGCGCATCACTTCGGTGACGAACACGGCTGAGAGCCCGAGCCCGGTCGCGGTCATGAGCAGAACGATGACGATGAGATGGACCCGGAGCGACAGACGGACCCGCCACTCCCCGAAACCGGTCCGGGTCATGACCGTGGTGTACGCAGCACGTAGCCGACACCGCGGACCGTGTGGATGAGGTGCGGCGCGTCGGTGTCGATCTTGCGTCGCAGGTAGGAGATGTATGATTCAACGACGTTGCCGTCACCACCGAAGTCGTAGTGCCAGACGTTGTCGAGGATCTTCGCCTTGCTGAGGACGACCTCCGCGTTGAGCATCAGGTACCGGAGGAGGTTGAACTCGGTGGGGGACAGATCGACGATCCGGCCCGCCTTGGTCACTTCGTGGGTGTCGTCGTTGAGGGTGAGATCGGCGTAGCTCAGGGTCGCGTCCGAGGCCCCGTCGTCGAGCAGCCTGCCCCGGCGGAGGATGACCCGGAGCCGGGTGATGACCTCCTCCAGGGAGAACGGCTTGGTCACGTAGTCGTCCGCACCGATGGTGAGTCCGTGGATACGGTGTTCGACCGCGTCCTTGGCGGTCAGGTACAGCACGGGGCCGTCGAAGCCCTCCGCGCGCAGTTTCCCGAGCAGCTCGAAGCCGTCCATTCCGGGCATCATGACGTCGAGGATGAAGGCGTCCGGTTCGCAGGACCGCGCCGCCCGCAGCGCCTCCTGCCCCGATCCGGCGGTGACCACCGTGAATCCCTGGAACTTCAGGCTCACCGCCAGCAGTTCGACGATGTTCGGCTCATCATCGACGACGAGAACCGTCACCCGGGTGTCCTTCATGGATTCCATATCTCCCACCGCTCCCTTTCCTCTCCACCTGGCGGTACGCACTCCCCTCCACTACACACGCGACCCGTGTGTAATCACCGTGCCGCCGCTGTGACCCACCTGTGAATGCCGTGCCGGCGACTCAACCGTACGAGTTCCCCCGGAGAAATATACACCCCCACATCACCCCCGATTCCCCAGATTTCCCCAAACGGCAATTCCGTTAAGGCATTTCCATATACTGCTCACTCCGACCTGGAAATATCACCCCATCCGATGATTGATCGGACGGAAACGAATCATGGAAACACCCCCATCACCCCCGAAAAGGCGAATATTCAAGCATGGAAAAACGGGTAACGAAAAGATTACCAAAGGTGATCGGGGCTGAGGAAGTGGCCCCGGTCGCGCACACCCACACCAAGAGAAGCGGCGCCCCCACGCAGAACCGCCCCTCGAACTCGTTCACGTTCCGGCACGCACAGTGCCGGAACCGAGGAAAGGTTTCCCCACCCACGCGTCCATTCACCACACGTGTCGCCGTCACCACCATCGCAGCCGGCATGGCTATCGCCGGATTCTCCGCCGAGATCAGTCTCCTCATCCCCTCCCACTCGGACGACACCAGGGAACTCCGGGAGAACATCATCTCCGGTTTCGAGGCCGACAATCCCGGTGTCACGGTCGATCTCCAGGTCGGGTCCCGGGAGAACATCAACGACGTGATGCGCAACAACATCCAGGCGAACAAGACCCCGGACATCCTCAACATCGACTCCTTCACCGACCACGCCTCCGAGTATCCGCTCCACCCGGCCGAAGACGTCGTCTCCGCCGCGACACTCGAGAACATCCAGCCCTCCTTCCGTGAGAACGCGTCCATGGACGGCACCTGGTGGGGCCTGCCGCTCATCGCATCAGCCCGAGCACTGTTCTGCAACAGGGACCGCTTCGAGCGGGCCGGGATCTCCGTGCCGCCGGCCGACTGGAACGCACTCCGGGAACGCCGCGGACACCACCACGCTGCTGTTCAAGTACATCCGGAACCGGGGGCACCTCGACTGGGCCTCGGCCCTGTCGGTGATCAACCTGGTCATCATGGTCGTGCTCATCGGCTTCTACCTCTACTTCACCAAACCCATGAAGGGGGTCGACGACTGATGCCCGACGCAATCCGGAAACCAGTGACCGAGGAGGCCGTCGGCGGCACGACCGGACCGACGGAACCCCCGAAGGAGGCCCGCGCCTCGTGGTTCGCCCGGCACAGCGAGCAACCCGCCCCCGGCGCCCGGCCGCACACCGGCCTCCGGATCGTCGGTGGCCTGCTGATCCTGGCGGTGTTCATCCTCCCCTACGCGATCATGTTCGTCGGCTCCCTGAAATCCCGGGCGGAGGTGCTCGGTATCCCGCCGACCTACATTCCACGGGAATGGCGCTTCGACAACTACATCTCCATGTGGTCGACGCCCGAGACACCCGTGGGGATGAACGTGTTCTCCACGGTGCTCATCGCCGGAATCTCCACGTTGATCGTGTTGTGTGTGGCGATGCCCGCCGCGTACTACACCGCCCGGTTCCGGTTCCCGGGGCGCGGGGCCTTCCTCTTCGTCGTACTGCTGACCCAGATGTGCCCTCCGGCGCTCGTCGTGGCCGGGCTGTTCCGCGAGTTCCAGCTGCTCGGCATCGTCGACACGTACATCGCGATGATCCTGGTGAACTCGGCGTTCAACCTCGCGTTCTCGACCTGGATCATGCACTCCTTCTTCGCGTCGGTACCGAAGGAGATCGACGAGGCCGCGCAGATCGACGGCTGCGGCCTGTGGACGGTGCTGTTCAGGATCAACCTGCCGCTGGTGTGGCCCGGCATCGTGACCGCCGTGATCTCCACCTTCGTCGCCGCGTGGAACGAGTTCGCCGCGTCCCTGGTGATCCTCTCCTCCGCCGAGAAGCAGCCCCTCTCGGTCGCGCTGACCAAGTTCGTCGGCCAGTACGAGACGTCCTGGCAGTACGTCTTCGGGGTGTCGGTGATCGCGATCATCCCGGTGCTGATCCTGTTCGGGTTGATCGAGAAGCAGCTCGTCGGCGGACTGACCGCGGGGTCGATCAAGTGACCCGCTGAAAACCCGACGGACACGAGCGGGCCCCGGGGTGGTGATACGCCACCCCGGGGCCGCTTTCCCATGCGTGGAGGTCACTCCCAGGCGACGGTGTCCGGGTCAATCCCCTCCGCGCGGGCCTTCGCCTCGACGAGCTCAACCAGGTAATCGGCGGCGTCGCCGGTGTAGGCGGCGAAACGACCGTCCGCGACGTACATCCGGGCGAGGAGAATCTGCTTCGCCCGGGTGCACGGGTAGAACGTGTCCACCATCGCGGCGTGGCGCCCGACGAGCGCATCCGCCTCGGCGTCGCCCGGCGCCACTCCGCGGTCCCGGGCGTCGGCCAGGGCCGCCGCGAAGGCATCGGTCTCCGCCTTCACCCTGCGGAAGTCCTCGGCGTCCATCGTCTTCATCGAGTCCCGGGCGTGCGACCAGTCCCCGGTGTCGCCCCAACGCTCTTCTGCCTCGGCCTGCCAGTCAGGGTAATCCTCGCCGAATGTCGCCTTCTTGTCCTGCATTGTCACGGTGTCCCCTTCCAGGATCGAATCCACTGCCCGGACCATCCGGTGCAGGTGACCCATCCGTCGGACGAGGAGCTTCCGCTGGGTGAGCAGCCGGTCCCGCCTGTCCCCGGGTTCCGCCAGCAGAACGGCGATGTCCCGGAGCGGGACACCGGCCCGCCGGTAGATGAGGATGTCGAGGCCGCGGTCCAGGTCGGCGTCGGTGTACAGGCGGTAGTCGCCGGTCTCCGTGCGCCAACCCGGGCTGAGCAGTCCGATCTCGTCCCAGTGCCGCAGGGTCCGGGCGGTCACGCCCAGTTCCTCTGCGGCCCGTCCAATCGTGTAGTCGGTCACGGACACCACTCTCGGGGTTGCCGCGGCGTGAAGGTCAAGACCGGCCGGCGGTCAGGGTCGCGGGATGTTCCGGAGGTTGCTCATCGCGAGGTTGTACATCCGGCCCACGCCGCCGTCGAGGACCGTGCGGGCGGCCGCCTTGGAGAAGCCCATGACCTGCTCGAGGGTGATGTCCGGCGGGATGGACAGCGCGTTCGGATCGGTGACGATGTCGATGAGCACCGGCTCATCGAGGGCGAGTGCCGCTCCGAGTTCCGTACGCAGTTTCCTCGGATCGGTGATCCGGACCGATCGGATGCCGCAGGCCTCGGCGATCGCCGCGAAGTTGACCTCCTCGTGGTCCGTGGCGAACTCCGGGATACCCTCGACGAGCATCTCGAGCTTCACCATGCCGAGCGACGAGTTGTTGAACACGATGGTCTTGACGGGCAACTGGTGCAGCTTCACGGTGAGCAGCTCACCCATGAGCATCGCCAGCCCACCGTCGCCGGACATGGAGATCACCTGCCGATCGGGGGCGGCGGCCTGGGCACCGATGGCCTGCGGGAGGGCGTTGGCCATCGTGCCGTGGCGGAAGGAGCCGAGCAGCGTCCGGTTGCCGGTGGGGTTGTTGATGTAGCGGGCTGCCCACACGTTGCACATGCCGGTGTCGACGGTGAAGATCGCGTCCTCCGCGGCGAGTTCGTCGATGATGTCGGCGGCGTACTCGGGGTGGATCGGGGTGTGGTGCTCGATGTTGCTGGTGTACGCCTCGACGACGTGCTCGATCTTCTTGGCGTGCTCCTTGAGCATCTTGTCCAGGAAGGAGCGGTCGGTCTTCTCCTCGATCGAGGGGAGGATGTTCTCGATGGTGGCCTTGACGTCGCCGACGACGGGGTACTTCACCTCGGTGCGCCTGCCGATGTGGGCACCGTTGATGTCGACCTGCGCGACGTTCCCGCTGGGCAGGAAGTCGTTGTACGGGAAGTCCGTGCCGAGCAGGATCAGCAGGTCCGCCTCGTCGCAGGCGTCGAAGCAGGCCCCGTATCCGAGGAGACCGGACATGCCGACGTCGTAGGGGTTGTCGTGCTGGATGAACATCTTTCCGCCCAGCGCGTGGCCGACGGGGGCCTTGATCTTCTCGGCGAGGGCGAACACCTGCTCTCGGGCGCCGACGCAGCCGAACCCGCAGAACAGGGTGACGCTCCTGGCGTCGTTGATCGCCTGAACCAGCTTCGCGGCCTGTTCGGGGTGCGGGAAGACGATCGGGCGGTGCGCGGAGATGACGCTGTTCAGCTCCGGGGCGGGCACCGCGTCCTCGGTGGTGATGTCACCGGGGACGACGATGACGCTGACGCCCTGGCCCGCCATCGTGGACTGGATCGCGTTGTGCAGCACGCGGGCGCCCTGGGACGGGGAGTTGATCAGCTCGCAGTACCCGGAGCACTCCCCGAAGATCTGCGTCGGGTGGGTCTCCTGGAAGAAGTCGGAGCCGATCTGCAGCGACGGGATGTGGCTGGCTATCGCCAGCACCTTCGCCCCGTTGCGGTGCGAATCGTAGAGTCCCTGGATGAGGTGGGTGTTTCCCGGCCCGCAGGAAGCGGCGCACACGGCGAGTTCACCGGTGACGAGGGAGTGCGCGCCGGCGGCGAACGCACCCACCTCCTCGTTGCGTACGTGGATCCACTCGATGCTGCTGCGGCGGACCGCGTCGACGATCGGGTTGAGGCTGTCCCCGACGAGGCCGAAGATCCGGGTGACACCCTGCCGCTCCAGACTGGCGACGATCTGTTCGGCGAAACTCTGTGACATGTTCTGCTGTGCTCCTTATGTGTGCACCTTGTGGGTACCTGATTGGTTCACTGTCTTCATCCATGGTGAACCTCTCCACCGATTCCCGCCAGGTATCAGACCGGACGCAACCGCCCCGGAGGTCGCCCTCCCGCAGAACCGCCCGAAACACCACCTCTGAACTGCAGGGAAGACATCAGATCACACGGAAGGCCCCCAGAGCTTTTCGCCACATTCCGCCCTCCGGGCGGTCCGACAGCCCGGAGGGGAGTCAGACCGCCCGCCGGAAGAAAACCGACCGGATGGTCCAGTTAAGGATGCCGCACACCTTTCCCGCCATCCGGCGGAGGGCGTTTCTCACCGCCATCAGTTCCGGACCGCTCCTGACCGGCATCGACACTCGACCCCGCACACGGCTCCGCCGACCCTCCGCGGGGAACCCGGTGCCACCGCACACCAGACGCCGTGGATCATCGACGCCCCCACTCGTCATGGCCGGGTCGCTCCCGGGGCAGGTGCACCGGGTGACCGCTCCGGTCACCGTCGAATGTTCACCGTGGGCCCCACCTTGTTCGGCGCGGCCTCGCTGTCGGCCGTCGGAGCCGCGATAATGATGCCCGCGACGCTCCCTCTCATCCGGGTCACCTTCACGGACACCCGGGAACGCGACACAGCCATCGGGATCCGGGGCACGACCTCCGCACCGGGCACGGTCACCGGGACGCCCTGTTTTCCCTGCCGGCGCCGTTCACCCTGTCCGGCCCGGTCCTCGCGATCAAGCTCATCCTGGGGCACCCACCCCGATCCAATCATCACCGTCGCCGGCCCTTCACCGCGATCGTCACTGCGCTGCTGTTCCGACGGCGACAGCGACGGACGCCCGAACCACCGGTGGATTTTCCGGATCTTCCGACAGCCACCGTTCACCGGCGGTGTCCTGGCCACGGGGCCCGGAACACTCCTCCCGGCGGGGACCGATCCGCCGATCACGCGGCGCTTCCGACCGGTGTCCGGATACAGCCCACTTCGGGTGGGTGGACCCGTGGGGGCCGTCGCTCTGCCGACGGCCCCCGGCACCGGACTGCGGCGCACTACTCCGGCGGCCCGGGTTCCGCGCCTCATCGTCGGGGATCTTGTGTCCGACACGCCGCCGGAGAGCGCCGGGGCCGCCACCTGAAGATGCTCGCGGCGGAGGGACCGTGGCTGCACGACGCGCCCGGCCACCGCACCATGCCCGCCGAGCAGCGCACCGCGATGACCGAGGCCATTCGCGACCTCCACTGACGCACCGGGGTACCGGGGCTGTGGATGGTAGCAGACGGAAAACCGCGGCCCCACCCCGCCATGGGGTGCGATGCCGCGGTCGCCCGGTCTGATCGAGCTGGAGATGGGACTCGAACCCACAACCGCCGGTTTACAAGACCGGTGCGCTACCAATTGCGCCACTCCAGCAACGCCCCGGTGCATGTGTCCGGGGCACGCGAGGATGATACCGGACGAGTACCGGCCAAGTCCAAGACCTGCACCATCCGGCGCAGGTTCCGTGCCCGGACTCACCGGGGTATGCTGCTCCCGGTGCGCGACACCGCGCGTTCCCACCAGTCGTTTTTCCGAAGGATCAGTAGCCGACGTGTCCGACATCTTGACCAGGCTGCGGCTGTTCCGGTCCCGTCAGGGTCGTTTCGCGACGATCGACGAGGCCAAGGCCGCTCCCCCTCCCTCACCACTGGCTCCGATCGATCTCACCGACCCTGCGCAGGTCACCGCGGTCATGGACCTCGCCGCCAGGATCGGCGGTTACCTGCTGTATTCGGGGACCGGAAACCACGACACCCGTGCCCACGTCCACACCGTGTGCTCCGCCTACGGGCTGCACTACGTGCACGTCGACATCACCTTCAACACGATCCAGCTGTTCACTCAGATCGACACGGGTCAGAAGATTCCGATCACGGTGTTCCGGGTCGTGCCGAAGCTGGACCTGGACTTCTCCAAGCTCGCCGAGATCGACCGTCTGATCCGGTCCATCCAGGCCGGCGCGACTCCACCCAATGTCGCGGAACAGATCATGAACGACCTGACCTCGATGCCCCCGCCCTACGGGATCCGCACCGCTCTGGTCGGGTGGGCGGGACTGGCGGCCGCCGTCGCCGTTCTGCTCGGCGGTGGCTGGTTGGTCTCCGTGATCTCCTTCCTCACGGCCCTCGTCATCATGGCCGGGCACATCTGGCTGGAGAAGAAGGGCCTGCCGGAGTTCTACCGGAACATGTACGGCGGGTTCGTGGCCACCCTGCCCGCGGCCATGACCTACAACTGGGCGCTGGAGAACGGGATCAACCTCGCACCGGGACAGATCATCGCCTCGGGAATCATCGTGCTGCTCGCCGGTCTGACACTGGTGCAGGCCATCCAGGACGGCATCACCGGGGCCCCGGTGACGGCCTCGGCGCGGTTCTTCCAGACGATCATGCTCACCGGAGGAATCATCGCCGGAGTCGCCATCGGCATCCAGGCGTCGACGGCGCTAGGTGTGACGCTGCCCCCGCTCGAGGCCACGACCCCGGTCAACTTCGCATCCGTCTCCGCGAAGGTTCTCGCCGGCGCCGCCGCGTCGGCCGCATTCGCCGTGGCCGCGTTCGCAGAGTGGCCCTCGGTCTGGATTTCCGGACTGACCTCGCTGGCCGGCTCCGCCTGCTACTACTTCGTGCTGATCCCCCTCGGTATGAGCCCGGTCGTGGGACTCGGCATCACGGCGACGATCATCGGTCTCGCGGGCGGTCTGCTCGCCCGGCGGTTCCTCATCCCACCCCTGATCACGGCGGTCGCGGGCATCACGCCCCTGTTGCCGGGCCTGACGATCTACCGAGGCATGTACACCCTGCTCAATGAGCAGCTGGTGCAGGGATTCGGGAACATGGCGCTGGCACTGGCCATCGGTTCCTCCCTCGCCGCCGGTGTGGTTCTGGGAGAATGGGTCGCCCGGAAACTGCGCCGTCCACCACCGCTCAACCGGTACACCAGCTTCGCCCGACGCAGGGCCTCCTCCTTCCGGCATTCCAGGCCGGTGGAGACGACCGCCCGCGTCGTCCGGCGGACCGGATCCGCCGTGAACCGTCGCCAGCACCGGGCCCGGAAAGCGGCCCGCAGCGCGAATACGCGGCACCCGGGAATGCCCGGCGGTGCCGCCGGCGCCTCCGACCCGCGGATTCATCCCGACAATCGGAACTGAGCACACTCCGCGCCCGTCGGGGGTGACATGTTCCCGGCGCCGCCGTGGCGTAGGATGAGCTGTGCCCAGCCCCAGCCCCAGCCGACGATTCCAGGAGGATCAGTGCCGCCCAAGGTCACAGACACCCGCACCACCAACGCCGAGTCGCTGCACACCGTGGAGGAGAACACCGCGAAGGCGGCCCGTCGGATCGTCGCGACCTACTCCACCGATTTCTTCGACTGCGTCACCCTCGCATCCATGCTCGGCGTGGCTCCCGAACGCCTGAACTACCGTAAGATCGCCGCGGAACACGCTGAGGCCGCCGAAGCGGAGTCCGCCAAGAGCCGCAAGAAGACCACAAAGAAGACCACGGCCAAGAAGACCACCGCCAAGAAGACCACGAAGAAAACCGCCGCGAAGAAGACCACGGCAAAGAAGACCACCGCGAAGAAGACCACGAAGAAAACCGCCGCGAAGAAGACCACGAAGAAGGCCTGACCGTGACTGCCGCGCCACGTACCCCGGCGAAGGGCGGAAATGACTTCGTCGTTGTGGCGAACAGGCTGCCCGTCGATGTCACCGTCAACCCGGACGGAACGAGGAGTTTCACCCCGAGCCCCGGTGGCCTGGTCACCGCGTTGAGCCCGGTTCTCGAGCGCAACGCCGGCTGCTGGGTCGGCTGGCCGGGAACCGTGGACGGCGGAATGGAGCCGTTCCACACGGATTCCGGGATCCTCCTGCATCCGGTGACGCTCACCGCCACGGACTACGAGGAGTTCTACGAGGGATTCTCCAACGCCACCCTCTGGCCGCTCTACCACGACCTCATCGTGCCCCCCACCTACGACCGCGCCTGGTGGGAGACCTACCGGGAGGTCAACTACACCTTCGCCCGCGAGGCGGCGTCCGTCGCCGCCGAGGGGGCGACGGTGTGGGTGCAGGACTACCAGCTCCAGCTCGTTCCGGGCATTCTGCGGCAGCTCCGACCGGATCTGACGATCGGTTTCTTCCTGCACATCCCGTTCCCTCCGGCGGAGCTCTTCCGCCAGCTGCCCTGGCGCGAGGAGATCGTCCGCGGTCTGTTGGGATCCGATGTCATCGGCTTCCACCTGCCGCAGAACGCCGACAATTTCCTCTCCCTGGCGCGCTCCGTCGCGGGGGCCCCCGGGTCCCACACCGGACAGCCGGACAGCCTCAACGTGGAGGGGCGGGCATCGGTCCGCGGGATCACCGCGCACATCACCGCCCCCGACGGACGCCGGGTCGGGGTCGCCGCGTTCCCGATCTCCATCGACACCGCCTCGGTGATCGAGACTGCCGCACAGGTGGACTCCGCGGACATCCGCCACCGTCTCGGCGACCCCGGGACGATGATTCTCGGTGTGGACCGGCTCGACTACACGAAGGGCATTCTCCAGCGGCTTTCCGCCTACGAGGAACTGCTGGAGTCCGGTGCGCTCGAACCACACGACTCGGTGCTGCTGCAGATCGCGACGCCGTCGCGCGAGCGGCTGGAGCACTACCGCCGCACCCGCGCCAGGGTAGAGGAGGCCGTGGGCCGGATCAACGGCCGCTTCGCGGAGGTCGGCCGACCGGTCGTGCACTACCTCCACCGTTCCCTCGACAAGCAGCAGCTCTTCGGTTGCTACGTCGCCGCCGACATCATGCTCGTGACCCCCTTCAAGGACGGAATGAACCTGGTGGCCAAGGAGTACGTCGCCTGTCACGGAGACGGTTCGGGGGCCCTGGTTCTCAGTGAGTTCGCCGGCTCGGCCACCGAACTCAACCGGGCCTTCCTCTGTAATCCGCACGACGGGGACTCGGTGAAGCGACAGCTGATGACGGCGGTGACCATGCTCCGGGACGCCCCGGACGAAGCGGCCGAGCGGATGCTCACCATGCACCGCCAGGTCGTCGACCACGACGTGGATCTCTGGGCCCGGTCCTTCCTCGACACCCTGCGGAGCCACTGATGGGTACCCGGTTGCGCACCCCGACGGTGGTCGGTGTCCTCGGCGCCCTGCTCCTCACGGGATGTTCGCAGGGCCAGGCCCCGGTCGTCTCCTCGAACTGGCAGGTGACGAACGTGTACACCGACGCCGAGCATCCGAGCGTTCTCCCCGACACCCTCGCCGGGCGGGCGCACCTCGCCTTCGGGGACAGCACCGTCGTCGGGGACACCGGGTGCGCACCATTCACCGGATCCGTGGACTTCCTCGACGGGGACGGCGAGCGGGTGGCCGCGACGGACCCCACCGCAGAAACCTTCGAATTCCGGGATCTGCGCGTGCGCGAGGACAGCGGGTGCGAGGGCGCCGAGATCTTCTTCCACGAGGCTCTCCTCGGGGTTCTCGGCGCCGGGGCGCTCACCGTGTCCCGACCCCAGGACGGCGAGCTGCTGCTGACGGACGCCGATGATCCGGCGGTCGACAAGCGGGGCATCCGGCTGACCACCTCGAGCTGAACGGGACCACCGGCCGACGTACCATCGGGGCATGGACGACACCAGCCTCGACGCCAGACTCAGCTCCGTGATTCGGGCCCCCAGACTGCTCGTGATCTCCGATTTCGACGGCACGATCGCCGATTTCGCGGACGACCCGGAGAACGTGCCCGTCAACCGGGCCTCCATCGCGGCCCTCGAGGCACTGGGTGACCTCCCCGACACCGGGGCCGCCATCCTCTCCGGCCGGGATCTCGCGACCCTCCGGCGCCTGTCCGGGACCGACGACCGGGTCGAACTCGTCGGGAGCCACGGAGCGGAGAGCACCGGCGATCCGGTCGAGCCGACCGACGGGCAGCGCCGCCTCCTCGATGCAGTCGGCGAGCGCCTCAACGACCTCATCGTGGGGTATGCCGGTGCCGCGGTGGAGAGCAAACCCTTCCACCGGGTGCTGCACACCAGGCGGGTCCCCGACCGGGAACTGGGCGAGCGACTCCTCGACGAGGCCCGGCATCTGCGCCCGGAGGGGCTGCACGTGTCCACGGGGAAGTGCATCGTCGAGTTCTCCGCCGTGTCGGTGAACAAGGGCACCTGGATCGCCGCGGCCAGGAAGCGGGGCGGATGGGACGCCGTCGTGTTCCTCGGCGACGACGTCACCGACGAGGACGGGTTCCGGGTGCTGGAATCCGGTGACCTGGGGATCAAGGTCGGGGACGGGGACACCGCGGCCGTGGGTCGCGTCGCCGACACCGACGGCGTGCAGGCTGTCCTCGAGCGGCTCGCCGAGGCGCGTGCCGCCCACCTGGGCGGCTGAGCCGCCCGCTCAGTCCGTGGACCGGGGCGCCGCGACCGTGCCGCCGGGCCTGAACGTCGTTTCGAGCAGCTCACGCAGCGACTCCCCCGCGGGTGGCTCCTCGTCCGACAGCCGCTGTTCGATGAGCCGGAAGAGCATCCGTCCCGCCGCGGCCCCCTTCTCCCGGTTCGGCTGGATCACGGTGGTCAGATCCCGGGCCACGGCGGTGACGATTCCGTCGAATCCCGTGACCGACAGCCGGTCCGGTACGGAGATCCCGTGATCCGCGCAGTAGTCGAGGACACCGAGTGCCATGGAGTCGGTGGTGCAGAGCACGGCCGTGAGATCCGGGTGGGTCTCCAGGAGCTCCCGGGCGGCGTCGATGTTGTTCGCCCGGTCGTTGATGTGCCGCTCTATCACGGACACGGTGGCCGGATCGATGCCCGCCGAGGCGAAGACGTCCAGCGCCCCCAGAACCCGGGAGCGCTGCACGTGCAGGCCGGCGTTCCGCAGCCGTTCGGGTGACACCGGGCCGTCGTTCTTCCGCCGGTCGAGGCGGATCGAGAGAATCCCGATCCGCCGGTGTCCCGCGTCGATGAGGGCCTGCGCGGCGGGCGCGATCGCCGCACGGTCGTCGATACCGACGAACGGGAGCCCGGTCTCATCGGCGGGCTGGTCACAGATGACGAGCGGGAGCCTGCGGTTCCGGGCCGCCTGCAGGTACGGGTCGTCGGCCGCGACCGAGTAGACGACGAATCCGTCGATGACGGGCTGGTTCACGAGCTGGGCGGCCGCGGCGACATCGACGGAGCTGTCGGGGCCGACCGGGACCAGGGTGAGACAGGTGTTTCCTCCGTAGGAGGCCTCGGCCATCCCCGCGAGGAAGTCGACGGAGGCGAGATCCTCGAAGGCGTAGGTCAGGTGCTCGGTCAACAGCACACCGATGGCCCCCGCCCGGCGGGTCCGCAGCGATCGGGCCGTCGGGTGCGGACCCGGATAACCGCGCTGTTCCGCGGTGGCGAGAATCTTCTCCCGCAGGGCCGTGGAGAGCTGCTCCGGGCGGTTGTAGGCGTTGGAGACGGTTGTCCTCGACACCCCGAGTTCGGCGGCCAGAGACGCGAGCGTACCGCGCTGCCGATTACGTTTTGCCATGCTAGAAACCTAGCACCCAGGTTCACCGGGAGCCGATGCAGGCACGCACCGGCCACTGATCCGAGGTCAGTTAAATGATCATAAACTTGACAAAGGTTGTCATTTGTCTGAAACTGGGTTTCATGATCAACAGTAGCTTCCGTCCCCTCCTCCGCAATCTCCGGAACCACCCCGCCCGGACCGCAGGTGCGACACTCTTCGCGACCGGTATGGTCATGGCCACCGCCGGTTGCGCACCGGGAAACGAGAATCCCGCACCGGAGTCCACGACAGCGGCGCAACAGTCCGGTGAAACCGCGGCCCCTGACAGCGGCGACAAACTCAACATCGTCACCTCCACCCAGATCTGGGCCGACGTCGCGGACATGGTCGTCTCCGACCAGGACGCCGACATCCGGGCCATCATCGTCGGCGATTCCGTGGATCCCCACTCGTTCGAACCGACGGCGGCCGACATGGCACTGGCCCAGGAGGCCGACCTGATCGTGGTCGGTGGCGGCGGATACGATTCCTGGTTGTACCGCAACATGGATGAGTCGATCATCATCCACGCCCTCCCCCTCACCGTGCACGACCACGACCACGGGCACGATCACGAGCACGATCACGATCACGAGCACGATCACGACCACGACCACGGACATGATCACGAGCACGACCACGGGCACGATCACGACCACGACCACGGACATGATCACGGCGATCTCGTGAATGAGCACATCTGGTACGACCCGCACGCCGTCGAGGAGGTCGGCGCCGAGCTCGCCGAACGGGTCTCCGAACTGCGTCCCGACGCGAAGGTCGACACCGACAAGCTGGAGGAGAAGCTCTCCGCGCTCGAGGGTGAGATGGACTCCCTCCCGGCGGTCCGCGTCGCCCAGACCGAACCCATCGCGGACTACATCGTGGAGCACTCCCCCCTGACCGAGGCCACTCCCGAGGGCTACCGGACGGCCACCCTCAAGGAATCCGAGCCCACCGCCGCCGACTACGCCGCCTTCACCGAGGCACTGAAGAACGGTGAGATCGACCTCCTGATCTTCAACCCGCAGACCGCCACCGATTCGACCGAACGTCTCCGTGACGAGGCCCGGGGACTCGGTATCCCGGTGGTGGAGGTCTTCGAGACCCCGTCACGCGGCGAGAACTTCTTCGACTTCTTCAGCGGTGCCGTCGAGCGTCTGAAGACCGGCGCGGACCAGGTCAGGAAGAACTGATTCCCGACCGCCCCCGCTCCACCCTGTAGCCTTCCACACGGAGTCATCTTCCGCGTGGAAGGCTCAACTGCTGTCCGGGACGCCCTCCCGGACCTCTGATCAGAAAGAACCACGATCATGGTCCTCACCTTCACCGGCGCCGCCGTCGACCCGCTCTTCTCGGATCTGAATCTGACGGTCGAGCCCGGCGAGTTCCTGGCGGTTCTCGGGCCCAACGGCGCCGGGAAGTCGACGCTGCTGCACACGGTCACCGGGACCCGCAGGCTCACCCGCGGCACGGTCTCGGTGGACGCGCGGACCGGGTTCATCCCCCAGCAGCGGATGTTCTCCCCCGATCTCCCCCTCCGCGCCCGGGACCTCGTGAACCTGTCCGCCGCACACGGTGTGGTCAGGCGGCGTCGGGTGAGGCGCGGGGCCGTCGAGGAACTGCTCCGGGAGGTCGGGGCGACGGGGATCGCGGACCGGCGGGTGGGCAACCTGTCGGGCGGCCAGCAGCAGCTGGTGCGCCAGGCGCAGGCGCTGGCCAACGATCCCCAACTCCTGCTCTGCGACGAGCCACTGCTCTCCCTCGACATGGGTGTGCAGCAACGCACCGTGGACCTCATCGACCGCCGGCGCCGGGAGGCCGGGACGGCGGTCGTCTTCGTCACCCACTCCATCAACCCGGTCCTGCGGGTCGTTGACAGGGTGCTCTACCTCGCCCCGTACGGGCACGTGCTCGGGGACGTGTCCGAGGTGATGCGCTCCGAGACGCTCTCCGAGCTCTACGGCACGCGCGTCGAGGTCGCAGAGGTCAACGGCCGACTCATCGTCCTCTGACCCGACCCACCGATCCCAACCGACCCGAGGAACAACCATGGACATGACCCAGTTCATCACCGACACGCGCTACCTGCTCGGCGTCGACTTCGTGCGGGACTCCCTGATCGCCGCGGGACTGCTCGGCATCCTCTCCGGGATCATGGCCCCGCTGATCGTGCTGCGCCGGATGTCCTTCGCCGTTCACGGCACGAGCGAACTCGCCCTCATGGGCGCCTCGGCCGCGCTCCTGCTCAGCGTCAATGTCGGTGTCGGTGCCGTGGTGGGCTCCATCGTGGCGGCCATCGTTCTCGCGTTGCTCGGCATGCGCCAGCAGGACACGGCCGTCGGCGTGGTCCTGAGTTTCGGCATGGGACTGTCCGTGCTGTTCATCCATCTGTACCCGGGGCGGTCATCCAACGCCTTCGCGTTGCTCACCGGACAGATCGTCGGCGTGCAGTCGAGCTCGGTGTGGCTGCTGGCCGGAATCACGGCCCTGGTCGTCGGGTGCGTCGTGCTGTTCTGGCGGCCGATCCTTTTCGCCTCCGCGGACCCGCAGATGGCCGCCGCGGCCGGTGTCAACGTGCACCTGGTCGCGGTCGGATTCGCGGTCCTCGTCGGGCTCTCCGCCGCGGAGGGGGTGCAGATCGTCGGTGCTCTGCTGGTGATCTCCCTGCTGATCACGCCGGGGGCCGCGGCCGCGCAGGTCACGTCGAGTCCGGTGCGCGCGGTCGTGCTGTCGACCGTGTTCGCCGAGGTGGCCGCGCTCGGTGGTTTCGTCATCTCGCTCGCGCCCGGGCTACCGGTGAGCGTTTTCGTCACCACCATCTCGTTCGTGATCTACCTCGTCTGTCGTCTCATCGGGTACCTACGGGGCCGGACGGCGCAGCGGGACGAGGACGCCCTCCGGCTCCGCACCCAGGGGGGACTGCAGGAGATCGGTGACCACGCCCCGGAGCCGACGCGGACCGAGCCGACGGTCTAGCGGCCACCGCGCATGAGTGAGAAACGGCCCCACCGTGACACCGGTGGGGCCGTTTCTCGTGTCCGTCACGGACGGTGTTGCGTCACCTCAGCTGCGCACGACGCTGACGGGCGAACTCACTGAGCACGACGCCCGCGGCGACGGACGCGTTGAGTGATTCCACCCAGTCGGCCATGGGCACGGACAGGGTGACGTCGCAGGTCTCGCCGACGAGGCGGGAGATGCCCTTGCCCTCGCTGCCGACCACGACGACCGTGGGGCCGGTCCCGTCGTAGGTGTCGAGGGTGTGGTCCCCTCCGGCGTCGAGGCCGACGACCTGGTAGCCGGCCTTCTGGAACTGCTTGAGGGTCCGGGTCAGGTTGGTGGCCTTCGCGACCGGGAGGCGGGCCGCGGTGCCCGCGGAGGTCCGCCAGGCGACGGCGGTGACCGACGCCGAGCGGCGCTCCGGGATGACGACGCCGTGGCCACCGAACGCCGCGACGGAGCGGATGACCGCGCCGAGGTTGCGGGGGTCGGTGACGTTGTCGAGGCAGACGATGAGGCCGGGCTCGCCCCTCTCGTTGACCCGGTCGATGAGGTCCTCGACCGTCGAGTAGCGGAACGGCGGCATCTGCAGACCGATGCCCTGGTGCATGCCGTTGCCGGTCATGTGGTCCAGGTCGGTGCGCGGCACCTCGATGATGGAGATGCCGCGGTGGCCGGCGAGCTGCACGGCCTCCGTCAGACGCTCGTCGCTCTCGGTGCCGAGGGCCACGTAGAGGGCGTTGGCCGGGGCCTTGGCGCGCAGGCACTCGACGACGGGGTTGCGCCCCACGACGAGCTCGGTGGTCTCCTCCTTGACGTGGCGGCCGCGTGCGCGGCGCTCCGCCTCCTTCTTCCGCTTGTGCGCGGGGTGGTAGGTGCGGTCCTCCGCCTTCGGGGTGGGGCCTTTGCCCCGGAGACCACGACGGCGTTGGCCACCGGATCCGACCTGGGGGTTCTTCTTGTCGGTCTTGCGCACCGCTCCGGTGCGCTTGGAATTTCCAGCCATGGTGCTTCAGGGGCCTTACTTGTCGTCGGTGTTGGTGCGCAGCGACCACTGTGGGCCGTCGGCGGTGTCGGTGATCTCGATGCCCGCCGCCGTCAGGCGGTCACGCACCTCATCTGCTGTGGCCCAGTCCTTGGCCGCTCGGGCGGCGGTACGGCGGTCGAGTTCAGCCCGGATCAGGGTGTCCAGGGCCTTTCCCGCCGCGTCGTCGGTGCCGGCGGACGCGGTCCGGGAGGCGGTCCAGGTATCGGACTGGGGGTCGACACCGAGGATGGCCATCATCGCACGGATCTGACCCGCGAGGCGAACCGCCTCATCCCGGTCCCCCGCGGCGAGTGCGCTGTTCCCGGCGCGGACCGCGTTGTGCACCTCGGCGAGGGCGGCGGGAACGCCGAGATCGTCGTCCATCGCGGCGGCGAAACGGTCGGTCCAGGTGGTGCGCTCGACGGGACCGACCCGGTCGAGGAATGACTCGATGCGGCGGTAGCCGGTTGCGGCGTCGGCGAGGGTCTGCTCGGAGTACTCGAGCATGGACCGGTAGTGGGCGCTGCCGAGGTAGTAGCGGAGCTCGACGGGGCGGACGAGGGTGAGGACGTGCGGGACGGAGAGCACGTTGCCGAGGGATTTGCTCATCTTCTCCCCCGCCATGGTGACCCAGCCGTTGTGCATCCAGTAGCGGGCGAAGCCGTCGCCGGCCGCGGTCGCCTGGGCGGCCTCGTTCTCGTGGTGCGGGAACTTCAGATCCAGGCCACCGCCGTGGATGTCGAACTCCCCGCCGAGGTATTTGGTGGCCATGGCCGAGCACTCGAGATGCCAACCGGGACGTCCGTCACCCCACGGCGTCGGCCAGGACGGTTCGCCCGGCTTCGCCGCCTTCCACATGGTGAAGTCGCGCGGATCCCGCTTCCCGGTGCCCGCCGATTCGCCCTGGTCGAGTTCGTCGAGGCGCTGCCCGGAGATCCTCCCGTACCCCTCGATGGTGGTCGGTGAGCAGTACACGTTGCCGTCCGCTGCGTAGCCGTGGCCGGCGTCGATGATCCGCTGCATGTAGTCGACCATCTCGGTGACGTGGCCCGTCGCCCGTGGCTCGAGGGACGGGGGCCGTACACCGAGCTGGTCGTAGGCCCAGGTGAAGGCGCGCTCGTGGGTGGCGGCCCATTCCCACCAGGGGCGACCGGCCTCGGCGGCCTTGGTGATGATCTTGTCGTCGATGTCGGTGACGTTGCGCAGGAACGCCACGTCGAGACCCTTGGCCTCGAGCCAGTTGCGGAGGATGTCGAACGCGACACCGCTGCGGACGTGGCCGATGTGCGGAACCGACTGGACCGTCGCACCACACAGGTACACCGAGGCGTGCCCGGGGCGCAGGGGCACGAAGTCGCGGAGGGTACGGGTCGCTGAGTCATAGATTCGCAGAGTCACGGCACCCATCCTATCTGCCGCACCCCCGATTCCGGGCGGTGGGACGACGGCTCAGACCGCAGGGTACACCAACGCGGTGGCGACGGCGGCACGCCCCTCACCGCGTCCGGTGAAGCCCATGTGGTCGGTCGTGGTGGCGGAGATGTTGACCGGGGCGCCGAGGATTCCGGCGACGGCGTCCCGGGCCTCGTCCCGTCGCGGGCCCATCTTCGGCGTGTTCCCGATCAGCTGCACCGCCACGTTGCCGATCGCCCAGCCGTTGGACTCGAGGAGCTCCCGTGCCTCACGGAGCAGCCGGGCACCGGAGACTCCGTCGTACTCGGCGCGGCCCACCCCCACGAAGGATCCGAGGTCCCCGAGACCCGCCGCGGACAGCAGTGCGTCGACGAGCGCGTGGGCGACGACGTCCCCGTCGGAGTGCCCCTCACAGCCGTCGGCGTCCTCGAACCGCAGGCAGGCGATCCAGCAGTCCCTGCCGGCCTCGATCTGGTGAGCGTCGGTGCCGATGCCGACGCGCGGGATGATGGGGCTCTCAGTCACCGGGTACCTCGAAGATGGTCGGTTCGGCCTCGTCGGTGATGTGCCGGGCGAGGATCATGTCCATGGGGGTGGTCACCTTCAGCGCCATGGGATCGCCCTTGACGCAGGTGACGGTGTGTCCCGCCCATTCCATCAGGGAGGCGTCGTCGGTGGCGGTGAAGCCGGGGTCCTCCGAGCTGAAGTAGGCGATGTTCGCCGCCCGCAGTGAGGCGAGGTCGAAGCCCTGCGGGGTCTGGACGGCGCGGAGATCGGAGCGGGGCGGGGTGTCCACGACCCGGTCTCCGTCGACGACCTTGATGGTGTCGGTCACCGGGAGCACCGGGATCACCGCGACCTCACCGCGGCGCACGCGGTGGACCACCCGGGCGATGAGCCCGGGTGGGGTGAGCGCGCGGGCGGCGTCGTGGATGACGACGACACCGTCGTCGGCGTCGATGGCCCGGAGTCCGGCCCAGACGGAGTCCGCGCGCTCCCCGCCCCCGTGGACCAGACGGACGGGCAGGGTCGGGTCATCGAGGAGTCCCGCACGCTCGAGGATGGTGCGGGCGTAATCCGCCATGTCCGGGCTGACCAGGACGATCACGTCATCGACGACCCCTGAGGTGGCCATGGCCCGGACGCTGCGCTCCACGAGGGTCATGCCGCGCAGCGGAACGAACGCCTTCGGGACCGGGGCACCCAATCGGGTGCCCCGCCCGGCGGCCGCGAGCAACGTGGTCACCCGACGGTCATCGGCTGAAGCTGACACTCCGCGCTACGGCCTAGTCGTCGTCGGCGTCGAGGTCGACGTCGTCGAGGTTGATGCCCGGGACATCATCGTCCGCCTTCTTCACGACGTCGGAGTCGTCCCCGGCACCGGCCGCGTTGTGCCTCTCGATGGTCGCCTCCATCTGGGCCTCCAGGTCGTCGGCCTTGGCCTCATCGACGCCCTCGGCGAGCGCGAGCTCACCGACGAGCACCTGCCGCGCCTTGGCGAGCATCCGCTTCTCACCCGCAGACAGGCCACGGTCCTGGTCGCGGCGCCAGAGATCGCGGACCACCTCGGCGACCTTGTTCACGTCGCCCGAGGCGAGCCGTTCCTGGTTCGCCTTGTAGCGGCGGGACCAGTTGCCCGCTTCCTCGACATCGGTCTCGCGCAACACACCGAAGACCTTCTGCAGGCCCTCTTCACCGACGACGTCACGGACTCCGACGAGCTCGGCGTTCTTCGTGGGGACCTTGACGGTGAGGTCGGACTGGTGGATCTGCAGGACCAGATAGTCGAGCACCTCGCCGCCGATCTCCCGGCTCTCGATAGCCTCGATCACGGCAGCGCCGTGATGCGGGTAGACGACGGTGTCGCCGACCTTGAAATCCATGCCCACTTGATGCACCTTCCTGCGCCCACCGGCGCCACGGTGAATAGTCACTGTTGCGGGGCTGATTCTAGCATGCCCCCAACCAGCTGTTTTCCCCGAACACCCGGAGCAGTGGGGTGCACTGGCCGGTCACGGAAACACTTGACCCACCCACGGACCGGACACGGGGATGACAGTTGACGCAATCAAAGGATTGCCCCCGCGCTCCCCCTCCTCAGATCCCTTGAACTGTGTGGAGAGTCTGAACAGCAGCTAGAGTGAGGGCAACAACTGCCTTACCCGAAAGCCTTCCGATGGAGGACACTGAAAGTGATGACCACCAAGACCGTGAAAGGCGCGGCAGCGGCCCTAGTCTCCGTTGCGGCGGCACTGACCTTGGGCGCCTGCAGCTCCGGCCAGATCTCCCAGACAGCCAGCCAGGTCGCCGCGGTTGACGGTGCCCGCGCGGACACCCCGGACGGCAAGATGGGTGTCCGCGACGTCACCGTGGAGGTCGACGGGACCTCGACCGCGTCCCTCCGGTTCACCCTGGTGAATCAGGACACCGACATGTCGGTCCACTCCCTGAAGAGCGCCACCGTCGACGGCGAGAAGGTGAGCCTGCGGGGAGACACCGAGCTCAACCGTGACTGCTCCATCGTCGCCGGGTCCCGGGCGCACCTGGACACCCTGCCCGAGGTCGGCGACGGTATCTGCATCACCCAGGTGGTCACCGCGGTCAGGGACAAGGGGTTCCCACCGGGCGGCAACGCCGATGTCGTATTCACCTTCGACGACGGCCAGACCATCGACGTCACCGCGACCATCTCCGCCCCCACCCTCACACCGGCCGACATCGACCGGCCCGAGGGGAAGGGCGACGGCCACGAGGGGCATTCCGGGCACTGACCCCTGATCCCCTTCACGAAACGGCCACTCCCTGAAGCGGGAGTGGCCGTTTTCGCGCCCCCACCCGGTTCGAACACCCTTTCGCAGCCGTGTCGGGCCCACGCGTTAGGGTGGTTCCCATGGCGAAGAAACCCCGCAGCGTGCACACCTGCTCAGAGTGCGGCTACAGCACACCGAAGTGGTTGGGACGCTGCCCGGACTGCGGCGGGTGGGGCACCCTCACCGAGTCCCGGGCAGCGGCGGGCGGGGCCGGTGCCGCGGTCGGCGGGAACCTCCCGACCGGACTGACCCCGACGTCGCCCGCGGTACCGATCAGCCGTATCGACCCGGCGACCGCGACGACGGTGTCCACCGGTATCGGCGAACTCGACCGGGTGCTCGGCGACGGCATCGTCCCGGGCTCCGTGGTGCTTCTCGCGGGCGAACCCGGCGTGGGCAAGTCGACGCTCCTGCTGGAGGTGGCCGCCCGCTGGGCGGCCCAGCCCTCCGCGAAGGCCGGCCCGGACGATCTGTCCGCCGACACCCGGACGGCCCTCTACATCACCGCCGAGGAATCCGCGGGCCAGGTACGGATGCGCGCCCAACGCACCGGGGGCCTCCAACCGACGCTGTACCTCGCCGCGGAATCGGATCTCGACGTCGTGTTCGGTCACGTCGAGCAGCTCAAGCCGAGTCTGCTCATCGTGGATTCCGTCCAGACCATGCACGTCAGCGGGGTCGAGGGGGTGTCGGGCGGTGTCGCCCAGTCCCGCGCCACCACCGCCGCACTGACCACCCTCGCTAAGACCTCCGGCATCCCCGTGCTTCTCGTCGGTCACGTCACCAAGGACGGGTCCGTCGCCGGCCCGAGGGTGCTCGAGCACCTGGTCGATGTGGTCCTGACCTTCGAGGGTGACCGGCATTCCTCGCTGCGGATGCTGCGCGGCATCAAGAACCGGTTCGGGGCCACCGACGAGGTCGGGTGTTTCGAGCAGACAGGGGACGGGATCCGGGAGGTGGAGGACCCCTCGGGACTGTTCCTGTCCCACCGTGACTCCACCCCCGACGGGACCGCGGTGACGGTCGCGATGGACGGGGTCCGTCCGATACTCGCGGAGGTCCAGTCCCTCCTGGTGCCGACCCAGTCGAAGAATCCCCGACGGGCCGTCACCGGCCTCGACGCGACCCGGGTTCCGATGGTGCTCGCGGTTCTCTCGGCGCGGGCCGGTCGGCCGTCCTTCGACCGGGAGGTCTACATCGCGACCGTGGGAGGGATGAAGGTCGGGGAACCGGCGGCGGATCTCGCGGTCGCACTCGCCACCGTGTCCGCGATGGACGGTCGTCCGATAGCACCCAAGACCGTGGTGCTGGGTGAGATCGGTCTGGCCGGGGAGATCCGGCGGGTCCCGGATCTACGGCGGCGACTGCAGGAGGCCGCGCGCCTGGGCTACGTGTCCGCGATCGTGCCGGCCGGGGACGACCTCAGTGTTCCGGGGATGCGGATAACGCGGGTGGGCACCATCGGGGAGGCGATCGCCGCGCTCGGCTGAGCGCCGCGGCGTCACATCAGGTTGAACGGGTGCGCATCCGAGTGGTTGCCGCCGATGAGGGTGTGCAGGTAGTAGCCGCCGGCCGGCACCTGTGTCCGGTCCCCGCAGCTGCCCGGTGCGGAATTGGTCCGGGACCAGACGGCCTCGTAGTAGCGCTCCTCCCCCGCGGGGAACGTCCGCTCGGTGACATCCACGGCGGGGTTGCAGTCGACGTCGGACCAGACCCGGCGGTTGGTGGCCAGGTCGTACACCTCGAAGCGGAGGACGTTCTCCCCGAGATCGATCTCGCAGTCGGCGGCGGTGGGGTTCTTCACCGCCATGTAGAAGCTGGGCTGGGCGTCGGGCGCGTACGCGGCCTGATCGGAGGTCGCGGTGACGATGAGGTCACTGAGCTCGCAGGTCTTCTTCCGCTCGGACGGAGCCTGCTCCGTCGTCGTCGGCGCGGTGGAGTCCGACCCGGCGTACGGCTTGTCCTTCTTCGACTCGTCGGCGGACCGTTTCCCCGTGGTCGCGGCCGTCGAGGTTCCGCCGTCGGTGGTGGAGCCGGTGGACGTCCGGGAGGTCTCCGTGGCCGCCGTCTCCCGGGTGGAGGTGGTGGTCCCCGTTCCCTCCGCCGCGGTCGGCTGCGGGTCGTCCCCGCCGGCGAGCGCCATGATCAGCCACCCGACCAGGAACACGACGATGAGCAGCACGACACCCGCCGCCACCCGGCGACGGATGTAGATCTCTCTGGGCAGTCGACGGTTTCTGTTGTCCACGAGCCTGAGTCTATGCGGACCCGGGCCGCACAGGTGTCAGTCCTGCGGCGTGTCCCCGCTTGTTTTGTCAGTCGTCGTTGACACCGATGGTGACCACGGGCTCCGCCATCCCGTCGGACAGCCGGTACCGGACACCGACGATGCCGCACGTCCCCTTCGACACCCGGGCCTTGATCTCGGGTGACCGGGACAGGACCTGGTCGACCGTCTCGGCCACGTGGTGCGCCTCGAACTCCTCGATGGTGCGGCGTCCCGCCGCCCGGGCGTCGAGGATCGAGGGGCTGACCTTCTCGATGAGCACGCGCTGGAACCCACCGGGGATCTCGTGCCCGTCCAGTGCCGCCATCGTCGCCCCGACGGCACCGCAGGACTCGTGCCCGAGGACGACGACGAGCGGGACGTGGAGGGATTCCACCGCGTACTCCAGCGAGCCGAGGACCGCGAGGTCGATGATCTCGCCCGCGGTGCGGATGACGAAGACGTCGCCGAGACCCTGGTCGAAGATGAGCTCCACGGGTACCCGCGAGTCGGAGCAGGCGAGGACCACGGCCAACGGTTCCTGCCCCTGGGTGAGCTGACTGCGGCGCAGGGCGTCCTGGTTCGGGCGTTCCACCGAGAAGTTCATGAAACGACGGTTGCCCTCCATCAACGCGGCCCACACGGCCTTCGGGTTTCGGGGGGTCCGGTCTTCATCCGGTGAAAGGGTGTTCGTCATGACTCAATTGTGCACCGTCGGGATCCGCCGCGGGACATAATGGACGATGTGTGACCGGGGCCCGGAACCCGATAGACTCCTGCCCTTGTGATCACCCGAACCCTCCTGCGCTGGTACGACGCCAACCGGCGTGACCTCGTCTGGCGCACCCCCTCGACGGGGGCATGGGGGGTGCTGCTGTCCGAGGTGATGAGCCAGCAGACCCCGGTCCGCCGGGTGGAACCGATCTGGTGCGAGTGGATGCGCCGCTGGCCGACCCCGGCGGACCTGGCGGCCGCCGGCACCGATGAGGTACTGCGGGCCTGGGGGCGGCTCGGCTATCCCCGGCGGGCCCTGCGCCTGCAGGAGTGCGCGGCGGTGATCGCCACCCGGCACGGTGGCCGGGTCCCCGACGACGTCGATGAGCTGCTCGCACTCCCCGGGATCGGTGACTACACCGCGCGGGCCGTGGCCGCGTTCGCGTACGGGAGACCCGTTCCGGTGGTGGACACCAATGTTCGACGGGTGTACCGGCGGCTGGTGGAAGGGCGTTTTCTCCCCGGAACCCCACGACGTCGCGACCTCGACGACGTCGAATCGATACTGCCCCCCGATCCTGAGCTGGTCCCCCGGTTCTCGGTGGCGCTGATGGAGCTCGGGGCCCTGGTGTGCACCGCGGCACGCCCGGACTGCAACGCGTGCCCGGTGCGGGCGGAGTGCGCGTGGCAGCGGGCCGGATGCCCCGCACCCACCGGGGACGAGCTGGGGGCGGCGAAGAAGCGGGTGCAGAAGTTCGCGGGCACGGACCGCCAGGTGCGGGGGAAGATCATGGCGGTGCTGCGGGACGCGGACGGGCCGGTCGAACGCCGCGAGGTGGACGCCGTGTGGCCCGATGAAGCCCAACGCGCCCGCGCGCTGCTCAGTCTCCTCAGCGACGGTCTCGCCGAGGAGTACGGGGAAGGTCGGATAGGTCTGCCCCGCCGGGGTGCTCCGCCGGATCGGTGAGCTGCTTGTGCAGGTCTATGGTCCGACCGTAAGCCCAGTCCGGGTCCGTGAGCATCCGGGCGAGCGCCAGCCCCGCCGCTATGCAGACGACGACCAGCGCAGCCGAGGCGGCCGCCGACATCGCGAGGTCCATGTCCCCTGTGTTCAACGCATACATCGAGGTGTACATGGCGACACCGGGGATCATGATGACCGAGGCCGGCACCGTCACGGTGATCCGCGGGACCCGGGCGGACCGGTGGATCAGCGCGGCGATGACGCCGACGAGCACACCTGCGATGAAGGCCGCGAGGTGCTGCGGCACGTGGTGGAACACGAGCACGAGCCGGGCCATGTTCGCGACCGTCGCGACGGAAGCCCCGAGCAGCACCATGCGGCGCGAGCAGTTGAACAGCAACGCGAACCCCGCGACGCCCAGGAAGCTCGCTGCGGCGGCCGCCACCCACCACGCCGGGGACGGTGGCCCGGGGCTCGCGGGCAGTGGGTTGAGTCCGGTGACGAGACTGACCATCCCGACGGAGATCGTCGCGGTGACGATGACGCTCACCGCATAGGTCAACCGGGAGATGCCCGCGGTGATGTCGAAACGGGTCAGGTCCAACAGCGCCGAGAACAGCGGGAACCCCGGGATGAGGAACAGGACCGCGGCGACGTATCCCGCGGCGAAGGAGGTCGTGTCGGTGTCCGCGATCATCCCGATCAGCGCGGTGACCGCCCAGTACACCAGACACGCCACGGCGCCAGCCGCGGACACGGTACCGAGCTGGTTGAAGTGGCGGCGACCGAGGGACACCCGGACGAACTGCCCGCACGCCGCCGAGACCGCGACAACCGCGGCCTCACTGGCGGGATAGCGGTTGAGCACCGCGAAGGAGGCGCAGGCGACACCCGCCGCCAGGGCGAGCAGCAGGCGGGACCAGCGTTTGACCACGGTGCGTTCGATGACGTCGAGCCGGTGGTTGAGCTCCGCCACCGTGAACCGGCGGTGCATGTGGTGGGTGAGGTCCTCCAGGGCCTCGATCCGGGAGGCGTCGACCGAAGGCTCGTGGTGGTTCGCGACGACGGTGCGGAACATGTCGCCGCGGTGGAACGTGCACGTGATCGTGTTGACGGACACGATGGCGTCCAGCCGGTCGAAACCGAGGGACCGGGCGGCCCGCTTCATCGCGCGCAGCACCCGGTACCCGCCGGTCCCCGCGGCCGTCATCATCAGGCCGAGTCTGAGGACCGCGTCGGCCTCCCGTCCCATCTGCTGCTGGAGCTGCATCAGCTGCTGCAGTTCACCGTCCGATCGGCTGCCGTCCGGCACAACCAGTCACCTTCCTCACGTCTCACCGGGTCTTCCGTGGATCGTCCCGTCACCGGGCGGGCTCAGCGCCAGCGCCCGCGCCAGTTGAGTCCGCCCGGGAGCCGGAGCGAGACCCGGCCCCGGGAGTTGACCGTGAGCGGACCGAACCGCTTGGACACGGACGCCCCGGATCCCGAGAGATTGAGCCACGTGCCCTTGCCGAGTGATTTGCGTCGACGGTAGTTCAGCCCCACTGGTTCTCCTGCGTGCTCGATTGGTGGGCATGTCCGATCGGACATACCCGGGTGTTCCACGGTCCGTCTGTACCGGATTCTCCGGTGGGAACACCGCGCCACCCGATTCTACGACCACCCGGGGCGCCACCCGCGACCGGCCTGATCCGCCGGTGCGATTCACCGGGAACGACCGCACCCGGGGCGGCGGGAGAATCCTGCCCTCCGGCGCACACGTGACACCACGGGCTCGGGGAGCTCGTCACGGCCCCGAGCCCGTCGCACGCCCGTGATCGATCGCACGGTGGAGCTCGCCCTCCCTCCGTTCCGGGTCCGGTCGGGGCTGGTGGGCGGAACCGCCTCGCGGCCGATTCCCCCGACAGTCCGGGATCCGCACGTCGAACACGGAGCAGGGCCCCGCCCGGAGTCCGTGACTCCGGGCGGGGCCCTGCCGTGGTGCGTCAGCGGCAGCTAGACGGTGCCCGCGGGCGCCTGCCCGCCGCCGGCCCCGGTGTCGCCGTCGTCATCACCGCCGGGGGCGGAGTTCCGCCCCTTGTTCTGATCCGGGTGGTCCGGGTTCTCGACGTGCTCGGCGGACTCGATGACGTTCTCCGACTCGATCTCCCGGGCGGAGTCGCCCTCGGGGACGTCCCCGTCGGCGGCGTCGGAGACGTCCTTGATGGCCTCGGCTGCCTCGACGCTGATCTCACTGAACTTCTCGTCCTCCGGCAGCGGCTTCGGCCGCGGGGTGAACGTGAAGGTGGCGTCGGTCGCCTTGGATTCGCCGTCCCAGTTCTCGACGTCGACGGTGACGATCTCGCCGGCGCCGAGCTCGCCGAACAGGATCTTCTCGGACAGGGTGTCCTCGATCTCCCGCTGGATCGTGCGGCGCAGCGGACGGGCACCGAGCACCGGGTCGAAACCGCGCTTGGCCAGCAGTCGCTTGGCCTTGTCGGTGAGCTCGAGATCCATGTCCTTGGCGTGCAGCGCCTTGGTGACGCGGGCGGCGATGAGGTCGACCATCTCGACGATCTGTTCCTCGGTGAGCTGGTGGAACACCACGACATCGTCGATACGGTTGAGGAACTCGGGGCGGAAGTGCTTCTTCAGCTCGTCGTTGACCTTCTGCTTCATCCGCTCGTACTGGCCCTCGACCCCCATCGCACCGCTGCCGGAGAAGCCCATTCCGACGGCCTTGGAGATGTCCTGGGTCCCCAGATTCGAGGTGAAGATGAGGACCGTGTTCTTGAAGTCGACGACCCGGCCCTGACCGTCGGTGAGACGGCCCTCCTCCAGCACCTGCAGGAGGGTGTTGTAGATCTCCTTGTGTGCCTTCTCGATCTCGTCGAAGAGCACGACGGAGAACGGCTTGCGGCGCACCTTCTCGGTGAGCTGGCCGCCCTCCTCGTAGCCGACGTACCCGGGGGGTGCACCGAAGAGGCGGGAGGCGGTGAAGCGGTCGTGGAACTCGCCCATGTCGATCTGGATGAGGGCGTCATCCTCACCGAACAGGAAGTTCGCCAGCGCCTTGGACAGCTCCGTCTTGCCGACGCCGGACGGGCCAGCGAAGATGAACGAACCGCTGGGGCGCTTGGGGTCCTTCAGTCCGGCACGGGTGCGCCGGATCGCCCGGGAGACGGACTTGACGGCGTCATCCTGGCCGATGATCCGCTTGTGCAGCTCATCCTCCATGCGCAGCAGCCGGGAGGACTCCTCTTCGGTGAGCTTGAACACGGGGATCCCGGTCCAGTTGCCCAGCACCTCGGCAATCTGTTCCTCACCGACCTCGGCGACCTCCTCGAGGTCGCCGGAGCGCCACTGCTTCTCCTTCTCCGCGCGTTCTTCCCCGAGCTTGCGCTCCTTGTCGCGCAGACCGGCGGCCTTCTCGAAGTCCTGCTCGTCGATGGCCGCCTCCTTCTCGCGGCGCACGTCGTTGATGCGCTCGTCGATCTCGCGCAGCCCCTCGGGCGCGGTCATCCGCTTGATGCGCATGCGGGCGCCCGCCTCGTCGATGAGGTCGACCGCCTTGTCGGGCAGGAAGCGGTCGTTGATGTAGCGGTCCGAGAGGTTCGCCGCGGCGGCGAGCGCACCGTCCGTGATGGAGACCCGGTGGTGCGCCTCATAGCGGTCGCGCAGTCCCTTGAGGATCTCGATGGTCATCTCGACACTCGGCTCGGGAACCTGGACGGGCTGGAAGCGGCGCTCGAGGGCGGCGTCCTTCTCGATGTGCTTGCGGTACTCGTCGAGCGTGGTCGCACCGATGGTCTGCAGTTCGCCGCGGGCCAGCTTCGGCTTGAGCAGGCTGGCCGCGTCGATCGCGCCTTCCGCGGCACCCGCGCCGACGAGGGTGTGGATCTCATCGATGAACAGGATGATGTCGCCGCGCTGGTTTATCTCCTTGAGCACCTTCTTCAGGCGCTCCTCGAAGTCACCGCGGTAGCGGGAACCGGCGACGAGGGAACCGAGGTCGAGCGAGTAGACCTGCTTGTCCTTCAGGGTCTCCGGGACCTTGCCGTTGACGATGTCCAGTGCCAGTCCCTCGACGACGGCGGTCTTGCCGACACCGGGCTCGCCGATGAGCACCGGGTTGTTCTTCGTCCGACGGGAGAGGACCTGCATGATCCGCTCGATCTCCTTCTCGCGACCGACGACCGGATCGAGCTTGCCCTCCTTCGCCGCGATGGTCAGGTTGCGGCCGAACTGGTCGAGGACCAGCGAATTCGAGCGCTCTCCGGCCGGACCGCCCGTGCGGCCCGTGGGATTGGCGCCCGCACCGACGGCTTCCGGCCCGCTGGGACCCCCCTCGGGGGAATCACCCTGGCTGCCCTCGTACCCGGACAGCAGCTGGATGACCTGCTGGCGGACACGCGGCAGGTCGGCGCCCAGCTTGACCAGCACCTGGGCGGCGACGCCCTCGCCCTCCCGGATGAGACCGAGGAGCAGGAACTCGGTACCGATGTACTTGTGGCCCATCTGCAGTCCCTCGCGGAGCGAGAGCTCGAGGACCTTCTTGGCCCGCGGGGTGAAGGGGATGTGACCGGTGTGCGGCTGGGTGCCGTGACCGATGATCTCCTCGACCTCCTGGCGGACGGCGTCCAGTGAGATACCCATGGACTCGAGCGCCTTCGCCGCGACGCCCTCGCCCTCGTGGATCAGTCCCAGGAGGATGTGCTCGGTGCCGATGTAATTGTGGTTCAGCATCCGCGCCTCCTCCTGAGCCAGGACGATGACGCGGCGGGCGCGGTCGGTAAACCTCTCGAACATATCTCTCCCCTGGAATCGCTGGGTGTTAGTGCCACCACTGTAACCTGCGTACGGGCGCCGACATTCCGCCCATCCTGCGATGGTGCGCCCCAGGCGGCGCAACTCAACGGGGAACGTGAACCGGACCGCAGGTGAGACAGTATTTTCGCACCTCCACGATCCGCTGTACGCCGGTAGCGAACACGGCCCGGGAGCACCGTTTCCGGACGGATTCCGGGTCAACCCGTCGATTGCCGCTCACGGTGTGTTGTAAGGTCAGCCAAATGACATCCTCAGTGATCCGGTTCCTGGGACTCGTGGCGGCGCTCCTCGGCGTGAGTGCCGCTGCCGTCGGTGGCTACGGCGCGGCCACCACCCCATTCACCGACTACCCCGAGTTCGGAGCCACCGGCGAGAAACTCCTCGCCTACTACTCGTACTTCACCCTGTGGTCGAACATCATCGGTGCCGCGGCGGGCCTCTCCTACGCGTTCTGGTTCGTCCGGGGCCGCGACGGCGGCTGGCTGGGGGCCGTGCTCAGGCTGGACGCGACGATCATGCTCATGGCGACGGGGCTGGTGTACCACCTGCTGATCGCGGACGGCTCGCCGAACACCGGCACCCAGGCGTTCACCGCACCCATCATCCACGGCATCATGCCGGTCCTGCTCCCGGTGATCTGGCTGCTCCACATGGCGCAGCGGAAACGACCGGACGTGCGAACGCGCACCCTGCTCGGTGCGCTGATCATCCCGGCGGTCTGGACGGCCTGGACGTTCTGGCGGGCGCAGGCCACCGGTGGCTACTACCCCTACGACTTCATGAACGCCACGGAGATCGGTCTAGCCAGGTCGGTGACCACGACCGCGGTGATCTACGTGATCTTCATCGTGTTCATGCTGGTTCTCGGGCTGATCGAGCGGCTCGTGATCCCGCGGCTGCGGCCGACGCGGTACTTCGAACTGCCGGAGGGCCGGGGCTGAGCCCGGAAACCGGAGACGGCCCGGCACCCTCCCACGGGAGACGCCGGGCCGTTCGTCGTGGCGGGGTGCTACTGCCTGGGCTCGGGCTTGACCATCGGGAACAGGATCGTCTCCCGGATCCCGAGACCGGTCAGCGCCATGAGCAGCCGGTCGATGCCCATGCCGCATCCGGCGGTCGGGGGCATGCCCTGCTCCATCGCGGTGAGGAAGTCCTCGTCGAGGACCATCGCCTCGTCGTCGCCGTCGGCGGCGAGTCGGGCCTGGTCGACGAAGCGCTCCCGCTGGATGACGGGGTCGATGAGTTCGGAGTAGCCGGTGGCCAGTTCGAAGCCGCGGACGTAGAGGTCCCACTTCTCGGTGACCCCGGGCTTGTCGCGGTGCTGGCGGGTCAGCGGGGAGGTCTCGACGGGGAAGTCGCGGACGAAGACGGGGCCGTGGAGCTGGTCCTCGCAGAGCACCTCCCAGATCTCCTCGACGAGCTTGCCGTGGCCCCAGCCGGCGTTCTGCGGGACCTGCAGGCCGATCACCTCCGCGATGGCCTTCAGCTCATCGACGGTGCTGTCCACGGTGACCTCGGGCTGCCCGGGGTACTTCCGGGCGAGCGCCTCGTTGAGCGAGGGGTACATCTCGAGGGTCTGCCACGTCTCCCCGCCGAGGTCGTACTCCGTGCCGTCGGCGAGGGTGACCGTGGTGGAGCCGATCACCTCGGTGGCGACGGCCTGGATGAGATTCTTGATGGTCTCCGCGCCGTCGTCGTATGTGCCCCACGCCTGGTAGGTCTCCAGCATGGCGAACTCGGGACTGTGGGAGGAGTCGACGCCCTCGTTGCGGAAGTTACGGTTGACCTCGAAGACGCGGTCGATGCCGCCGACGACGCAGCGCTTGAGGTAGAGCTCCGGCGCGATGCGCAGGTAGAGGTCGATGTCGAGGGCGTTGGAGTGGGTCTGGAAGGGGCGGGCGGCGGCGCCGCCGTGCAGGGTCTGCAGCATCGGGGTCTCGACCTCGAGGAAGCCCTCGTCCTCCAGGTGGTGGCGCAGTGCGCGCATGACCCTGATCCGGGTCAGCGCGTTCTCCCGGGCCGCGGGACGCATGATCAGGTCGGTGTAGCGGTGCCGGACGCGGGTGTCCTCGCTCAGGTCCTTGTGGGCGACGGGCAGCGGGCGCAGCGACTTCGAGGCCATCTGCCACTCCGAGGCCATGACGGAGAGCTCGCCGCGTCGGGAGGAGATGACCCGGCCGGTGACGGAGACGAAGTCGCCGAGGTCGACGTCGCTCTTCCAGCCCGCGAGCGCCTCCTCACCGATCTCCGCGAGGGAGAGCATGGCCTGCACCTGGGTGCCGTCGCCGTCCTGGATGCTGGCGAAGCAGAGCTTTCCGGTGTTGCGCACGAAGATGACCCGGCCCGCGACGGAGACGATGTCGTCGGTCTCCTGCCCCTTCTCGAGGTAGGTGACGCCGTCCTCGCGTTCGACGGCCGCGGCCTCGTCGGCGTCCCCGGGGAGAACCCGGTAGCGGTCCCGCAGATCCGCGATGGACGTGCTGCGCTTCACCTCCACCGGGTAGGCCTCGACGCCGGCGTCGAGCAGCCGGCTCCGCTTCTCACGGCGGATGCGGAGCTGCTCCGGGACGTCATCGGCGTCGGGCGTGGTCACGGTGGGGTTCTTCTTCGTGTCAGTCACATCCCGCCAGCGTAGTCGATACGTGTGCGCCGATCACCTCCCGGGCGTCGCTAGCTGATGAGCCAGTCGTTCGGGGAGAACAGCTCGAAGTGCACCGCCTTCGGCGCGCGGTCGGCGGGCAGGGCCGCGATCTGGTCGCGCAGCGCCTGCAGGAAGCCGTTGCCGCCGCACAGGTACACGGTTGCGCCGGCGGGCAGGTGCTCCGCGATGTCGATCCGCTCGCCGGCGGAGCGGTAGCGGACCTCCATCGTGGCGCCGGGAATCTCGGCGACGTACGCGGCCATCTGCTCGCGCTGTGCGAAGTGCTCCTCGTCGACATCGGTGTGCAGGACGGTGACCGGACGGGACGAACCGGTCGTCGCGAGGTGGTGCAGCATGCCGGTCATCGGCGTGGATCCGATACCGGAGGACACGAGGACGACCGGATTGTCGGCGTCGTCGAGGACGAGGTCACCGGCGGGCAGGGTCGCCTGGATGGTGTCCCCGACGTCCACGCGGTCGCGGAGAAACCCGGAGACCTCGCCCTCGCGGCGGACCGCGATGGTCAGTTTCGTGGCGTCGCCGCCGATGATGGAGTACTGGCGCAGCTGACGGGCACCGTCATCCAGCTTCACCCCGACCGAGGTGTACTGACCCGGACGCGGGACCGAGAGGTCACCGCTCAGGGTGTAGACGGTCACGTCGCCGGAGAGGTCGTACTTCTCGGTGACGGTCACCTTGCGGAACACCTCCCCCGGCTCGACGCCGTCGGAGGCGTAGAGGTCCTCCTCGAAGTCGATCAACACGTCGGCCATGAGCCAGTAGACCTCGTCCCACGCGCCGGCGATCTCCGGGGTGATCGCGTCCCCCAGGACGTCGACGATGGCGGCGAAGAGGTTGTCGTGGACGATCTGGTACTGGTCGCGGGTCACGCCGAGGGAGACGTGCTTGTGGCCGATGCGGCCGAGCATCTCGACCGGGTCCGGGGCGTCGGGGTCGACGAGCATGGTGGCGAAGGTGGCGATCGACGCGGCGAGCGCCTTCGGCTGTTCACCGGCGGCCTGGTTGCCCCGGTTGAACAGGTCGCTGATCAGCTCCGGGTGCGCGGTGAACATCTTGTCGTAGAAGATCGGGGTGATCTCGTTGATGTGCGCGCCGATCACGGGCAGCGTCGCGCGGACGATGTCGGCGTTCTTCTCGGACAGCGTGCGGGAGGTGTCGGGCTGGGTGGTCACGAACATGAGCTGGTTGCTCCTCGGTTGATGATCCGTTGCGGCGTGGGGCGGCACGCCCGCGCGGGCGGGGTCAGTGGGAGTGCGGCAGACCCAGGGGGACGGCGCCCCGCCGGTCTCGTGCGGCGTCGGCGATGAGGTCCGCGACGCGGAGATCATCCAGGCTCCGGTAGAAGGCTTCCGTGGCGTCGGCGAGCCGGTGCCGCAACAGGCAGTCCCCCTCCAGGTACGGGCAGGGGGTCGGTGCCGAGCAGTCGATCACGGGTGATTTCGGTTCCAGCTCGCGGAGCAGGGCACCGACGCTGTGGGCCGGTGCCGACTCTGAGAGGAGAACCCCGCCGGACCGGCCGCGAATGCTGCGTACGACGCCCAGCTTGGCCAGTCGGGACACGACCTTGGCGACGTGGGTGTCGGGCGCCTCGATGGCGGCGGCCAGGTCGGCCACCGTCACACGGTCGGCACCGACTGCGGAGGCCTCCCCGAGACGCATGAGGGTCCGCAGGGCGAGATCGGAGAACCGGGTCAGTTGCACGTCTTGAGCCTATGCAAAATCGGCATCCGGGATTCGGGTTTACCATGGCGACGACATCCCGGTCTCCGCCGCCGGGAGAGGCGTCGCACAGGAAAAGCGGCGCCGAGCAGCCATGTTGGCGTGAAGCGCCACAGATCAGACGCCGAAATATGTGACGATCTGCACGAATAACCCCACCTAAAGAGGGACCCCAACCGGGGGTAATCCGGTCATTCCTCGCGTCCGTGATCGCCGCCGGAAGGCCGGTCCGCCCACAACTCGATGTCGATGTCCCCGAACGGGGTGAGCTCCGCGGTCCGCCGGGCCAGGTCACGGTAGCTCCGGGCCGTCGCACTGTCCGGGATCCCCAGATCGTGCTGCCGGCGGACCGTGTCCACGGACGCCCGGTAGACCGGCCCGGGCACGCTGTGGTCCGGATCCGCGAGTGCCACCTCGAGCACCCTGCGCGACGTCTGCCGGAGCAGCGCTCGCCCGATCCCCTCCTGCGGGCCGCCGCTGCGGAAGTATGCCTCGTCGATCATGGAACACGCGTCATCGACCACCGTCATCAGATGCTCCGTGGCGTGCTGCAGCCCGGCGGCGAACGCCGGTCGCTCGTTCTCCGGCACGGGGACGGGCCATCCACCGAGCTCGGCCACGAAAACCTCAGCCACGCCCTCCGGCGGACCGGGATCGGCTGTTATGAGCCACGGCACCGATTCCAGAGCGTCAGCGTCGCGGAGCACACCCGCCTTGTCCGGGGAGCCGACGGGGTACACGCACGGGTGGAGCGCCATCACCAGCGCCACCTCGTCGGCGAGGGGGCCGAGCGCCCGCGTGCCCTGGGAGGCGCACAGATGGGCGATCATCTGTGTGCCTCCCACGTGCGGGATCAGCTCCCCGACCGCGGCCGGGAGATCCTCGTCGGCCACACAGATGAGAACGAGTTCGCACCGCCGTAACGCCCCGATCTCCGTCGCCACCCCACCACCGGCCGGAAACCGGAACCGGATGTCGGTTCGCCGGGGGTCGACGGCGGCGACGACCCTGTGTCCGATGCCGGTCAACCGTTCGGCCAGTCCCGCAGCTATCCCGTCGGTTCCGTAGAACCCGATCCTCAGCCGCGGCGGAGTCACTGATCGTCGTCCGCGTTGTCGCGGAGATTCTCCAGTAGCTCGGCGACCGAGATGCCGCCGCCACGCTCGTCCCGGCGACGCCGTCCGTGTCGGGGGACCTCGGCGTCGTGCCCGGCGTCCCGACGTTCGTCCGGGGAACCGGCGGGCGGCGCAGCGTGCGGCGCGGACCGGGATGCCGAGTGCCCGGAGGCGTCCCAGGGAACCGTCCCCATGGCGCCGGTGTCGAAACCCTTGTCCCCGTGGGCTCCGTGGGCCCCGTGGGAACTGGAATCCGCACCGGTGGCGGCGGGCCACGGTGGCGCCTCCTCCGCCGCCGGTCCGGAGGCCGCGGCGGAGGAGGCGTGCTGTTCCGCGTCCCGGGAGCCGCCTGCGATCAGGTAGCTGGCGTCGGTGGGTACCCCACCTCCCGGCACGGACCCGCCGGTGATCAGGGGATTCGGCTTCAGGGCCGACGGTGAGGTCAACCAGGAGGGCCTGGACACGGGGGCGAAGGCCCCGGTGGTGTCCTCCTCGTCGACGGCGTCGTCAGCGGGTGAGTCACCATCCGGGGGGACGGTTGTGATCGTCGCATCCTCCGGGGCCCCGGCGGCGGGTTCCGGCTGGCGGGCCGCGGCCGCTGACGGTGAGTGTGATCCGGTGGCGGCCGGGACGTCGGCGTCCGCCGCACCGGCGGACCGGACCGGCGGGGTGACCGGAGCGTGATCCTCGGGGGCGACCTCCTCGACCTCCTCGACATCCCGGATGTCCCGGGGCTCCCCGTCCGCGGACACCTCCGACACCGCGGGTTCCGCGCGGACCGGGGCCTGTGCTTCCGCGGCGTCCACTCCGGGATAGCTGTGGCGCCCGGAGTCGTCCGCGGCCCGGGCCGGCCCGGCCAGCAGCTCCTGGATCCGACGGGCCTCGGCCTGCAGGGCGGCGGGTTCGTAGCTCCAGGTCTGCCCGCTGAGCTCCTCCAGCTGCGCCCGCATGGCCTCGAGTTGTTCACGGATCTCGGCGAGGGCGGTGTCCCGGTACTCGTCCAGGGATTCGAGGTAGCTCTGCTGGAGAATGTGTTCCTGCTCCCGGTGCACGGCGGTTTCGATCCGGAGGTCCTCCTCGTACTCCCGCTCCGCGAGCTCCCGCTCACGTTCCACCGCGGCGACCTGACCTCGGTAACGGGCGACGAGGATTATCCCGAGGACCGCGGCCCAGAGTGCCGCGACAACACTGATCTTCAACGCCACGTCGCTACCGGTGAACAGCATCACCACGACGGCGACCACCGCGAGCACAACCAGAACAACCAGCGCCACCTGCCAGATGTCGTTCTGCTGTCGACCCTGGTCCGGACCTGTCCCGGGGGCTGTCGCTGTCTCATCGGCGTCGTTCATGGATACCAATGTACTAAAGGACCCGGATCCGGCGTCCCAGGCACGCGAGCCCGGCGGAACCAGCGGGATACACTGATCCCCGGTCACGCGACGGCCGCGGGCTCACCGTCCGACGGTGGCGGCACCTCACAGCTCCGCTCGAGGATCACGCCGGCGACGGCCATGGCGAGCCCCCCGAGGAACGAGACGAGGACCCCGGGGAGATCGTCGGAGGCGGCGACCAAGGTGCCCGACCTCGGAACGACGTAGACCGACATCCCCAGATACGCCCCACCGACGACGCTTCCCGTCCAGGCCGAGGCCTTACCGATGACGAGCCACTGTGCGACGGTGATCGGGTTGAGCTGGCTCCTGTCGAGCCCTATCCGTCCCTTGTCCAGATGGACCCGGACGCGCCACGCAAGCACCCCGCACAGTCCGGCCATCAGCCACAGGGTGGCCGACGCGGTCACCGATATCGGAATGAAATTCACGTAGAAACGCCAGGTCAGTATCGCCGCGGCCCCGGCACAGAACAATGCCGTCGCAACGAGGAGCGGTATCTGGGTCGCCCTCACGACCGCCGCCCCTCCGGTCGCCGCACCCCGGCGACGTCCGCGGGCGGAAGCCGGTCGACCAGGGTGGCCACGGGCACCCCGGCGAGCACGGCACCGGGGTCGGCGGCGAGCCACGGCACCAGGACGAACGCCCGCTCATGGGCGTGGGGGTGCGGCAGCGTGAGGCGCTCGGTGTCACTGCGGATCTCGGATCCGTCCGCGGCGACGCACTGCACGATGTCGACGTCCAGGGTCCGGGGCCCCCACCGGAGCTCACGGACCCGACCGGCGGCGTTCTCGAGTGCCTGACAGCGGTCGAGCAGCTCCACGGGCGCGTCGGTGGTGTCGATGATGACGACCGCGTTGGCGAAATCCGGCTGATCGGTCACCCCCCAGGGGGCGGTGTCGTACACCGGCGAAGCGGAGACCGTCTCCGGGGCGAAGTGGCGCAGGACGCCGTCCACGGCGCGGGCCGCGTCGTCGAGATTGGCTCCGACTGACAGGACCGCGCGCATCAGGGCTGCCCCTGCCCCCGGCCGCCGCGGGAACGCCGCGCCACGACGGCCACGTCACCGAAGTCGAGCGGAATCGGTGCGTGTGGCTTGTGCACCGTCACCTCGATGGCGTAGAGCTGCGTGAATGTCCCCATCGCCGTGTCCGCGATCTCCGCGGCGACGGTCTCGATGAGGTCCCGGGGGCTGCCCGCGACGATCTTGTGCGCGAGCTGCGCGAGCTCGGAGTAGTCGACGGTGCGTTCCAGGTCGTCGCCGGCCGCGGCGGCGGTGAAGTCCAGCCAGCAGGTCAGGTCGACGATGAACTCCTGTCCCGCTGCCCGTTCCGCGGTCAGCACACCGTGCCTCCCGTGTACCTTCAGTCCCCTGAGTTCGATTCTGTCAGCCATGTTCGGGAGAAACCCGTCCTTCCAGTTGGTGTTCACTCGTGTCCCGGACAGCCCTCCGCCACGAGGCGGCGACGTCCACCGCGTCGCGGGAGACCGCGACGTCGTGGACCCGGACGGCCCAGGCGCCGTGGTGCGCGGAGAGCGTGGTGACCGCCGCTGTCGCGGGATCCGCGGACCCCGTCAGTCCCCGGTCGCTCCGTACCGCGGCGAGGAACCGTTTCCGGGACGCGCCCACGAGGACAGGGTAGGGCCCCGAGGTGAACTCCGGAAGCGCCGCGAGCAGCGCCCAGTTGTCCTCCGGGGTCTTCGCGAAGCCGAGACCGGGATCGATGATGATGTTGTGCGGGGCGATCCCCGTGGCCTGCGCCTCCCCGGCGAGGCCCTCGAGCCGGCGCCTCACGTCGGCGACCACGTCGCCGTCGGTGTGCGCGGCCCCCGAGGCGTCCCCGAAGCGGACCGTCTTCCAGTGCATGAGGCAGACCGGGAGCCCGGACTGCGCCATCACCCGGAACATGTCCGGGTCAGCCTGGCCGCCGGAGACGTCGTTGATCAGGGAGACGCCCGCCTCCACGGCGGCTGCGGCGACGCCGGCCCGCATCGTGTCCACCGACGTGGGGATCCCCTCTTCGGCGAGGGCACGGATCACCGGGGCGGTCCGGCGCAGTTCCACGTCCGGGTCGACCCGGACGGCGCCGGGGCGGGTCGACTCCCCGCCGACGTCGATGATGTCCGCTCCCAGTGCGACGAGCTCGCGGGCGTGCGCGACCGCCACCTCGGGGTCGAGGTAGCGGCCGCCGTCGGAGAAGGAGTCCTCCGTGACGTTGACGATGCCCATGACCAGGCACCGGTCCCGGACGGGGAGCCCGTCGGGCGACCGGCGGGGTGTCCGTGTGACGGCGCCCGCGTTCACTGCTTCGCCCGGATGAGGCTCAGCGCCTCGGCGCGGGACGCGGCGTTGTGCTGGAATCCGCCACGGACCGCCGAGGTCATGGTCGTGGCCCCGGGCTTGCGGATCCCGCGCATCGCCATGCACAGGTGTTCGCACTCGATCACGACGATGACCGCCTGCGGATCGAGCCGGTCGACCAGCGCATCGGCGATCTGCCGGGTGAGGCGTTCCTGGACCTGGGGACGCTTGGCGTAGAGATCCGCCAGCCGCGCGAGCTTGGACAGTCCGGTGACCCGCCCACTCTTCCCGGGGATGTAGCCGATGTGCGCCACCCCGAAGAACGGCACCAGATGGTGCTCACAGGTCGAGTAGATGGGGATGTCCCGCACGAGGACGAGTTCCTGGTGGTCCTCGTTGAAGGTCTTGGCGAGCACCTCGGAAGGGTCGGCGTGCAGTCCCGCGAAAACCTCGGCGTACGCCCGGGCGACGCGGCCGGGGGTCTCCTTCAGCCCCTCCCGGTCGGGGTCCTCCCCCACCGCGATGAGCAGTTCCCGTACCGCCGCGGCGGCGCGCTCCAGATCAATCCCGTCGCTCATCGTCGTCCTCCCTGGGCGGTTCGCTGGTGGTCTCCCCGAGGTCGATCACGTCCGTCGGGCTGGACGAGGGGGCCTCCGAGACGTTCCCGTCGCGATCGTCCGGCGCGTCGGAGCGGTCATCCCCCTCCTGCGCGTGTTCGGGCTGTTCGTGGTCGGGCAGCCGGAAACCGATCAGCTCACCGTCCCCGGGTGCGGCGAAGGTCTGCACCCCGTCCGTCCCGTTCTCCGGTTCGCCGGGGCCGTAGGAAGCCATCCCGGGGTGTTCCTCCGGTGCACGGCGTTCCGACGTTCCCCGACCCGCACCGGCCGCGTAGGGGTTGGGGCGGGATCCGTCGCGCGGCGGCCAGCCGGGGGCGGACCAGCCGGGCGGCGGCGGGGTTCCGCCGTAGGCGGGGGTGGAGGTGTCGGTGTCGACGGGATTCCCACCCCGGGGCGGCAGAGCGTGCCTGCCGGTGGGCGCGGCGCCTCCGTCGCCGGCTTCCCGGACGGGATCGACCGCGTGTGAGCCCGTCGCGTCACCGTAGCCGAAGCCCGTGTCGCCCGGCCGCTCCGGACCGGGGTTCCGGTTCTGCTGCGACTGTCCCCCGGTTTCCGGGCTCCCCTGCGGGGTCCGGTCCGGTCCGGGTCCGCTCTGGGCCGCGAGCTGCCGTTCACGGCGGGCGCGGGCGGCCTTCGACATCTCCAGCAGGGAGAACTTCTTCGGCGGTTCCTCTCCGCGTTCGATGGCGAGTTCCGTGGGGGTCTTCACCGGTTCATGGCCGAACTGGCGCGGGTAGTCGGTGTCCTCGCCCGTGAAGACCTCGAGCGGTTCCCGCGGGGTGATGTCGGTGAACAGCGCCTCCAGGTCGGGTCGGCGCAGGGTCTCCTTCTCCAGGAGTTTCCCGGCGAGCCGGTCGAGGGTCTCCCGGTTGTCCCGCAGGATGGCGTACGCCTCCCGGTGTGCCTTGTCGAGAAGATACCGGGTCTGCTGGTCGATCGTGGCGGCGACGGTCGGCGAGTAGTCGAGGCTGCCACCGGAGCCACGGCCGGAGAAGGGGTCGCCCTGTTCCTCGCCGTACTTCACGGTGCCGAGCTCCGGGGACATGCCGTACTCGGTGACCATCGCACGGGCGATCTTGGTGGCCTGCTCGATGTCGGAGGACGCACCGGTGGTGGGCTGGCCGAAGACGAGTTCCTCGGCCGCACGGCCACCCATCGAGAACACCAGCCGGGCGAACAGCTCGGAGCGGTTGTACATGCCCTTGTCGTCCTCGGCCGCGGTCATGGCGTGGCCACCGGTACGGCCGCGGGCGAGGATGGTGACCTTGTAGACGCGTTCGATGTCCTTCATCGCCCAGGCGGCGAGGGTGTGGCCGCCCTCGTGGTAGGCGGTGACCTTCTTCTCGTGCTCGGAGATGATCTTGCTGGAACGGCGCGGGCCGCCGACGACGCGGTCGGTTGCCTCCTCGAGGGCGTCGGCGGTGATGACGTTGCCGCCGATGCGCGCGGTCAGCAGCGCCGCCTCGTTGAGTACGTTGGCGAGATCGGCGCCGGACATGCCGGCGGTCCGCTTGGCCAGGGAATTCAGGTCCGCGTCCGGAGCCAGCGGCTTGCCCTTGGCGTGGACCTTGAGGATCATCTCGCGGCCCTTGAGGTCCGGGTTCGTGACCGGGATCTGGCGGTCGAAGCGGCCGGGGCGCAGGAGCGCGGGGTCGAGGATGTCGGGGCGGTTCGTGGCGGCGATGAGGATGACGCCCTCGCGGTCGCCGAAACCGTCCATCTCGACGAGCAGCTGGTTCAGGGTCTGCTCCCGTTCGTCGTGGCCGCCGCCCATGCCGGAGCCGCGCTGGCGTCCGACGGCGTCTATCTCGTCGACGAAGATGATGCAGGGGCTGTTCTCGCGGGCCTGCTTGAACAGGTCGCGGACGCGGGACGCACCGACGCCGACGAACATCTCCACGAAGTCCGAGCCGGAGATCGAGTAGAACGGGACGCCGGCCTCACCGGCGACGGCGCGGGCGAGCAGCGTCTTACCGGTTCCGGGCGGGCCGTACAGGAGGACGCCGCGCGGGATCTTCGCCCCCAGGGCCTCGTAGCGCGAGGGGTCCTGGAGGAAGTCCTTGATCTCGTGGAGTTCGTCGACGGCCTCGTCGGCACCGGCGACGTCCTCGAAGGTGTTGGTGGGCATGTCCTTGGTGAGCTGCTTGGCCCGGGATCCGCCGATGCCCAGCATGCCCATGCCGCCGCCCTGCATGCGGGAGAAGAAGAAGATCAGCAGACCGAAGACGATGAGCATCGGCAGCATGACGCTGAACATCGACCCGAGGAAGCTCTCGCGGGTGACCTTGGTGGTGAACTTCTCCGCGTCGGCCGCCTGCACCCTGTCGAAGATGACCGGGGTGGTCCGTGCCGGGTACTCGGCGATGATCTCGCTGATGCCGTCCTGCTCCTCGACGGTGATGTCCTCCTTGAGCTTCAGCCGGATCTGCTGCTCACGGTCGTCGATCTGGGCCTCGGCGACGTTGTGCTCGTCCAGCTGTGCCAGCGCGACGGAGGTGTCCACCTTGCGGTAGGCACGGGTGTCGTCGGTCAGCACGGTCATCACGTACAGGGCGACGAGGATGACGGCGGCGATCGCGCCGATCCTCAGCAGTTTCTTGTTATCCATTCACAAGCCAAGCCGGCGGACGGTCCCGACTGCTGTGTCGTGTCGTCGGGGCGCGGTCGCCGGGCCCTTTCTTTTCAAGTCGTTGCGGGGCACGGACAGCGTGCCGGTGGACGGGGCGCCGGAGAATCATTCCCGGCGCAGCTCACACACAGGGTACCCGGGCCGTGCCGGGCGACCGCCCGGCGCGGTCAGTCTGCGTAGACGCTCGGATGCAGGCTACCGACATAGGGCAGGTCACGGTAGCGCTCGGCGTAGTCGAGGCCGTAGCCGACGACGAATTCATTCGGGATGTCGAACCCGATGTCGGAGAAGTCGACCTTCGCCTTCACCGCCTCCGGCTTGCGGAGCAGGGAGATGACCTCGAGGGTCTTCGGTCCACGGCTCCTCAGGTTCTTGATCAGCCAGGAGAGCGTGAGCCCGGAGTCGATGATGTCCTCCACGATGAGGACGTTGCGGCCGGCGATGTTGCGGTCGAGGTCCTTCAGGATCCGGACGACGCCGGACGATGAACTGGCGTTGCCGTAGGAGGACACCGCCATGAACTCCATCTGGGAGGGGATCGTCAGCGCGCGGGCGAAATCGGTCATGAAGAAGACGGCCCCCTTGAGGACCCCGATGAGGATGAGGTCCTGCTCGTCGTCGGCGTGTTCGGCGGAGACCTTCGCCGCCATCTCCGCGACCCGGCGCTGCAGGTCGGCCTCGGTGACGAGGACCTTCTCCACGTCGGTTCCGTAGGGCCCGTCGGGGACAGGGTTGTTCTGCTGTTCGTGCATGGTGTGTCTCGACCCTTCGTCGTCGTTCGCTCGCGGCACGGTGAGCCCGGTCACAGAGTGTCCTTCAGCGCGTGCTCACAGTCAGAATGCCACCACGGCGCGCCACAACCAACCTGCGCCCGTCGGCGGTTCCACCCACCGCGACCGGCCCCTGCCCGTGCCAGTCACCGAGAAGCGCGTCGACGCCGGAGATTCCGCGGGTGCTGACGACCACCCCGTGGTCCCGGAGAAACCGGGCGATGATCCTGCGCCGCAGCGCCGGGTGCTCGGTCCCGACTCCGACGGGCAGAATGTCCGCCCCACTGTCCCCGGCACCGTCGCGGTGCCTGCGGAGCACGTCATCGGCGAGGCGGTCGAGCAGCTCGGAGTCCTGCGTCGCCTTGGCGGATGCCTCGGCGAGAGCGGGAGCCGGGTCTCCCCCGACGACTTCGGCGAGCGCCGGCAGGATCTCCCTCCGGAGCGCAACCCGGCGGAAGGCGGTGTCGCTGTTGTGCGGGTCGTGCCACGGCGTCAGGCCGAGCTCCCGGGCCGCGCCGACGGTGTCCGCGCGGCGGACGCCGAGGAAGGGGCGGATCAGCGGGACGGGGTTCTCCGCGTCCGCGGTTCCGGGGACGGTACCCTCCTCCGCCAGGCCGCCGGGGTTGCCGCGGAGCGCCGCGAGCAGCAGGGTCTCGGCACGGTCGTCGAGGGTGTGCCCGACCCACAGCGCGGTACCGAGACGGGCGGCGACGGCACCGAGGACCCGGTAGCGCGCGGCACGGGCCGCCGCCTCGGTCCCACCGGTGAACCCGGACGGGTCGACGACGGCGACCTCGGCGGTTCCCCCCATAGAACGCACCTGGGCGGCGGCGCGCTCCGCCTGCTCCCCACTCCCGGGCTGCAGCCCGTGGTCGACGCAGACCGCGTGCACGACCACCCCCTCGGCGCGGGCGGCCGCCGCGAGCATCAGGGAATCCGGCCCACCGGACACCCCGAGCACCGCGGCTCGGCCGGGGGCCTCGACCCGCCTGACCGCGTGGCGCAGGGTGAGAAAGTGCGGGCAGGTACGGGGAACCGGCACATCCCCGATCCGGGCGGGCACCCGCCGGTCACCCGGCCCGCAGCGTGGAGGCCAGGACGTCCAGGGCGTCCCTGGCCGGCAGGATCTCCGAGTCGTTGGAGATGAACGCGAAGGTGTAGACCCGACGGTCCGCGGACGTCACCGTGCCCGCGAGCGCGGAGGTGTCGGTGAGTGTCCCGGTCTTGGCCCGCACCCAGCCACGTCCCACGGACCCGTCGAAGCGGTTTGCCAGCGTCCCCGTCGCCGCCGCGACGGGGAGGGTGTCCAGCAGCGGCCGGAGCTCCGTGCCGCGCGCGGCGGCGGTGAGCAAGGCGTCGAGGAGCCCGGTCGTCGCCTCGTCCTCCCCGGACAGCCCCGACGTGTCGTCGAGTCGGGCACCGGTCACGTCGAACCCCTGCTCCCGGAGAATGTCGAGCACCGCCCGCCCGGCGCCCGCGGAGTCTGCGGGCAGCCCGCGGCTCAGCGCCAGCTCCCGGCCGAGGGCCTCTGCCGCGACGTTGTCGCTCGTCCGCATCATCAGTTCCAGCCGGTCGAGCAGCGGTGCCGAGGTGACCGATGCCAACACGCGGGCATCGTGGGGTGCCGTGGTGTAGCCGAAACGCCGGGCCCCCAGCCGCTCCCCCAGCGCCCGGGAGACGTCGACCGCCGGTTCGGCGCTACGTGGCCCGTGGGGGTTCGCGGGATCGACGAGTCCCCGGTTCATCATCACCGGTTCCATGGGGGCGATGTAGCCGGCCGCGATGTCGTCACGGAACCAGCCGGGGGCGAAGTCGTCAGCGGACCACCGGGACGTGTCCACGAAGACGTCCACCGGTCCGTCGCCCGGGAACTGCACCCGGACGGCCTCCGCGAGTTCGTCCAGTTTCTCCGCCCCCAGGTCGACGTCCCCCGCGCCGACGAGTACGGCGGTACCGGGTTCCGCGCCCTCGACGACGGAGGTCGTGACGGTGTGTTCCGGCCCGAACGTCAGCAGCGCCGCGGCCGCGGTGAGTAGTTTCACGGTGGATGCCGGACGCACCGGCTGGTCCGGCTCACGGCTCCAGATCACCTCACCGGTCGTCGCGTCGGTGACGGATCCGACGAGGTGCCCGAGGCGGGGATCGGCGGCGAAGGTGTCGAGGCGCGCGACCACTTCCGCCGCCGCCGGGTCGGCACCGGTGGAATCGCCGTCGGTCGGTACCGGGGTGAATACCTCGGTGGGGCGGGCGATCGTGAGCGGTGCCGCGTGGGTGAGCGCCCGGTCGGCCTCGGCCTTGAGCGCAGCGACGGTGGACACCCCACCCGCGGTCGCCACCACCAGGACGGCGGAGATCACCCACCACCCGTCCCTGCGCGCCATGACTTCCCTCTCCGAGCCTCGCCCGGCGTCGCACATCCGGGACGCCGGTCGTTTCCGTTGCGGGCCTGATCCTAGTGCACCGCACCGGGCCGGTGCACCGTCGAGGCTAGGATGGAGTGGTCACGGGTCCGGGTCCCCCCGCCCCGTTCTCCAGTCCACAGCAGTCGATCCTGCGTCACCTCACGCGGCACCTTCCCGGTCCGTGGTCGGGTGGATGCGGGGAAAGGAACACGGCAACACACGCCATGAGCATCGAAGTCACGATCGAGATCCCCAAGGGCTCCCGCAACAAGTACGAGGTCGACCACGAGACGGGCAAGGTCTACCTGGACCGCTACCTGTTCACCCCGATGGCGTACCCCGCCGACTACGGCTTCATCGACCACACCCTCGGTGAGGACGGCGACCCGATGGACGCGCTGGTGATCCTGCCCGAGCCGCTCCTCCCCGGTGTCATCGTCAAGGCCCGGACCGTCGGTGTGTTCAAGATGACGGACGAGGCCGGCGGCGACGACAAGCTGCTCTGCGTGCTGGATGATCCGCGCTTCGACCACCTGCAGGACATCGACGACGTGTCTTCCTTCGTGCGGGACGAGATCGAGCACTTCTTCGTCCACTACAAGGACCTCGAGCCCGGCAAAGAGGTCCAGGGCGCGGGCTGGGGCGACAAGGCGGAGGCGGAGAAGATCCTGCAGGCCTCCATCGAGCGCTACAAGGGCTAGAAACCCGGGCATGGCAGACTGTTCGTCATGCCCGCCACCCCAGACGAGAGCACCCGGACCACAGCGGACCCGGATCAGGGAGTGTCCTTCCCGGCCCGCCTGAAGTACGCCTACCTCGCGGTCTTCCACCCGGAGATCCCCGAGGACGCACCCGCGCAGCAGCGGTGGGAGGCGAAGGTCGAGGGGCCGATGATCATCGTCTCCATCCTGTTCCTGGTGCTGTTCATCTGGGCCTCGATCGGACGGGCCGACGCCCGCTGGACCCGCATCGCCGAGTACGGCATGTGGTTGACCTGGTGGGCATTCATCGTCGACTACGTCGCGCGGCTCTACCTCGCCGAGCGCCGGGTCCGCTGGTTCTGGCGGCACTTCCACGAGTTCCTCCTGGTCGTGCTGCCCTGGTTCCGGCCGCTTCGGCTGCTGCGGATCCTGCCGGTGATCTTCCTGGTTCAGCGGTTCTCGGCGTCGAACAAGCGGGTCACGGTCGCGGCCTACACCGGTGTCGCCTCGGTGCTGCTGATCCTGATCTCAGCGCTGTCCATCTACGACGTCGAGCACGGCAACGCCGACTCCCAGATCTCCACCTTCTTCGACGCCGTCTGGTGGTCCATCGTGACCGTGACGACGGTCGGCTACGGCGACATCACACCGGTGACCACCGCGGGGCGCTACATCGGCATCGGGGTGATGCTCGGTGGCATCGCGGTCGCCGGTGTCGTCACCGCGACATTCGCGTCGTGGCTGGTCCAGCAGGTCGAGGACGAGGACACCGCCGCGATGCAGGACCAGCAGCGGGTGGTCACCCGGGAGCTCAAGGGGCTGCGCCGAGAGGTCAGCCAGCTCCGGAGCCAGCTCAGCCGGATGACCGAACAGCAGGAGCAGCTGCTGCGGCACCTGGCCGCCGCCGGGGACCAGCCACCGGCCGCTCCCCCAAAACCTCCGGGGAAGGAACGGCGCTCCCGCGGAAAGCGGGGCTGGCCCCACCGGCACAAGGACTCCGATTAGTTGCCCCTCGTAGGGCCACGTGTACGGCGCACCCGTCGGTACCGGTCTACCGCGGGGACCGGCGAGGGCGGAAGGTGCGGCGGCCCGGACGCCTTGTCGGGGCCGGTGCGCAGGTCAGATCAGGCGCCACACCACGAGGTACTCGGTGATCGTCAGTGCCGCGGTGGCGACCGCGAGGATCGCGATGATCACGAACAGCTGCATGATCCCGGCCTCCATGGGCGTCGCACCACCCAGGACCATGCCGACGAAGGCACCGGGGATGGTGACCATGCCCACGGTCTTGGTCGTGTCGATGGTGGGCACGAGCGCGGCGCTCGCCGCGCGCTCGGCGACGAGCATCCGCGCCTGTCCGTCGGTGAATCCGAGCGAGAGCGCGGCCTCGACCTCGCCCCGCCCGGCGCGGAGCTCCTCGTGCACGCGGCGACCGGTCAGGGCGGAGACCGCCATCCCGTGCCCGATGAGGATGCCGGCGACGGGGATCACCGCGATCCCGCGCATGTCCAGGATCCCGGTCAGCAGCAGCGCACCGACCAGCAGGAACGGGCCGAGCCCCACCGGGACCGTGAGTATCAGGATCTCCCGGATCCGACGGCCCGGGGACAGTCGGGGGCGGTCCCTGCGCGGAACGTGCTGACCGACGCGGGCCACCCGGATGCGTCCGTGGGCTGTCTCCGCCGCGGTGAGCGTGATCGCGATGAGAAACAGCACGACCGCCCATGCACGACTCACCGCGAAGTCGAGGACGAGCCCCAGAATCAGCAGCTGGACCGTCGCCCGGACGGCCGCCCAGGGAATGACCGGCGCGTGTTCGGTCCGGCCGATCCTGGCCAGGACAGCGGCGATGATGACGAGGAGGATGAGGGCGACCACGAGTGGCCAGCCGAAGTTGAACATCGTCGAACGGGTTCCCTGCATGTACCCAGTCTATTGACCTCACGCGACACCGGACCGTTGACCGACGGAATCGGGCCGCGATGGCCCGGAGAGCCAGCCCCGTTCGGGTCCGTGATTCCGCCGGATGCACCGTGAACGCAGGTAAACTGCTGCTGTCCGGGGCGTGCCCGCGGGCGAAACCCGGACAGCAGCCGACACCCCCACATGAAGGATCGACACATGAAAACCGTTCTCCCCTCCGCCGTCCCGTCCGACGCCCAGCTCATCGACGTCCGGGAGGCCGACGAGTTCGCGGACGGTCACGCGACGGGTGCGGTCAACGTGCCGATGAGCGAGATCGTCGGTCGCCTCGACGAGATCGACCGGGATCGTGACCTCTACGTCATCTGCCTCTCGGGCGGCCGATCGGCCCGTGTCTGTGAGTACCTCGAGCATCGCGGCATCGACGCGATCAATGTCGAGGGTGGCACGTCGGCGTGGCGCGCCGCGGAGCTTCCCATGGAGATTCCCGGTACCTGACCCGCATCGCAGGGTCACGGCGACACGCAATGATGGATGTCTACCAACGTTTTACGTTCGCCATGTTGGAAAGCTAGTATCAACGGTATGGCAGCGACACCCCTTGTTCCCACAGCACTCCTCGAATCCCCCTCATTCCAGCTCGAGCGTCTCCGCAGACGCACCCGCGACGAGGTCGAGAGAGCCCTCGCCGACGAGAAGACCGGACTCCGTGAGTACTGGGTGCTCACCTGCCTGGTCGAGGAGTCGGCGGCCAGCCAGACCGCGCTGTGCGAACTCCTGGCCGTGGACGCCTCGGACATGGTCCGGCTGATCGACGGCCTCGAGAGGCACTCCTGGGTCAAGCGTGAACGCGACCAGAAGGACCGCCGCCGACAGATCGTCGCCGCGACGAAGAAGGGGCGGGCGGCCCAGAAGAAGCTCGCCGACATCGTGACCGACGCCGAGGACCGCGCCCTTGACGAGTCGACCTCGAAGCAGCTCAAACACCTGCGCAAGCTCGCGAAGGCGATCATCGCCCTCGACGCCGACTAGAACTCATCCCCAACCGGAAAGCGCCCAGCCCCCGCACCGTGTCACTGAAATCCGTACCCCGCCAATTCCTGCGCGCGGGCGAGGCACCGCCCCGCCGCACGCTCGTCGACATCCTCTCCCGCACCGCGGCCGCGCACCCCAACGCCGCGGCGATCGACGACGGAGAGGTGCTCACCTACGCCGAACTCATGGACGTCGTCCGCCGCAAGGCCGCCGACCTCCACGCCGCCGGTATCCGGCGGGGTGACCGCATCGGCGTCCGGCTGCCGAGCGGCGGCAGCGAGCTCTACACCACGATCCTCGCGGTTCTCACGGCAGGTGCCGCCTACGTCCCCGTCGACGCCGACGACCCGGACGAGCGTGCCGAAATGGTCTTCGGCGAGGCCCGCGTCAACGCGACCGTCACCGACGCCGGGCTGACGGTGCACCGCCGGACCGCCGGTGGGGACACCCGCCCGCCACGACCGGACGACGACGCGTGGATCATCTTCACCTCCGGATCCACCGGCCGCCCCAAGGGCGTCGCCGTCACGCACCGCTCGGCCGCCGCCTTCGTCGACGCCGAGGCACGGATGTTCCTCGCTGACGCCCCCGGCGGTCCGCTCGGTCCCGACGACCGGGTACTCGCCGGGCTCTCGGTCGCGTTCGACGCCTCCTGCGAGGAGATGTGGCTCGCCTGGGGTCACGGCGCCTGCCTCGTCCCCGCACCGCGCATGCTGGTGCGCTCGGGAATGGACCTAGGGCCGTGGCTGATCAGCCACGACATCACCGTCGTGTCCACCGTCCCGACCCTCGCCGGCCTGTGGCCCCCGGAGGCCCTCGACAACGTCCGCCTGCTCATCTTCGGCGGTGAGGCGTGTCCCGCCGAGCTCGTGCAGAGACTGGACACCGGCGACCGGGAGATCTGGAACACCTACGGGCCGACCGAGGCCACGGTCGTGGCCTGCGCGGCACGACTCCACGCCGACCGCGACGTCTCCATCGGGCTCCCCCTCGACGGCTGGGATCTCGTCGTGGTCGACGCCGATGGCGCCCCGGTCGCCCCGGGTCAGGTCGGTGAACTCGTCATCGGCGGCGTCGGCCTCGCCCGGTACCTCGACCCGGAGAAGGACCGGGAGAAGTACGCCCCCCTGCGCAGCGTGGGCTGGTCCCGGGCGTACCGCTCCGGCGACCACGTGCGTCTGGAGGAGGACGGGCTCTACTTCGTCGGCCGGGTGGACGACCAGGTCAAGATCGGCGGCCGCAGGATCGAACTCGGTGAGGTCGAGGCCGCGGTCGCCGCTCTGCCGGGCGTCCGCTCCTCCGCCGTCGTGGTGCAGACCACGGGCGCCGACTCCAAGGTCCTCGTGGCCTACCTCTCGCGCGAGGATGACGCGGTCGACTTCGACACGGAGACCGCGACGGCCCGTCTCGCGGAAGGCATGCCCGCGGCCCTCGTCCCCAGACTCTGCGTGCTCGATGAGCTGCCTGTCCGAACATCGGGCAAGGTGGACAAGGCCGCGCTCCCGTGGCCGCTGCCCGGCGCGGTGACGGACACCTCCGCGATGACCCCGACCGAGGCCTGGCTCGCGGAGCTGTGGGTGGACGTACTCGGCGCGGCGGTGGCTGATCCGGACGCGGACTTCTTCGCGCTCGGTGGTACGTCGCTCGCCGCGGCGACGCTGGTCGGCCGGATCCGGGAACGGTTCCCGACCATCTCCGTGCGGGAACTCTACGACCATCCGCGGCTCGGTGCGCTCGCACACCGCCTCGACGAACGTCCGGACAACGACTCCGGCGTGGCCGGGAAACAGCCCGCCCACCCCGTTCCGGCCCGCACACGTGTCCTCCAGCACCTGATCCAGGTCCCGGTGATGACGCTCCAGGCCGCGCAGTGGGTGGCCTGGCTGCTCGTGGGCAACAATCTCGCGGCCGCGGCCGGGGCCTGGTGGGCGAAGCCCGCCCCCTGGTGGCTGGTCCTGCTCCTCCTCACCGTCTTCGTGACCCCGGTCGGCAGGCTTCCGATGGGTGCCTTCGCCGCGCGCCTGCTCACCCGCGGCATAGTGCCGGGCAATTACGCCCGCGGCGGACGCAAGCACCTGCGGCTGTGGACGGCGGACCGGATCCAGGACGCGTGCGGCGCCCGGGACATCGCCGGGGCGACGTGGATCACCAGCTACGCCCGTCTGCTCGGAGCAACCGTGGGGAGGGACGTGCACCTCCACACCCTCCCCCCGGTCACGGGCCTGCTCACCCTCGGTGACCACTGCTGCATCGAACCGGAGACCGATCTCTCGGGTATGTGGGTCGACGGAGACACGGTCCACGTCGGCCGGATCACCGTGGAGGCGGACGCCCGCGTCGGTGCCCGTTCCACTCTGCTGCCCGGGGCCGTCATCGGGGCCGGCGCACACGTCGAGTCCGGGTCCTGCGTGACCGGGGACAAGAAGGTCAAGGCCGGGGCCCGCTGGGCTGGTTCGCCGGCCGCGAAGGTCGGCCGTGCGAAGCAGCGTTTCCCGGAGGAGCACCCGGACCGGCGCCCGTGGTGGGTGCCGGTCTACGGGGCGACGTCGCTGGCGCTGAGCCTCATGCCGGTGCTCTCCGTCGGGGCGGGCGCCGCTGTCGTCGCCTGGCTGGCGACCATCCTCGGTTCCAGCACCACGTCGACTGTCGCCGCAGGTGTCATCCTCGCGCCGCTCGGTGCGCTCATCGCCTTCGGACTGATCGTGGTCCTCACACTCGTCGGCGTACGTCTGATGTCGATCCGACTGGACACAGGGGTTCATCCGGTACGTTCCCGGATCGGCTGGCAGCTGTGGGCCACGGAACGACTCATGGACGCGGCCCGCACCCACCTCTTCCCGCTCTACGCCTCGCGGTTGACCCCGGCGTGGCTGCGCGCACTCGGCGCGAGCGTCGGCAGGGACACCGAGATCTCCACGGCCGTCCTGGTGCCCGCGTTCACGGAGATCAGGGACGGCGCTTTCCTCGCCGACGACACGATGGTCGGCGGCTACGAACTGGGCGGCGGATGGATGCTCGCCGGAAGAACCAGGATCGGCAAGCGCAGCTTCCTCGGCAACTCCGGGATCGCCGGGGCGGGTCGCAAACTGGCGAAGAACTCACTCGTCGCCGTGCTCTCCCAGACACCGAAGAAGGCGCGCGCCGGATCGAACTGGCTCGGGTCCCCGCCGGAGCGGCTGCGCCGTGTCACGGTCGACGCCGGCGGCGAGGCCCGGACCTACCAGCCCACCGCGCGACTGAAGCGCGCCCGCGGCCTCGTGGAGACCATGCGGCTGCTCGCCCCCATGACCTCCGGGGTTCTCGCCGCGGGCACGCTGCTGGCCTTGCAGTGGTTGTACACGCAGCCGGACGCACCGTTCGCCGGTGCGGCACTGGCCTGGCTGTGCGGTGGGCTCGTCCTCATGGCCGCCGGGCTGGGGGCCGCGGCGATCACCGTGGCGGTGAAGTGGCTGTGTGTCGGGAGAATCCGGCCCAGCGAGCATCCCCTGTGGTCCCGCTTCGTGTGGCTCAACGAGCTCCAGGACGCGTTCGTCGAGGCGGTTGCCGCCCCGTGGTTCCTGAACCCGAATCAGGGCGCCCAGCCGCTGGTGTGGTTCCTCCGCGCGATCGGTGCCCGGATCGGCCGGGGGACCTGGATCGAGTCCTACTGGCTGCCCGAGGCGGACCTCGTGGAGGTCGGGGACGGGGCGACGATCGGACCGGGCTGCGTGGTGCAGACGCACCTCTTCCAGGACCGGGTGATGAGTCTCGACACCGTGTGGATCGGGCCCGGGGCGGTCCTGGGACCGCACTCCGTGATCCTCCCCGCGGCTTCCCTCGGGGAGGGCACCACCATCGGCCCCGCGTCCCTGGTACTACGCGGAGACCGGGTTCCCGGCCACACGGTGTGGCACGGAAACCCGGTCGAGCCCCGGGGCTGAGCGCCCACGGGGTGGGGTACGGGGGTCGGGCGTTCAGTCGCCGATCTGGTCCCGCCCGCGGAGAACGATCTTCGGATCCGGCTCACCGACGAGTTCGTGGTCCTTGCCGGTGTACTCGAACTTCGACAGTACATAGCGCATCGCGTTGATGCGGGCCCGCTTCTTGTCGTTCGACTTGATGGTGATCCACGGTGACTCGTCGGTGTCCGTGTACCGGAACTGCTCCTCCTTGGCGCGGGTGTAGTCCGGCCACTTGTCCAGGGACGCGAGGTCCATCGGGGAGAGCTTCCACTGCCGGACCGGGTCGACCTGGCGGATGGCGAAGCGGGTGCGCTGTTCCTTCTGGGTGACCGAGAACCAGAACTTGGTCAGTGAGATCCCGGATCCCATGATCATGTTCTCCAGCATCGGCACCTCGCGGAGGAACTCGGCGTGCTGGGACTCCGTGCAGAAACCCATGACGCGCTCGACACCTGAGCGGTTGTACCAGGAGCGGTCGAAGAACACGATCTCCCCCGCTGACGGGAAGTGCTCGATGTAGCGCTGGAAGTACCACGAGGTCGACTCTCGCGGGGAGGGCTTCTCCAGCGCGACGGTGCGCGCACCGCGCGGGTTGAGGTGCTCGTTGAAACGCTTGATGGTTCCGCCCTTGCCCGCGGCGTCACGTCCCTCGAAGAGGATGATGTGGCGTTGCCCGGTGTCCTTCGTCCAGTTCTGCCATTTGAGCAGCTCGATCTGGAGGGCACGCTTGATGTGCTCGTACTCGTGCCGGGACATCCGCTCGTCGTACGGGTAGTTCTCCCGCCATGTCTCCACGGGCGCACCGTCGGGCCTGATGAGGACGGGATCGTCATCGTCTGAATCATCGACGATGTAGCCTTCGGTGGCGGCCAGGTCGACGACGGGGAGTTCCTGCTCGGAAGTTTCAGCCATAGGGTCAGTTTAACGCCGCGAGTGGGAGTACGCGGATGAATCGTGGACTCACCACGCCGACGGGGGGACAGCGGGTGGACATCTCATCTGACACCGTCCGACGCGGCGGACCTGCAGGTACCTGAAAACGTGATAACCCGGCACCGTGCAAAGCACGGTGCCGGGTTATCGGCTCCCCGAGATCATGGATCAGCGGGGGAGGTTCACTCCGTCAGGAGTGAAGAGGCGATCAGAAAGCGCCGAGGATGCTCTTCAGGCCACCGGCGACCTCAGCGAAGGGCTTGAGAACGTCGATGAGCTGAACGACCGGGTTCCACTCGTTGGCGAAGAAGAGGCCGGAAGCGAGGGAGAAGAGGTCGGAAGCGAGGGAGAAGTTTGCCATTTTGGGCTCCTAGAGAGTTATGAGTTGGGGGAGTGCGATTAGTTGACGTACTCGATGATCGGCTGGCCGGCGCTCATGGCGGCGGTGCCGAGGCTCATGTCGACGGCGGTGAAGCCACGGAGGGCGGCCCAGAGCTCGACGATGGCGGCGGGCATGTTGCCGAAGACCTTGACGAAGCCGCCGACGATGTCACTGAAAGCGCCGAGCTGATTAGCGATGTCCATGTTGTTCTCCTTGAGAGGAACCAGCCTGGAGCTGGTAGTAGATTCCAGTTGCTGACGCCCTCAGGACGTCATGGACTCATTTAAGCACACCCAGTGCGGGAGTCAACATCTTTCTGAACGACAGTCCCCCCGGCTCCGGGACGACTCCGGAACCGGGTACCCACATCCGGGGCATACATTCGGACGCACGACCTGCACTTTTTCATCTATAATTGCTAGCTGGCGTGAACTAAGAGAGAAAAACACGGGTAAACGCGTTTTCAGGGTAACGAAGACGCACACCGGCCAGATAGAGTCCGGAATTCCCTGAGAAAATCTCAACCGCTCTTAAATTGCCCCTATCCGGGGGGTTTTCGCCGGATAGGGGCCCCGTCACATCAAGCACAACAGCCTCAACCACTATGTGTGGGACCGCGTGCACCGCTCCACCGACACCTAACGGTGTTCTCCGCGGAGAGCCCCAGCGGACCGCTATCGGTCGACAGGCCCAGCCCCCCGTCGACTGTCCGGGAGTGACCGACAGGAAGTGGCGCTCCTCCCGGGATACACGAATCGTCGGTTCCGGCTGTGGATGACGGCTGTTCCCGCGGCATCCGGCTCGGTACCGAGGCCGGGCCCGACCGGAAGAGACCGCCCGGAAGCTGGGCCCCTCTTCTTTTGGGTGAGAACCGGAGCGAATCCTGCACACAACCGGAGACAACTGACCGTGCACTGCCCACCGCCCCGGAAAGCCCCGGGCTCGTGGTCTTTTCCGCGAACGCCGTGCGTTCCGCCCGGTTCCCGACTGTCGTCCGGTGTCGAATCCACCGGCGTCACTCCGTGCCCGCCCTCCGCAAGCTCTGGAACGAGAGACCTTCGACAGACCCTCGCAGCGGGCACGTCTCTGTTCCACGGGAGAACACGCGCCCTCCGGCAGGTCCCGAGTGGATCTCCATCACGGACTCCCGCAGGCAATCCCCTACCGCGTTCACCCGGACCGGATCCCCTCCGGCACCGGCACACCGGGCGGAAGGTCACAGGACGCGACACAGGTCACCTCGCGGCCGGGGACCTCCTCAGGGATACCTCTATATAGATGCCTCTATATAGCCTCTATATAACGGCGTACCTTCATATGTGTCTCGCGCTACCGGGGGAGCCTGACGTACACCCGGTGGCGACAGATCAGGCGGGGCCACGGGCGGACGAACCTGATCCCGGGATCGGCGTACACCGACCGGCCCCTCGTCCCGTGCGGACACCACAGATCGGCCGTGAAGAGGTGCCGTCCGTGCCCGCAGACAAGTCCGATCGAATCCGCTCAACCGGGATGAGACTGTGACAGGACGGCAACCGGACACGAACCGACCGCAGGACCCTGCCTCGGACGGCCCGGCCACTGAGGGGATACAGGAGGAATCGTGCGCACAATTCACCGGCGGTGAACATACAGCCGGTCCCGCATCCCCGCTCCCCGGGTGGGGCCGGCGGCGGAGATCAGTGTGGCCGCAGGGAGTGTTCTCTACTACCGATGGACCCCGCCGCGGCTTCTCCGGGTGCCCCGTGGACGGGTGATGGCGATTCTCACCCGCGGGGCTCTCCGGATTCACCCCGGCGGGACGACCGCATCTCCTGCACCTGTTCCCTGAGCCTCCGGAGTTCCGCCATCTCCTCATCGCTGAGCTCGGCATCGAGACCCGCGGCATGGAGGGCGGCCTGGGCGATCTCCTTCTCCCTGCGGGCCTGCAGATCGCCGAGGATGACGCCGACATTGTCCAGCAGCCGGACTCCTCCGACGCGGGCCGCGACGAGCAGGCGGGCCTCCCCTTCCCCGACGTCGTCGGGCAGCGGGGCCAACCTGCCGTCGCGGAGCTCGAGGTAGTCGACCTCGACCCCGGGTACGGAGTCCAATACGGAGCGGGCGCCCGTGAGCACCGCGTCCACGCCCTGATCGCCGCAGTGCGCGCCCAGCGTGAGCGCGGCGGAGAGGGCGACGGCGGCCTGCCGCGAGGCGTCATCGAGTCGGATGTTCCGGGAGCTCATGGCCAACCCGTCGTTCTCCCGGATGACGGGGACGGAATGCAGCTGGACGGGCAGGTTGAGATCCGTGACGAGCTGCTGCATGAGAACGAGCTGCTGGTAGTCCTTCTCCCCGAACACGGCGTCGGAGCAGTTGGTCACGTTGAACAGCTTCAGGCAGACGGTCAGCGCACCATCGAAGTGGCCGGGACGCGAGGCGCCCTCCAGTTCCTCGGCCAGCGGCCCGGCGGAGACGGTGGTCCGGAACCCGTTGGGGTACATCTCACGCACGGACGGGGCGAACACCAGCTCCACGCCGAGTTCCCGCAGCTTCTCCACGTCAGTGTCCAGGGTCCGTGGGTAGGAGTCCAGGTCGGCCTCGTCCCCGAACTGCAGCGGGTTGACGAATATGGAGACCACGACCACGGCCCTCGGGAAGGATTGCGCGGCCCGGACGAGTTCCAGGTGGCCTTCGTGAAGCGCGCCCATCGTGGGAACGAGGACGACCGGCCGCGCGGTCGCGCGCAGCGCGCGGGTGACGCGGCCGATCTCCGCGACCGAGGTGTGCACGGTGGTTTCGCCCGGGGTGTATCCGGCCATGGGTTCTCCTTGGGACTGACGGGTGCGGTGAACTGGCAATCGTCAATCCTAACGCTCCCGGCTCACCCTGCAGGCCACGCCTCCGCTATCCGCCGCTGCACCTCATCCAGCGGGATGCCCGCCGCAACAGCACCGGCGACCAGGGCCGCGACATTGGCGGCGAGCGGATCGGCTGACCCGGCGGCGACGCCCTTCGGCGCGCCCGCCGCTATCCGGGTGCCAGCGCCGCGGCGGGTGGTCACAGTGCCCGCGGCCTCGAGGTCCCGGTAGGCACGTGCGACCGTGCCCGGGGCGACCCCGAGGTCCCGCGCCAGTTGGCGCAACGGTGGTAGCCGGTCCCCCTCGCCGAGCTCCCCGACCGCGATGAGCCGGAGAACCTCCCGCTGCACCTGTGCGTAGACCGGCGTCGGGTCATCCAGTCGAACGGTTATCCCCTGCTGTCCCATGGCGCGTCACCGTGCTTCCGGAGCTCGCCCGGCCAGCGCCGCACCGACCTGCCCCACGGCGTACACGGCGGAACAGACAAGCAATCCACCGGCTGTCGCAATCGCCCACAGGAAGGTCGGCGTGCCCGCGCAGTCGGGGTACGCGGAGAGCATCCGGAAGGCGATCGGGGCGCCCGTGACCGCCGCGGTGAAGGTGAGCGTGCAGGTGACGGTGTGCCCGGCGATCCTGCGGAATGATGCATCGGCCTCCAGATCGGGCAGGACAGGGCGTTTCGTCGCGAGAATGAGCGCTCCGAGCCCGATGAGTGTGCAGATCGCGAGGACGATGAGCAGCGGTAACGAGTACCAGCTTCCGGGCCACGGAGACGATGAGATGACATGGAGTCCGTCGTCCATGTCACAGAACACCGTGAGGGCCCGTCCCTGTCGCCCGAGGTCATCGGGAGATCCGGCGAGGGTTCCGGTGACGAGGACCACTACAGTGACGACGACCGTGGTGAGCGCCACCGTCAGGTCCGTGGTCCCGGCGGTGGAACGGAGTGTTCTGGTGGCCAGCGGCGCCTGACGACGCGCGCCCTGTCGCGGCCGGATGGTGGCCACCGCCAGCGCCGAGGTGGTGAGGACGACGACAGCGAACACCATCGGGGCCAACACCAGCCCCAGACCGAGCCCGGTGACGAGAAGGATCCCCAGCAGTGCGATGATCGATCCGACCACCACCCCACCCATGATCCACCGACGGTAGCGCTCCAGGACCGGGGATTCGATCGCGACGGCGTCTCCGTCTGGGACTCCGCGCCTCCGCACGAAGCGGATCGACACAGCGCCGGCGATGCCTCCGAGAATGGCGACGACGAGGGGAAGGACGGGTGTCATGGTGGACTCCTTCGAGTTTTGTACCAATTGTATGACACAAATAAGACTATGTGGGGCCGTTATTTGTGTCAATGGGTCGATACAAGCTGCAATCCCCGCACATCCCCCCGGTAGCGTGGGACACAGGCCCGACACCGAACGAAGGGGTACCTCCGACATGATCCTCCGACGGACACCACTGATACTCGCAGTCTGCTCCGCAACCCTCCTCGTGACGGCAGCCTCCTGCTCCCCGCCGAACGAGCGGGAGTCGACCGACCCCTCGGCACACCTCGCCCCCAGACCGGCGGACGCACCGATCCTCGGCGAGGTATCCGCATCCGGTGAGTGCGACCCGGAGGTCATCGACATCGACCACCGGAAACCGTCGGCCGACATCACCTACAACGGGAGACCCGGGGACCGGATCGACATCCGGATCGTCCATGAGCCGGAACCCGGAGAGAAGCAGAACACCGACCACGAGATAAGACTCGACGAGGGGGCCACGGGATGGCAGATACCCAGCGGCATCCCCAACGCCACCATCCACGAGATCGTCGTGACCGCCGTGGGTGGGACCGGAATGACCGGTGAGTGCCGCATCCCGGTCAACGGCATCGACGGCGACGACACCCCCGCCCCGAACACCTGACCCCACGGAACGACAGAGGCCCGGCCCCACACTGTTGTGTGGGGCCGGGCCTCTTCTCAGCCTTCGTCCGGTGACGGACTCACCGGAGGGGTGTCAGGGGATCAGAATCCGCCCATGCCACCCATTGCGTCGGCGTCGGGCATACCCTGGCCGGCCGGCTGCGGCTTGTCGGCGACGACAGCCTCGGTGGTGAGGAACAGCGCCGCGATGGATGCCGCGTTCTGCAGTGCGGAGCGGGTCACCTTGACCGGGTCGTTGATACCGGCCTCCATGAGGTTGACGTACTCGCCGGTGGCGGCGTTCAGGCCTTCACCCACCTTGAGGGAGGCGACCTTGTCGGCGACAACACCGGGCTCGTGGCCCGCGTTGAAGGCGATCTGCTTCAGCGGGGCCGAGAGGGCGGAACGGACGATCTTCACGCCGGTCGCCTCATCGCCGACCAGACCGAGATCATCGTCGAGCACGTGGGCGGCCTGGATGAGGGCAACGCCACCACCGGCGACGATGCCCTCTTCGACGGCGGCCTTGGCGTTGCGCACGGCGTCCTCGATGCGGTGCTTGCGCTCCTTCAGCTCGACCTCGGTCGCGGCACCGACCTTGATGACGGCGACGCCGCCGGCGAGCTTCGCGAGGCGCTCCTGCAGCTTCTCCCGGTCGTACTCGGAGTCGGAGTTCTCGATCTCGGCGCGGATCTGGTTGACCCGGCCCTCGATCTGGGCGCTGTCGCCGGCACCCTCGACGATGGTGGTCTCGTCCTTGGTGACGACGACCTTGCGGGCACGGCCCAGCAGCGGAATGTCCGCACTCTCGAGGGAGAGGCCGACCTCCTCGGAGATGACCTGGCCACCGGTGAGGATGGCCATGTCCTGCAGCTGTGCCTTACGGCGGTCGCCGAAGCCGGGGGCCTTGACGGCGACGGACTTGAAGGTGCCGCGGATCTTGTTGACGACCAGGGTGGACAGGGCCTCGCCCTCGACGTCCTCGGCGATGATCAGGAGCGGCTTGCCGGCCTGCATGACCTTCTCCAGCAGCGGCAGGAGATCCTTGATGTTGCCGATCTTCGCGGAAACCAGGAGGATGTACGGATCCTCGAGGACGGCCTCCTGGCGCTCCATGTCGGTGGCGAAGTAACCGGAGATGTAGCCCTTGTCGAAGCGCATGCCCTCGGTGACGTCGAGCTCGACGCCGAAGGTGTTGGACTCCTCGACGGTGATGACGGATTCCTTGTTCAGCTTGCCGCCGCCCACGGCGTACATGGCCTGGGCGATCTTGGCGCCGATGGCGGGATCGGCGGCGGAAATGCCGGCGGTCGCGGCGATCTGCTCCTCGGTCTCGATCTCCTTGGCGGTGGAGAGCAACTCCTCGGTGACCTTCTTGACGGCCTGCTCGATGCCGCGCTTGATGCCCATCGGGTTGGAGCCGGCGGCGACGTTGCGCAGCCCCTCGCGGACGAGGGCCTGGGCGAGCACGGTGGCGGTGGTGGTGCCGTCACCCGCGACGTCGTCGGTCTTCTTGGCGACCTCCTTGACCAGCTCGGCACCGATCTTCTCGTACGGATCCTCGAGCTCGATCTCGCGGGCGATGGTCACGCCGTCGTTGGTGATGGTCGGCGCGCCCCAGGACTTCTCCAGGACGACGTTGCGTCCCTTCGGGCCGAGGGTGACCTTGACGGCGTCAGCGAGGGTGTTCAGGCCCTTTTCGAGGCCACGGCGTGCTTCCTCATCAAAAGCGATGATCTTTGCCATGTGTTGTGTGCTCCTTGGTTTTTCATCGGACGACACTCACGTCAAGTATCTGCGGGCGCCCGCGACGGCACGGTCGGTGAGTGTTGGGTCCAACCTCACCCGCAGGTGTACATAAATTCTGGCACTCTCCAGTATCAAGTGCTAGGTCCGTTTCTAGCAGTCGGGGCGTGCGAGTGCAAGAACCGGGGCCCTACACTTGGACCCATGACTCCCTCCACCCCCACCACAGCTGAAGTGACCGCCGCGATCGAGGCCCAGCAGGCCCGCATTCTCGCCGACCTGACCGAACTCGTCTCCCACAGTTCCGTGCACGCGGAACCCGGCTGCGAACAGGCCAACGCGGATGCCGCGGCCTGGGTCGTCCGATCCCTGGAGGAGGTCGGCCTCGAGGTGGACACCCACCTCACCACCGACGGATCGACCGCGGTGATCGGCCGCCGCGCCGCCCGTGACGGACGCCCCACGGTCCTGCTCTACTCGCACTACGACGTGGTTCCCGCCGGGGACCCGGCCGCCTGGACCTCGGATCCGTTCACGCTCACCGAACGGGACGGTCGCTGGTACGGGCGCGGCACCGCGGACTGCAAGGGCAACGTCGTCATGCATCTCGCGGCCCTGCGCGCGCTCGGGGAACTCGGCGATCCCGGCGTCGGCGTCACCGTCGTCATCGAGGGCTCCGAGGAACGCGGTGGCGAAGGCCTGGACCACCTCATCGAGGAACACCCCGAGTACTTCACCGCGGACGCCATCATCATCGCGGACACCGGAAACGTCGCCGAGGGGGTGCCCACACTCACCACCTCCCTACGCGGCGGCGCGCAGGTCCGCGTCACGGTGAACACCCTCAGGTCGGCCGTGCACTCCGGCGGATTCGGCGGCCCCGCACCGGACGCCGTCGCCGCGCTGATCCGCATCCTCGACTCACTGCGCGACGAATCGGGACGCGTCGCGATCAGGGGCACCGACAACAACGCCGCCTGGGACGGAATCTCCTATGACGCGGAGGCCTTCCGCGCGGACGCTGGAGTCCTCGAGGGAGTGGAGATCATCGGCGACGGAACCGACATAGCCGATCAGCTGTGGGCACGCCCCGCCGTCACGGTGACGGGATTCACCTCCACGCCGGTATCCGAGGCCGTCAACGCCATCCCGGCGACGGCGACCGCACAGCTCAATCTGCGGACGCCCTACGGCGCCTCCGGCACAGCGACGGCCGAGGCTCTGCGAGACCACCTGATCGACGCCGCCCCATGGGGCGTGCAGGTCGAGGTCGACATCCAGGAGGTCAACGAGCCCTTCGCCACAGACACCTCAGGCCCGGCCGCGCAGGCACTGGCCGACGCACTGTCGAAGGCATTCGGGGACAGGGAGACGGCGTACTGCGGCTCCGGCGGCTCCATCCCCCTGACCACCGCCCTGCAGCGGGCGGTGCCGGGCGCCGAGATCGCCCTGTTCGGCGTCGAGGAACCCCTGTGCACCATCCACTCGGCCGACGAGTCCGTGTCCCCGGAGGAACTGAAGCGCTGCGCGGTGGCGGAGACACTGTTCCTGCTCGGCTACACGCTCTAGATCCCCGGAGTTCATCACACCGCACATTCCACCCAGTGGGACGTGCGGGGTGACGTCTTCCCGGAACCACACCGTCACCAGCGGAATATGGAGGTGATGTCGACCAACGGGCACACCCCGACAACACCCCCACCCTCCCACATTCCGGAACATTTCTTGACCCGGATGTGGGAAACCCCTAATCTCGACGTTGTGACGCACATCATTCGACTAACGCGAGTAGCAGAGGCTACGTACCCCGGTGAAGGATAGGGACTGACCCCTTCACCCGGGGCAGTAGTCGTTATCCTCCCAGTCGCTTGACAAGCGTCGGTCCATTTCCACAGACCAGACAGATCCGTCACACCACCACAGGCCCTCCCCGGACACCCCGGAAGGTACGAGGCCGGTGCCGGATCAGGATCTTCCAGAGGACCGACGATGCACACGACGAACACCACCACCGACACCCGTACCGGCAACGGGGAACAGTCGATCCACACGCTGCACACCCAGCACCCGCCCCAGGCCACCCCCGTCCAGATCAGCCGCCCGACCCCCTTCAACCTGCGCGATCCCCTGCGTGAGTGCACGGACGACCCCTTCCGCGCCCGATTCGGACAGAGCCTGCCGACCGGACTGCGCGAGGAAGCCGCGGGTATGGACTGGCGCACATTCACCGAGACCTACTGCCCCACCCCGGACCTGCGGATCGACAACCTCTCGCACACGTCGCTCCGCGACGACCGACGACGGTTCAGCGCCACCCTGACATCCTCCCGCCCGGGCCGTGGCGGCGTCACACACTCACCCCGCGAGATCACCGCCATGGGGGCGATCTCGGCCTGCACCAACCTGTTGGCCGATACCGGACGCCGCGTCGAGATCCTGACCTTCCGGCAGCGGGACATCTTCAACGGAACCGCTGTCTTCCTCGAGGTCTGCCACAACAACACCAGGTGCTGGGTCCTGGGCTTCGGTGGAACCCCGGACGCCGCCATCGCCACCGCGATGAGCCGCGCCGCCCACCGCCTGCACCGCGAAGAGAGCTGAAGCAGAAACACGCTTCCCCCGCACACCGACCCAACGATCGTATCTCTCCCGTACCGGACAGCTCCTGGGGTTGTGTCGATCAGGTGGACACCTTCGTCCGCGGATCCGCGGGATGGGCCACCACACCAACGCCGGACTGACGTGGGACCGGGTCCTGCGCCCCGGGAAAACGGCGGCTTTCCGATCGCGACTGTTCTTCGGTCCACCGGACCACGACCTCGGCGGGTGACGGGACAGGAGACGGGGAGCCTGCCGGGTAGACTGACGAACTGACCCGATCATCCCCGCCCAGCCCGGAGAAGTCACAGACCATGGACGTGCTCATCGTGTTGGCCGCGCTCGCCGCGGCAACCGTCACCGCTCCGGTGCTGATCACGAAACTCGGGCGGCCGGCCTTCGGGGTCCTCGCCCTCGTCCCCGCGGGGGCGTTCGTCTGGACCGCCCGAGGCTGGTTCGAGGGCGACTTCGCCCCCGAGGCGGCGCCACACGCCGTCCGGATCCCGTGGATGTCCGCCGCGCACCTGGACATCACGCTGCGCATGGATTCGCTCGCGGCGCTCTTCGCCCTGATCATCCTCGGTATCGGTGCGCTCATCCTCTGCTACTGCTGGGGTTACTTCGACTCCAACCCGAGACGCCTGTCCGTCTTCGGGGCGAAGATGGTCGCTTTCACGACGGTGATGTACGGGCTGGTCACCGCGGACAATCTTCTGCTGCTGTACGTCTTCTGGGAGCTCACCTCGGTCCTGTCGTTCCTGCTCGTGGGTTACTACGGCGAGCGGGCGTCGTCGCGGCGGGCCGCGGGCCAGGCGCTGATGGTAACGACACTCGGTGGCCTCGCGATGCTCGTGGGCATCATTCTGCTGGGCACGACATCGGGGATCTGGGATCTGTCCACGCTCATCGGGTCCGGTCCCCCGGTCGCGTCGACGGCCACGAGTGCCGCCGTGGTCCTCATCCTCACCGGTGCCCTGTCCAAATCGGCCATTGCCCCGATGCACTTCTGGCTGCCGGGTGCGATGGCCGCGCCGACCCCTGTGTCGGCCTATCTCCACTCGGCTGCGATGGTGAAGGCCGGCATCTACCTCGTGGCACGACTGTCCCCGGAGTTGAACCAGATCGGATCCTGGCATCTCGTGGTCATCCCGTCCGGACTGCTGACGATGCTGATGGCCGGGTGGATGGCCCTACGCCAGGTCGACCTCAAGCTCATCCTGGCGTACGGCACCGTCAGTCAGCTGGGCTTCATCATCGCCGTGGTCGGCATCGGTTCGCCGGGTGCACTCCTCGCGGGGCTCGCCCTGACGGTGTCCCACGCCCTGTTCAAGGCGACGTTGTTCATGATCGTCGGGGCCATCGACCGGACCACGGGGACCCGGGACATCCGGGAGTTGTCCGGGCTGGGACGGGACCGGCCGGCGCTGGTCGTCCTCGCCACGGCTGCGGCCGCGTCCATGGCGGGTGTGCCGGGCACCGTGGGCTTCGTGGCCAAGGAGGCCACCGTGACCACGCTTCTCGACGAGGAGCTGCTCACCGGCATGCCGGGTAACCTCCTGCTGACCGGTGTGGTGGCGGGGAGCATGCTCACGGTGGCCTACTCGCTGTACTTTCTCCACGGTGCCTTCGCCACGAAGGCACCCGGGCACGCGACCGGCGGCGGGACGTCCACGGCGGTGTCGGGGGCTGACGCGATCATCGCACCGCTGTGGATCCCGCCCGCCCTGCTCGCCATGGCGGGCATCGTGCTGGGGCTCACCCCAAAGCCACTGGACGCCGTGCTCAACAGCTACGCGGGTGCATCGACGCACCTCGCACTGTGGCACGGATGGACGCTCCCCCTGCTCATCAGCGCGACCATCCTCGGCTGCGGGATCCTGCTGCACTGGCAGCGGAAGGTGGTCAGTCGACTGCACTTCAGCCGCCCCGCGCTGGGCAACGCGAACCTGGCCTATGACACGGTCCTCGACACGCTACGGAGGATCTCCCTCCGGATCACCGCCACCACTCAACGAGGTTCGCTGCCCGTCAACGAGGCGGTCATCCTCACCACCCTGGTGGTCCTTCCACTGACGATGCTCGTCACCGGGGCACGGACAGACATCCGGATGGAACTGTGGGATTCTCCCGTTCAGGGCCTGGTGGTCGTGATCATCGTGATCGCCGCGATCGCCGCGACCGTGATGGACAACCGGCTGTCCGCGCTGATCCTCGTCGGGATGACCGGCTACGGGGTGGCGGTCATCTTCGCGCTCCACGGCGCACCCGATCTGGCGCTCACCCAGCTGCTCGTGGAGACCGTCTCGGTGGTGGTTTTCGTGCTCGTCCTGCGGAAACTGCCCGCCAGCACGGACGGTCGCGGGCAGGAGGCGGATCACACGCGCCTTCGTGCCTGGCTCGCGGTCTCGGTGGGGCTGACCGTGTCGGTCCTGGGCGCCTTCGCGATGAACGCCCGGAGCACCCTGCCGGTGTCCATCCACATCCCGGACCTCGCCTCCCGCATCGGGCACGGATCCAACGCGGTCAACGTGCTGCTGGTCGACATCCGGGCGTGGGACACCTTCGGCGAGATCTCCGTTCTCGTCGTCGTCGCCACCGGGGTCGCCTCCCTGGTCTACCGCACGCGCAGCTTCTCCCGGGTGTCGCGCCGCCCGACACTCCGCACCGAGACACCGAGCTGGCTGGCCGCACCGAACGAGGACGCCAAGGCCCGGAACCGGTCCTTCATGATGGAGGTGGCCACCCGCATCCTCTTCCCCTCGATGATCACGCTGTCGCTCTACTTCTTCTTCGCCGGACACAACGCCCCGGGCGGCGGCTTCGCGGGCGGCCTGGTCGCCGCCCTCGCGTTCATGCTCCGGTATCTCGCCGGCGGGCGCGAGGAACTCGAGGAGGCCCTTCCCGTCGACGCATCGCGTGTGCTCGGTACCGGCCTGATCCTGTCGTCCGGGGCGGTGATCGCCCCGATGATCCTCGGTCGGCCATCGTTGTCCTCCGCCAACACCGACATCGAGCTCCCGCTCATCGGTACGGTGCACGTCGTCTCCCCGGTGATCTTCGATGCCGGCGTCTATCTCATAGTGATCGGCCTCGTGCTCCACATCCTCCGTTCCCTGGGCGCCCAGCTCGACATCGACGAGGAGCAGCGCCGGCGACGGGCCAGGGAACGGGCCCGCCGCCTCGCCCGCCGCAGGTCGGCACCGCAGTCCGGGGATTCCGCTGCCGGTACCGCCGACCGCGTCCCCGCCACCGGAAGGAAGAGCAGACCATGATCGCGAACCTCTTTCTGCTCATCGCCTGCGGTGTCCTGATCTCCTGCGGGGTCTACCTGCTGCTGGAGCGGGCGATGACCAAGATGTTGCTCGGTCTGATCCTGCTGGGCAACGGGGCGAACCTGCTCATGCTCACCGCCGGCGGGGGCGCGGGTGCCCCACCGATCGCGGGCCGGGACTCGACGCTGTCCGGCACCGACGCCGACCCACTGGCGCAGGGGATGATCCTCACCGCGATCGTCATCTCGATGGCGATGACCGCGTTCATCCTCGCTCTCGCGTTCCGCCAGTACCGCTACCGAACCGCCGACCTCATCGGCGACGACACCGAGGACACCGCTATCGCGCACCGCCCGGACACCGCGTCCGCGGCACCGGACCACGACGCCTCCGCGGACCCGGAGACCGGTCGTGCGACCGGGCAGGGCGACGATTTCGGCCCCGACAGTTTCGAGCGTCCCGTCAAGGAGGACACGTGATGAACCTCCCCGACGCCTCGACCATCGCATCCGTCGTCCCCTACCTCATCCCTCTGCCGGTCGTCCTCCCGGCGGTCGCCGCCGCGGTCTGTCTCCTCGCGGGCCGCCATCCGCGGGTCCAACGGGCCGTGACCGCCACGGCGCTGACCGTCCTGATCGTCCTGTGCACGACGCTCGTCGCCCTCGTCGACCGCGCCGGGATCCAGACCCTGCAGGTGGGCGGTTGGGACGCTCCGGTGGGTATCACGCTCGTGGCCGACCGGCTGGCCGCACTGCTGCTCGCGGTGTCCTCCCTGGTGTTGTTCTCCGTCCTCCGGTACGCCATCGGGCAGGGTGTCCGCGACGGAACCGACGATGAGCCGGTCGGCGTGTTCCTTCCGGCGTACCTGCTGCTCACCATGGGCGTGAACATGGCGTTCCTCGCCGGGGACATGTTCAACCTCTACGTCGGCTTCGAGGTGCTGCTCGTCGCCAGTTACGTCCTGCTCACCATCGGCGCGTCCCCCGCCCGCGTCCGCGCGGGCGTGAGTTACGTGATGGTGTCCATGCTCTCCTCATTCGTGTTCCTCATCGCCCTCGCACTCATATACGCCGCGGTCGGGACGATGAACATGGCGCAGATCTCCGTCCGGATGGAGTCGGTCCCGGAGGGGACGAGGGCCGCCATCTTCGCGGTCCTGCTCGTGGCCTTCGGCATCAAGGCCGCGGTCTTCCCGCTGTACTCCTGGCTCCCGGATTCGTATCCGACCGCGCCGGCCCTGGTGACGGCCGTGTTCGCCGGTCTGCTGACGAAGGTCGGTGTCTACTCCATCATCCGGGTGCGTTCGGTCGTGTTCACCGACGGTCGCCTCGACGGGGTGCTGATGTGGGCGGCGCTGTTGACGATGCTGGTGGGGATCCTCGGTGCGATGGCCCAGAACGACATCAAGCGACTTCTGTCGTTCACCCTGGTGAGCCACATCGGGTACATGATCATGGGGGTGTCACTGGGGACCGCCAACGGGCTCTCGGGGGCGATCTTCTACACCGTCCACCACATCCTCGTGCAGACGGCGCTCTTCCTCGTCGTCGGTCTGATCGAGCGTCAGGCCGGGTCCTCATCTCTCCGCAGGCTGGGTTCGCTGGCCTACATGTCACCGCTGCTCGCCGCGCTGTACCTGATCCCCGCCCTCAACCTCGGTGGAATCCCGCCGTTCTCGGGATTCCTGGGGAAGATCATCCTCGTCGAGGCCGCCGCCGGACACGGTGGGAGGATGGCCTGGCTCCTGATCGCCGGCGCCGTGGTCACCTCCCTCCTGACCCTCTACACGATGACCATCGTGTGGTCGAAGGCCTTCTGGCGGGACCGCTCGGACGCCCCCGACGGGGCGACGGCCCTCGCCGCCACCGGTCCCCTCGCCGGCGCACGGCGGGAGATCGACCTGACCGAGCGTGCCGACGTCGGCGGGATGCCCTTCGGAATGGTGGCGCCGACCGTCCTGCTGGTCGCCGCGTCACTCGCCGTCAGTGTGCTCGCCGGACCGATTTCGGCGGTCACGGGCCGCTCGGCGGAATCCGCCCAGGATGTCGCCGTCTACCGCCGTGCGGTGCTCGGCCCCGGATACCTCAACCCCGGGCGGACCCTGATTCCCGGCCAGTCCGGTCCGGCCACCGATGACCGCTACCGGGTGAAGGACGGAATCGAGGAACGTCGCAGTCCCGGGGATGCCGCAGCGGTGGAGACGACCGCCCCGAAGCGGGGTGATCGCTGATGTTCGCCGGAATCCGTCGGCGTTTCCGCCCCCAGTCCGTCCTCTGGCTCACGTTCATGTGGGCGCTGCTGTGGGGTGAATTCTCGGCGGCGAACCTCGTAGCGGGACTGGGGGTCGCCCTCGCGGTGACCCTGCTGCTCCCACTGCCGTCGATACCCGGCTCGGGTTCGGGTGTCCGTTTCCGGGCGCTGCTGCGGCTCTGCGGGAGATTCACGGTGGATCTGGTCGCCAGTTCGGTGAAGGTGGCGACCATTGCCCTGCGGCCTGCACCGGTGCCCCCGGGAGCGATCGTCGTGGTGCCGATGCGGGTTCAGGAGGATCTGGTGTTCTCCTTCGCGGTGACCCTGATCAACCTCCAGCCCGGAGGTACCGTGACCGACCTCGACATAGCCGACCGGAAACTCACCATGCACCTGATCGACGGCTCCTCGACGAAGGCGATCGATCGGGAGATCGCCCGGATCGGGGAACTCGAACGCCGGCTCATCCACATCTTCGAAAGGAACGGCTGATGGACCCGTCGGTCTACAACACCCTGCTCCTCGTACCGGCGTCCCTGCTGGCGGCGGCATTCGTCGTGGCCGGTTGGCGGATGCTGGTCGGTCCGAACTCCCTCGACCGGGTGCTGAGCCTCGATGCGGTGGTGGCGATGATCCAGTGCGCGCTCGCCGTGTACATCTGCCGGACACTCGACACCACGGTGACCAACGCGATGATCGTGGTGGCACTGCTGGGGTTCATCTCCACGGTCGCGATTACCCGCTTCCGGAAACGGGACGGTGCGCAGTGACCGGATTCATCCTCGACACGATCTCACTCATCCTGCTCTTCCTCGGCTCGGTCCTGGCACTGTCCGCCGCGGTCGGGCTCGCCCGATTCCGGGACACGATGACGCGGCTCCACGCGGTGACGAAACCACAGACACTCGGCCTGATCCTCGCCGTCAGTGGGGCGATTCTGCGGGTACTCGGGGCGAGCGAACTGGATGCTGAGGCCGCCGGTGATCTGGGTGTCCTCGTTCTCATCATCGCCTTCACCCTCATCACGGCACCGGTGATCGGGCAGCGGGTCGGGCGACTCGCACGGAAAGAGGGTCTGTACGACGCCTCCGCCCTGTCCCGGGACGACACCGGGACACTGGACCGCAACTAGGCCTGGGAACATCCCTCCCGCGCCGGTCATCCGTTGTGTCGCTGCACCGCCCGACAGCTTCGGAAATGATACGATCGGGTCATCCCCTCCGCTACCGGAACGTCGTTCCCCGGTGGGACGAATCACCGGACGGAGACGCCGGAGGGGAGGCCTACCGTGGGCCCCGGATCCCGACAACACCCGAGGAGCATCGTGGACATGAACAGAAAACTCATCTCGACCGCCGCGGCGACCGCGCTCTGTGCGACACTTCTGGCCGCACCCGTCGCGGCCGCCGGTCCGGAGAAGGACATCGCCGATTTCGTCGCCCAGGCCATGGGCCGTAACGGGACCCCCGGATCCTTCTCGGGACCCCGGCCCGGCCCCATGCCGCAGCCCAACCCGACACCGACCCCCACGCCCGATCCCCAGCCGACCCCGGACCCGACTCCGCCACCGACACCGGATCCGGGCACCCGGGAACTCCTCGAGCAGCGTAGCGGCGAGATCGTCGACGCCATCAATGCCGAACGCGGCAATCGTGGACTGGACAAGCTCACCGTCAACGGGGACGTCACCGCGCTGGCGAAGAGCATCTCGGACGCCGCGGCCGCCTCGAACAGTCTGACCGTCGACCCGGAGTTCATCAAGGCCGGTCACGGCTACTCCCTGGCCGCATACCCCGGGCTGGACAACCCCCGGTTCGCCGCGGACATCGTCAAACTGTGGATGGACAACGAGGGGCAGCGCTCCATACTCATGAAGCCCGGCATCAGCGAGATCGGTGTCGCCGTGTCCCGGAATGACGCGTCGAAATACGAGAACTTCATCTCCGTGGTGGTCCGCTGGACCTAGACCCCCGGTCGCGACGGGAGGGGTGCACCACCGGAAGGATCCGGTGGTGCACCCCTCATCGGATTCCCGCGGGTGTCCCCGGCCCCGATCAGTGACGTCTGGGCGCCACAGGGGACAGAACGGCCTCAACCCCTGCGGTCACGAATGCCGTGAGTACCAGTGCGCAACCGCCGAGGACCGCCGACATCTGCCAGTCGGGGGCGAGGAACAGGCCGCCGGTGACGGCCACGAGCAGACCCACGAAACCGATGAGAACTGCGTTCGAATAGGGGCTGATGCGGGCGTCGCTCACGATGGTGCTTTCCCGCCGCACGATGGCGACGTTGTCCGAATGTATCCGTTCATTTCTGAACTCTTTTACATTGAGTAAATGTAGATCAATTCGGACTCGAGCAAAAACCAGGAAAACTACGCCCCCTCGGGAAAAGGGCACATGAACTGCGGTTTTCAGCGAATGACGGAATCCCTCTGTGGGGCCCGGCGTGTCCGATCAGACATCCGTCCGGCCGGAGTGAATGCGTTCACACACCGGCGGGTCAGGGCCGGCCGTTGACCAGTTCGGTGCAGGTCAGATCGACGACGTCACGCCAGTCGCCCGTCTTCTCCATCAGTTCCCGCTGACGCCGGTAGGCCGCGCCCTTGTCGATGATCTCGTGGACCATGTCGAGTTCAGCCGCGCAGCCCAGCTCGCCGGCGAGCGGCTCCAGAACACCGACGATCCGCCGGATGTCATCGACCACGCTCACCGTGTCGGTGTTCCGGGAACAGATGATCTCGGCCTCCATCCCGTACCGGGCGGCACGCCACTTGTTCTCGCGGACGTGCCAGGGCTGGAGTGACGGTAGCGTCTCCCCGGCCTCGAAGGCGCGGTCGTAGTACACCACGAGGCAGTGCGTGAGCGCGGTGAGCGCAGCCAACTCCCGGAGATTGCTCGGCGCATCGGACACGCGGACCTCGATGGTGCCCCACTTCGCCGAGGGACGGATGTCGAAGTGCATGGAGCCCGTGTGGTCGATGACCCCGGACTTGTCCTGCTGCCGCAGGTACTCGGTCCACTGGCTCCAGGTGTTGAACCCGTAGGGCGCACCGGCGGTGGGCAGCTGCTGGTAGAGCATCGTCCGGTTGGACGCGTACCCGGTGTCCAACCCGTTCCACCCGGGGGATCCGGCACTCAGCGCCAGGAGGTGTGGGTAGTTGGTCATCAGGGCGTTGATGATCGGCCAGACCTTCGCCTCGTGGTTGACGCCGACGTGCACGTGCAGGCCCCAGATCAGCATCTGCCGTCCCCAGTACCGGGTCCGCCGGATGATCTCGGTGTAGGGGCTCTTGTCGGAGACCTCCTGCTCCCGCCAGTCGGAGAAGGGATGCGATCCGGCGGACCACAGTCGGACACCCATCTCGTCGGCGCACTCCCGGAGGGAGTCGAGTCCGGAGCCGAGTTCCGCGACGGCCTCGGGGACCGTGTGACAGACCCCGGTGACCATCTCCACGGTGTTCTTCAGGAACTCGGGCTCGAGCTGCAGGTCAGGGCGGCGTGAGGACATGAGCTTGATCATGTCCGCCGCCCGTGGGGTGAGGTCGCGGGTCTCCGGGTCGATGAGCCCGATCTCCCACTCCACCCCGAGTGTCGGTTCCGGGGAACGGTTGAAGTTCATGTGATCAGCCATGTCGGCTCCTTGGGGGACGGAACGGAAGAAGAGATACCCGTCTAGAGGTTGACGTCACCCGTGAGAACGACGACGACACCACCGGAGGGCGCGGACCCGAGTTCCGGGGTCCGCGGATTCGCGGGAATACCGAGTGCGGCGCCGACTTCGCGGGCCGCGGCTTCTTCCGTCGGGTTTCCGGCGGTGTAGTAGACGGCGGAGGCCGGGAGGTAGGTTTCCGCGAGGTTGCCGACCTCACCGACCTTCCAGCCCTGTCCGGTGAGCTTGTCGGCGACGCGGTTGGCGAGGCCCTGGATCGTCGAGTTGTTGAGCGTGTGCACGGTCACCGTCCGCGGATCGCCGGCGGGAGCCGGCGGCGCGGCGGGCTGCGCGGGTGCCGCTGCCCCGGGATCGGCCGCGGGTGTGGCGGGAGCAGGCTGCGGAACCGTCTCCCCCCGTGGCGTGGTGGCGGGCGCGGCCGGACTGACCTCCGTGCTGGTGGCAGCGGTCGGACCGGCCCCCTCGCCTGCGACTGGGGTGGTGTCGGAGTCGTCCCCACGGAGACCGGCGAACAGCGCCCAGGCCGCGAGTAGCACGGCGACAGCCGCGAGGATCATCGCGAGGCCCCGGAGCGGCAGTTGCCGCGCCTCACTCACCGGTGCGGAGGCAGCGGCGGCGGTGGCGTCTTCGGGGTGACCGTCGTGGGCCAGGTACTCGTCATCGTGTTTGTTGGGGGACACAGAGAGTGATCTTAGCCGCTTTTCGCTCTCCGCCGTGATTCGGCTCGCTGGTTTCTCATCCTCCGGAGCCTGGCGACGAGGATGGGATGAGCCGCCGCGGCGGCGGGATCGTCGAGGAGCCTGTTGAGTCGCTGATGGTAACGCACCGCACTGATCCCCAGGGTACGGGTTATCGCCTCCTCCCTGGCACCCGGCGAACGGGGGGCGGTCTCCGCGAATTCCAGCAGCCGGGCGTCGAACTCGGACAACGGTGAGGAGGCGGACATGGCTCCAGTCTAGAGGTGAACTAAACTCCTGGGGTATGACTGTCCGACCCATCGTTATCCACGGCGACCCGGTGCTGCACAACCCGACCGCACCGGTCACCGAGTCCCCCGCGGAACTGCAGGAACTCATCCACGACATGTACGAGACCATGGACGTAGCCCACGGTGTCGGTCTCGCGGCGAACCAGATCGGCGTCGGTAAGCGGCTGTTCGTCTACAGCTGCCCCGACATCGAGGGACCGAACGGTTCGGAGAAGCCGAAGGAGGAGATCGAGGCCAATGGTGGGCCGGTCCGCCGCGGCTGCGTGATCAACCCGGTGCTCGAGACCTCCGAGATCCCGCTGTCCATGCCGCGCGACGACGGCGAGGACGACGAGGGTTGTCTGTCCGTCCCAGGCGAGACGTTCCCTACGGGCCGGGCCGACTGGGCCCGCGTCACCGGAACCGACGCCGAGGGCAATGAGATCAGCATCGAGGGTTACGGACTGTTCGCCCGGTGCCTGCAGCACGAGGTCGGTCATCTCGACGGGTTCCTCTACACCGACACCCTCATCGGTCGGCACCGGCGTGCGGCGAAGAAGACCATCAAGCGCAACGGATGGACCGAGGCGGGACTGACCTGGATGCCCGGCGCGGACGAGGATCCGTTCGGACACGATGACCCAGCCCCGGCCGAGGACCCCGACATCCCGCCCGCACTGCGCAAGAACACGGACTGACCGTGCCGCGACGTGCCCCGCACCCCGGCGACCGGGTGATCGTCCGGCGCCGTATCCCGGACACCCCCGGACACCTGACCGATGTCATCGGGCACGTCGTCTCCCTGGACCCGCTGGTGGTGCGCCCCCAGTCCGTCGGCGGGCTACCCTCCGACGCCGAGGCCGTGACGATCCCGGATGAACTCATCCAGGTGTGCAAGGTCCTGCCACCGCGCCGGGTCCGCAACAGCGACATCCGGGCGGTGGAGACCGCGACCGCGGCCGCGTTCCCCGGCATCGAGCACCGCTGGTGCGGCCAGTGGCTTCTGCGCGCGGGCGACGGCATCACCGAACGCTCCAATTCCGCCGCCCCACTCGGCCGCTCCGCCGGGCTGAGCGAGGTCCCGCTCCGCGAGATCGAGGCCTTCTACGCCGAACACGATCTCCCGGTGCGGATCCTCATCCCCGACCGGATCGGGAACCCGGCGCGGACGGTCTGCGTGGGCCCCGCGTGGCGCACGGGCCCGGACATCGTCGTGATGACCCGCCCGCTCCACGACCTTCCGGTTCCCGACCTGCCCGACGGAGTGACGCACAGGGTCGATGACCAGCCCGATGAGGAGTGGCTGGCGCTCTACCACTTCCGGGGCCGACCACTTCCCGAGCATGCGCTGAACCTCCTGCGCACGCGCATCGACGGCCACATGGGTTTCGGCAGGTTGCTCGACGCGACCGGGCGGACCCTCGCCATCACCAGGGGCACGATCACGGAGTCCGGCGACGGGCGGACCTGGCTGGGGTACTCCGCTGTCGAGGTCGTCGCCGATCATCGCCGTCGCGGGCTCGGCACCCAGCTCGGGACCGCGATGCTGCACTGGGGGGCGCGGAACGGGGCGGAGATGGCGTACCTGCAGGTACTCGCCGCCAACACCGCCGGGATCGGGCTCTACGACAAACTGGGGTTCATCGAACACCACCGGCACCGCTACGCGGAACTCGACCCGCGGGTCATTCCCGGACGATGACCCGGGTGCGGGCGAAGCGGTCGTGCGGCCCCATGCCGTAGGCGTCGAGCTTCGCCGATCCGGCCAACCACATGCCGACCGCGAGCGCGGCGACCGGCCCCGCGACGGGGATCGCGGGAATGAGGAGCCACAGGTTGCGCCGCGCGGCCTGACCCACCCCGACCGGGCAGTCCGCGGACCCCGTGACCCGGAGACCGAACATCCTCTTTCCCGGACCACCACCGCTAGTGTCCCCGAGAACCTGCCAGAGCCAGAACGGCAGCGGCCCGGCCAGCAACGCGAGGTACCAGAGCGCGTTTCCGGTGCCGATGGCGACGGTCGCGGTGAGAATCAGGTACAGGGCGGAGAAGATCGCGGCGTCCAACGCCAACGCCGCCGCCCGCGAGCGGACCGGGGCGTTGAGCAGGTCCCGGGGCCCGCTGTTCAGCCCCGGGGTGAAGGCGCTGAACCGTTCCATCTGGTCGTGTTCCACCGGCACGGTGAACGGGGTCCGGATCACGGCTCCCGTCCGCTGCACGCGATCCACGACCTCCGGGATCCGGATCCTAGCCCGGGGCCGGGGGACGTCATCTCTGCGACCTGCAGGGGATGTGCCGTCGGGGAAAGTCATCGTGTCGCCCACCTCTCTCACCTGATGAACGCGCCACCATCCCGCCAGGTTCCCGGCGAGCCCGTTCACAGCTAACCTCGTGTGTATGCGCATCGCCACGTTCAACGTCAATTCGGCCCGGACCCGGGCCGACCGGATGGTCGACTTCCTGACGCGTCACGACGTGGACGTCCTGGCGGTCCAGGAGACGAAGTGCCGGGACGACCAGTTCCCCCACCTGCCCTTCGAGCAGGCCGGGTACGAGGTCGCCCACGTCGGCTACGGCCAGTGGAACGGTGTCGCCCTAATCTCCCGGATCGGTCTCGAGGACGTCGCCGACCATTTTCCCGGGCAACCCGGATTCGCCAAGAAGGTGGACGACGAGCAGGCGGTGGAGGCACGCGCGGTCGGCGCGACGTGTGGCGGCGTCCGGGTGTGGAGCCTGTACGTCCCGAACGGCCGCGAGATCGCCGACCGCCACTACGAGTACAAGCTCCGCTGGCTCGATGCGCTCTCGGCACACGTCCGCGGGGTGCTCGCCGAGGATCCCGCGGCGAAACTGCTGTGCACCGGCGACTTCAACATCGCCCCCACCGACGCGGACGTGTGGGACCGTCGCTTCTTCGACGGGAAGACCCACGTCACCGAGCCGGAGCGGGCGTTCTTCCAGCAGTTCACTGAATCCGGTCTGGTGGAGACGACGAGGCGGTTCACGCCCGGTGAATACACCTACTGGGACTACAAGGCGATGCGCTTCGGCCGGGACGAGGGCATGCGGATCGACTTCCATCTGGCCAGCACCGCCCTGGCGGAGACCGCGCGGGCGGGATTCATCGACAGAGAGGAACGCGCCGGTGACGGTGCCTCCGATCACGCCCCCGTGGTCGTGGACTACGCCGTCGACGGGGACTAGACCGGATGACCGATGTCCTCTCCTCACTGACGTCACTCGAATGGTGGCGGTCCGCGGGTCTCGTGCTCGACTACGTCGTCAAGATCATCGCCGTCGGCACCGTCGCCCAGGACCGGAAACCCAGCTCATCCTCCGCGTGGCTGCTCGCGATCCTCTTCGTCCCGGTCATCGGACTGCCCCTGTTCCTGATGATGGGCAGCCCCTACATCAACCGACGCCGTCACCGGATCCAGATGGAGGCGCAGGCGATGGTGGGGACACCGATGGCGGAGGCCCCGGCGATCCCGGAGGGCGCCGAGCTCTCCGACGAGGTCGCGTCGGTGGTGCGGCTGAACGACACGCTGACCGACCTCCCCGCGGTGCATTCCCGGTTCCACGGCCTCTACCCCGACTACCACGGGTCCATCGCCGCGATGGCGGAGGCGGTCGACGCCGCGGAGTACACGGTCCACGCCCAGATCTACATCGTCGCGTGGGATGAGACCACGGACGTGTTCTTCAGCGCCTGCCGCCGCGCCGCCGCCCGCGGAGTCGCGGTCCGCCTGCTGTTCGACCAGGTGGGCAGCTGGAAGTACCCCGGCTACCGGAAACTCGGCCGGCGCCTGACCGAGGCGGGAATCGACTGGCACCTCACCATGCCCCTGAAGCCGTTCCACTGGCGGTTCCGCCGCCCCGATCTGCGCAACCACCGCAAGCTCCTGATCATCGACGGGCACACCGGTTTCATCGGCTCCCAGAACATGATCGAACCCGGCTACCTGTCCCGCAGAAACCACCGTTCCGGCCGGGAGTGGGTGGACATCATGGTCAAGCTCTCGGGGCCCGTCGTCGAGGCGATGGAGATGATCTTCGCCGTCGACTGGTACCAGGAGACGGACACCATCATCGAACTCCCCGCGAGGTCGGACACCGGTCCGCGCGCCGGTGACGAGATCGTGCAGCTCGTCCCCTCGGGGCCGGGCTACGCCACCGAACCCAATCTGCGGTTGTTCAACTCGATGGTGCACCACGCCAAGGAACACCTGATCCTGTGCAGCCCCTACTTCATCCCGGACGACTCGCTCATGGAGGCGATCCTCACGGCCTGCTACCGTGGGGTCCGGGTCGATCTGCTGGTCAACGAGGTCTCCGACCAGTTCATGGTCGGCCACGCCCAGGCCAGCTACTACAAGATGCTCATGGAGGCCGGGGTGCACATCCACCGCTACCCGGCTCCGATGATCCTGCACACCAAGTTCGCGCTCGCAGACCCGGAGGGCGACACCATCGGTGTCCTCGGGTCCTCCAACATGGACATGCGCAGTTTCGGCCTGAACTACGAGGTGACCCTCATGGTGGTCTCCGGGGAGATCTCCAGGGAGCTCACCGAACTCGCCGCGGTCTACCTCGACCGGTGCACGGAACTCACCCAGGAACAGTGGTCGCGGCGGGGACTCGGCAAGCGCTACCTGGACAACGCGATGCGGCTCACGGCTGCCCTCCAGTGACCCTCCGCGTGAGGGCACCGGCGACCAGGGTGCCGCACAGTGAAAGGCCGACGCTCACGGTCACCACGAGTCCGAGCGCCACCACGGGGTCACCACCCAGTCCGACCAGAGGGCTCACCGCACCGGCGACCAGGAACTGGCAGAACCCCATGACCGCCGACCCGAGTCCGGCGTGGGACCGGACCGTGGACACCCCGAGGGCGGTGGCGTTGCCGAAGATCCCGGGCATGTGCCCGAGTGCTGTGAACAGTGCCGCCAGCACCACCGGAAGGTGACCTCCGGACAGCAGGGCGTCGACCAGCAGAACCAGCCCGCAACAGAGCACGACATACCCCGCCACCCGCAGGACCGACGCGGGCTCGAACCGTCGGACCAGGCGGGAATTGACCAGAGACCCGGTGACGAGCGCGACGGAGTTCACCGCGAACACGATCGAGTAGGTCCGGGGGCTCATCCCGAAATGGTCGATGAAGACGAGTGGGCCTGCGGCGATGTAGCCGAAGAGCACGCCGGCGGCCGCCGCGAAACTCACGGTGTAGGCGGTGAACAACCTGGTGGACGCGACCACGCGCACACCATGGGTGAACGTGGTCCAGCCCTTTCCGCCACCCGCGACCCTGGGTCTGGATTCGCCGACGACCAGCAGCGCGACGGTCACCTGCACACCGGCGATCGCGGCGAGGATCCAGAACAGGCCCCTCCATCCGATCGGCTCGACCAGGAGGCCACCCATCAGGGGAGCTATGACGGGCGCGATCCCCATCATCGCCATGAGCAGCGAGTACGCCTGCGCGGCACGACGCCCCTCCGCGAGATCCGCGACGATGGCCCGCGCCAGCACCACGCACGCCCCGTTCGCGAGCCCCATCACCGCACGGACAGCCACCAGGACGCCGACGGACGGGGCGAGTGCGGAGGCGATGGCGCACACGACGGAGAGAACGGTCGCCGCGATGAGCGGCGGGCGCCGCCCGGTCACGTCGGACAGCGGCCCGGTGATGAGCTGCCCCACCGCCATGCCGACCATGAACGTGGTCAGCGTCAGCTGCGCCCAGACGGTCGTCGCGCCGAGATCGTCGCGCAGCGTCGGCAGGGCGGGCAGGTACATGTCGATGGCGAAGGGCCCCGCCGAGATCATCAGTGCCAGGGCGGCGAGCAGCCCCGCCCCCAGTTCCGGGCGCGGGGAGGGAACACGTCTCATACCGTCAGTCTCTTCCGTCCGTCCCGGTTCTCGTCACCGCGACAGTCTAACGCCGTACGCTGTGCGGTCGAACTCCCCTCCGGCCGGGGCCGGGCAAGCCTCCGACCTCGGTCTGCGGCGACGGTGGTGGAGCGCCGGTGATCAACCTGGCTGGCGACAGCGGACCCCGCACAGGACAATTCAGTGCCGCGTGGTGATCGGACAGCGGAGGAACCGACCCGGTTCCACAGCCCCCGGGCCCCATCCCGCAACGGAATCGACCGGACCGTTTCCGGATCCAGAGCCTCCGGGCACCGCCGTGCCCTTCCCCGGCTCCCCCGCTCCACCTGCGATTGATCCGTTCCACGTCCCTCACCTCCGAACTCGCCCAATCCGCCGCGATGTCGCCTGACGCTTGTTAGACTCGTGCGCACAACCTGTCAACCGCGGGAGCGTGGCCCGAACCACGCTGAGAGGGCACCTGAATCATCAGGGGGTGCCGACCGTTTCGAACCTGTCCGGATAATGCCGGCGTAGGGAGAGGAAATACAGCCATGCGCTCACGTACGCCCAGCGTCAACCCGAAGACCGCACCTCCGACCGAGGGGCAGGTCACCACGGGTCCGATCTACCGGAGCGAGAAGGTCTACGAGGAGATCGACTTCGAGGGCACCACCCTGCGGGTTCCGGCCCGCCGGATCAACCTGACCAACGGGGAACACTTCGACGTCTACGACACCTCAGGTATCTACACCCACACCGATCCGGAGCTGAACCTGAAGGAGGGGCTGGCCAAGACCCGCGACTCCTGGCCCCACCCCGATGCCGTACCCGCCTCCGACGAGCACCCGGAGCTGAAGGTGCGCACGCAGCTGGCGTGGGCCCGCGCCGGGATCATCACCCCCGAGATGGCGTTCATCGCCCACCGCGAGGGCTTCGATCCCGAGGTCGTGCGTGAGGAGGTCGCCGCCGGCCGGGCGGTGATCTGCGCGAACCACAACCACCCCGAGATCGAACCGATGATCATCGGCAAGAAGTTCGCGGTGAAGGTCAACGCCAACATGGGCAACTCCGCGGTGACCTCCTCCATCGCGGAGGAGGTGGAGAAGATGGTGTGGGCGACCCGCTGGGGAGCGGACACCATCATGGATCTGTCCACCGGGCGGGACATCCACGAGACCCGCGAGTGGATCCTGCGCAACTCCCCCGTCCCGGTCGGTACCGTCCCCATCTACGAGGCGCTGGAGAAGGTCAAGGGCGATCCCACCAAGCTGACCTGGGAGATCTACCGGGACACCGTGATCGAGCAGTGTGAACAGGGCGTGGACTACATGACCGTGCACGCGGGCGTCCTGCTGCGCTATGTTCCACTCGCCGCGAACCGGGTCACCGGGATCGTGAGCCGGGGTGGATCGATCATGGCGGCGTGGTGCCTCAACCGGCACGAGGAGTCCTTCCTGTACACGCACTTCGTGGAGCTGTGCGACATTCTCGCGAAGTACGACGTCACCTTCTCCCTCGGCGACGGACTGCGCCCGGGATCGATCGCGGACGCGAACGACGAGGCGCAACTCGCGGAGCTGCGCACGCTGGGCGAGTTGACGAAGGTGGCGAAGGAGCGCGGCTGCCAGGTGATGATCGAGGGCCCCGGTCACGTCCCCATGCACAAGATCGCGGTCAACGTGGAGTGGGAGGAGCAGTGGTGCGAGGAGGCCCCCTTCTACACACTCGGCCCTCTGGCAACCGACATCGCCCCCGGCTACGACCACATCACCTCGGCGATCGGCGCCGCTATCATCGGCCAGGCCGGTACCGCGATGCTCTGCTACGTCACCCCGAAGGAACACCTCGGACTGCCCAACCGGGATGACGTGAAGATCGGTGTGATCACCTACAAGATCGCCGCCCACGCAGCGGACCTGGGCAAGGGGCATCCCCGCGCCCAGGAACGGGACGACGCCCTGTCGACCGCACGCTTCGAGTTCCGGTGGCACGACCAGTTCGCGCTCGCGCTCGATCCGGACACCGCCCTCGACTTCCACGACGAGACCCTGCCCGCGGAACCGGCGAAGACGGCCCACTTCTGCTCGATGTGCGGTCCGAAATTCTGTTCCATGCGGATCTCCCAGGACGTGCGCGAGTACGCGAAGCAGCACGGGCTGGACAGCGTGGAGGCCATCGAGGCCGGTATGCAGGAGAAGTCGAGGGAGTTCGCCGAAGCGGGCGGACGCGTCTATCTGCCGATCAGCGCGACGTAGCGACGGGCGGGATCCGGGGCGCCACCTCCGGCGCACCGATCCGGGCTTCTCGAACAGATGGGGGTAACCCCGTCCGGTGACTGTGGTGGAATAATTCAGGTAAACGACCAGAGCAATCGAGGAGGGAGCTGCCACCATGGCCATCACGATCAGGAAGACCAACAATGCAGAACTCCAGAAGCGTCGACGAGAGTTGACCGACAACCTCGAAGCTCGCATGACGTACCGGGATTACCGTGATCTGGCGCGATTGGGTCTGTTGTCGCCCGAGGACATGCAGGTCTACGAGGAGCTCCAGAAAACGGAGTTCCTCCTCGGCACGCAGCGTCGTGGATAGCACCGAGTTCTATACCTGGGCCGAGAGGTTCTTCCAAGAGCGCGAAGAGCTCCTCGTGCGGGTTCTACCCTTCACACCGAAAAGCGTGGTCGAGGTCAACGAGGATGAGTTGACGGCCAGCGGTGTTTTAGAGGTGGAACTGGCCTACAGCGGCCCGGCCCTCCCCGTGGACCCGGAATCGACCTGCCCCGGCAGCGATCTGTACAGTGCCAAGATCACCTACCAGGCAGTCTAGACCGTTCTGCTACCTTTCCGGTCATCGAGAACTCCTCATTCCAGATCCGTGCAGCCAAATCTCCGGCCGTGAGATTCGAGTATGAGCGAAACAAGACCTCAGTACCTGCCGCTCATATCCATGTCCACCGGGTCGGTGGTCTGTTGAGCCCGGGGCTCATGCGGAACGGGAAGAAAGGGGTCCGCAACGGCGACCGGCAGTCACTTCATCTCCCCGTGGGCGGCCACCGATTCCGACCTTCGATGGAAGATTTCCTCTATTTCACAGTCAACGAATGTGGCTTCCGCGCAAAAGAAAATTGGGAGGCCACGTTGCTTTCCACGCGCCGAGAGTGGCTCGACACGCAGTGCAGAGCGGCTGTCCGCGACTCCCCCGAAGTAGCTGTCGACGCTCTGAAACAACTCGGCCACACGATCACACCGCCAGAGACACCGCAGGGTCTTCCCCAACGACATGACGGCTGGTGAACGTCACCGACGTCGGATACTCCAGCGCCGGTAGCCCTCCCCGCAGAAGCCGAGGAGTCCGGCGACACAGATGATGAAGGGTAGCGCGGCCCACCTGCCGTCGGGCACGGTGAACAGGATGGCACCCAGTCCGATGACGCACAGCACGAGCACCAGGATCTGTGCGGTGAGCGCACGGTCGGACATCGTCCTGATCTTGTCCACGGTCGTTACCGTCCTCTCAGTCGTCGTGTCTCCACCCTGCCGCTGTCACGTGGGTGCACCTCCACGATAGAAGATGACCCGCTGTGGGCGGCACGCGTGTGCCGCCCACAGCGGGTCATGAGCGCCCGGAATCAGGGTCAGGCGTCGCGCACATTCACCAGGACGGTGGCGATGACGAGCAGACCGAGCGCCCAGGCAGCGAAGTACCAGACGCTTCCGGTGACACCCCAGGGAGCTTCCGTCGCCTGGTTCTGCACGAAGGCGTTGAAGTTGTTGAAGGGGGCGAACTTGTAGATGTCCTCGCCGACCTTCGGAATCGCCACGTTGATGATCCCCTCCAGCGCGAAATACCAGAGGAAGAGGATCGCGATCGCTCCGGCGGTCTGACGGACGATCCACCCGATGGACTGGGAGAACACCATCAGCAGCGCCGCACTGAGCGGGTACGTCCACATGATGCGTCGGGATTGCTCTCCTCCCCAGATGTCCAGGGTGGCTGCGGAGGCGTCGGTGGCGACGAGCTTGGCGATATAGAAGGCCCCGAGCACGCCTATGTATGTCAGCGCTGAGGCGATGACGGTGTACAGCAGGAGTTTCGCGATGACGACCGGTGTCCGGTTCGGGCACGCCTGGAACGTCGACTGAACGACCGAGTGCCGGTACTCCCCGGTGACGACCATGACCGACTGGATCATGAGGACGAGGAAGCCGAAGGATGCGATCCCCGTGACGAGGATTTCCGGCGGGAGGAAGGCATCCTCCTGCCCGTCGAGTCTCTGCGTGCCGAAGACGAAGAGCGCGGAGGTACCGATGCTGAAGAACAGGAAGAGTACCGACGTCCACCAGAAGGCCTTCGTGGAATAGAGCTTGATCCACTCTGCGGCGAGAATTCTCGGAAACATGTGTCAGTTCTCCTCGTTCAGCTTCTGCTCGGTGGGTTCCGTCGTCGATCCGGGGATCTGGGGCTGCTCGGGAGCTTCACCCGTCTGATACTGCTGGGCGTGTCCGGTCATCTGGAGGAACGCCTCCTCGAGGGACGCCTTACGCTCCGTGAGCTCGGTGACCATGATTCCGGTGGAGTAGGCCAGAGCACCGATGAAGTCGGTGGTCCTCTCGTCGATGATGAGCTGGGGCCGCTTCTCCTGGTCGATGTCCTCCCGGTACGGGATGTTCTCCTCTTCGAGGACCTGGGTGAACTCCTTGTACTGTTCCGTACGCATGACCACCGAGGTCTTCGAGGACTCCTTGATGAAGTCGTACGTGGAGGAATCGGAGACGAGCTTTCCGCGACCGATGACGATGAGATGATCCGCCGTCAGCGCCATCTCGGACAGCATGTGGGAACTGACCAGCACGGTCCGTCCCTCAGCCGCGAGAGCCTTCAGGAAGTCACGCACCCACCGGATGCCCTCCGGGTCCAGGCCGTTGACCGGCTCGTCGAGGAGCAGTACTCCGGGATCACCCAGCAGCGCCGTCGCGAGACCGAGGCGCTGCCCCATGCCCAACGAGAATCCACCGGTCTTCTTGCCCGCCACATCAGACAGTCCGACCAGGCCGAGGACCTCGTCGACCCGGCTCTTCGGGATCCCGTTGGATTTCGCGATCCACTTCAGGTGGTTCGCGGCACTACGGTTCGGGTGGGTCGCCTTTGCGTCGAGGAGCGCTCCGACCTCCCGGAGCGGGTTCTTCAACTTGCGGTAGGGGACACCGTTGATGGTCGCGGTACCCGCGGTGGGCTTGTCGAGCCCGAGAATCATCCGCATCGTCGTCGACTTACCCGCACCGTTCGGTCCGAGGAAACCTGTGACCACCCCCGGGTTGACCGAGAAGGTAAGGTCATCGACGGCACGGACCTGGCGGTACCTCTTGGTCAGGCCGGAAACTTCAATCATGCCCACTAGTGTGGCACAGGACGCGGGAGCCGGTGCGGGCAGCCCCTAGATGCCCCCAAGTTCACACCCGACACCATGAGCCCCACCAGGTCACACCTCCCGGGCCCGGAAACCCCGGAACCCGGGCGGGGACGGCACTTCCGGGCGGGCCACCGGCTCAGACCGTCGGGAGGTACCGGGCCCCGGACCCCATTCCACGTCCAGCTCAGGGGGAATTGTCCGGGGGAACCGGTCGGGTCCGCCGATCGGGGGACGACTGCTGCCTCCCCCGGTCACATCCCGGCGAATTCCGACGGTCACCGCCCGCCCCGCAGGTGGAGTTCAGGCTCCGGGGCCCCTCGGTCGCGGCCGTTTCCCGGGGGTTCCGGCGCCCCGCGTCTCCGCACCACCGATACACGGGGCGCCACCCGGTTCGGCCTCCCACCGGTGACCGGAACCGTGACGGAACCGTCAGACGGGTGATTCGGTCGGCGAGGACGCCTGCGACCAGAATCGCTTCGGGATGCGGCCGGCGGTGCGTGCGAGGTGTCCGGATTCGACGGCGAGTTTCATGGCCCGCGCCATGGTGACGGGATCATCTGCCCGAGTGACCGCTGTGGCGAGGAGAACGGCGGAGCAACCGAGCTCCATCGCGCGGGCGGCGTCGGAGGCGGTGCCGATGCCCGCGTCGCAGATCACCGGGACACCGGCGGCGGAGGTGATCATCTCCAGGTTGTGTTCGTTGCGGATCCCCAGCCCGGTACCGATCGGTGCGGCCAGCGGCATCACCGCGGCGCACCCGGCCTCCTCCAACTGGCGGCAGAGGATGGGGTCGTCGTTGGTGTAGGGCAGCACGACGAAGCCGTCGTCGACGAGTTGCTCGGCGGCGTCGAGGAGCTCCACACCGTCGGGCAGGAGGGTCCGGTCGTCGGCGATGACCTCGAGCTTGATCCAGTTGGTGTCCAGTGCTTCCCGGGCGAGCCGGGCGGTGAGGACGGCCTCGGCGGCGGTCCGGCAGCCCGCGGTGTTCGGCAGGACGGTGATGCCCAGATCGTCGAGCAGGGCAAGCAGTCCGGTGTGCCCGCCGGCGTCGACCCGGCGCATCGCGACGGTGGTCATCGCCGTGCCGGAGGCGACGAGCGCCTCGCGGAGGACCTGCTGGTTGGCTGCTCCACCGGTACCCATGATCAGACGTGAGGTGAGGGTCTTGCCGGCGATGACCAGTTGCTCGGACACCTCTACCCTCCCTGAACGGCGGTGAAGATGTCGATCTGCGCCGCTTCCAGCTGTCCGACGGTCTCGTCCCAGCGGGCCGCCGGGACGACCAGCCCGTTGACGGCGACGGCGAAGCCGCGGTCGGATTCGGAGCGTTCGCGGACGAGCTGGCGGATGGTGGTCTCCGGTCCGAGCTCGCGGGCCTGCCCGTTGACTGTGACCGTTCTCGGTCCGTGACCACCGGGTGTGCGTTCGGTGAACTGACTCATGAGGTGCTCCTAGAGGGTCGGTCGGTCCGGTCGGGTGAGCCGGGTGATGTCGAGTGGTGTGCCGTGGACCTCGGCGAGGACGGCGTCCGCGGTGACGGCGGAGAGCAGGATCCCGTTGCGCCCGTGTCCGCAGGCGGCGATGACGCGGCCGTCGCCGACGGGACCGATGACCGGGACGTTGTCGGGGCTGTAGGGCCTAAGTCCGGCGATCACCTCGTCGAACACGTAGTCGTCGACTCCGGGGAAGACGAGTGCCGCGTCGTCGAGCAGCTGCCGGATCCCACCCGCCGTGGGTGCGGTGTCGTGGCCGTGCTCGTATTCGGTGGCGCCGACGGCCACGCCCCACGCGCGGGGCACGAGGTACAGGGGCCGGCCGTGCACACGGGCGCGGATCGTGCGGGCCGGGGCGGGCTGCGATCCGGGTTGCCGGCGCAGGCGCACGACCTCGCCCTTCACCTCACGGACGTCGAGCCCGAGCAGTTCACGCGCACCGGCGCCCGCCGCGACGACGACACGCTCGCCGGGCACGGAGTCAGGATCGGTGACCGTCTGTTCCACCCGCCGGACGCCGAGCCGTTCGCAGGCCTCGGTCAGCCGTTGGAGCAGGACACGGTTGTCGACGGCGTGTTCCTCCGGGCACAGGATCCCGGCGCGCAGTCCGCGGCGCAGCGCGGACTCGAGCTGCCGCATTTCGCGGCGGCTGATCCGGCTGAGTCGCCCCGGGTAGTGCGATTCCACGAATCCGAAGGTGCGCTCGATGTCGGTCGCGTCCGCGTCGTCGGCGCCGGTGAGGATCGTGCCCGTTCCGGTGACGATGTCGTCCGCACCGCCGTCGGCGAGGTCGCTGAGCAGGCGTTCCCAGGAGTCGAGGGACGCGACCCCGAGGTGGAGCATCGCCTCCTCGCCCGGCCAGGCTTCGGTGAGTCCGCCGAGCATGCCGCCGGCAACCCAGCCTGCCCCGTCGCGGGGGCTCGCCGCGGGTGCGTACAGCGTGACGTCGGCTCCGGCGTGAGCCAGTCGGAAGGCACAGGCCAGTCCGATGACGGATCCGCCGATGACGCTGACGGGAGTGCCGTGGATGGAGGTCACCGACCGTCCACCGCCGTCCTGAGGGCGCGGGTCGCCGCCGCCGGGTCGTCGGCGTCCGCGATGGCGCGGACCACGACGAGCCGCCGGGCGCCGGCCGCGGCCACGTCGCCCGCGTTCCCGGGATCGATGCCGCCGATCGCGAACCAGGGTCGGGTTGTTCCGGTGGACGCCGCGTAGCGGACCAGATCGAGGCCCGTCGCCGCGCGGCCCGGCTTCGTGGGTGTGGCCCACACCGGGCCGGTGCAGAAATAGTCGACGTCGGGGTCCGCGATGGCGGCATCTACCTGACCGGGATCGTGGCAGGACCTGCCGATGATGACGTCGGGGCCGACGATCTGTCGGGCGGTGGCGACGGGGAGATCCCGCTGCCCGAGGTGGAGGACGTCGGCACCGGCGGCGCGGGCGATGTCGGCCCGGTCATTCACCGCGAGCAGGGTGCCGTACCGGTCGCAGACCTCACGGAGGGCCGCGAGGAGGTCGAGTTCCTCGGCGGCCTCGATCCGGGGGTTCTTCTGCCGGAGCTGGATGATGTCCACTCCGGCGCGGCAGGCGCTCTCGGCGAGCTCGAGGAGCCCGGAGGTTCCGTCGTCGCGGAAGCGGGCGTCGGTCACGAGGTAGAGGCGTGACTCATCGATGGTCTTCACCGGTCATCTCCCAGGAGTCGGTCGAGTTCCTCCCGCAGTCGCGGCCAGGCGGCGGCGAAGGCGGGCATCAGGTTGAGGTCTGTGATCCGGTCGAGGGCGACCCACCGCAGTTCGACGGATTCCCGGTTCACCCGGGTGGGCAGTGGCTGGCCGACCCGTCCGATGACGGTGGTGTAGGTCCACCCGCCCGCGAGTTCCGGGCGTTCCGGGTCCGCACGGTGGGGCCCCGCGGTGGTCAACTCTCCGAGGACCTCCACGCGGTCGGTGTCGATGGCGCACTCCTCCTCCGTCTCCCGGAGGGCTGCTTCCGCGGCCGACTCGTGGGAGTCGCGGGCTCCTCCGGGTAGCGCCCAGGTGTCCCCGTCAGCGGTCCATTCAGCGCGGTGCTGCATGAGGACGCGGAGTGGAGTACTCCCCGTTCCTCCGGGAGAATCGGAACCGTCCGCGACGAGCAGTAGTCCGGCGGCACCGTGAACTCCCCAGCAGCGCGCGCCCCGGGGACCGGCGGACCAACCATTTCCGTCACCTTTCATAGCCCCCAACATTAGTCCCGCGGCCACCTCCGGGGGTGACCGGTCGGTGGCATCAGCACAGCAGCAGTGAAAGCCGCGAAGGTCGGTTATTCTTGTGAAATGACCGGCGCCCCTCAGTCCTCCGTGATCCCGGAGGACACCCAGGACCACTGGTTGGACCGGGTCAGCGGAATGGACCGGCAGCGTCGCCGGCATCCGCTGTTCGCCTTCGCCCAGGACACCTTCGGCCAGCCCTTCCACTGGCTACGCAGGACGTTCGGTTTCCTGCGCACCTCCCCGGGCAAGATGACGGCGATGACCCTGATCATCACGGTCGCCATCTTCGCCGCCGGTTTCTCCATGTCCCAGTCGTCGGCGGTCCGGAAGGACGCCCTCGGGACGTTGATCACCACCACGGAACCGACGTCCTACGCGGCACACAACCTCTACACCTCACTCTCGGTGGCGGACACCGCCGCGACCACCGGTTTCGCGCAGGCGGGTGTGGAATCGCCGCAGACCCGGCAGACGTACAACGACTCGGTCCGGCGGGCGAGCATCGCCGCGTCCAGGGCCGCCGCGGGAGTCGCCGATCTGGACAGCAGATCGGGCCAGCTCATCTCCCAGATCCAACGCCAGTTGCCGGTGTACACGGGGTTGGTGGAGACCGCGCGGACGAACAGCCGGGCGGGAAACCCGGTGGGTGCCGCGTACCTGGCGGAGGCCTCCGCCCTCATGCGCACCGAGATCCTCCCCGCCGCAGCGGAGTTGTTCGAGCAGACGTCGGAGGAGGTCCGCCAGCAGCAGTCGCAGCTGACCGAACCGCAGTGGGTCCCCCTGTCGGGATTGGCCGCCGCCATCCTGCTGCTGCTGCTCGGGCAACGGTGGCTGGCGGTCCGCACGCGGCGCTGGCTGAACAAGGGCTTCGTCACGGCGACGATCCTGATGACCGTCGCCCTGTTGTGGGTCGGTGGCGCGAACCTCGTCACCTGGAACGCCGGTACCAGGGGCTTCGAGGAGGCCTCGCAGCCGCTCGAGTCGCTGACCAACGCCCGCATCGCCGCGCAGAAGGCCCGGACCGAGGAGACCCTGGCGCTCGTGCGGCGGCAGAGTTCCAGCGGGAAGGCCGGTTTCCTCACCGCGACCCGGGCCATAGACCAGGCGCTGGACGCCTACGAGAATTCCGTGTTGAGCAAGGCGGACGTCAACTCCGCGAACGCCGAGATCGCCCGGCAGTCGCTCGTCTACTGGCGTAGCGCCCACTCCTCCCTCACCGAGGATCAGGCCGCCGGAAACTATCCGGCTGCACTGGAGACCGCCCTCGGTGTCCACGGCGTGGAGCGCTCCCCCGGTGACGGCACCGCGGCGAGCGCCTTCGATTCGCTGGATTCCGCCCTGTCCTCACTCATCGACGATGCCCGGGCCTCCCTGCGCAGCTACATCGCCGACGGGCTGAACGCGACGACCCGGGTGTCCTCCATGGTGCTTCTGCTGAGCCTGCTGGCGATGGTCGCCACGGCGGCGGGCATCCGACCCCGACTCCAGGAGTACCTGTGATGCGTCACCGTCGTTCGATCTCCGCGGCCGTGTTCCTCGCCACCGCCCTCACCACGGCCTCGTGTGCCCAGCCGAATCACGACGAGCCCCAGCCGGCGTGGGTTTCCGCGACCGACTCGTCCCTCCCGCTCCCGCCCGGTGCGACGGTGGAGGAGGCGGGCAGCATCCCCGGAAAACCCATCCTGGTCGAGGGACTGCTGGGTTCCCGGCGCCCCGGGAACGAGAGTGTCGAGGAACGGGTGCCCGAGATCCTCAGACGCGGCCGGTTGATCGTGGGGGTCGACCAGTCGCAGAACCTCCTGAGCTTCCGCGATGCGACGACCGGGGAACTGGAGGGCTTCGAGGTCGATCTCGCCCGGGAGATGGCCCGGGACATCTTCGGTGACCCGTCGCGGGTGGATTTCCGCTTCGTCGACTCCTCCGACAGGGTCCTGGCTCTCGAGGCGGGAACCGTGGACATCGTGGTCCGCTCCCTGACGATCACCCGGAGCCGGCAGGACCAGATCGCGTTCTCCACTCCGTACTTCACGGCACGGACCCGGATTCTCGCGATGGAGTCGTCGAACATCTCCTCGCTGGCTGATCTGGAGGGGCGCACGGTGTGCGTCACCAACGGTTCGACGGCGGCCGAACGGACCCGATCGCTCGCCCCGGAGGCGGATCTTCTCCTGGTCCGGAACTGGGCCGACTGCCTCGTCGCGGTGCAGCAGTACCAGGCTGACGCGGTGATATCGGACGACGCGATCCTCTCCGGCATCGCCGAGCAGGACCCCTACACGCGTCTCGTCGGCCCGCCCCTCGGCGAGGAACACTACGGGGTCGGCATCGCCTCCCCCGGGTACCGGCACGACACGGACGGCCTGATCCGGCAGGTGAATTCCACCATCGAGCGGGTCCGCGAGGACGGCACCTGGTGGCGCCTGTACAACCGGTGGTTCGGCCCGTACCAGTCCACCGACGGGCCCCCACCTCTCGACTACCGGCCCGAACCTGACAGGGAAACCCAGCAGGAGGATGAGTCATAGCGATGGCCGAGTACGAGATGGGCACCGAGGCGGTCCCCTACAATCCCTTCGAGGACGATGACCTGGAGGACGACGACACGATCCACGCGCTGCTCGACGACCTCGGGAGCATGCGTGATGACGCCGCCACCCTGACGGCGACCTCCCCCGCGGCCGCCACCGGCACGGCTCCCGCGCCGGGTCCCGCCGGCACGACGACATCGTCGTCGGCGTCGCCTGCGGAGGACGCCGGGACCAGGTCCCGGCAGCAGGCGCTGTCGACGTTCCGGGAGCGCCGTTCGTCCACGCGCAGGAGCCGATTCGTCGCCGACGGGATGGTGCAGCTGCCCTTCATCCGCCTCCGGGACCCCATGGAGGCGATCACGGATCCGGCGGACGACATCGCCAGGGGCATCGAGCCCCCCTCCCTGTCCCCCGGGGACATGGTCGCCGGGCAGTATGAGGTCGCGGGAGTGCTCGCGCACGGCGGAATGGGGTGGGTCTATCTCGCGCAGGACCGGAACGTCTCCGGGCGGTGGGTCGTGCTGAAGGGGATGATCTCCGATCCGGACAACCGGCACCGGTCCGTCGCCGAGGCCGAACGTGAGTTCCTCGCCGACATCACCCACCCGGGGATCGTCAAGATCTTCAATTTCATCGACGACCCGCACAGCGACACGAGTTTCATCGTCATGGAGTACGTCGGTGGCCCGTCCCTCCGCGGCCGCCGGCGACGGCAGTCGGGGGGTGTCTTCGACGTCGCTCTCGCCATCGGTTACATCCTGGAGATCCTGCCCGCCCTCGACTACCTCCATTCCCGTGGTGTCGTCTACAACGATCTCAAGCCCGACAACATCATCGTCACCGAGGACCAGGTCAAGCTCATCGACCTCGGCGCGGTCAGCGGCATCGGTGCCTTCGGGTTCATCTACGGCACCCGCGGGTTCCAGGCCCCCGAGGTCCCCACCCAGGGCCCCAGTGTGGCCAGCGACATCTACACCATCGGCCGCACCCTCGCCGCCATGACCTGTAACCTCCCGGTCGTCGACGACGCCTACGCCCCGGGCATCCCCTCCCCCGCCGGGGAGCCGGTGCTCCGCAGGCATCTGTCGTTCTACCGCCTGCTGCTCCGTGCGACCCACGAGGATCCGGCCCGTCGGTTCCGCGATGTCACCGAACTGTCCACCCAGCTCTACGGGGTGCTCCGGGAGATCCTCGCGATCCGTGACGGCAAACAGTTCCCGGCGCAGCACTCCCTGTTCTCCCCGCAGCGTACGACGTTCGGAACCAAGCACCAGGTGTTCCGCACCGACCAACTCATCGACGGCATCGAGCGGGAGGTCCGGATCACCGCGCCCGAGGTGGTCGCCGCACTCCCCGTCCCCCTCATCGATCGCAGCGACGTCGGCGCGGGCCTGTTGTCCGGATCGTCGTACGCGGAACCGCTCGAGGCACTGGAGACCATGCGCCAGGCGATGCAGACCGAGGAGTACTCGGCATCCGCGGAGATCCCGCTCGGCGTCGTCCGGGCCCTTCTCGATCTGGGTTTCACCCTCGAGGCGAAGCAGTGGCTGGATTCCCTGTCGGAGCGCCTCGGCCTGGACTGGCGGCACCAGTGGTACTCGGGGGTCACCGACCTGCTGCTGGATGATTACGTGGCCGCGCAGGACCACTTCAACAACGTGCTCAACATCGTCCCCGGCGAGGCCGCGCCGAAGCTCGCCCTCGCGGCGGTCGACGAGATGCTCCTGCAGCAGTTCGGGTACACCCACCGCCCACTGCTGGACCAGGACGCCATCCACACCGCGGCGCACTCCGCCGGTACCGATGCGGCGCTCCACATGGACGTGCTGTCGACGCTCGGGGAGAGCTGGTCCCACCTGACCTCCGATCCGGTCGCCCTCCGGTTCCACTCGATGCGCCTCTACGCGCTGGTGTGGGCGACGAACCCGACGACGGTGTCCTCCGCTTTCGGTATGGCCCGCCAGCTCATGGCGGAGAAGCAGGTCGAACTAGCGGTGAACGCCCTCGACAAGGTTCCCCAGCCTTCCCGGCACCACCGGATGGCCAAGTTGACCACGATCCTGCTGCTGGTCTCCGGGGATCCGGCCAAGCTCACCGAATCGAGGATCCGGCGCGCGGCCCGCCGCCTGGAGGAGATCCCGAACAACGAACCACGTCTCCTGCAGATCAGGATCGGTGTGATCAGCGCGGGGCTGAACTGGCTGCGGTCGACCGGCCTGGACTGTTCCGCCAGCCCCAACACCCTGTTCGGTTTCCCGTTCTCCCAGCGGGGACTGCGTGCGGCTCTGGCCGACACCCTGCGCAGTCAGGCGCGGATGGCTCCGTTCGCGCGGCACCGGTACAGCCTCGTCGACATGGCGAATGCGGTGCGCCCGCCGACCTGGTTCTGACCGCACCTCTCCCCACGGTTCCCGGGGTGTGACCGCGGTGTGGCGCCTCCGGACGATGGTGCGTGCGGCGGTGCCGGTTCAGCAGCGGGCGTGGCGTCGGGACGTCCGGCGGAGCTCGTCCCGCACCGCCTCACTCAGCGCGTCCGGGACGGTGACGGGTCCGGCCGTGGGGAAACCCGCGCCGTCGCCGTGCGGAAGAGAACGCGGCGTGCCGGTTCCGGGGTACGCCTGTCTCCGTCGGGTGGACCCGCTGTGACCGGTGGTGCCACGGGATCTTCCGCGTCACCGGACGTCCCGGAAAACGATGCCGCCTCACAGGACCCCGAAGATGACCGTGCCCACCGCGACCGCGGACAGGACACCGCAGATCAGGACCATGGGGACGAACCGGAGGACGAACCGCGGCCCGAATGCACCGGCCTGCATGGAGATCAGCTTGATGTCGACCATGGGGCCCACGACGAGGAACGCGAGTTGCGCGGTCGGGGAGACCGCGGTGAACGACGCGGCGACGAAGGCGTCCGCCTCGGAGCAGAGGGAGAGCAGGATCGCGAGTCCCACCATGACGAGGACGGCGAGCAGCGGGGTCTGCGAGATGTCGGCGAACCAGGAGGCGGGGACGGTGACCTTGATCAGTGCCGCGACCATCGCGCCCAGGACGAGGAATCCCCCGGCCTGGGTGAGGTCGTGGAGTGCGGTCATCTGGAACCGGCGCCACTGCCAGCTCCGCTTCCCGGACCCGGTGGCGTCGTGCGTGCAGTGGTCGTCGGCGCAGCCGCCGAAACCGGCGCCGTCCGGAGCGGTGACCCGGATCTCGTCGTCGCGGCCGAGGATGATCCACAGCCAGCCCGCGGTGAGAACCGCGAGGAATGAGGCGATGAACCGGGCCCAGGCCATCTCCGGCAGGGCGTTGAACGCCACCGCCGTGGAGACGATGACCACCGGGTTGAGCGCCGGGGAGGCGAGCATGAACACGAGCGCCGCGGCCCTGGACACCCCGTTGCGCATGAAGGACTGGGCGACGGGCACGGAGGCGCACTCACATCCGGGCAGGGCGATGGCGACGGAGCCGGCGACGGGCACGGCGAGGAAACTGTTGCGCGGGATGATGCGCTGCAGGAAACCGGGTGGCGCGAACGCCGCGATCACCGCGGACACGGTGACCCCGAGCACGAGGAACGGCAGCGCCTGGATCGCCACGGCGACCGTGATCGCGGCCCAGGATTCGACGGCGCCACCCATGTTCCAGAGCGGGTCGACGGCGCTGGTCGGGCCGGTGCCGAACTGGGTCCACAGCACGACGATGAGCCCGAGTGCGGTGAATTCCCAGAGCGCGAGCTGCCTGGGGGTGACGCGGCCGGCCCGGCCGGTGTCCGCGGCTTTCGGTGTGGCGGTGGTGCTCACAGGTACGGGATCCTCGGTTCCTTGGTCTCGGTGATCGATTCTGGGTCGAGGACGAGATGCGAGGTGGAGGCGTCGGTGTCGACGGTGCCGACCACCTCGACCCACGTGTCGTCGGGCAGGTCCGTGCCGCCGGCGAGTGTGGCGGAGTAGGCGACGGCGTCGGCGGCACAGCAGAAGATCTTGTAGCGGTTGACCACCACCTTCTGTCCGTCGGCGGAGGATTCCCGCCCGCTGTCGTCGAAGCTGGCCGCCCCACCGTGGGAGATGAATCCGAGGACCTTGATTCGCTTCCCCCCGAGGTCCGCCAGGTCGCCGTAGGAGTACCGGTTGTGGAGGTCGTCGAGGTTGAGTTCGTTGACCCCGCTGTCGGACAGCGGCTCGAAGGTGACTCCCCCGCGGGCGGTGACCACCCTGCCCCCGTTTCCGGCGAGTGCCGCGTCGCGTTCGGTGCCGCTGGCGGTGTTGTCGAGCATCGCCGCACCGAGCGGGGAGGGCGCCCCGATGACGACGAGCAGGAACGGTACGAACACGAGCCAGGCGATCGGTGAGACCGTCGCACGCCCACCGCCCCCGTGGTTCTCCCGCCGCGCCCCGAGCCAGAGGACCGAGATCGCGAGCGCCGTGACGAGGATCCCGACGGTGAGCGTCAGCGGCTGCCAGAACGTTCTGATGTAGGTGGATATCCGGCCGCTCACGAGCATCGCGAGGACGAGCGCCCCGGTCAGCAGCCACAGGACCGCGATGATCTGGGCCGCGAAACCCGGACCGGTCGCCGGGCCACCGTCGATGCGCTCATCGTGATCGTGGCCGTGTTGATCGGTCCGGTCCGGGCTTCTGTCCATGTCGTTTCCCTTCTAGCCCCGGGCGTTGGTGCGTCGACGTCCGGTGACGAAAGCGGTGACGGCGATGAGGATGACCAGGGCGAGGAACCCGAGGGCGATCCACATCTTCGTGGAGGAGCTGGTGGGGGTTCCGGATGTCTCCTGTGCCTCCGTCGAGGTGTCGGGGGAGCCGGTTTCGGTGGCCTCCCAGCGTCCGGCGAGGTTGATGCCGGCGCCGTCGGTGTCCAGGTCGAGGGCGTTGGCGATGACGTAGTGGATGTCGGTCTGGTCGATCTGCCCGACGACATTGGCGGCCCCGGGGCCTTCGGCGGCTACCCGCAGCTGGGCCCCGGTGTGGGTCTGGGAGCCGAGTGCCTCTTCGTCGTCGTTGGACTTGGCGGTGGCGTAGTTGACGGTCATCTCGTCGCCGTCGGCGGTGACCAGCTTGGTGGTGCGGCCGGCGGTCGCCCGGTCGTTCGAGGTGATCTGCGAGGTGTGGGCGTGGTCGGCGGTGGTGATGATGAGGGTCGGTTCGCCGGATTCCCGGACCCAGTCGCGGGCCGCCCGGATCGCGTCATCGAGCTGCTGCGCCTCGCCGATCTGGCCGCAGATGTCTGCGTCGTGGTCGGCCTTGTCGACGGACGCGGACTCGATCTGGACGAGGAATCCGTTGTCATTGCGCAGCAGGTCGAGCGCCTTGGTGGTCATCTGCGCGAGGGTGGGCACCTCGTCGCCGCGCTCGGGGTTCTCGGTGCAGCGCACACCCTGTCCGACGGCGGGTTCGACGGTCGGGATGCTCTGCTCCCAGACCCGGGGCAGGTTGCCCTCGGCGAAGATACCGAGGACCGGAGCGTCCTGGTCGGCCTCCTTGACGGCGTCGAGTTCGTCGGCGGAGGTGACGACGGTGAAGCCCTGGTTGCGGGCGTTGTCGAGGACGGAGTCACCCTTGGTCCAGGTGTGTCCGTCCCAGTCGCCGCCGGTCTGGACGGTCTGCTCGAGGTACTTCGCGCCGCCGCCGAGGGTGATGTCGGCCCGGGTGTCGATGAGTTGTTCGGAGATGGAGCCGAGGCCGCCGTACTCGCGGAACTGCTTCTCGAATCCCTCGCCCTGGCAGGTCTTGTTGTTCTTGTCGTATTCCGGTCCGTAGCACTTGCGGTTGAGTGCGTGGCTGCCGACCGCCGCCGGGGTGGCGTCCTGGATCTCGGCGGTGGTGACGTTGCCGGTCTTCAGCCCCCTGGCCTTGGCCATTTCGATGATGTTGGGCACCGGGGTGCCGTCGACCCTGATGCCGAGTCCACCGTTGTAGGTCTTGGTGCCGGTGGCCCAGCCGGTGGCCGACGCCGCGGAATCGGTGACGTAGGTGGGACCGCCGAGCTCGGGGTCGAGCGCGAACGTCGTGTAGTAACCGGTATAGGGCAGCGCATCGATCCCGGGCAGCCGCCCGTTCGCTCCGTGGAGGTAGTTGCGGGCCGAGGTGATCTCGCTGTCCCCCATGCCGTCGCCGATGAACAGGATCACGTTCTTCGCCTTCTCGTCGTCGAGGCCCTGTCCCTCCTTCGCGAACTGGGCGCAGTCGCCCGGGCCGGAGACGAATCCGTCGTCACCGACTTTGTAACAGGTGGCGAGGGGGTCCGCCGGCGCGTTGCGGTCTTCTGTTCCGGCCCTGTAGGAGGTGGCGGATTTCTCGGTGGGATCGGACGCCTCGATGGTGGGGACGTCGTTGATCCGCAGGGCATTGGCGACGGTGAAGAAGAGATCGGTCTGGTCGGTCTGTCCGATCACGTTCTCCTCACCGGGGCCGTAGGCGGCGACGCGGAGCTGCGAGCCGTTGTGCTGCTGGGATGCCTTCGGGTTGTCCGCGAGCTCCTGCAGCGGGAGGCTGCCGTAGGCGATGGTCTGCGAGGAGCCTTCCCCGGTGCGCAGACGTGTGGTCGCGGCGACGGAGTCCTGTCCGTCGTAGATGATCTCGGTGGAGTGCGCGTGGTCGGCGGTGACGACGACGAGGGTGTCGCCGTCCTTCTTCGCGAAGTCGAGCGCCGCCTTCACGGTCTCATCGAGGCGTTCGACCTCGCCGATCATGCCGCAGGCGTCGGCGGCGTGGGAGCGCTTGTCGATGGAGGCGGACTCGACCTGGAGCAGGAAGCCCTTGTCCGACTCCGGATCATCGAGGAGCTCGATGGCCTTCGTCGTCATGTCGACGAGTTCGGGCTGCCCCTCGGTGTCCTGCGCCTCGCACTCCAGGGGGCGGCCGGAGCCGCCGTCGGGGGTTGCCTTGGAGGGGGCGTAGCGGGTGATCATGTTTCCGTCGTCGAACAGTCCGAGTACCGGGGCGTCCTGGTCGGCCGCGGTGACGGAGTCGAGTTCCGCTGCGGTGCGGACGACGGTGAAGCCGTTGTCAGCGGCGTTGTCCAGCACCGTTTTTCCGGCGGTCCAGGTGGTCCTGGCGGGCAGGAACGGTGATGTGCCCTCCCCCTCGTGGATGACCTCCTGGTCGAATGCCGCCAGGCCACCACCGAGGGTGAGGTCGGGGCGGGCGTCGACGATCTGTTCAGCGATGGACCCGAGGCCGCCGTTGTGCCGGTACTGGGCGGCGAACGCCTCCCCCTGGCAGACCTTGGAGTTCTCCTCCTCCTGCGGGCCGTAGCACTTCCGGTTGAAGGCGTGGGCGACGAATGCGGCCGGGGTGGCGTCCTCGATCTCCGAGGTGCTGACGTTGCCGGTGCGCAACCCGGCCTTCTTGGCCTTCTCGAGGAGGTTCTCCACCGGCTTCTGCTCGAGGTCGACGCCGATGGCGCCGTTGTAGGTCTTGATGCCCGTCGTCCAGGAGGTCGCCGATGCCGCGGAGTCGGTGACGTAGTTGAAGGAGCCGTCCCGGTCCACGGAGTGGTGGGTGTAGGCACCGGTGGAGGTGAAGGCGTCAAGCCCCTCGAAACGGCCGGCGGCACCCTTGAGATAGTTGCGGGCGGCGGTGATCTCCTGCTGCCCCATGCCGTCACCGATGATGAGGATGACGTTCCTGGCGTGATTCTCGGTCCGTTTCTGCCCGACGGTTCCGAACTGGGCGCACTCGCCGGGTTTCAGTGCGCGGACCGTTCCGTCCTCGGCGATGGGACTGCACTTCTCCGGGCCGTTGTACTGACCTCCCGGTCCGGTGACCGGAGCTTTCTCAGCGGCGGGGACCCGCTCGGGGTCTGCACCCGCGCTGACGGGGAGGACGACTGCGAGGGCCGCGGTGAGGAGGGCCCCCACGACGGCGCGTGTCGCTTGTTTCTGTGTTCGGCTTTCCTTGGCGGTCATGTGTCAGGCTTTCCGTGTCGGAGATGGCGGAACTGAGGGACGATGCGGATCTCTCGTCGTTTCGGGACTCCATCAGTCGACCACCCCAGGGTTAACCGACCGTAAAAGGCACGGGACCCGGGTACCCAACATCGCGTGAACAGCAGCAGAATGCACGCCCCGGAGGACCACCATCGGAACACTGTTGAAAACAGTACCCGATAATTCTCCGTTCGGCCACGGCCCGGGCCCCGGCGCGCACCGTGACCGGCGTGAATCGTTACGCGCCGAGTCCCGACGGGGACGGTGGCTACGGGGTCATGCGCCCCGGGACCGGGGAGCAACCGACGGCCCGGAACGGGCGGGGACCACGACGGGTTCGTCCGCCAGTACGGGCCCCGGCCGGGCACCGGTCAATTGCGCGTACCGCTTGGGGGTCATACCGTGCTCGGCGAAAAATGCCCTGGTGAACGCCGCGGCGTGGGAATACCGGAGGGTGCGCGCCGTTTCCGTGGGACTCCTCCCCTGCGCCAGGAGTATGCGGGCGAGGTTCATCCGACGGACATAGCTGTGACGCTGACGACTGACCCCATCATCCCGGACACACACCTGCTGACCGGATCGGTCGCCCTCGCCGGCAGGTGGCTCCTCACGGACACCGGGGACACTCCGGAAGATGTCGTCGTGACGGGCTCCCTCGACCGTTATGTGCGTGTGCGTGGAGACCGCCGTTCGAAGCAGTTCCACGGGAGCGAAGCCGGAGAAATCGACGACGGTGGGCACCCGTGCCGCACCGGCGGACCCGTTGCCGTCGGGGTACCGGAACCCGAGCGGGAGCAGTAGTGTGCCCGCCTCCATCGCCACATGGACCGCGACGCCGGCGGGAAGCACCACCCCCTGGCCCTCCACGATGCCGATGGTGCACCGATCAGTGGTGACGGTGGCCCGCCCGGTGACCAACCAGACGACGATGTCCCCACCATTGATGTTGAGCCAGGTCTCATTTTCCGGCACACCGGGGTCGTCCAACCTGATCTCACCGACGGAAGCCCGTCCGCCTCCGGAGAGTGCGGCGACCGGAGTGGTCCCCGTCTCGGCACGGTAGGCACGGATGAGTTCACTCGCACCCGGGTATCCGGTGGCATGGGCCGCGAACTGCAGGCCACGACCACGCGCGATGAGGGCGACGGCCTCGTTGAGCCGGACCCGGGTGATCCACCGGCTGACGCTCAACGTGGTTTCCGCGCGGAATCTCCGCTGCAGTGTCCGCACGGACACACCGGCGATGTCCGCGAGTTGCGCAACACTGTGGTTGACGGAGAGATCAGCCATGACCGTCCCCGCCACGGCGGTCGCCTCCGCCGAGATCGGTTGCGGAGCCACGGGCACCGGCACCGCATCGGACTGAGCGGCGATGATCTCCGCGACGAGACACCGCAGGAAGTCGGTGCGTTCCACATCGGGCCTCAGATACCCCAGGTTCTGGGCGAACTCGAACAGAAGACGCAGCCGGAGCTGTTCCGGCAGAGCGGCGACAGCGGTTCGGATGGACACCGCGACCGCCAGCTCTCCCGGAAGCTCGACGGGGATGACCACAGCGTCCTCGCCACCACGGATCCGGTAGCGCAGACCGGCCGCGATGAGCATCACCTGTCCGGCCGACAACCGGGTCGTCCCCACCGCCGTGTCCACACCGGCGGTTCCGGCGTAGACCCACACGATGAGCGCGCGTCTGGCACAGCGGGAGGACCCCTCGACCGACCCTCCACGGAGCCGCTGCTGGACCGTCATCGTCCCCTCCTCTCCCCGTCCGTCGCCGAATCCACCACCAGCTGCGGTACGACCCCACGACGATGTTAAACACTTGACGCCTCGAGCCGACCGAAGCCCGACACCCCATCCTAAGGTTAGGCCAACCTTCAGTTCACCTCCCGCCGTCCGTCCCCCGTGCCGACACATTTCCCGTCGCCGGTACGGGAGACGGTGGGTGAGGACCAATTCGACAACGACAGGGGTGTGATCAACCGATGGTGAAGATGGCCAGGCACACGACCACCGTGCTCACCGTGGCGGCACTGGGTGTGGCCACCATGACCGGATGCTCCGGAGGGGACGGGTCCACGACGCCCGACACGACACAGGCGGCCCCGGGCACGACAGACAGCTCCGGGGCATCGGCCGCGGAGACGGCGGCGGCGTTCCCCCGCACGGTGACCGACGCCAGGGGCGAGGTCACCATCGAGGAGAAGCCGCAGCGCATCGTCTCGACGTCGCCGTCGATGACCGGGACGCTGCTGGCGCTGGGGGTTCCGGTCGTGGCCACCGCCGCGGCACCCGTCACGGATCTGACCGACGACGACGGATTCTTCATGCAGTGGGCCGAGATCGCCCACGAGCGTGGGGTGGAGGTCGCGTACCCGCGTCTCGACATCAATCTGGACGCCGTCGACTCCTTCGATCCGGATCTGATCATCGGTTCGGTCGTCGGCGGGGACGCCGTGAACGACGAGTACGCGCAGCTGCAGGACATAACGACGACGGTGATGGTCGACTACCTCGACATGTCCTGGCAGGAGCAGACCCGCATGCTGGGGGAGGTCACGGGCACCGGGGAGAAGGCCGAGGAACTCATCGCCGACTACGAGGAGAAGGTGGAGCGGGCCGCGGCCGAGATCACCCCGCCCGCCGAGCCCGCGGTCGTGGGCTTCTACCGCGCGGCGGAGGGGCTCGCGGTTCCGGGTCCGGACACCCAGCACGGCCAGATCCTGCAGGACCTGGGCATCACCGTCACCGACGTCCCCGAGGAGACGTCGACGAAGGTGCGGCCCGACATGCGCATGGTCAGCCGGGAGAACATGGCTGCGGCGCTCGCCGACGTCGGCAGCGTCTTCCTCATGCAGACGGGAACCGAGACACCGGTTGCCGCGTTCTCCGGGGACCCGCTGGTTTCCACGGCCCCCGCCGTCGAGAACGCCAACGTCTTCGTCTTCGGCGAGTACTCCTGGCGCCTGGACTACTACTCGGCTCTGCTCACCATCGACTCCCTCGTCGAACAGCTGACCGGCTAGTTCAGCACAGTCCACCATGCCGATCCCCCTCCCGTACGAACGCCCCCGTACCCGCCGTGGCCGCATGTGGGCCGTGATCTGCGGAAGCTTCACCGTCGTGTTCGCCGCTACCCTCGCCGGGCTGTTCACCGGTTCGCATCCGGTTGAGCCGTCCGTGGTCATCGGTGCCGTCACCGCCTTCGACCCGACGGACCCCGACCATCTCATCGTCGTGAGATCGCGCCTTCCCCGGATCGCGCTGGGGTTGGTCGTGGGCCTGTGCCTCGGGCTCGTCGGAGGACTCGTCCAGGCACTGACGCGGAATCCGCTCGCCGATCCCGGCATCCTCGGGATCAACGCGGGGGCGTCCCTGGCCGTGTGCGTCGCCATCGGGTACGTCGGAGTCACCGACGTGTCCGGGTACGTGTGGTGGGCCTTCGCCGGGGCGGGCGTCGTGTCCGTGGTGGTCTATCTGCTGGGTTCGGTGACCGGGGACGCAGCCTCCCCGGCGCGGCTCGCGCTCGCGGGGGCGGCGATCACCATGGCGTTGAGTTCGGTCATCTCGATGATCCTGCTCAGCAACTACACCATCTTCGAGCACTTCCGGTTCTGGGCGATCGGTTCTCTCCAGGGCAGGGGCCCGGATGTACTGACGGCCGTGCTGCCGTTCGTCGCTGTCGGCTGCGCGCTGGCTCTCCTGCTGGCCCGCCCCCTCAACGCCATGGGTCTGGGGGACGAGTCCGCGGTGGGCCTCGGTGTGCGGATCGGTCTGGTCCGTCTGACCACAGCGGTGGCGGTGGTCATGCTGGCAGGCGCGGCGACCGCCGCGGCCGGACCGATCTCCTTCGTGGGTCTGGCCGCGCCGCACCTCGCCCGAAGACTGACCGGACCGGACAACCGGGTTCTCATCCCGGCGATCATGGCGATCGGACCGGCTCTGCTGGTGGCCACGGATGTCGCCGGCAAGGTGGTCATCGCCCCCGCGGAACTGCAGACGGGTATCGCCACCGCGCTGCTCGGCGGGCCGGTGTTCATCGCGCTGGTGCGCTCGCGGAAGGCGGTGGCCCTGTGAGTCCGTCAGAGCGGAGGATCAGTGGCTCGGAGATCCACGCCGTACGCATCGGACCGGTGTCGGTCACCTACTCCCAGAGGGGCGCCGTCGTCGGTGTCCTCGGGCTGGTCGTCCTCGCCGCCGTCATCCTCTTCGCCCTGATGTCCGTCCGTGCCGATCTCTCGCCCGAACAGACCCTGCGGGCCGTCGTCGGCGACGGTGACGCGCGGTCGATCCGGTCCGTCCGGTCGCGGGCGCTGCCCCGGGCGCTGACGGCGGTGTGCGTCGGTGGTCTGCTCAGCGTGTCCGGCGCGGTGTTCCAGTCCCTGAGCCGCAATGTCCTGGGCTCCCCGGACATCATCGGTTTCACCGCGGGTGCCGCCACCGCCGCGGGCCTGACCATCCTGTTCGTGTCCCCCGACGTGCTGCCCGTCGCGCTCGCCGCAGCGACAGGTGGCCTGCTCACGGCGGCGATCGTCTACACGCTCGCCCGGACCCGTGGATCAGCGAACGGGATCCGGCTGGTCCTCGTCGGAATCGGTGTCGCCGCGACGGTGTCGGCGGTCCTGGACCTCATGCTGCTGACCGCGGACATCCGTCTCGCGACACAGGTGCAGGACTGGCGCGCCGGATCGCTGTCCGGCCGCGGCTGGGAGCACGCCCGCTCGGTGCTTCTCGCGACGGTCGTCCTCATCCCCGGTCTGGCGGTGCTGCGGCGCGGTGTGGACGCCATCGAACTCGGTGACTCCACGGCATCCGGCCTCGGTGTGCCGGTGGAACGCACCCGGTTCACCGCGATCATCCTCGCGACGCTGGCGGCGTGCACCGCGACCGCCGTCGCCGGCCCGATCGCGTTCATCGCGCTGGCCGGTCCCCACATCGCACGATTCATCACCCGTGTCCCCGGGGTCACGATCCTGCACTCCTTCGTCACGGGCGCGGTGCTGCTCCTGCTCGCCGACCACGCGACCCAGCACATCGACATCGGCCTGCGTGCCCCGGTCGGCCTGATCACCGGTGTTCTCGGCGGCGGGTACCTCCTGATACTGCTCACCCGATCATCGACGAGGACGTGACACGATGACCCACACGCCACACCACCTCCGGGCCATCGGCGAGCCGGAGCATCAGCCGGCCCACGGTCGGGACACGGACCCGCCGGAGCCGGTGCGCCTCGCGCTGGAGAACGTGACCGTCGGCTACGGTAGGGACGCCATCATCCGCGACCTCAGTCTGGACCTCCCCCACCGGGAGTTCACCGCGATCATCGGTCCCAACGGATGCGGCAAATCGACGCTGCTGAAGACCTTCTCCCGGATGCTGAAACCCACCCGGGGTCGTGTCCTCGTCGACGGTACGGACATGTCCCGGATGCCGACGAAACGTATCGCCCGGGCCGTCAGTGTACTCCCCCAGTCCCCGATCCACCCTCAGGGCATCACCGTCGCCGATCTCGTCAGCAGGGGCCGCTACCCGCACCAGCACATCCTGTCCCAGTTCTCCGCCGCCGATGAACGCGCGGTCGACGACGCCCTCGTCCACACCGGGCTCGCGGATCTCGCCGGGGAACACCTCGACGAGCTCTCCGGCGGGCAGCGGCAACGGGCCTGGATCGCGATGGTGCTGGCCCAGGACACGAGGGTGATGCTGCTCGACGAGCCGACCACGTTCCTCGACGTCTCCACGCAGACCGACGTCCTCGATCTGTGCGCCACCCTGCACTCGCGGGGCCGGACACTCGTCGCGGTCCTGCACGACCTGAACATGGCCGCCCGCTACGCGACCCACATCATCGCCATGAAGAGCGGTCGCGTCGTCACCCGGGGCCATCCCGACGACGTGTTCACCCTCGACATGCTCCGCGAGGTCTTCGACCTCGACGCCCGCATCCTGCGGGATCCGGACACCGGCAGGCCCCTCATCGTGCCCCGCACCCGCCGCGGCGGCGCAGGAGGCGGTCCGCCGACGAGCCACTGATCGACCCCGCACGACACCACCGAGACCACCGAGACCACCGAGACGATCCAGAGAAGATTCGAGGATGGAAGTCCATGACGAGCAACCCCGACGATGCCGCGGCCCCCGCCACGGCACCGGCGACCCCGGGCGCCGCGAACAGGTTCTACACCGGGCGGCCCCCGGTCCACCTGCGCGACAGTGAGCACGACCGCGACATCGACGACCACACCGCGGTGATCACCTCGGTGTCCGAACCCTGCCCGTCCATCGTGCGGATCACGGCGAGAATATCCGGAGCGGGCACCAATCCGGCGTGGAGGAGCGCCAACGTCGCGATACGGCTGTATCTGTCGGAACGGTACGGCAACCACACCCGCGTCTACACGGTGCGCGACTTCCTGGAGGACACCGGGGAAGTGGTCGTCGACATCGTCCAGCACGAGCACGACTCGCCGATGATGCTGTTCAGCCGCGACGCCCACGTCGGCATGGAGTTCTCGCTCACCGGCCCCAGGGTGCACTTCACCATCCCACCCCGCGAGCAGGACGAACCTGTCGCACTGTTCGCGGACGCCACCGCCATTCCCGCGCTCGTCAGCATCTTCGACCGCACCGACGGGAAACTCCCCGGCGAGCTCTATCTCGTCGCCGGGGACAGGGCCGCCGTCAACGAGATCACGCTCCCCGGTGATCTCCGACTGACCCACATCGACCCGGAGGACACAGGAGATCCCCAGCCGTTGTACACGTGCGCGAGGGCACTGGAGAATCCCACCTCGTACGTCGTGTGGGCGGCCGGGGAGCGCGCGGAGATGGCCTCGATCCGCAGCTACTTCCGCGACGAGGTCGGCATGGACAAGTCCCGGGTCAGCGTCGCCGGATACTGGTGCATCGGTGTCGGCAACGACGAGATCGACCGGGCGCGCAAGAAGTTCTACGAGAGGAAGCGCGCCGAGGGCGCGAAGCTGGAGGACTTCAACGACCTCGACGTCGGCATCTGAGGCCCCGGGCCGGCGCCGGGAGAGGCGACGGTCCGGTCGTCGGACGCCCGATCATCCGGCCGGGCGGGGCGGGCGGTGCGGCCGGGGTACACGTGTGGCGCGCCCGGGAACGCCGGTTCCCACCCCGCCGCACCGTCGTGGCACCGGGTCCGTGACATGACGGGTGGACGGGGACAGTCAAGCGTCCCCGTCCACCCCGACCACTCAGCGGCTGCGGTTGGCCAGCTCGACCGCGTAGCGGGCGATGGCCAGCTCCTCGTTCGTCGGGATGACGAAGATCTTGACCGGGGAGTCGTCGGTGGAGATCTGCCGGGCGGCGCTGCTGCGCTCGGCGTTGCGCTCCGGATCGATACGGATGCCGAAGTTCTCCAGGTTCGCCATAGCGTCCGCACGGACGTTCGCGGCGTTCTCCCCGACGCCGGCGGTGAACGTGATCGCGTCGACCCGGCCGAGGGCGATCATGTAGCTGCCGATGTAGCGGCGCAGCTGGTGGATGTAGACGTTGTAGGCGAGGAACGCGTCCTCGTTGTGCTCCTCGATGAGCTCACCGAGCGCGCGGAAGTCGTTGACCCCGGAGATGCCCTTCACACCGGAGTCACGGTTGAGCAGGCGGTCGATCTCGTCGATGGACATGCCCGCGGAGCGGTGCAGGTGGAAGACGATGCCGGGATCTATGTCGCCGGAGCGGGTTCCCATGACGAGGCCCGCGAGCGGGGTCATGCCCATGGAGGTGTCGATCGCACGGCCGCCGCGGACCGCGGTGGCCGATGCCCCGTTGCCCAGGTGCAGAGTGATCTGGTTGACCTCCCCGGCGGGCATACCGAGCATCTCCGGGACATGCCTGGAGACGTACTCGTGGCTGGTGCCGTGGAAACCGTAGCGGCGGATACCGTGCTCCGCTGCGACGTCCTTGTTGATCGCGTAGAGCGCGGCCGCGGGCGGCATGGAGTGGTAGAAGCCGGTGTCGAACACCGCGACGTGCGGGACGTCCGGGAGGATCCGGCGCGCGACCTCGATGCCGTTGATGTTCGCCGGGTTGTGCAGGGGTGCGAGCGGGATCAGGTCCCGGATCATGCCGAGGATCTCGTCGGTGATGATCTCCGGCGAGGAGAACAGGATGCCACCGTGGACGACACGGTGCCCGACGGCGGTGATCTCCACCTCGGCGGGGCCGCAGCCCTGTTCGTTCATCAGCTCGAACGCCATGTCCAGACCGACGTTGTGGTCCGGGATCGGCGCGGTGGTGGTGTAGGTCTCCCCCGCGTACTTCAGGGTGACGCGCCCCTCCGGTTCGCCGATCTGCTCGACGAGTCCGGAGGCGAAGGGTTCGTCGGTGGCGTGCCGCTGCGGGTCCACCAGCTGGAACTTGATGGAGGACGACCCCGAGTTGAGGACGAGTGCGAGGTCGGACATTACTTGGCTCCTGCCTGGATCGCGGTGATGGCGACGGTGTTGACGATGTCACGCACGGTCGCGCCACGGGAGAGGTCGTTGACGGGCTTCTTCAGGCCCTGCAGCACGGGGCCGACCGCGAGGGCGTCGGCGGTGCGCTGGACCGCCTTGTAGGCGATGTTCCCGGCCTCGAGGTCGGGGAACACGAGGACGTTGGCCCGGCCGGCGACGGTGGACTCGGGCATCTTCTTCTTCGCCACCCCGGCATCGACGGCGGCATCGAACTGCAGGGGTCCGTCGACGGCGACCGACGGATCGAGTTCCCGGGCGGCGGCGACGGCCTGGGTCGCGCGGTCGACGTCCTCGCCGCTTCCGGAGCTGCCGGTGGAGTAGGACAGGACGGCGACCTTCGGGTCGATGCCGAACTGTGCGGCGGTACGTGCGGAGACCACGGCGATCTCACCGAGCTCTGCGGCGGTGGGGTTGGGCATGACGGCGCAGTCACCGAAGGACCACAGCCTGCCCTGCAGCACCATGAGGAAGATCGAGGACACGAAGCTCACACCCGGCGCGGTCTTGATGATCTGGAGCGACGGCTTGATGGTGTGCGCGGTGGTGTGCGCGGCACCGGAGACCATGCCGTCGGCGCGGCCGGTGTGGATCATCATGGTGGCGTAGTAGGAGATGTCCCGCATGGTCTCGCGCGCCTGCTCGAGGGTGACGCCCTTGGCCTTGCGCAGCTCGGCGAATTCCTCGGCGAACACCTCGGCGTCGGGGTCGGTCAGGTGGTCGACCAGGTGTGCGGCGGAGAGGTCGAGTCCGAGATCCGCGGCGCGGCGCCGGACGTCCTCGACGTCGCCGAGGATCGTCAGCTCGCAGACGTCCTCCGCCAGCAGCTGGTGGGCTGCGGTCAGGATCCGGTCGTCCTCGCCCTCGGGGAGGACGATGTGCGTGCGCTTCGCGCGCGCCTGACCGAGAAGCCAGTGCTCGAAGAGCGCGGGGCTCATCACCGGCTCCGGGGCGGCGGCACGCAAACCGGACGCGGTGGCGTCCAGCGCGGCTCCGTCCGCCGGGTCGGTGAGCGTGACGACGCTGGCGCCGTGGGCCTCGGCCTCGGCGACCGCGAGGTCCGCGAGCGTCGAGTCCGGGCCGGTGACGATGAGCAGCGGCACCCCGAGGGCTGCGGCACACCGGGAGTCGAAGTCAATGCTTCCGGTTCCGACGAACAGCGCGGCGCCGGACCCCAGCGGATCTGACCCGATGACAGCGGACACCGACACCTCCCCGTCGATCAAGGGCCGAACCTCCAGACCCAGGTGCTCTGCGAGGGGGGCGGTGTCGATCCCGTTGAGGTTGCGGCCGGCTGCGGTGAGCAGCACCGGGCGGGGGGAGGAAATCACGTGGAGTCCTTTCTGTGTGTCGCGCTGGCGCATGCGGCCACAGCGTGACGCGTCATGCGGCCGGGACACCTGCATTGTGGCACAGGCTGGCTTCTGTCGTTGTCTGTGATTCACTACATAGTTTAGACACGGAAATCCGGCCGAACACCCGGAACCGGCGACCCGGACACCACCGGAACGACGTCTCACCCGAAAACCTCCGGGAACGCCCCTGTACACAGCCCCGCGGGGCCCCGGCGTGAAGTTCCACACCCCCAACCACGGGGGCGACCCCGGTCGAATCCCCGCCCACGGAGGTCCCGTTCCGGACGTCGGAACACGCCTGGACGGAAACTGGACGGGAAAACGTGACCCGGACCACCGACATGGGTGCGCGTGAAGGATATCCTGGCATGATTCCGCACCGACCGCGTACAGTAGTCAGAGCTGTCTATTTTCCGTTCTGTCCTCGACGATTTCACCAAGGATGTCCACTGATATGTCTCGTCCCCTCCGGGTAGCCGTGATCGGAGCCGGCCCAGCCGGCATCTACGCCTCCGATCTGCTGATGAAGTCCGACACCGATGTCGCCATCGACCTCTACGAGCGCATGCCCGCGCCGTTCGGTCTGATCCGCTACGGTGTCGCCCCCGATCACCCGCGCATCAAGGGCATCGTGATGTCACTGCACAAGGTGCTGGACAAGCCGGAGCTGCGCCTCCTCGGCAACGTCGACATCGGCAGTGACGTCACCGCCGAGGAACTGAAGGAGTACTACGACGCCGTGGTCTTCTCCACGGGCGCGACGGGCGACCGGGATCTCGACATCCCGGGCTCCGACCTCCCCGAGCACTACGGCGCCGGAGAGTTCGTCGGTTTCTACGACGGCAACCCCGACTTCTCCCGCGAGTGGAACCTGTCCGCGAAATCCGTAGCCGTCGTCGGCGTCGGCAACGTCGCACTAGACATCGCCCGCGTCCTCGCCAAGACCGGTGATGAACTCCACGTCACCGAGATCCCGGACAACGTCTACGAGTGCCTGAAGAACAATCAGGCCACCGAGGTCCACGTCTTCGGTCGCCGCGGTCCCGCCCAGGCGAAGTTCACCCCGCTGGAGCTCAAGGAGCTCGACCACTCCGACACCATCGAGGTCGTCGTCGATCCCGAGGACATCGACTACGACGAGGCCTCCATCGAGGCCCGCCGCAACTCGAAGACCACCGACCTCGTCTGCTCCGTCATCGAGCAGTACGCGATCCGCGATCCGAAGGGTGCTCCGCACAAGCTGTTCATCCACTTCTTCGAGTCCCCGGTCGAGATCATCGGCGAGGACGGCCACGTCGTCGGGTTCACCACCGAACGCACCGAACTCGACGGAACCGGCAATGTCCGCGGCACCGGCAGGTACACCACCTGGGACGTCCAGGCCGTCTACCGTGCCGTGGGCTACCGCTCCGATCCCGTGACCGGCATCCCGTTCGACACCTCCCGCAACGTCATCCCGAACGACGGCGGACACGTCCTCGACCCGGAGTCCGGCGCACCGATCGCCGGCTACTACACGACGGGCTGGATCAAGCGCGGCCCGGTGGGACTCATCGGCAACACCAAGGGCGACGCCAAGGAGACCACCGAGATGCTGCTGGCCGACTGGGCGAACGGCACCCTGGCTCCGGCCGCCAACCCGGACGAGGATGCCGTCCTCGAGTTCCTCAGCGGCAGGGGCATCGAGTACACGACGTGGGACGGCTGGCACCGGCTCGACGCCGCGGAGCGCAGGGCCGGCGAGGCCGAGGGCCGCGAGCGCAAGAAGATCGTCGAGTGGGACGACATGGTCGCCCACGCCAGGGCGAAGCAGGACTAGCCCCACGCACCCGGGGTTTCTCCGCCTCCGTCCCCCGCCCGTGGCCTCCACGGTGGGACGGGGGCTTCCGGTGTCCGGGGCACCCCACCGGGACTGGGGTGCCCCGGACAGCTGACAGTATGCTTGAGGGATGAACACCTACTTCACCGTGTCCAATCTGAACCAGATGAGCGCCCTCGAGGTGCACCGGATCTACAAGCTACGGGTGGATGTCTTCGTCAACGAGCAGCAGTGCCCCTACGCTGAGATCGACGACACCGACGCCCTGCCGGACACCCTCCACATCCGGGCCAACGACCGTGCCGGTGCACTGGCCGGCTACGCCCGCATCCATCCGGACACCGGTGCCGGGTTCCGGGCGAAGTGCGGTGGCGGGGTCGACATCGGGGACGAGCGTGTCCTCTGGCAGTTCGGGCGGTTCTGCCTGGCCCCCGGGGCACGTGGCACCGGGTTGGGCGCCGAGATCATGAAGGACGCACTGAAGCTCGCGAAGGAGCAGAACCCGGGCGCCGACGTCGCGTTGACCGCGCAGACCGCACTCCGGGACTACTACGAGAGCTACGGGTTCCGGGTCTGCGGTGACGAATTCGACTGGGACGGAATGACGCATCTGCCGATGCTGCGCCCCGCACACTGATCCACGATCCACTCCACACACCGTGGGCACGGGCACCTCGACGTCGTGGTGCGGGATCAACCGGACCCGTCACACGACCGCACCATCACCCCCGCCCCGGGACCATGGTCGTCCGAGGTGACCTGGGCGGGGGCTTTGACGCCTAGTGCGCGAAAGACCGTTCCCCGGACACCGGCCCGGCATCACGGATGCGCCCGAGCGCGCGATCCACGGAGTCGAGGAAGGACTCCGCCATGTCCCGGGAGAAGCCCTCCCTCACGACGACACGGAGAATGGGATCCTGCTCCGCGCCCTCCGGCGGCGGATAGGCCGGTACCTGCCACCCGTCGCACCGCAGCTCATGGGAGACCTGATAGGCACTGACATCACGGTAGCGCCAGGTCAGAACAGGAATGGCGGAGCCGTCGGAGACGACCTCGGCGGCGGAATCCCCGCCCAGTTCCCGCGCCAACCAGGTGGCCGTGTCGCGGAGCGCCGTCATGACCTCGGTGTATCCGCGGCGTCCGAGGCGGAGAAGATTGTAGTACTGACCGACGATCTGGTTTCCGGGACGGGAGAAATTCAGCGTGAAGGTGGGCATGTCCCCGCCGAGGTAGTCGACGTGGAACACCAGCTCCTCGGGGAGGTGCTCCGCACCCCTCCACACACAGAACCCGATGCCGGGGTAGGTGAGCCCGAACTTGTGGCCCGAGACGTTGATGCTGACGACGCGTGACTGACGGAAGTCCCACTCGAGGTCGGGGTCGAGGAAGGGAGCCACGAAGCCACCGGAGGCCGCGTCGACGTGGACGGGTATGTCCGGTCCCCCTGCCGCGGCCAGCGAGTCCAGTGCCGCACAGATTCCGACGACGTCCTCGTATTCACCCGTGTACGTGGTGCCGAGAATCGCCACGGCACCGATCGTGGTCCCGTCACATGCGGCGGCGACCTCATCGGGCTTCACGCAGTAGTCGCCCGGGGACATCGACACATAGCGGGGTGTGACATCGAAATAGCGGCAGAACTTCTCCCACACGACCTGCACGTTAGTTCCGAGGACCAGTGTGGGGCGCTCGGTGACGTCCCCGGGGTCGACACCGAGCTGCGCGGCACGACGGGCCCGCCACCGCCACTTCATGGCGAGGCCCGCGAGCATGACCGCCTCCGAGGACCCGATGGATGAGGTGCCGATCGCACCGGTACCGGTGGGGCCGTGGAACAGATCCGAGATGATGGCGACGCAGCGTTCCTCGATGCGCGAGGTCGAGGGGTACTCGTCCTTGTCTATGGAGTTCTTGTCGAACGCCTCGGCCATGAGCTTCTCGGCCTGCGGCTCCATCCACGTGGTGACGAACGTCGCGAGATTGAGCCTGGCGTTGCCGTCTAGCATCATCTCGTCGTGGATGAGACGGTAGGTGGCGTCGGGATCCATGGGATCGTCCGGAAGCCGGTGGGAGGGAACCTCACCGGCGCCGAAACGGCCCGCGTAGGCGGGGGTCACTGTACGGTCGTCGTGGTCGTCGTTGTCTGCCATACGCAAATTCTATACAGCGGTCATCGTTTCGTGCAGCAGATGAGCGTTCCGGCGGCACCGGGCGGGCACCCCGGACGGGCCGCCACCCCGAGGGCGGGAATGCACCGTGGAACCGAGGGGCCGTGTTCAGTGGGTCGGCCCCCCCGGTGCGTGCACCTCGATGGCGGAGGCCGCCGCGGTGGCGCGCTCGCGGGCGGTGCCGGTGTCCTCCGCGGTGGCCAGTGCGACGCCCATCCGGCGGCGGGTGAACGCCTCCGGTTTACCGAAGATCCGGACGTCGGCCTCGGCGACGGCGAGCGCGGCGCCGAGGCCGCTGTAGCTCACGGCCGGGGCATCGACACCGCCGTAGATGACGGCGGAGGCGCCCGGTGAGATGAGGGTGACGTCGATCGGCAGACCGAGGATCGCGCGGGCGTGGAGTTCGAACTCGGAGAACCGCTGGGACGCCATGGTGACCATGCCGGTGTCGTGGGGCCGGGGCGAGACCTCCGAGAAGTAGACGTCGTCCCCGAGAACGAAGAGCTCCACGCCGAACACCCCCCGCCCCCCGAGGGCGTTGGTGATGCGCGCGGCGACGGAGCGGGCGTTGTCCGCCGCGGCGGGGCTCATCCGCATCGGCTGCCAGGACTCGACGTAGTCGCCGTCCTGCTGGCGGTGGCCGATGGGCTCGCAGAACCAGGTCGCCGGTTGTCCGGTCGCCGGGTCCGTCGAGCGCACGGTGAGCAGCGTGATCTCGTAGTCGAACTCGACGAACCCCTCGACGATGACACGGTCTCCCGCGACCCTCGCCCCGGCCCGGGCGTACTCCCAGGCACGGTCGACCTCGTCGGCGGCGCGGATCACGCTCTGGCCCTTCCCGGAGGAACTCATGACGGGCTTTACCACGCACGGGAAACCCATCTCCCCGACCGCCTCGACGAACTCCGCGTGGGTGGAGGCGAACGCGTAGGAGCTGGTGGGCAGACCGAGTTCCTCGGCCGCCAGGCGGCGGATACCCTCGCGGTTCATGGTGAGCCGGGTGGCGCGCGCGGTGGGGACGACAGTCGCGAGGCCCTCCTCCTCGATCTCGGCGAGGGCGTCGGTGGCCAGCGCCTCGATCTCGGGTACGATGAAGTGCGGGCGGACCTCGTCGACGAGTGCCCTGACGGCCGCCGCGTCGGTCATGTCCAGGGTGTGGTGGGCGTGGGCGACCTGGCCCGCGGGCGCGCCCTCGTACCGGTCCGCCGTGTGCACCTCGACACCGAGGCGCTGGAAGGCGATGGTGACCTCTTTACCGAGCTCCCCGGCCCCCAGCAGGAGGACCCGGGTGGCTGAGCCGGTCTGCGGTGTTCCGATCATCTCTGGGGTGTACATCTACCGTGTCCTCACGTTTTTCTTCGGGCGCTTCTCGTGGTGCAGTATCGCACAGGGGCGGGCGCCGCGGGAGAGATGGTGCGCTCCCGGCTCCCGTGCCGGTCGCCCACCGGAACACGGTACGGCATCCGCGGACCGGAACCGCTACCATCGACCCATGGCCTACCATGCAGACTCGACCGATCTCGAGACCAAGGAAATTCTGACCTGGGAGGGCTTCGGTGCCGCGTCCCGGGAACTCGCCCAGATCGTGGTGGACAGCGACTTCGACCCGGAGATCATCATCGCCGTCGCCCGCGGCGGCCTCCTTCCGGCCGGGGCGCTGAGCTACGCGATGGGGGTGAAGCTCGCCGACACGATGAACGTCGAGTTCTACACCGACGTCCACGAGACCCTCCCCGACCCGGTGCTGCTGGAGCCCCTGCTGGACACCTCCGCCATCGTCGGCAGGAAGCTGCTCGTCGTCGACGATGTCGCCGATTCGGGACGGACCCTGGCCCTCGTCCTCGAGATCCTGGAGAAGGCCGGCGCGGAGTGTCGTTCCGCCGTGCTGTACGGCAAGTCCCAGTCGGTGATCCGGCCCGACTTCGTCTGGAAGCACACCGACGAGTGGATCGTGTTCCCGTGGTCGGCCGAGCAGCCCGTGGTCCCGTCGACCGAAGAGGACTAGCCGGTTGCGGCGGGTGGCTCGCGCCATCCGTCAGCCCACGGGTTGATTCTGGTGGAAACCCTTGCGGCCACGCTCCGGCGGGACGCACACTGTTTCCATGACTCTTCCCGACGATTCAGCCCATCTCGATCCCCTCAACCCGGATCCGACGTCTGTGGCGCTCGCCTGGCGCGGTATCACCAAGCGGTTCGGGGACAAGCCCGCCGTCGCCGATCTCTCCCTCGACATCCCCCACGGGAGTTTCTACGGGATCGTCGGCCCGAACGGCGCCGGGAAGACGACGGCGATCACCATCGCCACAGGTCTGCTCCGCCCGGACACGGGTGCGACCTGGGTGTGCGGCGCCGATGTCTGGGGTGGCGGTGCTCTCGAGGCGAAGCGGTCCTACGGTCTGCTCGCCGACGGCCTGCCGACGTTCGACCGGCTCAGCGCATCCGAGTACCTCGAGTTCCTCGGTCGGCTGCGGGGGATGGACCCGGAGACCATCGCCGAGCGTGCCCACGGCCTGCTGGACGCCCTGGACCTGACCGACGCCGGGGAGAAACTCATCGTCGACTATTCGGCGGGCATGACGAAGAAGATCCTGCTCGCGGGTGCCCTGCTGCACCGGCCACAGATCCTGATCCTGGATGAGCCCTTCGAGGCCGTCGATCCGGTGTCGGGGCGGGTGATCCGCTCGATCCTCAACGCCTTCGTGCGCGGCGGCGGAACCGTCGTGATGAGTTCCCACGTCATGGAGCTCGTGGAGTCCATCTGCGACCACGTCGCGCTGATCGCCGGTGGCCGGGTGGTCGCCTCCGGGACCGTCGATGACGTCCGGGGCGCCGGATCGCTGGGTGACGCTTTCATCGACCTCGTCGGCGGTGGCGAGCTCGACGAGGGGACCCTCGGTTGGCTCGGTTCGACCCCGTCCGCGGACGGGACCGGAGCCGCGGGTGACGCGGGTGATGCCCGGTGACCCGCACCCTGCTCCGGCTCCACCGCACCCTGCGGAAGCGCTCCCTGAAGGCGCAGCGATCGCAGTGGTTCATGATCATCTTCATCTGGATCTACGGTCTGACGGGAGCCCTGTCTCTCGGCGGGTTGACCCTCGCCGAGCAGCTGGACGGGAACCAGGCCGCGCTCTCCCTGTCCCTCGGGGTGGGTGTGCTGGCGTACTGGGTCCTCGCGTTCATCTATCCGTCCAGCGAGAACCAGCTGACCCCCGGCTGGTTCGCGCCGCTGCCGGTGGCGGCCGCGGATCTGCTGCCGGGGTTCATTCTGGCCGCACTCCTCCAGTCCCGCGGCTACCTCGTGGTCCTCAACTCGTTGATCACGTTCGGCTTCGGCACCGCCGGACTGGTACTCACCGGACACGCGTGGGTGATTCCGTTCTGGTTCCTGGCCGTGGTCGCCGCTCTCGGGTTGAGCATCTGCGGCGCTGAGGCGTGGATGGTTCTCGGCGTGCTGTCCGGTGGCCGCTCCCGACGGGAGAAGCTGTCCATGGCCGGCGGCGTGGGATTCATCGTCATCATCATCGGCTTCAATCTGGTGGTGAACTCGACGATCGGTGTGGACACCGCGAGGATCACCCGGATCCTCGGCTACACCCCCTTCGGTGGAGCGGGTGGCGCCGCGGGCAGTCTGGCCGACGGTGCCTGGGGGACAGCGGTCCTCCAGGCGCTCATCGGCATCGTCCTGCTTCCCGTGCTCTGGGGCGCCTGGCGCCGGGCGCTCACCAGATCGTTCACCCAGGTGACCGAGAGTTCCTCGGGCTCCCGGTCCCGGTCGCGGGGGCGGCTGATGCTGCCCGGGGTACCGGCGACGGTCGGTGGGGCCGTCTACTCGCGGGGACTGATGTACTGGACGCGGGACTCGCGGCTGCTCTACAACCTGGTCTCGCTGCCGTTGTTCTCGGTGTTCTTCCTGGTTCTCGGGACCACCAACGAGGACAGCCCCGTGGAGTGGTTCGGCGCGTACATGATGGCCGCGGCGGCGACCCAGTACGTCGCCAACGCCTACGGCTACGACGGCCCGGCGAACTGGGTGCACATGACCGCCGGTGTCCCGGCGCGGGTGATGGTGCGGGCCCGGGCCGCGGTGGCGGCGACCATCTCCGTCCCCGCGGTGGTGCTCTACGACACCGCGCTCGGGGTGCTCAGCGGATTCTCCTCGCTGTGGGTGCTGACGACGGTGACGACGATCGGTGCCATCCCCGCGGCGCTCGGCTTCGGGTCACTGCTCAGCGTATTCAATCCGTTCCCCGCGTCACGACCCGGGACGAACCCGATGAAGGACCGGTCGGGGTACTCCGGTGCCGCGTTCATCGCGGCATTCGGTGGTCTGCTCGGTGTCTGGCTGCCCCTGGTGCCGGGGATCATCATGATGGTGATCGGCCGGGGCGACGGCGTCGGTTCGCTGTTGTTCCTCGGCGGGACCTCCTGGATCATCATCATCAACGCCGTCGTGTACGTGGTGGGAACCCGGGTGTCGGCCCGGAAGCTGGACAGCTCGTGGCCGGAGATCTTCGGGAAGGTCCGCAGATACGCCTGAGGACGAAGGGGCCCCGATCCGTCACCGGATCGGGGCCCTCACTTTTGGGTGCGCCTTCGTCAGATGCGGTCGGTGGGAGTGCCACGTCCCGCACGCCCGAGTGTGGCATCCAGGCTGTAGCGTCCCGCGCCGGTCACGGCGAGTGCGACACCGATGGCAGACAGCATGAGGGTGTACTCGATGCCGCCGTCGGTGTTGAAGAATCCGTTGGCCAGGTGCACCGTGACCATCGCGCCCGCCATGACGACGGCGGCGGCGATCGCCGCGATGCGGGTCGCGACACCTGCGATGAGCGCGAGTCCACCGAGGAGCTCGACGATGACGGCGATCCACGCCATGATTTCGGGGGCGGGAAGGCTCGACATGTTCGCGAATGCGGCGCCGGTCTGGCCGGGGCCCATCAGGAAGAGCTTCTGGAAGCCGTGCGCGGTGAGGATACCGCCGAAGACGAGGCGGATGATCAGCAGGCCGATATCGGTCGGGGTACGGGTCATGGTTGCTCCTTGATCGGTTGTCCCATCGGGGTATCCCGGGATGGGTGATGCTGCTCTCGGCACATCTTGTTGACACAACCACAAAATATCGGGGTCTATTCCCGCCCCCAGCAGTCCCCTGAAAAAATACCCTGTGACCAGCCGTTCTCACCGACCCCTGACACCGAGGAACCCCGTACCCACAGGTACGGGGTTCGCTTCAGCGGAGTGCGGCTCAGGCCTCCATCACGTCGTTGATCACGATGGTCTGGTCCCGGCCCGGACCGACACCGACGTAGGAGATGCGGCACCCGGACAGCTCCTCCAGGCGGTTGAGGTAGTCCTGCGCGCGCTGCGGCAGCTCCCCGAAGGTCCGGCAGCCGGTGATGTCCTCCTCCCACGCTGGCATCGTCTCGTAGATGGGCTCGGCGTGGTGGAAGTCGGACTGGCTGGTCGGCATCTCGTCGAAACGGGTGCCGTCCACGTCGTAGGCGACGCAGATCGGGATCTCACCGATACCGGTCAGCACGTCGAGCTTGGTCACGAACAGGTCCGTGAATCCGTTGACCCGGCTGGCGTAGCGCGCGACGACGGAGTCGTACCAGCCGCAGCGGCGCTTGCGGCCGGTGTTCACGCCGACCTCGCCACCGGTGGTCTGCAGGAACTCGCCCCACTTGTCGAACAGCTCCGTCGGGAACGGGCCGGCGCCGACGCGGGTGGTGTAGGCCTTGATGATGCCCAGGGAGGAGGTGATGCGGGTCGGGCCGATGCCGGACCCGACACACGCCCCACCGGCACTCGGGTTCGAGGACGTCACGAAGGGGTAGGTGCCGTGGTCGACGTCGAGCATCGTCGCCTGGCCACCCTCCATGAGCACGTGCTTGCCCTCGTCGAGGGCGCGGTTCAGTTCGAGTTCGGCCTCGATGACCATCGGCTCGAGCCGGTCGGCGTAGGACAGGAAGTAGTCGACGATCCGCTCCGGGTCGATGGCCTTGCGGTTGTACATCTTGACCAGGATCTGGTTCTTCACGTCCAGCGCCGAGGTGACCTTCTGGCGCAGGATCGACTCATCGAAGATGTCCTGCACGCGGATACCGACGCGGGAGACCTTGTCCGCGTAGGTCGGGCCGATCCCGCGCCCCGTGGTGCCGATGGCGCGCTTACCCAGGAACCGCTCCTGCACCCGGTCGAGGACCTGGTGGTACGGCGCGACGACGTGGGCGTTGGCGGAGATCCGCAGCCGGGAGGCGTTCGCCCCACGGGCCTCGAGGCCGTCGATCTCGTCGAACAGGGCCTCCAGGTTGATCACCACTCCGTTTCCCAGGACGGGGACGGCGTTCTCGCTCAGGACACCCGCGGGCAGGAGCTTCAGCTCGTACTTCTCACCACCGACGACGACGGTGTGACCGGCGTTGTTCCCGCCGTTCGGCTTGACCACGTAATCGACCTGGCACCCGAGGATGTCGGTGGCCTTGCCCTTACCCTCGTCGCCCCACTGGGCGCCCACTACAACAATTGCGGCCATGTTCTAACACGCCTCTTCCGATAGCTCGACAGCTTCGCCGCGGCGAGCGCGGCACAGACGTCTCACAATCTTACCCCTCACGTCCACGCGCGTATCATCTTTGACCATGCGAGTGCTCTTCCTGGCCTGTGGCGGCTCCGACGGTCTTCCGGTCAACCGTTCCCTGCTCGACGACGTCCGGGGGCTCCACGGCGTCGACACCCTCGAGGTGCTGGAGCTCCCCGATGTCCCGACACGCAGGGATCTCACCCCCCTGGACGAGGCGGCGCGCGCCGTTCTCCCCGTCGATCCCACCCCGGGCCTGGACGAGATCGCCAAGCGCCCCGACGTCGACCACCTCGGGACCCCGGAACGTGCCCCCCAGCAGCCGGAGGAGGTACTGCGGGTGGTCGTCTGCGGTACGGATGCGGCCCTGTCGGCGGTGCTGACCCGGTTGATGCGCTCGGACCGGATGTGGGTCGAGGTCGGATACGTTCCGGTCGATCCCGGTTCCCCGGCCGCGGCCAATTTCGGGCTCCCCTCCGATCCCCTCGACGCCCTCGCCCTCGCACTGGGCGGGCACGTCCATCCGGCTCCGCTGATCCGGGACGATTCCGCGGTCGCGGTCGCCGGCAGCGCCACGGTCTCCTGTTTCGACCCCGCGGCGGAGATGACCGGCGAGGTCATCGTCGACGACGACACCCTGCTCAACCACCGGGCGGGCCGCAGAGCACCCCGCACCGGCCGCTACGGCGCCCGGCTCGTCCCCATGCTCGACGCCCCGGGAATCGCCGCTGTGGTCGCCGACACCCCCCTCGAGCCGGTGCCCGGCGGCGTCACCGACCGGATCCTCCGGCGGACGCGGCCGTCGGGGACGGTGGATCCCACCACCCTGCTTACGGGCCGGGCGCTGCAGGCCGGCGGACCGGACCTGCGGATCACGGTGGACGGAGTCTCCCGGCCCCGCCCCGCGGAACGGGTGACTTTCTACCGGCACCTGCGGGACCTGCAGATCGTCCGGCAGCCCTGACCTGCACCACACTCGGCGGCGGGGTTGCACCGTCACCCCGGTCCCGGAACCGCCGTGACCCGGGGACACCGCCGACAACCCGGAGTCCGGGCCTCGCGGCGGCACCCCCCGGCACTCAGGAGGCCGGATCCCCCTGCTTTTTCGCACGGGCGATGACGGCGACGAGCACAATCGCCGTACTGACCGCCAGAGCGGCGAATCCGCCGGTGAGCTGCCAGCCGTTGACCAGCAGGTTGGTGATGAGGACGAGCACCAGTGCGGCGGAGGCCGCCCACACGGGACGTGACTGGAGGACACTTCGGTCCATGATCGTTCCACTTGCCTCTCTCCCCTGCACGGGGCACGGTGAGATCTTTCTGACCCCGACAATAATCGGGCCGCCCCCGGCTTTCGAGGGTTTCATTCCCGCTGCCGAATGACCGATGTCGGGGTATCGCGCTCCGGAACCCTGTGCGGCCGCCGTCCCGTCGGCCCAGGACGGCGATCGGGCTCTCCCGGTGCCCCGCGCGGCCGTGCGGAGCTACACCTCGGGATCGACGTGCGGGTGCGCGCTGGTCGGTGCCAGCGCGGCCTGCGCCGACTTGCGGGACATGCCGCAGATCTGGAGAAGGTCGACGATGATCGAGCGGGACTGGCCGAGGATCATCTGCGCGGACAGCACCTTCCGGTCGGCGACCTCCGGTCCGGTCATCGCACCCAGTACGCGGAGCCGGCGGACGAGCTGCGGGATCCGCTCGGATGTGCCGACCCGCTCGCCGCGGTCGAACAGGTCCCCGAGTGCCGTCATGATGTCCGCGATCTCCTCGAGGACCGCGATCTGCCGGGCACTGACGTCGTCCCCGTCCTCGGTGAGCACGAGCGCCCGGCGCGCGAGCACCCGCGTGTTCCGCATGGCGTTGTCCACCGGATTGAGGATCCTCATGAGCGACTTCACCCGACGCCGGTTCCGCCAGTGCAGCGGGGAGACCGTCGCCGCCTCCCGGCCGGTCTTCGCGGCGGCGATCAGGTTGTTGATGTTCGCCTGGGTGCCGCGCGCCTCCTGCAGCGCGGCGTTGATCCCCTTCGTGTCGCCGTCCTCCAGGTCGACGGCGACCTCCTTGAGGACGTGCCCGGCGATGGTGAGGATGGTGGCGATCTCCTGCCGTCCCCCGCGCAGCGGGGAGTTCGGGATCAGCGCGATGACGATGATGCCGACGGTGCCACCGATGAACGCGTCGAGCATCCGGTCGATCCCGCCCGAGGTCCCGGGCGGGAAGATCGTGGCGATGAGCACGACGCCGATGGCCGCCTGCGTGGACACGAGGGGGGATTTGTCCACGAGCACGGCCACCGTCAGCGCGAGGAGCACGATGAACGTCATCTGCCAGGTGCCGGTGCCGAGCCAGGTGACCAGGAGGTCACCGATCCCGACACCGAGGGGCACGCCGATGTTGAGCTCCACCGCACGCCGTAGGCGGTCGCCGCCGGTGAGCCCGATGACGATGATCGCGGCCATCGGCGCGAAGAACACCGACTCGTGGCCGAAGAGATTCACCGCGACCCACCAGGACAGACCCGCGGCTATGCCGCCCTGCAGGATCGAGACCCAGCTGAGCCGCAGTCGTTGGACACCGGGGCGCAGCAGCTCCTTCACCGCGGCTGCCGGATTGGGCACGGAGGATGTTCGCCTGGCCATCTGTTCAGGATAGTTTCTTTCGGGTCAACGGTGTCTCGGTCGGATCCCGTCGGATGCGGCTACCGTGGGGCGGACGACGGGACCGGTCGTGGAACGGCCGGTTGTACTCTACGCCACCGCGCCACCGGCCGCACGACCGCTGACCGGACACCGGCGCCCGCGCCGTCAGACCGCCGCACCGGACGCGGCGCGGTAGCTGTTGGCCCGCTCCCGCAACGGCTGGACCACCGACCTGTCGAGGACGAAGGTGACGGCTGTGAGCACCACCGCGTAGGCGAAGATGATCGGCGTGTCGATGTTGATCTGCGCCATGCGCACGGCACCGCCGACACCGGATGCGGTCGAGAGGAGTTCCGCCATGACCGTGACCCGGATCCCCTGCCCCAGCGCCACCGTCGTCGCCGCCAGGACCGGGGGCGCGACCATCGGGTGGATCACCCGTGTGACGACCGCCGTGCGGGTGAGACCGAAGACGCGGGCCATCTCGACGAGATCGTGGTCGATGCCCCGGATCGCCTCCTCCGTCGTCGCGGCGATCAGCGGTGTCGTCACGAGCGCGACGACGAGCACCGCGACCCACCCGTTGGCGCCCAACCAGGTGAGTCCCAGGATCACGAGAATGATCGGCGGGGTGGCCAGGAGCACCTGGAGCAGGGGCTGGCCGAACCAGGAGGCCCGGATCCACACCCCTCCCAGAACACCCCACACGAGACCGACGACGACGCCGCAGAGGAGTCCTCCCGCGGCCCGCGCCATGGTCAGGCCGAGTGCCACCCAGAAATCCGCGTCCGCGATGAGCCCGCCCAGCGCCCGGGCGGTGCGTACCGGACCCGGCAGAACGTACTCGAGCTGACCGATGCTCACGGCGTGCCAGCAGAGGAGCAGTGCGACGGCACCCGCGAGGATCCAGGCGGCCTCGTGACGCGTACCTGTCGGCGGGGTCGTGTCCGGGCTCATCGCCTACTCGGCGTAGAAGCGGTCATCCGGGAGGGTTCCGCCGTAGACGTCCGGGTTGACGGTGGCGAGGACCTCCAGGAACTCCTCGTACTGCTCCCGCGACTCCGACGCGGGGACGACCTCGAGGTTGAGGCGCGGGATGATGTCCCGGACGAGCGGCTCGGGCATCTCGTACTGTTCGGCGATCGCCCTGATCGTGGCATCGTCACCGTCGTTGACCTTGGCGGTGGTGTCGGCGACCTCCTCGAGGACCGCCGCCGGGAGCTCCGGATGGGCGTCGACGAGCTCGCCGGGCATGATCAGGCCGGCCATGGGGAACCGGGCCGGCCCGCCGGTGGCCTTGCCGTACTCCTCCTGGAGGTTGAGGACGCGTTTGAGGTTCTTCCCGGAATCCGCGGTCTTCTTCAGCGCGACGGTGGCGAGGTGCTCCGGCAGCACGGCCCAGTCGACCTCCCCCTTGGCGAGCATACCGACCGCCTGACGCGGATCGTTCACCGGCACGTAGGTGATGTCGGTTTCCTTGTCCAGGCCGTTCTCCGCCAGGAGGTAGCTGAACACGAGGTCGACCATCTCCCCCGGCATGACGACCGCCACCTTCTGTCCCTTCAGTCCGTCCCAGTTGCCCTCCTCGGCGGTGTCGGGCCCGAGGACGTAGAGCATCCCCCACACGACCTGACCGATGAGTCGGACGTCGACCCCTTTGTTGTAGAGGTTCGCGGCGGTGTACGCGGGGGTGGCCGCCACCTGGGCGTCGCCCTGCATCATCGCGGCGCGCAGCTGGTCGACGCTGTCCCAGTAGTCGACGTCGACCTCGTCGGCGTACTCCTGAAGCTCACCGTCCCTGTCGAAGTTGATCATCGGCGCGCCGAACGCCATGGTGCTGTGCAGGTAGGCGCGCAGGCGCGGGATCTTCTCCCGGTCGGTCTCCGTGGCGCCCCCGGATGCCGCGGTGGCCGCGGACATCGAGGATGCGCCGACGTCGCCGGTGGGTTCCGGGTCCGATGAGCAGCCGGCGAGCGTGAGCGCGGCCAGTGCGGCGACCGCCGTGACGCGTGTCCTGATTGTGTGGCTCATTGTGTTCCGCTTCCTTCTGTGGTCGGTGGATGAGGTCGTACGGGGATCTCCCCCGGAGGATCGAAGTCCAGGCGCACGGTGGACACCTCGGCGATCTCGTCGGGGTCGTGGGTCACCCAGACGGTGACGGTGTCCCGGGTGATCACGTCGAGCAGCAGTCGGCGCAGGCGTCGGGCGAGCGGCTTGTCGAGTGCCGCGAACGGTTCGTCGACGAGCAGGAGTGCGGGTTCGGTCGCCATCGCGCGGGCCACGGAGACCCGCTGCCGCATCCCGCCCGACATCGCGTCCGGCGGCAGCTCCGCCGCGTCGCCGAGACCGACCCGGTCGAGCCAGGAATCGGCCGTCGCCACGCGTTTCCCGCGTGGCAGGTCCGGGAGCACGAGCTCGACGTTGGCCCGGGCCGTCAACCACGGCAGCAGACGCGGCTCCTGGAACACCATCCCGATCCGCCCCTCGGGCCTGGTGATCTCTCCCGAGAAGTCCGTGGTGAGTCCGGAGATGACTCGCAGCAGGGTGGTCTTCCCGCATCCCGAGGGGCCGGACACGCCGAGCACCTCCCCGGGGCGTACGGTCAGGCTCAGATCGTCGATGAGGACGCTACCGCGGCGGGCCACCGTCACCCCGGACAGGCGCAGGCAGCCGCCGCGGGGTCGGGTGCGGGCCGGTGCACTCAACGCTCGTCCCCTTCCGTCCGTGGCCGGGTTCACCCCTCAGACGCTACCCGGGGGACCGCGCGGATGTAAGGGTAGGGTCACCGAACTGTCGCGGGCGTGAGGCGAATCACCCGTATGCGTGGTCGACCACGGAAACACGCGAAACCCCGCCCGAACGGATGTCGCCGTTCGGGCGGGGTTTCGCGGAGACGGGTTCAGAACGCCCGTCCGGGTGCTACGTCAGAAGTGTCACTTGGAGACGGTGGTGCCGACGGAGTGCAGATCCTGGCAGGTCTCGATGACGCGCTCGGACATGCCCTGCTCAGCCTTCTTCAGGTAGGAGCGGGGGTCGTAGACCTTCTTGTTTCCGACCTCGCCGTCGATCTTCAGCACACCGTCGTAGTTGCCGAACATGTGGCCGACGATCGGGCGGGTGAACGCGTACTGCGTGTCGGTGTCGACGTTCATCTTGATGACGCCGTAACGCAGGGCCTCCTCGATCTTCTCCTTCTCGGAGCCGGAGCCGCCGTGGAAGACGAAGTCGAAGGGCATGGCGTTCTCGTCCAGACCGAGCTTCTTCGCGGCGGTGCGCTGCCCCTCCAACAGCACCTCCGGACGCAGCTTCACGTTGCCGGGCTTGTACACGCCGTGAACGTTGCCGAAGGTGGCGGCGAGCAGGTAGCGACCCTTCTCACCGGTGCCGATGGCGTCGACGGTCTTGGCGAAGTCCTCGGGCGAGGTGTAGAGCTGCGCACCGGCCTTGGCCTCGATACCGTCCTCTTCACCGCCGACGACACCGATCTCCAGCTCCAGGATGATGTGGGCCTTGCGGGCCTTCTCCAGCAGCTCCTGGGCGATCTCGAGGTTCTCGTCGATCGGGATGGCGGAGCCGTCCCACATGTGGGACTGGAACAGCGGGGCCTCGCCGCGGTCGACGCGCTCCTGCGAGATGGCGATCAGCGGACGCACGTAGGTGTCCAGCTTCTCCTTCTGGCAGTGGTCGGTGTGCAGGGCGACGTTGATGCCGTAGTTCTTGGCGGCCTCGTGGGCGTAGGCCGCGAGGCCGACGGCACCCTTGACCATGTTCTTGACGGCCAGGCCGGAACCGAACTCCGCACCACCGGTGGAGAACTGGATGATGCCGTCGGACTCCGCCTCGGCGAAGCCCTTGAGCGCTGCGTTGATGGTCTCCGAGGAGGTGCAGTTGATGGCCGGGAAGGCGAAGCCTTCCTTCTTGGCCTTGTCCAGCATCTGGGCGTAGACCTCTGGGGTTGCGATGGGCATGTGCTCTCCTTTACGTGGTGCGACGTTCTCTGTGTCGACCGCACCGTGGGGCCACGACCGCGGTGCCGCGGTCCGCGACCGCCGGTGCGGTCGTCCTGCCCTCAATTATGCCCCCACCGGCGATTTCTCGCCGCCCCTCCGTGCCCGATTTTGTGTTTTCATGCCCGTTTGCCTGTTTTCGGTCGTGTGTTTCAGGCAAATTCGCAGGTAGTGAGACTGACGCCCACCCCCCGTCCGGGACGTGAGATCGACCACTGTCCGAACAGGCGACCGGGCGGGCACGTCCTCCGGTATCCCGCGGGCAGATCACGCCCCTCCATCGACCCCGGTGCACCTCAGCCGTTGTACGTGTACCCGGCCGCCGACACCCTCGCCGCGGCCTCCATGAGCATCCACCCGGACAGCTGAACGGACAGATCCCGCTCCGGGATCTCGGAACTGCGGACCGCGCCGGCGATCGAGGTGCCCACCACGCCTGCGTTGCGGGGCAGATTCGCGTCCGTCGTCCAGTCCGCCCCGAACACGGGCAGCCCGTCGATCTCGAGCCGGTGCCTCCACACCGACTCCGCGGACGCGAGCACCAGGCGCGCGGCGATCTTGCGGGTCGCCCTATTCAGCGGGGTATCCTCCGACAGGCGGAGGGCGACCTCCGCGAGGTAGCGCACCAGAATTCCCTTGAACAGGCCGCCGTCCCCGCCACCCGTGTGGGCGTCGATCACCCCGGCGGGCGTCGCCATGTCCTTGGCCACCGCGTGCACCAGCTCACGCAGGCGCGTGACCCAGAGCATGAGATGTTCCACCTTTTCCGCGTCGTCGATCCCGGTGATCGGCTGCCCGGGTTCGAGACCCGCACGTTCGCGCAGCTTCTCGGAGATCTCGAGACACGCCCCCAGGGTGACACCCTGGCAGTAGGGATGGACGTCGCGGACGATCTCCGGACCGTGCATCCTCAACCGGACCCCGTCCATGACCAGCCCCTGCTCGTTGATGAGGTTGTCGAAGATCCAGTCGGTGAGGCCGATCGCCCGCTCGAGGCGCTCCGTCCGAGCCATCATGATCGCGGCCGGACCGTTGGTGGGGACGTTGTAGAACGTCTCGTTCGTCCGCCACGGCAGGACGCCGGTGAGATTGTCCGCGCCGGCGATGATGTTGCTCTCCAGCGGCCTGATCGCCTTCGGCACGCGGAACTTCTTCACCTCCTTGACACGCGCACCGGCCAACGCGAGCCACGCCTTGTCGTCGTAGTACCGGTTCGCGGTGAGCCCGCGCAGATTCCGGATCCTTATCCCGCGCAGGGTCCGCCGGATCCGCTGTTGCCGGGCCGGGGTGGGGCGCCGGACGGCAGCATCGACGAGGCAGTCCAGGTAGTGCGCCTGCCACCAGTAGTGCCACCGGAGGAAGACCTTGTCACGCGTGGTCGGGGGCCACGCGACGACGGCCAGGTTGGTGCGGGGAAGCAGCCACAGCCGACTCGCGTGCCGCTCATCGATCGCGGCTTCAGCGAGATCAGCACGGTGGGCCCATTTTTCTTGCACGTTCAGGTTCATCTCTCCCGGTCAGCGGGATGTTACTTATCCCACTCCAGAAACAGTACCCGCCCCGGTGTTTCTACCAGGCCCGTGCGCCTACCAGGCCCGGCGCAGATCGGCGTGCTGAGTGACCCACCTGTGCATCGCGATTCCGGCCGCGACCCCCGCATTGATCGAGCGCGTCGACCCGAACTGCGCGATGGAGCAGGTCATGACAGCGCCCCGCCGGGCGGCCTCGGTGACACCCGGGCCCTCTTGGCCGAACAGCAGCAGGCACCGCTCCGGCAGCCGGGCGGTTTCGAGCGGTACCGATCCGGGTGTGTTATCGACGGCGACGACGGTGATGTCCCGTTCCGCGGCCCACTTCAGGAGGGTGTCGACGTCCGGGTGGTGCAGCAGGTGCTGGTACCGGTCGGTCACCATCGCACCCCGCCGGTTCCACCGGCGCCGACCGACGATGTGCACGGTGTCCACGGCGAAGGCGTTGGCGGTGCGCACGACGGTCCCGATGTTCGCGTCGTTCTCGAAGTTCTCGATCGCGACGTGCAGTGGGTGCCTGCGGGTGTCGATGTCCGCGACGATCGCATCCCGGGTCAGGTACCGGTAGGCGTCGACGACGTTGCGGCGGTCGCCCTCCGCGAGGAGTTCCTGATCGAATCGTGGATCATCCGGCGTCGGTTCACCAGGGTGTTCCTCGGGCCAGGGGCCGACGCCGACCCGCCCGGCCCCCCACTCGGTCGGGCCGGGCGGGTCGGCGTCGTGTTCTCCCCGCGGGTCGGTCAGCCCCTCACTCAAGGCCGAGATCCGACAGGCCGAGCAGGTAGCGGTACTCGAGTCCGGCGTCGGCGATGACCTTGTCCGCACCGGTGGCACGGTCGACGACCGTGGCGACCCCCACGACCTCGGCACCCGCCTCGCGCAGCGCCTCCACTGCGGTGAGCGGCGAATTGCCGGTCGTGGTGGTGTCCTCGACGACGAGCACCTTCTTGCCGACGATGTCCGGGCCCTCGATCCGACGCTGCATGCCGTGCTTCTTCGTCTCCTTGCGGACGACGAATGCGTCTATCGCCCGCCCCTCGGCGTGCATGACGGCGGTGGCCACGGGGTCCGCTCCGAGCGTCAGGCCGCCGACCGCGACGTAGTCCCAGTCCGCGGTGAGTTCACGCAGCAGCTGGCCGATCAGCCTCGACGCCCGGTAGTGCAGCGTGGCCCTCCGGAGGTCCACGTAGTAGTCGGCCTCCCTGCCGGATGAGAGGGTCACCCGGCCGTGGACGACGGCGAGTTCCTTGACCAGTTCAGCGAGTTCTCCACGGGCTTCGGCGGACGAAGGGGTCACGGGTGTTCAGCGCTCCTCGGGGGTAGTCGGTTTTTCGGTGTCCGGGGCTTCGGCGTCGGCCCCGGAGTCGGTGAAGATGCTCGGACCGGTTCGGAAGGTCCGCGGAACGCGCACCCCGCCGGGTTGGGGGGCCGCGTCCCGTCCGTCGGCGATGGCGTCGATCTCATCACCACCGACGGCTCGCGGTTCAACGATACCGCGCTGCTCGGGACGGAACCGGCTGGGCAGTTCCACCGGCTCGTCCGGGCGGTGCACCGGCGGCTGTGCGGGCGACACCTCCGGTCCCTCCACCTCTTCCGCATCCGCTCCGGAATGAACCGGCGACAGGTGGGGCGGAGGAAGTGGCCGGGAGGGATCCAGTCCCTCGGTCTCCCGCAGAGTGGTGGAACCGGGGCGCGGCGGAAGTGTGCACGCGGCGTCAGCCAACAGTGCCATCGGCTCGAGTGCAGCCTCCCAGTCCTCCGGGGAACTTCGCCGGACGAGTTGCGCGATCACCCAGCGCGACTCCGTCCAGATCATCGTCACCGCGGCGGGGAGCGCCTCCATCGCGGCGGTGACCCGCTCGTCGACGAACCGGCGTGCGACATCGGGCTCCGCGCAGAACACCGCGAAGTCCCCGAGTCGGAAGGAACTGTCCCGGTCATCCGCGGTGCGGGTCATCTCGACGACGACCGCACTCCCGGTGACGCGCCGGAACGCGAGGACGGTCTCCGGACCCAGGTCCACCAGGTGGAACTCATGGCCGGAGGTCATGCCGCTGACGACGTCCCTGGCCGCGGCGCCGGTACCGGCGGGACCGAAGCTCCATTCGTCGGTGAGGAACGCGTCGCTCCTGCTGTAGTCGTAGCCGTTGGCCGCAGCCCACCGGCGCCGGTTCCGGCGCGCGGAGCCGGGCAGGTGCAGACCGCCGTGGTTCGCCACCCCGGGACCGGGAACCCGGGACCTTGCGGTGGTGCCGTCAACGTGATCCTCACGCGCGTCCGCTGAATCCTCCGGATCACCGACTCCGCTCAGCCGGTCGTCCCGTTCCTCCGGGGTCAGGACCGGCACGTCGCGCAGCTGATCCTCGACCTCCACGTCGATGACGTCCCCGTAATCCCCGGCGTCACCGGGTTCGCTGTCCACCGGGTCCATCGCCTCAGCGCGGTCCGGTTCGGGAGCATGCTGAGGCAACGGGGTTTTTTCGTCGGGTTCCCGGATCGCCTCCGCACCGGCGGCGGACGTGGCGAGGTCGTCCCCGGGGATGTCGGTGTCGGGGACGACGCCGGAGGCCTCGCCGTCATCGACGCCGTCCGCCCGACGCGCGAGCGCGTCCCGACGGTTCGCGGCGAGCGCCAGGGCGACGGCGCCGGCGGCGGATGCACCGGCGAGCAGGAGGAGAGTTTCGCTTAACATTTGGCTCCGAGTCTAGCGCCCGCACGCCCGGCCCCGCGTACATCGGTCACGGTGTCCGGTGACGGATCCCGCCGATCACCGTCGGGTCCCCGAAACGACGGGACCCGCCCACCTCCTGGTGGAGGTGGGCGGGTCACTGTCGGACGGTGCTACTGCTCGTCGCGGCGCCTGCGGCGGTCCGCGGCCACCAGGCCGAACCCGGCCAGCGCGAGTACGCCGCCCACGCCGAGCGCCACCAGCACGTTGGCTCCGGTCACCGGCAGCCCCTTGGTGGTGCCGCCACCGTTCGCCGCGCCGTCCGTGGCACCCGAGGTACCAGACGCTCCATCGGAGGTACCCGACGTGCCGCCCGGTGTGTCGGACGACGGACCCGGCTGCGACGACGGGGCGACCGGTGCCGTCGGATTCTGCGGGCCGGTGGTCGGCTCACCGCCGGGAATCGGGATCGGGATGATTCCGCCACCGGAGGAACCCGGAATCGGGGCCCCGGTGTTCCCTCCACCGGACGAGGAACCGGGGATCGGGATCGGAATCGGGATGATTCCGCCACCGGAGGAGCCCGGGAAACCGGTACCCCTCTCCACCTTCACCTCGGCGGAATCGGTGTCCGAGACGGTGCGGTCGTCCCGGTCCGGGTCCATCGATTCGGGGATGGTCCCCGTCACCGTGGCCGGACCGCCGTAGGTCCCGGTCGCCGCATCCTTCTCCGTGATCACGTGGGGCGCCGAGGTGCACGTCATCGACTCGCCGGGGGCGAGCGTCGTGGCGGGGCAGCTGACGCCGGCGACCGTGGCGTCCAGGACGGTGACACCCGTCAGGGGGACCGTGCCGGTGTTGGTCACCGTGTAGGTGAAGGTGACGGTGTCCCCGACCCGGTAGGTGTCCTTCGGGTCGACGACGTCCTTGCTCAGGGTGATCGCCGCGTCACGCTTCAGCGTCACGGTGGCGGTGGACTCGTTGCCCTGGACGGGGCGTCCGCCGACCGAACCGGCCGCTGTCGCGGTGTTGACGAGGTCGCCGCTCGCCGCGAGATCGGCGTCGGTGACGGTGATCTCCGCGGTGCAGGACTTCTCCTCACCCGCCGGCAACGTCAGTCCGTCACCGGTGAGCGCCGCGGCATCCCCGCAGTCGAGGGTGACCCCGCGGTCGGTCAGCCACCGGTCGGTGATCTTCAGATCCTCGATCGCGGCGTTGCCTTCGTTGCGGACCGACACCGTGAAGGTGACGGTGTCGCCCGGTGCGACGGGCCCGGTAGGCTCGGCGGACTTGGCGACGACGAGGCGCGGATCGGCCGCGGGGACCGACACCCCCGACTCCTCCGAGGTGACGTTGATTCCCTTCGTCGGGGTCACGCCGTTGACGGTCGCCGTGTTCACCACGGTGCCGGCCTCAGCCTGCTCCGGGGTGACGGTGTAGGCACCGGAGGTGCACACACGCGTCTCGCCGGGCTTGAGCGGCGTGGAGTTGTCACAGGTGATCTCCACACCCGCGGCGGCGAGCTGGGCGTCCTCCACGACGATGTCCCGCAGGGAGACGGCGCCCGTGTTGGTCACGGCGAACTCGTAGGTGATCTCGTCACCGGCACGGTAGACCATGCCCTCTTCGTAGCCGACGACGCTCTTCGCGACGGTCAGACCCGAGCGGGCGCTCACCGGCGTCGTGGCCTTCGCGGTGAGTTCACCGATCTCGAAGTCACCGAATCCTCCGGTGACCGTCGCGGTGTTGACGATGCCGCTCTCCGCGTCGACCTGTTCCTGGGTGACGGTGGTCTCGGCGGTGCATTCCACGACCTGGCCGACGTCGAGGCGTGACCCGTTGGTCCAGGTCTCGCCGTCGAGGACGCACGTCAGTTCGGCGTCGCCGAGCATCGGGTCGCTGAGTCGGACGTTCTCGACCGGGGTGCCACCGCTGTTGCGCACGCGGATCGTCCAGGTGATCGTGTCGCCTGCCTCGACCCCCTCCTCAGCGGAGGAGGACTTGGCGATGACGAGTCCCGGGACACCCGTGTCGACGGTGACACTGTCGGTCGCCTCGACGGGCGTACCGGCGCGGGTTTCACCCCGGACGGTCGCGGTGTTGAGCAGAACCCCCTTGCGGGCGGTCTCCTCGTCGACCTCGAGTGCGTCGGCCCTGCAGTCCATGCTCTCGCCGCGACCGAGCTCGGTCTCCGGACAGCTGATGTTCTTCAGCTTCGGATCGTCCAGCGTGATTCCGGTGACGGCCACGGTCCCGGTGTTGGTGACGGTGAAGCCGTAGACCACCTCGGAACCGGGGGTGTACTGGCGGTCAGGCTCAGCGACCTTCTTCTCCAGGGTGAGTTCCGGCCGGACATCCAACGGTGTGGTCACCGCGGAGGAGCCGGACACGTTGCGACCGTGGAAGTCGCCCACGACGGTGGCCACGTTGACCAGTGTGCCGTCGGCGGCCGTTTCCAGATCGTCCTGCGTGATCCTGACGGTGGCCGTGCACGTCACCCGTTCAGCGATGGCGAGGGTGACACCGCCGGAGGTGATGTCACCGTGGTCACCGCACTCGAGGACCGCGTTTCGTCCGTCGAGCATCGGGTCGGACAGGGTGACCCCGTCGACCGGGGTACCACCGGAGTTGGTGACGGCGATCATGTAGGTGAGGTCTTCACCGACCTTGAGCGGCCTGGAGCGGTCTGCGGTCTTGAGTACCGTGATGCCCGGCTCCCCGACGGTCACCGTGGCGGTGGCTTCCCGGGAATCCACGTTCTCACCGGTGGGGGTGGCGGCGTGGGCGGTGGCGGTGTTGGTGAAGGTTCCGTCGGTGTCTGTCCGTGCGGTATCGATGTCCCCGGGGGTGAGGACATGTCCCGCTGCTGAACAGTCGGTCGATTCGTCAGGTCGGAGCGTGGTCGCGTCACAGTTCACGTCACCGAGCGCGACGTCTTCGACCGTGATCCGGTCAAGTGTCACCTTTCCGGTGTTGGTCACGGTGAAGCTGTAGTCAATGGTGTCCCCGGCGACATAGGCCTCTTTCTCGTCGATCACATTCTTGGTGAGTGTGAGGTCCGCCGGGAGGGCGACCGGGACCACGGCCGTATCCGGTCCGGCGGTCACCATCCGGCCGTTGAAGGTACCTTCCGCACCGACGGTGTTGGAGACGGAGCCCTCCTTGTATGCGGCGTCGACGGCGGTCTGATCGAGGGTGATGCGGGCGGTGCACACGGCGGTGCTCCTGCTGTCCATGCTGATGCCGGTGCCGTCGACGAGCCCCGGGTTTCCGGGGCAGGTGATGCTGCCGTTGCTGTCGGCCACGAGTTGGTCGGTCAGGGTGACGTTCTCCAGCGCGGTGGTTCCGTCGTTGGATACGGTGATCTTCCACTCGACGTCCTGGGTTCCGCTGATCTCCGTGGTGATGTTCTCCTTCTTCACCGTAAGGTGCGGGAGACCGACGTTGACGGTGGCGTCCGAGCCATCCGGATCAGCGACCGCCCGTCCCTTGGTCGGCGTCAGTGCGGAGACGTCGACGTGGTTGACCAGCTTGTCTTTGCCGCCGCTGACGTCATCGTCGGTGATCTCGTACTCGTCTGATTCACAGACGATGTCGCTGCCGGGGTCCAGGGACTCCAGATCGGTGGCGGCACAGTTCAGGTTCACACCGGCCTGCTCGAGCATGGGGTCGGTGACGGTGATGTTCTTCAACGTGACGTCACCGGTGTTCCGGATGACGAACCGGTAGCGGATCCTGTCACCGGAGGTGTACTCCGGTTTCGGGTCGATGACCGACTTGGTGATCGTCATGCCGGCGAGGTCGCTGACCTCGACCTCGGCTGTCGCGGTCGGGCTGTCGTCCCAGGTGCCGTAGCGTCCACTGGTTCCGGCGGTGTTGACGAGGGTAGTCTCCGCGTCGATGTCCGCCTGGGTGATCTCGTCCCGCCCGGTGCAGACGATCTGCCCGCCGTTCGGCGCGAGCGTGACCCCGGCAGCCGGAACAGCCGGGCTGCACTCGAGATCCACTCCCCGCGCCTCGAGCACCTCGTCGGTCACGGTGACGTCGTTCAGTGGGGTGTCTCCGGTGTTGGTGACGGTGATCGTCCAGATGACGGGATCGCCTGTGCGGAGTTTCTTCCCGGCCGGGATGTCGTTGGTCTTCTCGATCGCGATTCCGGGTTCACCGGCCACGAGGGTGAGGGTGGAATCATCCTCGACCGTGGCGTCGTCACCGGGCTTCCTGCCACTCACCGTCGCGGTGTTGTCGATCTTCTTCGCCGCGGCATCGGCCTCGGTGACGACGTACGCCTCCGTGGCGGAGCACGTGACCTCCTGGCCGGGGGTGAGCAAGGTCGGGCAGTCGTTCGGGGTGTTCCCGAGAAGCGGATCGGTGACGGTGACGTCGTGGAGAGTCAGCGATCCTTCGTTGCGGAGCGTGAACCGGTAGGAGATCTGGTCACCGGCGATGTACGGCTCGTGCCGGTCCTCGACGGACTTCTCTATCGAGATCGCCGCGTCGTCGGGGAGGGTGACGGTGACGGTGTCCTCGACGGGGCCGACCGGAGTCCCCCTGTAGTCGGCGGTGACGGTCACGTGGTTGGTCAGGGGCTGCCGGGCGTCGATGTTCTCCTGGGTCACCGTGTGTGTGGCGGTGCAGGCGTAGGAGTCGCCCGGATCGAGGGTCGCGCCATCGGCGGAGAGCAGATCCCCGCGTGCCGCCGCGGCGTCAATCGGGTAGAGCGAGCCTGTGGCGTTCTTGAGGACACAGCTGATGTCCAGAGCGCCGGCGCTCCAGTCATCCGCCAGCCTGACATGGTTCAGAACCGCGTTGCCTGTGTTCTCACCGGTGATGGTGAACGAGGCCTCGTCCTTGGCGACGAGTGCCGCGGTGTCGCCTCCGTTGACGCTCTTGTCGACGGTGATCGCGGGCCGCGGACTGAACAGGCCGAAGTCGATGTTGTCGATGAGATCCCGTCGGTTCGCGGGAACGGTGAGGTCGGTGACCTCACTGCTACCGTTGTTGGCCGGATTCCGGCCGGACTGGGTGACCTCCATCCCTTCCGGTACGTCGATCCGGACCGTGTATTTTCCGGGGACGAGATTGTCGAAGTCGTAGTTTCCCCGGTCATCGGTCACCGCTGTGGCGATGACGGTGTCTCCGTCGAGGAGGGTGACCGTGACGCCTTCTCGGGGGTCGTCACCGGCGACTCTTCCGCCGGTGTTCTCGACATCGTCGTACACGGTTCCGGTGATCTGCCCGGAGTAGACCTCGGCGCGGACCGGGTCCGGTGCTGGAATCGGCGGATTCGATGTGCCGTCTGCGGGCAGAACGGTCATCCCCATCCTGTTTACGTAGATGTCCCGGTTGTGGTTTCCCTCAGTTTGGAGGACGACCTTGATCTGGGAAGAATCACCCGAGTTCAACTCTCCTCCCCGGTACTTCAATGCCGTGATCCGCTTGCCGCCGGGCGCATGCTGTTCCTCGATGGCCTCGGTGCTGAGCAACTTCCAGGTGGTCCCGGTGCTCGGATCGGCGTCGACAGGCCGTCCACCGTCCTGGCGTGAGAAGGCACCACAGGCGGCACGCTCGTCGTCGTGGGTCGCCGATTCGGGACACGCTGATACGGTTGCCGGATCGTCGGTGGTGTAGTAGATCTCCACTTCCGGTTGTCCCCCGGCGAGTCGTGCCGCGGACTTCAGGGTATATGTACCGTGATATCTGCTGCCTCGCTCATCGCCGTCGTACGGTAGAACATCGATGTACTCAAATGCCGGGTAGGACAACGCACTGTCGTTCGACACCGTCGTGATGAACGCGACGTCCGAGTTGAGTGGGACCTCATCTTCCACCACGGATTTGTCCGCGCTGAGGACATCGATCCGAGGCACGAGAATCGTGCCCCTGATCGAGTTCCCGTTCCAGGGGTAGTACGCCTCCGGATCGACGTATCCCCTGTCGATCCAGCTGTCTTCCGCCCCGGCGGAAGGGTCCTTCAGGTGTCCCATACCGGTACCGAAGGATTCCACCAGGATGGGGAACTCCTGTCCGGGAAGTGCCCAGGCGGGGGTCTCAACCTCTGCCGAGAACACCGGTGGTTCATTGTTCCGCCAGACGAGCCAGTCGGACTCCCGTTTCACGCGTTCCGCGAAACCGACGGGCAGAGCGGGATCGTTCAGTGGGTCACCGGAGGTGTTCTCCTTGTCACCGAACAGCCAGGAACGTTCAAGGTAGTGGTCTTTGCTTACCCCGCAGTCGTTGTAGTCCTGGGACAGTTCCGTCCTACGGACGTAGGTCACCCCCGGGGGGAGATCGTCAGCATCGACGTTGAGACACTTTGACAGGAATACGCGGGTGTAGAAGCGATTGGGTTCTCCATTCTCGTCGGTCCCGTTGAGCGCAGATGTGACACCATCCGTGAAGTTGATTCTCGGGTAGGAACGGACCTCGACCGATTGCCTGCCCCGTCCGGGTGTGTTCTTCTTCTTGGTACGGTCCGGACCGTACCACCCGGGCATATTCATCTGTCCTACGGATACCGTCGGTTTCGTCGACTGGTAGATGACGTCACTGACCGCGGGCGAGTATTCCCCATCACCGGACGCCACCCGCATGTAGTTCCGTGTCACATAGTATCGACCACCGTTGATCTTCTCTTCATTTCCGGCGATCTTATCCGGGTTGAATCCCGCGGCATCGTAGGTGAGGGCTGTCGGTTTGGTGAAGATCCCGTCACCATCGATCTCGATGAGGAACCCACTGATGTCGCGGTAATCGGTTCCCGGGCCGAACACATCCGCGAGTCGCCAGGACCCCAGAGCCTCGTCACCGGGGAGAATGAAGTTGTCCTTCGAGCAGTCCGGTTCACCGTTGCCGTCCCCGACGAGGTCCCTGTTCGTGAAGTACACCCGAGCATTCGGATACACCTCATTCAGCCGAGGTGTGCTCTTCGTGCTCCAGCCGACGTGGATCCTCTTGTCACCCCCGAAGATCTGATAGCCGGGTTTCCATGCAACACAGATCCGCGGGTTGTCCCGGCCCTGCAGAGGATTGATCTTGAGCTGGACAGGTGCCTGACGGAGTGCAGCCCTTTTACCGGTGGCTTCGTCCACCGGACCACGACCGTAGTTCTGGTCGACCTTGGTCGAGATGCAGTCCTCGCCCTCAGCACACTCGTATTGACTGAGATTCAGCGTGTGCCTGACCCAGTTGTTGTTGGGGTAGTTCCTGTTTGACCCTTTTTTGAGTCCCGCTTCAGTGTTTTCGGTGGAGAAGTCTTTGCCCATGTTTGATCCGGGATCGACTTCGTCGTCACCGAAGTCGGCGTTTCCGGCGAATTCGGGAAACGCCGACTCTTCTCCAGAGGGTCCCCTGACCTTCGTGGGGTTGTGTTCATCGTCGATCGCGAGGAACTTCGAGGAGATCTCTATGCCGTCCTCCCTGGGCAGGTCCTCCGTGGGGATGAAGAATCGGAAGGAGGGATACCGGGAATAGGAGACGCTGGGAAGGAAGTAGGATCCGCTGATCTCACCGACGACGTAGGGACCCCCGTCGTCCAGATCCGCGGGAACTGGATCACTCCCGTCGAAGGAGGTCAGTACCTGACCGGGATCCACTCCCTCTGGGAGCGAATCCGCGTCGAGAACATACTTCAAAAGCTGTTTCGGGAGCTTCGCCCCGTTCTTGCCATTCAGACCCGCCCCGCTGTATCCGGGGTAGTAGAGATGGGTGATGCCGGGTTGCGCGCTGATCGCCCGGTAGGACCTGCCGTTGATGACCACGTCGGAAGGTGCGACACTGGTGGCCGCGACAATGAGGTCGAACCGCTCGACCCTGAGGATGTTCAGGTCCTTGTCTGAATCGAGGGACACCGGTTCAGTGGAGATCGGGGGAATGGCGGCGTCATCGCCGGAAACGACCGGCGTCACTGTGCCAACCAGGTGGAACCTCCCCTTCAACCTGTAGGTCTCCGTATAATCGAAGGGACTCGCACTGACATTGACCGGTACCGTCACCGAATAAGGTTCACTGTTTTCGAAGGTGACCTCCACCTCACTTGATGAGATGGGCCTGATTACAACTCCATTCTGTCCCGTGGTCGTCACGATCCGGGTGGGTATGTTCCGCATCGATGCGCGCTCACCGGTTTGGACATCGATCCAGTTCAGGTTGATGCGAAACGTTGCGGGGCCATTCGATGCCGTCTTGCTCAGCGTGAGAGAGTACTGCGCGGAGTCACCGGCACATACGTTTCCGTCGGTCGTCGTCTCATCGGACTCCTCCTCGGGAAAACCGTGTTTCACGTTGATGCCGCAGGGGTACGAAACATCAGACCCCTGCCCTTTTCCTGCGGAGACCTGGGTGAGGGCCACACCGAGAGCCGAGCCGTTCTCCCCGGCGACGACGGTATTTCCTTCCGGTAATGCTGTAGCCGCGAGAGGTGCGACCACCGGTGCGTCGACATCCGAGGGCTCGAGAAGCAAATCGGGAACTTCGGGGACATCACCGTCTCCGGCCGTTGGATCACCGTCGCCAGCGGGGACTGCCTGAGGTTCGGAAGTTCCGGATTCAGGCACATCTGTTCCTGAATCCGGAACTTCCGTCCTTTCATCTACGGCAGCCGACGGACCGGCGGTCTCCGCCTGCTCCGCTTCGGATCTGGCGGGCATCGCGAGTAGCGCGAGCATCACGCAGATGACCGCGATCAGAGCGGCGATGCTCCGCCCGGCGTGACGAATGGGCATGCTTGGCCCCGGTGACCCAGCGGACGATTGGTGCAGCGTTGACACAGATAAGACCCCTTATCCTGATCGAGTGGGACTCCCGGGAGGCGGATTTTTCGGTCGCGGAACGAGGAAGAAAACAGACAGGAGTCCCTTATTTAAGGATCACCTTATCCACAGGAACGCCACAGTTGCCAACCCCAATACCCCGCAAAACAATATTTCTCCCCCCGGAACAACTGTGAAGTCGGGAGATCCGGAAAACGCGACCACCTGCACCGGGTATCTCAGAAAACCCCGGGAAAAGACCACTTCCGTTCACTCGTCTCCACCAGGATCACCGATTCCCGATATACAGACAGCCCGACATGTGGAGAAACAAGCGCCCCAATCAGCACCACGGCAGACACTGCTTTTTCTCCCCTGGGATGAACGAACTCCACACTCCCGACAGCCACCACGCCGGTGACTCCACCTGCGCCCCACCGCGCAGTTCCAATCGCTTCGCGTGCCCCGATCCCTTTCATTCCGGCATCTGGAGAACCGCTGAACCGCTGCCGTTTCCATCCGGAAATGACCCGCCCCCCCGATTCCACCCGGGGGAGCGCAGGTCTGACATGCTGCCGTCCCCAACCCATGCACAATCCGGACACGAAAAGTACCCCACCCGATCAGCGGGGATCGGGTGGGGCACTCAGATTCCCGGGGAGAATCAGACCGTGGTCGCCACGGGGTTGGACGGCGTCGCGCACCACTGCGACCAGCCACCGCTGTACACCGCGGCCCCGGGTATACCGGCATGATGCATCGCCTCGACCGCCAGTGCGGAGTGAAGCCCCGATCCCGAGTAGATGATCACCTTGGTCGGATCATCCATTCCGACGGCCTCGAACTCCGCACGGATCTCCTCCGGACTGCGCAGAGTGTGGTCCTCGTGGGTAAGTCGGCGGGTCGGGAGGTTCACCGCTCCCGGGATGTGGCCGGCCTTGAGGTCGAGGCGCTCCTTGCGACCCTGGAACCGGTTCTCCTCCCGGACATCGAGCAGCAGGCCGTCGAAATTCTTCACCTCATCAATGGTCGCCACGGGCAGCTGTCCCGGATTCACCCGGAGTGTGCACTTCTGCGGCAGGTTTCCCGGACCGCCGGCGTGCCTGCGCCCCTCCCTGATCCACGCCGCGAGACCGCCGTCGAGGATCCGGACGTCCGGCACACCGGCCCAGGTGAGGATCCACCATGCACGCGCCGCCATGAGGCCGCGACCGCCGTCGTAGACGACGACGCGGTGCTTGTCATTCAGGCCCCACCGCTCGAACCATTTCTGGAGAATAACCGGGTCCGGCAACGGGTTCCGACCCAGTTTGCTCGACGGCGCCGCCGCCAACGCACGCGCCGGATCACAGAAGATCGAGTTCGGGATGTGCTTGCCGCGGTAGTACTCGAAGCCGGCGTCCTCGGGGCCGGGCAACCACATCGACGCCAGGAGCGTCGTCTTGATTCCGGCCTGCATTCCATCGGCGAGTTCAGTTGGCGTGATCAGAAGGCTCATGCACCCCAGGGTAGTCAAGTTCCGGCGTCGGGGGATGGGGTGCGGAGGTGGAGCCGGGCCAGCGTAGAACCACAAATAGTGAAGTACGGGGTACCACGGGTGGAGGTGGCGGAATCTGCCTGATCGTGGGCCCGGCGCTCAGACCGCGGGAGCCGCCGCTAGAGCGCTAGCCGTCATCCTCCGGTGTCTCCTCCGGCTCCGGATCATCAACCAGTTTCATGCCGTGAGCCTCCGGATCGAAGCCCTCGGGGAATACCGTGGAGGAGGTGTAGGTGGCGCCAGCCCACAGGGTTTTGGAGTCAAAGGAGCAGGAAGCAACCAACGATCCGTCATTTGCAACCGCCGCGAGTTTCGCACCATCCAAACGTGCCCCCACAAGATCTGCCCCTTCCAAACTCCCCCCTACCAAATCCACACCCCCCAAATTCGCTTCCACCAAGTCTGTGCTTTTCAAACACGCCCCCCTGAGATACGTTCCCTCCAAAGTCGCTCCCATCAAGTTGGCACCCTCCAGATTCGCCCATGTCAAGTTCGCGCGATCCAAACGTGCTGTTTGCAAGTTTGCGCCCTGAAAACACGACCTGACCATGATCACGCCTGTCAGCTCTGCTTCCCTCAGATTGGCCCGCTTCAAGCACGCTTTCACCATATTTGCACCACTCAATCGCGCTCCCATCAGGTTCACACCATCCATGCTTGCCCACCAGAGATTCGCACCATCTAAACGCGCCCCCCACATATTCGCACGCTCCAGATGCGCCCATCTCAGGTCTACACATGGCAGATACGCCGTCCTCTGGATCGTTCTCCACTCATCAGACTCGACCCAAGCTTTTTCTGAGTCAGTTTCCATGGGACCAGGCAAAGCGATTCCCGCGAAATCTATTCCTGCGAAAGAAAACTCTTGAGCAGATCTCAGACCTCTCCTGCGCGCGTCGAAGAGCCTATCTCTAAACCGAAGGGCATTCCGACTCTCCGGTTCTGTATAAGTGTGGGATTCAATGGAAGCGTAGTCTTTCATCGCTAGGTCGAAGAGCTCCTGCCTCCGGCGCAGACCTTCAGCTTTGAGCTGTTCCATCCGCTGCTCCCTGTCGTCAGGTTTCCGGGATTCAACCTCGGCACATTCTCCTTCTATGAGGGCATTCCAGTCATCGATCTGGAACATCAACTCGGAGATTGCGGCTGCGCGCACGACTTCACTCTCGTTGGCCAGGTGTTCAATGGAGGTCTGCAGCTTCTTCGACATGTCCATGCGCTGCTGAACGGAGAGTTGTCGACTCTCCCGCAGTGACTCGGATTCCAGTCGATCGTTCTGTCGCCTGTCCTCCCGCTCCTGCTGTTCGATGGAACGGCGTTGGGTGGCCCAGACAGAGAATGCCACGCCACCTGCGGCGAAGAAGCCCGCAGCCAGCTGTACCGTCTTTTCGAGGTCCGAGACCAGTATCGCCCGCAGTCCCGCGGCGAGAGCGAGGACCGCCAGAAGCACGAAGAGAAGTTCCGGGAAAGACACCTTCCTCACCGAGACAGCGGTACCTGACCGCTCGTCTGCCGTTTCGCGCGTCACTTCGGGGACACGGTCCGTGAACCACACTCTCAACCACAACAGGATCGCCACCACAGCAAGCCCGATGAGTATCCACTGCCACCAGGACCCCTCACTGAGCTTTACCCAGAGCTTGCCCCAGCCCTCCCCAACGAGAGCCACCGGGAGAGTGATGAAGACGAGAATGGCGGCGATCTGCTGCCTGTCCCCCAGGGTCCGCCATCTGGGGACACCTTCGGAAGGTTCGGCACCGCCGCGGTCAGCCGGCTTATGCGGCACCTTCGCCTCGTCTTCACCGCGTACGTGGGGTCGATCCAGCAGCCAGATCACCAGCCGGAACGGTAGCAGCGCCACGCGGAACAACATGGCGACCAGCCAGATGATTCCCCGGATCACAACCGGGAGATCCTCCGGTATCCCGCTGAAACTCCAGAAACCTCCACGAGATTGCGTGGCATTCGGAGCATCTACGTCCATACCGGTATTCTTCCGGCCTTTTTCTCCCATGAACTCCAGAGTAAATGTTCTGACACAGAACAGAACAGCAGGGAGAATTGAAGCCTGCCCCCTGGGGGTTTCGCCTCTCAAACAGCTTGCGTCCCCGCGCCGACGCGCGCCCCCATGTGCCGCACGCCAGTTCGCCTTCGTATTCGTTGCGCTACCGATCACGGCGAAATCCGGTGCCCATTCACATCAAACAGGTCGGCAGACGAGCGTCCGGGACACCGTGCGGCACGCCTCGAAAAGACACATCATTCTCTAAAAAAGGATAGGGTAGCCCCATTGCTTCACCACCGACCGCAGCGATCGGACCGCAGAAGTTCCCCGACACCAACCGGGAAACCTCCGTACCGCGATTCCGGTTCGCACAGAGAGGCCACCAAACCCATCACGACATTCACCGGTATCCCCATGCGAACGGTGGCGAGTTCTCTCATCGCCCTGTCGCTCCTGATCACCGGATGCTCGGGCGCGCCGCAGGAGTCCACCGAGGCCCCTGCGTCGACAGCGGTCGGCTCCGACGCCACCGCAGTTGAATCCGTGCCCGTCGCGGAAATCACCAACCCCGACTACGTCCGCCCGCCGACTCCGACGATGATCGCCCGGGGCCCGACGGAGGCGTCGACAAGAAGTTCAGGTCCACATTCAGCAAACAGCTGAACTACCTCACTCCCGATGGAAGCACCGTACCTATCGTCGCGCTGGGCACCGTCACCGATGAATAGATGCTCTACGCCTATTCGGTACTGGACTTCTATCTGAACAGTCTGGGCACGGCGGTCGCCAACCGGATGGCGGAGAATGATGCCGTGCTGATGATGCCGGACGGTGGGGACGGCGACAGTGCCATCGATGACTCGGCGCTGACGGGTCAACCGCTGTACGCGATGGAGGTCGCGAACCCGGGATCGGCCTGGTACACCGGCAACGACTACAAACACCGGGACGTCACGCTGGAGGAGATCTTCCACATGGTGCACGACACCGGAATAGGGACGACATACAACCCCCAGGCCGCCCCCACGGTGAGCAGGACCATCGCGGACGCGACGAAAAATGCCCTCCCCACGGACGAGAAGGACTGGGGGACCTCGGGACTCTGGGGATTCGACAGCGCAGACTGGCTGAAGGAGCTGAATCAAAAGGACTCGATCGAACAGGAGTACATGGCCTCGGTGATCGACAGCTACTACGGCATGTGGGACGCCTACCCGGAGGGCGACCGGGGTATGTGGAGGATCTACGTGGCGAAGACGAGATCCGACATCAAGGCGAAGGACCCTGTCGGGTACGCCGCGATCACCGCGTTCCTGCCCGCGGACTACACGGTGTTCTTCCGCGTCGGCCCCACCTTCGACAGCACCTTCGAGATGCTCCCCCGGGCGCCCTACGGCGCGAAATCGCGGTATCTCACCTCCGTGGCGCTCACCGGCGACCGGGGCACCGGGCTGGTGGGCAATGACCGGGACAACGTCCTCATGGGGCAACTCCGGTGACAGCAGCATCGACGGCGGGGACGGTACCGATGTCGTGCAGTTCCACGGGCCGGCAGACGGGTACGAGATCACCGACGACGGCGCGACCGTCACGGTCAGGGACCGGGAGCCTGGATGGGACGGACACGCTGACCGGTGTGGAGGTTCTCCGGTTCACCGACCGGGGTGTCCCGACCGCGGGCTGACCCCGCCGAACGCCTACCCCGGATGCACCGATGCCCCGCCGGCCCCTGTGGGGCGGGCGGGGCATCACATACGGCGTTTGGTCAGCGTACCGGAGCGACCTCCAGCGTCTCGCCGTCCTCGGCGAGGGTGACCTGCACGGTGTCGCCGTCGACGATGGTGCCTGCGAGGAGTTCCTTCGCCAACTTGTCGCCGATGGCCTGCTGGATCAGGCGGCGCAGCGGGCGGGCACCGTAGGCCGGGTCGTAGCCGTGCTCAGCGAGCCACGCCTTCGCCGGGTCGTCGACCTCAAGGACGAGGCGGCGGGCGGCGAGTCGGGCGGCAAGCTGCCGGACCTGGATTTCCACGATGTGGGTGAGCTGTTCCTCCGAGAGCCGGTTGAACGTGACCACATCATCGAGGCGGTTGACGAACTCGGGCTTGAAGGTGTGCTTCACCGCCTCCATCATCTGTTCCTTCGTGCCACCCGCACCCAGGTTGGAGGTGAGGATGAGCAGCGTGTTCCGGAAGTCCACGGTACGGCCCTGGCCGTCGGTCAGCCGGCCCTCGTCGAGGACCTGGAGCAGCACGTCGAACACGTCCGGGTGCGCCTTCTCCACCTCGTCGAACAGCACGACGGTGTACGGGCGGCGGCGGACGGCCTCGGTGAGCTGGCCGCCGGCGTCGTAGCCGACGTATCCGGGGGGCGCACCGACGAGCCGGGCGACGGAGTGCTTCTCGCCGTACTCGGACATGTCGATGCGGACCATGGCGCGCTCATCGTCGAAGAGGAACTCGGCCAGTGATTTCGCCAGCTCCGTCTTGCCGACACCGGTCGGGCCGAGGAAGAGGAACGAGCCGGTGGGACGGTTCGGGTCGGCGACTCCGGCGCGGGAGCGGCGCACGGCGTCACTGACGGCCTCGACGGCCTCGGGCTGACCGACGACACGGTTCTCCAGGACACTCTCCATGGCGAGCAGTTTCTCGGTCTCACCCTGCATCATCTTGCCGGCGGGGATACCGGTCCACGCGGAAACGACCTCAGCGATGACGTCGGGCGTGACCTCCTCGGTGAGCAGCTGGTTCTCCCCCGGATTGTCCACGCTCTTCTCCGCTTCGGCGACCTCCTTCTCCAACTCCGGGATGCGTCCGTAGCGCAGTTCGGCGACACGACCGTAGTCGCCGTCGCGTTCGGCGATCTCGGATTCCTGACGCAGGCGCTCCAGTTCCTCCTTCGCGCCACGGACCTTGTCGATGGCGGACTTCTCATTGGTCCAGCGGGCCTTCAGTTCGTTCAGTTTCTCGCGTTCATCGGCGAGTTCCTGGCGGAGCTTGTCCAACCGGTCCTTCGACGCGGCGTCCTTCTCCTTGGACAGGGCCATCTCCTCGATCTCGAGGCGGCGGACGACGCGCTCGAGTGCGTCGATCTCCTGCGGGGAGGAGTCGATCTCCATCCGCAGGCGGGACGCGGCCTCGTCGACGAGGTCGATGGCCTTGTCGGGGAGGAAGCGGGAGGTGATGTACCGGTCGGACAGGGTCGCGGCGGCGACGAGGGCGGAGTCCTGGATGCGGACGCCGTGGTGCACCTCGTAGCGTTCCTTCAGCCCACGGAGGATGCCGATGGCGTCCTCGACGGAGGGCTCACCGACGTAGACCTGCTGGAAACGGCGCTCGAGTGCGGCGTCCTTCTCCACGTACTTGCGGTACTCCTCGAGGGTGGTGGCACCGACGAGACGCAGTTCACCGCGGGCGAGCATGGGTTTGATCATGTTGCCGGCGTCCATGGCGGAGTCGCCGGTGGCTCCGGCGCCGACGATGGTGTGCAGCTCGTCGATGAAGGTGATGATCTGCCCGTCGGAGTTCTTGATCTCGTCGAGCACCGCCTTGAGGCGCTCCTCGAACTCGCCGCGGTACTTCGCGCCGGCGACCATGGATCCGAGGTCGAGGCTGATCAGGGATTTCCCGCGCAGGGACTCGGGGACGTCACCGGCGACGACGCGGCGGGCCAGACCCTCCACGATGGCGGTCTTGCCCACGCCGGGTTCGCCGATCAGCACCGGGTTGTTCTTGGTGCGTCGGGACAGGACCTGCACGACTCGGCGGATCTCGGAGTCACGGCCGATGACGGGGTCGATCTTGCCTTCACGGGCGAGCTTGGTCAGGTCGGTGGAGTACTTCTCCAGGGCCTGGAACTGACCCTCGGGATCCTCGGTGGTGACCTTGGTGGAGCCACGCACTGTGGTGAAGGCGCCCTTGATGGCGTCATAGGTCGCGCCGTGCTTCTTCAGCAGGTCGGCGGCCTCGCCGGCGCCGCGGGCGATTCCGGCGAGCAGTACCTCGGTGGAGACGTATTCGTCGCCGAGTTCGCCGGTGAGCTCCTGGGCAGCGGTGAGCGCGTTGAGGGCGTCCCGGTTGAAGTTCGGGTTCGCCAGGTTCGCGCCCTGGGCCTTCGGGTAACCGGCGACGAGGGTCCTCGCCTCGGCGAGGACGGCATCGGGGTCGGTGCCCGCGGCCTTGAGGACCGGGGCGGCGATGCCGTCGGTCTGGTCGAGGATGGCGACGAGCAGGTGGGCGGGCCGGATGTCCGGGTTGCCGTTGGCGGAGGCGGCCTGCAGGGCGGCCTGCATCGCCTGCTGGGTCTTGGTGGTGGGGGTGAAAGAACTCATGTTCTCCGTCTGTCCCTTCTTCTTACGTGTCGTTCTGTCGTGAGCTGTTCTGCCGCCGGTCACCCTGGTCTTGCCCCGGGGACCGGCCTTTCACTCCGTACAACGTCACAAGGGTTGAGTCTGTTCCACTCAACTCAAACTTTTTTCAGCTCGCCACCTTTATAGTCGAGGACTCAACTTTGTGCCGTCCGCCCCCTACCCGCCTGCAGTCCACTCCACGGAGGCGGGGCACAAGCACCCTCCCCCGATCCCCCACGTTGCCCACCGGACGTCAATCCCATATAGTAGGAATCACATTCCACATATTGAAACACCGGCGCGGTCGTGACCACCATCGCGCCCATCGCAGTGGCCCGAAGAAAGGACACCGAAGAAAATGGCAGAAGCAACGCCCAAAACCCAGTGGACCGGTGAGGTCATCCCCGAGGCCTTCGAGGCGATCTCCGCCGACGGCGGTCTGATCGTCTGCGCCACCAAGGTCGGCTACATCCTCATGGCCACCGACGGCGAGGGCCTGGAGCGTAAATTCGACGCCAAGCAGCGCAAGCGGAACAAGCCGGCCGTGGTCCTGTGTGCCAGCATCGATGAGCTGAAGGAACTGGCCCAGGTCAACGACGAGATCATCGCGTTCTACGAGCGCCACTGGGAGCAGGACATCCTGCTGGGCTGCATCCTGCCCTGGCGTGAGGACGCCATCGCGAAGATGCCCGACGACACCGTGCGCGAGCTGGCCCGCGACGGCCGCGGCACCAGCTGCTTCGTCATCCGCTTCGGCCGTCCCGCCGAGCAGATCGCGGCGAAGAACTGGGAGCAGGGCAAGGTCACCTTCGCCTCCTCCGCGAACCCCTCCGGCATCGGCAACCGCGGCCAGGTCGCGTTCATCGGCGAGCGCATCGAGTCCAAGGCCGACTACATCGTCGCCGCCGACGACTACGTCGCCTCGATCCAGCCCGACAAGGACGAGGACTCCCGCCACGAGCAGGGCGTCATGGTCTCCCTGGTGGACAAGGACGGCAACCTCGTCCCCGAGCAGAAGGGCGAGCGCTCCGTCACCCCGTGCCCGGTCCTGATCCGCAACGGTCTGGACGGCGACCGCATCATGAACAACCTCTCCGAGTTCTTCCTGAGCTGGGACTACCGCCAGGGCGAGTACTACTAGGTCACCCCGCACACACTCCCCGCACCACGGATCCCACCGAAAATGGGTGACCGGTGCGGGGACACGTGTTTTCTGGGGCACAATGACACGTGTGCACCATGAGACCCTGAAGCCGGTGGCGATCCGGCTGCGCATCCACGCGGAGAGCTTCCGCGAGGGGGTCAACGCGCGTTTCTTCCGGGAGCACCCGAGCGACCGGGAGCTGTTCCCGGTCGACAGTCACGACGTGCACGCGGATCTGCCGACTGTGCTCGACTGGGTCCTGACCAACACCCCCGTCGACGGCTCCCTCCCCGAGCGGGTGCGCGCCATTCTCGCGCAACTGGGACGGGAGAACCGGCGATACCGGATGCCCACGGCGCACTACGCGTCGCTGGCCGGCGCCGCGCGGGAGGAGGCGGGACGGATCATCGCGAACCTCCCGCCGGAACTCGTCGCCGGCGCCGATACCGCGATCGCCAGATGCTTCGGGGTGCTGGCGGAGGCGGCCGTGGAATGCGACGTCGCCGGAGTCCCGGATTCCTGGCCCGCCGAGGTAGTCGAGGTCGAGCGGAGGTGCGCCCGGGTGTCCGTCGTCCGGCTGATCGCGCAGTCACCGCTATCCTATGCCTCGGGGCAGTATCTTCCCGTCACCAGCGACACGACAACCCGCGGGCTGTGGCGGCACCTGTCGCCGTCGATCCCGGCCAACGACTTCGGCCAGGTGGAGTTCCACGTCTTCGCGGACCGCGACGACACCATCGGGCGTCTCCTCGCGTTCCCGGAACCCGGTGACCGCTGGCGGATCGGTTCTCCGCTCGGTGTGCTGTCGGCCGACGGGTCACGCGACATCCTGATGGTCGCGCACTCCACGGGCCTCGCCCCGGTGCGCGCACTCATCCTGGACATGCTGATGCGCGGGACAAACCGCCGGGTGCACCTGTTCTTCGGGGCGGACAGCCCCGGCGAACTCTACGATCTCCGGGGACTCTGGCAGCTGGTCGCGGGAGCGCCGTGGCTGTCGGTCACCCCGGTGGTCACCCGGGAGATCGACCCGTGGTGGGTGCGGCCCACCGAGCACTCGACCGCCCCGCGCGGCCTGCACATGCGGCAGACCGGCTCCCTCGCGGAGGTGGTCCCCGGCTACGGCACCTGGGAGGATCGGGACGTGCTCATCGCCGGCCCTGACGACATCGTGACCGACGTCGCCGCAGCGATGCGGGCGGCGGGCACCCCGGCGGAGAACATCCGGCACGATCCGGTGTGATTCCTCAGAACCGCCGTTTCGCGCCGAGCACGGGGATCGACCTCCGGGTCTTCTCCACCGTGTCGGCGTAGATGTCGGCGTAGATGATGTCCTCGCCGTAACCGGCCTCGACGATGCGCAGTCCGTCCGGACCGATGATCGCCGAGTGACCGATCCCGGTCGGCCCGTCGTTCTCCCCGGCGGAATCCTCCCCGCCGGGGCGCGCCTGCCCCGCGGCCAGCACGTAGCAGGTCGAATCCAGCGCGCGGGCCCCGGTGAGCACCCGCCACTGCTGCAGTTTCCCCGGGCCGTCCGACCACGAGGTGGGCAGGACGATCACCTGGACCCCCTCGTTCTCCGCGAGTGCGGTGAACTGCTCCGGGAAACGGACGTCGTAGCAGACGGCGAGTCCGACGGTGAGACCGCCGACGTCGACCGCGACCAGTTCGTCTCCGGGACGGACGGTGTCCGATTCGCGGAAACCGAAGGCGTCGTAGCAGTGGATCTTGTGGTACCCGAGGTGGTGTCCCCCGCCGGTGAGCAGCGCGGTGTTGTGCACCCGGTTGACGGTCTTTCCGTCGACCTCGACGGTGTCGGCCGGTGTGAACATGCCGACCACGACCGTGACCCCGAGTTCCTCGGCGAGCTCACGCACCGCCGTAGCGAAGGGCCCGTCGACCGGCTCCGCCACGGTGTCGAGGCGTCCCGTCTTGAACGCACGCATCGTCGCCTCGGGGAAGACGATGAGTTCGGCACCTTCCCCCGCTGCGGTACGGGCGTGCCGGAGAACGGCGTCGAGGTTCGCATCGACGTCGCCGGTGGACTGCATCTGGACCAGAGCTGCTCGCATGGGTCCACGATAGGGGTTTCCGCGGCCGTTCGCCGCGGTTCGGCCCGACACCGCGCCTCCGGTGGATCGGACACTCCCCGACCGTGTTGTCCACAGCCCGACCCGGGCGGTCGCGCGTCGGCGCCCCGGATCACCGACTCTGTGCCTGACCACCCCGTGTCCACCGCCGCCCGAGCGAAAGGCCCCTCCACGTGAACCGCATCTTCTTCTCCGAGGACGCGACCCGTCCGCTGCGGGCGCCCGACGATCCACGGGTATCTCTCCCCGAACTACCCCCTGGCTCGATGACTGCCGCGGTGCTGTCACGGTTGGTGGATTCCTGGTCCCGGGTGCTCGGCGAGACGTCGGCGGAGATGACCGAACTCCGATCCGGTGTCCGGACCCTGGTCTCCCGACTCCGGGAGTCCGACGCCTCCGGCGCCGGGGATCTCGACGGGATCGGCCATGTCTAGTCGCCTGCTGCCACTGCCCTGGTCGCGGACCCTCGCGACAGTCGCGATCGATCTCGACCGGGGCAGGTCGGTGATCGTCCGCTCGAACGACACCAACAGACGACAGTGGGCCACGTCCGCACACCGGGGGTTGCGCGGCTCCTCCTTCGCCGCGGCGGAGGGCAGGGAGGAGCGCGTCTCCGCGCTGCGGGACGCCACCGCGGAACTCATCGGGACCGCCGTCTCCGTTCTCTCCCGGGTCGCCTCTCTCCAGTCCGCGCTGGAGGACGAGTACGACCGCATCCTCGAGGTCGCCCGGGCCAGAGGGCTCGCGGAGGTGGCGGGCGTGGTCATCGCGCTCACGGACGACCTGCTCGAGGAGTCCGAGGTATTCAATCTCATGCTGGGCCGGATAAGACGTGAGGGGCTCCTCCTCGACCGGCACTGCGCGACCCGCCTCGAGCTGCTCCTTCCCCTGACTCCGTTCGACGAGCGGAGGAAGCGGTGCATGGCGGCCCTGGAGGACGTGTACACACCGGCCCCGGCGCGGTTGCCGCTTCCGGCCACCCCGGACATCTCCGTTGCCCACCTGCACGAGCTCAACATGGCCGATGCGGACGACGGACTCAGGGAGCTCGCGGACCGGTTCCCGGGCATGGTCGTCCTGGAGGCCGGGGACGGGCATCTGGTCGCCGCGTTCGGTGACATCGACTCCGCCGAATCCGTGATCACGATGGTGTCCGGCGTCGGTTCCGGCGACCCGGAGTCGATGGCGGGAGCCCTCGACCGGGGGCGTGACCTCCACCGGGAGGTGGGTGGCGCGGTCATCGTGTGGAACGGGTACCGGCCCCCGGCAACGGTCATCGACGGCGGGCAGGACATCTCGGCGCGGCTGGGCGCGGCGGAGCTCCGGACCTTCATGCACTCGCTCACCGAACGCCGCGGTTCGTCGGTGCACCGGACCGTGGTGGCCCACAGCTACGGATCCCTGGTGACCGGGCTGGCCGCCGCGGGAAGCAGCGGAGGACTCGACGCGGACGCCATCATGTTTCTCGGGAGTCCGGGAACCGGGGTGACCGGGGTGGACGAGCTGCAGCTGAACTCCCCGGATCCCCGGATCCTCGCAGCCAGGAGCCCCACTGATCCGATCGGCCTCGTGAATTCCGCTGTCGCGGGCGTGCACGGACGGGATCCCGCGAGCGCCGGTTTCGGTGCCGAGGTGATTCCCGCGGAAGGCGGCCACAGTGACTACTTCGGGGATCCGGCCGTACTCGATGCGTTGCGGCGGGTGCGGTCGCGCTGAGGGACGGTGGGGGATGAATGGGCCCGGCCCCGGGCGCACCCACGATGGGGCGGCCCGGGACCGGGGGGTGGTGACCCGGATCAGCTCAGATCCGGGTGACCGTGTCCACTCAGTAGCGGATGGCCATGCGGCCGTCGATCCTGCCCTTGCGCAGGTCCTCGAAGACACTGTTCACGTCGTCGAGCTTGCACTCGGCGATGGTGGGCTTGACCAGGCCGCGGGCGTAGAAGTCCAGGGCCTCCTCGAGATCCTGGCGGGTACCCACGAGGGAACCGCGGATCGTGAGCGCCTTGAAGACGATGTCGAAGATGCGGGCGGGGAACTCTCCCGGGGGCAGGCCGTTGAACACGATGGTTCCGCCCTTGCGCGCCATGTTGATGGCCTGCCCGAAGGCGGCCTCGTGGACGGCGGTGACCAGCACGCCGTGGGCACCGGTACCGGTGAACTCCATGACGGCCTCGGCCGGATCCTTCTCCCGGGCGTTGATGGTGAACTCCGCGCCGTGCTTCTTGGCCAGTTCGAGCTTCTCGTCGGCGATGTCGACCGCGATGACGCGCATGCCCATGGCCACGGCGTACTGGACGGCGATGTGGCCGAGACCACCGACGCCGGAGATCACGACGTACTGACCGGGGCGGGTCTCGGTCATCTTCAGGCCCTTGTAGACCGTGACGCCGGCGCAGAGGATCGGGGAGACCTCGAGCGGATCGGCGCCCTCCGGGATCCGGGCGCAGTAGCGGGTGTCGACGAGCATGTACTCGCCGAAGGAACCGTCGACGGTGTATCCGCCGTACTCGGCGTCGTTGCACAGCGTCTCCCAGCCGGTGCGGCACTGCTCACAGGTACCGCAGGCGGACCAGAGCCAGACGTTGCCGACGATGTCACCGAGTTCCACGTCGTGCTCGCCGGGTCCGAGTTTGACCACTTCACCGACGCCCTCGTGGCCGGGAACGAAGGGCAGTGGGGGCTTGACCGGCCAGTCGCCCTCGGCGGCGTGCAGGTCGGTGTGGCAGATGCCGGAGGCCTGGAGTTTGACCAGGGCCTGGTTGCGGCCGGGCTCCGGGAGGTCGACCTCGCGGACGGTGACCTCGGGGCCGAACTCGTCGACGACGGCGGCGGTGAACTTTTCGGGTGCGTGACTCATGTGGAAATCCTCCTGTGGGGGTGGACGCGGTGGTCCGTTTGCAATTCAGCCAATTGGCAACTATTTTCAACAATGGGGGAACATGCCTCCGGTCAGGCCACACCGTGCGGGGCACCGTGTGAACCTGACCGGAAATGATGGCGGAGACGTGCTCGCGGTACCGGACCGGTCATCGACCGGCCGGGACCGCGCGGACTCAGAAGAGCCCGGTGGGCTTGGTGTCGTAGGACACCAGCATGTTCTTGGTTCGGGTGTAGTGGGCCATCATCATGGCGTGATTCTCACGCCCGATGCCGGACTCCTTGTACCCGCCGAACGCGGCGTGCGCCGGGTAGGAGTGGTAGTTGTTCACCCACACACGGCCCGCATGGATCGCACGCCCGGCGCGGTAGGCGGTGTTGTTGTCGCGGGTCCAGACACCGGCACCGAGGCCGTAGTTGGTGTCGTTGGCGATGCGCATCGCGTCGTCGAAGTCGGTGAACGTCGTGACACCTAGGACCGGTCCGAAGATCTCCTCCCGGAAGCACGACATCGTGTTGTCGCCGCGGAAGATCGTCGGCTGGATGTAGTAGCCGTTCAGACCGTCGATCCTGGCGACCCCGCCACCGGTGAGCACCTCAGCACCCTCCTGGGGGCCGGAGGAGAGGTAGCCGGTGATCTTCTGCATCTGCTCCTCGGAGGCCTGCGCGCCGAGCATGGTGTCGGTGTCCAGCGGATTGCCCATCCGGACCTTCTCGACCTTGGCGACGACCAGCTCCATGAGCTCGTCGATGATCGATTCCTGCACCAGTGCACGGGAGGGACAGGTGCAGACCTCGCCCTGGTTGAGCGCGAACATGGCCATGCCCTCGACCGCCTTGTCCAGGAAGTCGTCCTTCCTGTCCAGAACGTCGGCGAAGAACACGTTCGGGGACTTGCCGCCGAGCTCCAGGGTCACCGAGATGATCTTGTCCGCCGCGGCCTTGTTGATGAGGCGGCCGACCTCCGTGGATCCGGTGAACGCGATCTTCGCGATCCGGTCGGAGCCCGACAGGGCGGCACCGGCGTCCGACCCGAGACCGTTGACCACGTTCACGACACCGGCGGGGAGGATGTCGGCGATGACCTCCATCAGGTGCATGATCGAGATGGGGGTCTGCTCGGCGGGCTTGAGCACGACGCAGTTGCCCGCGGCCAGCGCCGGGGCGAGCTTCCAGGTCGCCATCAGGATGGGGAAGTTCCAGGGGATGATCTGCCCGACGACGCCCAGCGGCTCCTGGAAATGGTAGGCCACGGTGTTGTCGTCGATCTCGGACAGTCGGCCCTCCGCCGTGCGGGTGACGCCGGCGAAGTACCGGAAGTGGTCGACCGCGAGCGGCAGGTCAGCGGCGAGGGACTCGCGCACCGGCTTGCCGTTGTCCCAGGTCTCGATGACGGCGAGCTCCTCCAGGTGCTCCTCGATCCGGTCGGCGATCCGGTGCAGGATCAGGGCCCGCTCCGCGGGCGGGGTGCTGCCCCAGCCCGGCGCCGCCGCATGGGCAGCGTCGAGCGCCTTCTCGATGTCCGCGGCCTTGCCTGCGGCGAAGCGGGTGTAGACCTCACCGGTGATCGGACTGATGTTGTCCAGGTACTCGCCGTCGACCGGGGCGACCCACTCGCCACCGATGAAGTTGTCGTAGCGCTCCCTGGGGGAGACGATGGAACCCTCGGTTCCGGGATTGGCGTAGACAGTCATTGGGATCCTCACTTGTTCGGCGATGGCGGCCGGCCCCCGACACTCACGCGGGGAATGAATCTCCACCGGCGTGAGTCGGAGGATCCGACCGTGCAGTGGATCCCACACTAGCCACATTTCTCTGTGTCCCACATCACTAAATGCGCTAACGGACACAGTGAGGCGGGACACAACATCGCCACCAGAGCCAGAACTCCTCGCCGACTAGCCATTTCTTCACATTTTGCGAAAGATGCCAATACAGTCGTTGCAAATACCCCATCTGGGGGTGTTAATGACGTTTCTCACGCCTTTTTCAGGAATTCCGTGTCGCCGTTTTTACCGCTTCGGATGGGGCATTCAGCCCCCGAAACGAAACCGGGACCGCAGCCGGACGGCGGTCCGGTGCGGTCCCGGTTCCCGGTACCTCAGGAGTGACGGTTGCGCCGTTTCCGTCGCGGCTCCCAGATGACGACCGCGGTGGACTCGGGAACCTCGACGAGCTCGCCCCTGGTCCGGGGCGCCCTACGTTCCCGCTCGAGCGCCTCACTCAACCGCTGGTTGTCGGATCTGAGGGTCTCCACCTCCCGGCGCAGACGCTCATTGGACTGGGTCAGGTCGATGATCGCCTTGATGCCCGCGAGGTTCACCCCCTCCTGTTGGCTCAGGCGCTGGATCTCCCTGAGGAGCGCGACGTCGGAGCGGGAGTAGCGGCGCCCCCCGCCGCGGGTGCGCATCGGGGTCACCAACCCCATACGGTCGTAGGTGCGGAGGGTCTGCGCGTGCATTCCCGCGAGCTCCGCAGCCACCGAGATGACGAAAACCTCTTCGTGCTCCGGGGAGGTGCCGTCCCGGGACTGGAACCGCCGGTCACTGTGCGGCATCGCTCCCTCACCTCCTCGTGTGGGTGTGTCGTGGCCGGCCCGGTCTGGTACCGGTCCGGGTGCCGGGTCGGTGCGGATGCGTCTCCGGCATCCGACCGACCCACGCGTCGTCTACGCCGATCCCGCCCAGTTCGCGCGGGGATCGAATCCGGATTCCTTCTCCGCCTGCGCGTAGGCGCGCAGGGCGCTGGTCGCCGCGGGCCCGAGATTCTCCGGGACCGTGACCTTCACCGTGACCATGAGGTCGCCCTTCGTCCCGTCGCGTTTCGGGATACCGCGGCCACGGACCCGCAGGGTCCGGCCGTCGGGGGTTCCGGCGGGAACCTTCACGCGGACGGGTGAGTCGAGGGTCGGAACGGTGATCGTGTCGCCGAGTGCCAGCTCCGCGAACGAGACCGGTATCTCGACCTCGAGGGTGGTTCCGGACCTCGTGAACACCTTGTCCCTGCGGACGTGGACCGTGACGAAGAGGTCTCCCGACGGCCTCCCGTTGGGACCGGCCTCCCCCTGGCCCGCGAGCCGCACCTTCTGGCCGTCGATGACCCCGGCGGGTACCCGGACGGTGATGGACCGGGTGCGGTTGACGGTTCCGGTTCCGGAGCAGTCCGGACACGGATCGGAGATGGTCTGACCGTTGCCGCCACAATCCTGGCACGGGGCGGAGAACCCGAAAGCGCCGCGGTTCTCGCTCGTGAACCCGGTTCCGCTGCAGCTGTCGCAGCGGCTGGTCTTCCCGGAGCGGGAGCCCGAGCCGTGGCACCGCGTGCACGGTGCCGGACCCTTGAGCTCTACGGGGATCGTCGCCCCTTGCGCAGCTTCCCGGAAATCAAGTGTGATGTCAGTTTCGACGTCGGCCCCCCGCGACGGTTGAGCTGCGTGGCGAGGACCGTGGCCGCGGTTGAAAAAGCCACCGAAGATATCACCCAGACCCCCTTCCGCAGTAAATCCTCCATCTCCTCCGAAGAGATCCGAGACGTCGAAGTCCCCCTGCGTCTGGCGAAACCCGCCCGGAAAGCCGGACCCCGCTTTTCCGCCGAAGCCGCGCAGTCCTCCGGACGCGAGCATGGCCTTCATCTCGTCGTATTCCCTGCGCTTCTTCTCGTCACCGACGACGTCGTAGGCCTCGGCGATACGCTTGAAGCGTTCTTCCGCGTTCTTGTCACCGGGATGGTTGTCCGGGTGGTTGTCCCGGGCGAGTTTGCGGTACGCCCGCTTGATCTCCTCGGCTGATGCGGACGAGGAGACACCCAGGTCCGCGTAGTAGTTCTTCTCAGCCCATTCACGCTCGGCCATTGGGCATCTCCTCCCTCCGCGTCATGCACGGGTTCAAGGTCATTCTAGTTGTTCGGTGGTGTCCGGGGTCCGCCGCAGCGGGCCGGACACCGGGGCGGTGTCGCCACCGCCCCGCCGCCACGTCACTCCGTGGCGGTGTCGTCGCCGTCCCCGGCGGCGTCGGCCTCGGGGGCGGATTCCCGGGGATCGGTGATGATCACCATCGCGGTGCGCAGCAGCCGGTCCCCCATCGCGAAACCACGGCGCAGGACCGTCCCGACGACCTTGTCGTCACCGTCGGACAGATCCTGGACGGCCTCGTGCCGCTCAGGGTCGAACTCGTCGCCCTCGGCGCCGAACTCCGCGACGTCGAGCCGGTTGAGCACCCCGCGGAGTTTGTCGTTGACGGACTTCAGGGGGCCGGTGAGGTCGCCGTGCCGTTCCGCGAGCTCGAGATCGTCGATGACGTCGAGCAGCTGGTTGACGACGGATGCCTTCGCGGAGGCGATGACCGCCTGCCGGTCACGTTCGGTGCGGCGCCGGTAGTTGGCGTACTCCGCGGTGACCCGCTGCAGGTCCTCGGTCCTCTCGGCGAGTTCCGCCGAGAGATCCGGTTCCCCGTCCGCCGCGGCTTCCGCGTCCCCGGCGGCCTCGTCGGCCGCGACGCTGGCGAGTGCCTCATCGAGTTCGGCGTCGGCGGCTTCCGCGTCAGCGGCAGCCTCGGCGTCGGCCACGGCCGACTCCGCGCTCTCCGGGGACGTGGCCTCCGGATCGGTCGCGGCCGGGTCGCCGGGGTTGTCCGGCATTGCTCCTTCGTCCTGGCTCACTGGGTCGCCTCCTCGTCGCTGTCGTCGTTCTCGCTGTCGATGACGGCCTGCTCCTCGTGCACCGCGCGCTCGTGGGCGGTGTCCGCGGCCTCCCGGAGATCGTTGGCCACGGCGTCACCCTCGAGAACCTCGTCCGGGTTCTTGTCGGTACCGATCGGTTCGGTCATCTACTTCTTCTCCTCGTCGTCCTCGTCCACGACCTCGGCGTCCACGACGTCCGAGTCGGCGTCACCGGCGTCGGCCTGGGTGGCTCCCGCCGCGGCCTCGGCCTCGTAGATGGCCTTGCCCATCTCCTGGGACTCGGTCGACAGCTTCTCGACGGCCGTCTTGATGGCCTCGATGTCCTCGCCCTTGAGCGCCTCCTCGACCTCCTTGGCGGCTGCCTCGACCTTCTCCTTGGTGTCCTCGCCGATCTTGTCGGAGGAGTCCTCCATGAACTTGCGGGTCTGGTAGACCATGGACTCCGCGGAGTTCCGGACCTCCTGCTCCTCGCGGCGCTTCTTGTCCTCCTCGGCGTGGGCCTCGGCGTCCTTGATCATCCGGTCGATCTCCTCCTGGGACAGGCCGGAGCCGTCCTGGATCTTGATCGTGTTCTCCTTGCCGGTGCCCTTGTCCTTCGCGGTGACGTGGACGATGCCGTTGGCGTCGATGTCGAAGGTGACCTCGATCTGCGGGACGCCGCGGGGTGCCGGCGCGATACCGGAGAGCTGGAAGGAACCGAGCAGCTTGTTGTGCGCGGCGATCTGGCGCTCACCCTGGTAGATCTGGATGCCGACCTCGGGCTGGTTGTCCTCGGCGGTGGTGAAGGTCATGGACTTCTTGGCCGGGATGGTGGTGTTGCGCTCGATGAGCGTGGTCATCACGCCGCCCTTGGTCTCGATGCCGAGGCTCAGCGGGGTGACGTCGAGGAGCAGCACGTCCTTGACCTCACCGCGCAGCACGCCGGCCTGCAGGGCGGCGCCCACGGCGACAACCTCGTCCGGGTTGACGCCCTTGTTGGGCTCGCGTCCGCCGGTCAGTTCCTTGACCAGGTCGACGACGGCGGGCATACGGGTGGAACCGCCGACGAGGACGACGTGGTCGACGTCGTTGATGGAGATGTCGGCGTCCTTGATGACCTGGTTGAAGGGCTTCTTGGTGCGGTCGAGCAGGTCGGAGGTGATGCGCTGGAATTCGGTGCGGGACAGGGTCTCGTCGAGGAACAGCGGGTTCTTCTCGGAGTCGACCGTGATGTAGGGCAGGTTGATGGAGGCCTGCTGGGAGCTGGAGAGCTCGATCTTGGCCTTCTCGGCGGCCTCACGCAGACGCTGCAGGGCCATCTTGTCCTTGGTCAGGTCGATGCCGTGGGCGGACTTGAACTTCTCGACGAGCCAGTCGACGATGCGCTGGTCCCAGTCGTCACCACCGAGGTCGTTGTCGCCGGAGGTCGCCTGGACCTCGACGACGCCGTCGCCGATCTCGAGCAGGGAGACGTCGAAGGTACCGCCACCGAGGTCGAAGACCAGGATGGTCTGTTCCTTGTCACCCTTCTCCAGGCCGTAGGCGAGGGCCGCGGCGGTGGGCTCGTTGACGATGCGCAGGACGTTGAGCCCGGCGATCTGGCCAGCCTCCTTGGTGGCCTGGCGCTGCGCGTCCTCGAAGTAGGCGGGGACGGTGATGACGGCGTCGGTGACGTCCTCACCCAGGTAGGCCTCCGCGTCGCGCTTCAGCTTCATCAGGATGCGGGCGGAGATCTCCTGCGGGGTGTAGCTCTTGTCGTCGATGTCGACGCTCCAGTCCTCGCCGATGTGGCGCTTGACGGAGCGGATGGTGCGGTCGACGTTGGTCACGGCCTGGTTCTTGGCCGACTGTCCGACGAGAACCTCGCCGTTCTTGGCGAAGGCGACGACGGACGGGGTGGTGCGGGAACCCTCGGCGTTGGCGATGACGGTGGGGTCGCCACCCTCAAGAACGGAAACAACCGAGTTCGTGGTTCCGAGGTCGATACCTACTGCGCGTCCCATGTGATGGTTCTCCTTTGTGTGTCTGTGTCGTCTATCGGCGGTTGACTGCCCCCGACTCAACTTCCGGAGAAGATGTTAACAATCTCCTTGAGTGCGGGCCACTCAACCTCTTCACCCATCACAACGGCCCTCGGTGCAAAGTTGTTCCCGGTACGCTCAACTTTTTGAAAGTGATCTGGAACACAGTCCCAAAAATACCCATTACCTGGCCTTTTGTCGAAGCCCGGCGGAGGAGACGCGCCAAAATCCCCGCACCAACCCTCCCACGGCATCCCGGAATCCGGCCCGCATCGGCCATCCGCGCGCCGACATCCGGGACCGCCACGCGGTGTTTCCACACCTCCCGGATGCCACGGCCGGCCACGTCGGGCCCCGTTGAGCCGCCCCGCCGCGGCCACAGCGCGGGCGGGTGGACGATTCCCACACTCCACCGACCGCGTATCCCGGTTTCACGGAAGCCCTTCCCCCCGAACCGGGTGGCCACCTAGGATGGGGACACAGTCTCCGGCGGGGGAACGCACGGGATGCACGACCTCCCTCCCCGAGTCGGACCCGGCCCGGTACCCGAGCAGAAAGGCGGTGCGCGGCAGTGGTTTCACACACCCCGTCCGTTCGGCCGCCCACGCACGGGGCCTCCACCACCGCTCAGGCGTGCGGCGGTCGCCGCCGCCCCGTCGGTGACCGCCCGCCGGTCTGACCCCGCCCCACCCGATCACCCACATCGGGCCCCGGTTTCCCCGGACGAACCTCTGACGGCGGTCCGCACCACCGCAGTTCCCCGACACAGCGGGGCCCGACTCCCCGAGTCACCCACCGGCCCGCCGCACCGACGGCCGTCGGAACGCCGGTGACCGTCCACGAAAGCGAGTACACCCACTCATGTCCCTCCCCCACGCGCCCACCAACACCGGCGATGTCGAGAAGGTCAGCTCCGCCGCGATCACCCGTGCCGAGACGTGGCTCAACGCCACCGGCTCGGACGAGTCGCGGAAGGAGGCGAAATCCACCGAACAGCTCGCCGCGCTGGTGCACGACACCGACGGAATCGACTTCACGATGGGCTTCGTCGACCGGGTCGCCCGCCCCGAGGACAACCACGTCTCCGCCCGCGAGCTGGCCAATCTCGCCAGCCCGCTCAAGGGGCGCGGCACGGTCCCCGACTTCGTCGGGCCGGTCGACCGTGGCCTGGTCACCGCCGGGTCGATCGTCGCGCCCTGGCTTCCGGACATCGTCATGCCGATCGCCCGCAAGCGACTGCGTCAGATGGTGGGCCATCTGGTTCTCGACGCCGAGGGTTCGGCCCTGAACAAGCTGCTCGACCGGTCCCGCGAGCAGGGATTCCGCCTGAACCTCAACCTCCTGGGTGAGGCCGTCCTCGGCGACCGGGAGGCGGAGTCCCGCCTCAACCGGACCCTTGATCTGCTGGACAATCCACGCGTCGACTACGTCTCCATCAAGGCATCCTCGGTGTGCGCGCAGCTCAACCCGTGGGACATCGAGGGCAACACCGCGCGACTGAAGGAGACCCTGCGGCCGCTGTACCGCAGGGCACTGTCCCGGGACCCGCACCCCTTCATCAACCTGGACATGGAGGAGTACAGGGACCTGCGCCTGACGATCCGCCTGTTCACCGAGCTACTGTCCGAGGAGGAGTTCCTGCCGCTGGAGGCGGGCATCGTCCTGCAGGCCTACCTGCCCGACACTCTCGGCGCGCTGCAGGAACTGGCGGAGTTCGCCACCCGGCGCCGCGCCGTGGGCGGGGCGAAGATAAAGATCCGCCTGGTCAAGGGTGCGAATCTGTCGATGGAGCGCGTCGAGGCCGAGATCCACGACTGGAAGCAGACACCGTACCTGACCAAGGCCGAGGTCGACGCCAACTACATCCGGCTCCTCGACTGGATCCTCCAGCCCGAACACGCCGACAACGTCCGCATCGGTGTGGCGTCGCACAACCTCTACACCGTCGCCCTCGCCCACGAACTCGCCGTGGAACGCGGCGTGGAGCACCAGCTCGACGTGGAGATGCTCCAGGGCATGGCCCCGTCCCAGGCCCGCGCTGTACGGGACGTGGTCGGGGACCTGATCCTCTACACACCTGTCGTACACGACGAGGACTTCGACGTCGCGGTGAGTTACCTGGTCCGCCGCCTCGAGGAGAACGGAGCGAAGCAGAACTTCCTCTACGCGCTGTTCGCCCCGGAGATCACCGGCGACGACGGACTCACGCCGATGCAGAGCCAGCGCCAGCGGTTCCGGTCGTCGGTCGCGGAGCGCTGGTCCACCGCGGCCGGCCCGCGCCGGACCCAGGACCGCACCGCCGAAGCCGCGGAGAACGTTGGCACGTCCTCGGGCTCCGTGCCCGGCCACTTCATCGGCGAACCGGACACCGACCCCTCCCTGCCCGCGAACCGCGAGTGGGCCATCGAGGCGCTGGACCGGGACCCGGGCGAAGTGGAGTCCGATGTCGTGACATCGGTGGACGACATCGATGCCGCCGTGGCCCGGGCCGCGGACGCGGGCCGCGAATGGGGCTCGAGAACCGGTGCCGAGCGCGCGGAGCTGCTGGACCGGGCAGCCGGGGCGCTCGCGAACGCCCGCGGCGAGCTGATCACCGTGATGACGCACGAGGCCGGCAAGACCGTCGCCGAGGCGGACCCGGAGATCTCCGAGGCCATCGACTTCGCCCGCTACTACGCGGAGTCCGCACGCGCCCTGGACCGCGTGCGCGGGGTCCGTTTCGAGCCGTACCGCGTCGTGGTGGTCACTCCCCCGTGGAACTTCCCCGTCGCCATCCCGATGGGGGGTGTGTTCGCGGCACTCGCCGCGGGCGCCGCCGTCATCATCAAACCCGCACCCCAGGTGGTGCGCTGCGCGGAGATCGCCGTCGCCGCGCTGCGTGCGGCGGGGATCGGTGAGGATCTGCTCCAGCTGGTCAACGCCGACGAGGACGAGGCAGGCAAGCGTCTGGTGAGCCACCCGGACGTGGACTCCGTCATCCTCACCGGCGCATCGGAGACCGCGAAACTGTTCCGCAGCTGGAAGCCGCGCATGGTCATCAACGCGGAGACCAGCGGCAAGAACGCCATCATCGTCACCCCGTCAGCGGACCCCGATCTCGCGGTCGCGGACGTCTACCGGAGCGCGTTCGGACACGCCGGGCAGAAGTGCTCGGCGGCGTCGCTGGTGATCCTGGTGGGCTCGGTGGGCAGGTCGAAGCGTTTCCTCAACCAGCTGGTCGACGCCGTCGAGTCTCTCCACGTCGGCTACGGCACCGACATCTCGACGACGATGAACGGCCTCATCGAACCTCCCGGCGAGAAACTCGAACGCGGCCTGACGCAGCTCGACGAGGGTGAGCGGTGGCTGGTCAAGCCGCGGCCGCTGGACGACAGCGGCCGACTGTGGTCACCGGGCCTGCGCGACGGTGTCGAACCGGGGTCCTGGTTCCACACCCACGAGTGCTTCGGACCGGTCCTCGGCATCATGCGGGCGGAGTCCCTCGAGGAGGCCGTCGAGTGGCAGAACTCCACCGGTTTCGCACTGACCGGCGGGCTGCACTCGCTGGACACCGACGAGATCGCCTACTGGCGCGAGCACGTCGAGGTGGGCAACGCCTACATCAACCGCGGCATCACCGGAGCCATCGTCGAGCGGCAGTCGTTCGGCGGCTGGAAGAATTCCTCCCTCGGCTCCGGGGCGAAGGCGGGCGGTCCGAACTACATCGGGCAGCAGGGCACCTGGTCCGAGGGGGACCTCAACGAGCTGCACTCCGGGTCGGTCAGCACGCCGATCGCCCAGACGCTGCGCGAGTTCAAGGCGCAGCTCGGCCCGACGCTCACCCCGGCGGACAACCACTGGCTGCGTCGCTCCGCGGAGGCGGACGCCTACGCGTGGCAGACGGAGTTCGGCGTGGAACACGACCGCACCGCGCTCCTCGCCGAATCGAACGTCTTCCGTTACCGGCCGCTCCTGCAGCCGCTGCGGGTGCGCGTCGGATCCGGGGCCGCGGTACGGGACCTGCTCCGGATGAAGCTCGCGAGTCAGATCACCGGGACGGACATCGACGTGTCCGCGGCGGCCGCGACCGCCGCGGAGCTCGGTGCCCTCGGCGCCGGGATCCGGGCCCTGTCCGACGAGGACTTCGCCGCGGAGATCGCGACCACTGCCTCCGCCCGGATCCGTGCCCTGGGCGAGGTGCCCGACGAGCTCTACCGGGCGGCCGCCGAATCGGGCTCCGTGATCCTCGATCAGCCCGTGCTGGCCGACGGCCGTCGGGAGCTGCTGCCGTTCCTCCTCGAGCAGGCGATCTCCACCACCGAGCACCGCTTCGGGTACATCAGGGGCCTGTCCAACTGACCGGAACCCGACCGGAGGGGAGCCCCACCCGTCGACCGGACGGCTCCCCTCCCTCAGTTCGAGGTCACCGGACTACCAGAGGGCCGGTCTCTGTGGCATAGTTTCCAACCACTATGAGCGAACATCACAACCCCCGGGTCCCGGGGAACTCCGACGATTCCATCTCTGAGCTGGAGTCCACCACGTCGAGCAGGTCCTCCGCTTCGACGTCATCCGAAGACACCATCTTCAACGCCATCAACCGCGACACCGACCACACGGCGTCGGTCGTCGGCGAACGGTCCGCGGACCCGGTTTCCGCGGAGGATCCCGATCGGCTCGATCGGGCCGTCATCATCGGCCGGGACGGCCGCTGGGTCGCCGGCTGGGCCCTGCGGTTCATCATCGTGGCCGTCGCCAGCTGCATCGCGTGGCTCGGACTCGGAATCATCTGGACCGGTGTCCTGCCGATCCTGCTCGCGATCCTGCTGTGCACGGTGCTGTGGCCGCCGGTGCGCTGGCTGAAGGAACACGGCGTTCCGGGCAGCCTCTCATCCCTGCTGGTTCTCGTCGGTGCCCTCTGCGCCATCGGTGGGGTCTTCGCGGCGATGGCTCCGCGGGTCGCCGAACAGTCGAAACTGCTGTTCAAGCAGAGTGTCACCGGTCTGGAGAAGCTCCAGGTCCGACTCGGTGAGCCCCCGTTCAACATCAACACCGACCAGATCGACGGTGTCCTAGACGAGATCTCCGCGAAGCTCCAGGACGGCGCCTCGGGCCTGCTCTCGGGCGGGGTGGCGAACAAACTGGCGTCCGGTGTCTTCGCGGGTGTGTCCACCGCGACCTCCGTCGTCGTCACCATGGCACTGATGCTGGTGCTGACGTTCTTCTTCCTGAAGGACGGATACACCTTCCTGCCGTGGGTGCGCCGCAACGTCGGCAGGTCCGCCGGATGGCATCTCACCGAGGTGCTCACCCGCACCTGGAACACGCTGTCCGGGTTCATCCGCGCCCAGGCCCTCGTATCCCTCATCGACGCGATCTTCATCGGCGTCGGCCTCGTGGTCCTCGGTGTCCCGCTGGCGCTCGTGCTCGCCGTGATCACCTTCTTCGGTGGGTTCATCCCGATCGTCGGTGCCATCTCCGCCGGTGCGATCGCCGTGCTGGTCGCACTGGTCTCCAACGGCCTGACCACCGCCATCTTCGTCCTGATCCTGATCGTCGCGGTCCAGCAGATCGAGGGCAACATCCTCTCCCCCCTGCTGCAGAGCAAGGCCATGAACCTGCACCCCGTGATCGTGCTGCTGTCCATCACGGTCGGTGGCGGACTGTTCGGCATCGTCGGCGCGTTCCTCGCGGTTCCCGCCGCGGCGACCATCGCCGTGTGGCTGCGTTACCACGCGGAGATCGTGAGCCTGCGTTCCGGCGAGCGGACGATCGACGAGATCGAGACAGAGACCGCGGCCGGATCGAAGGCGCTGATCAACATGGGCCCGGCCATCCGGTCGATGCGCCGACGCCTCAGCCGTAAGGGCGGCACCGCGGGCGAGTAGGCTCCGCACCACAGAGGAGAGTGCCCCGCACCGGTCACCGGTGCGGGGCACTTTTCCGTGCATCAGGTCAGGGACGGGTGACCGGGACCGGGACCGCCTGCACGAGGGCGCCCGCATCGGCGAGGGTGTGCAGGGCATCGTTCAGCTGGCGGGAGCCCTCCGCCACGGCGTCGGCCCACGTGCCGACGGATTCCTCGTTCGCGCCGTCGCTGATCTGCTTGAGCAGGGTCACTGGGATGCCGTAGCGGTGACCGATCCGGGCGAAACAGTAACCCTCCATCTCCACGAGCTCCGCGCGCTCAGCGAGCCGGGTCCGGATGACGGTGTCGGCGATGAAACTGTCGCCCGTCGCGAGTCGGGCGGTGGGCAGCAGCCCGGACGTGTGCAGGGTCAGCGCATTGATCTCCGGCCTGCCGTCGATCTCCTCCAGCAGTTCGGAGGAGAAGTCGTGCTTGTACACCTCGCGCACCTCGTACACACCGTTCGGGCCGTCGATGAGCCCCCCGCAGGTCCCGAGGTTGATGATCGCGCTGGGCACCCGCCCGTCGAGACGCGCCTCGGTCAGTACCTCGGTCAGGCCGATCGCCGCGCGCAGGACGCCCACGCCCGTGACGAGCACGGGCAGGTCGGTGTCGATGGCCTGCGTCTCGCTGTCGGTGGCGAAGACGAGGAGGGGCCGGCCGTTGGTGATTGATCCGCGAAGTTCCATGCCCCACACTCTAAGGCACGGAAAGGACCCGGTGCGGTGCGGTTAGAATCGACCGGTGTGCCGCGGACCTGCGGTACGGGAAGGACAGACATGTACCCCGTCAAGAGGATCGCCGTCGTCGGTGCCGGACCGGTCGGCATCCAGACCGCCGAACTGCTCGTCGGGTGCGGCTGCAACATCTACGTCGACCTTTTCGAACGCGTCCCGGCCCCCTTCGGCCTGATCCGCTACGGGCTGTCCGAACACGCCCCGGGGGACACCCTCACCGAGAAGCCCACCGCCCCGGCGACACCGCACCTGAAGCTCTTCGGCAACGTGTCCGTCGGCGCTGACATCACGGTCGCCGAGCTCCGCCGCCACTACGGTGCCGTCGTGGTCTCCCCCGACGTGGCCTCCGGCGGGGGCTTCTCCGCCACGCGGGAGGCGGGACGCCTGACCCCCGGTGTCTACACCACGGGCATGGAGGACCCGCTGACCGCGGCGCGGGTCGTCACCACCCGGATCGCGACCGATGCCTGGGTCGGGACGCTGGGCACGCCGCTGCTCGCGGACGCGGGCCGGATCCGCGAGCTGCTCGACGCACGCGACGTGGCCTACACCTCGTGGGAGGGCTGGTGGCTGCCGGAGACGACGATCGCGGGCCCACCCACCGCAGCTGCACTCGCGTCCGCGGCGACGCTGGCCGGCTCCATCGACTGGGACGGCATCGCCCGACTCGCCCGAGGCGTGCCGATCTGCGAGTGACCGGTCCCCCTCCGGGACCGCGGAATCCCGCCCGTTCCCGGGACTGCGACGTGATCACCGCTCTCCGGGTCTTCGCGTGTCGGTCTATTGCAACTGCGCCGACCCCGGGATGCCCGAGGTGGTGGCCCCGCATCACGGGTCCAGCCACCGGGGAGTCCATCCCGGCCGCTGCACCCCGTCACCCACTGCAGGATGTGTGCGACACGTCGATCCGGTGCACCTGTCTTACGCTCCACCGCACGTGTGCCCGCGTCCCATAGTCCGACCGCACCTCTCACCGTGACCGTGTCCCGCCACCGTAACCGTGTAAAGATTTCCTTGACACCTCCGGGATGTAAAGATAACCTTTACACATGTCGGAACCACTGAACACCACCACACTGGCCACGCTGCTCACCCAGGTCGTGTCCCTGCTCGCCACGGAACTCCGGGAGATCGACACCCCCGGCACCGAAAGAATCCCGAGAAACACCCCACCCCGGGACGTCACCCACTCCCTGGCCACGGCACACACCATGCAGCTGCTGTCCACCGAGGCACTGGGGACACTGGTCCACGCGGCCCGGGAACGGGGCACCACGTGGCAGAGCATCGGAAACGCCCTCGGCATCAGCCGGCAGGCGGCGTTCCAGAGGTTCGGCAACCCCATCGACCCACGGACAGGAAACCCCATGAACAAACCCACCCCGACCCAACAGCAGGAGGCGGTCACCCGCGCCGTGACCTTCCTCGACGTCCTCACGGCCCACGACTGGGAGGGCGCGGCGCACCTGCTCGGCCCGAAACTCGGCGACGAACTCGACGCGAAATCCCTGGCGGATGCCTGGGCCCAGGTCGTGGCACTCGGCGGCGAACTCGAGGCCCGCCACCCGGCGCAGACGGTGAGCCTCGCCGACGAGGTCCTCGTCGTCGAACAGCTCCTCGACTTCGAGGCGGCTGATCTCGTGGGACGGATCAGTTACAACCGGGAGGGCGAGATGGTCGGACTGTGGTTCCTCCCCGCCGACCAGGCGCTCAGCAAGGATCAGTCCCGCTGATGTAACCGCTGTTCGTCACCGCAGACTGTGTATGGAGGAGGTCAGCCGCCGCCCCGTTGAATCCGGGCGACGGGTGACCTCCTCCACTTCACCGCGTCCGCGACCCCGGGACACCGGCATGGCCTCAGCTGGCCGTCCCGGCCCCCACGCATCCCCGTTCCACGGGGCCGGGGACCTCCGGGGCGGCCTCATCCATGACCCGGACCCTGGTCTGTTTCCGCATCCGACGTACGCCGCAACAGGTCAGGCCCACGCCGAGGGCCAGCAGCACCCCTTCGACGGTGGGGAGCACCCACGTCGCGGTGTCGAGGGCACCGATCACCCGGGGTGCGTTGACGAGCATGAGCGCCGTGCCGACCGCCCCGCCGAGCAGACCGGGCTGCATGCGGCTGACGAGCCACGCCGCGAACGGCGCTGCGATCACACCGCCGACGAGCAGTGCGGCGACGGCGGGCAGGTGGGCGAGCAGCTCCTCCCGCATGCCGATCGCGAACCCGGTGGTCGCGGCGGCGGTCACCAGGAACTCGGAGGTGTTCACGGTTCCGACGACCCGGCGCGGTTCGGCGTGCCGGAGGCTCATCAGGGTCGAGGCGGTGACAGGTCCCCAGCCGCCCCCGCCGGAGGCGTCGATGAATCCGCCGGTCAGGCCCAGGAGTCCGAGGACCCGTCCCCGGCGGCGGGTGTCCGTGGCGACCGCGTGGTGCGGGGCGCCGCGGGAGAAGCGCAGCAGGAGGTGCAGCCCGATGGCGGTGAGGATTCCCGCCGTGACGGGGGCTGCGGCAGCGGTGGAGAGGTTCGACAGGACGTAGGCCCCGAGAAACGCGCCGACCGCGCCCGGGACGCCGAGGCGCAGTGCGAGCCGCCAGTCGACGTTGCCGAAGCGCCAGTGGCTGATTCCGGAGGCCAGGGTCGTCCCGAGTTCCGCGGTGTGCACCACGGCGGACGCCTGCGCGGGGCCGAGGCCGGCGGCGAGGATGAGCATGGTCGTCGACGTCGCGCCGAAGCCCATGCCGAGTGCACCGTCGACGAGCTGCGCGATGGCACCGGCCAGGGCGATGAGGATCAGGGTACGCATGCCGGTGTCCGGTCGCTGTTCAGGGCGTCGGAGTATCGGGTGGCGACGATTCCGGCGAGGTCGGGGCTGAGCGGGGCACTGACCGAGATGTCCGGGCCCCCGGGGCGGGTGGCGGGCAGGCGGTCGGTCAGCCGGTCGAGCAGCAGACCGCGTGTGACGAACAACGGGAGGACGTGCAGCGAACCGGCGGCGCGGGCGCGGTCGAGGACCGCGTCCGGCCCGCCCCCCGGACCGGTGGCCGCGATGACGTCGATGCGGCGATTGGTCCGCTCGGCGAGCTCCGCCCCGAGTCGCGTCAGGTCAGCGGTGGCCCGCGCACTGGATGTTCCCACCGGGTGGAGGACGGTGTCGCGGTGGTCCGGGCGGTCCACCGTGAGACGCTCCGCGAGAACGTCGACGAGATCCGGGCCGGTACCGAGCCCGTCCGCGAGGGTGATCCGTAGCCCGGAAACTGCCGTGGCCGCGCGCACCGCCTCGGGGACGTCGGTCGTCGCGTGGAACGCGCGGGTGAACAGCAGCGGCACGACGACGGCCTCCCGGACGCCCTCGACGGCGAGCCGGAGGGCGACGTCCGGCAGGGTGGGCGTCGACAGGTCCAGGTGCGCCGGGTGCGCGGGCAGGTCCAGGAGGTCACCGGCGGCCGCGCTCAGTGCGGCGATACCGGCGTCGGCGTGGGGGTGCCGGGATCCGTGGGACAGGGTGATCAGTGCGGGACGCGGGTCAGTCACGGCCACCACCGCCGCCGGTGCCGTCGACCAGGCCGGCGGCGAGGGTGTCCCCGGAGGCGGGGTCGATGAGCAGGAGGGAACCGACGGCACCGCGGGCGGTGAAACCGTCGACGGGCAGGGCCTCGGCGACCTGGATCTCGGCGCGCACGATGTCGTTGAGGGCGAGTTCGTCCGGGGCGTCCCGCACCACGTCGTCCACCGGGGCGTCGATGTCGATGCCCGCGGTGATCCGGGTGACCCGGCCCCGGACCAGGGACGTGCCGTAGCGCAGCTTGAGCAGCTGGCCCGGGCGGACGGCTTTCTCGGCCAGGCCGACGAGTGTGGCGGTGAACTCGCGGACGTCGTCGGGCCGGTCGGCGCCGGCGATGAGGTCACCGCGGGTGAGGTCGATGTCGTCGGCCAGGCGCAGCACGACGGAGTCGCCGGGCAGCGCGAGCTCCGCCTCCCCGTCCGGGGTGTCGATGCCGGTGACCGTCGTGGTGCGCCCCGAGCCGAGATACACCGTGTCGCCGGGTCGGATCTGTCCGGCGGTCACCCGGCCCGCGTAGCCGCGGTAGTCGGTGGCGTGATCGCGGATGACGGTCTGTACGGGGAACCGGAACCCCAGCTCACCGACCTCGGGGCCGGCGGGCACTGTCTCCAGGATCTCGAGGACGGTGGGGCCGGTGTACCAGTCGGTGTTGGCGCCGCGCTCGACGACGTTGTCCCCCAGCAGCGCGGAGGTGGGAACCACGAAGGTGCCGGTCACACCGAGGCGGTCGGCGAGGGCCGTGAACTCGGCTTCGATGGCGCGGTACACGGACTCGTCGAATCCGACGAGATCGATCTTGTTCACCGCGAGGACCACAGTGTCCACGCCGAGCAGGGCCGCGGCGGTGAGGTGGCGGCGGGTCTGGGTGACGATGCCGTTGCGCGCGTCGACGAGCAGCACGACGACGCGGGAGGTGGACACACCCGTGACGGTGTTGCGGGTGTACTGCACGTGGCCCGGGGTGTCGGCGAGGATGAAGGTGCGCTTCGCGGTGGCGAAGTAACGGTAGGCGACGTCGATGGTGATGCCCTGCTCGCGTTCGGCGCGCAGTCCGTCGACCAGCAGGGAGAGATCGACGTGTTCCAGGCCCTTGGCCCGGGACGTCGCCTCGACGGCGGCGAGCTGATCGGCGAGCACCGATTTCGTGTCGTGCAGGAGACGACCGACGAAGGTCGATTTGCCGTCGTCGACACTGCCCGCGGTGCACAGCCGGAGGGTCTGGCGGTCGTGCAGCGCCTCGGTCGGGGCGGGGGCGGTGAGGGTGCTGGTCATCAGAAGTAGCCTTCCTTCTTGCGGTCCTCCATGGCGGATTCGCTCAGGCGGTCATCGGCGCGGGTGGCGCCACGTTCGGTGAGGGTGGAGGCGGCGATCTCGGCGATCACGGCGTCGACGGTGTCGGCGTCGGAGTCGACGGCGCCGGTGCAGGACATGTCGCCGACGGTGCGGAACCGCACGCGGCGGGTCTCCGGGGTCTCGCCCTTGCGGGGGCCGCCCCATTCACCGGCGGTCAGCCACATGCCGTCGCGGTTGAACACCTCGCGGTCGTGGGCGAAGTAGATCGGCGGGAGCTCGATGTTCCGGGCGCCGATGTACTCCCAGATGTCGGCCTCGGTGAAGTTGGAGATGGGGAACACTCGGATGTTCTCACCGGGCAGGTGGCCGCCGTTGTAGAGGTTCCACAGTTCGGGCCGCTGGCGGCGCGGGTCCCAGCCACCGAAGCTGTCGCGGACGGAGAAGATGCGCTCCTTGGCACGCGCCCGTTCCTCGTCACGGCGGGCACCGCCGAGCACGGCGTCGTAGCCCTGTTCGGCGATGGTCTCCACGAGGGGGACGGTCTGGAGGGGGTTGCGGGTGCCGTCGGGGCGTTCGCTGAGCTCACCCCGGTCGATCCAGTCCTGCACCTTCGCGACGCGCAGCCGAGCGCCGGTGCGTTCGACGAGGCGGTCGCGGAACTCGAGGACCTCGGGGAAGTTGTGGCCGGTGTCGACGTGCAGCAGTTCGAACGGAACGGGCGCGGGCGCGAAGGCGCGGCGGGCCAGTTCGTGGACGACGACGGAGTCCTTGCCCCCGGAGAACAGCAGCGCGACCTTGTCGAACTGTCCGGCGACCTCGCGGAGGATCTGGATGGCCTCGTTCTCCAGGTCCCTCAGGTGCGGTGACAGCGGCGAGTCGGTGCCCCGGTCGGTACGGGCGTCGGGCGTGGTGTCGGTGAGGGTTGTGGTCATGTGTGGAGTCCGCATTCTGTCTTGTTCTGTCCGGCCCAGCGGCCGGCCCGGGGGTCTTCGCCTTCGGCGACGGGCAGGGTGCAGGTGGCGCATCCGATGGACGGACAGCCACGGGTGGTCAGGGGATGCCGGATGAGGTCGTGCTCGACGATGTAGTGTTCGGTCTCCTCGAGTGACCAGGTCACCAGGGGCGAGATCTTGAGCCGGCCGGTTCTGTCGAGGGTGACGGCCGGGGTGTCGGCGCGCAGCGGGGAGTCGGCGCGGCGCAGTCCGGTGACCCATCCGACGTAGCCGCTCATCGCGGCGGCGAGTGGCTCGACCTTGCGCATTCGGCAGCAGGCCGTGGGGTTGCGGCGGTAGAGCGCGGGTCCGTAGGTGGCGTCCTGCTCGGCGCGGGTGAGGATCGGGGTCGCGGTGACCAGCGGGAGCTCGTACCGGCGGCGGACCCCGTCGGCGACGTCGAGGGTCTCGTCGAAGTGGTAACCGGTGTCGAGGAACAGCAGGTCAGCGTCGGGCAGATACCGGGAGGCCAGCTCGGCGAGGACCGTGTTCTCCATGGACATGGTGACGGCGACGGGGCCGTCAACGTGCTCGGCGACGGTCGCGAGGATCGTCTCCGCGTCAGCGTCGTACAGGGCGTCGGCGTGCGTGTCGACGAAGGCGGCGAGTTCGGCGCGGGTCCCGGGGTCGAGCGGTGCGGTGGTCGCCGCCCCGGCCGGTGAGACCTCTGGGTCGCGGTGGGCGCGGGGGCGGGCGAAGCGGCTGAGGTCGGTCACGGTACCCGCACCCCCGGTGTGTGTCCGTGGTGCTCGAGGGACGCCGCGAGCGCCTCCGCGGTGGAGGGCGCGGGCGCGGGCCGGTTGGCCGGGTCGTTGCGGCCGTGGAACATGACGGAGAACACCCGCCGACATTCCTGGCAGGCCCACGCGAAGTCGGTCTCCTCGTCGGGGAAGAGGTCGGTTCCGCCGCAGTACGCGCAGTACTGCGGGAAGCCGCGGTTGGGGTTGGGCGTGTCGACGCGGTAGCTCACTGCAGGTCCCCCTCGTCGGCGCGCAGGACCCATTCGCGGAACTGCTCGCCCTCGGTGCGCTGCTCGCGGTAGCGCTCGACGAGCCGGACGACGTAGTCGCCGAGTTCCGCGGAGGTGACCTTGTGTCCGCGCAGCTTGCGGCCGAAGTCGGGGTCGAACCCGAGGGCACCGCCGAGGTGCACCTGGAAGCCCTCGACCTTGTTGCCCTCGTCGTCGTTGACGAGCTGGCCCTTGAGTCCGATGTCGGCGACCTGGGAGCGGGCGCAGGAGTTGGGGCAGCCGTTGAGGCTGATCTTCAGCGGGACGTCCATGTCGACGAGCCGGTCCTCCAGTTCGTCGACGAGCTGGATCGCCCGGGCCTTGGTGGTCACGAGTGCGAGCTTGCAGAACTCGAGGCCGGTGCAGGAGATCACGCCGCGACGGAACTCGCTCGGCTCCGGATACAGGCCGGTGGCGTGGAGCGCCTCCTTGAGCGGTTCGACCTGCCGCTCCTCCACGTCGAGGAACAGCAGCTCCTTGTCCACCGTCGTGCGGATCCGGGTGACGCCGTGGGCCTCGGCGGCGTCGGCGATGGCGATGAGCTGGTCGCCGGAGGCGTGACCGACGGTGGGCTTGACGCCGACGTAGAAGCGACCGTCCTTCTGCGGGTGGACCCCCAGGTGGTCGCGGTTGCCGGGATTGACCGGGGCGGCGGAGCCGTCGAGGAGCGGGCGGCCGAGGTACTCGTCCTCGAGGACCTGGCGGAACTTCTCCACGCCCCACTTCGCCACGAGGAACTTCAGCCGCGCACGGTTGCGCAGGCGACGGTAGCCGTAGTCGCGGAACACCTTGACCACGGACGCCCAGACCTCGGGCACGTCGTCGAGGGGGACCCACACGCCGAGCCGCTGGGCGAGCATCGGGTTGGTCGACAGCCCGCCGCCGACGTAGACGTCGAAGCCGGGGCCGTGTTCGAGGTGGTTCACGCCGATGAAGGAGAGGTCCTGGATCTCGTGGGTGACGTCCTGGCGGGGCGAGCCGGAGATCGCGGACTTGAACTTCCGCGGCAGGTTGTGGAGTTCCTCGCGGTGCAGCCAGTCCGAGGTGATCGCCTCGATGGCGGGGGTCGCGTCGATGATCTCGTCGGCGGCGATTCCCGCGACCGGGGATCCGAGGATCACCCGCGGCACATCGCCGCAGCCGCAGAGGGTGGACAGGCCGACGGCGTCGAGTTTCTCCCAGATCGCGGGGACGTCCTCGATGCGGATCCAGTGGAGCTGGATGTTCTGTCGGTCGGTGAAGTCGCCGGTGCCGCGGGCGTAGTCGCGGGAGATCTCGCCGACGGTCCGCAGCTGGGTGGTGCTGACGACGCCGCCGTCGAAACGCACCCGCATCATGAAGAACCTGTCCTGCAGCTCGGCGTTGGTGGCGTTGCCGGTGTGCTCGCCGCCGAGGTCCTGGCGGCGCTGCGTGTACAGGCCGACCCACTTGAACCTGGGCGCGAGGTCCTCTTCGGCGATGGAGTCGAAGCCCTGCTTCGAGTAGATGTCGATGATCCGCTGCCTGCAGGACATCCCAGGGTCCTCGGCCTTGATCCGCTCGTCGTCGTTGAGGGGCTCGGTGCCGTCGATCTTCCACTGGCCGTCCGGCTTGCGCTGGCGGGCGGGCCGTTCCTTGACGGTTGTCGGTGCCATGGGGTGCTCCTTGGAAAGCCCGGTTCCGGTGGTGCCGAGGCCGGGGCCGCGATGGGGGTGCTGTTGGTGTGGCCAAGTCTGACACAGGAAACGCTTTTACGGCCATAAAAACGGCATTTTTTATGAACCGATCTGTCTATTTGAACGTTTTTGGTCGCTTTAAACAGTCCATATGGACAAACTATGCTCATGAATGAAATAGACCGTTCTGTACACACCCCGGTCTGTGCGCAATCCTCCACCGTCGGGCAGCGCCAGTCGTCGACAGGACCGGACACCCCCACTCCCCGAGCCCCCGTTCCGGACCGGACGGAACGACCCGACCCCGCACGCCGCCCGCCACAGGCGCACAGCCGATCATGCGGGGAGCGGGACGCCGGACCACGGCGCCACAGCCGGGCCCCGGCACGCCGACCGCTCCGCCCCACCCCGGGCCGAGAGACAACCGTGTTCCCCGGAACCACTTCGTCGACGGCACCGCACCGACACTGCAGCCGGCTCCCCGGGAAAGGTCCCGACCGCACACCCCCACCCCGAAGCCGGCCGCCGTCCGTTATTTTCAGGAACGCCGAACCATCCCCGGACGTCCCTTGAACAGACGGGTTCCCGTCTCCACCGGCGGATCGCGCCGACGTGGGACGCGGACTCTGTTGGGGAGATGACCAGGCCACCGCTTAGAGTGGGAACCACCAAGCCCGCACGCGGCCAGCCCGCCCGTGACGGGCGCTGATCACCCGTTCTCCCGCCCACGCCAAGGATCCCTCCCGCGATGACGCTCGCCGCAGCCCCAACCATGACCAGCACCACGGTGGTACTGGGATGCATCGGTTTCCTGCTGTCACTTCCCGCGTGGTTCTACTTCCTCCGGGGCGCGAGCCGACTCTTCCGGCTCGTCCGTGGGGGGCAACCCCTTCCGGGGCGCACCGACCGCCCCACGCGACGCGTCGGCACGCTGTTCAGGGAAGTCGTCCTCCACAGCGAACTGGCCCGGAAACCCGCGATCGCGGCGGCACACTGGCTGGTCATGGTCGGTTTCCTCATCGGCTTCGTCCTCTGGTTCGAGGCCTACATCCAGACCTTCCGGCCACGCGGCGGGTGGCCCATCGTCAGCGAATGGGGCATCTACCACCTCGCCGACGAATTGCTCGGCATCGGCACCGTCGCCGGTATCTGTTTCCTGATCGGCGCCCGGCTGCACACCGGCACCCGCGAACGCATGTCCCGGTTCTACGGATCCAATGCGCGCGCCGCGCACTTCGTCGAGGGCGTCGTCCTCATCGAGGGACTCGGAATGATCGCCGTGAAGTCGGCGAAGATCGCCACCTACGACGACATCCACCCGCACCTGTGGTCCGATTTCCTGACCATGCACATCGCGCAGCTCCTCCCCGCGAGCGCCGTGATGGTCAGCGTGTTCGCCCTGATCAAACTGCTGTCCGGGACAATCTGGCTCTTCGTCGTCGGGCGGCAACTGTCCTGGGGCGTGGCCTGGCACCGGGTCACCGCATTCTTCACCATCTTCCTCCAGCGCAACGCGGACGGCGCACCGGCGCTCGGCGCGCTTGCACCAATGGTCTCGCGCGGTGAGAAAGTCACCCTCGACAGCGTCGACGAGCTCGACCCCGACACCGACCCGATCGGCACGGGCACTCTCCGGGACGCGTCCTGGAAGATGCTTCTCGACGCGACGACCTGCACCGACTGCGGGCGCTGCCAGGAGCAGTGCCCCGCCTGGAACACCGCGAAGCCACTGTCCCCGAAGTTGCTGATGACCGACATCCGCGACGCGATGGTGACCAACTCCCCCTATCTCCTCGACCCGTCCCTGCTCGAGGCCGACACCTCCCACGACGGTGTGGACGTACTCAAGCTCGTCGGCGAGGGCCGGACCATCGAGCCGGACGTGCTGTGGAGCTGCACCAACTGCGGTGCCTGCGTCGAACAGTGCCCGGTGGACATCGAGCACATCGACCACATCGCCAACATGCGCCGGTTCGCGGTCCTCGCCGAATCGGAGTTCCCCTCCGAGCTGGCGGGCCTGTTCAAGAACCTCGAGGCCAAGGGCAACCCGTGGGGCCGGAACTCAGCCGACCGCGCCACCTGGATCGAGGCCGCACGCCGCGACGGTATCGAGATCCCGGTCTTCGGTGAGGACGTCACCGACTTCAGCGACACCGAGTACCTCTTCTGGGTCGGGTGTGCCGGTGCCTACGACGATGAGGCGGTCAAGACGACCCGTGCCGTCGTCGAACTCCTCCACACCGCGGGAGTGAAGTTCGCGGTGCTCTCCAAGGGCGAGACCTGCACCGGCGATCCCGCCCGGCGCGCCGGCAACGAGTTCCTGTTCCAGATGCTCGCTCAGGAGAACATCAGCACCCTCAACACCGTGTTCGAGGGTGTGCCGAAGGGCCAACGCACCATCATCACCACCTGCGCCCACTGTTTCAACACCCTGCGCAACGAGTACCCGGACTTCGACGGCCACTACGACGTCGTCCACCACACCCAGATCCTGAACAAGCTGGTCCGCGAGAAGCTCCTCACCCCGGTCCCCCGCCGACCCGAGGACCGCCGGCCGATCACGTACCACGACCCCTGTTTCCTTGGTCGCCACAACAAGGTCTTCGACCCGCCGCGCGAGCTGCTCGGCGCCACGGGGCATGATCTCAGGGAAATGGACCGCAACCGGAACGAGGCTTTCTGCTGCGGTGCGGGCGGAGCCCGCATGTTCATGGACGAGACCATCGGCACCCGGATCAACGAGAACCGCACCAGTGAGGCGCTCGCCACCGGCGCCGAGGAGATCGCCGTCGGCTGTCCCTTCTGCACCGTCATGCTCACCGGAGGGGTCAAGGCCCTCTCCGACAAGCCCTCCGCCGAGCAGCCGAAGGTCCGGGATGTCGCGCAGATGCTCCGCGATGCCGTCCTCGTCGAGGGACAGCTACCGGAACCCCGCGAGCGTGCCTTCCTCACACCGCCCCGTCGGGACACCCTGGATCTGGGTCTCACCTCCGTGAAGCCGCGGAAGAAGGGCACCTGCGGGAGCTCCTCCGGTGGTCAGGGCGACCGGGCTGTGCCCGTCGTGTCCACGAAACCGCCCCAGCCGACCACCACTCCCGATACTCCGAAGGAGCCCGGAACTCCCCCTGCCCCTGCCGGATCCGAGGCCACGAAAACCGCCGTCCCCAAGGCACCCGCAGCACCACGGGCAGCCGGCGGAGCCACACCGCAGGCACCGAAACCCGCCGTACCACCGGCACCGGGCGCCAGAGTGCCCGGTGCACCAGCCGGACCCGGGACCACGAAACCGACGGCTCCAAAAGCACCCATGGCACCCGGCACCACCGTTCCACCGGCACCAGGCTCAACCCGGTCCGGAGCACCAAAAGCTCCCGCAGCTCCCGCAGCACCCGCGGCCCCGAAACCCGCCGTACCACCGGCACCGGGCGCCAGAGTGCCCGGTGCACCAGGCACTCCCCCTGCCGGCTCCGGAACCGCAAATACCTCTGCCCCCAAGGTCCCCGCAGCGCCACGGGCAACCGGCGGATCCACGACGCCTGCCACACCCAAGGCACCCGGCTCTGCCACGCCGCAGGCACCCGCCGCTCCGAAACCTGCCGCACCACCGGCACCGGGCACCAGGGTGCCCGGTGTGCCCAAGGCTCCGACGGCCCCGGGAACTCCAGGCGCCCCGAAGGTACCGGGGGTTCCCACGGCGCCCGGCGGGGCACCACTGAAGCCGAGCGTGCCCAAGGCTCTCGGCGGCGGCACCCCGAAACCGCCGGGCGGAGTTCCCGGTGTGCCGGGAACGGAAGAACGGGTGCAGCCCACGGCCACCGAGGCACCGGGGCGGGAATCCGACGCCTGACCACCACGAGGCTTCTTCCCCCGCTGCGGGTTCCCCCGCGGCGGCGCCCGGCAGCGAGACGATTCACGCGCTGTTAACGTCGGGGGTGTATCTCAGACACTGACTGACCGCACTCCCGCGGCCCCCCGAAGGATTCCCCGTGACCACACCGTCCCGATTCCGACGTGCCGGCGTTCTGTTCTTCGCCACAGCACTCAGCTTCTCTCTGGCCGGCTGCGCCGCACACAGCGGCACCCCGGCTCCGGGAACCACGTCGCGGGAGTCGACGGAGGTCACCTCGCCGCAGGCAGCTGACGGTAGGCAGATCAGTATCGTCCATGCACTCGGAACGACGAAGCTCGACGCCCCGGCCAGGACCGTTGTCGCTCTCGATGACTCCTGGGCGGACGCGGTGCTCATGCTGCACGGCACTCTGGTCGGGTACACCGAGACGTACACGCACGGCACTGAACTCGGTGCCTACCTGGGCGATCTCCCAGAGGAATTCGGCGCCGGGGCTGCGATCGTGGGGACTCCGCGGGAACCTGACTTCGACGCGATCGCGGCGCTGAAACCAGACCTGATCGTCGGGGCCGCGGAAACCGGTGGGGAGCACTACCAGCGGCTCTCCGAGATCGCCCCGACGGTGTTGTCGGAGGGCGCGCCGACCACCTGGAAGAGTCGCTACCTGGTTCTCGGGAAAGCTCTGGGGGCGGAAGGTGAGGCGTCCGCCATGCTCGGACGGTACGAGGAGGAGGCGCGACGAATCGGCGGTGAGATCAACGCCGGGGCATCGGATCCGACGATCTCGGTTCTCCGGTTCCAGAACGGCCCGACGAGGATTTACGCGGCGGGATCCTTCCCCGGTACGGTGCTCACCGACGCCGGGCTGGCGCGGCCGAAGTCGCAACGCGGCAACCAGGATTTCATCAAGGTCACCGCCGAGCAGGTCGCGGACGTCGACGCCGACCGGATCTTCATCACCACCAGCCCGTTGGGTGGGGAACGCTCCATGGAGAGCTTCCGGGCGACTGAGAGCTGGTCGGATCTCGAGGCCCGGACCGTCCCCGCCGATGACGCGGCGTGGACCACCTCGGAGTCACTGCCGGGCGCGTACGCGATCCTCGACGAGCTCGCCCGCGCATTTCACGTGGACGGACCCGTTGTCCCCGAGGGCCTGGCACGGTACGCCGGTGCAGTGAGGAACGAACGGTAGCCCCCAGTTGAATCGCGGGGACCGCCCCCATTCACCCCCCTGAATCAGTCACCGCAATTGTGCTATGTACGGCAAAACGCCGGGACTGTTTTCCCGAAGCTCCCCGGTTCGGACGCCGTAGATGGCACGATGGTGTCCATGACTGATGCGACCCCCACTCCCAGTGACCCGACCAACGGCACCATGCGACGGCGGATCCGACACGCCCGCCGCCTGGACAACGTCGCGTACGAGATCCGCGGACCCATCAGCGCCGAAGCCGAACGGCTCGAGCGCCAGGGGGTCGAGATCCTGAAGCTGAACACCGGAAACCCGGAGATCTTCGGCTTCCATGCACCGGAAGCCGCCGTGAAGAGCATCATCGCCAACATCGGACCGGCGCAGGGATACTCCACCGCCAAGGGGATACCCGAGGTCCGGGAAGCCATCGTGCGCCGTTACGCGGAGATTCCCGGGTTTCCCGAGTTCGACGCCGACGACGTATTCCTCGGCAACGGCGTCTCCGATCTGATTCTCATGGTGACCACGGGCCTGCTGAGCCCCGGCGACGAGATTCTCATCCCCATGCCCGATTATCCGCTCTGGACGGCGGCGACCAGTCTCGCCGGTGGCACCGCGGTCCACTACCGGTGCGACGAGGACTCCGCCTGGAATCCGAACCTGGATGACCTCCGTTCGAAGGTGTCGGACAGGACCCGCGCCATCGTCGTGATCAGCCCGAACAACCCCACTGGTGCGGTGTATTCGAGGGAGACCCTGGAGGGCATCGTCCAGATCGCCCGCGAGAACGATCTGCTGCTGCTGTCCGACGAGATCTACGACCGGATCCTCTACGACGACGCGGAACACATCAGCGTGGCCACCCTCGCCCCGGATCTGTTCACCATCACCTTCAACGGGCTGTCGAAGGCGTATCTCGCCGCGGGCCTGCGCGCGGGGTGGATGGTGCTCACCGGACCCAAGGACCACGCGAAGGAGTACATCGAGGGGCTCGAACTCCTCGCGGGTACGCGCCTGTGCTCGAACGTACCCGCACAGTTCGCCATCCCCGCGGCCCTGGAGACCCACCAGGACATCTTCGATCTCACGGCTCACCGGGGCCGGCTCCTCGAGCAACGGAACATCGCCTACGAGGGGATCAACTCCATCGACGGGCTCAGCACCGTGAAACCGATGGGGGCGCTGTACAACTTCACCCGCATCGACCGGAATGTCCACGACATCCACGACGACGCGAAGCTCATGCTCGACCTGCTGCGTCAGGAGCACATCCTGATGGTTCAGGGAACCGGCTTCAGCTGGGACGAACCCGATCATTTCCGGATGGTCACGCTGCCCGCGAAGGACCAGCTGTCCGAGGCCATCGAGCGGCTGGGCAATTTCCTCGCACACTACCGCCAGTAGGCGTGACACGGCCCGCCCACAGAGGTTCCTTTCCGGGAGACGGCGCAGTGCGCGGGCCGTTTTCTCTATCATTGACCCATGTGGCCGGTCTCCTGACCGGCGTCGGCGGCAGCTCCGCCCCGACAATCGTGCACCACCGATGACGAGATGAGGACCAGCGTGCGGAAGAGTTCCGGTTACGACAGTTCCACCCTGACCCCACGGGGTCTGTTCGCCACCCTGACCACACTGACCGTCGCGGGATTGATCGCAGCCAGCGCCTACATGTACATCGGCGACGAGGAGGCGGGCGCCGCCACCGCGGGGCAACCGACCACCGACCCCGGGACCAGTGCCCCGTCTTCCACGACGGAATCAACGGGATCGTCCACCACGGAATCAACGTCGGCCGGGACGACGTCCCCGGGATCCACCGAGCCTTCCTCCACCGGTTCCACCCCCACGACGACGGCGACATCGTCGTCCCCGGCTCCCGAGACCGGCAGCTCGAGTACCTCCACCTCGGGTGCGGAAGCCACCGGGAGTGCGACGACGTCCTCTGAATCGACCTCCGCCACGGCCTCGGGGAGCTCGACGTCCTCTCCGCGCACCTCCTCGAAGGGCTCGTCCACGACGGCGACCTCCTCGTCCACCGGGAAAACGAGCGAGCGGAGGAGCAGCACCCGCGGCACGGCCACCTCGACGAGCAGCAGTACGGCGTCGGAGCCCTCGGAGAAACCGGAGCCCTCGGCGCTCGCCGGGAAAACCTACGCCACCGACATGGATCCCGCCGAACGTCGCACCGCCGACGTGGACGGCACCACCGTCTACTATCCCGCGGATCCCGCCGGTGACGTGTTCGAGGATGACGGCGGTGCGCTGACACCCGAGGACGAGAGCTGGTTGACCGCAGCCCCGAAGGTGGAGTGGCAGCGACTCAAGGAGAACAGGGCCACCGACACCGCGTGGGACTTCCCGTTCAGTGCATCGGACGGCCCGTGGCAGGTCACCGATGGTGTCGCCCACGGCTTCAGCCGCACCCCCCAGGGCGCGGCGCTCGCGGCCTGGCACGTCTTCCAGGGCGTCAACCGGGGAGGGATCGACGCCGTCCGGACCGCACGTACCTTCCTTCCGCCGAGCACGGATCCGGCCCGGCTCGATGCCGCGATCGCCGATCCGTCGATCATCCCGGAGACCCCCGACTACTCCGCGCCCATCCCGGTGGCGTACAAGGTCGACACCTTCACCGACGGGCTCGCGGTGATCACCTTCGCGACCGCGCGGGACGGTGACGTCGTCTCCGTGGTCACGATGGTGGTCGAGTGGATCGACGGTGACTGGCACCAGAGCGACCAGTTCATCCGCAGTCTCAGCCTGATCGACGCGGACCGGATCGAGGACTGGGCGCGCTGGTAGAACGGCCCACCGGCCCGCCACCCCGATCCCGGTCCGTGGCGGGCCTTTTACTGTTGCACTGACCACGACTCTCCCCTACTTCCCACCAAGGAGCACGCGATGGGGCGGCACCACCGATCCGACAGTCACGCGGACCCCACAGAGAACATCGCCGGTCACCTCGCCGCACACGGCATCGGCCCGGACGGTAATCCGCTGCCGAAGCGGAAGGGTGAGAGGAGACCCTTCACGACCGCCCAGTGGATCCTGAGCGCATTCCTCATCCTCACCTTCCTCGGCACCGTGGCCGGGCTCGTCGTCCTCTGGCCGTCGTCGGAGAAACCGAACGTCGCCCCCTCGTTCCAGAACATCTCCTCCCTGTCGAAGGACAAGGTCGGGGGCACCGTCTCCCTCATCACCGACGGTTCCTGCAATTCGCCCTCAGTGGGCCGGGTGTTCGAGTCCTCCCCGGTCATCCCGCTGGAGGAGTCCGACCGGGTCTGTGAACAGGCGATCATCGACATCACCTCAGGGGTCAACGAGGGCAAGCGGACGATGCTGATGCTCTCCGGGCAACCGGGTGACCCCGACCTCGCCGTGGACGAGAGGATCCTGCTCTACGAGGAGACCACGGCCGAGGGCGCCGCGGGGTACACGTTCGCGGACTACCAGCGCGGTTCCACGCTCCTGATCTGGGGACTCGTCACCGCGCTCGGCGTGGTGCTGCTCGGCTCCTGGCTGGGGGCGAGGTCCCTCGTCGGTCTCGCGGTCACGTTGGCGGGCGTCGGTGTCTTCCTGCTTCCCGCGCTGCTGCGCGGTGGTTCACCGCTGACACTGGCCGTCGTCTGCGGATCCGCGGTCCTCTTCGCCGCGCTCTACCTGGTGCACGGCGTGAACTGGAAGACCTCCTCCGCGCTCGGCGGCACCCTCATCGCACTCGGTATAGCGGCCGTCCTCGCGCAGTTCGCCATCAGGGGAACCCAACTCCGTGGCCTGGGATCCGAGGACAACCTGATGATCCAGCTCTATCTGCCGGATGTCTCCGTCACGGGGCTGATGCTGTGCGGCTTCATCATCGGTTCCCTCGGTGTGCTCAACGACGTGACAATCTCCCAGGCATCCACCGTCAACGAACTCGCCGCCATCGATCCGCGCGCGACCCCGTGGCGGCTGTTCAAGGGCGCCATCCGGGTCGGACGCGACCACATCGCCTCGATCATGTACACCCTGGTGCTGTCCTACACCGGTGCGGCGCTCCCGCTGCTCCTGCTGCTCACCGTCGCGGACCGCCCGTTCGGGGAGCTGCTCACCGGTGACATCATGGCGACCGAGCTGCTGCGCTCCGCCGTCGGCGCTCTCGCGCTGACCATGTCCGTTCCGATCACCACGGCCATCGCGGCGTTCACGTGTTCGGGGCGGGGGCACTCCCACGACCACTGAGTCCCGAACCACCAGCGGGGTCGGCGCGGAATCTCCGCCCACCGGCGTTTCACGCACGCGGATCCAACCGGACGCGTGCCCGGGGAGCCGGACACCCGCGGAGACGGGGCGCCGGACGGATCGGAGGGGACCCGGGGGCGTCAGTGGCTGCGGCCGATACCCCGGTAGTCCCAGCCCGCATCCACCCAGTCCTGCGCCGGGAGGCAGTTGCGGCCGTCGATGATGAGTGGTCGGTGCACGAGAGAGCGGGCCACGACTGGGTCGAGGTCGATGAACTCGCGCCATTCCGTGGCGAGTACGACGACCTCGGAGTCCTTGAGGGCGTCGAGTGCCGTCGACGTGTAGGTGAGCTCAGGGAGGATCCGCCGGGCACCGTCCATCGCCTGCGGGTCGTGGACGACGACCTGAGCGCCACTGCGGGCCAGTGATCCGGCGATGACCAGTGCGGGGGAGTCGCGGATGTCGTCACTGTCGGGCTTGAAGGCGGCACCGAGGACCGTCACGCGGTGCCCGGTCACGTCGCCGTCGTCGAAGGACGCGGTGACCGTGTCGATGACGGACTGGCGCTGACCGAGATTGATGCGGTCGACGTGGTCGAGGAGTCCCGGGATTCCGGTGGCACCGAGCTGCTCGGCCCGGGAGGCGAACGCACGGATGTCCTTGGGCAGGCAACCTCCGCCGAAGCCGAGTCCCGCGCCGAGGAACCGCCTGCCGATCCGGGTGTCGTAGCCGAGGGCGTCGGCGAGCTGGGTGACGTCGGCGCCGGAGCGCTCACAGATCTCGGCGATGGCGTTGATGAAGGAGATCTTGGTGGCGAGGAACGCGTTCGCGGCACCCTTGACGAGTTCGGCGGTGGCCAGGTCGGTGAGGAGGAAGGGGGTGCCGTCCTCCAGGGTGCGGGCGTAGACCTCGCGGATCCGGGACTCCGCCGTCCCACCGGGTGCCACGCCGAGGACGATGCGGTCGGGGTGCATTGTGTCCTTGACCGCGTGCCCCTCGCGGAGGAATTCGGGATTCCAGGCGATCTCCACGCTCGTACCGGGTCCGGAGAGTTGATCGACCATGCGCTGGAGGTCGGCCGCGGTGCCCACGGGGACGGTGGATTTCCCGACGATGAGGTGATCTCCGTCGAGATTCCCGACGAGGGCGGTGACGGCGCTGTGCACCTGGCTGAGATCCGCGGAGCGCCCCTCGGAGTGCTGGGGCGTGCCGACGGTGAGGAAGTGGACGTCGGCGAAGCGCGCGGCTTCCGCGGGGTCCGTGGTGAAGGAGAGTCTGCCGTCCGCGATGTTCCGGGTGAGTTTCGCGGCGAGGCCGGGCTCGTGGAAGGGGACCTCGCCCGCGTTGAGTGCGTTGATGCGTTCGGGGCTGATGTCCACGCCGAGGACCTCGTGGCCGAGTTCGGCCATGCAGATCGCGTGGGTGGCCCCGAGGTAGCCGGTTCCGATGACGGTCAGTTTCATGTCACCAGTTGTACCCCCCGTGGGTTAGGGGAAGGTGAACACTGTTTGAATGACCTGACCCGGGGTCCGGACGGTGTCCGGGCCCCGGGTCAGCGTGCGCAGGAGTCAGTCTTTGGGCATGCTCTTGCGGTAGCAGTAGATCGTGTACAGCGCCATCAATACGATGATCGCGGTGATGACCGCGACGACGATCACGCTCAGGGTGGGGTTCCACCAGCTTGCGTCTGTGGTCGGCATGTTGCTCCTCCTCTCCTGCGTCGGTCCTCCCCGGTCCAGCGACGGTGCAGCGCTGACGGCTCCGGGTACGGCGGCGGTATCGTTGCCTACAGGTTACGGTGCCGACGCCACCGGCGGGGCGGAATCCCCCCGCGAATCACCACTAATTGTAGCGGCAGGTGACACCCGGGGGCGAACTCCGCGGGTTCAGGAATTCTCGGCGACGAAGTCCCGGGCGATGGTCTCGGGCTCGGCCTTCTCCGGCCCGATGTTGCGGATGTTCATCTCGAGCAGCGCCTCGGTGGTGAGGTCGGCGTTGATCCTGGTGATCGCCTCGCGTGCCTCCCCGGAGACTGCCTTGCCCTGCATCAGCGGGAGGACGTGCTGGGGAAGGATGAGGTTCTCGGGGTCCTCGAGGGTGACCAGCTCGATCTCCTCGCCGTCGGTGCTGAAGGTCGGCGAGGTGGTGTAGACGTTGGCGACATTGGCCTTGCCCGTGGTCAGGGCGGCGATGGTGAGCGGCCCACCGGAGTCGGAGATCGGGATGATGCTCATCTTATCGCCCTCGATGCCGTACAGCTCCTCCAGCCCGGAGGGACCGTAGGGCCGGTCCTTGAGCTCGGGGTTCGAGGCGATCCGGATGTCGTCGAGGTTGGCCAGGTCCGCGAGGGTGACCAGTTTGGCCTGGTCGGCGAGTTCCCGGGTGACCCGGTAGGAGTCCTTCGATTCGCCGGGGGCGGCCTTGCCCGTGGCCAGCCCCGCGGGCAGGGCCTTGTTCAGGCCGTTGAGCACCTGATCCTCGGTGGCACCGACGGGCAGCTCCTGGTTCTCGGCGGCCATGAAGTACTGGGCGAGGTTGCCGGAGTATTCGGGGACGATGTCCACCGAGCCCTCCTGCAGTGCCTTGAGATAGACGTCGCGGGAGCCGATACCGGACCGGACCTCCACCTCGAAGCCGGCGTTGCGGAGGGTCTCGGCCCAGATCTGTCCGATGATCTCGCTCTCGGGGAAGTTCGCGGTGCCGATGACGATGCTGTCCGTGGCGTGCGTGGCCTTCGTCTCTCCGTCCGAGTTTCCCTCGCTCAGCGGGTCGGAGGAGCCCGAGCACGCGGCGAGGGGGAACACCAGGGCCAGCCCTGCGAGGGTGGCGCCGGCGCGGCGGAGGAGCTGGTTGTTCGGGAGGGTCATGAGGTGACGCCTTTCGGTCGTAGTCGATGTTGCAGGAGAGCGAGTGTCACGTCGGCTGCGAGGGCGAGCAAGGACACCAGGATGGCCCCGACGAGCATCTGCTCGTAGTCGCGGAGAGCTAGTCCGTCCAGCAGGTAGCGGCCGAGCCCACCGAGCCCGATGTAGGCCGAGATCGTGGCTGTGGCCAACACCTGGAGTACGCATGATCGTACCCCGCCGACGATGGTGGGGGCCGCCAACGGAAGCTCGATGCGGGTGATGATCTGCCCCTCGTTGTGCCCCATCGCCCGGGCCGCGTCCACGACCGGTCGGGATACGGTGGCCACGCCGGAGACGGTGGCCGCGAGGACGGGCGGGACCGCGAGGATGAGCAGCACGATGGTGGACGGGACGATGGGTAGCTGTATCCCGAAGCTGATCTCGAGGGTCAGCCACGTCAGCAGCCCGAGGGACGGTATGGCGCGCAGCGCACCGGTCGCCGCGATGACCCCGGACGCCCCTTTCCCGGTGTGCCCCAGATAGAGGCCGAGCGGGAGCGCGATGATGAGGGCGAGTGCGACGGCGAGCACGGAGTACCAGAGGTGTTCACCGAGGCGCTCCGCGATTCCACCGGCCCCGGGCCAGTTGGCCGGGTCGGCGATGAATGAAACGGCACCGCTGAAGTGGTTCACCGTCGTCTCACCTCCCCGCCCAGGGCATGAGCAGTCGGCCCGCGAGGACGAGAACGGCGTCGAACACGAGCGCCAGGATCACGGTCCCGACGACCCCGGCGATGATCTCCGTGGGGAACGAACGGACGAAGCCGTTGGTGAACAGGGTGCCGAGGGACTGCACACCGGTGAGGGCGCCGACGCTGACCAGCGAGATGGTCGAGGCGCTGACCACCCTGAGCCCGGCGAGGATGATCGGGCCGGCCAGCGGGAGCTCGACGGTGAGGATCTGCCGCCACGCGGGGTACCCCATGGCGACGGCGGCCTGCTTCTGCGGTTCCGGCACCGAGTCGAACGCGTCGGCGGTGGTGCGGATCTGCAGTGCGAGCCCGTAGAGGGTCATCGCGACGATGACGTTGAGCGGGGAGAGCACGGAGGTGCCGATGACGAGCGGCAGGACCACGAACAGGGCGAGCGAGGGGACCGCGTAGAGCAGGCCGGACGCGGTGACGAGCACCTCCCGGGAGATGCGGTTGCGGCTGGCGATCCAGCCGAGGGGCAGTGCGATGATCAGGGAGGCGATGATGGCGGGCCAGCTCAGGTTCGCGTGCGCGAGAGCCAGCTCACCGATGCGGTCGAGGTTTCCGGCGATCCAGCCCCAGTTCACCGGACCACCCCTTTGACCCGGCCGTGCCGGTCGACGGCGACGGTCGTGCCGTCCCTTTCCCGCAGGGTGAGTTCGCGGTCCTGCGTGCCGACGAAGCTGGCGACGAAGTCGCTGGCGGGGGCGGTGACGAAATCCTCGGCGGTTCCGGCCTGCGCGATCCGGGCCCCCATCTCGAGCAGGACGATGTTGTCGCCGAGCAGGAACGCCTCGTCGATGTCGTGGGTGACCAGGACGATGGTCTTGGAGATCTTCTCCTGCAGGTCGAGGACCTGTTCCTGCAGGTCCCTGCGGACGACGGGGTCGATGGCACCGAAGGGTTCGTCCATGAGGAGGATGTTCGGGTCGTCGGCCAGCGCGCGGGCGACGCCGACCCGCTGCGCCTGGCCGCCGGAGAGTTCACTGGGGTAGCGCTTCGCGAGGGAACCGTCGAGGCCCAGAAGCTCGAGGAGTTCGGCGGCCCGTTCCCGGGCCTGCTTCCGGGGCACCCCGTTGAGCCGGGGCACGGTGGCGATGTTGTCCGCCACCGTGCGGTGCGGCAGCAGCCCGGAGTTCTGCATGACGTAGCCGATGCTGCGGCGGAGTTTGACGGGATCGACCCCGGCGAGATCCTCGCCGTCGATGAGCACCCGGCCCTCCGTGGGCTCCACCATGCGGTTGATCATCCGGAGGAGGGTGGTCTTCCCGGATCCCGAGCTGCCGACCAGCACGGTCGTGGACCGGGCCGGTATGTCGAGGGTGAAGTTCCTGACCGCGGGCGTGGTGGCTCCGGGGAAGGTCTTGACGACGTGATCGAACTGGATCATTGGAAGTTGAGATACGCCTTTGATGGAGTTGGTCCGCGTTGACCCTGGTATTTCGAACCCAGCTGGGAGGAACCGTAGGGAACCTCCGCGGGGGACGACATACAGAACAACGCCAACTGACCCACTTTCATTCCCGGCCACAGAATGATCGGCAGATTCGCCACGTTGGACAGCTCCAGGGTGATGTGCCCGGAAAAGCCCGGATCGATGAATCCCGCGGTCGAGTGGGTGAGCAGACCGAGGCGTCCGAGGGAGGACTTGCCCTCCAGGCGTCCGGCGAGATCCGCGGGGAGGGTGAACTTCTCCAGGGTGGCCCCGAGGATGAATTCCCCCGGGTGCAGCACGAAGGGCTCGTCCTCGCCGACCTCGACGAGGCTGGTCAGTTCGTCCTGCCGCAGTTTCGGATCGATGTGGGTGTAGCGCGAGTTGTTGAACACCCGGAAAAAGCGGTCCATGCGGACGTCGATGCTCGACGGTTGCACGAGATGCGGGTCGAACGGATCGATGACGAGATCGCCGGAATCGATGCGGGTACGGATGTCACGGTCGGAGAGCAGCACGGCACCGAGTCTATCGTCTGGCGTCTCGACTGGGGACAGATGCGGGTTGATCTCGGAAAATGACCCTAAGTGGAAGTTCAGCCTCCGGTTGTACTACTGTAGCGTCAGTTCCATTCACGTCACCTCCTTCTGCCCCATCGGGAGCGCACATGTCCTCCGAAATCCCCGAAACCTCCGAACCTCATCCCCACCGGGACGACGATGAGTCGACCGGAAAGGCCACGACGTCATCACGCACCGTCGGACAACGCGCCACACCCGAGGTCGGCGAACCCCACCCCGCGGTCATCGCACACGACATCTCCGTCCGTGGTGAGGAGGGCCCCGTCTACGGGCCCCTCGACGTGGAGATCCCCGGTACCGGCCTGACCGTGCTCTCCGGCAGGGGCGGCGGCGGGCGCACCGCCCTGGCCCTGACGATCTCCGGACGGATGAAACCCCGTACCGGCACCCTCGAGGTGCTCGGGGAGACGAAGCCTTCGGTGATCCGCAGACACGTCGCCATCGCCGGGGTGGACGACATCGACCTGCTCGACCGCGACGTGCGCATCCACGTGATCCTCACCGAACACCGCGCGTGGTCCACACCGTGGATCATGTGGACGCCTCGGGCCGACCAGGACTACTACGAATCGGTCTGCCGCCCCGTGTTCGGCGAGCGTGATCTGCCTCCCCTCGACGCCTACGTCTCCCAGATCTCCGGTCTCGACCGGCTGCTCATCCGGATCGCCCTGGCCCTGCGGCCCGCGAACGGCGAGGAGATCGGCATGCTCGTCATGGACGATCTCGAGCAGGTCCACGAGTTCGACGACCGACTGATCCTCGTGACCGTGCTGAGTCGGCTGGCGGAGGACATCCCCGTCGTCGTCAACGCCGTCAACCGACTCCCCGACGATTTCCTGCCGGACTACACACTGATTGAACTGTTCACGGATGCGTCGCACCTCCAGCCCGATCACGTCGGTTCCGACCTGGACCGCATCCACCGCATCGCCAAGGAGGCGGAACTATGATCGCCGGATTCACACTCGGAACGGAACTGCGCCGGTTCCTCCGGTCCAAGCTCGGACGTGTCGCCATGGTCGTCCTCATGCTCATGCCGCTGATGTACTCGGCGCTGTACCTGTGGGCGTTCTGGAATCCCTTCGGCCACGTCGACAAGATGCCCGTCGCCTTCGTCAACAGCGACCTCGGCACCGAGGTCGACGGAGAGGAGATCAACGCCGGCAACCAGATCGTCGACCAGCTGAAGAAGGAGGACCGGGTCCACTTCGACTTCGTCTCCGAGCAGGAGGCCGAGGAGGGCGTGCGGGACGGCAGGTACTACTTCTCCGTCCAGCTGACACCGGACTTCTCCGAGGCGGTCGCCTCCCCCACCACCGGCGACGCCCGCAGGGCCGTGATCCAGACGACCTACAACGACTCGAACGGCTACCTCTCGACACTCATCGGCGAGAACGTCCTGCGCACCATGCTGCCCGCGATCTCCGACCGGATCGGCGAGGAGGCGGTGGACAAGGTCCTCATCGGCATCCAGTCCGCCGGTACCGGCCTGGAGAAGGCCGCGGACGGTGCCACACAACTGCACGACGGCGCGGAGAAACTCAACGACGGCGCGGTCCGGCTGAACGAGGGTGCGGTGAAGCTCAACGGCGGACTGGATTCCGCCCTCGCGGCGACGACGAAGCTCAGCACGGGCGCGGCGAAGGTGGACGCGAACGTCGTCAAGCTCGGCGCAGGCGCCGATAAACTCGCCGACGGGACCCAGCAGCTCAACGACCAAGTCGAGGGCGCGGCGACCAAGCTCACCGCCCTCGCCCAGGGCGTGGACCAGCTCGGCGGCGGCATGGACCAGCTCGCCGACGGCGCGGTCCGCATCGACGCCGGGGTCCAGCAGCTCAACGCGTCCCTGTCACAGGTCACCGACATCCAGACCACCGCGTCGGGCAACATCCGGCAGCTCGCCGACCAGCTCCGCCAGGTCCCCAACCCCGACGTCCAGAACGTGGTCAGCCAACTCGACCGGCTGGCCTTCGACATCGACCACAACGCGCTCGGCCAGAACGCCCCGGCGACCGCGCAGCTCACCGAGCTCGGGAACGGCACGAGCGAGCTCGCCTACCAGCTCTCCGACCCGCAGGCCCCGTTCCGCTCCGGTTTCAACCAGCTCAGTGAGGGCACGACGGTCCTCCCGGGCAAGCTCGGCGAACTGCAGAGCGGCGTCAGCCAGCTCAACGACGGCATGCGGCAGCTGGACACCGGGCTGAACAAGCTGCACGAGGACGGAACCTCCCGCCTGGTCACCGGCACCGGTGAACTGCAGAACGGCCTGCAGAAGCTCGACGACGGTGCCGGGAGCCTCGTCGACGGCACCACCAGACTGATCGACGGCACGGGCCGACTCAGCGACGGATCCGGCGAACTGGCCACCAGGCTGAACGAAGGTGCCCAGGCCGTACCGAAGTGGGACACCGAACAACGCAGGGGGGTGGCCAGTGTCCTCGGTGGGCCGGTCAGCCTGAGGACGACCAACGATGTGGGTTCCCACACGTTCGGCGCGGGACTGGCCCCGTTCTTCTTCTCGCTGGCGATGTTCATCGGTGGCCTGATCATCTTCATGATCATGCGACCGCTGCAGAACCGGGCGGTCGCCAGCGGCGTCGCACCGCTGCGCGCCGCCCTCGACGGGTTCCTCCCGGCGGCCCTGATCGCGATCGGCCAGGCGACCGCCATCTTCCTGGTCACCCGCTACGGAGTCGGCCTGGAACCGATCTATCCGATCGGCCTGCTCGCCTTCTGTGTCCTCGTGTCGCTGATGTTCACCGCGGTGAACCAGCTGCTCAACGCGGCCCTCGGCCCCGGGGCGGGCAAGGTCGTCGCGATGGCGTTGCTCATGCTGCAGCTGCTCGCCTCGGGTGGCCTGTACCCGGTGGAGACCGAGCCCGCGCTGTTCCAGTGGCTGCACCCGATCAACCCGATGACCTACTCGGTCAACGGCTTCCGGCAGCTGATGTACGGTCACGTCGACGACCGTATGCCACAGGCCGTCGCGGCGGTGATCTTCGTGTTCCTGCTCAGCATGACGCTGACCGCGGTGGTGGCGCGCCGCGACCGGAGGTGGACGATGAAACGCCTGCACCCGCCGATCAAGATCTGACCACCTGCGGCCGTGTTCACGACCCGTTCAGACCGTGTTATCATGGTCCGGTAGTTGCGCGAGAGCGTGACACCGATGCCGATGTAGTTCAATGGTAGAACTCCTGCTTCCCAAGCAGGTGGCGCGGGTTCGATTCCCGTCATCGGCTCCACTCAGACGCCCATTTCGATGCAGAGCCCGGCCAGGTCGGACTTCGGATCGAAATGGGCGTTCTGCTTGTCAGCTCAGGTTTCCGGATGTCGGGGTGGGTGGTTCACCGGTGCGGTCGGGCGTGACCGACGTCCCCGGCAGGGCGATTCTGTGGCTACCGCTCAGGGGCTGAGGGAGAGCGTCAAAACGTGTCGGGTTCCGTCAGAAGGGATGGGGCGGGCGTCAGATTGTCTGGTGCCGGTGACCCAGGCCGCCAGCCAGAGACGTCATGTCAGTCATGGCCGTAAACATGCCCACCGGAACAGCGACACCGGACCACCATCATCCTTCCGACCCGACGGCGGGTACAGGGCGGAACGGGCGCAGACCTCGCCCCGGTGCAGCAAGCGACGGTAACGCCGTCGGGCCCCTCAGAACGGGGCGCGGGCGGCCGGAAACCCGTCACGCGGACGCGTCGGCGGCGTCACCCGGTTACGCCGCGGCGCCGAGCTTTCTCGCGACAGACAGGAGCGCCAGGGCGTAGCCCGCGCAGCACCCCGACAGCATTCCCCCGGCGATCGCCCACTCGTTGGAGAAGTCCGTCGTTCCAGCGCTCCAAGCGAGCGCGGTGGCGGCGAGGGTGACCGGGACGACGAACCGGTCGACGGCCCTGCGGTAGGCGATGAGCATGGAGATGAAGTGGAGGGACACCGAGGTGATCACGAGCGGCAGGAACAGCCACCACAGGTCGAAGATCCCCAGTATGAAGGCGGCGGTGATGGCGATTCCCTCGAGAGCCGAGGTGATGTTGACGAATCTCGTGGCGGACCGGGAGGGAACGGCCTGCTCCGGCCAGCGGCGGGACAGCAGCCAGGTGACGAGGGCGATGCCGACGGCCCCGCCGAGACCGGCCGCCGTGGCCTCCCACGAGCGGGCGAAGAAAGTCAGTGCCGCATAGAAGACCGTCAGCACCCCGAGAAACAGGGCGACGGACATCAGCGTTCGGCGGGCCTTGCGGAGGTCTGTGCCACCCGCCTGCCCATCCCACGTGCCGCTCGCAGTCTCCACCTTCGCGCTCCCCACTGTCGTCTCCTTCGCGTTACCCACCTTGTCCTCCCTACGAGAACGGGTGCAGGTCGGTGCCTGATATCGGTTACTTCCCCGGCCGCGGGCCGGGCCCGCCGCTCCGTTTGGAGGGTCGCCGGCAACCCCACCCGAAATCGACGGGAAGGACCATGGGGCTCACAACCGTGACGGATTCGAGGCCGAGGCTACGCTCGTAGAGCGAGGTTTTTGCCGCGAGCGTACACGTCGATATCGTCGCCGAGCCTGTCGAGCAGTTTGCACAGGAGGCTTTCCGATCCGCGGATCAGTTCCTCCGGCCACACCGTGCCCTCATAGATCGGGTTCGTTTCGGGACAGTGCGGCAGGGGGTGGTCGTCGATATCGTGCACGAGCCGAGGATTCTCGGACCGCCGTTTGATCTTGTCGGGATCGCGTGCACCCCTGGAATCCGGTCAGGGACGTCCGCCCGGGCCTCGTTGACCGACGCATCCAACGCCTTCAGCGGACCCGGATGGTATCCCGTGCCGAGCGAGCTGATCGTGTCCGCGCGGACCGGGAAGATCCCCACGGACACGCCGAACGCGCTCGCCAGCAGGCCCGCCTCCACCTCCATTCCCGGCAGCTGCACCCGGGCGGGGAGCCACCGCGGAGCCGTTCCCACGCCGGTTCCCCGTATCCAGAGAACGTGCTCATCCCGATGCTGGGGAAGCACCTCGAGGCACCCCCACGTGAGGGTGACGCTAACTTGGCCCGCATCCCCGAATGGATCTGAATTCATGGATATGGGCCGAACTTCGCGGTTAATGACAGTGACAGCCCAACAAACCGTGCGTCATGTGTGATACTCAGTCCTATGTCTAGTCAACCGCGAAGCCGCCCTGCCGCTTTGGGCACGGAAATCGCCGCCAAGTTGCGCGAAGCTCTCGCCAGACGCCAGGTTACACAGGCTGAACTCGGCAAACGGGTCAGCATCTCCACCAGCCAGATCAGCCTCTACCTGCGGGGCAAACGATCAATGTCCCTCGACGAATTCAACAGCATCTGCGCCGCCCTCGAGCTCTCCGCCGATGAGGTGTTCAGCCAGGCCTTCCTGCTCACCAGTGGCCGTCAATCCAGCTCGACCGGACTCAGCCGCACTGGATGATCGGCGAGGGGTCGTAGACGGTGGTCCGGGTCTGTCGGTCGATCTCTGTACCGTTCAGATCCCGGATGATCCGGGTATCCGAGGTGGTGAACCCCGGAGCACCCGACGAGGGGACACAGTTGTCGTCGGTGAGGGTGATCCGGGTCGGTGGAGTCTCGGCCCACCGACCACCCGGCACCGATTCCACCTCGACTGTCTTGACCCCGGTCATCCGCACGGTGATGGAGTTGTCCCCGGTGACCGTGTTGATCATGACGGGGTAGGGGGAGTTGTTCCGGAACTGCAGGTCGATCAGCCCCTCGAACACGGTCGCCTCCCGGCCCGCCGGATACCGCGAGATGTAGTAGCTGTGGGGAGTGTGCGCGACATCGTCGAAGCCAGCGAAGTACGCCGCGTTGTAGAGGGTCGTCGCGAACTGGCTGATCCCGCCACCGACCGCGGTGTCGGCGTGTCCGTTCAGGATGATGCCCGATTCCACGAACCCCTGGGCGGTACCCCGAGGTCCCGTGTACCCGTTCAGGGAGAACACCTGGCCCGGTGCCACGACGGCGCCGTCCACCATTTCCGCGACACGGCGGATGTTCACGCCGGAGGCGTAGGAGAACCCGGTCGTGGTGAACTCGCTGACGGTCTCGTCGAAGGTCGCCTTCTCCGCGTCGGCGGTCGTGAAGCGCGCCGGTTCATCGGTGTAGGTGACCTCGAACTCCCTCGGTTCAGACCCGGTGATTCGCTCCCGGAGTCCGGCGACGAGGGCCTCGCCGTCCACGGTGCGACCGTCGGAATGCGGTGTCACCGTCCGGGATCCACCGGCGAAGGCGATCCTGGCGTTCTTCATCGGCACCTCCGTGCCGGCGAGGTTCTCCATCAGGATGTTCCTCGCCGCATCGGCGTCGACGTCGGTGTGCAGGTCCTCCCCTTCCGACCGGAAGGTGACGACCTCACCCATCCGCTCGACGGGGATGACACCGTCCACGCCGTCGGCACCGTGGGCGGTCACGGGACCGGAGACCGCCTTCGCGGCGGGGCCGTCGACGACTCTGGACACCGCCTTCTCGCCGATCACGGGATCGATCCGGTGCACGGCGACGTGGACGCCGTCGGGATTCAGCCAGTCAGCCGCGACCCGTTGCCTGAGTTCCTCCGGTTCGATCCCCTGCCCCGCAGCCGGCTGGGTCACCCGGACCTCTCCGGCCTCGATGGACACCTCCCCCTCCGTCGGCGGGATCGCGAGTTCGGTGGAGAGCCGGTCGATCTCGGGCGCGAGTGCGGTGTCATCCACGTCGCTGACGATGCCCACCTCGCGCTCCCCGAGGAGACCGCGGAAGCGGTCGACCGGATTGAGCGGCGGTTCCCCCGCCGCAGCGACCGTCGCCCGCCAGTTCGGGTGCAGTCCGGCCGCCACCGGGTCAAGGACCGCCTCAGCGGCCCCGGCGGTGACCGTGACCGGCGCGGCGAGTGAGTCGTCGAGCTCCGTGGCGAGACGGACCTCGGCGTCCTGCGGGGCCAATCCCCCGATCGCGACACCGGCCACGGTGACTCCGCGCGGGACCTTGTCCTTGCTCAGGAGGTAGTCCGCACCGTAGACGGCGAGGATGAGAACGAGGGCCCCGAGAACGGTGCCGAGGACGATCGCCCCTGTTCGGCGACCGGAGGATGATTCAGCGGCGGGGGCTGGGGTGTCGGGATCAGCGGAATGCACACCGCTCACACTATCCACCGGCTGACCGCGCGGCGACCCCCACCCGAGTCCGAGACGTCCCCGTTACCCTACCGTTACACAGGCGTTATGCATCCGTTTTCAGCCCGGAAGCGGACCGAGATTCTGCACCTGCACACGCAGTGCGGAGGCCTCCAGCTGCTCGAACGGGAACAGCCCGTCGGTGACCGCCCGGTCGACGGCATCGACCGCGGCAACCAGGTCATCGGTGGAGATCCACAGGGCGACATCCGCGCCGGCCAGCAGCGCGGCGAGGACGGCCTGCGGGGCATTCATCCTGCTGCTCACCGCCTCCATCCCGGACAGGTCATCGGTGTAGATGACCCCGTCGAACGGTTTCCCCCCGGGGTAGTCACCGCTGCGCAGAAGATCGTAGACGGCCGGATTGAGGGTGGCGGGGAGCCCCTCCTCCCCCAGTCCGGGCACGATCATGTGCCCGACCATCACCGCACCCGGTGCGGAATCCAGCACCGGACCATAGGGCCTCAGGTCCAGTTCCCTGAGCTGATCGACCCCCGGGGTGAGCACCTGGTCGTAGTGACTGTCCCCCGTGGCACGGCCGTGGCCCGGGAAATGCTTGAACACGGGCGTGATCCCCGCATCCCGGAGCCCAGCCGCGAACGCCGAGGCGTACTGAGCCGCACGCTCGGGATCGGGTGAAAAACTCCGGTCCCCGATCGCGGCGCCGGCGGGCTCCCCCGTGGTGTCCAGAACGGGCGCGAAATCGACGGTGACCCCCGCAAGCTCGAGCTTCACCCCCAGCTCGAAGGCGAGCGCCCGGACCTGTTCCGGGCTCATCGTCTCCGCCATGGTCCGGGGTGCGGGAAGGTGCCCGAAGATGTCGGGTTGGCGGACGACCCGCCCACCCTCGGCGTCAATGGTCACCGCGAACGGGCGCCCGACCGCCTGCCGGAGCGCCGCGATGTTGCGGTCGGCACCGGTGAGCAGCGCCGGATCCGTCCAGGAACCGATGAAGATCCCGCCGGCACCCTGCTCGAGCGCGAACAGCGCGTCATCGTAGTCACGGACACCGACCGTCATCAGGGAGGCGACGAGCCCACGCTGCGTCGCGGGCAGATTGGCCCGGGCCGCCGCGACCGGCTCCGGTTCGGGCGGCGGCGGGACGGGATCCGGAACGATCGGGGGCACGGGTGGACCGTGGAATTCACCGGTATCGACGTGAAAACGGGGATCCGGTGCCGGGAGGGGTTCCGGCGTCGCCGTGCAGGCGGACAGTCCCAGCAGCACGCCCCCGAGCGCAAGGGCGGTCCAGCGAGGTCGGCGGCGCGGGGACGGACCGTCACACAGCATTCGCGTGCCCCTCCTTCACCGAGTTTTCTTCCCACCCTGTGCCCACAGTGTGCCGGAGTCGGCCCCGTGACGCGAACCTCACCCCGATCGACAACCGTACCCACCCGACTAGGATTGTGGGCCACGGACCGCGGTGACCCACCCGATCCCACGTACCCACAGCCGACCCGAGGAGCACCAGCCATGCCGGAGTCCGACCCGACCACCATGCTCATCGCCTACGACGGATCAGATGAGGCCCGACGGGCGCTGACCTACGCCGCGGAGCTGCTCTCACCCCGGCACGTGCAGATCATCACCGCGTGGGAACCGATGCAACGGCAGGCCGCCCGAGCAGCGGGTGCACCCGGAGTCTCGGTCGTGGACTGGAACGCGGACGATGACGGCGACCCGGCACACGACGAGGCGCTGGCGGTCTGCCGCGAGGGCGCGGAGATCGCGGAATCCCTCGGGCTCATCGCCCACGCCCACCTCGTCGAGTCGACGGGGGCCATCTGGTCCGCCATCGTCGACGCGGCCGAACAGCTCCGGCCCGATGTCATCGTCACCGGCACCCGGGGAAACAGCGGTTTCCGATCGCTGCTGCAGTCCTCGACGGCCGACAACGTTCTGCACCACGCCGGGCTCCCGGTCTTCATCGTTCCTCCGTTGGAGGAGAACGACGGGTAGCTGGTAACCTCTGCTTTTGTCTCCGACACATCCCGGCCCACCCCACGAGAGATCACGGCAGCGACCACCCATGGCATTTGAATCAGACTCCGACACGCGGCGCACCCTCGGCCCGGCGCTGGCCAGCGTCGTCGTCGGCGTGATCCTCGGCGGCGCCGCGGTCATCGGCGTGGCGAAGCTCTCCGGGCAGGATCAGATCCCGCAGGAGCAGGTCATCAGCAGCGATGAGGCCCTCCTCGGCGGCGCGGAGTACGGCACCCGCGAGTAGCCCGTGCGTACCGCGGCCCGCACTCACCTCATCGGCTGGTTCCTGCTGGGTGTCCTCTCATTCCTGCAGTCACCGGGCCTCACCGTGGCCGACACCAAGCACGACCTCGCCGTCGATCCGGCGGCGTTCCTCGGCCGCGCCACCACAGCATGGTCGGACACCTTCCCCCTGGGCCAGCTGCAGAACCAGGCCTACGGCTACCTCTTCCCCCAGGGACCGTTCTTCCTGTTGACGGACCCCCTACCGGACTGGTTCGCACAGCGACTCTGGTGGACCGTGGTCCTCGGGGTGGGGTACTCGGGATTCCTCCGGCTCGTCCGGGTGCTCGACGTGGGCAGCCCGGTGTTCCGTGTCCTCGCCGCAGTTCTCTACGCCCTGTCCCCCCGGATACTGACGACCCTGGGCGCGATCTCCTCCGAGGCCTGGCCGGTCGCACTCGCCCCATGGATCCTCGCGCCTCTCGTCGCCGGTCGGTTGAGCCGGTCGCGGATCGCGGCGTCGGTCCTCGCGGTGGCCTGCCTGGGGGCCGTCAACGCCACGGCCACCCTCGCGGCCTGTGTCCCCGCGGGGCTGGCCCTCGCCTGGTGTGTCCTGCGCAGGCGGCCCGGTGCGGGGCGGCTCGGCGTGCTCTGGCTCATCGGCTGCGCCGCGGTTTCCGCCTGGTGGATCGTCCCGTTGCTCGTGCTCGGCCACTACGCTCCCCCCTTCACGGATTTCATCGAGAACGCCTACGTGACCACCCGGTGGCTGAATCCGACGGAGATACTGCGCGGGACGACGAGTTGGGCGCCGTTCGTCGACACCGAACGGGTGACCGGCAACCTGCTGGTGACCTCCCCGGTATTCATCCTGTTCACCTCCGGCGTCGCGGCGCTGGGCCTCATGGGGCTCTGTCGCCCCATCCCACGGCGCGGTCTCTGGGTCGGGATGCTGCTCATCGGGCTCGTGATTCTCGGGGCGGCGCACGGCCCGCTCGGCCCCGAGCTCCGCGGGTTCCTCGACGGCCCCGGCGCGGCACTGCGCAACATCCACAAGTTCGACCCCGTGGCCCGGATCCCGCTGCTCGTCGGATTCGCGGCACTGGGGCGGGCGCTGCCGGTGCCGGCGACACGCGCGCAGCTGCTGGATCCGGGCCGTCGGCACGCGGCCGCCGTACTCGTCGCGCTCATCGCGCTCGGGGCATGCGCCCCGGCCCTCAGCGGCAGACTCGCCCCCAGAGGCGGCTGGGACGAGGTTCCCGCCCACTGGCGGGAGACCGCGGACTGGCTCAACGCCCACGCGCGGGACACCCGGACGCTGATCCTCCCGTCCGCATCCTTCGCCAGGCAGGACTGGGGCTGGACCCGCGACGAACCCCTGCAACCGTTGCTGGATGTCCCGTGGGTGGTGCGGGACGCCGTGCCCCTCGTCCCGCCGGAGGCGATCCGTGGCCTGGATGGTATCGACGCCGTCCTGAATTCTCCGGCCGTCGATCCCGCGGACGCGATTCGCGCCGTACGCAGACTGGGGGTCGGGGTGATCGTGGTGCGCGATGATCTTCCCGGCGCGCCGGCCGGTGACCTGGTGGACCGGCTCCGGGACAGTGGCGCCGCCGCCCACGACTTCGGTGCGGTCACCGTCTTCGAGGTCGATCCCGGCCTGTACATGACCACGACCACGGATGATCCCGTCCGAGTCGCCGGGGGCGGGGAGTCACTCGCACTTCTCGACGCCCTCACCGGCTCCGCCGCACGCACCCTCGTCGACGGCGGCGCGGAGATCGTCACCGACACCCCGCAGCTGGTCGCCCGCAACTACGGCGCGGTGAATGGTGCGGTCTCCGCCCCACTCACAGATCCGGACGAGGGCGCGGACGTACGCAATCCGGTGGCGGACTACCCCTCGGCCGGACCGATGACCCGCGTCGCCGCACGGGGCGGCACGGTCCGGGTCTCCTCCTCAGCCTCGGACGCCACGAGCTTCGGCGGCGCTGAGCCGGGGGCGTCGGTCACATCCGCCGTCGACGGTGACCCCACCACCGCCTGGTACCCCACCCCGGGCCGGCAGGCGGGCGAGTGGATCGAGATCAGTGCAGACCACCCGGTGGCCGACCCCGTACTGCAGATCACCGCCACCGGCGACGATGTGGATGTGACCGTCACCGCCGGGGATGCCGGCGTCGATACGCACCTGGTGGCCGACGAAGACACGAGCATCCCCGTGCCCGGCGGCCGGGCCGACACCGTCCGGGTGACCCTCGGCGGATCACGGGACCGGGTGGGCATCTCCCGCATCGCGCTCGACGGGGTGACCGTCCACCGGACGGTCACGGTGCCGGACACGTCCCCGGGCGTGCGGCAGTTCCTCCTTCAGCGGGTCACCACCGGCGAGGATGTCCTCGACCGCACATTCACAGTGCCCCGGGACATGAGCGTGCGGCTCGACTCACCCGACTGCCGGAACCCGCGCCCGGTGGACGAGGACCCCAACCACGGGATCACGCTGGCAGATCAGGCGCGGGAGCGCAGTCTCCGGATCGACGGCGGATTTGTGTCGTGTGGAATGGTACAGCTCGCCGCCGGAGACCACCATCTGCGCACCCGGCAGGAGTGGACGCTGCTCACCGAGGAGGGTTTCACCGGTGGAACGACACCTGTGGCGGTGGGACGTGATCTCGCCCCGGCGGACACCGACCGGCTGCTCGTCACCGGGCGCGCCGCCCTCGACGGGCTCACCGCCACGGTCGGCGGTACCGCGGTGGACGCGAATGTGGTCGACGCCGCGACGCGGTCCTTCCGTGTCCCGGCCGGGGTCGGCGGCGCCGTGGAACTGCACTTCGCCGGTGACGCCCCCTACCGGGCAGGGCTCATCAGCGGTGTCGTGGCGTGGCTCTGCGCTGTGGCGCTGTGTGTGCTCGCGGTGATCCGCGGCCGTGGGAGCTCCGTACCGGACACCGGCGCAGACGTGGAACGGGGCGGCGTTCCGCGCCTGCCCGGGGGAGCGGTCGCCCTGTGGCTGGTCGGTGGTTGGGCCGGACTCGCCCTCGGGGCGGTGACGTGGGTGGTACCGCGGTACACCCTGATCCGTCCTTCCGTTCTCGCCGGTGGCGGGGCGGCTGTGGCCGGCATGTGGCTCGCTCACGCCCCCTGGCCGCAGGGCGGCTACGCCGGTGACGTGCCGTTCGTCGGGCTCGCCGCCCTGGTCTCGGTGGCCGCCGTGGTTTCGGCCCACCGGGCGGATCCGCAGCAGGACGCCCGGCCGGAATCAGCGGGCACGGGAGCCACCCCGGGCGGAGGCGGGAAGGCGCGGTCCGGGAGCTCGCCCACCGATCAATGAATGCGGACGCTTCCGCGAAGCGCCACACGATCGACCTGCCCGGGCCGTGTGGGGAAGGAATCCTCCGCATCGACATCGGGCGCTTCCGGCCGTGGTCCGGGAGACCGGGGCGCCACGACGTGGACGTGCCGGACACACGGAATCCGGATGCCCGCGGGAAGGTGTCCGGCTCCGGGCACCTCCCGGCTCCCGAAGCAGTCACAACCACCACCGCTCCTCCTCAGAGAGGTCGAGCCGGTTCCCCCGATCCCTCCCGCAGATACTGTCGCACCCCCACGAGCTGCCGCGTGGCGGTCCTCGCGGGTTCCTCCACGAGCACGTACACGGCGGCGGACACGGGGACCGTCACGGCGAGGGTCAGCACCGCGATCAGCGCGGTGTGACCGGTGAAGGGAGAAATACCCGTGAGCGGGAACATCAGCTCGAGCACCGGCAGGTGCACCAGGAAGATGGAGTAGGACCACCGGCCGAGGGCCTGGAACGCCGGGGTGGTCAGCAGTCCCTCCCGGGGTGCGAGGGCGTACGGGAGGACGACAGCGGCGGTGAACACGGTGCCCGCCAACACGCGGAGGACGAACTCGCCCGGCTGCGGGTGCACGAGACCGACGGGCCCGTACCAGGGTTGCGCGGCGATCCACAGCGTGACGACGGCGAGGCCCCACCACACCGGTCGCCTGCCCAGTATCCGGAGTGGCCGCGGCGTGAGGCGGCCCTCCACCTCCGCGGCGATCATGCCGACGGCGAACCAGCAGGTGAACGCGGGCGGGAGGATCTGCAGGTTGGCGACGCCCGGCGCGGGTGACGCGGCGACGAACGGCAGCCAGGCCCACCCGAGGCTCACCACCGCCACGAGAACGATCGCGGGGATGCGGGCCCGCCCCGGCAGGACACCGGCCACCACCGCGAGCAACGGCAGCGCGGCGTAGAAGGCGACCTCGACGCACAGGGACCACAGGTGCGTGAGCGCCGGTGCGAGACCACCCGGGACATAGATCTGGGTCATCGTCAGGTTCGTGACCCGCTGGACACCGGTACTGCGGTAGGCGTCGGGAAGGAGCATCAGCACGGCGGCGACCACCACCAGATATGCGGGGAAGATCCGCCCCACCCGGCTGACCAGGTAGCGGGTCCAGGAGACGTCCCGACCGGACCGGGGTCCGTAGCGTCGCCACAGCAGGAACGCCGACAGGGTGAAGAACACGGGGACGAAGAAGTCGAACCGTCCGAGGATTCCCCCGATGAAACCGGTGGGTGCCAGCCCGGTCTGGAAGGCGACGTGGGTGAGCAGGACACCGATGGAGGCGACGGCGCGAAGCCCCTCGAGTGAGGCGTTGAACCGTGTAGTTTGCGGGTACGATCCTTCTGTGCCCATGGCGCGTCCGCCTTTCCGCCCGCGTCATCCGGGCACATGTTCTTGCACAGATCCTAGTTGGAAGGGGGTCGCGATGACCTCGCGGGTCTCCGGCTTCACCGCCCTCACACTCGGCGTGGCGCTCGTCGCCGTCGCCGTTCTCCTGCCGTCGTTCCTCCTGCCGCGCCTGAAGGTGATTCCGCTGGATGCGGGCGGTAAGACGGTGACCCGCGAGGTGGACGCCACCCTCCTGGATTCCCGCGCGTTCGGGTCCCGGGAAGTTCTGCCCGAACATGCGGCGAATCCCGTGTGCGAGGGCGACGAGGTCCCGGTGTCCTGTTTCATCGGCCACGCGACCCCCGTCTACGGCAACCGCAGTATCAGCGTCGTCGAACCGGCGGACGCCGATGTGGTGACGCTGCGGGCGGGCAACGTCCTCATGCGGACCGACCGTCCGGAGCCGGACAACATCATCTCCGCGACGGTGGACACGATCACCCTGAACCGGCGCACCGCACTCCCGGTGGAGGAGCCGGTGTCGAGTTTCCACGCGACCTCCCCGAGGCTTGGCCTCGATGACATGCGCAACGGTTTCACGCGGGAGGGCGTGCAGTACCAGTTCCCCTTCGATTCGGACGCCCGCTCGTACCCCTACTTCGACACGACGGCACAGGAGGCGCAGCCCATCGACTTCGTCGACGAGGAGGTCCTGTCCGGGCACGGGGAGGTCAAGGTGATGCGCTATCACCAGCAGGTCGGCCCCGTGAATATGTTCACGGCCATCAGCGGGGTGTTCAATCTGGACGGTGAGGTCAGCGAACACGAGAAGGCGTCGCTGAACGCACTCCGGATGACCACACCCGCCCGCGACTGGTACACCCCCGCCGAGCTGGAGGAGCGTGGCCTGGCTCCGGACGAGCGGGTGACGATGACCCGCTACTACGCCAACGACCGCACGGTGTGGGTCGAGCCGTCGACGGGCGTGATCGTGCACGGGCGGGAGTACCTCAACTACTTCTTCGCACGCGACGACGACGAGGCGCGCACCATGGCGCAGGCCCGCTTCGATGACCCTGACGCCGCCGTGAACCCGAACCGCACGGCACTCGCCATGACGGCGGAGTGGAACGACGCCACGCAGGACCGTCAGTGGGCGAAAGCCCTCGACGGCCGGTCGAAACTGAATCTCCTGGGCTCGGTCGGCTGGAGTGTCGGCATCGCCGGGGCGTTGCTCATCCTCCTCGGTGTCTGGCTGCTGCGTCGACGGCCGCGGTCCCGGCCGTAGACTCTGTGGCGTGATCCGCCGTACCGTTCTGACCGCCTGGTCGGTCCTCTGCGTCGGTGTTCTGCTGTGGCCGCTCGTCGGAGCGGGCGCCCTGATCCAGCGGGACATGGTGGTACTCCCCCACCCGGCGCTGAGCCTGTCGGCCCTGGGCTTCGGTGACCTACCGGCACGGGGGGCACCGCAGGACGGGGTCCTGGCTCTGGCGGGGATGCTCGTCGATGCCTCGGTGCTCGCACGACTGCTTCTTCTCCTCGCGGGCCTGGCCGGTGCCGCCGGAGCCGCGGCACTCGCGCGGCACGTCACCGGCGGTGACAGGCTCGGCCCGCAACTCGCCGCGGTGACCGTGACCATCGCCAACCCTTTCGTGGTGGAGCGTCTGGTGCAGGGGCACTGGTCCCTGGTGATCACCGCATGGCTGCTGTCCGGAATCGCCTGGGCCGCGCTCACCGGGAACCTGACGGCGCTGACCGCGGGGCTGTGGGCGGCATCTCTGACGCCGTCGGGTGCCGTGCTGGGAATCGCGGTGGCGGTCGCGTGCTCGTGGCACCGGCCGCGGCAGGTACCGGCCGCCGCCGGGATCGGTCTCCTGGTGACTCTCCCGTGGCTGGTGCCGGCGCTGCTCGGTGGGGCCGGCACGGGCGCCGGGGGTGCCACCGCGTTCGCACCCCGGGCGGAGCATCTCGTCGGGACCGCCGGTGCGCTGCTCGGGCTGGGGGGTATCTGGAACGGGACGGCCGTTCCGGCCTCGCGGTCAGCGGGATTCGCGGTGTTCGGGGTCCTGCTCGCAGTACTGCTGGCCGCCGGGATACGCAGGTGCCCACGACCGCTGCTGATACTCGCGGGCACCGGGTTCGGGATCGCGCTGGGGTGGTGGCTCCTGCCCGGGGCCGCCACCTGGTCGCTCGCCCATGTGCCCGGGGCCGGGTTGCTGCGGGACGCACAGAAGTACGTCGTCCTGGCCGTCCCCGCATTCGCTGCGCTGGCCGCTCTCGTCGCGGACCGCCGGGTACTCCTCGCGGGGGCGGTCATCCTCCTCGCCGTGCTCCAGGTGCCCGACGCCCCCCGCGCGGTGGGAGTTTTACAGCCGGTTCCGGCGGATCCCGCGTGGACCCGGCTCGCGGAGGTCGCGGATGGCCGTGACGTGCTGATCACCGACGCGGGAACGATCATCACCTACCGCGGCAGAACCGTCGTCGACCCGCGGTCCAAAGCCCTCCCACTCGTCGACCCCGGCGCTCTGAGGGTCGACGGCGAGCTCACCGACGCCCCGAACCCGCGGTGGGTGCGGGGCGTGGAGTCGTGGCGGGGCGGCGACACCGACGGCGTCCGCGCTGCCGGGATCGGGGTCGTCGTCGACGACGGGGCGGTCCACGATCTCGGCGGGAGCCCGCGCCGGGACTGGCGTTGGTGGCTGGGCCTCGGGCTGACCGGGTCGTGGCTCGCCGTACCGGTGCTCACCGCCGTGTTGCGACGCGCTCCAGCAGTTCGGCGAACTGCCCGCCTGTGAGTTCCCAGGAGAACTCGGTGGCTCGGTTCTCTGCCGCGGCACCGAGCCTGGCTCGCCGGGTGGGGTCGTCGAGAAGCGCAGCGGTCGCGCGGATGAGCGCCGCCTCATCGTCGACGAGAACCCCGGTGACCCCGTCGATGACGGAATCATTGAGTCCCGCCGAACTGCGGTACCCGAGGGTGGGCACACCGTGCTGTGCCGCCTCGACGACCGCGAGCCCCCACCCTTCCTTCCTGGACGGCATCAGATGCAGTGCGGCGCGGGCGAGGAGGGCGTGCTTGTGTTCCTCGCTGACCTGGCCGTGCAGGACGATCCGGTCCTCGATCCCGAGCGACAGTGCGTGGTCCCTGAGCTCCTGCTCCCACCACCCTGAGCCGATGACATCGAGGACCACGTCCCGCGTCGGCGCGAGCGCCGCGATCACGTTCATGGCGTGCTCGATCTGTTTGTGCGGCACGAGGCGGGACAGCGTCACCAGATGCGTCGTCCCGCTTTCCGGATAGCGGGCGAAGTCAGTCGGCGCCGGGTCGACGCCGTTGCGGATGATCCGGATCGCCTCGGCATCGACCCCGAGTTCCACGAGTTCCCCCGCGGACGGCCCGGAGACCGTGACATAGGGACTGGACCTGTACACCCGGGGCGCCACACGGCGTTCGAGGAACCATCCGATCCGGCTGAGTACCGGCCCCGCGACCGGCCACTGCTCCCGGTGGCAGTGGTGGGTGAGCAGTACCGTCGGCCTGCCACCGAAGATGCGGGCGAAGAACGGGATCCCGTTCTGCGTGTCCACGATGACGTCGACACCCCGCAACGGTCCCAGCCCGACCCGTGCCGCGAGGAGCCCCGCCCACGCACGCGGATAGACGGTCAGCTTTCCGCCGGCGCGGGTGAAACGGATCCCGTTCCGGGTCTGTCTCCGTGGTGCGGCGTCGTGCGCGGCGGTCCGGTAGACCACCTCGTGGCCGCGCCGGACGAGGTACTCCCCCACGCGCTCCAGGTAGCGCTCACTGCCGCCGCCCTGGGGGTGGGAGGTGTCGCGCCAGCACAGGAACAGGATCTTCATGACCCAGTCAGTCTAACCGGCGGCCACCGATACACTGTCACAGTGCTGTTTCTCCCCTCATACCGGCTTCCCCGGACCCGGCGCCTGGCGACTCTCCGCCGGTCGGTCGGTCTCCTCCGGGACTTCCGCTTCGAACAGGCCCTCCCGGAACTGTTCTACGGGCACCTCGCGGAGGACACCGCCCGGATCCTGGAGTCACTCCACGCCGACTGTACGGGTGCGGGTCTTTCCGGACGTCACATCCTCGACGTCGGGGGCGGTCCCGGCTACTTCTCCCGGGCGTTCGCCGCACGTGACTGTGACTACGTCACGGTCGAACCGGACGCGGGGGAGATGTCGGCGGCCGGTATCGAGGTCGATGCAGCCGTCCGTGGCTCCGGTACGGCGCTGCCGTTCCGGGACGGGGTATTCGACCTGACCTACTCCTCCAACGTCGCGGAACACATACCGGATCCGTGGTCGATGGGCGATGAGATGGTGCGGGTCACCCGCCCCGGGGGACTCGTGGTGTTGAGCTACACGGTGTGGTTCGGTCCTTTCGGCGGCCACGAGACCGGTGTGCTCCCGCACTACATCGGTGGTGGTTTCGCTCGTGACCGGTACACCCGGCGGCACGGCCGTCCGCCGAAGAATGTGTTCGGTGAGTCGCTCTTCGACGTCTCCTGCGCGGCCGGCCTGAGGTGGGCGTGGTCGAGTGGCGCCGAGGTGTGCGGCGTGTTTCCGCGCTACCACCCCGCGTGGGCGTGGTGGATGGTCCGCGTTCCGGTGCTGCGGGAGTTCGCGGTGAGCAATCTGGTGATCGTGCTGCGCAGACGCACCGAACTGGCCTGAATCCGGCGTCCGGTGGGGCTCCCCGGGGATCAATCACCGACCGGAATGGGCTCTCTCATCCCGTGAATTTCCCGGATTGATGTACGCACCTGTGTGAACACCGGGACCGGGCCCAGGAACTGACGAGGCCGCCCCGGGAAGGTGTCCTCCCGGGGCGGCCCGATGGCGATCACCTGGCGGTGATCAGCCTGGATCAGCTACGGCGGCGGCGCACCATCACCAGTCCGAGTCCCATGAGGAAGAAAGCCACCAGGACGAGCAGCAGGACGTTCGCTCCGGTCTCGGCGAGCAATCCTCCCCGGCGTTCCTCCTTCGGCTGTTCGGTCTGGTTGTTCGGTGACTGTTCGACGTGAGTCCCGGGGGCCGGTGCACCGGGGACGGTCGGTGTTGCCGCCGGACCCGTGTTCGACGAACCCTGGGTGGCCACTGATCCACCGGAGGACAGCAGGGGAAGCAGCGCGACTGAGGCCAGTGCCGCCGAGCCGACCAGGGGGATGAGCCAGGGGATTCCCGCCGAGGACGCCCATCCGGAACCGTCGACGACTGGCGGAGGCCCGTCGTAGGTGTTGGTCACCTTCAGATCATCACTGTCATCGACAGCGACGACCACAGTCGACGACTCCGGCGACACGGTCAACGAATAACCGTCGAACTCAGCCGAACCCCTGTCCTCGACCACGGTGCACACGGTACCCACCGGGAACTCCGGCGACTGCACCGTCTCCCCGGCACGAACATCCAACATGCCGGTCGTTTCACCACAGGTGTAGGTGAACTCGAAGACCATATCCCTGACATCGGCTTCGTCCAGACCCTCAACCTGCTTCGTCACACTGAACGACGCGGTCTTGGGTGCGTAGGTGTTGCGGATGGCCAGTGAGGAGACGCGGTTGTCGCCGACGACCACGACCGCCTGTTGTTTGTCGTCCGAGATGGTGACCCTCGAGTCACCGCCCTCCTTCTCGAATACGGGAGCGGCCCAGGTGTAGTTCTCAGTGTCCGCCGGGGCCTGCTCCGTCACGGTGACTTCCGTGCCCTTGAGGAATTCGGGGAGGGAATCGAGATCGGCCTGTCCCTCGGTCACCTTGACGATCTCATCGTGCACCGTTCCGTCGGGATCCACCCAGTGGAGGTTCACCGAATACCTGTCACCGGCGAGGGGCCCCTTGAATCCGGCGGGTACCGTCCCGACGCCACTGACCACATTCTTCGTGAGCGCGATCTTGCCGTATCCGGGCCTGCCGTAGGCGTAGCCGCCCACCATCGCCTTCGCTGTGATCGTGGAGTCGAAGTCGACACCGTCGATGCGCGCGGTGTTGCTGACCCGTGAGCCGTTCGGGAAGGCGTCCATCGGGAACTGGGTGTAGATGTTGATCTGGTAGACCTTGCCCTTCTCGGTCGCCGGGATTCCGATGGTGGCCTTGGAGTCGTCCCAGTCGATCGTCCAGTCATCGGCGGGCAACGGGGTTGCATTGCCACCGTGGGCGACGTACTCCCATGTACCACCGGAGGCGTCTTCGTCGGCCCGGGTGCGCACGCGGATGTCGGTGCCCTCCTTCCGCTCGAAGTCGTAGGTGTTCGAGCGCTCGAACGGAGTCTGGGGTCCCTCCATCTCGTCGATGATCTTCAGGGCTCCACCTGTTCCGTTGACGACGATGCTCCACCGGATGATTCCGAGGTTCTCGGTCCAGCTGGCCACCCCGACGAAGTTGCCGGTCTTCGAATTGTTCTCCTGGATGACCTCGGGCTGGTTCGGATTCTTCACCGGGGGGAGAACTCCGTCGCCGATGACGTCCTCGTCGAGAATGCTCGTCACGCTCACGGTGGCGGGACCGATGTCGAAGGACCACGGAGTTATCTCTTCGTTCGCGACCCCGTACACGAGCATGTCGTAGTGGCCGCCGACGTCCTGCGAGTTCTTTGTGACGAAGTCGGTGAATACACACCTGACGGCGTGGTCATCGTCCGCGTTCTCGCACTCGAGGACCACATCTCCTGAGGCGTCGGTGAGGTTCACCGCCTTGCTGACCGTGTGCAGCCATCCCGGCAGTTCGAAGACGAGGTAGTCGCCCGGCTGCACCGCCTTGTCCGGATCATCCTGGAACTCCTTGGCGCTGAAGTCGATGCTCAGGGTGAGTGCCTCGTCCGAGCGCAGAGGCTCCGAGGCGCGTTTTCCGGAGCTCCGGGTGAAATTGACACTGGTGACGTAGTCCGCGGTCCGGTCGGAGCCGGTTTCAGCGCCGGCGGTCGGGACGGAGATGAACGCCAGAATCAGTGCCAGTACTGACGCGAGTGTCGCCAGCATCACGATCGGCAGAGGTCGTCCCCGCAATTGTCGCGTATTCATGTTGTCAGTTTTCTCTTTTCGGTCAGGGCGAACGTTCTTCGCTTATCTCTCCGGCGATCATCCGGAGAAAATTAAGCTGGAATTCCACCGTTACCTTACAGAATCCTCGCAGCAACCCTGCGAAAGCCTACCAAAGGTTTCCGGTACGCAAAAAGGCTCTTCACCTCGCAAAACAACGGCGGTATCCATTTTCCTGACCCCACTACCCCACCAAATAGAACGGAATCAGCGCCGCAAATCTCGATCAAACCTATTTGAGATATCTGTGCACGAAAGATCGGTTGTAAACCGTTTTCAGAACCATCAGAATCAATGGGCTCCGGGTGTTCGACCACGGCACGACAAAGCCCGGGGGCCACCGACAGCGGGTACTGTCGGTGGCCCCCGGGCGAGAGACTGTCCGGTACTACTCCCCGGAGTGCTTCGCGATGCGCTCCTTGAGCGCCTCGAACTGCTCGAAGACCTCCTTGGGGACGGCCGGGCCGAGCTTCTCCAGCCAGGCGGCGTTGTCCTCCATGTCCCGGGCCCACTGCTCCGGGGGAGCGGTCAGTGCCTCCTCGACATCGGCACGCGGGGTGTCCAGGCCTGTGAGGTCGAGGTCCTCGGCCCGGGCGGTGTGGCCCGCAACGGTCTCGTCGGCCTCGACACGACCCTCGATCCGGTCGACGATCCACTTCAGCACGCGGCTGTTCTCGCCGAATCCGGGCCACAGGAAGCGGCCGTCATCGCCGCGGCGGAACCAGTTGACCAGGAACACCGGCGGCATCTTGTCGCCGCCCTTCTCACCCATGTCGATCCAGTGCTGCAGGTACTCGCCGGCGTTGTAGCCGATGAACGGGAGCATGGCCATGGGATCGTGGCGCAGGGCACCGACCTTGGCCTCGGAGGAAGCGGCGGTCTGACCGGAGGACAGCAAGGTTCCGATCATGGTGGCGTGATTCCAGTCGAAGGCCTGCGTGACCAGCGGAACGGTGTCGGGACGACGGCCGCCGAACAGGATCGCGGAGACCGGGACACCTCGCCAGTCGTCGAACTCCTCCGCCGCAACCGGGCACTGGGAGATCGGGACGCAGTAGCGGGAGTTCGGGTGGCTGGACGGCTCGTCGGAGTCCGGGGTCCAGTCGTTGCCCTTCCAGTCGATGGCGTGATCGGGCTTGTTCTCCAGGCCCTCCCACCAGACGTCACCGTCATCGGTGAGCGCGACGTTGGTGAACAGGGAGTTGCCCGGCTCCATCGTCTTCATGGCGTTGGGGTTGGAGTCGTAGTTGGTTCCGGGTGCGACACCGAAGAAGCCGTTCTCCGGGTTGACCGCGTAGAGGCGGCCGTCCTCGCCGAACTTCAACCACGCGATGTCGTCGCCGACGACCTCGGCGGTCCAGCCGTCGATGGTCGGCTCGAGCATCGCCAGGTTCGTCTTGCCGCAGGCGGAGGGGAACGCCGCACAGATGTAGTACGCCTTGCCCTCGGGGGAGGTGAGCTTCAGGATGAGCATGTGCTCGGCCATCCAGCCCTCGTCGCGGGCCATGACGGACGCGATACGCAGGGCGTAGCACTTCTTCGCCAGAATGGCGTTTCCGCCGTAGCCGGAACCGTAGGACCAGATCTCACGGGTGTCCGGGAACTGGGTGATGTACTTCGTGTCATTGCAGGGCCAGGCGACGTCTTCCTCACCGGGCTCCAGCGGCGCGCCGACGGAGTGCAGGGCGTGCACAAACTCGCCGTCGTCGCCGATCTTCTCGAGGGCCTCGGTGCCCATGCGGGTCATGATGCGCATGGACATCACGACGTAGGCGGAGTCCGTCAACTGGACGCCGAGCTTCGGGTCGGGGTCGCTGATCGGGCCCATGCAGAACGGGACGACGTACATCGTGCGGCCCTTCATGGCCCCCCGGAAGCACTCCGTCATCTCGGCCTTCATCTCGGCCGGATCCATCCAGTTGTTCGTCGGACCGGCGCCCGACTCATCCTCGGAGCAGATGAACGTCCGAGACTCGACGCGGGCGACATCCGCGGGATTGGACCGTGCCAGGTAGCTGTTGGGACGCTTCTCCTCATTCAGCTTGATGAGGGTACCCGCCTCGACGAGCTCGGCACCGAGCCGATCCCATTCTTCCTGGGAACCGTCAGCGAAGACGACCCGATCGGGCTGGAACAGCTCCACCGCCTCGGAGATCCATCGGATCAGTTCCTCGTTCTTCGTGGGCAGTGCACCCTCAAGGCGCGGGATTGTTGACTCGGTCATCTTTACTCCTGACATCTTCTGTCGTTCGGCAGAGTTCTCATCGCCCAGCGTAGCCCGGGCACCGACACCTTGCAGCGAGTCGCATTGAGACCCTGACCACATTTGTCATTACCAGTTCGACACCCCCGAATTTCCCTCATCCACGAGGTGCAATCCGCCCGTTTCGGTGAAGATATCCCGCCCCCTCCCGGGGGTGTTCTGGTTTTCCTTCCCCTCGATCCGGGTCGTCGTGGCCCGACCGCTGACCGAGCATCGAGCGGACGGCGGCCACGGACGCCGGCGCGTGTATTGAAGTTTGTCCGGCACAGCAGGCAAACTGGAGAGGATGTCTAGCACCGATAATTTCCCTAGCCCCGGCGATCTCGGGGAACTTCCCTCGGGTCGCCGCCTGCAGTCCGTCTTCGACGACGGGCTCGATTACCCGCGCCTCGGCAACGTCACGTTCCGCCGGGGCACCCTCACCGACAATCAGCAGCGCCTCTGGAACGAGCACTGGCCCAGACTCGGCAAGGTCCTCGTCGACGAGACGATCGACACCGATGCATGGTTCGGGCGCAGCGCCCCGACGATCCTCGAGATCGGCTCCGGAACCGGCACGTCCACGGCGGCGATGGCCGTCGAGGAGCCGGACGTCAACGTCATCGCCGTCGAGCTCTACAAGCCGGGCCTGGCGAAACTGCTGGGCGCGACCGTCCGGGGCGGCATCGACAACATCCGGATGATCCGGGGCGACGGCATCGAGGTGCTCAACCGCATGATCGCGCCGGAGTCGCTCGCCGGAATGCGGATCTTCTTTCCGGACCCCTGGCCCAAGGCGCGGCACCACAAGCGCCGCATCATCCAGTCCGGGCCACTGAACCTGATCGCCGGCAGGCTGAAGCCCGGAGGTGTGCTGCACGTCGCGACGGATCACGCCGACTACGCGGAGTGGATCTCCGATCTCGTCGACGTCGAGCCGCAGCTCGAGTACCGGGGATGGCCGTGGCCGGACTGCCCCCAGCTGGTTGACCGACAGGTGATCACGAAGTTCGAGGGCAAGGGACTCGACCGCGACCACCGCATCACCGAGTTCCTGTGGCAGCGCCCCCTGTGAGTGCGGTCCCTCCAGTCCTCCTCCCCTTGACCCGATGACCAGCGAAAGACCCTCCAATGAATAACGCCCATCACGATCACACGCACAACTACAGCGAGCACACGGACAATACGACGGATCCGGGCCCGCAGACCCTCCTGCTGGTCTGGGACGCACCGAACCTCGACATGGGTCTGGGCGCGATCCTCGGGGGGCGTCCGACCGCCGTGTACCGACCGCGTTTCGACGCCATCGGCCGTTGGCTCCTCGGTCGTGCCGATATCCGCTCGGAGGAGCTCGGGTTCCATCTGGAGCCTGAGGCCACCGTGTTCACCAATGTCGCTCCCGGCGGCTCCGATGTCGTCCGCCCGTGGGTCGAGGCGCTGCGGAACGTCGGTTTCGCGGTGTTCGCGAAACCGAAGACCGACGACGACTCCGACGTCGACCCGGACATGCTCGCCCACATTCGCCGCCGACACGAGGAGGGGATCCTCCACGGCCTCGTCGTGGCGAGCGCCGACGGACAGAATTTCCGCGAAACGCTCGAGGAACTGGCCTCCGAGATGCCCGTCACGGTGATCGGTTTCCACGAGCACGCGTCATGGGCGGTGAGCTCGGAGACCATCGAATTCATCGACCTCGAGGAGATCCCCGGCGTGTTCCGCGAGCCACTGCCGCGGATCTCCCTCGACTCTCTCCCCGAGGGCGGCGCCTGGCTGCAGCCCTTCCGGCCGCTGTCGGCGCTCCTTTCCGGCCGTTCCTGATCCGACACTGACCGTTCCATCCCTCCGAGACCGAAGACAAGGAGTCGACGCCACCGTGTTCACAACCTGGGGACGACTCGCCTACCGGTACCGCCGCGTGGTTCCGCTGGTGGTGCTCACCGCGATCTGTGCGCTCTACATCCTGTTCGGACTGCGCCTCGACGACCGGATGAGCCAGGAGGGCTGGGACGATCCCGGCTCATCCTCCTCACGCGCCGCCGCGATCGAGCTCGAGACCTTCGGCCGGGACAACAACGGCGACGTCGTTCTCCTGGTCCACGCACCCGAGGGGGGCACCGTCGACGATCCGACGTTGTTCACCGCGATCGCGGAGCACCTCGAACGCCTCCGCACCGAGCATCCCGATGAGATCAGTCACGTCACCGGCTACTTCGACAAGACCCGGAACCGACAGCTGGTCTCCACGGATCACCGCACCGCGTTCGCGGCGATCGGACTGAAGGGCGACGGCGAACAGACGCTGAAGGACTTCCGGGCGGTAGAGGACGACCTCGTCCCGGACGGTCTTCCCGACGGCGTCGAAGTCTTCGTCGCCGGATCAACCGCTGTCGCGGACGCTCTCGACAAGGGCATGGCCGGGGACGTCTCCCGTGCCGAGGTCTACGCCCTTCCCGCGGTGGCGCTGCTGCTCATCATCGTCTTCGGATCGATCGTCGCCGCCACCATGCCGCTGATCGTCGGTGTTCTGTCGATCCTCGGTTCGCTCGGCATTCTCTCCATTCTCGCCGGGTTCACACAGGTCAACGTGTTCGCCCAGTCAGTGGTCACACTCCTCGGCCTGGGTCTGGCGATCGACTACGGGCTATTCATGGTGTCCCGGTTCCGCGAGGAACTGGACCGCGGATCGGACATCCCGGACGCGGTGGCGACGACGACGGCGACTGCCGGAAAGACGGTGGTGTTCTCCGCGGGCATGGTCGCCGTCGCACTGTCCGGCCTGCTCATCTTCCCCCAGGCGTTCCTCAAATCCGTCGCCTACGGCGCGATCAGCGCGGTCGGACTCGCGGCACTGCTGTCGATCACCGTGCTGCCCAGCATCTTCGGCCTGCTCGGGCGGAGAGTGGACAAGTTCGCCATCCGCAGGACCTCGCATGCCGGGGAGGACGTCACCCGGGGTTTCTGGGGGCGGGTCCCCGCGTGGGCGATGCGGCACTCGAAGATCGTCACGCTGGCGATCGTCGCCGGGCTCCTCCTGCTCACCCTGCCGCTGGCGGGCGTGAAGTTCGGTGGCATCAACGAAACCTACCTGCCCCCGGCCAACGAGGTCCGGCAGGCCCAGGCCGAGTTCGACTCGACGTTCCCCGCCTTCCGGACCGAACCCATCAAGCTCGTCGTCACCGGCGCCACCAACGACCAGCTCGTGCAGGTCTACCAGCAAGCCAACTCCGTCCCCGGTCTGACCGGGCGGTTCAGCCCCAGTTCGCCCACCAAGGACGGGACCACCGTCCTCACCGCCGGTATCACCGACCGCAGCCTGAACGGTTCGGTCGTCGACGAGCTCCGTGAGATCGACGTTCCCGAGGGGGTCGAGGTCCACATCGGCGGTACCCCGGCACTCGAGGTCGAGTCCATCGAGGCGCTCTTCGAGAAACTCCCGTGGATGGCGCTCTACGTCGTCATCGCCACCTTCATCCTCATGGCGCTGACCTTCGGATCGCTGATCCTGCCCGCCAAGGCGGTGATCATGACCATCCTCGGGATGGGCGCGACCCTCGGTATCCTCACCGCGATGTTCGTCGACGGCGTCGGAGCTTCGTTCCTCGGCTACTCCGCGGGCCCACTGATGAGCCCGGTCCTCGTGCTCATCATGGCGATCATCTACGGCCTGTCCACGGACTACGAGGTGTTCCTCGTCTCCCGGATGGTAGAGGCCCGCGAGCGGGGCGCGACCACGGACCAGGCGATCCGCTACGGTACGGCGCACACCGGTTCCATCATCACCGCCGCCGCAGTCATCATGATCGTCGTCTGCGGTGCGTTCGGGTTCTCCGAGATCGTCATGATGAAGTACATCGCGTTCGGCATGATCGCCGCCCTCGTCCTCGACGCGACCATCATCCGGATGCTCCTCGTACCGGCCGTCATGCACCTCCTGCGCGAGGACAACTGGTGGGCGCCGCTGTTCATCAAGAAGGCCGCGGCCCGACTCGGCCACGGATCGGAGGTCCCCACCTCCGTGCCGCCCCCCGGTGAACTGCCCGTCGGACACGCGGTCGTCATCGGCGACAGCGAGGCCGCGCGTCACGGCAGGACCGTCCGCGAGGACGATGCCCTGATTCCCTTCCCCGAGCTCCTCGCCCGCCTGGAGGCCGACGACGACCAACCCCAGCTGGATCGGGGAACCGGCAGATGATCCGGAGGTTGAGCAAGCTCCGCCGCAACCCCTGGGTGAGGTGGCTCACCCCGCTCATCCTCATCGCACTGGCCGTCTTCTTCCTCCGTGGCCGGACCGACCTCTTCAGCCAGGGGCTCGCCGCGGTGCGCCGTGCGGAACCGATCGGGGTCGGGGCTGCGCTGCTCGCCGCCATCGCCTCGCTGTACGCCATGGCCGCCGTCCTCCGCCTGCTCCTCCGGGCCGGAGGTGTACCGGTCAGACGCCGGGACGCGAACGCGCTGACCTTCGCGTCCAACGCCTGGTCCTCCTCGTTTCCGGGGGGCCAGGCGCTCTCCACCGTCCTCCAGTACCAGACCATGCGTTCGTGGGGTGCCGGGGTCATGGTCTGTTCGTGGCAGATCGTGCTCTCCGGGGCTCTGTCCACGATGTGGCTCGTCGCCCTCGGGGTGTCCGCGATCGTGATCCTCGGCGCCGACCTGTCGCTGGTGTCCCTGATCGGTACGTTCGCCGTCATGTCACTGCTGGCGTGGGCCGTCTACTGGGCCTCCGACAACCCCCGCCACGTCGCCCGGTGGGTCCGCCGGTGGTGGCCCCGTCTCAACAGACTGCGGCGACGGGACCGCGACACGGGACTCGACGACATTCTCAGTCACGTGCACCAGCTCCACGATGTCCGGTTGACGGTGCCGCGGTTCGCGGTCATCTCGCTCTGGTCGCTGCTCAACTGGTGCTTCGACATCGTCTCTCTCTGGGCGAGCGTGTGGGCGGTCACCGGGGTGTTCCCCGCCGTCTACGCGGATCCCGACCACACCACGGTCGCCGGAGTCACGCTCGCCTACGTGACCGCGAAGATAGCCGGCACCGTCCAGGCCACACCCGGGGGCCTAGGCCCCGTGGAGGCCGCCATGACGGCGACCCTCGTGGCCGTCGGCATGACCGGCGCCAACGCCTTCGGCGCCGTCTTCGTCTACCGCATGGTGTCCTTCCTGGCGGTGACCGCCATCGGCTGGCTCGTCTATCTCGTGTACTTCACCCGGCGTGGTGTGAACAGGAAGTCCCTCTCGGCAGCCTCCGTGTCCTCATCCGACAACCGCAACCGGGTCCGCTGACCCAATCTCCGGACGCGGCGCCCCCGCCGATTTTCAGCCGCCACCGCGGTCGACCACCCGCTCCGACGGCGATGGTGCGGGTCACCGCTCCAGCGGACGTCACACAACGGGGCATCGTCCCCGTCCGGGCATCCCCGGTGGACCGGGCGCACACTCTCTCCGTTCGCTCGGATCGCATCGGGCCGTCGCATCTCCCGGTTACTGAGGGTGACACAGGGGGCCGACGAGGTCGGGGAATGAATGAACGAACCCGCGGCCCCACCGTGAGGTGGAGTCGCGGGTCTGTCGGGTGTGCCGTTCAGCGGTGATCACCGCTGGATGGTCGCCGTCGGTCTACTACCGGGCCGGGGTGTAGAGCCGGATGTTGTCGACCGTGGCGGAGCCTTCGTAGTAGTTCAGGTGCGGGATACCGATGACGAAGTTGTCGGGGTACGCCGAGCCCGCGGGCCACATCTCCTTGTCGAACGAACCGTGCGGTCCCTCGAAGGTGAGGGTTTCGTTGAAGCGACCGTCGTACTCTCCGGGGGTCTGGTTGTAGTGCCAGATGGAGGTTTCCCGACCGTTGACCTCGCTGATGAACGGGCGCTCGTAGCGGTAGGTCTGCTGACCGACGTTCTTGAAGTTACCGCTCATCTCCTGGACGTAACCGGTGGCGGTGCGCTCGATGGCGAACCTGTAGGTCTCGTCCGGCATCAGCTCGGGCTGCAGCTCGACCGCCGACACGATGGTCGCGTCCTTGTCGGAGCCGTCCCTCACGCCGCACTCGGTGGGCATGATGAACTGGTTGTAGGCGAAGGCCTTGTCACGCCAGGCGCTGCCGTCGAAGAAGATCTCGTTCACACCGTTGCCGTTGGACTCGGTGTAGGGGAAGATCTCCTTGGTGGCGGGGTTGCAGGCCTTGTAGACGCGGGCCCAGCCGCCGTTGACGGAGTAGATGTCCATGCCGACCTTGCGGTGGCTGTGGATGAAGATGTTGTTGTGCGGTGCGGGGTGTGCGTAGTCCATGATGGACAGCAGGTAGTAGCCGTTCTCCGCGGTGACGTTGCCCCAGGGCTTCGCGCAGCCGTCGACCTTGTCGGCACCGCCCTGGCTGTAGTCACCCTTGCGGGTCCACGGGAAGTTGGTCTTGCATTCGCCGGGGACGTAGCCGTTGGTCTTGCCGTCGTAGTCCCATCCGTTGTTCTCCCCGCCGGGTCGCTTGCCGCCGAAGTCGAGGGTCTTGAGCTCGTACTCGACGCGGTACTGGCTGGGCAGCGGATCGGTGGAGGTGAAGATCAGGCCGCCGTCCCACGGGACGTTGATCTTGGCGGCACCGTTCTTGACCTCGAGGGTGGGCGGGGTCGCCTTGGAGCCGTCGGGGTTGATGTCCCGGGTGCCCATCTCGACGGTCAGCCAGCCCTTTTCGCCGATCTTCGCACGCTTGCGCATCAGCTTGAAGCTGTCGAGTGCACGCTGGAACGAGGGACCGCCGATGTGCTGGAAGTAGATGCCGTCGTCGTCGAACTCGTCGACGTTCCACGGGCTGTCTTCACCGTAGGTGTCCTGGACCCACGGGACCGCATCGAGGTTGGGGGCGGTGTCGAAGGTCTCCTCGTACTGGAGTTCCCAGCCGTCGCGGTGGGCGTCATCCAACCAGTCGTATCCGAAATCGGGGTAGCTCGATCCGAGAGAGCTGCTCGACGATCCGACGAAACCGTAGAGCGGAAGGCTCACGGCGCTGACGGCCAGGATGGCTATCGTCTTCTTCAGCGGGAGTTTCTTCATGTTGTTCTCCTTGCTGGTGCGGTGCCACTGGGGCACCTGTGCGGTTGACCGGGCACCGGTTCGGGGATCGGCGTACCGGTCGAGGAATGTATCAGTTCTAGTGTACCTACGGACCGTCCGTCCGCTTTCCGATCGACAGGGGACGAACGGTCCTTGTTGACCCCGCACGGGCCGTCCGTGGACGGCTCGCGTCAGTTGAGGTAGAAGATCCGGTCGGCGTTCTCGGCCATGTGCTTGGCGTTCCACTCGGCGCCACCGTCGAGGTTGGCGGCCAGGAAGACCGGTGCGGAGAAGCCCTTGGCGAGCAGCTTCTCGATGATCGCGGCGGAGAGGCTGTGCAGGATCGCGGTGGAGGTCACGCCGGAGGCCGGGGTGAACTTCTGCGGGATGCCCTCGAGGGAGAGCACGGCGTCACCGGGATCGACCTTGTTGTCCAGGACGACGTCGGCGTGATCCAGGAGCTTCGTTCCGTCCGGGACACGGGAGTCGACCGCTGCGGTGTACTTCTGCGAGGTCAGCGCGACCACGAAGACGCCGTTCGCCTTGGCGGAGCGGGCGAGCTCGACCGGGACCGCGTTGCGGCCGGAGACGGAGACGTCGATGAGGACGTCGCCCTCCTTCAGCGGGGAGTTGTTGAAGAGGACCTCACCGTAGCCGGGCATCTGCTCCATCTGGGAACCCAGGGTGGTGGGGCGGGTGGTCAGGGCTTCGATACCGGGGCCGTAGAGGGGGTTGATGAGCATCAGACCACCTGCGCGGTAGACGATGTCCTGGACCGGCAGGGACGAGTGGGAGGCACCGAAGGCGAAGATGCGGCCGCCGGCGATGACCTTGTCGGCGATGGTGTCCGCGGCATCCTCGACCTTGGGGAGTTCTTCCTCGCGGATCTTCGCGAGCAGGGCGGTGATTTCGTCGAAGTAGGTGTTGAGAAGGTCTGACATGGTTTTTCTCTTCCTTCTTTCTGGTTGAGCTTGGGGGGTGTGAAACGTTGGGCGGGCGGATCGGATACCGCCCTGGACCGGTGCCCGGGGTGGGGTCCCGGGCACCGGAGGGGTTTATCAGACTCCGAAGAGCTTTCCGATTCCGTCCACGACGATGCCGGGGACGATGGCGTCTGGGACGGTGAAGCCGAGGCCTTCAGCGCCGAACTCGGTGAGGTCACCGAACACCTGCATGTTGAAGGCGTAGGAGATGAGGATCCAGCCGAGGAAGCCCCAGAGGAAACCACCGAGCCAGGCGGCGGTGCGGCCACCGGTGGAGTTCGCGAAGATCGCGGCGGTACCGGAGGCGAAGAAGGCGACGATCATCGACGGGATCGGGACCGGCCAGCCGAGCGCGACACACAGCGCCATACCGGCGATCTGACCGATGAGGCCGGAGATCAGGCCGACGAGCAGGGCGTTGGGGGCGAAGGCGAACAGGACCGGGACGTCGAGGGCCGGGATGGCGTTCGGGATGACCTTCTGCGAGATGCCCTCGAAGGCGGGGACGATCTCACCGATCAGCATGCGGACACCGTAGAGGAGGATGAGCATACCGGCGGTGAACTGCAGCGCCATGAGCAGGGCGAAGACGATCCAGTTCTGGCCGTCGGAGATACCGCCGTCGTCGACAGCGGCCTGGAAGGCACCCGTGCCACCGGAGATGACCGCGGCGGTCGCGGACAGCAGGGAGACGATCGTCATGACGATGGTCGTGGAGACCGCGACGTCACGGAAGAAGGAGAGCTTCTCGGGGAGCTGGGTGTCCTCGGTGGACTTCTCCTTGTTGCCGACGACCATGCCGAGGTAGCCGCAGAGGACGTTCAGCAGGGTCTGGCCGTGTGCGAAACCGACCTCGTTGCCGCCGGTGATCCTGCGGACGAAGGGCTGTGCGATGGCCGGGGCGAGCGTGTAGTAGAAGCCGACCAGGAGCGACGCGGTGAAGACCGTGAGGAACGGGTTGAAGCCGAGGGAGTGCATCAGGATCGTGAATGCACCGGCGTGGACCCAGATCATGTGGCCCGTGAGGTAGACGTAGTGCCAGGGGGTCACACGCGCCAGGAACAGGTGGAACATGTAACCGAACAGCATGGTCAGGCCGATTTCGGAACCGATGGTACCGACACCGGAGGTCTGGACCGCGGAGACGACGGCCTCATCGAATGTGACGAAGGTGGTGATTCCCGAGGTGGGGAACGCCATCTCGAACATGCTCTGGATGGGGGCGAGGCCCTTGACCAGGACGCCGGCGCCGCCACCGATGATCAGCAGTGACAGTGCCGTCTTCACCGTTCCGGTGATGACGTCTCCGGTGGGCTTCTTCTGGACCATCAGTCCGATGAACGCGATCGCGCCGACGATGACGGCGGGGATCTGGATCAGCTGAACGATGAAATCTAGAACGGGATTCATGATGATTCTGAACCGATCTGTGTGGAATGGGCGGGGGAATTACTTGGAGTTGAACTCGTTGATGGCGTCGAGCACCTTGGTGCGGACCTCGTTCTTGTCGATGAGGTTGTCGATGAGCACGACGATGGACTTCGTTCCCTGGACGTTGCTCGCCATGCCGCTGGTGGTGACGACGATGTCGGACGGCTGGGACTTGAACGAACCGAGGTCGATGGCCTGAACCTGGGCGTCGATGTTCTCGCCCTTGAGGAGGGTACGGATCTGGCTGGCGAGCATCATGGAGGTTCCGAGGCCCATGCCGCAGACGGTTGCGATGGAGATCATTGTGGGGTCCTTACTGTCGGTGTCTTGAAATGTCTGGTGTGGAGCGGATGAAGCTGTCAGTCGTCGGCGAGATCGGTGAAGATGGCGGCGAGTTCCTCGTCGGTCTCCGCTGCGCGGACGCGGTCGATCAGGTCACCGTCGGAGAGGACGTTGGCGAGTGACTTGATCATCTCCATGTGCCCCTTCTTGTCGCCGGCGGCGAAGGAGACGAGCACATCGACGGGGTCGTTGGCGGGACTGCCGAACTCCACCGGGGTGGACAGCGTGACGACGGCGGTTCCGGCACGCTTGACGCCTGCCGCGGACTTCGCGTGCGGCATGGCCAGCCCCGGCATGAGCACCATGTAGGGGCCGAACTCGGTGACACCGTTGATCATCGCTTCGGCGTACTCGCTGGTTGCGATGCCCTCGCGCTCGTAGAGCCCACCGACTAGGCGGATGGCCTCACGCCAGTCGGCGGCAGTCTGCTTTGCGGCGACCGCATCGGGTTTGAAGGTCATTGTGTCCTCATCCTCCGGTGATGTTTCTGTGATTGTTTCCAGTCTCCGGAACCCGCCGTGCGGATTCCATCTTCAAAAATCAAGAGTTCCGACTGTGGGCCAGCCCTCTCAATACGCACTGTGTGCCTGTCACAACACTGATGGTATTGAGCGTTTTTGCTCGCCGCAAGCCTTATTCTCCATTTTCAATCAGTGTCGTCATACGCCCTCCCCCGACCCCGGAACAGTCTGGACAGGCTGGGATCCCACCCTCCCAGGGGAAAAATCGCCTATTTTATGCCGTCTCAACTGCATTTATTACAATCATATAACCTGTATCACATGGGACAAGATGGAGCGTCAGGCGTCACCGTGAGGCTGAAATTCAGCCAAAGATACCACCCCCGAGTGTGAAATATCTCTGATCGTTTGACGATTGGGTGGACAGGTTTTCAATCATCTGCAATCATCGAGGGTGACAATCCGCTGAGTTTCTCTCACCGACGGGCTGACCGACCGTCAGCCGTCGCGCACCACGAAGAGGATGCGGATCGCCGTTACCGCCACAGAGCAACGATTCAGCCACCCGAAGTCTTTTCGTTAGGAGACGATCAACATGAGCAGTGCACTCGGCACCCACATGGAACAGGAACTCACCAGCCAGCCCGACACCTGGCAGAAGGCCCTGGACATGGAGCAGGAGCGCTCCGTCCTCCCGAAGTCCGGCGAGCGCGTCGCCGTCGTCGGCTGCGGCACCTCCTGGTTCATGGCACAGGCCTACGCCGCCCTCCGGGAGAGCGCCGGACACGGCGTCACCGATGCCTACACCGCCACCGAGGCCCGCCTCGACCGCGACTACGACGTCCTGATCGCGATCACCCGGTCCGGCACCACCAGCGAGATCATCGATCTGCTGAAGCAGGTCGGGGACCGCATGCGCACCATCGCCGTTCTCGGCGACCAGAACTCCCCCGTCGCGGAACTCGCCGATCACGTGATCAACCTGGAGTTCGCCGACGAGCAGTCCGTCGTCCAGACCCGCTTCGCCACCACGGCACTGACCTTCCTGCGTGCCTCCATCGACGACCGCTCCGTCATCGAGCGCTCCATCGCGCAGGCCCGCGAGGTGCTCGCCGCCGATCTCGACGACAAGCTGGTCAACGCCGAGCAGTACTCCTTCCTCGGCACCGACTGGCGCCTCGGCCTCGCCACCGAGGCCGCCCTGAAGATGCGCGAGTCCTGCCAGGCCTGGACCGAGTCCTACAGCTCTATGGAATACCGCCACGGACCGATCGCCATCGCCTCCGAGGGCCGCATCACCTGGAACTTCGGCCCCGCCCCCGAGGGTCTGGCGGCCCAGGTCGCCGACACCGGTGCCACCTTCATCGACGACGACATCGACCCGATGGCCGATCTGGTCCGCGTCCACCGCATCGCGCTGGCCACGGCCCGCGCCCGTGGACTCGACGCGGATCACCCGCGCAACCTGACCCGCTCGGTCATCCTGAAGTAACCACACTGGCCCCGACACGAAGGATCAGCACGTGAGTACACGACCCACCGCAGACACCGGCGCCACCGCCGCCGTCGTCGCCATCACTCCGAATCCGGCCCTCGATGTGACGATCACGCTGGACCGCCTCGTCCCCGAGAAGACGCACCGCATCGACACCGCGCAGCGCAAACTCGGGGGCAAGGGGGTCAACGTCGCGGCGGTCGCCGCTGCGGAGGGTTACCCGGCGGTCATGCTCGGACCGGTCAACGACGACGCTCCCGGGCACGTCCCCGCCGAAGGCAAGGCCTCCCCCGAGGCCGCATTCACCCCGACGCCCGTACGCCTCCGGGAGACCTTCGCCATCCACACCACCGACGATGGTGCGACCAGCATCATCAACGAGAAGGGTGACCGGCACCCGGCGGAGATCTGGACGCAGCTGGCGGATCAGCTCGAGCGCACGCTCGTCGCACACCCGGGCAGCACCGTCACGGTGTCCGGCTCCTGGCCCCCCGGCGCGGACGAGAACGTCCTCGAGACCATGATCGACCGTACCCGTAAGGCCGGCGCCCGGATCATCGTCGACTGCGCCGGCGCCCACCTGAAGGCCGCCTGTCGCGCAGGCGTGGACGTCGTCAAGCCGAACGCCGCCGAACTTGCGGCGACCACCGGCACGGAAGATCCCGAGGCCGGTGCCGCACAGCTCCTCGACCTGGGTGTCGGGCTGGTCATCGTCTCGATGGGCGAGGAGGGCCTGCTCGCCGTCGACCGCGCGGGCAGCACCCGCGCGCGTCTCCCCGAGCCCCTGACGGGCAATCCCACCGGTGCCGGCGACGCACTCGTCTCCGCCCTGGCGACCGGTCTCATCGACGGTCTCGGGCGGGCGGACCTCCTCCGCCGCGCCACCGCGTGGTCGGCGGCCGCCGTCCTCGAGGACACCGCCGGTGTGATCAGCGACCGGTGGCGTGAGCTTGCCGACACCGTGATCATCGACGAACGCACCAACTGACACCCCCACACGAAGGAACCCCACACCATGACCAGAATCAACACCTTCGACATCGTCAAGGACGCAGCCGGGAAGAAGATCGGCGCCGCGGCCTTCAACGTCATCCACCTCGAGACCGCCGAGGCACTGGTCTCCGCCGCGGAGCGGGCCGGCAAGCCGGTCATCCTGCAGATGAGCCACAACTGCGTCCGCTACCACGGCGACAACCTGGAGCCCATCGGCCTCGCCATGATCGCGCTGGCCGACGCGTCCTCCGCCCCGATCGCCGTCCACCTGGACCACTGCGAGTCCGTCGATCTCGCCAAGCAGGCCATCGACCTCGGCTTCGATTCCGTCATGTACGACGGTTCGACACTGAGCGTCGAGGAGAACATCGCGAACACCGCGGAGGTCGTCCGCTACGCCCACGAGCGTGGCGCGACCGTCGAGGCGGAGCTCGGTGAGATCGGCGGCAAGACCGCCCACACCCCGGGTGTGCGCACCAGCCCGGACGAGGCGAAGCAGTTCGTCGCCGACACCGGTGTCGACGGCCTCGCCGTCGCCGTCGGTTCCGAGCACGCCATGCAGGAACGCACCGCATCCCTCGACATCGACCTGATTGGCGAGCTCAAGGACGCCGCCGGCGTCCCGCTGGTGCTCCACGGTTCCTCCGGTGTCCCCGACGAGGAGATCCAGCGCGGCATCCGTGCCGGTATGACGAAGATCAACGTCTCGACGCACCTCAACGGCCACTTCACCCGTGCCGTGCGTGAATTCCTGGACGACAACCCGTCGGTCACGGATTCCCGCAAGTACATCAAGGCGGGACGTGAGGCGCTGAGCGCCGAAGCCGAACGACTCATCGGCGTCTTCACCGAAGTATAGAATCAGCTACATGGCCAGTCGTCCGGTCGCCGCTCACGGGACGGGAGCGGCGACCGGACGCCCCCACTTTCCCTGTCCCCGCGATGCGCGCCCCCGGTTGCGCAGGATTCACGCACTTCAGTGCAGGAGGAACCGCGATGATCCGCAGCGAGCGACTCACCACGATTCTCGACACCATCGCCGACACCGGCACGGTCACCGTCGAGCAGCTCGTCGATGATCTCGACATCTCCCCGGCGACCGCCCGCCGTGACCTCGATGCACTCGCGGAGCGCGGCCTCCTGCGCCGGACCCGGGGTGGCGCGCGGAGCAACATCGTCGCCTTCGACACGCCCGTCCGCCAGAAACGGATGCAGCAGTTGACGGAGAAGACCACCATCGCCCGCCACTGCCTCAACTATCTCGAACCCGGTTGCGTCGTCGGCATGTCGGGCGGCTCCACGGTGGGAACCATCGCACAGCAGCTCGTCGAGTGGGCGGCGGAGCAGTCCCCCAACGACGTCCCCACGAACTACCCGGTCGTCACCGTCGTCACCAACGCCATCGACATCGCCTATCTGCTGGCGGGCAGCACGAACATGAAGATCGTGCTCATCGGCGGGGTCCTCAACGGCAACTCCTACGAGTTGACGGGCCCCCTCGGCGCGACCGTACTGGGACAGCTGAGCATGGACGTCGCGTTCATCGGTGCCAACGGCATCGACGAGAACGGACCCGGCACCGTCGACGAGTTCGAGGCCCAGACGAACCGGATGATGGCCACCAGAGCCATCACCCCGGTCGTCGTCGCGGATCACGCGAAGTTCGGACGTCGTTCGTTCTCCTCACTCGGCGGCATCGACACCGTGAACACCATCGTCACCGACTCCGATGTCGATCCGGCGTGGACGCAGCGACTGACGCAGCTCGGATACAACGTGATCATCGCCCACCAGGACGCCGGCACCCCCTCCGCGCAGCGTTCCGCGGTCTGACAGGCGGTGGTGCCATCAAGACAGTTCTCCACAGTTCAGCTCCAGGCCGGGGCATCTTCCCGACCCACCTTGCGCAACAACCCGAAAAGGACCGTTGAATCATGTCCACCCTGATCATTCACTCAGCCGCCCTCTACGACGGCACCATCGGCGGAACCGCCCCCGACGGCGCCCTGCGTATCGAGGACGGAGTAATAACCCACGTCGGAACCACCGCCGATTCCCGAGGCTGGCCCGCAGACGGAGCCGAGGTCATCGACGCCCAGGGCGCACCCGTGGTCCCCGGCTACGTCGACGTCCACCACCACGGCGGCGGCGGCGTCGCATACGACGACGGCCCCGAGGCCACCGCCACAGCCCTGGCGAAGCACGCGGCCCACGGAACCACCCGCGCGGTTCTCTCCTACGTCACCGACTCGCTGGATCTGATGGAGAAGCGCATCCGCGAGGGTGCGGAGATCGTCCGCACCAACCCGCGGGTCATCGGCCTGCACCCCGAAGGCCCCTTCCTGGATCCGGGGCACAAGGGTGCCCACCCCGAACACGAGCTCAAGGACCCCACCGACGAGAACGTCCGGCGGATCCTCGACGCCGGTGAGGGCACCATCGTCCAGATGACCATCGCCCCGGAGCGCACCAACGGCACCGAAGCGGTGAAGCTGCTCGTCGAGAACGGCGTGGTCGCGGCGGTCGGACACACCGACGCGAGCTACGAGACCTCCCGCGAGGCCTTCAACAACGGCGCCACCCAGCTCACCCACGCATTCAACGGAATGAACGGCATCCACCACCGCGCCCCTGGCCCGGTCATCGCCGCCCTCCGCGACGAGCGGGTGTGGGTCGAGGTCATCAACGACGGGATCCACGTGCACCCGCAGGTCGTCCGGTCCCTGTTCCTCGAGGCTCCGGAACGCGTCGTACTCGTCACCGACGCGATGTCCGCCACCTGCAACCCGGACGGCGACTACATGCTCGGCCAGCTCAAGGTGAACGTCCGCGACGGTGTCGCCCGCCTCGCCGAAGGCGATTCCCTCGCCGGGTCGACCCTGACCATGGACCGTGCGGTGGCAAACGCAGTGCACGGGGTCGGCGTTCCCCTTGATGTCGCCGTCGCCGCCGCCACCGGACACGCGGCACGCTGCATCGGAATGAACGACCGCTACGGCCGTATCGCCAAGGGCTACCCCGGAGACGTCCTCATCCTCGACCCGGAGAGTCTGCTCCCCACCCACATCTGGGCAGCCGGCGAAGCTGTCGAACCGGCCTGACCCGGAGGGGTAGAGTCAGGGGTGAGATACCCGACGCCGTACACCGGCGTCGGGGCCTTCCGCCGAGAGGCCCGCAGTGAGGAGCACCCCGTGAGCAGAACCCCGAAATCCCCTGTCGCCTTCTTCGTTGACCACCGTCGGGCACTACGGACGGACCTGACCGCGATTCTCCTGTTCGCGCTCCTGGCTCGGCTCGCACACCGCGGTGACGGGCTCGAATTCTCGATCGCCGGCTGGCTGGCCACGGCGTTGCCGTTTCTCGTCGGGGTCCTGGTCGCATACGGGATCCTCTCGGTCAAACGCCGCGGCCCCCTGCCGGTGAACCCCGGGGGAATCACCGTGTGGCTGGTCACCCTGGTGACCGGTCTGGCTGCATGGGGAGTGTCACACGCGGCGATCCCCCACTGGTCGTTCATGATCGTCGCGGGTCTCATGTCCGGGCTGCTCTTGCTCGGGTGGCGGGTCTTCGGCACAGTGGCTCGCCGCATGGGGTCGGTGCGGGTGGGTAACCGGTTCCGCACCGCGGACCGTCGACTCCGCCGGAACCGGGCCCACGGCGGAAGACGGCAGTTGAGGTAGCGCCCGGTTCCGCGCCAGGGGCCCGGTGTACACCCGCCCGGTGACTGCGCGCACGCCGGAGTACCTGTCAACAGATCGACCGCGGGAATCGGGCGCCGGCTCCGGCGGGTGCCTGAGCCCCCGTTCGGTCCACTGTGCCCTCCCACGGGACTGGGAGTGGTCGTCCCGCACGGCTCGTCCACGACAGTGATCGTGTCCGCTCAGCCCCTGTTCCACCTCTTTGTCGGGATCGGGAATGAAGATGTCCCCGATGCTGCAGGAGAATTGCCCGGCCAGCTGGAACGCCAGTGGCAGCGAAGGAGGGTAGCGCCCCTTCTCGATGCTGTGACGGTCTGTCGCGACAGTCCGTGCGCCTCACGCAGCTGCCTGAGCATGTTGTCCACGGTCCAGCTTTCCCGCAGCTTGCGGAGCCCGTGGACGACGGCGAAACCCCATCAGCAATGTGCCGACGCCCATCGCCATCAGGGATGCCCGCACAGAGAAAACCGCAGAAGACGGGCGCGACCCCGGATACCCCGACCGAGACGAGCGCCACGTGAAAGGTGTCCCGCGCGGCGATGGTCCAGAAGCCGACGGCGACCACGGTGCCACCGACCGGGTCCGACCGCCACCGGGACAGCCGCCCGGCAGTTTCCACCGGTCCGCTCGGCTGCACCCGCATCATCAGTGGGGTGAGACACGGTGCGGACGAGCGGTGGACAGACCTATCCAGCCCCGCACCCGGGCACGACAGCGGCCAGATCCCGGGGCTGCATCGGGAGCCCGTTCGCCCGTGAGGCGGCCCCGAACTGAGAGGTACCATGTAGGCCTCGCCCCGGAACACAGTCCATCGCTCCGATTCGCTGCACCCGGCGAGCCGGCCACCAGCACCCGACCGATGATCCGGAAGGAACCCCGTGCCCGTAGTGCCCACCGCACACGACCCGCAGTCGCTCTCCGCACCAGGCGCACCGATGGACAGCACGGCGGTGTGGCTGAGCGCCCTCGTGCTCGTTGTCCTCACGGCGACCGCGGTCTATTCCGTGGAACGGGCTGAATCCACGTCCACCGCGGCTCTGCTCTGCGCGGTCCTGTGCCTGATCGCCCCCGTTGTCGGCCCCCCGGTCTGGCTGCTGGCTCGGAGGGTCATCGTGCCCGTGGCACGCCACCGGTACCGGTGAGATGACCGCCTGCGGGCAGAATGCGGGATGGATGGTCGTGGCGGTGGTGGTCTGCGGGCCGTGAAGTAGGTGTTTTGTCTGGTTACAGGCGTGGCACTTGTTTGCCACGCCTGGTTCCCGGTCACATCGGCATGATGGTGTGCTTCTTCTGCTCGACGGGGACCCGCTTCGTGGACAGTTGCCGCAGCGCCTGCCGGAGCGCGACGCGGGTCTGGTTCGGTTCGATCATCGCGTCGATGTAGCCCCGCTCGGCGGCGACGTACGGGCTGGTCATGTTCTCGTCGTAGAAGTCCATGAACAGCTTCTTCATGTACTCCCGCTGCTCCGGCGGGGCGGCGGCGATCTGACGGCCCTGGATCATCACGACGGCCGCGGCCGCTCCCATGACGGCGACCTGGGCGGTGGGCCAGGCGAGGTTGATGTCACCGGACAGGGATTTCGACCCCATGACCGCGTAGGCCCCTCCGTATGCCTTGCGCACGATGAGGGAGATCTTCGGCACGGTGGCCTCCACGACGGAGAACCCGAGCTTCGCACCACGGTGGATAAGACCGAGCTTCTCCTGCTCGACGCCGGGCAGATAGCCGGGGGTGTCGACGACGAACACCAGCGGGATGTTGTACGCGTCGCAGATCCGGATGAAACGCGAGGACTTGTCGGCGGCGTCCGCGTCGATGCAACCGGCGTAGAACATGGGCTGGTTCGCCACGACCCCGACGCTGTTTCCGTCGATGCGCGCGAAACCGGTGATCATGTTCGGGGCGTACTCCGCCTGGATCTCCAGCAGACCCTCATCGTCGAAGATCTGGTCGAGGAGATCGTGCATGTCGTACCCGGCATTGGTGTCATCCGGCATGAACGAGTCGAGCGCCAGGTCCCGTTCAGTCGGAGTGTCGTCCGCGGCGTCGTACACCGGCGCCGACTCGAAGCAGGAACTCGGCAGGTGGTCGAGGAGTTCGTGGACGTAGTCGTACGCGTCCTCCTCGTCGGTGGCGACGTAGGAGACGTTGCCGTTCAGCATCTGCTCGTCGGCACCACCGAGTTCGGCCGAGGAGATGACCTCGCCGGTGACGCTCTTGATCACTTCGGGGCCGGTGACGTACATCTCGGACCGGTCCGCCACGGCGACGACGAAGTCGGTGGTGACGGGCGCGTACACCGCACCGCCCGCGCACTTGCCCAGCATGATCGAGATCTGTGGGCTGCGCCCCGACAGGGGCAACTGGCGACGGGCGATCTCCGAGTACATGGCGAGAGAGGTGACGGCGTCCTGGATGCGGGCGCCACCCGAGTCGTTGATGCCGATGACGGGGCACCCGATCTTGATGGCCATGTCCATCACCTCGCAGACCTTCTTGCCGAAGGTCACGCCGACCGAACCACCGAACACGGTCTTGTCGTGGGCGTAGACCGCGACGGTTCGCCCGTCGATCCGACCGTATCCGGCTACGACACCGTCACCGTAGGGGGCGTCCGGGGTGTCCGGGGTCCGCCCCAGCGCCCCGATCTCCACGAAGGAACCCTCGTCCAGGATCCGGGAAATACGGTGGCGGGGCGTCGTCAGGCCGGCGGCATCGCGCTTGGCGCGCGCTTTCTCACTCCCCGGATCCTGCGCCCGTGCGAGTTTGGCGTGCAGATCCGCGAGTTTTTCAGCGGTGGTGTGGCCGGTCACGTCGCCCCTTTACCTCTTCTGGTCCTAGTTGTCGTCGCGGGCGAGCTCTTCGATGCGCCGGGTGAGGTGTGCGCCGACGGTCCCGATGACCGGCTCGTCCACGATGGCGAGATGGTCGCCGCTCAATTGAACGATCTCCAACTCATTAACGATAGCGGACCATCCGCCGTCGGGGTCAATTCGCTCGAGCCGCGGTTCCAGTTCGATCGCGCCATCGTGCATGCGCTCCGCGCGGAACAGGAGGACCGGGACCTGCACGTCCGCCCAGCGGCCGAGATCGACCCTGTCGAGGATCCGGTTGTCCACGAAGCTGGCCCGCTGGTGCTCGAGAACACCCGCGGACAGCCCGTGTTCGGTGGCGTCGGTGTTGGCGAGGAACTCTCCCATCATCGCCAGCAGGGCCTCTTCACCGGCGCTCTCGAGGAGATCGAAGGGGACCGGGAAGTCGAGACCGTAGGTCTTCTTGGCGAAGGCCTGGTAGCGCTTCCAGCGGGCCTTGGTCTCCTCCATCGTGTCCGGCACCGGTTCGGAGGGTTGCACGGTGTCGAGCAGCACGATCTGCTCGATCTCGATGTCGGAGCCGACGAGCTGGTGGGCGACCTCGTAGGCCAGTGCGCCGCCGAAGCTCCAGCCTCCGAGGATCACGGGCCGGCCGTCGGAGTAGGTGCGGATCTCGTCGATGTATGCGGCGGCACGCTCCTCCAGGGAGCCCTCGAGGCGCTCGACGCCGTAGACGGGGACGTCCTCCGGCAGCCGCCGCATCAGCGGCTGGTACACCACCGAGGAACCACCGGCCGGGTGGAACATGAACACGGCGGGTTTGGCGGAGCCCTCCACGCGGGGTCGCAGGACGCGGATGTTGCCCTCGACCTCGGTCTCGAGGCCCTCGCGTACGGCATCGGCCAGCGGTTCGAGGGTCTGTGCCCCGCGAACCTGCGCGGCGGTGATCTCCGTGCCGGAGCGCTCGGTGAGGCGCTCCGCGATCGCGGTCGCGGTCTCCTCGTCGATCCCGGGGAGTTCACTGGTCACACCGGCAGCAGCAGCACCCGTCAGTGTCGCCCAGGTGGCGAATACCAGCCGCTCGGACGCGTCGCGGGGTGCGACACCGACGCCCTGCCCCTGGGTGTCCGCCGTCGACTGCGCGGCCTGCGCGGCTGCCTCGGGGGCGGACTCCGTTTCTCCGGGGGTGGAGTGCCGGTCCGCGACGAGCTGCTCGACCAGGACGACGACGTCGGCGACGGACGCGTCGCGCAGAGCCTGGACCTGCAGCGGCGGGATCTGGAAGTCGTTCTCGATGCGGTTCTTGATGCGCATGCCCATCAGGGAATCGAGCCCGAGATCGATCAGCGGGAGTTCACCCGGAAGATCATCGACGTCGTAGCCCATGGACTCACTGACGATGGTCCGCAACCGGTCCTCGACGCTCTCGCCGCTCGCCGGATCCCAGCGCACGGCGTCGACGATGATCTCCGGAAGACCCGTCTCAGACGGGTCCGCGGCCTCCGAATCGGAGTCGTAGCTTCCCACACCCGCGCCGCCGGGCACCGGGCCGGCGCCGGTGTGCGCCGCGGCGAATCCTTCCGCGAGGAGGGTCGCGGTGTCACCGAACATGCGGTGGACGGTGACGTCCACTCCGCCGAGATGACGGCGGGCGACCGTCGTGATCTCACCCGAGGGCGGCAGGGTACTGCGTTCCTCGAAGGCGACGACCGTGACCTCCGGGTTCAGTGACTCGGCGGCGGCCTCGACGAGTGCGAGGGTCGACGGCACGGTCTCCGCGAGGATGGAGAACGCCACCGATCCATCCGGCAGGGCCACCCGGTTACCGGGGATGCCGGACACCGATGTCGACGACGGGCGGGCGGCGGTCCAGTAGCGCTGGTGCTTCCAGCGCACACCGGGGGCGTCGATGCGTTCACCGTCGCCGAGGAGCAGACCGAGGTCGATCGGCTGGCCCGCGACGTAGAGCCGGGACAGCACGTCCCGCAGGGTCTCGGCCGGGGGCACCTTGCGCTTGAGGGTGTGCAGCAGCTGAGCGTCAGGCTTACCCACCGAGAATGCGGTGTTCATCATGCCCATCAGTGCCACGGGGTTCGGGCAGACCTCGACGAGGATGTCGTGACCGTCGGCGAACACGCGGGAGATCGCGTCCAGGAACCAGACCCGTCCCCGGGTGCAGCGCACCCAGTAGTCGGTGTCGTGGACGACGGAACCCGCCGGGTAGACCACGCCACGGTCGACGGAGCTGTAGAGCGGGATCTTCAGCGGACGGGGTCCGATGTCGGCGGTTTCCGCGGCGAGTTCGCCGAGCAGCGGTTCAACGGCGCTGGTGTGCCCGGCTCCCCGGACGTTGAGCAGCCGGGCGAACTTCTCCTGCTTCTCCAGCAGTTCGACGAAACGGACGACGGCGTCCCGGGGGCCGCCGACGGTGGTCATCCCCGGACCGGCGTAGACGGCGGGCTCGATGCCAGCGAAGTCGGGGTTCGCGGCGATGAAGGTGTCCAGCTCGTCGACGGAGAACTCCACCACGGCCATCGCACCCAGCTGGTCCTCGGGGAGGGACTTCTCCCCCTCACCCATCAGCCGTGAGCGGTGGCAGGCCACCCGCATGGCGTCCTCGGCGGTGAGTCCACCGGCGGCGTAGGCCGCGGCGATCTCCCCCATGGACATGCCCGCGACGGCGGCGGGTACCGCCCCGAGATGTGCGAGCAGGTCGGTCAGCGCGATCTGGATCGCGGTGATGCCGACCTGGGCGGTCTCGGTGTCGTAGGTCTGCTCGTCGTCGGTGATGATGTCGGTCAGCGACCATCCGGACTCGAAGCCGATGATCTCGTTCAGCTCATCGAGCCGCCCGCGGAACAGCGGCGACAGCTCGTAGAGGTCCTTGGCCATCTTGCGGTGCTGTGAGCCGAATCCCGAATAGACGAACACGGGGCCGGGCTGGGCGGGGGAATCGGCGACCGCGATACCGGCGCCCTTCTTGCGTTCGGCGACGATGCCCAGGCGTTTGACGGCCTCGGCGACGGTCGATGCGGTGACCACGGCCGCGGACCGTCCGTGGTTCTGCCGCGCGAGGGAACGCGCGACCTTCGGCAGATCGGAGTCCGGACGGCCCTCGAGGAACTCGGCCAGTACACCTGCGGCCCGTGCACGGCGGGACGGCAGCAGACCGGAGACCGGCAGCAGGACCGCCCGGCCGTCATCGAGCTGCGGTTCGGCCTCGGGGCGCTCGATGTCGTAGTCCATCGGATCGAAGTTCTGCACCACGGCGTGCGCATTCGTGCCGCCGAAGCCGAAGCCGGACACGCCCGCGGTGGGGCGTCCCGAGTAGCAGGGCCATTCGCGCGGGTCCTCGACGACCTCGATGTGTTCGGCGTCGAAGTCGATGTAGGGGTTCGGTCCGGTGAAGTTCAGCGACGGTGGGATCACGCCGTTGCGTATGCCGAGGACGACCTTGATCAGGCCGGCGGCCCCCGCCGCCGACTCGGTGTGCCCGAAGTTCGTCTTCGCGCTGCCGAGCAGCATCGGGTCCGCGGCGTCGCGGTCCGCTCCGAGCACCGCACCCAGGGCGGTGGCCTCGATCGGATCGCCGAGGATCGTGCCGGTGCCGTGGGCCTCGACGTAGTCGACCACGGCCGGATCGATGCCCGCATCCGCGTACGCACGCTCGAGGACGTCGATCTGTGCCTCGGGGTTGGGGGCGGTCAACCCGTTGGAACGGCCGTCGGAGTTGACGGCCGTTCCCTTGATCACGGCGAGGATCTCATCACCGTCGGCTATGGCGTCGTTGACGCGCTTGAGCACGACGAGACCGGCTCCGTCGGAGCGGATGAACCCGTCGGCGTCCTCGGAGAACGCGTGGATCTTGCCCGTCGGGCTGATCACACCGAGTTCCCCGAAGGCCGTGGAGATGAACGGTGAGGAGAGGATGTTGACGCCACCGGCGAGCGCGACGGTGGCGTCGCCGTCGCGCAGCGCCCGGACGGCGTGGTGGATCGCGACGAGTGACGACGAGCATGCGGTGTCGACGGACACCGAGGGTCCCCGGAAGTCGAAGGCGTAGGAGATACGGTTCGGGATGATGGAGCTGGCCGTTCCGGTCAGCGCGTAGGGGTGCGCCTCCGCCGGATCTGCGGAGATGAGCATCCCGTAGTCGTTGTTCGTCGAGCCTATGTAGACGCCCACGGGCTCACCACGCAACGAGGACACGGGGATGTGCGCGTTCTCGAGGGCCTCCCAGGCGAGTTCGAGGACGATACGCTGCTGCGGGTCCATGTTGGCGGCCTCGACGGGTGAGAACCCGAAGAACTCGGCGTCGAAGGTCGCGATGTCCTCGAGATAGCCACCCGTGGTGTTGACCTCGGCCAGTTTGCGCGCCATGACGTCATCGCCCGAGTACTCGGACCAGCGGCCGATGGGCAGGTCGCCCACCCCGTCGCGGCCGCTGACCAGCAGATCCCACATCTCGTCGAGGTTGCCCGCGCCCGGATAGCGGGCGGACATTCCGACGATCGCGATGTCGTGGCTGCCGGGGGTCCGGCTCACCGATGTGGTGCGCACCCCGGCCTGCGCCCGGGCACTGCGCTGTACCGCCACGGGCCCCTCGATGACGCGACGGGCGAGTGCCGCGATCGTCGGGAACTCGTACGCCACCGTCGCGTCGAGCTGGGTTCCGACGAGGTTCTCCAGTTCGCCGGAGAGGACCACTACGTCACGCGAGGACAGCCCGAAGGTCTCCATCGGCTTGTCGTCGCTGATCTCCTCCTCGGGCAGACCCGTTGTCCTCACGACCCAGTCGCGCAACCACGTACGTAGTTCTGCGGTGGTCATCGACGAGGACTGCTGACTGTGATCCATGCGGTGGCTTCACTCTTTTCGTGTGGTGATTTCGGTCTTCATGAACTATCTCTGCCGCCGTGATGAATGTTTCACGCCCGACAACGCATCGACCCCCCGTGATTCCCCTCCCGTGGGTGTCACGGGGGGATTCCATGGAGGGTCTCTACGGTGGTGGCGGATGATCCCTATGCGAGATAGTCGCGGCTGCAGACCCTCCGCGCAATCTTACCGCTGGAGCTGCGCTTGATCTCGTCGGGCCCGACGATCACGATGTCCGCGGGCACGACACCGTGCGAGCTGGACACCGCGGTCCGGATCGCTTCGACGGCGGCGGCGTCCCCGTCCGCGTCGCGACCCAGGTCACGCTCAGCGATGATGACGAGCTTCTCCACCTCATCGCCCGGAACGGCGAACGCGGCGATGGCGGCCGGCCGGATGTGGTCCGAGGCGTGGTCGACGGTGTACTCGATGTCCTGCGGGTAGTGGTTGCGGCCCGCGATGATGATGAGGTCCTTGCGACGGCCCGTGATGTAGAGCTCGTTGTCCACGATGACCCCGAGGTCGCCGGTGGCCATCCAGCGGTCGTCGTCCGGGGCTCCCTCGGCGCGGGAGTTCTCCGGCAGACGCCCGGCGAGGGTGTTGCGGAACGTCTCCGCGGTGTCCTCGGGGCGGTCGAGGTATCCGGCGGCGGTGTTGTCGCCGTGGGTCCATATCTCGCCGACGGTGCCGTCGGGCACCTCGCAACGGGTCTCGGGGTCGACGATGACGAGCTGCTGGGGCCGGGCGACCTGGCCGTTGGACACCAGGGCGGCCGCGTTGTCGGCGGGGCCGTCGACGACGACGGCGGTGCCCTCGTTGAGACGCTCCCGGTCGACCCACGTGATGACGGGCCGGTTCTCGGTCATCGGGGTGGAGACGATGAGCGAGGCCTCGGCGAGGCCGTAGGAGGGCCGGATGGCGGTGGTGTCCAGCCCGTAGCCACCGAAAGTCTCGATGAACTGGTTGATGGCCTTCGGGGTTACCGGCTCGGAGCCGATGATCAGTCCGTCGACTCGGCTGAGGTCCAGGGCCTGCCCCTCGGCGGGACGGCCGTAGCGGACGGCGAGCTCGAGGGCGAAGTTCGGGACGATGGTGTAGGTGTGCTCACCCTCGTCGCCGGCGGAGATCTGCTCCAGCCAGCGGCTGGGCTGCTGGATGAAGTCGCGGGGATTCATCATCTCGATCTTCAGTCCGAGGATGATGCAGAATGCAGCGAGGATGATGCCCATGTCGTGGTGCAGCGGCAGCCAGGAGACGACCCGCAGCGGAAGCTTGAAGTTCGCGGCGGTGAAGATCTGCAGCACGTTGGTCATGATGTTCCGGTTGGTGAGCACCACGCCGGCGGGCGTACGGGTCGACCCGGAGGTGTACTGCAGGAACGCCACGAGGTCGAGCGGCGAAGAGGTCGAGGATGCGGCGAGCTGCTTTCCCGCCTCGGTCTCCAGGGGATTGACGAAGCTCTCGGCGAGGGAGTCCGGCAGCGCGTCGATCGTGAGGATGCGCGGGCGTTCGGCGGCGGGGCGCGACGCGAACAGCTTGCGGACGGCCGCCGCGGACGCGGAGTTCGTCAGGATGAACTTCGGCTCGCAGTCCGCGAGCACCGCCGTCAGGTGGTCACCGTGGCCGGGTTCAGTCGGATCGTACAGCGGGATCGGGGCCATGCCTGCGTACATCGCGCCGAGGAAGCCGAACATGTACTCCGGGCTGTTGCCGGCGAGCACCGCGACCCGGTCCCCGAGGGTCCCGATCTGCTGGAGTCGGGCGGCGACGGCCTTGATTCGGGTGTTGATCTGCTTCCGCGAGTAGTCCGTGCGGTCCCCCTCTCGGTTCGCGGAGTAGTCCCAGAACCGGAGGCACTCACGGTCCGCGCCACCGGAGGCGGCCTCCACCATGTAGAGGGTCTCGCACAGTCCGGCCAGCGTCAGCTGCTCGGGAAGGTTGATCTGGCCCTTGTCATCAAAGAACTGGCCCATTGCCGCCTTGAGATCCATCATTCTCCTCGTTCGTCGGTGAGGTGCGTGCTGTCCGGCACCGAAATCTGCATCGTAAGTTTGGTCCAGTGTATTACTTTGCCGACGAAACCCACGCCGACGCGCGGTGTCAGGGCACCGGAGGCACTGAATTGACCGCCCCTGATTCGGGCGCCTGCACAGGGGCCGGAGCCCCGTCGATGAGACCGGAGATCCAGCCGATCAGCCACTGCGTGGTGGTCGACCCCGGGAAGACGTTCGGATTCGTCGCGTACTGGGCGTGCACCCCGTTGTTCTCGATCAGGCCCTGGGCACGCTCCACGGCATTGCCCACGCCCAGCGGGGCATCGCAGATGTGGTCGTTCGGGGCGCAGACCTGGAAGGTCCGGCCGTCCAGGACACCGAAGCCGCTGTCCCGGGGACCCCGCATCGTGGCACCCGGGGTGATGATCTGCACCGCCGGGTTCAGCAGTTCGAGCGAGATCTCGGCACCGACACCGGACACCGGGTTACCCACGGCCTGCCCGACACCGGGCTCGCGGCGGCCGTCCGCGACCAGGGCGACACCCCTGACCCGTTCGGCCGGCACGGCCCCGTGGCCGTTGCCGATCTCACTCGCGATGTCACCGACGATGACCGCGCCCTGGGAGAAACCCGTCATGATGAAGTCTGTGAGGGGACAGTCGCCGTGGGTGATCCGGAGCTCGTTCTCCAGCGTGGACGTGCCTTCGTTGCGGGACTCGTCGTACGTCATCTCACGGTCGGCGTTGATGTTGCGGAACTGCGCGGTGTACGGCAGCGTCCACACCTTCACCCGGTCCGCGGGATAGGTGTTCTGCACCGGTCGGGTGACCGTCAGCAGGAAGGAGTTGGGGTTGAACGACGGGTTCACCGGATCGTCCGCGGGCGATGACTCCCAGGTTCCCGGCGCGGCGATGACCTCGACGTCCGGGCACCAGTCCGGCTGCACCGGACCGGTGGCGGCGGGCCCACCGGGCTCGCCCGGGTCCTGGCCGGGAATGACCCCCTCGTCGTTGGCCCACCGCCATGTACCCACCGCGATGAGGCCGACGACGACAATGACGGCCAGGACTGTCAGCGTTTTTTTCATACCGTCTAGCAGTACGCCGACTTAGCGGCGGAGGCAATCCGATCAGCGATCTCCGGGACCGGTGCGGATGCGCGCTCCTGTTCGACGAGCTGGCCGGCGACAGCCTCCAGCGTGTAGTTCTCCACACCGCTGGCCGCCGAGCGGCACACCTCGGCTGCGGCACCGATCATCTGGTCCTCGACGCCGTCGACGGAGATTCCGCCGTCCCTGAGGGCCTTCAGGTAGTCCAGATCGGCGGGGCTCCGTTCCTGGGCGAGGCCGGGGATCTCGTCGATCTCCTTCGCCGCGCCGTCCCGGGGCTCGGGAACCGCGGGCACGACCGGCGCCGGTGCCGCCTCCCGGCGTTCCGGACTGGATGTGGAGAGCTCCGCCTCCCCCGATTCCCGGGTCGACTTCTCCCCGTCGGATTCACCGGCGCCGGAGGTCCGCGTATCCGCCTTGGGCAGTGCGGAGGTGGTCGCCGTGGCCGCGGAGACGTCGTCGCTCTCCGAGGTGACTCCGCCGCATCCGGCGAGCGCGAGTACCGCGACGGTCAGCAGGGGAAGGGAAAACCTGCGCATCAGTTCATTTCCTCGACGATTCGACCGTTGATCTGCTTGATCTTTCCGTGCTGGAAGGACTGCTGGAGCCCTCCGGCCTGGATCTCCTCGAGGTCACCGGTCGGCCAGCCGAACTTGCCCCGCTCCCAATCGTTCCTGCCCCAGTGGTCACGGATGTCGCCGTTGTACACGGCGTGTGCACCGGTGGAGGCGGACCAGTAGATCGTGCCGTTGTCGAAGTTCTGGAGCGCACCCCCCGGGATGAGGATCTCGTTGGAGGTCGGTGCGCCGAGCTTCGACGCGGTCGCCTTCATCTCGCCGTACTTGCGGGCGATGAGGCCACGGGACCAGAATGTGCCGTTCTTCGGGGTTCGGATGACGTAGCCACCCTGGAACTGCTGGATCCAGCTGCCCTCGAGCTCCTTGGCCACGTCCACCGGGTATCCGAGTACGCCGGTCTCCCAGCCCTGATCGCCCCAGGCTTCGAACATGTCGCCCGGGATCTCGCGCGCGCCGGTCTCCGGGGTCCAGTAGATGGACCCGTTCTCGAAGTGCACGAAACGTCCCCTGCCGTCCGGCGTGCTCAGCTCGTTGGTCTTCGGGAAGCCGAGGAACGAACCCGGCCCGCCGAGCTCCGCGTAGCGTGCGGCGATACGGCCGATGACCACGTGTGCCCCGGTGTCCGGGGACCAGTACGCCTGGCCGCCACGGAAGTCCTGCGCCTTGCCTGCGTCGCCGTCTCCGGCGACGACGTCGTACTCGTTGTTCACGCAGTTGCCCCACGCGCCGGAGGCGGTCGCCTGCGCGATCGCACCGATCGCGACACAGTCCGCACCGCGGTCCTCGTCCTTGAGGGCGAGGGTGTCGGCGATGTACGGCCACGCCTGGGTCAGTTCGAACTGCCAGTAGGGCCAGTTGTGCACTCCGGACGGGCGGAACATCGCGATGACGGGGACGTCAGCATCCTTCGCCGCGGTGACGAAGGTCTCCGAGGTCATGCGCGCGATGACCTCGAGTCCCTTGCCCGCCTGGTTGGATGGACCGGTGGCGACGGAACCGGGCTCACCGAAGTCGTCGCGGCCCGAACCGGCGGAGACGTAGACGGTCTTGCCCTTCAGCGCCTCGATGCCGAGCTTCGGGTCGTTGTCGATCCAGCGCTGGGAACCTGCCGGGCCCCACATGGCGTCGGCGTCGTAGCCGCCGCCCTCCCGGAGCGCACCGGAGATCATCAGGGGCATACCCGTGGACGTGGTGTCCAGGTAGCCCGAGAACGAGCCGACGAACTTGAAGAGGTCGGGACGGTGTTCCGCGATGTTGACGGCGGCGGTGCCGCCCATCGAGAGGCCGGCGAGGGCGCGCTCACCGTTGGCGCGGTACCCCTGGTTCAGCACGGCCGGGAGTTCCTGCGTGAGGAAGGTCTCCCACTGGTAGTTCTTGCCGTTGTCGGGGCGGTTCCAGTCGGTGTAGAAGGATGCCTCGCCGCCGATCGGCATGATCACGTTGACGTTCTTGTCGGCGAAGAACTGCTCCGCGTTCGTGTGCAGCGTCCAGCCGGACTCCTCGTCCACGGCACGCAGGCCGTCGAGCAGCCACACGCTCGGGAAGGTGGCGCCGGGCTGCGAGTACCAGTCCCGGGCGAGCAGGATCTGGACCTGCATCAGCTGTTCCGGCATCGCCGCCGACTTGATGAACAGGGCGATACGGTGCGTCCCCAGCCATTCCTGGCGGACCACGTCGACACCTTCCGGGAGGCCCTGGATGTCGGGGTACTCCGTCTTTACCGGGGTACGCTCCGGGACATTGTCCTCCTTGAGGTAATCGGAGATTCCGCCGGTGGGACCGATCCCACTGGACAGACCTCCGAGCTGGGAGCTCTGTGCCAGGATCGTCGACTGCTCGGCCGAGGCGACCGGGGAGAGGAGGCCGACGCCCAGAGCGAGGGCGGTGGGAACTGCAGCGAGTGCGATCCGGTGAAAGCGCCGGCTGCTGTTGGATGCGGTGTCGCGCATGAAGGTGTCCTTTGTATCGGTTCTTGAGATCAATGGTCGCCGGAGAACCGGCCGACCGGTGGATCCGGTGGCACGTATCAGCGTACCGCCCCGCTCCGGGAGTTCCCCTCGCCCGGAACGAACGGCGACGCCGCCACCGGCTCTTCTTCGGTTATTTCGTCGCTCGGGGGCCGGACCGTTACTTACCGCTGTACCGGCACCCGGCCAGACCCTAAAGATCGACTTTAAGTTTAGGTAGCTCTCCGCTGTCCGTCGACATTGACGTCGCGACACGCCGACGTCACCCCACAAGAAAACACCTGACGCGCCGCGACGGTCCGGGACCACGGGCCGGCGGCCCCGCCCGCCACTGAGCCGGAGCGGGCCGTCCACCCCATCCTCCCCGGCCACGGACACGGAAAATCCCCGCCGGATCCTGAATAAGGGATCCGGCGGGGACTCTGCGATCAGGCTTGAATCACCAGGCGTTCATGACGTCCAGGACACGGCCCTTGGTCTTGTGCATCTGATCGGTCCAGATACCCCACCGGTGGATACCCGTCGGCGGGTAGTCGACGGTCGGATTCAGACCGATCTCGCGGGCCTTGCGCTCCCAGGAGACCGTGGTACCCCTGGAGACCGCCTCGAGACCCCAACCGACGATGCGGTCCCAGAGGGGAAGATTCCAGTCGCCCCCGGTCCACATGCCCGTCGACGCGGAGACGTAGACGTCCTTGCCGCGGAGCCCCTCCATGTTCCAGTAGGGGTCGTTCTCGAACTGGCGGGGGCTGATCAGCGCGCCGTACATGGAGTTGAGGTTCAGGCCGCCGGTCTCCAGGAGCGCGAAACGAATCATGGTCTGCATACCGGGAGCCGTCGTGGTGAGGTATCCGGAGAAACTCATGGCCTGCTGGTACATCTCGGGGTGGCGCGCGGCGATGTTCAGCGCCGCGGTTCCGCCCATGGAGAGACCCGCGATGGAGTTGCGGTTGGGGTTGACCCCGAAGTGCTGCTGCAGATAGCCCGGCAACTCAGCGGTGAGGAAGGTCTCCCACTTGATCACCTGCGGATCGGAGGATGAGAAGGTGTTCCCGGGGTCGACCCAGTCCGCGTAGAAGGTACCCGCTCCGCCGATCGGCATGATGAGGTTGATGTTGCTGTCCTCGTACGTGACCTGGGCATCGGAGAACATCGTCCAGCCGGTCTGGTGCGGGTCCGCGCGCATGCCGTCGAGCAGGTAGAAGCCCGCATCGCCGCCACGCTGGGCGGGCTGCACCAGGACGGGCACGGTGCGGTCCATCGCGGGCGACCAGACGTCGCACCGCTGAACCCAGTGCCCCGAGGCATCCCATTCACACGCACCGGTGGCATCCGGCCGGAGCCAGTCCCGGTTGGCGGCCTCGGCGGTTCCGGCGCCGACGACCATGAGGGTGGCGGTCACTGCGGTGGCGGCCACCACGGACGTGACCTTCTTCCCTGCGCTGTGCAGACGGGAGGCGATTGACATTGTTCTCCTTGCGGGACGCTTATTCCGGAATCAGACGGTCGTCGGTAACTGCGACCGGTCGGAATATCCACGGGCTTGATCGTTTTGTTACACAGTTACCGTACACGGACATGGTGTCTGCCGTGCTATCCAGGGTGCACCTGCGGTATTGGGGATCTACAGGGCCGGCATGACGTAGACGGCGATCACGATGCAGGCGACCCACAGCACGGCGAGCGCCTGGAGCACCCGGTCGGAGAGTGCCAGTTCGTCGGGGGCCCCACCCTCGCCGCGGTCGATGTCCGCGGCGTACCGGAGTATGGCGACGGTGAACGGGACCATCGAGATCTGGTACCAGACCCCTCCCGCGCCGTCGAGGGAGCGGCTGACGTCGAATCCCCAGAGCGCGTAGCTCATGACCACGGCCGTCGCGGACAGTGTCCAGACGAACCGGAGGTAGGTGTCGGTGTAGCCCTCGAGGGACTTCCGGATCTTCGCACCCGAGGATTCGACGAGGAGGATCTCCGCGTACCTCTTGCCGGAGGCCATGAACAGGGAACCGAAGGCCGCGACGAGGAGGAACCACTGGGACAGTTCAATGCCCGTGGCCACGCCGCCGGCCATGGCGCGGAGCATGAACCCGGAGGAGACCAACGCGATGTCGATGACGGGCTGGTGCTTCCAGCCGAAGCAGTAGCCGAGCTGGAGCGCGATGTACACGGCGACGACGATCGCGAGGTTCACACCCGCCGAAGCCAGCAGGGAGATCAGCACCGAGGCGAGCATCAAGCCGACGGCCATCGCATAGGCGAGCTGCACGGGGAGCACACCTGCGGCGATGGGGCGGAAGCGTTTGGTGGGGTGCGCCCGGTCGGCGTCGACGTCCCGGGCGTCGTTGATCAGGTAGATCGAGGACGCGGCGAGACAGAATACGAGGAAAGCGATCGCGACGTCGGCGACGGTGCGGCCGCTGAGGAGTGCGGCGGATCCCGCCGCGGCGGGCGCCGCGATGACGAGGACGTTCTTCACCCACTGCTTGGGACGGAGCGCCTTCACCATCGCGTCGGCGAGGTTCCTCGGGGGCTGGTGTTTCCTGTCGCCCTCGATTCCCCGGGTGTGGGGTTCGGACCCGAGCAGCCCGTCATGCGGCTGGCTCATGAATTGTTCCTTTCACGCTTCTCGACTGCCCGGCAGACTACGTCGGCGGTTGCGGCACCGAGAGTGGCTCCCGCTGCGACGTCGGTCGGGTAATGCACTCCGAGCACCATACGCGACAGCATCATCACCGGCACGCCGAGCAGCGGCCAGGGAGAGCGGGTGATGCGGCTCACCGCGACGAGGGCCGCGGTCGTGGAGGTGGCGTGCGACGAGGGGAAACTCAGCTTCGACGGCGTGGCCACCCCGATCCTGATCCGGGGGTCGTGTGGGCGCTTCCGGCGCACGATCCGCTTGATCACGACGGAGGCCGCGTGGCTGAGGAACGCCGATCCGCTCACGGCCAGCCACCGGGACCGCCTGCGATCGTCCACGGCGGCGCCGGCTACTCCGAGTGCCATCCAGCCGAGGGCGTGCTCACCGAAATGGCTGAGGCCTCTCGCCACGGGCAGCGTCGCGGGGGCGTCGTAGAGGGTGTCCTGGATTCCCACCAGTACATCGGACTCACGCATGGAAGACCTTTCCCCAGCTGTCCCGGCTGGTGAGTTCCCCGTGCGCGGCCCGATAGGCGGTACGCAGATCATCGAAGCGTTCGAGGACCTCACGCTGCAGACGGTTGGATTCGGCGAGGAGCTTCTTCGCCTTCTCCCGGTCCCGCTGGCGGTAGACGACACCACGGCCGTCCGCGGTGGTGACGGTTGCTCCGTCGACGCGGGACAGGGAGAACCAACGGGCCTCGATCGGGGCGAAGTTCGCCTGCGGCACCTCGTGGTGCGCGGGGTCGTGGGGTCGCACGGAGTGCAGGAGTCCCCTGGCCAACCAGACGGCCTTCTTCACCGGCGCCAGGCGGCCGCCGATGTCCTTGACGGGAACGCCCGGCGCGCCCGACGGTTTCGGCAGTTCCGCCGCGGTCGGCAGGACCACGGCGTCCGGGTACCCGCGGCGCAGCCCGTTGATCCGTGGCAGGGAGGTCTCGAGGATGTCGAAGAGATGGTCCGGGCCGGCGAGGAAGTCCTTCATCGCCTCGTTCTGAATCGCGACGGTCGAGTACTCGAGGCACAGCAGATGCTTCAGCGTCGCCTTCCTCATGCTGCGCACGATTCCCTCCGGTCCACCCTCGTGGTCCATGGCGGCGACGATCAACCGGTTGCGCAGGTGGAAGTAGGCCTGCCAGTCGATGGCGTCATCCTTGTCGGACCAGGCCATGTGCCAGATCGCGACGCCCGGCCACGTCGCCGTGGGGAAGCCCGCCTTCGCGGCCCGCAGCCCGTACTCGGCGTCATCCCACTTGATGAACAGCGGCAGCGGCTGCCCGATCCGCTCCGCGACGACGCGCGGGATGAGGCACATCCACCAGCCGTTGTAGTCGACGTCGATGCGTCGATGCAGGTCACGGGAGTTGCGGTCGTTCGGTCCGTCGCCGGGCCTGCCCTGATGGGACAGCGGGAACTCGGAGAAGTCATGGTCGTAGCGCACGTGCGGCGCGGACGTCCACATGAAGATCGACCGGTCGATGACCTCACCCATCGAGTGCAGGTGACTGCGCTCCTGCAGATTGAGCATCTGACCGCCGACGAGCATGGGGCTCTTCGCGTAGCGCGCGACCTGGAGGGCTCGGAGCACCGAGTCCGGCTCGATGGCGATGTCATCGTCCATGTAGAGGATGTACGGGGATTCGCTCGCGCCGGCCTCCCCGCTGCCGTCGACGCCGCCGAGGGCCTCGAACATGATGCGTGAGTAGCCACCCGACCCGCCGAGGTTACCCTGGCGGAACTCGAAGAAGCGGTCGCCGAAGTGCTCGGTCACCGCCGCGTAGCCGGGCTCGTCCGACGGATGTCGGGTGCCCTGATCCGGCATGATCACCGTGTCAATCACGGCGTCGACCTGCGGGTCGCTGGCGAGCGCCTCGAGCGCGGCCACCGCGTCCGCGGGCCGGTTGAACGTGGGGATGCCGACGGTGACCCGCGGTTCGAACGGCCCGACGGTCGTGCCGTCGGGCATGGTCTGCGGCGCGGGCGCGCAGGGCGCGAACCAGCCGGCGCGGGTGATCGTGGCATCCGTCTCCGCGGTAACCTCGAACCACAGCCAACCACCGTCCTCGAACGGATCCAGCGACAGCTCGAACTCGGCGGCGCCGTCGGCGACGAGCTTCCCGTCGACCGCGATCCGGGAGCCGTCGATCTTCGAGCGGTAGACGTCGACGCGCGCCTCACCGGTGACCTCCACGCGGAGGATGACGGTGGACAGTTGTGACCAGCGGCGCCAGTAGGACGCCGGGAACGCGTTGAAGTAGGTCTGAAAACTGACCTCCTGACCGGCGCGGACGCTGAAGCTAGTCCGGTCCGGCCAGGTAACCCGCTGGGTGTTCGTCTCGGCCTCGAGGAGGTAGAGAGTACGGACGTCGTGCGGCTCGCCCCGCCTCGGCAGCAGAACACGCTGCAACTGCTCCACCGCCCCGGAATCAGCTGGCACCCGGGGATCCAACGGAGCGCCAGGCGTTTCCCGGGGAGTGGGCGCGGAAGATTCGCTCATGACGTTTCAACGTCCTTTCGGCCTGTGGTCTGGTACCCGTCTCAATGTAATCGTTGGCGCGGGAGGACTGCGTTACCCACGCGGTGACAGTGTCAACCGGCCACGGCCTCCCGTCGCGACGGCGGCACATACCGGAACAGGCTCACACCGTGAGCCTGTTCCCCGGACCACTCCTATACTGGCCCCATGAACCGCATCGATTCCCCGTTCCGGTACGCCCGGCCGGTGGCGGCCGTCCTCGCGCTGTTCGTCGTGCTGCTCCTGCCGATGGCGGCGGCCACCGCCCAGACCACCACCGCGACACGGTCTGTCGAGGTACCGCTGCGCGGCGGCCAGCTGACCGACGACGACGTCCGGCTCCTGGAGAACGAGACCCCGGCCCTGTCGCTGCCCGCTGCGGTCGACCGGGTCGTGTATCTGGTGTTCGGGTCGAATGAGTCCAATCTGAACGACTCACTGCGCCACTACGCGGAGCGGGACGACCGCTCTCTGCTGTCCGGGTCGGAGGATAAGTTCGCACCGGGTTCGTTGATCGTGGCCGTGGGCATGGATCCCCGGCGTGTCGGGGTGGCCTGCGGCGATGACGTGTGCAACGCGATCAACTTCTACGGCTCGGGACGCATGGACGGGATCCTCGACGAGATGCGGGTCCCCCTGCGGCAGTCGGGCGACCCGAACATCGCGGCGGCGCTGCTGGCCGGCGCCCGAGCGGCCGGGGACACGACGGTCGTCGCGGAGGGGGATTCCGACGTGTTGGGGTGGTGGATCCTCGGCGGGATCTCCGGTGTGGCCGCCGTCGTCACCGCCGGAAGCCTGGTCTGGGGCCAGCGGCACCAGCGGCGTCGGGTACGCGAACGCTACAACCACGTGGTGGGCAACTACTCACGGGTCGCGTCACAGCTGGACTCGATCGACGTCCGGGCGCACTCCCTGTCCTCCCCGCTCGCCGATGACGCTCTGCGCCGCGACTGGGAGGACGTGCGCACCCGGTTCCTGGCCACCGACAGCACGGTACAGCGCCTGAGTGGGATCGGCGACGAGGTCGGCGACCGTGAGCTGGCCGGACACCGGAAGGAGATCACCGAGGCGTATGAGGCGGTGCGGCAGATGGAGAACGCGGAGCACAACATCGACGAGTTCTTCCGGATGGAGCACGGCGACGACACCGTGCGCCGGCGGCGCCTGACCGAGCTGCACGAGGATCTGGTGGAGGCGCGGACGACGGTCTCCGATGACGGGCTCCGGGACGACCTGGACGGGATCGACGCCCGGGTCGTGGCACTCCGGGAGACACCGGATGCTCCGGATTTCATGGATGCCTACGCCCGGATCATCACCGACTACCGGATCATCATCGAAGCCGTGCGGAATCGCGAGTTCGATGACGTCGAGCCGGATGACGACAATCCGACGCCGCGACTCTGGGACGATTCGTGGCGCCCGGGCTACGGGTACTACGGGTTCGTGCCGTTCGTGACGGTGAACTCGTGGCACGAATCGGCGACGAGCTCGGCATCCGGTTCCTCCGGCGCCACCACCGGGTACTCCTCGGGAGGGTTCTCCGGCGGATCCGCGTCCGGCGGCTGGTGAGCTACTCCCCCGTGAGCAGCGGGGAGAGCTTGTTGTCGAAGAGATTCATGGCGCTCGCGATCGCCATGTGCATGTCCAGGTACTGGTAGGTGCCCAGGCGTCCACCGAAGAACACCCGGTTCGCGGCGGTCTCCTCATCCGCGCGCCTGCGGTACGCGAGCAGCATCTCCCGGTCATCGGGGGTGTTGATCGGGTAATACGGCTCGTCGGCGTCCCCGGCGAAGCGGCTGTACTCCTTCATGATGACGGTCCTGTCGTCCGGGTAGGTGTCCTTACGCTCGGGGTGGAAGTGCCGGAACTCGTGGATTCGGGTGTAGGGGACGTCGGCGTCGTTGTAGTTCATGACGGGGGTGCCCTGGAAGTCACCGGTGTCGAGGACCTCGGTCTCGAAATCGAGCGTGCGCCAGCCGAGCTTGCCCTCGGAGTAGTCGAAGTAGCGGTCGAGTGGGCCGGTGTAGACGACCGGCGCATCGGGGTTCGCCGCGCGGACCTCGTCGCGGACCTCGAACCAGTCGGTGTCGAGCCGGACGTCGATGAGCTCGTGGTCCGCCATGCGTTCCAGCCACGCCGCGTAGCCGTCCTTCGGCAGGCCCTCGTAGGTGTCGTTGAAGTAGCGGTTGTCGAAGGTGTACCGCACGGGCAGGCGGGTGATGTTGCCCGCCGGCAGCTCGGTGGGATCGGTCTGCCACTGCTTCGCCGTGTAGTCCCGGATAAACGCCTCGTAGAGGGGACGGCCGATGAGGGAGATCGCCTTTTCCTCGAGGTTGGAGGCGTTCTCCGAGTCGATCTCGCTGGCCTGCTCCGCGATCAACGCCCGCGCCTCATCGGGGCTGTAGTAGCGGCCGAAGAACTGGGCGATCAGGCCGAGTCCCATCGGGAACTGGTAGGCCTGGCCGTCGTGCATGGCGAAGACCCGGTGCTGGTAGCCGGTGAACTCGGTGAACTGGTTGACGTAGTCCCAGACCCGCTTGTTCGAGGTGTGGAACAGGTGTGCGCCGTACTTGTGGATCTCGATCCCCGTCGTCGGCTCGGCCTCCGAGTACGCGTTGCCGCCGAGGTGGCTGCGACGTTCGATGATGAGCACGCGCCTGCCCAGCTGGCTGGCGGCCCGTTCGGCGACGGTGAGCCCGAACAGACCTGAGCCGACGACGATGAGGTCGTAGGGGGCGGTGTTCGTGGCGGGGCTGGTCGAGGGATTCGTCATGGGGACCAGAGTAGTGCCACGACAGCTGCCCGGGCGCGGGGCACGCCGTGTCCCCGACTGCCGGTGGGGTGAACGGGACGCGGGTCCCCGGAGGGCTCCGTGACGACGGTGTCCGGGGATCGCGGCTCGACCGTCCCGGGTCCGCGGAGGGCACCCGTGCCGTGACCGACGGGTGGTGGGGAAGAGCGGATCCGCGGGCGACACGCCGCCCCCGCCCCTACAATCACACCAACAACACTGTTACCATCGGTCACGTACGCAGTCTGTCGTGCTCTTTTGCCCCATTGTTCAGCAATGGCATCTTTCGACACATGAGCCTGTCCCGGTAACTCCACCGGCAGTGGAGTGCCCGACAGTCCCACCTGTCCCATCAAGGAGAACCAAGAACGTGAAGCAGCGACGCCGCATCACCACACAGTCCAGACGCCCGGCCCTCGCGGTGATCCTCTCCGCGGCTCTGATCGCCTCGGCGGTGGTCGGGGTGGGCGACCGGTCGATTCTCCGGACCGACACCGTCGGCACGGAACCGGTCACCGCGGCGGTCTCCACCGCGAGCTTCGCGACCGGCCGGAACGTGGTCGTCCCGGACGCGGCGATCATCAGCCAGGGCGGGGAAACCACCGGCAGCAGGGTGGTCAAGGAGTTCACCCGCGACGAGGAGTTCTCCATGTTCGCCCTGACGTGGCACGGGGAGAAGGACATCGCGGCGTTCTTCCGCGCCAAGCGCGCGGACGGGTCCTGGAGCCCCTGGTACGACGCGGAACCCGCCGGCGACATCCAGGATCCCACGGGACCGAACGGAACCGAACTGATCTACGTCGAACCGACGCACACGATCCAGGTGTCCACCGGCAACATCGACATCGCCGCATCCCCCACCGGAGCGGACCCGGTCGCGGAGGAGACAACCGACGGACCCGCGGCCTCCCCCTCCGGTCAGCCCGCGACGTTCGACGGGGTTCCGGAGATCGACGGCACACCGGTGAGCGAGACCGGGCACGCCACCAACGTCGGTGAGATCGCTCCGGTCGCGGAGGTCATCGACCCGGATGCGATCGAGGCGGTGTTCATCGACGGCAGAGCCTCCGAAGGCACACCCGTCGATCTCGTGAACGCCGAGGAGGACGCCCGGGGCATGCCCAAGGTCATCTCCCGCAAGGGCTGGGGTGCGGACGAGTCCAAGCGCTGCGGCGACGTCACCATCGACGACCAGGTCAGCGCACTGACGATCCACCACACCGCGGGATCGAACGACTACACCCCGAGCCAGGCCGCCGGCATCGTCCGCGGCATCTACCAGTACCACGCCCAGAACCTGGGCTGGTGCGACATCGGATACCAGTCGCTCGTCGACAAGTACGGCCGGATCTACGAGGGCCGGTACGGCGGCATGAACCGCGCGGTGCAGGGCGCACACGCCGGCGGTTTCAACGAGAACACGTGGGCCATCTCCATGATCGGCGACTACTCCACGGTCACCCCCTCCCCGGAGACCCTCGCCTCCGTGGGTGAGCTCGCCGGATGGCGGGCCAAGGTCGCCGGGTTCGACCCCCTTGGCTCCGACACCCACTACTCCGAGGGCACGTCCTACACGAAGTACCCGTACGGCCAGGCGGTGACGCTGCCGAACATCTTCGCGCACCGGGACGTCGGCAACACCTCCTGCCCGGGTGACGCCGGCTACGCACAGATGGGCACGATCCGGGGACTCGCCGACGCCAAGTACAAGGCGCTGCTCCGTGGTGAGGACACCACCGGCGGAACAACCACCACCGAGCGCACGACCACCGAACCGGCCCCCACCGAAGCTGCCCCGACGACCACGACGGCGCCCCCGGAGAAGACGACCACGACCACCGCCACAACCACGCGACCCACCCCCACCGGCGATCAGGATGCCGATCAGGACGCCGCCGAACCCGGACCGGCCGCGACGCTTCCGGGGAGCAGCGGTAGCCGCCTGAACTCGATCCTCGGGGTCGCCGGATCCCTGTTGTCCGTCGTGATCGCCTTCCTCACGTCCCGGGACGGGGTCCCGCAGAGCATCTCGCAGATCGGCCAGACACCGATTATCGCGGGACTGAAGCTCTCCGACGTTCCGGCACTCGTCGACAAGGCCGTGTCATCCGGCGGTGACCCGAAGGTGAAGGACGCCTTGAACCGGGCCACCACGGTGGCCGGCCCGGTTCTCGGATCCCCGCGCGGCGGGACCCAGATCGCGACCCCCGTCGGTGAGAGGAACTCGCGCATCGAGGTCACCCCGTTCGACGGTGGTCTGGTCGTATCGTCCCCTGAGACCGGCACCCACGCCATCTGGGGTGCGATCGGCGACGCATGGGCGGCACAGGGCTTCGACGCCGGGCCGCTGGGCATGCCCGTCAACGAGGAGTACCGCGACGGCGACCTGATCCGCACCGATTTCCAGGGCGGATGGATCACCTTCGACCCGGCGACAGGCGACGTTCAGATCCACGAGTCCTGATCTCCCGGGAACTGACGGGTGGGGCGCCCCAGCACAGGGGCCACCCCATCCGTTCGCGTTCACCCGTGTCCGCGCACCGGCGACACCGGGTCAGCTGGGGGCGTGCTCGCCGAGCATATCCATGGCGACGGTGCGCAGGAGCTCATCGACGGAGTAGGAGCGTGCCCCCTCATCGAGGAGCCGGGCCGCGTACTCGGGGTCCCAGGGCAGCATGTCAGGCAGCGATTCGCTGGAGCAGAGCGGCTTTCCCGCCTCGGATGCGGCCCTGTCCACCTGGCGCGCGATGACCTCGCCGACGATGATGCGCCGCAGTGACTGCACGCTTCGGACGATGACCTCGCCCGAGACCCCGGAGTCGTGGGCGGTCAAGGCGAATTCGCGGTAGAGCGCCCCGAAGACGATGGACGTGTCCTCACCGGAGATCATCATCTCCTTGGCGAAGGGGAAACTCTCGAGCTGGTTGATGATCTCCCGGGCCACGGCGACGATCCGGTCCACCGGATCCTCGGGGAGCTCCGTCGGAGCCTGGACCTTCAGGGTGTGAAGAAAGGCTTCCGCGATGAGGGCGTTCTTGCAGTCGAAGTGGTGGTAGAGCGCCATCGCGGTGACGCCGACCTCCTCCGCCACTCCACGCATGGAGAACCCGTCCGCACCGTTGTCCCGAATCTGGCGCGCGGCGATCTCGATGACCTTGTCGCGGGATACCGTGAGAGGACGACCACGTCGGCCGCTCACGGCTCTGCCCCTTGCGTCCCTGGCATTCTTCACCGTTCCCCATTCTCCGGTGGCGGCGGGTCATGGAGCAGACTCGTCCGTGACCCGCCGCCACACCGTAGCTTCGTACAGGTGGCAGTCGGAACGGTCAGCCACATCCGCTCCCGCTTCAGCCTCCGGCGGATCGTCGGGACGGCCGGCGTGCTGGGCCGGGTGTGGCACTGTTCCGGCAGAAGTACTATCTGCGACAACTCGGATTCGTTTCACAGCAGTACCTCTACTGTACAATGAGTTTCAACATCGAGAGCGTTTCCGCAGTTCTTCAGTACCAGCGCTCCAGGACGGCCGCCAGGCCATCTTCATCGTTGGTGACGGTCGTCTCGTCGGCGACGCTCTTCAGTTCCGGTGCCGCGTTACCCATGGCGACACCCGTACCCGCCCAACGGAGCATCTCCGTGTCATTGGGCATGTCACCGAAGCAGATGGTCCGCGTGGCGGGGATCCCCAGGCTCCGGGCGATCCCCCGGAGTCCGACGGCCTTCGTGATGCCCGGCGCGGCGACCTCGAGGAGCCCCTCGCTGACGGAGTAGGTCAGGTGCGCCATCTCCGGGGGGATGGCGGGGGCGAGTCTCCTGTACATCTCCGCGCTGTCCAGTCCCTCGTTGCGCAGCAGCAGTTTGATCGCGGGTTCGGCGAGCAGCGCATCCTCCCCGGCCTCACCGAAGTCGATCGCGGGCCAGGCGTGCGCCCATTCAGGGGCGATGATGAAGAGTTCGGGCTGGGGGTCGAAGGCGCTGTGCCCGGCGCGTTCGACGGCGACACCCACACCCCCGTCCCCGGCGAGGATCGACCGGGCGGTGTCGACGATGGTGCGCAGCTGATCGGGGAGCAGAGGATGGGTGTCGACGATACGGTCGGATGCACTGTCGTAGAGGACGGCCCCGTTGGCGCAGACGGTCATCGGGCGGACGGGCAGCTGTTCGAGAACGGGGAGCAGCCACCGCGGCGGCCGGCCGGTGGCGAGAGCCAGGACTCCCCCGGCGTCGATGAACCGACGGAGACACTCACGCGTGCGGGGGGTGACTCTCTCGGTGCTGGTGATGAGGGTGCCGTCGATGTCACTTCCGACGAGCAGTGGACGACTCACCGAAGTCCCCGGAGGAACGCACCCAACCGGGCGAAGGCACGGTGGATCCGGGCGGGGAGTGCACGGCCGTGCTCGGTGATTCTCTCGAGGGCGAAATCCGCCCGACGATCCGCGCGCGCGGCCGCCCGGGCCGCTTTTTTGTCCGCGCGCGCCTGCTTCTTCTCGGCGGTGATCACGGCGGCCTCCTCGAGGGTGGGCGCGCTGCCGCCGAGGGACGCGGGCATCCAGGGCGCGCCCGCGAAATCTCCGTACTCCGCGGCGTAGTCGGCGCGCACACCGTCGAGAAGTTCGGCGACGGCGTTCCGCAGGGTGTCGGTGACCTTGACCGGATCGCCTGCGGCGGAGATGGGTTCGCCGATGCGGATCCAGACGGGGATGTGCTTGCGCCCCAGGTTACGGGGTACGCCCTTGCTGATGATGCGCTGCGAACCCCACATGGCGACGGGGATGAGCGGTACCTCGGCGGCGGCGGCGATGCGGGCGGCACCGGTCTTGAACCGGTCCATCTCGAAGCTGCGGGAGATGGTGCCCTCCGGGAAGATGCCGACGAGCTCACCGTCACGAAGCCGGTTGACGGCTTCGTCGAGAGCTCCGCGGCCGGCGGAGCGGTCGACGCGGATGTGGCGCATCCGGTTCATGAACCAGCCGACGACGGGCACATCGTAGATCTCGCGCTTCGCCATGAAGCGCACCAGCCTGCGGCCACGGAAGTATCCGGCGACCCCGCCGAAGATGAAATCGTAGTAGCCGGTGTGGTTGTAGGCCAGGAGGGCGCCGCCCTCGGCGGGGACGTTCTCCACACCCTCGATCGTGATGGTGATGTCCTGGGCCCCCATCAGCGCGCGGACCGCGGCGATGATGCGGGAGTAGAACGGCTCGGTTGCCTCGGTCGGGTGGTCCGGCACGCGGACGAGGTCCGCCGGATAGCGGAAGATGCCCTCCCGGATGAACTCACGCTCGGTCATTGGGGGTCCTGTCTGTATCGGCTGGCATTTCGTCTCGACGCCGGGCCCTCCCCGCGGGCGGGGTGCTGTCCCGCGGGGAGGGCCCGGGTCTACTTCACGGGTTCGAGAACCTCGCGGCCCACGAAGGGCTGCAGGGCCTCGGGGATCCGGACGGATCCGTCGGCCTGCTGGTTGTTCTCGAGGATGGCGACGAGCCAGCGGGTCGTGGCCAGTGTCCCGTTGAGGGTGGCGCAGGGCTGGGTGCGCCCGTCGTCATCGCGGTAGCGGACCTTCAGTCGTCGGGCCTGGAAGGTCGTGCAGTTCGAGGTGGAGGTCAGCTCACGGTAGGTGCCCTGTGTGGGGACCCAGGCCTCGGTGTCGAACTTCCGCGCCGCTGAGCTTCCGAGATCGCCACCGGCTACATCGATGATGCGGTAGGGGACCTCGACGGCAGCGAGCATGTCACGTTCCATACCGAGGAGCTTCCGGTGCTCGGCGGCGGCATCCTCCGGCCTGCACCAGCTGAACATCTCGACCTTGTCGAACTGGTGGACGCGGAGGATCCCGCGGGTGTCCTTGCCGTAGGAGCCGGCCTCCCGGCGGAAGCAGGAGGACCAGCCGGCGTAGCGCAGGGGCCCACCGGAGAGGTCGATGATCTCGTCGGAGTGGAACCCTGCGAGCGCGACCTCACTCGTGCCCACGAGGTAGAGGTCGTCCTCCTCGAGGTGGTAGATCTCGTCGGCGTGACTGTCCAGGAACCCGGTTCCCTGCATGGTCTCCGGCCGGACGAGGACCGGCGGGATCATGAGGGTGAAACCTGCTGCGGTGGCGCGCTGTGCGGCGAGGGTGAGCATACCGAGCTGCAGGAGAGCGCCGAATCCGGTGAGGAAGTAGAAACGGGAGCCGGAGACCTTGGTGCCGCGTTCGACGTCGATCAGCCCGAGGGACTCGCCGAGCTCGAGATGGTCCTTCGGTTCGAAGTCGAAGCTCGGGGGCTCGCCGACGTGCTCGAGCACGATGAAGTCGTCCTCCCCGCCGGCGGGGGCGCCCTCGACGATGTTCCCGATGCGCGACTGGAGCCGTTCAACCTCCTCGGCGGCCTGCCGCTGGGCGGCCTCGGCTTCCTTGACCCTGGTCTTCAGCTCGTTGGAACCGGCCAACAGGGCGGGGCGGTCCTCGGGGGCGGCCTGGCCGATCTTTCTGCCGAAGGCCTTCTGCTCGGAACGCAGGCTGTCGGCGGCGACGATCGCCTCCCGTCGGGCGGAGTCGGCGGCGATCAGCTGATCGACGAGCTCGGGATCCTCGCCGCGGGTGCGCTGGGAGGCACGGACCACGTCGGGGTTGTCGCGGAGGAATTTGAGATCAATCACGCGTGCCAGCCTACCGAACCGTGCAGCACGGCGGCCCGGGTGGTGGAGCATCACGGTAGAGACGGCAATCCGGTTATGACCACCGGGGTATACTGAGCGCATGGTCAACTCCGCGAAGTTTCCGGCGCTCCCGGCCCGCCGACTCACCGACGGACCGAAACCGAAGCACGCGCAGCTGCGGGAGATCCTCGAGGAGATCTGCACCACCGACCTGCAGCCCGGGGACATGCTGCCCGGCGAACGCGTCCTCGAGGAGACCTTCGGCGTCTCCCGGATCACCGTCCGACGGGCCATCGGGGATCTCGTCGCCTCCGGTCGCCTCAAACGGGCCCGCGGCAAGGGCACCTTCGTCGCCCCCGCGCCACTCATCTCCCGCCTGCACCTCGCCTCCTTCTCCTCCGAGATGAGTTCCCAGGGGATCCGGGCAACCTCAGACATCCTGCTCGCAGAGGTGACCGATGCCCCCGCCGAGGTAGAGGCGTTCTTCCGCGCCGGCGAACGGGCCCACACACACCTCCACCGCCTCCGTCTCGGCGACGGTCGGCCCTACGCCATCGACGACAGCTGGTACAACAACGCGCATGTGGTGGACCTCCTCGACAGGGATGTGCACACCTCCGTCTACGGCATCCTCGACAAGGAGTACGGGCTCCCGGTCACTGAAGCGGAGCAGATCGCGACGGCCGTCAACGCCGACGCGACCACCGCCGGGATCCTCGACGTGGAACCCGGTACCGCACTGCTCAAGATCGTCCGACTCTCACTTTCCGGGGATCACCCCGTGGAGTGGTGCTCCTCCCTCTACCGGACGGACCGGTACACACTGAAGACACACGTGGAGAGGGCTGCCGAGCAGTCCACCGACTGACGCTCGCGCCAACCACCCCGCCCCCGGTGCCGGGGCCCACGTGCGCCCATCCGACGCACCCGGCATGATGGAGGAATCATGACAGCAACCAGATCCTGGCGTTCAGCCACCGCGGTGCAGGCGGGACTCATCGCGATGCTCGTCGCCGCCGTCGGCGTCGGGTCCTACAGCTACGTAGCCGCAGAGACCGCCGCGGACACCGGCACCGAAACCGGGGTGGTGACGGGCACGCCGTCCACGGACAGCGGCGAGACGACCACCACCAGACCGACGGCCGCCCCGTTCACCACCGCCGACGTCGGAGACTGCCTCACCTGGGACGTCGGCGCGGACGGCACGGTCTCGAACTTCCAGAAGGCCGACTGCGCGGCGGACCACCGGTTCGAGATCTCCGCCCGCGAGGATCTCGCGACCTATCCGTCGAGCGAGTTCGGCCCCTCCGCCCCCGCACCCAACCTCACCCGGCAGGCGCAACTGCGCGAGGAACTCTGCAAGACCCCCACCATCGACTACCTGGGCGGCCGCTACACACCGCACGGCCGGTACTCCATCGCCCCGATCCTCCCCCCGGCGAGCGCCTGGGAGGCCGGTGACCGCACCATGCTCTGCGGCGTCCAGGTCACCGATGACGGCGGCCAGACCCTGACCACCCGTGGCCGGGCCGCCGAGCAGGACCAGTCCCGGATCTTCCAGCCCGGCGAGTGCGTCACCATCGGCCCCGCGGGGGCGCCCAGGGCGGTGGACTGCGCCGAGCCCCACCAGCTCGAGATCACCGCGGTCATCGACCTCAAGCCCGTGTTCCCCGAGGGCACCCCCACCGTCGAAGACCAGGACGCCTACCTCAAGAACGCCTGCACCCAGGCCGCCCGGGACCACCTCGGCGGTGACGATCCCTTCTACCACTCGACTCTCGAGTCCTTCTGGACCGCCATCGACGCCAACGCCTGGACCGGCGGTTCAAACACCGTGAACTGTGCCCTGTTCAAGGCGAATGCAGGCGGCGGCTTCGCCACCCTGGAGGGCGCCGCCACCGGCCCGTTCGTGATTGACGGCGCAGCTCCGGAGCCCCGCCCGGAACGCGACCCCATCCGTCAGTAGCCCCCACACCGCAACAACAAGGACCTTCGATGATCGACGTCTCCGACGAACGCTTCAACGAGCTCGTGGACATGGGCTTCGAGCGTATCCCGGACAAGTTCCTGGACAACCTCAGAAACGTCGCCATCCTGATAGAGGACTACAACCCCGACTCACCCTCCATCCTGGGGCTCTACCACGGCGTCCCCCTGCCCGAACGGCTGGCCAACCACACCGGGCTCCCGTCCTCGATCACGATCTACCGGGAGGCTCTGCTCGACCACTGCGCCACCGAGGAGGAGCTGGTGGAACAGGTCCGCATCACGGTCGGCCACGAGATCGGCCACCACTTCGGGCTCGACGACGACGAACTGCACGAACTCGGCTGGGGATGAACCACCCCGGACCGTCAGCGACCCGACCCACGGCCCCCGCAATGACCGGATCCACGTCGGCACCCGGGTGACGACCGCAGCTGTCCACCGCCGGCGGAACGGGGTGACCGCCCCTGCGGGCGCCCGGGTTCCCGGCACGACAGCGTGGAGGGCCTCCCGAACCAGCCTGGCACACATCCCCGTTCGCGTGATCCGGCAGGAACGTCGGTCAGCCCGGAGAACGAATCCACCTGCGCCTCTGCCCCGCATCCGGGTTCCGGGCGGTGGAACGCAGGCGCATCAGCGGTGAATGAGCGCAGTTCCAGCGGGATCCGGTCAGGGTCGGCCGCCTCGATCCGGGTGGCACGGAGAGTGAGGGACCCGTCCACGCCCCTGCGCGTACGCCTGTGTTCCGGACGCGGCGGCGGAGAACCCTGAAGGCAACGGAGGTCGGCCGTTTCCGACGATCCCGGGCGTCGGTCAGAACGCGGGCCAGGAGCCAAGGAAGGTCACGTCCTCAACCTGTTGAGCCAGTTCCCGGAACGCCTCCCGGACGTCCGGTTCATCGACATGGCCCCTGACATCGACATAGAAACGGTAGGTGCCGATTTCTGTTTTGGTGGGCCGAGATTCGATCCTCGACAGATCCAGACCACGGTCCGCGAAAATCGTCAACGCGGAAACCAGTGATCCCGGCCTGTTCGGAAGGGTGAATACGAAAGCGGTCCGATCGTGCCCCGTCGGTTTCGGCGGCTCCGTGATCCGGCCGACGACCACGAACCGTGTCCGTGCGCCGGGCACGTCGATCACGTCTTCCGCGATGACGTCGAGAGCGAAGATCTCTGCCGCCCGATACGGTGCGACGGCGGCGTCAGCCCGCCCCTCCGCGACCGCCTTCGCCGCCGCGGAGTTTGAGGACGCGGGAATGAACTCCGCTCCGGGGAAGACACGATCCGTCCACTGACGTACCTGCTGGCGGGCCACCGGATGCGTCGTGAAGGTGCGTACCTCGCTCGCCGTCAACCCCGGGCGCACCATCACGGCGAAGCGGATGGCGAGCTCCGTCTCCGCGAAAATCCTGACGCCCTGCCCGTCGGCCAGCGCGTCGAAGGTGTGGGTCACGGGACCGTCCACCGAGTTCTCGATCGCGACGCACGCGTACCGGGCGACCCCTGAACGCACCGCATTCAACGCCTCATGGGGGCTCTCCACGGAGAGTTTCGCGATGTCGCCGGACCCGAAGCTCCCCCGCCGGTGGAACTCCAGCAACGCTGTCTCGGTGAATGTTCCTTCAGGCCCCAGATAGGCGACGACTGTACTCATAGACCGGAGTGTAGCCGCCCACCCGCACTCGTCCGTATGGTCGGGGTAATCTGCTCTGCATGGTCAACGGCTCCGCAGTCCCCCTCGTGGATCGGCTTCACACCGCTTCCACGGATCTCGCGCGGACGGTGGAACGCCACCTCTCGGACATCACCGGGGTCTCTTCGTCGGTGAACGGTTTCGCCGCGGTGGATCCCGATATCGCGCTTCAGCGGGCGCAGTTCCTCGACGCGGTCCCGGTGGATCGGCGGGGTCGACTCCACGGACTGGTCCTTCCGGTCAAGGACCTGATGCCCGTCTCCGGGCTCCCCTGCTCCTACGGTTCCGTCACCCGGACGGAGATTCCCGTCGACACCGACCCGTGGGCGGCCCAGCTGCTCAGGGAAGGCGTCGTCATTCCGGGCAAGACACAGACCTCCGAGATGGGCATGACGGCGTACTGCGAACCGGTCGGGATGCCCGCCGTGGCGAATCCGTTGTGGCCGGGGCGGACACCGGGAGGTTCCTCCGGAGGAGCCGCCGCCGCGGTGGCGCTCGGTCTGGTGGATGTCGCCCACGCGTCCGACGGCGGTGGTTCCATCCGGGTCCCCGCCGCATCAACGGGCACTGTCGGGGTGAAACCTCCGCACGACAGTACCGGTGGATCCCCCACCACGCAGGGTTTCATCACCCGGTCGGTCGCGGACGCGGCGTTCGTGTTCGGGGTACGTCCGGTCCATCGTCGGCTGCGGGTCGGTGTGCTGGTGGAGCCACTGCACGGTGACGGGTCGGTCAGTCCGGAGATGGTGTCAACCGTGTTCTCGGTGGCTGATCGTCTGTCTGATCTGGGACACCGGGTCCGGGAGGTCTCCCGCCCGTACGGTGAGCGACCCTTCGCGGCTTTCGCCGATGTGCTGGCCTCGCGCTCGATCCACATCCCCGGCCCGGCGAGCGACATCATCGAGTGGCTGCGGGAGCGTGGAGCCGCGTTACCTGAGGCCCGACGCGCGGAGGCTGTCGCCGATTTCGACGCCGTCCCGGGGACGATCCTGTCCGCATGGGACATTGACGTCCTCCTGACCCCGACACTGGCCCACGACCCACCGGAGATCGGCCATTTCTCCCGGTTGGAACCGCCGGAGGATTTCGCGGAGCAGACCCGCTGGACCCCGTGGGCGACATTGTTCAACATGACCGGGGGCGCGGCGGTGAATGTACCGGTCGCGGTGGCCGGCCGCCCTCCCGTGGGCGTCCACCTGGGGTCCGTGCGGGCGACCTTCGGCGAATTGCTCGGCGTGGCCTCGCAGGTGCATCCGTGACGGCCGGAGCGACCGCGCCCCGGACAGCGGTGGCCCGTCTGCGCGCGGAGATCGGTGTCGTACTGCTGGTGACATTCGGCATGGCGGGTGTGCGCTCGGCACTCCGGTTGATTGACGCGGCCCTGGCGCCGGAACCGTTGAGCGCACAGAAGGTCACGCTGAATGCGCCGAAGGCTGATGTGCACTGGTTGGACCTGGCACTCCAGCTCTGCTCGGCGTCGGTCCTCACCGGTTGGGGACTGCTGGCGCTGTTCCTGCTGTCCGGTTCCGGTGTCCGGTTGCTCCCGTTGCGCCGTGGCGACTGGCTGCGGGGCGTTGGGCTGGCTGCCCTGATCGGCGTTCCCGGACTGGTCTTCTATCTGACGGCACTGCATCTGGGGCTCAGTAGACAGGTGGTGCCCACGACGCTGGATTCAGTGTGGTGGCAGGCTCCCGTGCTGCTCGTGTGGTCCTTCGCGAATGCGTTCGCCGAGGAGACCGTGGTGGTGTTCTGGCTGATGACCAGACTCCGGCAGCTCGGTTGGTCCACGCCCGCGATCATCGGCGCATCCGCGCTCCTGCGCGGAAGTTACCATCTCTACCAGGGATTCTCCGCGGGCCTCGGGAACATCGTGATGGGCCTCGTGTTCGCCTGGTTGTTCACCCGTACCCGGCGCGTGTGGCCGCTCATCGTGGCGCATTTCCTCATCGATGCGGTGGCCTTCGTCGGCTACAGCACACTCGTCGAACCACTGGGGTTGGCGGGGCTGTTCATCTCCTAGTCTCCGCTAGGGTGGTTTCCATGGATTCTCGAGGCCCGTCCCAGCACGGTGATCTACCGGACGACATCGCCCGCGACAGCAGGGGCAGGCCCATTCTCGACCGGTTCGGACGGCCCGTCCGACGTCGTCGGCCCGACGGTTCCTCCCGCCCGCGACCGGAGGCCGGAAAACACACGCACGGGGAACGGTCCCCCCGCGAACGGCATCCGGATCGGCCGGACCGGCCACCGCGCAGGGACACCGGGGCACCCCGCTACACGCCACGACCGCAGGAACGTCCCCAGTATCAGCGGTCGACTCCGCCCCCGGAGCGCCCCGTCCAGTACCGTCCGGAGGCCCGGCCGGTCCCGAGCTATCGTCGTGAGGCCCCGGTTCCGTCGCAGGCACAACCGCCGGTACGTCCGGAGCGGCGCGGTGGCGATCGGAGGGATTTCGGCCCCGAGCCCCGTTCCCGCCGGCCACGACGCCGACGCGGGCGTGGCTGCGGCATGGGGTGCATGACGCCGTTCCTGCTCGCCATAGGGATCGTGCTCACCCTGACCGTCGTCATCGGCCTGTGGGCCGATGCGAAACTCAACCGCGTCGAGGCGACCCCCACGCAGCAGGTGGCGAACACCGCGGGCACGAACTGGTTGCTGGTCGGTTCGGACTCGCGCCAGGGGCTCACCCCGGAGGAGATCGACACACTGGGCACCGGTGGGGACATCGGCGTCGGGCGCACGGACACGATCATGCTGCTGCACTACGGCCGCGGATCGAAACCGACGCTCCTCTCCATTCCCCGTGACTCCTACGTCAACGTCCCGGGGTACGGGATGAACAAGATCAACTCGGCGTTCACGTTCGGTGGTCCGCAGCTGCTCACCGAGACCGTCGAGCAGGCGACCGGGCTCCGGATCGACCACTACGCGGAGATCGGCTTCGGTGGTTTCGCCGGCTTGGTCGATGCGGTGGGCGGTGTGGAGATGTGCGTGACCGAAGCCATCAACGATCCGTTGGCGAACATCGATCTGCCCGCGGGGTGTCAGAAGCTGAATGGCCCCGATGCTCTCGGTTACGTCCGTAGCCGCGCCTTCGAGATGGGCGACCTGGACCGGGTGTCCCATCAGCGGGAGTTCCTCTCCGCGTTGATGGAGAAGGCCACGGATCCGACGACACTGCTCAACCCGTTCCGCCTGGGTCCGTTGATCGGTCGCGCGAGCGGCACGTTCACGGTGGGCACCGGTGACCACATCTGGAACCTGGCCCGCCTGGCCCTGGCCATGCGCTCGGGTGTCGTCACCGAAACCGTCCCGGTCGGGGGTTTCCAGGACACCACGGTGGGCAATGTCGTGCTGTGGGATGACGCCGCCGCGCGATCCCTGTTCGATTCCCTCCGGTGAATCGGAGAGCGTAGCGAAGGAGAGAGGGCCCGGTCACCGGCAACACGGTGACCGGGCCCTCTCTCCTGTCTCCCGGATGGAGCTACCGGATGGTGACCTGTCGGGACTTGATGTTGTCGAGCTGCCTGCGCTCGTCGGCGGTGAGCTCGGCGTCGTTGCCCAGCTCCCGGTTGATCTTCTCGTCCAGTGCCTCGAGCGGGGAGATGAACTCGGCCGGGGCGGTTTCCCGGGGGAGGTCGAACACCGGCACGGCGATACCGTGGGTGCGGAACACCCCGGCGAACCTGGTTCCCTCGCCGAGGGTCAGCTCGCCGGCGGCGGCGATGCGCGCGAGGGCGGCGATGAGCTTGTCCTCGTTCTCGGTGCGGATCCACCGGACATGGGCCTTCTCGCCCGGGTCGATCCACCAGACGGTGCCCTCGACGTCAGCGGCGATCTCCTCGGAGGGCATGACCGCGGAGTTGGCCTGCTCGATACCCTGCTTGAGGCGTGGATCGAGGGCGCTCCCCTCGGCGAGCCACCAGTCGAAGGTGTCGTGTGCGGTCGGGGTCAGTGTGGCGGCGGGATCGATCAGCTCCTTGAGGTCGGGCTGGTTGCCGTCGGCCACCGTCGACTCGAGGGTCTGTCCGCTCTCCGCATCCTTCACCCAGTTGATCGCGTAGGCGAGGTCCCGGCCGGGGTTGTGGCTGTGCGCCTGCACCTGGAGCGCGACGAGACGCTCGATGCCTCCGTCGGCGTCCTCACGGACGACGGCGGCGACGGCACCGGGCAGCACGGTGCAGAGGGTGACGGGCTCATCGAGCCCCTTCACCGGGAGCTTGGCGGTCGCCGAGGGAACGAACTCCTGCAGGGCCACCAGGTCCGCCTCCATGACGAGACCGTCGTAGGGACGGGGGTCCCGGTCGAGCGCGGCGCGTTCGGCGGCGCGGGCGGCGAGCTTCGCCTGGCGGCGGCTCATGCCCTCGGGCAGATTCTCATTCTTCTTCTTTTTGGCCATGACTAGAAGATACCCGCAGGAACCTGCTCCGGGTGCTACCGCCCGAGCACCCGCCGTGCCGTGCCGGGTCGATTCGTGGCCATCCACCGCACACCGTGGTCCGCGGTCCATGCCATGTCGGCCGGGTCGTCCACTGTCCACATGTATCCGGGAAGTCCGCGGTACCCGATCCGGGAGGGGTTCTCCCTCGCCCTACCCACGGAGATGCCCCAGCCGGCTACCACGCCGCGGGCGTGCACCACAGGGTCGTAGACGGGGCATCTGTCCCTGCGGAGGTGAATCCTCGGTACCGCCGGGGCGAGCTGACGCATCCGGAGAATGGACAGCGTGGAGAAGGATATGATCCGGATTCGGGGATCGTCGATGAGGCCGTGGTACCTCAGTCGGAGAGCCACTTTTTCTTCCAGTTCGCGACCGAAGCGCAGGGGATGCTTGGTCTCGATGAACAGTTCGCGGCCCGGGTACGCGGAGATGAGCTCCAGGAGATCGTCGAGCCGGAGGGGTGGTTGCGGGTCGACCGGGGTGCCGAAGTTGAGACGGTTCAGTTCCGCGAGGCTCAGGGCGGATACGCGGCCCGATCCGTCGCTCACGCGGTTCACCACCGGATCGTGGATGCACATGACGGTCCCGCAGGAGCTGAGCCGTACATCGCACTCGATTCCGTCAGCTCCGAGTTCGAGCGCGGACTCGAACGCGGGCATCGTCATCTCCGGGTGGTTCTCGCAGTCACCGCGGTGCGCGATGATCCGGGTTCCGGGTACTGGTGCTTCATCGGTCACGGGCTCCATTGTCCCACTCCGATCCCTTTCCGGTCATGGTTGGTGCGCATCCACACGCCGACGGCGGGGCGGGCGCCGTCACTGACTGTGCGCCTGCCCCGCCGTACGACGGTGTGCCGCGTGGAACTACTACTTCTCCCGGCCGGGAACGATCTCCCCGGGTCTGCTACTTCTTCTCTTCGGCCGGGAAGAACTGCTCCTGGATCTCCCGGAGGGTGTTGGCCGAGTGCTTGAAGCGGTCCATCTCGTGCTCGGTGAGCTCCAGTTCGACGACGCGGCGGATACCGCGACGGTTCACGATCGCCGGGGTGCCGATGTAGATGTTCTCCTCGCCGTACTCACCGCGCAGCAGCGCGGAGACCGGGACGGCGACGTCCTGGTTCTGCAGGATGGCACGGCTGATGCGGGCGAGCCCCATGCCGATGCCGTAGGAGGTGGATCCCTTGGCGTCGATGATCTTGTAGGCCATGTCGCGGGTCTCCTCGAAGATCCGCTCCAGCTTGGCCTCCAGCTCCGGGTCCTTCTCCAGCTGCTTGCGCATGGAGACACCGGCGATCGTCGCCGACGAGAGGACGGGCAGCTCGGTGTCGCCGTGTTCACCGATGATGTACGAGTGCACGGAGGTCGGCGCGACCTCGTACATCTCGCCCAGCATGTAGCGGAAGCGTGCGGAGTCGAGGACGGTGCCGGAGCCGATGACGCGGTGGGCGGGCAGGCCGGAGTCTTTCCAGCAGGCGTAGGTGAGGATGTCCACCGGGTTGGAGGCCACCAGGAAGATGCCGTCGAAACCGCTGGCCATGACGTCATCGACGATGGACTTCATGATCTTCATGTTCTTGTCGACGAGCTGGAGGCGGGTCTCACCCGGCTTCTGGGCGGCACCGGCGCAGATGACGACCATGGCGGCGTCCTCGCAGTCCGCGTAGGTACCCTTGGTCACCTTCGTCCGGGAGGGGGCCCAGACAACACCGTGGTTGAGGTCCATGACGTTGCCCTCGAGCTTCTTCTCATCGATGTCGATGATTGCGAGGTGGTCACAGATTCCCTGGTTGATGAGAGCGAAAGCGTAGGCGACCCCGACATCGCCGGCGCCGATGAGAACAATCTTGTTTCCGACACTGACCTTCATGGATACCTTCTCCCTGCCGGCCCCGGTGGTACCGGCTGATGGGCGCCGACTGAACGACGCAGAACGTTCTTCCACAACCCATAATGCCCGTTTATGTTGCTTCGTGTGGAAAATGTGAGGAATCTATCCCCCAAACATGTCCGGCCATCCCCAAAACACAGCCCCCTCCGACCCGATCACCGCACCCAGGCGTTCACGAGCTCCGGGACATGCCACTTCCACAGCAGCCGCACCGTCACTTTCCCGTGGTTCGGCGCGGAGGCGGCCAATCCCGCCTCCCGCAGAGCTCCGGTGAGCTCGAGACCGATGTCGGACTCGTCCTCGGCGACACCGGCGAAGTTGATCGTCAGGCGCCTCTTGCGCAGGAAGCTCAGGTCCTGCCAGTCGTCACGGCGGACCAGAACTGCGCCGCGACACTCCGGCGGGATGTCCATCGCCTTCCAGTTGGTGAACAACCCGGAGACGATCCCCGATTCACGTAACGCGGCGAAGGCCGTGAGCAGACGGTCGGCGTCCGTTTCCTGGTCGGCCCACGGGCGGGCGGTCCGTTCGCAGTTGCCCCAGACATGCCTCGCGAGCGCCTCGGAGACGTGGACCACCGAACCGCGCGCGTCGCGGCAGTCCACCCGGGAATTCAGCAGTTGCTCAGCGAGATGATCGGTGGCGTCATCCAACTCGACGATCGCCCCGTTGAGGATGCGCTGCCCCAGTTCGTCGAGAACATCGTCGATTTCCCCGCCGTCGATGAGGTGCTGTGCCTTCTCTGTCGTCAGGTCGTTCACTTCGTTGCTTCCTCCAGCTGGCTGTCCATGGAATCGGTTCCGGGTCGGCCGGGACCGGAGCCTCACCGGGTCACCGCCGCGGGACACCCTACCTGCCGGAACACGGATACTGCTAGCCTGACGTGGCGTGAGTTACAGAGCGATCATCTTCGACCTCGACGGCACCCTCATCGACCACACCGGCGCAGCCCGGGTGGCCGCCGGCACGTGGGCCCGCGAACTGGGTTTCCCCGGTGACCACACGGACCGCTGGTTCGAGATCGAACGGCGTTGGTTCGAAGCCTACGAGCGGGGCACTGTCAGCCACCTGGAACAACGCCGCGGGCGCACGCGGGAGTTCACCGGCGAGCACACACTCACGGACTCCGCGTGCGACGAACTCTTCGGCCGGTTCCTGTCCCTGTACCGCGAGGCGTGGGTCGCTTTCCCGGATGCGGAACCCGCACTCCGGCGGGCACTGGAAACCGGTGCCCGGGTCGCCGTCCTCACCAACAGTGTGGCTGAGATCCAGTCCGCGAAACTCCGGCGCACCGGCCTCGCCCTCCCCGGAGTCCGGTTGCTCGCGTCGGGCGACCTCGGGGTCGCGAAGCCGCAACCCGGGTGCTACCGGAAGGCCCTCGAACTCCTCGACACCGCCCCGGACGAGGCGGTGATGATCGGCGACAGCTACCCGAACGATGTCGCCGGACCGAGACGAGCCGGTATGGCAGCTGTCTGGCTGAATCGGGATGATCTCCCTGCGGTGAATGGCGACCCGGGGGTTGCGGGCCTCGCCGGTTTTCCGTCCGGGGGAATGACCCCCGAGATCAATCACACGTACGTTGGCAGGTCCTCCACGACCCGCCCGAGCTGCACCACCGGCAGAAACTGACGGGCGATTGGACGCCCTGCACCCCACGGAGACACATCCTCACTACACAGCCAAAATTAGCAATTACTCATGAAACGTGGCAATGAACGAGCCTTCGGATATGCGTCTTTCTCAGCGAACAGCTAAATTTTTTAAAGAATAGAAATCTTCCAGCAGTTCGGAGCTCCAATTGCCCACATTCCACCGTCTCCGCCTCACGAGCACAGCCGTGCTCGCCACCTCCGCGGTCGTACTCGGAGCCCTCGCCCCGGTGGCCACAGCGTCTGAGCCACCCGTACTGTCAAAACCCTACGAATGGACCGAGGACTTCGACTCCGCTGACGCCCTCGACGGCTGGTTGATCTTCAACCAGCCCGACTATCTGAATAAGAACGTCACGGTGACCCCGGACGCGGTCGAGGTCAGGGACGGAATGCTGGTAATCACCACCGCACGTCACTGCATCGAAAAAGACGGCGACCCTTTGACAGACGCCAATATCGTCGAAACTCCGTGCCCGGAGAACATGATCACCCGGTACACCACGGGTCGGCTCCACAGCGACTGGGTCGCATCCGGGTTTTTCACCGTGAACGTGAGAGCGAAGTTCCACACCGGCGGCGTCAAGGGTGTCCGAAGTGCGATCTGGATGCAGAATGACCAACCGGCCTGCCACGCGGGAGCGACCGACAGCAGCTACGGGGAGCTCGACATCATCGAGCACTACTCATGGCCCTGGCGATCGAAGCACTCTCCGGCGACGGTCCACTTCGGGTGCAACGAGTCAGGAACCATCCGCGATGGTCGGGTGTTCTCCGAGGGAAAGGACATAGCGGAGAACTGGCACACGTGGACACTGCAGACGACGACGGATGATCTCCGCTTCTCCATAGACGGGAAACCCATCCTGCACGAGAGCGGTCCAGCATTCGACGAGAAGGAGCACATCACTCCTGCAGACCTGAACATCTCGGACGAGAAGTACCGCGAGATCCTCTCCCGTCCCTACCGCCTCATCCTGAATCAGTATGTCGAGGTCAAGGACTGGGCACATCCCGCATCGGATTCGGATCCGTTCCCGGTGCGCCAGATGTTCGTCGACAGCATCACCCTCAAGGGGCAGCCGTTCACCGCGGAGGAACTGAATCCCCCGACCACTCCCACCGACGAACCGACCACCCCGGCCACTCCCACCGACGAACCTCCGGTTCCGGGCTCCTCCACCCCGACAGGTCAGAACAGCTGGACACTCCTGGGTGGGGCTTTCACCGCGATCATCGGAGCGCTGTCTGTGTTCACTCTGGTTGCACTTCCGATCATCGGCTGGCTTCATTCCACAGTTCAACTGAATGCGCTTCTGCGGTCCATAAGCTTCCGGATGTGACCGGACAGGACCCCAGATGAATGAGGGTCCGGGTACCACTTTCGCGGTGGTCCCCGGTCTCTCCCGCTTTTCCAGGAATTTTCCGGAGGCTGTGTGGCCCACGGCATTCAGTCGCGTTCCGTCTGCTCCGGCACCCCACAGGCGACGCCGGTTGAGTGGTGGGGGCAGTAGCCTCCGGGGTTCTTGTGCAGGTACTGCTGGTGGTGGTCCTCGGCGCGGTAGTAGTCCCCCGCGGGTGTCTCCGCGAGCGGGAGGATCTCGGTGGTGACGGGGCCGTAGCCGGCGCCGGTGAGCCGTTGGCCGTAGTCGGTGACCATCCCACGGATCACGTCGGCATCGGCACGGGCCCGCTCGGGACTGCCGGTGGTGTAGAAGGCGGAACGGTACTGGGTGCCCACGTCGTTTCCCTGGCGGAAACCCTGGGTGGGATCGTGCGCCTCGAGGGCGGTGGCGACGATCTGCGGCAGCGTGACACGGGCCGGATCGAACACCACTTCGACAACCTCCGTGTGTCCCGTACGCCCGGTGCAGACCTCCCGGTAGGTGGGGTTGGGCGTGTAGCCGCCGGCATATCCGACCGAGGTCGACTCGACTCCGTCGAGTTCCCAGAAGATCTTCTCGGCGCCCCAGAAGCAGCCCATTCCGATGAGGACACTCGACTGTCCTTTCCACCACGGGCCAGTGATCGGCGTCCCGAGAACTGCGTGGGGTCGCGCCTCCTCCAAGACCGGATGCGAGCCCCCTTTGAGCGCGTTTTCCGCGGTGACCATCTCAGGGTCGCGGCCTATCAACCATCCCATGTCGGGTTCCTTTCTCGGTGCGTGTTCGTGACCACCACCCTAGGCGGTGGGGCGGGGAATGACTCGCGCATGAAATTACCCCTAACCGGGGGAATTGACGCTTAGCGGCAGGCGACAGGTACCGGGGAGCGGTGTTCGCATGAACGTACTTATAACAATTTCGTGCTAGATGTGTGACGTTATTCTGTCTTGACCTATCATAGGGGTCACGGCGCGGACATGTTCCGCGCTCCGTCTTATACGAAAGGATTTTCACATGACCACCTACTACGAGCTCCCCGAGCTGGATTACGCCTACGATGCCCTCGAGCCGCACATCGCCGCCGAGATCATGGAGCTGCACCACTCCAAGCATCACGCGAACTACGTCAAGGGCGCCAACGCGGCCATGGAGGCACTCGCCAAGGCCCGCGAGAACGGCACCATCGGTGATGAGGTCACCGCACTGTCGAAGAACCTCGCCTTCAACCTCGGTGGCCACACCAACCACTCCATCTTCTGGAAGAACCTCTCCCCCAACGGTGGCGGCGAGCCCACCGGTGAACTGGCCGAGGCCATCGAGCGGGACTTCGGTTCCTTCGAGAAGTTCAAGGAGCACTTCTCCGGTGCCGCGCTGGGCCTGCAGGGCTCCGGCTGGGCGATCCTGGGTTACGACCACATCGGCGGCCGCCTCATCATCGAGCAGCTGACCGACCAGCAGGGCAACATCTCCGCCAACCTGACCCCGCTGCTCATGCTGGACATGTGGGAGCACGCCTTCTACCTTCAGTACAAGAACGTCAAGGCTGACTACGTCAAGGCCGTGTGGAACGTCTTCAACTGGGACGATGTCGCCGAGCGTTACGCCGGCGCCGCCAAGAAGTAGGCTCCACGCACCCAACCGCCCACCATCTTCGGTGGGCGGTTTTTCCGTGGTCACATCCCGCGGAAAGGGCCCGCTAGGCGACCCCGGTGAGTCGTCGTCGCCCGACCGGAACGATGAGCGGTCTGTCCGACACGGGATCCGGCAGGATCCGGGCGTTCAGGCCGAACACGGAATCCAGCAGCTCCTCGGTGACGATGTCCGCGGGATCCCCCTGGGCGACGACTGCGCCGTCGCGCATGACCACGAGATTGTCGCTGTAGCGGCAGGCCAGAGCGAGATCGTGGAGGACCATGACCACCGTCCTGCCGTGGTCCGCCTGCATCGAGTCGATCAGGTCCAGCACGTCGAGGGAGTGGGCGAGGTCGAGATAGGTCGTCGGTTCGTCGAGGAGCAGGATGTCGGTCTGCTGGGCCAGCGCCATGGAGAGCCACACCCGTTGACGCTGACCACCGGACAGTGAGTCCACCGCGCGGTCCGCGAGATCGGCCACGCCTGTCAGCTCGAGTGCCTCCCGGACCGCGTCATCGTCGTCAGCCGCCCACTGGCGGATCCAGCTTCGGTGCGGGTGTCTGCCGAGGACAACGAGATCGGCGACGAGGACACCCTCCGGCGCCACCGGATTCTGCGGGAGAACCCCCAACCTGCGCGCGAGGACCCTGGACGGGACACGGGACAGGGGTGTCCCGTCGATGGTCACCTCGCCCGCACGGAGGGGAAGCAGCCGGCACAGTGCCTTCAGGAGCGTTGACTTCCCGCATCCGTTGGGGCCGATCACGGAGGTGACAGCGCCCCTCGGTATGTCGATGTCCAGACCGCTGATGACGCGTTGGTCCCGGTACCCGACATCGATACCCCTGGCGGTGAGCGCGGTGGCACCCGGCGCGGAGCGGGTGTGCGTGTCGGTGTTCACAGAGTGACCTTTCGGTTGGTCCTGATGAGCAGAAACATGAGGAAGGGTCCGCCGATCGCGGCGGTCGCGACCCCGACGGGCAGGGTCCAGGGCAGCACGCTGCCGGTGACGATGTCCGCGGCGAGGATGATGATGGCCCCTGTCAGTGCGCCGGCCGCCAGTGGCGGTGTGGGGGAACCGGTCAACAGCCTCGCCACCTGCGGTGAGACGAAGGCGACGAATCCGATGGGGCCCGCCGCTGCGACGGTCACCGACGTCAGTGCGATGGCCACGAGCAGGACGAGGGCCTGGGTGACGGTGACACGGACGCCGAGACCGACGGAGAGGTCACGTCCGAAGTGGAGTGGCCTGAGGTCGAACGCCGAGACGAGCAGGACCGGTACGGAGACCAGGAACACGATGACCAGGGGAACGAACTCGGGCCATCCACGTCCGTTCAGGGAACCGGTCAACCACAGCGTGGCCTGCTCCGCACGACGGATGTCGGCGATGACGAGCAGCCAGGTGACCAGCGACCCCAGGAGCGCATTGACGCCGATGCCGATGAGTACGAGTCGGTAGAGGTCGACCCCGTTCTTCAGCGCCAGCAGATAGATCACCACCGCGGTCGCCAGGCCGCCGCACAGTGCGGCCACAGGCACGCCGATCAGCACACCCGCGATGCTGACACCCGATCCACCGAGGACGATCACCGCAACCGCGGCGACCGACGCGCCCATCGAGATACCGAGGATGTCCGGTGACGCGAGGGCGTTCCGGACGATGGACTGGGTGATCGCCCCCGACACCCCCAGGCACAGTCCGATGACGACAGCGACCAGTGCGCGACCCAACCGCCACTGGACGACGATCGTCCGCTCGATGTCGGTTCCGCCTCCGGCGACGATCACCGGGACCCGGGTGATCGACACGGGATAGTCACCGCGGCTGAGTGCGACGGCGAGGAGAACCAGCAGCACCGACGTGAGCACAAGCACAACGACGAGCCCCCGCCATCTGACCCGCGCCGTCGGCAACGGCCAGATGAGCTCACTGTTCCGGGGCAGGATCCGCTGTCCCGCGGTGGCCGGGAAACCGTCGTGTGTGTCACTGATTCGATCGTTCACAGCGTCACCAGTCTCTTTCTCCGTACCAGGGCGATGAAGAAGGGGGCGCCGATCAGGGCGAGGACGATTCCCACCTGCAGCTCTCCGGGACGGACGAGAGTCCGTCCGACGATATCCGCCACCACCAGAACGAGGGAACCGGTCAGCGCGGAGGCCGGTACGATCCACCGGTAGTCGGGGCCGGTCATCGCCCGCACCACGTGGGGGACCATGAGGCCGAGGAAACCGATCGGGCCCACAGCCGCCGTGGCACCGCCCGCGAGCAGCGTGATCGCGGCGAAGCCGAGGAGTCGGGCCCTCACGACGTTCACCCCGAGCCCGGTAGTGACCTCGGTTCCCACGGTGAGGAGATTCAGTGTGGGCCCGCTCGCGAGGGGCGATGAGGAACCCGACGATGAGGAGAGGTGCGACAGCGGACAGAATGCCCAGGTCCCTGCCGCTCACCGATCCCGCGTTCCAGAACCTGAGTTTATCCATGGACGCCTCATCCATCAGGATGATCGCCGTGGTGACGGAACCGAAGAAGGCGGTGAGCGCTGCACCCGCGAGGATCAGACTCAGCGGATTCGCACCGCCCCCACCGATCGCGGACACCGTGAACACGATGGCGGAGCCCAGGGCCGCCCCGATGAGTGCGGCCCACATGTAGACGTGGATGTCCCCGACCCGGAAGAGATACACGGTGAGCACGATTCCCAGTGCGGCACCGGCGGAAACCCCGAGTATCCCGGGATCCGCGAGCGGATTCCGGGTGTGTCCCTGGATGAGTGCACCGGCGACCCCGAGAGCCGCACCCGTGACGACGGCGAGGGCTGTGCGCGGTATCCGCTGCTCCCACACGATGATCCCGGTCTCCGTGTCGGTGCCGCCCCACACACGGAGCGACTCCCAGACGTCAGCCGCCGCGGTGATACGCGCACCGACATGCAGCGACAGCAGGACGGCGAGACAGAGTCCCACGGACATCAGGAGCATGAGCGGCCCCCGGAGGGAGCGGAGACGGGTGACTCCGGAGGTGTCGGGACCGGATGCGTCGGCGCACCCGGATTCCGTCACCGACCGCGCGGTCAATTGTCGTCGCGGTGATTGTCGACATCGAACATCTCGGCGACGTCGTCGAGCAGCAGCGGCGCGGCGAGCGGGGAGACGTTCATGTACCAGACGCGGTCCCACACGGGCTTCTTCTCACCCCTGAGGTTGGCCCACAGACTTCCCTCCATCACGGGTGCGACCTCCTCCTTCCAGGCGGGGTACCGGTCGGAGTCCTCCTCAGGTGCCATGTAGAGGATCAGGTCCGCATCGATGTCCCCCACGGTCTCCGCGGAGCAGTCCGTGAAGATCTCCTCCGGGGCGTCCTTCGGCGCGATCTGGTTCTCGGGACGGGGCAGACCGACGTCGGCGATGAGTGATCCAGGGAAGGAGGTGTCGCGGAACATCCGCATGTTGGGGGCCAGGCGCACGATGGAGACGGTGGGCCTGCCCTCCTTCGCCTCGATGTCTTCGCCGATGGCGTGCGCCCGATCGACGATTCCGTCGAGCACCTCGTGGGCTCGTTCCTCCATACCCAGTGCCTTACCGGTGAGGATCAGGTTCTCCCGCCATGTCGTTCCGGCCTTCTCCGAGTACACGGTCGGTGCGATCTCGCTCAGCTGGTCGTAGAAGTCCTTGGACCGGTAGTCGCTGGAGAGGATGAGGTCGGGCTGCAGCGCGGCGACCATCTCGAGGCTGGGTTCCTTCACGTCCCCCACGTCGACGGCGTCAGCGACGAGCTTCTTCTGTTCCTCGGTCACGTACGGCGGAATTCCGGAGCCGTTGAAGCTGGCGTACCCGACGACGGAATCGTCACCGAGGGCGATGACGTTCTCCAGGTAGCTGTTGTCCAGGACGACGACTCGCTCGGGCTTCTTCTCCAGGGTCGTGGTCCCACGGAAGTGCTCGATCGTCACCGGGAAAGCCGTCTGTGCCTCCGATCCGGTGTCGGACGCCGCGGTGGTGGCGTTCCCCGCCTCGGGGCCGGTGGCCTCCTCCCCGGAATCGGTCGAGCACCCCGCGAGCAGGGAGACGGTCAGTGCAACAGCGAGAGTCGCCTGAACCGGGTTCTTCATGATGGTTTTCTTCTGGCGTAACGTTAAAGAAATGATTAATGCCGTACGATTTCGGCACAAACGGTAGTTAGGTTACGCAATCCCATCTTCTCGGGCAACGGGGTCAGCCCCGAGCAGGAAACGGGCGACGGCCTCATCAGGGGTTAACGGGTCAGGTATCGCCCCCGGCGGCTGAAATAAACCCGCGGAACCGGTCCACCGGCGGCGCGGGTGCCGCCGCGGTCCGCCAGACCACACCGAGTTCGCGGTACGCCGGCGGATCCAGGGGGCGGAGCAGCAGGCCCGCCGGTGCCAGGTAGGGATCGTTCATCGGCAGCAGTGCCACCCCGAGGCCTGCACTGACCAGCCCGGCGACGGTGCTGAGTTCCATCGACTCGAACACGAGGTTCGGCCGGAAACCCGCCTCGTCGGTCAGATCGTCGAGCAACTGCCGGGTGCCGTAGCCGGCCCGCATGCCGATGAAGGGTTCCCCGGCCGCGGCCGACAGCGGCACCGGACCATCCCCCGCGGCGAGCCGGTGCCCCTCCGGGACAGCGAGGGCGAAAGGTTGGCGGTACAGCCGGAGCCATCCGAGTGCGGCCCCGTCCCCACGGCTCTCCCCGGGACGGGGTCCGACGAGTGCGAGATCAGCGTCGTCCCGGAGGACCCGCTCCACGAGCTGACGGGCGGCACCCTGGTGGAGTTCGAACTGCACGCCGGCGTGTTCCGCCCGGTAGGCCCGCAGCAGTCCGGGGACGAGCCAGGTCCCGAGGGAGTGCATGAAGTCGATGCGCACGGTGCCGCGTTCCGGGTCCATGAGACGCTCCATGTCCGTCCGGGCGGCGGTGAATCCGGCGCTGATGCGGCGGGCGTGGCCGAGGAAGGCCCGTCCCCGGGTGTTCAGCGTCAGTGTCCGCCCGGCGCGGTCGAACAGGTTCGTACCGAGGTCCTCCTCCAGCCGGGCGATTCTCCGGGAGAGCGTCGGCTGGGGAATTCCGAGTTCTTCCGCGGTCGCGGTGAGATGCCCGGACTCCGCGAGGTGGATGAACGCATCGACGTCATCGAGCCGGAGTGAGGAACGGCGTCGCACCATCTCCCTTTCATGCGTTTAGTGCATCATTTTCCCGCTTTATCCACATTTTACTAATTACCTGACACACGGCACGATGGACGCCATGAGCGCCACCTCTCCCGCCGATCCCACCGACTCCGACGCTCTGCCGGAGGGCCTGCGGCGCGGCGACGCCGACTACCGGAGGGCCGTCCTGGCGATGCTCGCCGCGGGACTCGCCACCTTCAACGCGCTCTACTGCACTCAGGCGATGCTGCCCACGCTCACCACCGAGCTGGGTATCACGCCCACCCAGTCCGCGCTGACGGTGTCGGCGACGACCGGCGCGCTGGCACTCGCCATCGTGCCCGCCTCCATCCTCTCCGAACGATTCGGCCGCGGTCGGGTCCTGGTCGCCTCGGTGATCGCGGCCGTGGCGCTCGGGGCTCTGCTCCCCTTCGCCCCGGGGATCTGGTGGCTGATAGCGGGCCGTGGGCTGCAGGGTGCACTCCTGGCGGGTGTTCCCGCGGTCGCCATGACATGGCTGTCCGAGGAACTCCACCCCGAACATCTGCCCCGCGCGATGGGCATCTACGTCGCGGGCACGTCCCTCGGCGGGCTCATCGGCCGGATCGTGCCCGCCGGGGTCCTCGAGTTCGCGTCGTGGCGGTGGGCACTCGGTGCCGATGCACTGGTCGCAGCACTTTTCGTCCTGGTGATCCTGCGGACCCTGCCTGCGCAGCGGAGATTCACCCGCAAGGAGCTCCACGTCCGCAGTGAGTTCGCGGCGATGGCCGGACACTGGCGCAACCCCCGGCTGGCCGCCCTGTTCGTCACGGCCTTCCTTGTCATGGGCGTGTTCGTGTCCTTCTACAACTACCTCGGCTTCCGGATGATCGACCGCTTCGGTCTCTCCGAGGCGCTCGTCGGTGCACTGTTCATCCTGTACCTGTCGGGGACCTGGTCCTCCGCCCGGGCGGGCGCCTGGGCCTCCCGCTTCGGGCCCGGCAAGGTGCTCGTCGCGATGGTCCTCGTCGCACTGGCGGGCATCGGGATGGCGGTCTCCGGCAACCTGGCGGTCACCGTTCTCGGGACCCTGCTGTTCACCGCGGCGTTCTTCGCGGTTCATTCCACCGCCTCCGGGTGGATCGGCCGGCTCGCCACCGCCGACCGCGCCGAGGCATCGAGCATGTACCTGTTCTGCTACTACCTGGGATCCTCGGTGGTGGGTTGGTTCTCCGGAACGGTCCTTGTCCGCGCCGGATGGTCGGGGCTCATCACCTGGCTGCTCGTTCTCCTGGTGATCCAGCTGCTCATCGCCGTCGCCCTCACCTGGGACCGGATCCGCCGCCACGCGGCACGGAGGCAGGGTTAACCTGGCGGTATGCCCACACCACCCGCCGACACCCCGGAGGCACCGCCCGCGTGGTCCCGTCGCCAGTGGATGCTGCGCGCCAACGGTCCCGTCGCCTGCTGGCTGCTGCTCCTGATCGCCTCCGCTGTATCCGCCCGGGCCGGCGGGGTGGGCACCTGGATCCCGGTGCACGTCCTCGGGATCGGGGTGATCACGACCTCGATCATGGTGTGGTCCCAGTACTTCACGGCGCGGTTCACCGGGAACCGGCCCACCCGCGCGCACCAGGTCCGCCAGCTGTACCGGATCGGTGCCGTGACCGCGGGCACCGCGCTACTGCTCGCGGGCCAGCTCCCGGCAACCGCGTCCCACCGGCTGTCCCTGCTCGGTGCCGGGTCGGTCGGCACCGGGGCCCTGCTCCACGGACTCTCCCTGGCAGCGCAGTACCACGCCGCGGAGCGGACGCGGCGGTTCCGACCCATCGTCGCCGTGTACGTGCTCGCCACGGTCTGTCTGCTGGGCGGGATCACCGCGGGCACGCTCCTGATCGTCGGGGTTCCCGGTGCGTGGGTGCCGCGACTGTACACCGCCCACCTGCTGCTGAACCTCCCGGGGTTCGTCGGACTGGCCGCGTTCGGCTCCCTCACGCTCATGTTCCCCGCGGTCTGGCGGACCCGCGGCGGTGACGATCGCACGGTCCCGGCCGCGGTAGTGCTGAGCTGCGGCCTGGCCACCTCCGTGACCGGGGCACTGGTCGGGGCCGCCCCGGTCCTGGGCGCGGGCCTGGTGGTCTACGCCGTCGGGTGGGCGATCGCCGCCCTGCCGTGGCTGGGCAACGTCCGGGATGTCCTCGCGGATCCGCGGGACCGGCTGACGTTCGCCGCGTTCGCCGTCGTCGCCGCGCCGGTGTGGTTGATCGTCGGTGTGCTCACCGCCGCCGCCGATGCCCTGCGCGGGGGCGATGTCGCGGTCTCGCTGCCGGTACCGCCGCTCCTCGTGGGTTTCGGTGCGCAGCTGCTGATCGGTGTCCTGAGCTTCCTGCTTCCCTCGGTCATCGGTGGCGGGCCGGCCGCCGTCCGGCGGGGCATGGGTCTGCTGGACACCTTGGGGTTGCTGCGGTCCACGCTGCTCAACGGCGCACTGGCGCTTCTCCAGCTCCCCCTCCCCTGGGACGCGGGGCCCGTCCCCGCCCTGTTCGTCGCGCTGAGCCTCGGCGCTTTCCTCCCGCTCGCGGTCACCGCGGTGGTCGTGCAGCGGCACCGTCCACAGGAGACGCACGATCCGGGTACTCCGGCAACCGCGACCGGCAGATACCGGCCGGCGTACGGTCAGGTCGTGGTGGGGCTGGTCGTCCTCGGCGCGCTCACCGGGCTGATTCTCACGGGCGCATTCAACCCATGAGGGGCGGGGCGCCCGGCGCACCGGCGGCCATCCAGGCCCGGACGACGGACGTAGCCCGGCAGTCGTCGCCGTTGTAGCTGAGCAGCCGTCTCCTGGCTTCGGCCACCGCAGCGGGACCGGCGTCCGTGTGCCCCGCGGCGATCCGGTACATGTCCACGCTCGCCTCACCGTCCAGCTCCGTCTCCGCCCAGGTGAATCCGGCCTGGGGTGCCACCGTCTTCAGCCCGAGTCCACGGGGCCCGATGAGCTGGGCACGGACCGCGGCGAACACGTCGATCCACTCCTCCGAGGAGATGAACGCGGTGACCTCCGCCTCGGAGGGTACGCGGTGCCCCGCCGCGCTCACGTGGCCGGCGAACCGACGGGCGCTGCTGGTCAACCAGTGGTTCTCACCGTGTCTGGCGTAGCAGAACGCGGCGAAGCTCAGGCCCCGGGAGCGGGCGTCGTCGCGCACGGAGTTCAGCCAGGACCAGAATTCCGCGAAGGTGTCGGCCTCCGCGGCGGCTCCCAGGCCACCCCAGATGACGAAGGGACGGTAGTCACGCCCGTCGAACGCGCCCCAGAGGTAGGCACCCTGGTCAAGGTAGGCCTCCACGTCGATGTCGATCTCCACGTCGAACCGGGGGAAGGTGACCCGTTCCACGCGGCGCAGCACCGGGATCCGGGCCCGCCACGCCGCGGCGAGCGCGGAGGCTTCCCCGAGGTCCGCGTCGATCAGCTCACCCACGGTGTCGATCCCGCGCAACCGGTACCGCTCCGCGCGGTCCCCGGGGAACAGCAGCGAGATGTCGTCCGCCGCGGTGAGTCTCGGACCGCAGTCGAACCAGAAACGGCACTCGCCGCATTCCTTCAACCGCCGTGGCCGATCAGGCAGGGACGCGGCGAGTGCGGTCGACAACGCGGCCTGGTAGTGGCCGGTGTCGACCAGGAACGCCAGCTCCCGGTCCTGCCCGATCGCCGCCCCGCGGCCGCTGTCGAGGCCGAACTCCGCCAGTGCCCGGGCTGCGAGCCCCAGCCGGTAGCCGTCGACCGCGTGGTGCCGGAGCCGGTAGGCGCCGGTGGACGGGGCACCGAGCCCCAGCCGTGGGGTGGCGATGAGCGGCTGTTTCCGACCTTCCGCCGGACGGGCGATGCGGTGGTTGGACACGATCACCGGGAGATAGCGCCCGTCACCGTCGCGGACGAGAACGTCCGGCGTGGCCCGCCAGCGGCATCCGTCGGAGACTCCGGTGAACACCGCCCCGGTGATGATCGTGGTCTGCGCGGCGAGTGCCTCCAGCGTCTCGAGCTCGGCATCCTCGCCGTCACCGTCGATGTGTGTCCGACTGAACCGTTGCGGATCCCACGGTTCCGGTGCGTCGGGCAGTAGCGCGAGAACACGGTTCCTCCCCGCCTCCGCTCGCTCGAAACGCCGGACCGCGGCCTCTGTCGGCGACTGCTCCACCAACCGGTGACGCTGCACCACCCGGTACCGGCAGCCGACGAGGTCCGACGGTTGCAATTCGATGTCCAGCTCCACAATGACAGTCAGCTTAACCCCACCTGCGGGTAGGATTGAAACGAAACGACCGCGACAACATCAACGGGAGACCAGACAGACACCATGGGCATTTTCGAGGCGATCCGCAAGAACCGGGCCAGGACCAAGGCAGAGATCAAGGCCGCGCAGGCCCGGGCCAGGTCCGAGGTCAAGCAGACCGCCAAACTCAACCACCGACGCTCCAAGATCCTCGCCAAGCAGGAGAAGGAACTGCTGAAAGCGGAGAAGAAGGGGCTGAAGGCCAAGCGGCGGCACGAGAAGAAGATGGCGGAGAACCAGCTGGCGCAGATCCGGCAGGGACGGTTCAACACGCAGAGCGTGCGCCGCTACGCAGCCGCCGCCAGGATGGTCGTCCCGCTCGCACTCCCCCTCGTCTACCGGGGTGTCACCCTCGTCCGGGAGCAGCTCGAGAAGCGGCAGGCCCATCGCAACGGAGTCACCACGGAACAGCTGGCCCGGTACTCAGGACACGGGGCTCCGTTGAAGGCCCGTATCGACGGCATCCGGGACAATCTCGACTCCGCCCCCGTCGCCTCCGGTTTCCGGATCGACGCCAAGGACCGGCTGGACGAGCTCGTCAGCGCGGTGGAGAACGCCGAGTACCTCGCTCCCCAGCAGCGTCGGCGGAGCCACAACACCGTCGCACGGGAGCTCGACAATCTCGCCGCACAGATCCAGGAGCGCCTGCAGAGCCGGAGCTGATCCCGGCCCCGCACTCTCCGGCTGTCGTTCGCCCCCTCCTCCCGCGGGGCGACGGCAGCCTTTCTTCTGCCGGGAAGCACGACGATCACCGCGTACGGCGAATCCCCGGTGGATGGAGCGCTGCTCCACCACCGAGACGAATCCATTCGTGGCCACGATTCGGATTCAATCCACGCCTTCCGTCATGGAATCCTTAACATCTCTCAGAGACAACTGTTCGATAATTAATTCTGCGCAGCTATAGTTCTCACACCAGACGAGAATCAATGAATCCACAGCACCACCGGGCACATTGTGCAAAGTACCGGAATCGTATAATCTTCATTTAAAGTGGCGAGTAAGGGTGCATATCCTCATATCTCCTCGTGTTTTGACTCTCCTCGGCGGAACCGGACATTTCCGGTCGAATTGGAAGTCGACACGGCGAACGGGACAGATGCGCACCCATCCACTCCACGTATCCGGACACCGGAGCACATCCGGGCGGAACACCATCAGCTCTCCGTGTACCCATCACGAGTCACGACTATGAAAATGAAGGAGTCAACGGCATGGCACGACGGGAAATCACCCAGTACTTCGACGATTTGACCCAGACCCCCCTCTCCGAGGACGAGCTGCACGTCGTGCACTTCTCCCTCGACGGGACGGACTACTCCGTGGACCTGAACGAGGAGCACGCCAACGAGCTCCGCGAGTCCCTGCAGCGCTACATCAAGGTGGGGCGCAAGCGCACCGGCGGCGGCACCCGCCAGCGGCGCCGCTCCAGCGGCGGATCACGGAACCGCACCAAGGAGATCCGCCAGTGGGCCCGGGAGAACGGCTACGAGGTCGCCGACCGCGGCAAGATCCCGGACAACATCGTCAAGGCCTTCAACGCCGCCAACTGAGACATTCCGCACCATTTCCGTCCCCGGCCCGCCGGTGACATGAGGGGAAACGGTTGACACCGGTTACACCGGGTCAACCGTTTCCCCTTATTCCGGTCCCGTCGAATGAAAAATGCGGATTACGTTTTTAAGAGTTTCTTCACCCTTTTATCCGGGTATTCCCCGGTTCCCGCAATCCCCGTCACCGGAAATGAGTTCATTCAACCGGGAACAGCACGGTCGCACGGACCGATACCGGTCCGCTACAGCACGCCCTGTTCCCGGGCCGCAGCCACGGCGGAGGTACGGGAACGAACACCGAGTTTGTCGTAGATGTGCACGAGGTGCGACTTCACGGTTGCCTCGGAAAGGAAAAGGACTTTTCCGATCTCCCGGTTCGAGGAACCCGCGGCGACCAGTTTGAGAACCTCGAGTTCCCGCGGAGTGAGTGACGTACGGGGGGTACGGACGCGGGTCATCAGACGATTCGCCACCACAGGCGACAGTGCGGAATCACCCTCAGCCGCGGAACGCACCGCAGCCAGCAGCTCAGACGGCGGCGCGTCCTTCAACAGATATCCGACGGCACCGGCCTCTATCGCGCCCATGATCTCCGCGTCGGTGTCGTAGTTGGTCACCACCAGAACATTCGGCGGGTTCTTCATCGTCCGCTTGATCTCGGCGGTCGCGTCCGCACCGGTGGACACGAGTGTTCCCTCCGCTCCGGCACCGAAGCGCAGATCCATGAGAATGACGTCGAGGCCACCGGCCTGAGCTGCCGCGATCGCGCCCTCCGCGGTCGCCACCTCACCGACGACCTCGATGTCGTCGGCCTCCTCCAGCACGGCGCGTAGACCCAGCCGGACAATCTCATGGTCATCAGCGAGCAAGACTCTGATCATCGTCTACTAACGTCTCTTCCCTTGTGTCTATCACGGAATGTTCGCGGTGTCCCTCACGGATCCGGAGGCGTCCACCGGTCCCGCCGCACTAGCGGCCGGTCTCCTCCGGATGTGCACCGGGATCCTCGACCTGCGTGAGCGCCGTGGCACGTCGCTCCGGACCGTGTGTGTCATCCTCGACGGGAATCGCGATGGATACCGCGGTTCCCTGTCCCGGCGCAGATTCAACAGTCAGCGTACCGTGTTGCTCCGCGGCACGTTGCCGCATGGCGTCCAGACCGATGTGCCCCAGTCCCCGGGGACGTTCCCCGATCGCCGCCGGATCGAAGCCGCATCCGTCATCGACGACATCCAACCGGACCTCGTCCTCGTCGTAGGTGAGCGTGACGTGGCACCGGTCCGCGTCGGCGTGTTTCGCGACGTTGCCCATCGCACCCTGCGCGATGCGCAACAGCGAGGCCTCTGTCCGCATCGGGAGCTGGCGTTCATCCCCCTCCACTGCGATCGTCACCTCTGTGCCGACTATCCCGTTGGCCACCCGGTGCAGGGCGCCCTCGAGCGATGTCCGCGACAGTGCCGCCGGCTGCAACGCGGCGATCATCGCCCGGGCCTCCCCGAGGTTGTCCGCCGCGGTGGTCCGCGCCTGGTCGATACGCTTCAGGATGGTCTCGGCCTCGTCATCACCGATCCCCGTCTTCTTCAGTTCCTGCTCCGCGACGTAGAGCAGCATCTGGATACTGGAGAGCCCCTGGGCGAGGGTGTCGTGGATCTCGTGGGCGATGCGCTGCCGCTCCGCGGCTATACCCGCCGCCCGCTCGGTGTCCGCGAGCTGGGAACGGGTCTCCAGCAGTTCCGCGATGAGCTCCTCGCGTTCGGCGGAGACCTTCCACAGCGTCTTGAACGCGTAGTCGATGCCGATGGAGACCAGCGCGGCGACGGTCGGCCCGAGGATCGCGCCCGCCGTGAGGTCCGGCCACTGCGAGAACACCGAGACCGCCGTCGCCCCGATGACCGCGATGACACCCCGAATGTCGTCCAGGACCTGGAGATAGAGGAAGTACAGCGGGAACACGAGATAGATCGCGGTCGGCTGAATCGGTATGAGCAGCACCCACAGCAGCGTCAGCGCCAGCAACCAGAGCTGGTTCTTCCCACCCGACATGGTGTCCCGGAACCGCGAACCGAGGATGTAGATCCCGGAGAAGGCGGCGCACAGGGCCAGGGTGATGAGCAGCTGCAGGGCATCGGACTTCACCGCGGCGAACGCCACGACGACCAGCAGCACACCGGTGAGGATGTGGATACCCTGCCGGATGCTCTTCTCCCCGGGAGCACCCGAGGTGCGGTCGGCGGCTTCGGTCCCTACGCTAAGTCCCATGCGCCGTACCTTACTTGCACTGTCCAGTCTGCTGCCGCTCCTCGCCGTTGCGGGCTGCGGCTCCGCGGCCGAGAACCCGGCCCCGGTCCCCGCGGCCTCCGCATCCGGGCAGAGCCCCGCCGGCGACGCACCATCCGAGGCTCCGACCGCACCCACCCACGACTCCGGGCTTCCGGTCGATGCGATGCCGGTGATCCCGGGTGGCCGCGAATCCCGGACGGACTGCCCCTACCTCGACACACAGTGGGTCGCGGACACGAACGGGCAGCGCGTGACCGGCGTCGGCGTCGATGAGCGCTTTGACACCCCGGCCTGCGTCTACTGGTCCTATCCCGAGGAACCGCAGCTGACCGTCATCGTCCGGCACACGGACTCTGTCGATGCGGCCACCGCCGTGGTCGACTGGGCGGCACCGATCGCCTCCACCGACCCCGCGGAGGAGCCCGAGGGCTGGTCGGGAGGACGATTCGGTGGAAACGGGCACGCCCTGTACGCGGTGCAGAAGGACCGCACCGCGGTGGTGGTGTTCTCCAATCAGGAGCAGTCGATCAAACCGCAGCTCGTCGCGGAGCGGGTGATCGGACAACTCGGACTGGGCTAGACCGACACATCGTTGTAGGGCATCAGGGTGGACACCCAGGGATAGACGACCTCCATCAGCAGGAGGAACACCGCCACCAGGAGGAACACCGCCACCAGGATCTTCACGGGCCGGGGGCCGGGAATGTGCCGCCAGATGAAGCCGTACATGTCAGTTCTCCTCCAGCTCTACCGGACGGTAGCCGTCCTGCTTGGGGTCGGTACGCACGAGCATCGCGTGCACGATCATCCGCTGTGCGTTGGAGAACCGCGGATGACAGGTCGTCATCGTCATCAGTCCCTCCATGTGCGGATCCGCGACCATGTCGGGCTGACCCGGGATCGGGTCTATCACCGACACATCGCCGGGAACCGTGATGAGCCTGCCCTCGACGCCCGCGTAGTCCCCCGTGACCACGCGTTCGACCTGCGCCGGGGTGAGGCATGCGGCTGCCGCCGCGCGCCGCTGATCCCCCGTCGTACCGTCGACGGGGAGGACGCGGTAGATGTCCCACGAATCACGGGTCTCGACGACGACCGAGTCGCAGGTGCGGAGGTTCCCGAGGTCGTTGAATGGCGCGCCCTTGCCGACGCGGTGGCCGGCGACGGCGAAGTTGCCCGGCTGGCCCGGCATCTGGGTGTCGGTGTAGCGGCCCGGGCCGGCGAGAAGATCAGCGTCCTCGGTGCCCTCGACGATCGCGAAGTGGAAGTCGGGGCCGAAGGAGGGGACATACATGCGGGCGAAGGCCTCGCCCAGTGCCAGCTCGCGGCGGACCCGGGGATTCTCCCGTGGACCATCATCCTGCGGCCCGGCCCACCGTTGCTCGAGATTCGACGCGACCCGGTCCTGTTCGCGGCTCGCCTCCAGGTTCGTCCAGTAGGACTCGTAGAACGCGAACAGGAGGAGCAGCAACCCGGCCGTCAGCAGCAGTTCACCGAGAAACTCCATGATGCTGAAACCGCGGGACGAGGTCGACGACTGCGGTGACGGATCAGGCGCACGGTGACTCATGGTCAACCATCTTAGCGCCAGTGCTCCTCCGTCCGGTGGTCACTCCATCCCGGTGCCGCGCTTGGGTTACGATCATGGACGGCCCTCCTGCCTGTCCGGGCAGGCTCCCCAGACAGTACGAGGAATTGACCACCCGCCATGCTCGATATCCTGATCTACCCGGTCTCCGGTGTGATGAAGCTCTGGCACATCGCGCTCCACTCATGGATCGGGCTGGATGACTCCCTCGCCTGGCTTCTCTCGCTGTTCGGCCTGATCGTCACGGTCCGGCTCATCATCCTCCCCTTCGCGTGGGCGCAGTACAGATCCACCCGGATCCTCGTCAACCTGAGACCCAAGCTGCATTCGCTGGAAGAGGAGTACGGTCTCCGGACCGACGCGGAAGCCAACTCGGAACTCAGCGAGAAGCGCAGGGAGCTCTACAAGGAGCACCGCTACTCACCCGTCGGCGGATGCGTGCCGGCGCTGATCCAGCTGCCCGTGTTCATCGGGCTCTACCAGGTGCTGCTCCGGATGGCGCGCCCGACCGACGGACTCGACGCGGCCCGGCACCAGCCCATCGGGTTCCTCACGCCGACCGACATCGAGACTTTCCTCCATGGCCGGATCAACGGGGTGCCCATGCCGGCGTACCCGGCGATGTCCACTGATCAGCTCACGACGCTGGGCACCGACCGGGACGCGGTGTTCAACTTCGTCCTGCCTTTCCTGATCGCGGCCGCGGTATTCATGACGATCAACATGCTGGTGTCGATCTACCGCACCCAGATCACCCTCGACCATCAGAGTGCGGTGGCCCGCCGGATCCAGCATTTCATGATCACGCTCGCCGTGATCGTCCCGATTTTCCCGCTGGCATTCGGACTCAAGGGCCCGGTGCCCGCGGCCATCGCACTCTACTGGTTCGCCGGAAACCTGTGGACGATGTGTCAGACCATCATCCTCAATCTCATCCTCGACCGGAAGCACCCGCTCACCGAGGAATTCACAAGGTTCAGGGAGGAGTCGAAACGACAGGTCCGTACCCGGCTCCGCAGGGCCCGCGCCGCCCGCTGGGGGATCCGCCGCCGCCGGCTGCTCATGCTGGTCCTGCCGCACCGGATCGGGCGACTCCACCGCAGAAACGTCGAGGTCCGCAGGGAGATGAAGGCCGAGGCCGAAGCACTGAAAGCGCCGAAGAGGGAGGCCAGGAAGAAGCGCCGTGAAGCCGCCCGGGAGCGGGACCGGGAGAAGCTGCGCAAGAAAATGGAGGAGAAGGCCAAGACCCGGAAAAAGAAGCTGCGCTCCGGCGGAGAACCGGATGAGCCCACCGACGGGAATTCCCCCGGGGACGCGTCTCCGGATGCCGACCCCGGTGTGGCCGACGCGCAGGCCGCTGACGCGGAGACTCCGGCCGACGCCCCCGACCGGAGTACGGGCGACACCGGTGACGAGGAGCCTCCGTCCCGCCGGACCGATCAGATGGAGTAGTCCGCGGGCGGAACCATGAGGAGCTGCTTGGCCAGATCCCGTGCGGTCTGGAGTGGTTCGACGCTGCGATTCAGTCGGGCGCCGGCGAGACCTCCGTCGAGGAAGATCAGCAGCTGATTGGCCTGGGTCGTACCGGGGTATCCGTTGAGCTGGGTCAGCAGGTCCACCATCGTCTGCAGTGTCCACCGACGGTGTTCCTGCACGGCCGACACTATGCCCCGCTCGCTCTCGGTCTCGGGACGCGGGTACTCGTTGGCGGCATTCTGGAAGTGCGAACCGCGGAAATCCTGGCCGGGTTCCTCATCGATCGCCTGGTCGAAGAAGGCGAGGATCTTGTCCACCGGATCCGTCATCCCCGCCGTCCGCCGCGTCCAGTCAGCACGTGACTTCTCGTCCAGGTCCTGCAGATAGGCGATCACGAGAGCGTCCTTCGACCCGAACAGCGAATACAGGGACGCCTTCGCGACATCAGCCTCGCGCAGGATGCGGTCGATCCCGATCACCCGGATCCCTTCCGTGGTGAACAGGTTGGTCGCACTCGCAAGCAGCCGCTCCCGGGGACTCGGCCGGTTACGGCGGCGACCGGTCCGTCCCCTTGAAGTAGACCGACCGGTTGGTTTATCGGGCTTGGTTGTCGCGGCTGCGATGACGCCCACATCCTTCCTGCGCTCGTCAGCGGTGTCCGGCCCCCGCCCCGCTGCACAGACGCAGGCGGCGGGACCCGGCGCATGTCGGACCCCGGGTCAGACCCGTCACCTCAACAATACCCCGGCCACAATCAGCCGGGGTACGGGCCCGCACAAAAGTGGCCGACACCCGGTTTCACGGGTGTCGGCCACTTCTCGGACGTCAGCAGACTGGAGGGCTACTTACGGATCGCCTGGACGATCGACAGCAGAATGACTGCACCGACGAGGCAGGTGAGGAAGCTGAATATCCAGCCGCCACCCTGCACACCCACGAGGGTGAGCAGCCAGCCACCGATGAGACCGCCGACGACACCGACGACGATGTTGAGGAGCAGACCCTGCTGGGCATCGGTTCCCTTGATCTTGGAAGCGATCCAGCCGGCGAGCCCGCCGATGATGATCCAGCCGAGGAAAGAAAGACCGGGCATTGTAATCTCCTTAGTTTTCAGTTCTGTGATCTGCGGGACCCGTCCGGTGGCCGAAGCCCGGTAACTGCGTCGGACCCGGAAACTGCACCGGCACAGGAACCGCAATGATGAACACCATTTAACATATGTGCCCACCGCCCCCGGGTAAACCTGGGACAGCCGTTGGCGCCAAAGTGTGTTGCTACTGCAACCCCAGCGTTACCTGCCCCCCGGGGGGCGTCAGGAAAAGTGAAGCCCGACGGTGTCGATGAGGGTCCCCACCGACACCGCGACTGAACGGTCAGTCCTCGGTCTGCCCACGGACCACCATCATGGGACAGGGCGCCGACTGGAGGAGTGCCCGGGATGTCGAACCGAGCAGCATCCCCTTGAATCCGCCCCGACCGTGGGAACCCACGACCAGAAGCTGTGCCCCCTGCGCGGCATCCGACAGCGCACGGACCGGACGGTCCCGCGTGACCAGTTTCCTGACCGTCACATCGGGATACTCCGCCGTGAAACCGGCGAGCCGCTCCGCGAGAAGAACCTCCTGCTCCTTCTCGATCGTCGCCCACTGCTCCTGCGTCGCGGACAGTCCGGCGAGGGAGGCCTGCACCTGCATGTCCATCCACGTGTGCACGGCGATGAGTTCCGCACCCCGCGCCGAGGCCTCGGCGAACGCGTACTCGACGGCCTTCTGGGATGTACCGGACCCGTCGACACCCACGACCACCGGGCCATACCGGGTGTCGTCCCGGACCCCGGAGTCCTCGCGGACGACGACGACGGGGCAGCTGGCGTGGCTCACCACAGCCGCCGACACCGAGCCCATGACCATGCCGCTCAGACCCCCGAGACCACGGGAGCCCATCACGATCATCGTCACCGAGGGCGACATCTCCAGCAGCATGTCGATCGGGCTGCCCTCCGCCACCACGTGGCCGATCTTCAGGGAGGGGGCGAGATCATGGGCGATGGCGCGCGCCTCGTCGACCTTCTCCATCGTCTCCGCCTGGAGTTCATCGAAGATGGACTGCGGTGGAACCATGCCCTCGGCGTAGAGGAACTGGGGCATGGTGTAGCTCGCCGCGAGGCGCAGGGGAACACCGCGCTTATCCGCGGTGTTCGCGGCCCACCGGACCGCCACTTTCGACGCCTCTGAACCATCCACCGCAACAACGACGATGTCCTCGCGCCGCGTGTTCCTGCCATTGGTGTGCTGGGTCATCCCGATCACGACCTTTCCCGCCGGACCACATCCGGCCTCTGTCCGGTGCCCGTATCGTGCACCATTTCCATCCCCCAGCCTACCCGCGCGTCACCTCCGGGGGCGGGGGTGAAATGCCCGTCACACGCCCCCACCGTTCCGCCTGGCCCACTCCTCACCGACGATCCCCAGCGAGTGGAGGCGAATCATCGGATCATGCGCGTAGGTCACCGTGACGATCTCGTCGAGTTCCAGTGCAGCGGCCCAGTCGCTGAGCTGATCCACGACCTCGACGGCTGTCCCGCACGCGGTCACACGGAGCGAATGGTCGACGCGGGAACGCAGGATCGGGTGCAGCTCCGCGGTGTCCCCGGGCGCGACGAGCGTTCCCCTCCGGCCGGTCAGGACCCCGGCGAACGAGTGCCGCAGAGTGAGCAACTGGCGCCGGGCCTCCGCCGTCGTGTCGGCCGCCATGACATTCACCGCGGCGCTGACCCACGGTTCCGGCACCTGGGAGGTGGGGGCGTCCGGGTTGAAGTTCTCCCGGTAGACGGCGAGCGCCTCGTGCAGTTGATCGGGCGCGAAGTGGCTGGCGAAGGAGAAGGGGAGTCCCAGTTCCGCGGCGGCGCGGGCGCCACCCGTCGATGATCCCAGGACGAAGAGCCGCACTCCGGCACCACGACCGATGACGGCGGTCTCTCCCGGAGCCCCCGTGGCCGGCCCGAGATAGCCGTGGAGTTCGGTCACGTCCCGGATGAAGTCCACGAGATCCGCGGAGCCCCGGCGCAACCGCTCCGCGGTACGTGGGTCGGTGCCGGGCGCACGACCGAGTCCGCAGTCGATCCGTCCCGGGTACATGACCGCCAGGGTGCCCAGATCCTCGGCGATCTTCAGCGGTGCATGGTTGGGCAGCATGATCCCCCCGGAGCCCACCCGGATCGTGTCCGTCGCCGCCGCGACGGCCCCCATGAGAACAGTCGTCGCGGAGCAGGCGAGGGCGGGAGAATTGTGGTGCTCGGCCAACCAGTAGCGCCGGTAGCCGTGTCCTTCGGCGACCTTCGCGGCGGAGCATGCTGCCCGTATCGCCTCTACCGGACCGGATCCCTCGGACACGGGGACGAGATCCAGAACGGAGAGAGCCGGCGATCGGTGGAGCATCCGGGCGGCCGATGCCTACGCGGCGTCCGCGGTCTCGGGGAGACGGGCGGCGTCGGCGTTGGCCGGGTAGAGGAAGTTGTAGACGGCCCGCAGCACGTCGCCGATGATTCTGCCGATTCCGTGGCTGAAGAAATCAGCCACCTGAGCCATGAGAGTATTAATGTCCATGGGCCACAGGATAGTACAGCGCCGCCGTCGACAGGCACCCCTACCGATCCGCGACGGCCTCAACCCGTCCCGTGCGCGACTGCCCGACGATGCGACGCCCCTGACGGCCCTCGAGTTCATCACGGAGCTCATCACCACTCAGACCCACCGGGCAACCGGGGATGACGCAGACGCCGTCCGCGCGCGTTTCGACGCCGGCGAGGTTGTCGATCCACAGGGCAGGCGACTTCCCCCGGACAGGGTGCTGAGCCCCGGCCAGGACGTCTGGTTCTACCGCACCCCAGCCCCCGAGACCCGCGTCCCCGGGGAGTGCCGGATCATCCACCACGACGAGCACCTTCTCGTCGTCGACAAGCCGCACTTCCTCGCGACGATGCCGCGTGGGCGCCACATCACCGAGACCGCCGTGGTCCGGCTCCGTCGGTCCACCGGAAATCCCGACCTCACCCCGGCCCACCGCCTCGACCGACTCACCGCCGGTGTTCTCGTGCTCACGTGCGACCCGGCCGTGCGCGGCGCCTACCAGCAGCTGTTCTCGTCCCGGGGGGTCCACAAGACCTACCGGGCCACAGCCACCCACCGCCCCGAACTGGCAGACGCCGTCGCCCGGGGTCCGGTCACGTGGGAGCACCGGATGAACAAGACCAGAGGACGGCTGCAGGCGTACCTCGAGGACGGGGAGCCGAACGCCCGGACGGTCCTGAGCGCGGTGAGACCCGTGTCCGACGCCGAGCAGGCGGCTCTCGAATCCGTCCACGGGCCACTCCCCAGACAGGCGTACTACACCCTCCACCCGGAGACCGGGCGCACCCACCAGCTCCGGTTGCACATGCTCACCGCAGGGGCACCGATCCTCGGGGACCCGCTCTACCCCGATGTTCTCCCCGAGACCGCGGAGGATTTCCACGTCCCCATGCACCTCACGGCGACCATCCTCGAATTCACCGATCCGATCAGCGGACGATCGCGCACATTCAGGGCCGCAACCGACTGAGTACCCTTCCACGACACTCCACCGACGGCCCTTAGCCGGGGTTTCCCCCAGGGGTTTTCCCTGTACCCTTCCGCAACGGCGGCGTCTAGGCTTGAGGATGAGCTCCAGAGAACAGGAAAGCGCAGCATATCAGCGCCTCAGGCGTGAAATCACCAAGGAGAGAACGTGAGCACTTCCACCGCCACCTCACCGGTAGATCCGGCACCGACCGACCTCCCTGCCGCCCGTGCGGAGAATCTGGTCAAGCGTTACGGTTCCGGGGACACCGTCGTCAACGCGCTCGACGGCGTCTCTGTCACACTCGAACGGGGTGAATTCACCGCGATCATGGGGCCCTCGGGCTCCGGCAAGTCGACCCTGATGCACTGCATGGCCGGGCTCGACGGTGTGACGGAGGGCGCCACGTTCATCGGTGACACGAATCTCGCGAACCTCCCCGACCGCCGGATCACCGCGCTCCGGCGTGACCGGCTCGGCTTCGTGTTCCAGTCCTTCAATCTCGTTCCCACCCTCACCGCGGCGGAGAACATCACCCTCCCCGTCGACATCGCCGGCGGTACCGTCGACAGCGCGTGGTTCGACGAGGTGACCAGGCGGCTCGGCCTGACGGAACGGCTCGATCACCGCCCGACCGAGCTGTCCGGCGGCCAGCAGCAGCGCGTCGCCGTCGCCCGCGCCCTGATCGGACGGCCCGAGATCATCTTCGGCGACGAACCCACCGGGAATCTCGACTCGAACTCCTCGTCCGAGGTCATGGACATTCTCCGGGCAGCGGTCGACGATCTCGACCAGACCGTGGTCATCGTCACCCATGACGCGAAAGCCGCGAGCTACGCCGACCGGGTGATCTTCCTCGCCGACGGGAGGATCGTCAACGAAATCACGGATCCCACCGCGGAGAGCATCCTCACCGTGATGGCCGACATCGAGAAGCTGTGAGCCGGCGATGAACACATCCACCCACACCGGTCTGCGCAAACCCATGCGGACGATCTCCCTCCGGACGATCGCCGCCCACAAACTCCGACTCGCACTGACGATTCTCGCCGTCGTCCTCGGGACGGCGTTCATCGCCGGCTCGTCGATGTTCACCGCGTCGCTGTCCAACAGCTTCGCCAAGATCATCTCGACCCAGTACGACGACGTCGACGTCGTGATCTCCAGCGAGCGCGGCGTCGGCCGCCAGATCAGCGTCGACGACGTCAAAAAGCTCCGTGAACGCGACGACTTCACGAGCGTTGACCTCATGGTCGAACCCGCGCCGATCATCCTGGCGGGGACCGACGGCAAAGCGATCCAGACGGGCGGGGCGCCATCCGTCGCACTCTCCTACGATCCCGACGCCGAGGCCACGGACACCGTCACGCTGCTCGACGGCGACTGGCCCACGGACACCGACACGGTGGCCGTCAACGCCAGCGCCGCGGAACGCGGCGACATCAGCGTCGGCGACAGTGTCACGGTGGTCACCCCATCCGACCAGTTCAAGGTCACCGTCGTCGGTACCTTCGACTTCCCGACGGCCACCGGCGGCTGGATCGGTGTCCTCCTGCCGGAGGATCAGTTCCTGCCGATCTACGCCCCGGACGGCAAGGTGAATTCGGCCTCCATTGTTCTCGCCGACGGCACCGACACCAATGCGGTGGTCGAGGAGCTCCGCTCCGAGTATCCCGACTACACCATCGATAACGCCCAGGTCCTCGTCGAACGGCAGACGGAGGAACTGAAGAAGGCGCTCAGCTTCATCAACTACTTCCTCTGGGCTTTCGCCGCGATCGCACTCCTCGTCGGTACGTTCATCATCTCGAACACCTTCGCCATGATCGTCGCGGAGCGGACCCGCGAGTTCGCGCTGCTCCGCAGCATCGGTGCCTCCCGCTCCCAGATCACCCGCTCGGTCATCGGGGAAGCCGTTGTCGTCGGCATCATCGGCTCTGCGCTGGGTATCGTCCTCGGCGTCGGTCTGTCCAAGGGACTGTTCTTCGCGCTGGAGAAGAAGGGAATCGGCCTGCCGGACAGCGGCCTGTCCCTGACTCCGACGACCCTCATCGTGCCGCTGGTGGTCGGTGCCATCGTCACCGTTGTCAGCGCCTGGGCCCCGGCCCGCCGCGCCGGATCGATCCACCCGGTCGAGGCGATGCGCAGTGGCGACAGTTCCTCACAGAACTCCCTGCGCGTCCGCACCGTCACCGGCGGCCTGATCGTGGCTGCCGGCACGGCGGCCTGCCTGTTCGGTGCGTTCACCACGAACATCGAGGAGATCAAGCACCGGCTGATCTTCGTCGGGGTCGGTGCGCTGGCCGTCATCATCGGTGTGTGGCTCATCGGCCCGGCACTGTCCATCCCGGTGGTGGGCGGTCTCGGACGTGTGATCGGCGCCCCATTCGGTGCCGTCGGCAAACTCGCCTCGACGAACTCCCGCCGCAGCCCGAGACGGACCTCGGCGACCGCTTTCGCACTGACCCTCGGTCTGATGATGGTGAGCTCGATCGGCATGCTGGGCGCGACGATGCGGCACAGCATCGAGAACATCATCGACGACGTGGTCGTCTCCGACTATCTGGTCACGGGGCAGAACACATCCACATTCAAGATCCCCTACTCCGTGGAGGACAGGATCGCGGGCCTCGACGAGGTCGGTGCGGCGCACAGCGTGTTCCTCGCCCCCCTCCTGGTCAACGGGGTCCCGATGTCCAAGTCCTTCGGCGGCCCTCCCCAGACCTCCGTGGCCGACCTCAACCTCGACGCCGGCGAAGGTATGAAGGTGACCATCAGCTCGGGTTCCGGCAACCTTCACGATGAGAAGGGCGTGATCCTCTACGACGAGATCGCGAAGAGTCTCGAACTCGGAGTCGGCGACAACGTCACCCTGTCGACGATCGACGGCTCCGGCAGCCTCGACGTCCCGGTCCTCGGTACCTACGAGGAGATGCAGGCCGGCGGGCCCGGCATCGTCAGTACCGCGGCGGCGAGGGAGCTCCTCCCGGTAGAGCAGATGAGCCTCGAGATGATCCTCGTCGACGCCGCCGACGGTGTGGCCAGCCAGGAGCTGGGCCGGGCTCTGGAGGACGCGATGGCGGAGTACCTCGTCGTCCAGGTCATGTCGAAGGAGAAGTACGCCGGTGCTCAGGCGAATCAGGTCGACCAGATGCTCGGCATCCTCTACGGGCTCCTCGGTCTCGCCGTGATCATCGCGGTACTCGGCATCATCAACACCCTGGCTCTCTCCGTCACCGAGCGTCGGCGGGAGATCGGTATGCTCCGGGCGCTCGGTACGCAACGGAGCCAGATCCGCAGGATGATCTACCTCGAGTCTGTGGTGATCGCCTTGTTCGGCGCGATCCTCGGCGCCGCGGTCGGACTCGGCCTCGGGTGGTGCTTCACCCGCACCATCGGTGAGGACGCCCTCGAGACGATCATCATTCCGTGGGGTCAGCTGGGTGTCATGCTTGTGGGTTCCGCGGTCGTCGGTGTGATCGCGGCCGTGTGGCCGGGACACCGCGCGGCGAAGACGAAACCACTGGACGCAATCAGCGATCGCTGACCGGTCCACAGCTCCGATGGGAACGGATCACCGGAGATGGAATCCGGTGGTCCGTTCCCTCTTCTCGTACTCCTGGTCATCCGGCACATCTGATCCTCCGGGACCGTGACACCCCCGCACCTAATCCGGCCCAACAGGTACGGGAGGCAATCCGGGAAGAAGAGTTGCCACGGGTCCCGGGGACCCGCCGATCTGCTCATACCCTCCGTCGGTCGAACGAGCGATGGAGGTGGTCTGCCTCCGACCAGCGGAGTCGCCCACCTGTCGACCAGCTGGGAGGGGCGTCGGCCGAACCTTCGGGAGGCTCAGCCAGTCACCGGCTAATCGGGACAGAGTGTCGGGGACGCTGTTGAACCTGCGCATCCGGTGTCGGTGACTGCCGTAGATGCTCTCGGGTGGGAGACGATTGTCCCCGCCCCACTCATCAGAATGATGAGGTGACATCCGGGTTGCTCGGTGGCACCGGGCTGGACAACGCGGTTTTCGGAGGTTCTCGCTTCCACTGGCGCAGCGGCACCGTGTCAGATGGCGGTTGGTCGGATTCGGGACTCAAAAGTAGCCGCCCCATGGTGCTTGTGTAGCTTTTATAGCTCACAGAAGTAGCATGAAGATACGTTTACTACACCTTGAGTGCAGTAAACGTATCTTCATCGCCACGTTTGCTGCTATGTTTACTGCATGCGCTTTTCCGAGGTTCAACCCATACTTGCCGCCTACTCCTACCTGCAGCATGGTCTGGTTACCTCTGCACAGGCCGCGAAGGAGGGGATCGACACTACGACGCTGACCCGTCTGGCGCAGCGGGATTTTCTGCGTCGCATCCGCCGGGGGGTCTATATCCTGTCCAGCGTCGCGGAGGATCCGCTCACTGAAATTCGGGCTGCGTGGTTGTCGACACGTCCAGCCGTACTGGCCGATGAACGTGTGAACGAGGGCAACCCGATCGTTGTTTCCCACGCCTCTGCGGTGAGCATGCTGGAATTGGGGGATATCACCCCCGCGTCGCATACGTTCACCTCGTCGAAACGCAAGCAATCCTCGGCCGCAGACATCACCCACCGCACCGCCGACCTGACCGATACGGACTGGATCGTTCTTGCGGGCATCCCCGTGACGACTGTCGCCCGAACGATCCACGACATGGCCAAAGATCATCTCGACGGGGACCAGCTATATCAGATCATCGCTGACGCGATCCACGATCATCGCCTCAACCCGTCTACGCTGGCCCGGGTATTGGAACCGTACGCCCTTCACTATGGCTGTGATTCGGGAGAAGCTCTGGTTTCGGAATCACTGCGTCGGTTCCCTGAGCATGAGAGTGTGACAGAGTCGATGGAATACACCCTGAAATCAGTGAATTTTCAATTGGGCGATAATTCAGCGATCGCCGCGGCGCTGGCTTCACTGGCGCAACAGGCTGGCGGGCTCCGGCTGGAGGCGGCGAAGGCACCGGGACCAGTGTCGCCACAGTTCCAGGATCCTCTGGCGAGAATAGGGGATTTGAAGAGCATTTTTGACAGCACTGTACTCGCACAACAGATGGCCACCATCGTTGATCTCGGCGAGCGGTACCGGCGCGCCTCCACAATGAAGTACGCAAATCCGCAGATGGGCTGCCTGGAACGGATACGCGACACCGGAGACTCTCCGGGGAAGGCGACCTCCGGCCTGAATCGGGGGAGCATCGAAACGTGCGATGACGCAGCAGACAGCGACAACGATCCCCGTCATGTCCGGGATGAGGACAGGAAATGAGTTCCACGAGCCCTACCGAGCTCGTCCGCAGGCGAACTCAGCTTATGGCGAACCTACGTAATGAAGCTCACAGGCAATCAGTGACCGCCGAGAATGTACAGCACCAGTTCGCCTTCGACATGTTCCTGTCCAGACTGTTCTCCCATGGCGACTGTCCGTGGGTTCTCAAGGGAGGAACGAGCCTTCTGCTGCGCATAGGTTCGGGCCGTCGCAGCCGTGACATCGATCTCGCCAGGCGGACGCAGACAGATCCTGGGACAGCCTTGAAAGAGCTGCGGTTACTGATCGATGATCCCGGTCCGACGGATCCCGACTTCCACTTCGAGTTGAAGGAACCGGTAAGGGACAACCGCGATCCGGGGGACTCCACTCGGGGGTCGTTCAAGGTTGTGCTCAATCTCGGGACTCTGCCGATCGTGTCGTTCAGCGTGGATATATCGACACAGCAGCACACGGATGCCCCCATTGAGAATGTCGAGTTGAACCCGGTGATCGACTACGAGGGCCTTCCTACGGGCACGGTCATTCGAATGGTCCCGGTCGAAAACGTCGCCGCCGACAAACTGTGTCTGCTACGAAGGTCACCGGAATGAACCGTCGACCCGATATCACGATCTGATTGATCTCGTTCGTATCGTCACCAGTCAACGCATGAATGCCGCGCTCCTGCGGGAGCTTATCGATAGCGAAGCCGGTGCCCGGGGACTGGCCCTCCCCAGCACAATGACCAGTTCCGGCGGCGGGTGGGAGCTGGCGTATCCGAAACAAGCCAGCAAAGCAGCTGAGTTTCCCGCAGAGTTCCACCGACTTGAAGCAGCACTCGAGGTTGTCGGAACCTGTCTCAATCCCATCCTGGGCCAGGAACCGGTGACAGGGATCTGGGATCCACAGAAACAGTCGTGGCTGGTCTAGGACGACTTCCATTCTACCCCACCGGCAAAGCCACCGGCTTCTGACTTCGGGCCCCCAACAACCGCGGATACAGATTTTGGGCACCATCGGAGCCCGAGACAATAGGATACGCCCTCGGGAAATCGGCGAAACCGGAGCTTCCAGCGCATGCCCGTGCTAACGGCTCGAGGTTGGCGCCCCTCCAGCCCCCGCTCCGGGACGAGACAGGCCTGAATCACGAAAAAGCGCCGGCCCGGGTCGACATTCCTGTCGGTCCGGGCCGGTGCTCGA
>NZ_JAENIP020000005.1:0-11403 GCF_016595285.2 Corynebacterium antarcticum
TGAACAGGAGAACCGCCCGTAGTCCCCACCGTCGACACCAATCCCCGAATGACGATTGAGTTGAATCCCGGGGCCAGACACCCCGATCCCGGGCACGGCAGTCCGGATGGGCACCCACCGGGAACCGAATCCCGTCGGAAACCCCGGACAACGAGAGACGCTGCCGTGAGTTCCGCATACCCGGACAGTGGATCGTCGGGTGTGTACCTCCGGACCGCCGGCCACGGTGGACAGGGAAGGCCACTGGGATTCCGGGCCCCGGGCAGTCGTGGATTTCCGTATCGGCGAATCAGCTCTGTCGAACGAACGGTGACAGTGGGCGTCAACATGTCGGAGACCACGGACCGGGCCCGGAAGCGGTCGCCGGTGGGGCGAACTCTGATTTCGGATGGTGACGCGTTGTCGCTATACTTGATTGAGGCTCAGGGACGAACAAGCCCTCACTCGTGGAGACTCGTGGAGAGCGGATCGTCCCTGGGAGAAATCAATCGCGGGCCTTTAGCTCAGTTGGTAGAGCTACGGACTTTTAATCCGCAGGTCGTGGGTTCGAGCCCCACAGGGCCCACCGCATCGCCACGCCACCACGACACGAAGTCGGGTGGCGTGGCTTTTTCAGTCCGTGTGCCCACCGGAACCCTGGATCGATGTCCTCAACGCGGTGCCGAGCGGCGATCAGGGTATGTGACAGGCTCAACGAGTCCTGTTTCCGGGAACAGGTGACCGGCGCCGGTACTCGGAAAACGGCTCCAGCAGCGGAGCGCTCCCGGACCTCCCTTTCACCGGATCGGACGTTCCGCCACTCCAAGTCCTGCCCCGGAGGGCATCCCGGGAAAAGGACGAAGGTCAGCCACAGGCTCTCCCATCGGTGACTGAGGTGCCGCACAGCTTTCCGGACAGCAACCGTACGTCAGATCGACACTGCCGATACCGGGTCGGCTCCTGTTTTGTTACGCTCCTGATCCTGTGGAGATGAGCGTTCCGGTCCACTTTCCGTGATTCGTCCGCGTGCGGGCGCGTGGGCGATGGCGGTGCACACGCACATGCGTGGGTGTCGGGCGCAGGGAGGCATGGGGGCGGATGGGGTGCACATGACCGCGCGGGGTCACGGAAGCTCTGTATTCCACCGTGCCAGAGTCTCTGATGAGCGAATGCCGGTAAAGTGACGGGACGTTTGACCAGCATCTTTGAACTGCGGTTTTGTGCCACAGCCATTTCCCAAGTATATTCTGAACAAGCCGCTGAGAGCAGTGAGCATCACTGCTGTCCAGTTGCGAGCTCCCATCGTCTAGGGGCCTAGGACACCGCCCTTTCACGGCGGCGACACGGGTTCGAATCCCGTTGGGAGTACCACTTTTCCACCCAGTGGAGAAGTGCGAGAAAATTGAGGCCCTGTGGCGCAGTTGGTTAGCGCGCCGCCCTGTCACGGCGGAGGTCGCGGGTTCGAGTCCCGTCAGGGTCGCAGAAACCCCGGTAGTTCTAGGGCTACCGGGGTTTCTCGCTGTTTCGATGGATCTCCCCGGGGTGCCTGTCCCCGAAGGAATGGCGAAGTGCCGGGAGTCTGGCGGGAAGAGTCTGGTGGAGGTCATAAGTGCCGCCTGTGCTGTGGATTTGTCGAAAATCGCGCCGCTGTGTAAAGTTTCCTCTCGTGCAACGGGTAACCCCCACGTGCACAATCAAGGCCCTGTGGCGCAGTTGGTTAGCGCGCCGCCCTGTCACGGCGGAGGTCGCGGGTTCGAGTCCCGTCAGGGTCGCGAGAACGTCTACGGATGTTCTTTGGCCAGATAGCTCAGTCGGTAGAGCGTCCGCCTGAAAAGTGGAAGGTCGCCAGTTCGATCCTGGCTCTGGCCACAATGACGCCCCCGGGTTTCCCGGGGGCGTTTTTGTCTGTCCCCGTGCACTGTGGCGCCAATCTGCTGCACCTCGCTGCACAAAGGGGGGCATGAACATCCGCGGGGCCGCGGCACAGCCGGCCGCTCCTGCCGTGGCGCCGACGGTCGACGCCACGGCGCCCCCGGCGAGGTTCCACGGCACACCCGCCGGGTCGTCACTCCCCACCACGACGGTGTCGAGCGGTGGGGAACTGCCGTAGCTCCCGTACCTTGACCCGGAGGCGCATCAGGGCACCCGGCACAAGATCGTGTTGGCCCCGCACATTTTCAGGCTGCAGCGCGCCCACGACACCACCGTTGAGTACACCATCACAGGTCCGTACACGGTCCGGGTGGTGAACTCGTGCACCGACACTGGTTCAGCGGACCCCTCCGGCATCGAAGGGCGGGGGTCAGGGGTGCCGATCCGGCGACGCAGACTTCGCTCCGCGTCTGATTCAACGGTGCGCCGTCCGAGAACCCCGACGGCCCGACCAACTGACGGATGACGTGGATGTCCGCCGACGGCGCCACCGTGCTCGTCGGGAATCCCGGGCGGACCGTCGGGTTCGTGCTCTCCCGCAAACTGTCCCTCACTCCCGGTGAGTGGTCCGAGGTGCGCGACATCGTCGCCGCGAGGGGTTACAATTCGTGCACGTTCATCACCTCGCCGGCGACCGGCGGACGAGCGGGCCACCCGCTGTGCGCTCTCTGGGTCCATCGGTGCCGGCGGGGTCACACCTCCGACAGAAGGGGCGACACCGATGGCTGAGACCGGCACCCGTGTGTTCCACGATGCGCAGAACCACCGCTACGTCATCACCGTTGACGGCTCCGAGGCGGGGTACGCCGCCTACACCGTGGAGGCTCCGGAGAATGACGGCCCCGCTGTGCGGGACTTCAACCACACCGTCGTCGACCCCGCTTTCCGGGGGCGCGGGTTGAGCGGGCCCCTGATCCGGTTCGCACTCGACGATTCGCTCGAGGCGAACCTGACCTACCGCGCGACCTGTTCCGCGGTGGAGCACTTCATCGGGAAGAACCGGGAGTACGCCGACGGGCTGGCCGGACCGGTGTAGCGGCGATTCTCGAAGGAAAACGCCCCGCACGCGTGAGCGTGGGGGCGTTTTCCTGTTGTCGTGGTCCGGTCAGAACAGCGGAGGTTCCTTGTCGACGTAGCGATCTGGGTCGACGAGCTTCTTGCACTCACTGGTCTTGCGTGGTCGGTTGACCGCCGGAATACCGACCGCGATGTGATTGGCCGGCACGTCCTTGGTCACCACTGCGTTGGCTCCGATCGCACTTCCGCATCCGATGGTGATCGGTCCGAGCACCTTCGCGCCGGCACCGACGGTCACGTTGTCCTCGAGGGTCGGGTGCCGTTTCGTCTGGGTGAGGACCTGACCGCCGAGCGTCACCCCGTGGTAGAGCATGACGCCGTCGCCGATCTCGGCGGTCTCGCCTATGACGATACCCATGCCGTGGTCGATGAAGAACCTGCGGCCGATGGTGGCGCCCGGATGGATCTCGACACCGGTGAGGAAACGGGTGATCTGGGCGAGGATCCGCGCGGGACTGCGCAGGCCCCGCGTCCACAGGGCGTGGGCGACGCGGTGCGACCAGATGGCGTGCAGCCCCGAGTAGACGATGGCGTTCTCGACATCGCCCCGGGCCGCGGGGTCATGCTCACGCGCGTTCGCCAGGTCTTCTCTGATCATCGTCAGCAGCCGGTACATGGGAGCCAATCCTATCAGCGCAGCAGGGCCGCCTTTTGCCCGGACGTCGGGCGACCGGAACCGGCGGACCGGGTTGGCGCTGTGCGCACCCGACCACGCGATGTTCCTCGGCGGGATCAGTTCCGGATGTCGTCGAAGAGGACGGTGGAGACGTAGCGCTCGCCGTAGTCGCAGACGGTGGTGACGATGGTCTTGCCGGCGTTCTCCGGACGGGCGGCCAGGTCGAGCGCGGCACGCACGTTGGCCCCCGTCGAGATGCCGCCGAGGATGCCCTCGCTCCGGGCGAGCTCACGGGCGGTCGCGATCGCGTCCGCGTTGCTCACGGTGAGCACATCGTCGAGGATCCGGCGGTCGAGGACCTCGGGGACGAAGTTCGCGCCGAGCCCCTGGATCTTGTGGGGACCCGCCTTGCCGGTGGACAGCAGCGCGGATTCGGCGGGCTCGACGGCGTAGATCTCCACGTCCGACCTGCGGTCCTTCAGCACCGCCCCCACGCCGCTCACCGTGCCGCCGGTGCCGACTCCGGTGACGAAGATGTCGACCTTTCCGTCGGTGTCGTTCCAGATCTCCTCCGCGGTGGTGGAGCGGTGGATCTCCGGATTGGCGGGGTTCGCGAACTGCCGCGCTAGGATCGCGCCCTCGTTCTCCGCGACGATCTCGTTGGCTTTGTCGACGGCCCCCTGCATGCCGGCCGCACCCGGGGTGAGGACGATCTCGGCGCCGTAGGCGCGGAGCATGACCCGACGCTCCATCGACATGGTCTCCGGCATGGTCAGGATGACGTGGTAGCCGCGGGCCGCAGCGACCATGGTCAGTGCGATACCGGTGTTCCCCGAGGTCGCTTCCACGATCGTGCCACCGGGTTTCAGGGAACCGTCGGCCTCGGCGGCATCGATGATGGCCAATCCGATCCGGTCCTTCACGCTGTTCGCGGGGTTGAATGACTCGAGCTTGACCAGAATCTCTGCGTCCAGGTTCTCGGTCATCCGGTTCAGCCGCACCAGGGGCGTGTTTCCGATGGTGTCGGTGATGTTGTCGTGGATGTTCGCCATGAGGGTTCTCCTTAGAGGATTTTCCGGTTCATCAGTTTGTTGGCTGCCGCGGGCACGGCCTTTGGCTGTCACGCTACACCATAAATAGACCGCAATATAGACAGTGTGGTCTATTTCGTGCTATGTGCGCCCGCTGGTGCGGATTCGGTGACGTCAGATGGGGAAACTGTTTTCACCAGCGGATACGGGACCCTGAATGAGGGTAGGTGTTTCCAGCTTCGGGGTTCATTCGGCCTGCGCACGTGTTACCGTTCCACACGTCGCAGTGATCGGGAATGCCGGTGGGAATCCGGCAGCGGCCCTCGCCACTGTATGACTGTCGCCGATGGTGGATCTGTCCGCCGCCAGGGGCTTCACGCCGCAGCACGCCACTGCCTGTACGGGATCCTCCGGGGTTCAGGGTGGGAAGGCGCGGTGTCGAGGTTTCGTAGGAGAACCGAGGTATCCGGTTCCCGTTGACGACCGTCAAAGCCAGGAGACCGGCTGCGACCGTGAGTTGACCAGTCGGTCCGCGAGGTGTCGGACCCGTCCCAGAAAGAGAAGTACAGTCATGCACATCGCAGAAGGCTTTCTACCTGCCGGCCAGGCTCTCGCCTGGACCGCGGCTGCAGCCCCGTTCGTCGTCCACGGTGGATGGGCGGTGAAGAAGCAGCTCGCCAAGGCACCCGAAACCGGGCTTCTCCTCGCGGCTGCCGGAGCGTTCACCTTCGTTCTCTCGGCCATCAAGATCCCGTCCGTCACCGGCTCGAGCTCCCACCCGACGGGTACCGGCCTCGGCGCCGTGTTGTTCAAGCCCCCGGTGATGGCATTCATGGGCGGCATCGTCCTGCTCTTCCAGGCACTGCTCCTCGCCCACGGCGGCATCAGCACCCTCGGCGCCAACATCTTCTCCATGGCGATCGTCGGCCCCTGGGTCGGATACGGGGTGTGGGTTCTGCTCCGCCGTGCCGGCGCGGGTGCGGACATCTCGATCTTCTTCGCGGCGTTCTTCGCCGACCTCTCGACCTACATGGTCACCTCCGTTCAGCTGGCGCTCGCCCACCACGCCGGTGGATTCGTCAATTCCGTTCTCACCTTCCTCGGGCTGTTCGCGACCACGCAGATCCCTCTGGCGATCGTCGAGGGCATCGTCACCGTCCTGATCTTCCGCAGCCTGCGGGTCATCGCGACCAAGGAACTCGACGTCCTCGGCGTGTTCTCCCGGATCCGGAACACGGACACCCGCGAGCCCGCCACCGTGAGCTGACCTGAGCTGTCCGTAGTCGGCCGGCTCCACGCCGGTGAAGAACACAACCATGAAGAACACGCCTGAGGAGAACCCCACCATGTCCAACACAAACAACAAGGGCGGCGGACTCGCCGTCACCATTGCCCTGATCGTTCTCGCCGCGGCGATCGCGGTATTCCCGATGTTCTACAACCTCGGTGACCCCGACGCCGAGGAGCAGTTCGGCGGCTCGGACGGTGCCGCCGAGGAAATCGTCGCCGAGCAGGACCCCGACTACGAGCCGTGGGCGAGCCCGCTCATCGGCGAGCTGCCGGGTGAGGTCGAGTCCGGCCTCTTCGCCTTCCAGGCCGCACTCGGCGCCGGTGTGCTCGGCTTCGCGATCGGCAACTACCGGGGCCGTACCCGTGCCGAGGAGCGCGGGGCGCGGGAGTCCGGGGCAACCGGCACGACGGCAGCAGCGGGGCCCAAGCCCGGCACTGATGCCTGAATCGCGTCGGAGCTAACGTCATGAACGCTCTGGAGGTCGCCGCGGCGAACTCTCCGTGGGCCCGTGTCAACGTGGGGGAGAAGGTCCTGCTCATCCTGGGACTTCTCGTACTGGCCATCTCCCTCCCCCCGCTGCCGGCACTGCCCATCATCGCCGCGGTGCTGATTCTGCTCGCGGTATCCGCCAAGGTGCCGCCCCGGCTGTACGCCGGACTGATCCTGGCGCCCGCCACGTTCATACTGCTGGGCCTCGGGCCGCTGGTGTTCTCGGTGTCGACGTCGGGCCTGCGCTGGATCGACGGCGGACTGGTCGATGCCGCGACGGTTCTCGCCCGCACGGTTGTCGGTATGTCGGCGACCATGCTCTTCGCCCTGACCACCCCCATGTCCGAGCAGCTGGTGTGGTTCCGTTCGGTCGGGGTGCCCGCGCCGCTCGTCCACATCACGATGCTGACCTACCGCATGACGGGCACGCTCATCACCACCGCGAGGACGATGTGGGAGGCGCAGGCGGCACGCCTCGGGCACAGTAGCCGCAGGCGCTGGATCCACTCGGTCGCGGGCCAGGCCGCGAGCCTCTTCGTGCTCTCCTTCTCCCGTGCCCGTGCGCTCCAGGAGGGGATGGAGCTCCGCGCCGACATCTCGGAGATCTCCACCCTCCACGCCAGCAGACCCGTCCGGTGGCCGGTGATCATCGGAAGCGTCGCGCTTCTGGCGGCTGTCGCCGCGATCGGACTCATCTTCCGGTGAACCGGATCTCCTCACCACCTGCCGATCCCGCCCACGCACCGTCCCATCTATGGAGGACCCGTGTCACACCCAGCAACACCACTCGTTGAACTAGTCGACGTGGATTTCTCCCACGGCCCGGAGCTTCCCGTGTTGAGGTCCGTGGATCTGAGAATCGACACCGGCGCCAGGATCGCGGTGCTCGGCGCCAACGGTTCCGGCAAGTCCACCCTCTTCCGGCTGCTCGCCGCGGCATGGAAACCCGATCGCGGGGAACTGCGTCTCGACGGCGAGCCAGTGCACTACAACCGTGCGGGGAGGGATCGCGTCCGCCGACGGGTGCAGCTCGTGCTCCAGGAACCCGACGACCAGATCTTCGCGACGTCCGTTTCCGCCGACGTCGCTTATGGTCCGGTCAACATGGGGCTCGACCGGGATGAGGTGACCCGGCGGGTCGATGCAGCCATGACGGCGGCCGAGGTGGCGGATCTGGCAGACCGCGTTCCCCACCAGTTGTCCTACGGGCAGCGGAAGCGGGTGGCGCTCGCAGGCGCCCTCGCCATGGATCCGGCGGTCCTCCTCCTCGACGAACCGACCGCGGGCCTCGACCCGGCGGGCGGTCGGCAGCTCCTCCGGACCCTCGAAGAACTGAACGCGAAGGGCACGGCGGTGGTGCTGTCCACCCATGACGTCGACCTCGCCTACGCCTTCGCCGACACCGCGGTGGTGCTGACCGACGGGCGGCTGGCCGGTGGCGGCGTCGATGAGATTCTCACGGACAGGGATCTGATGGAACGGGCCCGCCTCGGGCTACCCTGGGCGCCGCTGGTGAGTCGTGCCCTGGGGCGGAGGGTCAGTGCCCCACAGGAACTGCCCTGAATTGGTGGCTACCCCCGAGGTGGGGGCACAGGGGAGAGCGGAAAATGTCATCAGAAACGTGATGTTACTTACGTTCAATGTCTGAACCGGGACGGAAACGGGGGTGATTTGTGGGGGGCATCAGTTTCGACGGGTCGGGGCGTCGACCCCTCCTGTGGAGGGGGGAAACGCCATTTTTCCCCTCCTGCGAAAATATTTTCGAACCACTTTCGGCAGCGGGTCTGCTGCCCAGCTGAGCGGTGTAAACGGCGTCCTCCACCGGGGTTGGTCCGCGGTTGTTTGGGGTGCATTTCCGGTCATTGGGGAGCATTCCCCCGCGCTGTGCGGACTGTGTTCACGGCCGCCGGACGCCAGGGGTATCGGGAGGGGGCCGGGAATAGACCACATCACCCCTTAGCCGGACGCCCGTTTTCCTGATTTTGGGAAAAATTACCGATATTGACGGGCTCATCACCCCCTGGGGAGTGGTTATACTGCACCTTGGAAAGATGTTGGCTCGCCCGACGGGGGCACCTGACCGGGTGGATGCGCAGGAGGTACATGTGGACTCACAACGTACGAAAGACGACGAAGAAGCGATCCGCACCGCGCTCTCGTCGTTGAGAACGGCCACCGGAATCCCGGTGACGATGTTCGCGACGGTACTGCCGGACAACAGGCTCCAGATCAGCGCCTGGGTTGGGCTCAGGACCCCGGCACTCCAGAACCTCGTCATCGATCACGGTTGCGGCGTCGGCGGCAGGGTCGTCACCACCAGGCGCCCGGTCGGCGTCAGTGACTACACCCGTGCGAACGTCATCTCCCACGAGTACGACAACGTCATCCAGGATGAGGGGCTCTTCTCCCTCGTCGCTGTTCCCGTCATCGTGCACCGTGAGATCCGGGGTGTCCTCTACGTCGGCGTGCACTCACCGGTGCGTCTCGGGGACAAGGTCATCGAGGAGGTCACCATGACCGCCCGGACCCTCGAGCAGGAGCTGGCCATCAACTGCGCCGTGCGCCGGAGCGAGGGAGGGCGCGCCGGAGCGAAGTCCGGCCGCATCATGAATGGTGCGGAGTGGGAACAGATCCGGTCCACCCATTCGAAGCTCCGGATGCTCGCCAACCGGGTCGAGGACGAGTCCCTCCGGCTCGAGCTGGAGGAGCTGTGCGACCAGATGGTCACTCCGGTCCGGGTCAAGCAGACGACCAAGCTGTCCGCGCGGGAACTCGACGTACTCGCCTGCGTGGCGCTCGGGCACACCAACGTCGAGGCTGCGGAGGAGATGGGTATCGGTGCGGAGACCGTGAAGTCCTACCTGCGCAGCGTCATGCGCAAGCTCGGCGCGCACACCCGCTACGAGGCCGTCAACGCGGCACGTCGGATCGGCGCACTGCCCTGATCCCCCTTGTCCCCCTGACCCCGGATGCACCGCGTCCGGGGTCAGCCGCGTTCTACCGCCCGTCGTGTCGCCCGGAGCCCGGTACCCACGGCACGTCGTCGCCGTTGTTGGCGACCCTGCCCAGGATGAACAGGAGGTCGGACAGACGGTTCAGGTAGCGCGCGGGAAGAACCGACGTCGTGTCCGGGTGCTTCTCCACCGCCACCCAGGCTGCCCGCTCGGCCCGGCGGGCGATGACGCGCGCGGTGTGCAGCAGTGCTGCGGCCGGCGTTCCTCCGGGGAGGATGAATGAGTTGAGGGACGGGAGATCGGCGTTGAACCTGTCGCAGTCGCACTCGAGCCCGTCGATGTAGGACTGGGCGACTCGCAGCGGCGGGTACTTCGGAGACTCCTCGATCGGGGTGGCGAGATCCGCCCCGGCGTCGAAGAGTTCGTTCTGTATCCGGCGCAGGACCCCGACGATCTCCTCCGGCGGGTCACCGAGCGCCAGGACCTGACCGATCGCGCAGTTCGCCTCGTCGCACTCGGCGTAGGCGATCAGACGTGCGTCATTCTTCGGGACCCGCTCGAAGTTGGACAACGCGGTCGTGCCGTCGTCTCCGGTGCGGGTGTAGATCTTCGTGAGGTGTACGGCCATGTCCCCACGCTAGACAAAAAACCCGGTGCGTGAGGGGCGGGGGAGCGGCCCGCGCACATGAGGACGGGCCAACCACTAGGCTGGGGCACTGTGAAGGAACGATTCTTGGTGACAGGCGGCGCACGACTTTCGGGTTCCGTGAAGGTGACGGGCGCGAAGAACAGCGTGCTGAAACTCATGGCCGCGGCTCTGCTCGCGGAGGGGACGACCCTCCTCCGGAACTGCCCGGAGATCCTCGACGTACCCCTCATGGGTGACGTTCTGCGGGGGCTCGGCTGCGAGGTGGAGATCAACGGGTCCGATGTCCGGATCACGACGCCCGCCGAACTCCGCAGCAGTGCCGACTTCGACGCCGTCCGGCAGTTCCGCGCTTCCGTGTGCGTGCTCGGACCCCTCACCGCCCGCTGCGGGAAGGCGGTGGTGGCCCTACCCGGTGGAGACGCAATCGGATCCCGCCCCCTCGACATGCACCAGAGCGGCCTCGAACGGCTGGGGGCGGTCACCGAGATCCGTCACGGCTGCCTGGTGACGAGTGCCCGGAAGCTCAAGGGCGCGACCGTCGCCTTCGACTTTCCCTCGGTGGGGGCCACGGAGAACATTCTCACTGCGGCCGTACTCGCGGAGGGCGTCACCGTCCTGGACAACGCGGCGCGTGAACCGGAGATCGTCGATCTGTGCAACCTCCTCAACAAGATGGGTGCCCGGATCGAGGGCGCGGGGACGAACACACTCACCATCACCGGCGTCGACAAGCTGCAACCCACGGAGCACACCGTCGTCGCGGACCGGATCGTCGCGGGAACCTGGGCGTACGCCGCCGCGATGACGCAGGGGGACATCACCGTCGGCGGTATCTCACCCCAGTTGCTCCACCTCCCGCTGGCGAAGCTGAAGCTGGCCGGTGCGGACGTCGAGACGTACGAGAACGGGTTCCGGGTACGGATGGACAGGCGGCCCACCGCGGTCGACTACCAGACGCTGCCGTTCCCCGGTTTTCCGACGGACCTGCAGCCCATGGCCATCGGCATGGCCGCCATCGCCGACGGAATGTCGATGATCACCGAGAACGTCTTCGAGTCCCGATTCAAGTTCGTCGGGGAGATGCTGCGCCTCGGGGCGACGGCATCCGTCGACGGGCACCACGTAGCGGTCCGCGGGGTTCCGCAACTCTCGTCCACCACCGTGTGGTCGAGCGACATCCGCGCGGGAGCGGCCCTGGTCCTCGCGGCCCTGTGCGCCGAGGGGGAGAGCGAGATCCGGGAGGTCTTCCACATCGACCGCGGCTACCCGAACTTCGTCGAGTCACTCAACGCACTCGGCGCGGATGTCCGGAGGGTTCCGGAATCCTCGTGAGGATGTCCGGGAGTGTCGGTAACCATCGGTTGAATATCCGTAAACCCTCAATG
>NZ_JAENIP020000006.1:0-5645 GCF_016595285.2 Corynebacterium antarcticum
CGTGATGTTTGAGAACTCGATAGTGTGCCAATGTATCTTGCCGGCAGGTGGGACCGCTTTTGGGTGGTTGTGTCTGTTGGTTGGATTGTTTTTTTGATTCGTTTCCGGATCATCCATGGTCGTGGCGTGTGCCGGGGAGTGTAAGTCGCTTCCTTAATCGACCGCTGTCGGGCGCTCACTGTGTGTGGGTGTTTGTGGTGGTTGTTGACTGTGGTGGTTGGGACGGATGTTTTGTGGTGCGTTTGTTTTTCCTCGTCGAATGACGCGTGCCACTTGGCGGATGTTTCATCTGCTTTTTGTTTTTTTGGACAATCATTTTTGACATTGCCCGGTCTTTGGGTCGGGTGGTGTTGCTGGTTGTTTGTTTTGTCAGGTTTTGGGCTTTTCTTATTGCTTAAAAGCTTTTATGGAGAGTTTGATCCTGGCTCAGGACGAACGCTGGCGGCGTGCTTAACACATGCAAGTCGAACGATGAAGCGGTGCTTGCACCGTGGATTAGTGGCGAACGGGTGAGTAACACGTGGGTGATCTGCCCTGCACTTCGGGATAAGCCTGGGAAACTGGGTCTAATACCGGATAGGACCGCATCGTTAGTGGGTGTGGTGGAAAGGTTTTTCCGGTGCAGGATGAGCCCGCGGCCTATCAGCTTGTTGGTGGGGTAATGGCCTACCAAGGCGTCGACGGGTAGCCGGCCTGAGAGGGTGTACGGCCACATTGGGACTGAGACACGGCCCAGACTCCTACGGGAGGCAGCAGTGGGGAATATTGCACAATGGGCGAAAGCCTGATGCAGCGACGCCGCGTGGGGGATGACGGCCTTCGGGTTGTAAACCTCTTTCGATCACGACGAAGCGAGAGTGACGGTAGTGATATAAGAAGCACCGGCTAACTACGTGCCAGCAGCCGCGGTAATACGTAGGGTGCGAGCGTTGTCCGGAATTACTGGGCGTAAAGAGCTCGTAGGTGGTTTGTCGCGTCGTCTGTGAAATCCCGGGGCTCAACTCCGGGCGTGCAGGCGATACGGGCATAACTTGAGTGCTGTAGGGGAGACTGGAATTCCTGGTGTAGCGGTGAAATGCGCAGATATCAGGAGGAACACCGATGGCGAAGGCAGGTCTCTGGGCAGTAACTGACGCTGAGGAGCGAAAGCATGGGGAGCAAACAGGATTAGATACCCTGGTAGTCCATGCCGTAAACGGTGGGCGCTAGGTGTGGGTCCCTTCCACGGGGTCCGTGCCGTAGCTAACGCATTAAGCGCCCCGCCTGGGGAGTACGGCCGCAAGGCTAAAACTCAAAGGAATTGACGGGGGCCCGCACAAGCGGCGGAGCATGTGGATTAATTCGATGCAACGCGAAGAACCTTACCTGGGCTTGACATGTGCAGGATCGGCGCAGAGATGTGTCTTCCCTTGTGGCCTGCATGCAGGTGGTGCATGGTTGTCGTCAGCTCGTGTCGTGAGATGTTGGGTTAAGTCCCGCAACGAGCGCAACCCTTGTCTTATGTTGCCAGCACGTTATGGTGGGGACTCATGAGAGACTGCCGGGGTCAACTCGGAGGAAGGTGGGGATGACGTCAAATCATCATGCCCCTTATGTCCAGGGCTTCACACATGCTACAATGGTCGGTACAGTGGGTTGCGATACCGTGAGGTGGAGCTAATCCCTGAAAGCCGGTCTCAGTTCGGATTGGGGTCTGCAACTCGACCCCATGAAGTCGGAGTCGCTAGTAATCGCAGATCAGCAACGCTGCGGTGAATACGTTCCCGGGCCTTGTACACACCGCCCGTCACGTCATGAAAGTTGGTAACACCCGAAGCCAGTGGCCCAACCCTTGTGGGGGGAGCTGTCGAAGGTGGGATCGGCGATTGGGACGAAGTCGTAACAAGGTAGCCGTACCGGAAGGTGCGGCTGGATCACCTCCTTTCTAAGGAGCTTTTCTTTATCATCTCCTGCACTGTTGGCCCGTGCCGCCGGTTGGTGGTGGGGCTTGTGGGTGGTGACGGTTGGTTTGTGGCGGACGAGTGTTCCGCACGCCGGCCGGACATTATTAATCGGGTGGAGACACGCCGATACGCGATGCTGGATGTGTCGTCGGAGACTTTGAGGTAATCAGAAAAATTTCGTTGGTGCACTGTCGGGTGTCTGGGACATTATGTTCCCGGTGTTGCGGCCATGTGGCCTGCCGGCCTTTTTGGGGTTGGTTGGGGTTCGTGGTTGGTGTTGTTGTCAGAACTGGATAGTGGACGCGAGTATCTTTATTTTTTGTTTCGTCGAGAATGTGACCATTGATGGTCGTTCTTAGTGTTTTGTGTGTTTTGTTTGTAAGGGCACACGGTGGATGCCTTGGCATACTGAGCCGATGAAGGACGTGGGAGGCTGCGTTAAGCCTCGGGGAGCTGTCAACCGAGCGTTGATCCGAGGATGTCCGAATGGGGAAACCCGGCCGTCGTTGTGGGCGGTCACCCGCCGGTGAAGAAAATAGTCGGTGTGGGGGTAACGCGGGGAAGTGAAACATCTCAGTACCCGCAGGAAGAGAAAACAACAGTGATTCTGCTAGTAGTGGCGAACGAACGTGGATTATTGGCTAAACCGTATGCGTGTGATACCCGGCAGGGGTTGCGTGTGCGGTGTTGTGGGGCGATGGCGTTGTGTGGTCTGCCGGCCGCGCCTGGTGAGTGTCTGTGTGTTAGCGGAAGTGGTTTGGAATGGCCCGCCGTAGACGGTGAGAGTCCGGTACGTGAAAACACCCAGCCTGTCAGTGTCGTCGATACCCCGAGTAGCAGCGGGCTCGTGGAATCTGCTGTGAATCAGCCGGGACCACCCGGTAAGCCTGAATACTCAGTGTGACCGATAGCGGAATAGTACCGTGAGGGAATGGTGAAAAGTACCCCGGGAGGGGAGTGAAATAGTACCTGAACCCGTGTGCCTACAATCCGTCAGAGCCTCCTTCGGGGGGTGATGGCGTGCCTTTTGAAGAATGAGCCTGCGAGTCAGCGGCATGTCGCGAGGTTAACCCGTTCGTGGGGTAGCCGTAGCGAAAGCGAATCCTAACTAGGGTGTTTTAGTGGCATGTCCTGGACCCGAAGCGGGGTGATCTACCCATGGCCAGTGTGAAGCGACGGTAAGACGTCGTGGAGGCGCGAACCCACTTAGGTTGAAAACTGAGGGGATGAGTTGTGGGTAGGGGTGAAAGGCCAATCAAACTCCGTGATAGCTGGTTCTCCCCGAAATGCATTTAGGTGCAGCGTTGCGTGTTTCTTGCCGGAGGTAGAGCTACTGGTTGGTTTAGCGGGACTACAATCTTAGCGACATCAGCCAAACTCCGAATGCCGGTCAAGTGTAAGCGTGGCAGTGAGACTGCGGGGGATAAGCTTCGTAGTCGAGAGGGAAACAGCCCAGATCGCCGGCTAAGGCCCCTAAGCGTGTACTAAGTGGAAAAGGATGTGGGATCGCGAAGACAACCAGGAGGTTGGCTTAGAAGCAGCCATCCTTGAAAGAGTGCGTAATAGCTCACTGGTCGAGTGGTTCTGCGCCGACAATGTAGTGGGGCTCAAGTACACCGCCGAAGCCGCGGCAGCGACACCTTTTGGGTGTTGTTGGGTAGGGGAGCGTCGTGCATGGATTGAAGCTGCCGGGTGACCGTGTGGTGGACTGTGCGCGAGTGAGAATGCAGGCATGAGTAGCGAATGATGAGTGAGAAACTCATCCGCCGGATGACCAAGGGTTCCTGGGTCAAGCTAATCTTCCCAGGGTGAGTCGGGACCTAAGGCGAGGCCGACAGGCGTAGTCGATGGACAACGGGTTGATATTCCCGTACCCGTGCACATGCGCCCATGGTGAATCAGTGATACTAACCGCCCAGAAGCGTTTCGCCACTTTCTTTGATTGTGGTGTTTCGTGGATGCGTGGGACCTGATCTGGTAGTAGCCAAGCGATGGGGTGACACAGATTGGTAGTCGAGCCACTTATTGGATTGTGGTGTAAGCGTGCAGCCCGGGGGATAGGTAAATCCGTTCCCCGTTACATGGGTGAGGCGTGATGCGTACCCTTTATTGGGGATGTCGATGATCCTGTGCTGTCGAGAAAAGCCTCTAGCGATGTGTGTGTGCGGCCCGTACCCCAAACCGACACAGGTGGTCAGGTAGAAAATACTAAGGCGATCGGGTGAACTGTGGTTAAGGAACTCGGCAAAATGCCCCCGTAACTTCGGGAGAAGGGGGGCCATGACGGGTCACCGGTCCTTGCGGCTGGTTGGCGTGTCGTGGCCGCAGAGAATAGAGGGAAGCGACTGTTTACTAAAAACACAGGTCCGTGCGAAGACGATAAGTCGATGTATACGGACTGACGCCTGCCCGGTGCTGGAAGGTTAAGAGGACCTGTTAGACCCACTTGTGGGTCGAAGCGGAGAATTTAAGCCCCAGTAAACGGCGGTGGTAACTATAACCATCCTAAGGTAGCGAAATTCCTTGTCGGGTAAGTTCCGACCTGCACGAATGGCGTAACGACTTCCCTGCTGTCTCAACCACAGGCCCGGCGAAATTGCAGTACGAGTAAAGATGCTCGTTACGCGCGGCAGGACGAAAAGACCCCGGGACCTTCACTATAGCTTGGTATTGATGCTCGGTTCGGTTTGTGTAGGATAGGTGGGAGACTGTGATCATGCGACGCCAGTTGTGTGTGAGTCGTTGTTGAAATACCACTCTGATCGAATTGGGTATCTGTTAACCTCGGCCCGTGATCCGGGCCAGGGACAGTGCCTGGTGGGTAGTTTAACTGGGGCGGTTGCCTCCCAAAGAGTAACGGAGGCGCCCAAAGGTTCCCTCAGCCTGGTTGGCAATCAGGTGTTGAGTGTAAGTGCACAAGGGAGCTTGACTGTGAGACTGACAGGTCGAGCAGGTACGAAAGTAGGGACTAGTGATCCGGCACCGGCTTGTGGAAGCGGTGTCGCTCAACGGATAAAAGGTACCCCGGGGATAACAGGCTGATCTTCCCCAAGAGTCCATATCGACGGGATGGTTTGGCACCTCGATGTCGGCTCGTCGCATCCTGGGGCTGGAGTAGGTCCCAAGGGTTGGGCTGTTCGCCCATTAAAGCGGCACGCGAGCTGGGTTTAGAACGTCGTGAGACAGTTCGGTCTCTATCCGCCGCGCGCGTTGAAACTTGAGAAAGGCTGTCCCTAGTACGAGAGGACCGGGACGGACGTACCTCTAGTGTGCCAGTTGTCACGCCCGTGGCATGGCTGGTTGGCTACGTACGGAAGGGATAACCGCTGAAAGCATCTAAGCGGGAAGCCCGTTTCAAGATAAGGTTTCGTTTGAGGTTCCCCATAGACCATGGGGTTGATAGGCCGGATCTGGAAGCACAGTAATGTGTGGAGGTGACCGGTACTAATACACCGAAACAAAACAACACATGCGTATGAAACATCAGGTTTTCGTTGCTCGCGTCCACTAGCCAGTGTCTGGCACCAACACCAGCACACATATTTTGTGTGTGTGACACCTTTTTGAGATGTGTCGGTGGTTTTAGCGGTGGGGAAACGCCCGGTCCCATTCCGAACCCGGAAGCTAAGCCCACCAGCGCCGATGGTACTGCATGCGGGAGCGTGTGGGAGAGTAGGACACCGCCGACACTACAACTTCACA
>NZ_JAENIP020000007.1:0-2665 GCF_016595285.2 Corynebacterium antarcticum
CCGGACATGCCGAAGCCCCGGGCACTCCGTTGGATCGTGGAGTACCCGGGGCTTCGGTTCGCGCTACAGCGTACTGAGTTTAGCTCTCACGTCGGCGGACAGCGATGAACACCGCGCCGAGAACCATCAGCAGCAGACCACCGAGCAGAACGTACATGACGTTCGCACCCGTGGTAGCCAGGAGACCCTGCTTGGCCTCATCCGGCTTCTCTGCGTCAGCTCCGCCAACACCGGCCGGCGCTGACGTGTCACCGGCATTGTCGCCGTCGGTGACATTGGAGCCGTTGGAGCCGGAGCCGTCTGCGGGGGGCTCCGCGTCGGACCCGGCAGCTGAAGAGCCACCAGCCAGAGCCGCCGAACCCAGCGCACTCGAACCCAGCGCAGCCGAGCCCAGTGCAGCCGAACCCGCAGCACCAGCGTCAACCGAGGAACCGTCGCCACCATCAGAATCGGTGACGGTAGTGGAACCGACCGTCGCGCAATCGGCGGCACTGCTGCCGAGCAGTGCGCTCAGACCGAGGGTGCTGAGGACGCTCGACGAACCGTAGACACACTTGTCGGCGCTACCGGCGGCGGAACCGAAAGCTCCCGCGATACCGGTGGACCCGAGGGCAGCCGAACCCAGAGCACTCGAACCCAGCGCAGCCGAGCCCAGTGCAGCCGAACCCGCAGCACCAGCGTCAACCGAGGAACCGTCGCCACCATCGGGGCCGGGGCCCGTACCGGTAGAACCGGTCTCAGAACCAGCCTGTCCCGAAGAACCGACCGGCAGGCAATCAGCCGCACTACCGGAACCGGTGGTCCCGTTGCCGGTGGACCCGGTCACACCGGACTGAGCCGATGAACCAAGTACACCCGTCGAACCCGGGATGCAGTTAACCGTGGTGTCGGTGCTGGTGCCGGTCGAGCCGGTCTGGCCCGAAGATCCACCCGCCAGGCAGTCAACGGAACCGCTGCCGAACAGGCCACTCAAGCCGAGCGAGCTGAGGATGCTCGACGAACCGTAGACACACTTGTCGGCACTACCGGAAGAGGAGCCGAAGACTCCCGCAAGACCGGAGGAACCGAGAACCGTGGATCCCAGTGCAGCCGAGCCCAGAGCAGCTGAGCCGAGGCCAGCCGATGAACCCGAGGTGCCTGAGGAACCGATTCCACCTGAAGATCCGGTGGATCCGACGACCTCAGTCGTAGTCGCAACCGTGCTGGTTCCACTCGTGATGGTCACCGTGGTGCCGGGCGCCGTCGTGGTCGCCGTGGTGGCGGGAACCGTCACGGTCGTACCCGAAGTGGCGGGAACCGTCACCGTTGTCGCAGTGGTCACGGGAACCGTCACGGTCGTACCCGAAGTGGCGGGAACCGTCACAGTGGTACCCGGAGCCGTCTCCGTCACGGTCGTGGCCGTGGTGGCGGGAACCGTCACCGTCGTACCGGACTCCGTCACGGTCGTGGCGGGAATCGTCACGGTAGTACCTGATGCGGTCGTCGTCGCCGTTCCAGGCGCCGTCACCGTCGTACCAGCTGCGGTCACCGTGGTACCCGGTGCCGTTTCCGTCACGGTCGTGGCCGTGGTGGCGGGAACCGTCACCGTCGTACCGGACTCCGTCACGGTCGTGGCGGGAATCGTCACGGTCGTACCCGGCGTCGTTTCCGTCACGGTCGTACCCGGTGCCGTTTCCGTCACGGTCGTCGCCGTGGTGGCGGGAACCGTCACCGTCGTACCGGACTCCGTCACGGTCGTGGCGGGAATCGTCACGGTCGTACCCGGCGTGGACTCCGTCACGGTCGTACCCGGTGCCGTCTCCGTCACCGTCGTACCCGGCGCAGTCACCGTCGTACCGGATGCCGTGGTCGTCACAGTTGCCGTGGTGGCCTCGGTCGCCGTGGTGGACGCAGTTGCCGTCGTCGTCACAGTTGCCGTCGTCGACGGAGTCTCCGTGAGCGTCGTCGTCACAACCACAGTCTGCGTACCCGTGGTCGGGGTAACAGTTGTCGTCTCCGTGACAGTCTCGGTCGTCGGGGCCGGCGGCGTCGTCGTGACCGTCGTCGTTGCCGGCGGAGCCGTCGTCGTCTCGGTCACAGTGGTACCGGGCGCCGTCGTGATCGCCGTCGTCGTTTCCGTCGCGGTCGCAGTCGTCGTCGCGGTGGCCGTGGTGGTCTCCGTGGCGGTGTCCGTCGTCGTCGCGGTGGTACCCGGAGCAGTAGTCGTCTCCGTCGTACCGGGCGCCGTCGTCGTCTCCGTCGCGGTGGCCGTGGTGGTCTCCGTGGCGGTGTCCGTCGTCGTCGCGGTGGTACCCGGAGCAGTAGTCGTCTCCGTCGTACCGGGCGCCGTCGTCGTCTCCGTCGCGGTGGCCGTCGTCGTCGCGGTGGCCGTGGTGGTCTCCGTCTCGGTGGCAGTCGTGGCCGGTGCGGTTGTCGTCTCGGTGGTACCCGGCAGGGTCACCGTAGTACCCGGAACGGTCGTCGTCTCCGTGGTAGCCGGAGCCGTCGTGGTCACCGTCGTGGCCGGAGCCGTCGTCGTCTCCGTGGTAGCCGGAGCCGTCGTGGTCACCGTCGTGGCCGGAGCCGTCGTCGTCTCGGTTGTGGCCGGAAGCGTCGTGGTCACGGTCGTACCCGGTGCAGTCGTGGCCGGTGCGGTGGTGGTCACCGTCGTGCCGGGCGCGGTCAC
>NZ_JAENIP020000008.1:0-1734 GCF_016595285.2 Corynebacterium antarcticum
AGGGGCTGACGGTGGATCTCTTCGTCGTGCACGTGCAAGCGATGTTCTCCAGATTTATCCGCCTGGGTAATAGGTGTGGTCTGAGTTTTGATTGCAGCGGTTTTATCGGTGTTCGGCCCAAATGGGTTGTTGTTTGTGAGCTACCTCGATTTTTGGAATGTTGCGAACCGGTGCCAAGCTTCAGAAACTAGGCGGTAGGTAATCTTACGATGTTGAAAATGCGGATAAAGTGACCTCAACGGAGAAGTGTCGCCGCTTTTCTGTTTTTTGGGGAGGGTGTTGAATTTGTCTTGAATGTTCACGTACGTTTATTGGCCGTTTGGTGTGGGTCGGTTGCCTTGCGGAATAACAAATCCTGTGGTCGATGGGTGGGGTAGTCGTGAGAGGACTTTACTGTTGTTGTGGATCCTTTTACACTTTTTGTCTCGCCGGTGATCGCATGTGCCGCGGACCTGATTTTCTGGCGTAGGACGGTGGGAATGTCACGGCCGCAGCTTAAGGAGTGATGAAAATGTGATATTCCACCCGTCGGAATAAAAGATTATCTTTTAGAAAGAGCCAATCGAGATGTTCACGCCAACATAAAGTAATTTACATGCGGCTATTTCGGTTGGTGTCAAAACTGGAGGCTGGACGGTCGACTTGGTTTAAAAGAAGCAGTGCCGGCTAAAGGGATTCGGTTTCAGTTTTCGCCTAATGACTGCAGGTGAGGAGCTATTAGTGGCCAGCCGGGCTGGTGTTTCGGCGACGTCAGGGTGGTGTGGGTGGGGCAGTGCGGGGGTGGCATCATGTGCGCTGATGTGTAGTCCAAGGGTGGCTGTCGAACGAAGATGCTGGTGGAGGGTGGTGGATCCGGAGGGGGCTGGAAGATGTGATGAACCTTAAGAAATCTGGGGGTGCTCGGTTCCAATCCGGTATCAGTAAGGCTACGATCCTTATATAGACCTGTCTCGTGGCTGGCCTTCCGAGCCTGCACTTGGTGGGTTGATGTTAGTAGGAGCCACTGCGGCTCTATCGTTCATGTATCGAGAGGAACCAATGACAAGACAACTGAGCCGTGCGGGGGCAGTGTTGTGCGCGATATTTCTTATCGCGACAGCACTTGTCGTCGCACCGGCGACTGCACGAGCTGATGAAGGGGGAGGGTGGAAAGTTGGAACTGTTGCGAAAAATGTAAATTCGGATGCTGTCAAGTTCCAGGCGTTCAATGGAAGTTTTGAAACTGCGACTTATTGCGTCGATCCCGGATATACTCTCCCGCCGCTTCAGCGAAATGGTGGTGCGCCCTACGAGTATATGGGACTTTCATACAGTGAGATTCCAGCGACTCTGGGCCGAACCGATTCTACCACCCTTCGGAGGGTCGCACTTGCGAGTGCGTACGGATACTCTGCTAAGCACAAATCGCTGTTCTTTGGCGAGAAGGCGAAAAAATATAGCGGGGTCAGTGAAGAATCTGCACAGGTTGCAACTCAGCTCGCAATCTGGCTTCTGACCAATGACCAAAGCTCCGCTGCTAGCTCTGCGGACTATACTGAACAGTTGAAGACTGCGAAGCGTGTAACGGGGGATCCGAACGTTGGTACGTATGCACAGGACATTGTAGATGCCGTCGAAGAGGCGTTCTCTTCGGGTAAGGTTCCCACGAACATCGTGATCTCCTTTTTCCTCGTTCCAGGTGAGGGAACGAAGATCATGAGACCAAGTGTGAATGTCTATAAGCAAAACTTTATT